>JAWKHI010000003.1:0-340969 GCA_041394885.1 Bryobacteraceae bacterium | reverse complement strand
ACCAATCCCGGGCCGACCGAAGCCACGCTCACCAAAGCGCTCACCACCGAAGGCACGGTGCTCGGCACCCCCCAGTACATGGCCCCCGAGCAGTTCGAAGGCAAAGAAGCCGGCCTCCGTTCCGACATTTGGGCCTTCGGCGCCGTGCTGTATGAGATGGTGACGGGGCGGAAGGCATTCGAAGGCAAGACCTACACGAGCCTCGTAGGTGCGATCCTCTCCGCCGACCCCGCCGCGATGGCGCTGAAGCCATTCACCCCGGCATGGCTGGAACGGCTCGTACAGCGGTGCCTGCAAAAAGACCCCGAAGATCGCTGGCAGTCGATGCGCGACATCGTCCTCGAACTCAAATTGCCTCCGGCTGATGCCGCCGCGCCGCCCACGAAGACCAGCCGCTGGCCCTGGGCTTTCGCGGCCACGCTCGGCGTGGGGCTGGTGGCGGCCATCGTGACGAGACCCTCTCCGCCGCAATTGGCCTCACCGTTGGAGTTCGACATCGTGCCGGAAGGCGGCGGACTCGTTCGGGAGGTCAAGGTTTCGCCGGATGGGAAGACGCTGGCCTATCAAGCTGGCGCGCCGGGACGAATCTGGCTGAGGCCCTTGAACTCGACGCAGGCTCGAATGGTGGATGACATCGCGAACCTCACCGCAACCATCACCTGGTCTCCTGACAGCAGTGGGATCGTCTACCGGGCCAGCGGCGGCATCAAAAAGCTGGAAGCCGGTGGGGCTACGGGGCAGGTGATCGTTCCCGGGATCACACCGAACTCCATCGCTTGGGGCGAGCGAAACTGGCTCTACTTCCACCTCACCGGAAACCCCATCCAGAAAGTGCCTGTAACAGGCGGCCCACCGGTTGTGGCCCTGAAATTGGACGAGGAGGGAGGCGAGGTTGAGCAGCGATACCCCGAGCCGCTGCCGGACGGGAAGCACATTTTGTATGCGTCGATACGCAAGGATGCCTCCCAGTCGGGAATCTACATGGCCCGTCTGGACGGAAATGGCAAGCCAAGGCGCGTCCACCGTTTCGCGAGGGAATTTGACTTCGTGGAGCCGCAAACTCTCCTCCTGCCCCACAACGGGGGTGTGTATGCGTTCCCGTTCGACTCCGAATCCGGGATGCAGGGCGATCCGGCGGTGATCAGCGCCGGCGCTGGCCCCGCCCTATCTTCCGGCCTCGGGGCTTCCGCATCTCTGGATGGCCGGGTCATCGCGACCATCAACGGCGCGGGCGAGATCAGGCAGCAGGTATCCGTGTACGACAGAACGGGAAAGAGGCTACGGACGCTGGAAAAAGCTGCGCCGCCGCTGGGAGCCCACCTGGAAATATCGCCCGATGGAGAAACGATACTTTTGGAGCAGCTTTCCGGGAATCGGGACCTTTGGACCTTCGACCTGACGCGGGGAACGGCCTCGCGGCTGACATTCCATTCCGCGAACGAAGCTCCGGCATCCTGGTCGGCGGATGGGCGGAGGGTCTACTTTTTCTCAAACCGTCCGGAAACCGGACCAGCCATTTATGAAATCCCTTCCAACGGAGCAGGTGGCGAGAAGCTGGTGGCCGAGTTTCCATCGCATCACGTGACCGCCTCCCCGGATGGTCAGTACCTGATGTTCGAGAACGGAGACACGGCCACGAATCAGTTGTGGACGCTGGATCTGAAGAACGGAAACAAGGCAGCGCCGTACCTGGACCAGAAAAACCTGACGTCGCCGCAGTTCTCCCCGGATGGGAAATTGGTGGCCTATGAGTCGGTGGAGACAGGGCAGCAGGAGATTTATGTCCAGACTTTCCCGGCCGGAGGAGGCAAATGGCAGATATCCACCGGCGGCGGAATCGAGCCCCGATGGCGCGGTGATGGCAAAGAGATTTTCTACGACGGTGGCGGCGGGACGGTGATGGCTGCCGGGGTCGAGATCCGCGCCGGGTCGCTGGTGGTGACGGAAGCGAAGGAGCTGTTCCGGTTCACACGGCTGTCCAACGCGGGGACGGCAATCGCCGTGAGCGCGGACGGCCAACGTTTCGTGATTTGCGAGGTGGCTGACGGGCAGCGCGGCTCGCCGATTCGGGTGAAGGTGAATTGGCCGCTCGAGACCCCGGCGCGATAATGCAGGCCGTCGCTCCCGCTCCGGCCGCAAAATTCATGAGACTGGCTGCTGAGCCGCCCAGGTAGGCATCGAAGCGGCTCACGCCGATGGCAAGGGGCTGCTCCGATTGCCGCCTACTCAGTTCCCGTCCTCTGCCAAGCCACCAACCTCCACTCGCTGCCGCTCCGGATTCCTCCCCGAATTCGCTGCGAGGCCCCGCGGATTGGCTCACTGGAGGACGACGAGTGACGCCGCCTCAAAGGGACTTCAGGTACTCGATGAGGTTCTTCTTATCGCCAACCGGGAGATCGTTCCCGTAAACGTGTCCGTTCCGCGAACTCCCCTTCTTTAGAGTATCGACGCGGCTCGTGCCCGGGGGACATTTCCCCTGCGCGGCATCGCTTACGTAACTCTCATACCCAACCCGCGCGATATCGTACTTCCGGTCCCCGACGCAGAACTTCTCCGGCCTCGGCTCAACGCCCAGCAGATGGACGAGAGAAGGCACGGAGCCGTTGTGAAGGTAGGGCGCGGTTGCCCAAATGCCGTTGAGGGGCCGGGCCTTGTAGTGGCCGAGATCTTTGATCGGAAGGCTTGCCATCGCACCGCCCACGAAAGCAGCGAGCCTCTCGGCGGGATTCACGATGCCATTGAGAGCCAGATGGGCCGTAAGAATCCGAACTGGCTCCTCGGCCGATATCGACGAACGTGGAACCAGCGCCGCAACCCCATCCGGGATGAACATGCGGGCAAAGTCTTCGGGTACCGAGAACAGAAGCGCCCCGGAGGGAGCCCCACTGAGCAGCTCGCCTGACGGCGCTTTCCTGTTCTTGACGGCGTCATCGAGTCCAGGATCGGTGCCCAATTCGCTGATCGCGACTCTCGAGATCGGAACGCTATCCAGGTTATGCTTACGCCCAATGACCGCATGGCATCCTCGCATCGCGATGCGTAAACCGCGCGGCCTGCATTCACGGCCTGTTGGCTGAGGGCAAAAGGCCACTTTGGCACGACCGTAGCAGGGCCAAGTCCCCCTCGATCGTCTTCAGGTTGTTTCCGCGCTGGTCTCATATTTCCAGGCCCGCAGCGTGAAGCCGCCGATCGACAGCCCCCTCTCAATCTTGACCTCGCCGAAGACCCCAAGCACCTCTCCGATGTTACGGACCAGCGACCCGGGCGCATTCTTGCCCACGCCGAGATTCGGGGCCGAATAGTTCCACTGGACGTACTTGTGCTGCGCGATGTCCCACAACATCGGATACGACGCCGGCGCATCCGGCGGATCCTTCGCATTCTTTGGCTCGTTCCGCAGATGCTCAAAAACCACCTGGTTGAAAATGTGTCCAAAGGCATCCACGCGCCCGAACCCCGCCGGTCCGGCCTCGGGCGACGGCGTATTGACCGTTCGCCGGATTCTAAGTTTCCCTAACCGCTCCTCATACGCCTGCTTCAAGCCGCTCGCGGGGAGACCATTCGCGAACCGGCTCCATTTGTCGCCGTTGGAGAGAGTCTCTCCCATCGCGTCCACCATCTCCGAGAGAAACAGGTCGAAGTCCACCATGGAAGGTGCGCCTTCGATCATGAACCGCTTCCCCTCCGCGGCGATCAGGCCGGAATGACAGGCCGCGCACGTCAGCCCCACGAATTCTTCTCCGCTGTCCCGGTGCTTCCCTACCGCGAAACCAATCGGCAGATCGCGCCGCTTCTTCCCCGAACTGCCGGGCAGTTCGACATTGGCGAAGTCGGTGATAAATCCGTAGCGGTCCAGTCCCTTCGAGAATTTCTCCGTGCTGCCTTTCCTCTCCAGCCGGTCAAACCACGCAACCGGCATGATGCGGGACCCCTGGTCGATGAACCAAAACCGGTCCCGCGTTTGATTGGTCCAATTCTGATCCAGGCATTGGACGCCAGTGCCCTGCCAGGCCGGAAGGCAATCCGGCTGGCTCTGGGCCTGTCCGAGAGTCATGAACAGCGTCACGACGCAGGCGGGCAGAACATTCTTACCAGACATTGAGCTCTCCTTACCTCTTGCGATTTCATCCAGACCAAGCCCTGCTCGCGCAACTGCGAGGCACGGGGCTCTTCGGTCAACTCCGCCAACGCCAGCAGCGCGGCCGAGCGCCACGGGTGTAGTTCAGCGGCGGCAAAGCATTCTTCGGCGCGACCGAGTAAGTCCGCCGCGGTTGCGCGATCGTTCCGGATCGTCCGGACGCCGGCCGCTACCACGCAGCCGAGCCCGTTCGCATATTTGCGCTTGGCGCGCAGCAGCACGCGGGCCGAATCGGTCGCGATCGACAGCAGCTTCCGCTTCTCCCCCTCGCTCGCGCCCTGGGTGGCGGCAAAAGCCACCGCGGCCCGCCCCCGGCAACTCAGGGTGAACCACTGCAGCAGGGAGATTCCGAGCAGTCCCGAGGCGCGAACGCGGTCCCAGGCCGTCTCTACCCGGTTCCATGCCCGCCACCCGTCGCCGCGGTATAAGTCAAGATCCACCAACGCCTGCAGCGCGTAGAGCTGCTGCACGTCAAACTCACCGCGCGGCCAACGGGCGATATAGCGATGGACCAGATCCTCAGCCTCATCCGGGCGATCCCCGGCAAGGTAGGAAGCATAGAAGCCCGTAACCAGCGGCAGCGTAACTTCCGCGTAACGGTCTCCCCTGGCCCGTGCGTTCTCCATCATCTTGGGACGCTCAACGGCGTTGGCCTGCCAGTCACCCATCAGAGTTCTGGCCGTGAGATAGTAACTCGAAGCGGTGGCGGTCTCCCAAGCCACGCCCCGGCACTTGTCTTCGAAAGTGCTGCGGGCGTTCTTGGCGTGCTCGAAGCTTGCGTGCCAGTGTCCGCTCAGCATTTCGATGGTCGCCCAAAGCAGTTGCGTCATACCGGAGTTGCGTGGGCTTTCCTGGCTCGGGATCATTCCCGCGGCTTGCCGCATCATCGCCCGCGCACCCACGATTTCGCCGTCGTCATCGTAGGCGAGGCGAGAGGCGTAGGTGCCGAGCGCCAGCCCTAGCCGAGCCTGGCCACCCATGTCCATCGCCAAACGAAGGAACAAGGCGCTATAGATCTCCGTCAGCAGTGGGTACACCATACTCGTGCCCACGATTGCGGCCCAACACACGTCCAGGAGCGCCGTGGCCGTAGCATCTTCGTGAGTCCGGATTCGGGCCTTTGACAGGAGTCGGATCCGCAGCCGCAGCTTCTCCCAGATCAACCGGCGGATGGCCGGCCCTCGCGCCCCGGGAATGGGAAGACCGTGATCGCGAAGGAGCAACCGCAGCCCCTGCATTCCTTCCGCGATCTCGCCCGCGCGCAGCAGTTCCTCCGTGTTCCGGATCCGTAAACGCGTGACGTCGCGGTTGCCCCTCCCTCGATGGCGCGCTGGAAGCAACGTGCGCCGTCCACGCCTCGTCCGGCGTTCACCAGGGCTTCGCCGCGCCGCTCTTCGAGATCGGCGATGCGCGCCGTGTCCTCCGTCCAGCCGATCAGCCGCTCGTACAACTCGGCCGCCTTTTCGAACGCCAAAACCTCGGTTGCCCGCAGCGCCGCGATCTCCGCGGTCCGGCACGCGTCGGCCAGGCGGCCCGCTGAAAAATAGTGAGCCGCGATGGCCTCGGGGTCTGGATGCGCGAATGCTTCGAGGGTCGTGGCCAAGCGCTCGTGAAGGTCTCGCCGATGGCCGGGCTCGATACCGGCTGCAACCGCTTCGGCGATCCGGTCATGGTACACCTCACAGCCGCCGCTGGCTTCGCGAATCAGAAACGCTGCCATGAGCCGGACCTTCGCATCGAGCAACCCGTCCGCGATCCCGGCTGCGTCGCGCAGCACCGGCAATTGGACCGGCGCGCGCGCAACGGCCAGCACGCGCAGGAACTCACGTGCGTACCACGGCAGTCCGCCAAGCCGGCCGCCGATGACTCCGCTCAATTCGAGCGGGGCCCCCGCCGCCGCGCCGTGAAGGGTGAGTTGCCGGAACAGAAAGGGGTTGCCCCCGGATTCGAGAGCCAGATGCTCCGCCGCTCCAGCGTCATTCGGAGAAAGTGCGCGCGCCAGTTCATGGAGGTCTTCGCCCGCCATCGGGCCCAAGGCGACGTGTTCGAAAAGCGCAGCGGGAAAAGGCCCTCGCAGAGCCGCAAGATGCTGGTTCCCCGGGCTCTCTTCGCGATAACCGAGGACCAGCAACATTGCGGGCGGGCTCGGGTGGTGCAGCACACTTCGCAGTAGCAGCAAGCTATCCGGATCGCTCCATTGCAGATCGTCGAGGAAGAGGACGATCGGGTTCACTCGGCTCAGGTGGCTGATGAGATCCTGGAACTCCTGAAAGAGTCGACTGCGGCGCGATACCGCGTCGGCTGGCCCATCGCTGTGGCAGAAGCCAACTGCCGGGTCAGCCTGGTCCGGGGCCGGCGGGCGGTTCTGGTAGGACGCACTGAGATGAAAGAAGTCCCGGGTCAACCACGCCCTGGATTGGGCGAGCCATCGCTCGAAACCGCTGGCGAGGACTGCCCTGGCTGGCATGGACATCAGATACTCGATCGCCTGACTGGCCACCTCGTCCAAGGCTTTGAAAGGCGTCGATTCTCCCTGATGGAACTGCGCCGAGAACACACGCACCCTGTGTTTCTCAACCGGATCCGCCGGATCGCCTCACGGACGAGGACAGTCTTGCCGATTCCAGACTCGCCCGTGACATGGACGGTCACACAGCGCTGCTCACCCGCCGAAACCGCGAAGGCATCTCCCAACCGTGTAAGGCATTCGCGGCGGCCCACGAAGTTCTCCCGCGGCTTTGCCGGCTCCAACCGAAGGCCGGGAGCCAGGACCGCGAGCGCTTCCTCCTCGCTGGGGCGCTGCCTGGGGTCGCGCTCGGTCAACCAAACGGCGAGCGAGGCAAGGTCGCTCAATCGATGCGCCTTCACCGCGTCCGGATCGTGCTCCAGCACCCGCCGGAGCATCTCGCCCGTGGCGAACCAGTCCGAAGCCTTCGTATGGGGGCTTCCGTGCCCCAACTCCGGCGCGGCGTATCCGAGTGTAATCGCGAGTGCGGACCCCGGACTGGAGAGCATATCCTCTCGTCGCAGCGTCCAGCCGAAGTCCAGGATCACGGCCCGGCCCTCGGCGGTTACCAATACGTTGGAAGGCTTGACGTCGCAGTGGAGAACGTCCCGTTGATGCAGGGCATGCAGGCCCTCCGATACCTGGCGGAACACGCTCCTGATCTCGCCGGCTCGCGCGGCCAGATAATGGCCCAGGGGCTCTCCGCGAATGAGCTCCATCGACAGTAGCCAAGCGCCGGATCCGTCATCGAAGATCAGCTCGTACACTTGACAAACGTTCCGATGGCTCAGACGCTCGAGCGCCCGGAAGCCGCGCTTGAAGCTGGCGATCACCTCCGGCCGCACGTTCCTGACGACCTTGAGTGCAATGTTGATCGCGAGCGTCCGGTCCCAGACTTCGTAGACGTCGCCGAACCCCCCGGAGCCCAACACCCGGATCACTTGGAAGCGCTCGTTGCCGGCGAACGGCGCCGCGGCTTCCCCGGCTCGTTCCGCTTCCTCCGCTTCCGCCGGGGCTTCATCATCATCCGGCGCGCTGAAATTCCGGAGGAACGTCCCCGCGGGGCCAATGCCGTCGAGGACAGCCCGCAGCACCGGAAACTCGGCTACCTTGACCTGCAAATAGCCCTCCCGCTCCGGCTCGTCCATCGACAAAGCCGCGTCGAGGATGCTAGCGATCCGAAGTCTATCCGCCGGATTCATCGGAGGCCTTCGTGCCGCTCAGAGCGGCATACAGCCATCCCCGCGCCAGTTTCCAGTCCCGCTTGGCCACGCGGCTGCTGATCCCGACGATCTCGCCGATCTCATCGAATGTCATTCCTCCGAAATAGTGCAGTTGGAACACTTCCGACACGCGTTCGTTCCGGGCTTTCAACCGGTCCAGCAGTTCGTTGATTTGGATTAGTTGCTCGAACGAATCCGTGGAACCAAAATCATCGGAGTTAACGCTTTGCCCACTCATCTGTGGCCTCTTGGCGGCAACCCGCTTCCTGGCATGATCCACCAGAATCTTTCGCATCGCGTCCGATGCCACCGCGAAGAAGTGTGCGCGATTGCTCCAGGTGATGGCCTCGGCGTGAACCAGCTTGAGAAACGCCTCGCTGACGAGAGCTGTCGGTTGTAACGTGTGCCCGGAGCGCTCCCGGCGTAATCGAACCGCCGCGATCCGGCGGAGTTCGGGATGAATCAGGGCGAACAACTCTTCCCGGGCCGCGGGGTCGCGCCAGGTGTTGAGCAGTGTCGTTACTCGATCGGCCGTTGTCACGTTTCAGAGTGAGGTGGAGTTGCTCAGTGCGATATCTCAATAGTGTACCTCCTAGTAAACTTAGGAACGGCCTGATCGCTTCTAAGTCGTCGCCGGTACAACGGAGCCCGGGCGGCGATTACTTTTCGGCCTTAGGGGCGCCCCGCCCTGTGCCGGCTAATACGCTGTGCCGAGCCGCTTGCGATAGCGGATTGCGCCCAGCAACCCCACCATCACCAAAGCCATGGAGCCTGGCTCCGGCACGCTGCTCGGAGCCGGGTTGGCGACGGCATCGAGCGAAATGTCATCGAAGAAGGCCTCGGTAGGGACGCTATTGGATGATCCTGGATTCCCTATCGCCAGCAGGCGAATCGTCAGCGCCAGGCCAGCCAGAGGATTGGACGGGCCGCTGTTGTAAACCACCGTATCCATGCCGGAAGTATCGTCGGCGGGCACACTATTGCCTCCGGTTGCGACCACCGCATTGCCCGCCAGAAGTTGAATCGCGTAGTTCGAATCGCCCGGGAAGGCGCGATTGCCGGTGAGCGCCGACAGTGTGTATACGCTATTGCTCGCCAACGTGCCCACGGTTTGCGACAAGCTGATCTGGACATTCCCACTGGCCTGTAGGTATGCGATGTTGTTGCCGCTCCACCACGTCGTTGTCCAGTTCAGCGGCAGGGCCGCTGGAGCGAACCCGCCGCCGGCGCTGTCTGTGGAGCTAAACGCGATGGTCCAGCCGTCGAGTGTGCCTCCCTGGGCAAAGATACCCGAGCCGGGGACGAGTTGGCTGAACACGCCATTGCCGACGAGAGTCAAGTTCGCTGCTTCGAAACCTGGGTTCGTGATCGAAATCGGTAGTGCGTGGGCGGCCGTATGCAATCCGGCGGCGAGGAGCAGCGAACCAACGGTAGTCAGTCGCGAGATAGATGGAGTCATGGGAGTTTCTTCTTCCGGTCTTGTTATTCTCGGGGACCCGGAGTAAGCAGCCAAGAAGACGCCAATCCGTTTCGCCCTTGGTCTCCTTAGCGCGAAATCGCAACGAAGAGTGACGGAGGAGAAGAAGATTTCTGTATCGGGTGGGGCAGCGTCTTACTGACCGGGACGACGCCCTACCTGCCTCATACGCCCGATCTTTTTTTCAACGTGCCAGCGCATTCAGCCACGTAGAGATCTGAGAACGCGCCAGGCCTCCATGGCCGGAACGTTCGCTCAGGCCGGCAACCGGCGTTTGGGCTGACGCCAGCCGGAACGAAACCTACAACGCCCGCCGCACCGCGCCCGTATCCGCGCTGGTGGTCAACGCCGCATACGCCCGCAGCGCATTCGAGACAGAGCGCTCACGGGACGTGGGCTTCCACGCCTCCTGCCCCTTCGCCTCCATCGCGGTCCGGCGCCGCGCCAACTCGTCCGGGGAGACATCGAGATGAATCCGCCGGGCCGGGATGTCGATGTCGATCGCGTCGCCGTCTTCGATCAAGCCGATCGCCCCGCCTGCCGCGGCTTCCGGCGAAACGTGACCGATCGATAGCCCTGACGATCCGCCGGAAAACCGGCCGTCTGTGAGCAGAGCGCATTGCTTGCCCAGCCCCACGGACTTGATATAGGAAGTCGGGTACAGCATCTCCTGCATCCCCGGACCGCCCTTCGGCCCCTCGTAGCGAACCACCACGATGTCGCCCGCGGCGATCTTGCCGCCCAGGATTTTCTCCACGGCTTCCTCCTGGCTTTCGCAAACGCGCGCGACGCCCCGGAACCGCAGAATGCTCTCATCCACCCCGGCTGTCTTTACGATCGAACCGCGCTCGGCGATGTTGCCGTAAAGCACGGCCAATCCGCCGTCGCGCGAGTAGGCGTGCTCCAGATCGCGGATGCAGCCGTTGGCGCGATCGACGTCGAGCTCGGGGTACATCCGGTCCTGCGAAAAGGCCTCGGTGGTCGGGACGCCGCCGGGCGCGGCGCGATAAAAGTCGAGGACCGCGGCATCCTCGGTGCGGCGCACGTCCCACTGGTCGATCGCGGCGCCCAGAGTAGGCGCGTGGATGGTGGGGACGTCGCGGTGTATCAGCCCGGCGCGGTCCAACTCACCCAGGATGCCGATCACGCCGCCAGCGCGGTGGACATCTTCCATGTGGAATTTCTGCGTGGCTGGCGCGACCTTGGCGAGGCAAGGCACTCGCCGCGACAACCGGTCAATGTCGGCCATCGTAAACCCGATACCGGCCTCCTGCGCCGCCGCCAGCAGGTGCAGCACGGTGTTGGTGGAGCCGCCCATGGCGATGTCGAGCGTCATCGCATTTTCGAACGCCGCCACCGATGCGATGTTCCGCGGAAGCGCGCCGGTCTCGCCCGCTTCGTAAAAGCGGCGCGCCAGATCCACGGCGATCCGCCCGGCCCGCAGGAAAAGTTGCTTCCTTTCGGCATGCGTGGCGAGCATCGATCCGTTGCCGGGCAGCGCGAGACCAAGAGCCTCGGTAAGGCAATTCATCGAATTCGCCGTAAACATTCCGGAACAGGATCCGCAGGTGGGGCATGCCGAACGTTCCATCGCCGCAACGTCGGCATCGGAGTTGCGGATGTCGGCGGCTTCGATCATCGCGTCCACCAGATCCACGGACCGTGTGGCGCCGTGCCAGTTGACCTTTCCCGCCTCCATGGGACCGCCGGAGACGAACACGGCGGGGACGTTGAGCCGAAGCGCTGCCATCAACATGCCCGGGGTAATTTTGTCGCAGTTGGAGATACACACCAGCGCGTCCGCGCAATGGGCGTTCACCATGTACTCCACCGCGTCGGCGATCAGTTCGCGCGACGGCAGGGAGTAGAGCATGCCGCCGTGGCCCATCGCGATCCCGTCGTCGACGGCGATGGTGTTGAACTCCTTTGCCACGCCGCCGTGGGACTCGATTTCACGCGCCACAAGCTGGCCGAGGTCTTTCAGATGCACGTGGCCGGGCACGAACTGCGTGAACGAATTCGCGATGGCGACGATCGGCTTGTCGAAGTCGCCATCCTTCATTCCGGTAGCGCGCCAAAGGGCGCGGGCGCCGGCCATATTCCGGCCATGCGTGGAGGTGCGGGATCGGTATTCGGGCATTGCGGGTTAATCCGCAATTGTAGCGTTTGGATGCACGCGCGGCGAGTGTTGTATGGTGGAGCCAATGTCGATGCTACTGGCGGCGGCTCTGGTGAAAATCGTCCTCGTGGGTGATTCCACGGTGAACGACGGCGGCGGTTGGGGCCCTGGATTCCGCGCCGTGTTCGGGCCGGAAGTGGAAGTAGTGAATCTGGCGCTGAACGGGCGCAGTTCGAAAAGCTTCCGCGACGAGGGCGCGTGGGCGCCGGCGCTCCAGGCCAAGCCGGCCTACGTATTGATCCAGTTCGGGCACAACGATTGCCCGGGGAAGGGTCCGGCGAGGGAAACCGATCCGGCCACCACCTATCGCGCCAACCTTATCCGCTACATGGAGGAGGCCGCTGCGTCCGGCGCGCAACCGGTGCTGGTCACGTCGATCGTGCGCCGCGTGTTCACGCCCGGGGGGAAGATCAAGCCGGACTGCCTGGTGCCCTTTGTCGAACAGGTCCGCACACTCGCGCGCGAACGCGGTGTGCCGCTGCTCGACTTGTATGACCGGACCAAGCGGCAGGCGGAAGAATTGGGTCCGGACGGAGCGGCGGCGTTGGGCGCAACAACCAAGGACGGAAAACTCGATACCACGCACCTCGGTCCGAAGGGGCAGCAGACCATCGGTGCGATCGCCGCGCGCGAGTTGCTGGAAGCAGCGCCCGCGCTGCGGCGATACGCAAAGCAATAGAATTACATGTCCATGTAGGGCATGGGCGGGACTACGCTGTTCAAGCGGGCATGAACGGTCAACACGCCGCGATGGTGCGCCGTGTGGTCCGTGATCGCGCCGTAGATAGCCTTCCGGGGCATTCCGCCCATCACGGGTCCCTCGGGCAGCGGAGCCATCAGATCGGCGTCGGACTTCGTGCTCGTGATTGCGATCGCCTTGGCGAAAGACTTGTCCAGCCATTCGCGGGCGGCCGCCAGCGACGTATATGCCTGGATTGCCTTGGCGTGCTCTTCGAAGTTCATATCGAAGCCTTCCGGACGAAAGGCGCCCTCCACGAACCAGTCAATCGTTTGGGCCACGTGCGCCACCTGCTGCGCCGTTGTCATGGAACCCTCCGCCGGAGCGAATGTGGAAAGCGCTTCGGTGAGGTTGCGTGTAGAACGGTTGAAGAATTCCTGGGCGGCGCGAAGTTCGCCGGTAGCTTGATCGGAAAGAGGCATGTCGGTTTGTTCTCCTTTGGGGATTTCGAAAGCCAGTTTCGCATTTTCTTCGCCCAATGGCAAGGGAAAACTTTCGGTCAAAACGAGCCAGCCGCTGTCTGGCGCACCGGTCGAAACGTTCTGATAAGCTAGATAACCAGCGCTGGCGACGGTGCGGTTTCGAGGAGCGAAAATCATCATGATGCTGCGATTGTCTTGGTTGGCGGTGAGCTTGGTACTGCTCGCCGGATGGATGGCGGGGGTAGCCGAAGGGCAAGGCAACAAGAAGAAGGGCGGCCAGAAGTATCGCACCTCTCCGGTTGGCTATAGCGATACCGAAATAATCCCGGGCCAGAAATGGCGCGTCCACGACATTGACCGGCCGCATCCCAAAATGGTGACGCCGTCGGCCAAGCCCGGCGGACCGCCGTCGGACGCCGTCGTCCTGTTCGACGGCCACGATCTTTCCCGTTGGGAAACACGCGGCAAACGCGACAACGCCGGCAAGGTCTTCCCGGCGCGCTGGATCGTGAAGGACGGCTACTTCGAGGTGGGCCGCGGCACTGGCGATCTGGCGACGAAGGAAAAGTTCGGCGATTGCCAGCTACACATCGAATGGGCGAGCCCGGCTGTGATTGACGGCGACAGCCAATGGCGCGGCAACAGCGGGATTCTGTTGATGGGGCGGTACGAGATCCAGGTGCTTGACTCGTTCAACAACAAGACTTATGCCGATGGGCAGGCCGGCGCCATCTACGGCCAGTTCCCGCCGCTGGTGAATGCATCGCGGCCCACCGCGGAATGGCAGACCTACGACATCATCTTCCGTGCCCCCCGGTTCGCCAACGGAGCCGTGGCGGAGCGAGCCCGGGTGACGGTGATCCACAACGGAGTACTACTCCATCACGACCAGGAACTGATCGGCCCCATGGCGCACAAGGTGGTCCGAAAGTATGAGCCGCATGCGGCGGAAGAGCCCTTGATGCTGCAGGATCACGATACTTCGGTGCGCTACCGGAATGTCTGGATCCGGCGTTTGGGCGGCTACGATCAACCGTAGCTGACCCCGGCGGGGGCCGAACCACAGTAACGTACTGGAACCTCTTGCAAGGTACCGGTAGGGTACGGACCAGAGTCACTGCCAAAGGGTACAGCCGAGTGATTGAGCGGCGCACGGGGCATCGGTCATTCTGTATCCGAACCCAATGCGCACACTCCTCAATTTCATCCGTTCTCAATTCAAACGGCCTCTGGTGTTCCCTGTAGCGATTGGCGCGCTCACACTGATTGCGCAGATCGCCTCCATCGCCGGCACTCTCCACAACTCATCGGCGGCCTGGGAGCGCACCGCGGTCTCCGGCCTGGAAACGTTGGCGCGGTGGCTGGACGGAGAAGCGGTTCGCGGCCCCGGGGCGGAAGCGCGGCCGGGAGACGGGATCGCCTGGAGCGACTTCGACAAGAAGCTCAGCGGAATCGAATCCGGCCTGCCGCCCAGCTTCTAGAAGGGCCAGGAAATGAAACGCGTGGAAGCGCTGATATGGGAAGCACGGGGACACGCGTCGGATCTGCGGTCCGCCACCGATCCGGGCAAGCGCAAAAGAATCGAAGAGAAATGGCGGGCGGCGGTGTCTCTGGCCGAAGCGAACCTGAACCTGTTCTCGGCCCGGCTTCGCGCGAGGCCCGGCGCCACGATCGAAGCAACGCGCAGCGTTCACGCCAGGGACTTGGCTCTAGGAGCACTCGGGATCGTGTCGTTGCTCGGAGCACTGCTGTGGCGATTCGCACTCTCGCCCCAGGCGGACAAGCGGTCCGCCACCCTGCCTAGAGCGGCCGGTAGCGACTTCAGTCTGGTGGCCTACCGGCTCTCACGCGACGCCATCATCGCGGCCGACCATGCCGGCAATGTCTGTGCCATGAACTCATCCGCCGAGAAGATGCTGGGGGCCCCGGCCACCTGCTTCATCGGAAAGCCGCTGGCGAAGATCGTACCGGCGCCGGACGGAGAGTTACTCGAGCCTCGTGCCGTGGTGGCCACACACCACAGCGGCGCCAGCATCCCGGTGGAGATGATCTACCGCCGGTTGCGAGGCCGGTCACGGCGCGCGTCGATGGCGATCCTACGCCCGCGAACATCGCAGGCTCTCGTCCCGGCTGCGGCGCCCCCCGCGCCTGCTCCCACGACGGCTGCCCGGCTCCAGGCCGATTCGACGCTACTGGCCGACTTGTTGAGCCATTGCCCGGCGCCGCTGGTTGTGTTCGACACCTCCG
The DNA here is from genome assembly GCA_041394885.1 of Bryobacteraceae bacterium. Classification (GTDB taxonomy): domain Bacteria; phylum Acidobacteriota; class Terriglobia; order Bryobacterales; family Bryobacteraceae; genus DSOI01. The sequence goes on along the minus strand of JAWKHI010000003.1, from coordinate 326,038 downwards.
GGCGCATGCTGCACTTCAATCGCGCCTGTTTCGAGGCCACCGGCTATAGCGTCGCCGACGTGCGCGATGAGCCCTATTGGAAGGTGGCGTTGGGAGGCGAAGACGCAGAGATGGAACGGCGGAGTTGGGAAGCGGGCGTGCCGCTTCGCCATTCCCGTTCCGTGCTCCAGAACTGGCGGACCGCGCGCGGACCGGTATGGTTCGAATGGTCCTGGAGCGTATTCCGTGACGGCGACGGCAAACCGATGTTCGTGGTCGCGATCGGCGCGGAGGTGAGCCCTCGTGCGCGGCCGGTGCGGGCGGCGATCGAAGCCGCGGTGGCCTGACGGCGCTACAGCTTTTTCACGCCGCCGAGCAGATCTTCGAGCAGGGGCGTCACCGGGTACGGATGCATCTTGTACTGCCGGAAGCCTTCGCCAAACGCGAGTCCGGCGTAAGCGCCCACCTTGGCCGACCATTCCTCCATCGTCTCGATGAAATTCGTCATGCCGTGGTGCTCTTCGAGCCAAAGCCGCTGGCTCTCGTGCGCGGCCAGCATGTCGCGCTTCTTGGCGATCGAGGTCCCGATGTCGACCACGAAGTGAGGACGCGCCGGCGTCCCTTCGCGGTCAGTTCCTTCGGCCGGATCGGTGAAGTAGAGGTGCGGGATGGCGTCCAGCACCCCGTGATCGCCGTAGTCTTCGGTGAGGTAGTTCGGGGCCGGGGCGGCGAAGCAGGCATCGCGAACCAGACGCGACGTGGCCTCATGATCGCAATGATAGTCCTGCGGCGGGGCGGTGATGACGATGTCCGGCCGAGTGCGCCGAAGCACGGCGGTGACGCGGCGGCGGGAAGCGTCGTCCTCGAAAATCGCGAGATCGCGGAACTCCGCGCAGAAGTACTCGGCTCCGATCAGAGCCGCGGCGCGGGCGGCTTCGGCCCGGCGGATGGCGGCGATTTCGTCGGGAGCGTGGTGCTTGGATCCGCAGTCGCCGGGCGTCATGGTCACCATCGTGATGTGGTGGCCGCGCGCGGCCAGCAGCGCGAGCGTTCCGGCGGAGAACATCTCAGCGTCATCGGGGTGGGCATGGATATGGAGGATGCGTTTGGACATGCGTAATGCGCCAGGGCAGGTGTGACCTCCAGGATACAATGGAGAGTTTATGCCATTAAAGAGTGCCACGATCACGCAAGGGCCCACGCGCGCCGGCGCCCGCTCCATGTTGAAAGCGATCGGCTTCACCGACGAAGATCTCGCCAAGCCGAATATCGGAATCGCCAACACGTGGATCGAGACCATGCCTTGCAACTACCGGTTGCGCGAACTCGCCGAGCTGGTGAAAGAAGGCGTCCGCGCCGCCGGCGGTACTCCGATGGAGTTCAATACGGTGGCCATCAGCGATGGCATTACGATGGGCACCGAGGGTATGAAGGCGTCGCTCATCAGCCGGGACCTGATTGCGGACTCGATGGAACTGGTGGCGCGCGGCCACATGTTCGACGGCATTATCGCGCTCACCGCCTGCGACAAGACGAATCCGGGCGCGGCGATGGCGCTGCTGCGGTTGAACGTCCCTGGCCTGGTGCTCTACGGCGGATCGATCTATCCCGGCAAGTTCGAAGGCCGCGACGTGACCATCCAGGACGTCTACGAAGCCATTGGCGCGCACTCGGCCGGGCGGATGACCGATGCGCAGCTCAAGGACATCGAAGACCATGCGTGTCCGGGCGCCGGTGCTTGCGGCGGGCAGTTCACCGCCAACACCATGGCGACGATTCTCGAGATGATCGGCCTCTGCCCGATGGGCATGGCCGCGGTTCCGCAGCCGGACGCGAAGAAACTCGACGTGGCGCGCGAGGCCGGGCGCATCATTGTAGAAGCCGTCCGCAAGGATCTGAAGCCACGCGATATCTGCACGCGCAAGGCGTTCGAGAACGCCATCGCGTCGGTGGCGGCCTCGGGCGGGTCCACCAACGCGGTGCTGCATTTGCTCGCGATGGCTCACGACGCGGGCGTCGAACTGAGCATCGACGAGTTCAACGCCATCTGCGAGCGGACGCCGCTGTTGTGCGATTTGAAGCCCGCCGGACGGTATACGGCGGTGGATGTGGACCGGGCGGGCGGCATCACGGTGATCGCGAAGCGGCTGGTGGAGGGCGGCTTCATCGACAAGGACCAGATTACGATTACCGGACGCACGATTGGCGCAGAGGCGGCCGATGCGAAGGAGACGCCCGGGCAGGATGTGATCCGGCCTCTGTCGAATCCGATCAAGGCGTCTGGCGGGCTGGTGGTGTTGAAGGGGAGCCTGGCGCCGGAGGGTTGCGTGATCAAAACGACCGGCATCGCGCGGAAAATCCATACCGGTCCGGCGCGGGTGTTCGAGCGCGAAGAAGACGCGATGGCGGCGGTGCTGGCGGGCAGGATCCAGCCCGACGATGTGGTGGTGATCCGGTATGAGGGTCCCAAGGGTGGCCCGGGGATGCGGGAGATGTTGGGTGTGACGGGCGCTATCATGGGCGCGGGGCTGGGCGATTCGGTGGCGCTGGTCACCGATGGGCGGTTCAGCGGGGCGACTCGCGGATTCATGGTGGGCCACGTGGCGCCGGAAGCGCAAGTGGGCGGGCCGATCGCCGCGCTGCGCGATGGGGATCCTGTCACCATCGACATCGGGAATTGCCGGATCGACATCGGGTTGCCCGCGCCGGAGATCGAGGCCCGGCTGGCGGCGTGGACAGCACCGGAGCCCCGGTATAAGAACGGGGTGTTCGCGAAATATTGCCTAACGGTGTCGAGCGCGGCCGAAGGCGCGGTGACCTGCTGACGCAAGATTCCGCGGGTTGCGCCGCCGCCCATAACGATATAGAGTCTGGGTCATGGCCGCCACAGCCGCGCCGGCATCCACTGCCGCCGCTAGCCCCCCCGCGTTCGCCGCGTTGCCCGAGCGTCTCTACTCACTCGATGTCTTCCGCGGCCTGACGATGCTCTGGATGATCTCCGAAGGCTTCGGTTTGCGGTTCTTCCGGGACGATCCCTCGCTGGCTTGGCTCGCGCGGCAGTTCACCCACGCCGACTGGCACGGCATGTTCGCCTGGGACCTCATTCAGCCTTTCTTCATGTTTATCGTCGGGGTGGCGATGCCGTTCGCCTTCCACAACCGCCCGCGGACCACGGTCCAGGTGCTGAAGCGCTGCGGGCTGCTGGTGCTATGGGGCATCGTGGCGCGGTCCATCGGGGCGGGTAAGCCGAACCTGGATCTGATCAACGTCCTGGCGCAAATCGCGTTCACGTATTTCGTCGCCTACCTGGTGCTCGACAAGGGCTGGCGGGTGCAAGCGGTCACCGCGTTTGGGCTGTTGGCGGCGCACACGCTCTTCTACCTATTCGTTTCGGCGCCTGGCGTCACGGGCGCGTGGGACAAGAACGCCAACATCGGCTGGTGGCTCGACGGCGCGGTGCTCGGCAAGAATTGGGGCGGCGGTTACGCCACCATCAACTGCGTGTCGTCCGCCGCCAACACCATCTTCGGTGTGATGGCGGGCTGGCTGCTGTTTTCCTCCCGCGAGGCGCAGGCGAAAATCAGGACGCTGGTGCTGGTGGGCGCGGCCGCGCTCGCCGCCGGGCTCGCCATGGATTTCGCGATCCCGAACATAAAGAAAATCTGGACCGCCACCTTCGCCATCTACTCCTCTGGGTATACTCTGCTCGCACTGGCTCTGTTCTACTGGCTGCTCGATGTGAAACGCTGGCGCCGGGGAACGGCGATCTTCGCGATGATTGGCGCCAATTCCATCTTCATCTACCTGTTCCACGAGATCCTGCACCGGTGGCTGGACCAGACCGGGTTGGTGTTCTCGGGCTGGGCCATCGCGCTGTGGCCCGATTTCGGGCGCATGGTAAATGCCTGGCTCGTGATCGGATTCCAGGTCTACGTCTGCTACTGGCTCTACAAGAGAAAGATCTTCTTCCGCGTGTAGGCAAGCCATGGCGACTATTTACGATGTTGCGCGCATGGCCGGCGTGTCGACTTATACCGTATCGGCCGTCGTCAATCGATCCGCCAAGGTGAGCCCGGAACTCACCGAGCGCGTCAATCAAGCGGTGGTGGCGCTCCAGTACACCGCCAATGAAGTGGCGAGGAGCCTACCCCTCCGGCGGACGCGAACCGTAGGCATGCTCATCCCCGACATCGCCAATCCTTTCTATGCCAAGGTGGTGCGCGGCGTGGGCGAATTGCTGCGCGAGAACGACTACACGCTGCAGTTGGCGTCCACCTACAACTCACCGGAACAGCAGGCGGCGCACCTGCGGGTGTTCCGCGCCAAACAGGCCGATGGGCTGATCGTGTTTTTCTCGGGAGGGGACGAAGCCGTGCTCCGGGGCATGGTGAAGTCCGGCAAGGCGCTTGTGTTCGCCGGACGCACGCCGGCGACGTTCGAAGCCGATTGCGTGGTTGCCGAGAACCGCCTGGGAGCGCGGCTGGCGACGGCCCACTTGATCGAGAAAGGGCACCGCCGCATTGCCAATCTATCCGGCCAGATGATGTTCACGGCGAACATCCATCGCGATGAGGGCTGGCGGGCGGCGCTGATGGAGCAGGGGATCGAACCGCGGGAGGCCTATCTCGGTGTGGGTGACTGGACCGCCGAGTCCGCCGAGCGGCTCATGAAGGGGATGCTCGCGCTGCCGGAGCCACCTACGGCCGTCTTGACCGCGAACTTTCTCATGATGACCGGGGCACTCCGGGCGAGTCGCGCGGCGGGACTCCGCTGTCCGGAGGATTTGGAAATCGTAAGTTGGGACGATTCCGACTGGCTCGACGTATTTTCACCGCCCATCACGACGGTAGTGACATCGTCCTACGCGATGGGCCGGCATGCGGCTACTTTGCTGCTCGAGCGGCTCGCCGACGCCAGCCTGCCGCCGCGGCAAGTGATCTTGCAGCCGGAGCTGCGGATTCGTTCCTAGGCGGCAGGCGCCAATGGAAGAATCGCGTTTCAGACGGACCCCGCCCACGCTCGCTGGCATCGCGGAAGCCACCGTGCGCACCGGCTTTCCCATGGCTTCGGAACCGCGCACCGGCGCCCTTCTCCGGGTGCTGGCGGCCGCCAAGCCGGGCGGACACTTGTTGGAATTGGGTACCGGCACCGGTTTCGGCACCGCCTGGCTGCTGGATGGCATGGATCGCGAATCCACCTTGGTCAGTGTCGATATCGACGAAGCGGTCCAGGGCATCGCGCGCAACCATCTCGGCCAGGATGCCCGCCTCACCCTCGTCACCGGCGGCGCCATCGAATTTCTACTCGAACAGCCGCAGCGCAGTTTTGACCTTGTCTTTGCCGACGCCATGCCCGGCAAGTATGACCGCCTGGACCTCTCCCTCGGGTTGGTGAAGCGAGGCGGGTTCTTCGTCATCGACGACATGTTGCCGCAGCCCAACTGGCCGGCGGGACACGAGGCGCTGGCTGGCCGGCTGCTCGAAACGCTGGCTGCCGACCCCGATTTCGAATCAGTCCCGATGGCTTGGGCGAGCGGGGTGGTGGTAGCGGTGCGGCAACGCGAGTGAAGACGCCTGCTGTGATACTGTAGGGGATTATTTTCCGGCCACAGTGCAGCAAGGAGTTTTCCACGAATGAAGAAAGGCTTCTACGGGTGGTGGGTCGTCGCCGCCTGCTTCCTCACCTTCGGTATCTCGACGGGTTTTCCCTACTACAACATCGCCTTCTTCTTCGACTACTTCCGCGACGACCATAGCTGGCCGATCAGTTTCGTCACCCTCGGCGCTCCGGTGGCTGTCCTGCTTACCATCTGGGCCGGACCGACCATCGTTCCCCGCGTGAGTCCGAAGCTGCTGATCGTCATCGGCACGGGAATTACGTTTATCGCGTTCCAATGGTTTGCCCGGCTCAGCGGCGCCCGATGGGAATACTATGCGGCCTGGTGCCTGTACATGATCGGCTACTTTCTCTCCGGACCCATTCCGCACCAGATCATCATCAGTAACTGGTTCAAGGAAAAACGCGGCCGGGCCATGGGTATCACCTATGTGGGCGTGGCGGTGGTGGGATCGATCGGCAACAAGCTGGGTCCTTATCTCGCCTCGCAGATGCACTACACGGAAGCGCTGAAGTACATGGGCTTCCTGTTGCTGCTGGCATGGCCGATCGCGCTCTTCCTGATCAAGGACCGGCCTTCCGACGTGGGCCAGTTCCCCGACGGTAAGGACCATCCGCCCGAGGAGACGGCCGCCGTGCAGAGCCAGTCCGCCAGCGCGCCGCCCAGGGACTTCAACTACCTGCTCAAGCACGCGGCCTTCTGGTTCCTGCTGGTGGGTAGCGCGGCGTCCATCGGTTCCATCGCCGCGGTCAATTTCCATATGAAGTTCGTCTTTGAGGCCCAGGGATTCACCGATCAGGCAGCCCGGAACGCGATGTGGAGTACGGCATCGGTCTGGGTGTTGTGGTCGAGTATCGCGGGACGGCTGCTGGCGGGGTATCTCGCCGACAAGTATCCACGCAAGTACGTGATGTTGGTGACCTACTTCATCGTTGCCCCGGCCATCCCCACGCTATTTCTGGTGAAGCCGGACCAGACCGGTTTCGTTTACATCTTTGCCGTGATTTTCGGATTCGCCATGGGCGCCGATTACATGCTGATCCCACTGATGGCGGCGGACCAGTTCGGGCTCTCCACTCTGCCGCGCGCGATGGCGGCCATTCTGCCCACCGATACGATCGCCCAGTTTTGGTGGCCGAATCTGATCGCGCGTTTTCGTGACTTCATCGGAGGCAACTACACCATGGCGATGATGGCGGTGTTCTTGACAGCGTTCCTGGGCGCGGTGGCCATCGCGCTGCTGCCGAGACATCGCGAGCGCGAAGACGAGGGTTGAGCGGAGTACACTGGTAGGCAGCCCAAACGCCCTTATTGACACTTGCGTCAACCGAAGAGGAAAACTGTCGTGGTGAACGCGAATTTTTCCGATCCCCTACCATCGTCCCCGGGCGATTCGTCCACACCGTTGAGCCGGGAGGATCTGGATCGCATGTTCGCCGCCGCCTACGAGGAGTTGAGGCGTATGGCGACGAGCGTGAAGCGGAGCGATCCGGCTTCCACGCTTACACCCACCACGCTGGTGCATGCGGCCTGGGTGAAGCTGGTTGCTTCGCACACCTTCGCCGCCAACTCGGAACTCCACTTCAAGCGCGTAGCGGCACGCGCCATGCGGCAGTTGCTGGTGGAAGCGGCCCGGCGCCGGAAGGCGGAAAAGCGAGGCGGTCCGCAGGCGGCGCTGGTGACCTTCGATGAGGCCCTGGACGCGCCAATCGAACACGAAGAAGAGGTGATCGCACTGCATGACGCGCTCAACGAATTGGAGCGGTTGAATCCGCGCCAGGCACTCATGGTGGAAGTGCGGTTCTTCGGCGGCCTGCCGGTGGCGGAAGCCGCGCGGCTGTTGGGCATCTCAGAAGAGACCGTGCATCGTGACTGGCGGGCCGCCAAGGCGTGGCTGGCGCACGAAGTTCGCCGCGCGCGCTGACAGCGGTCCCGCGGCGGTAGACAAGAGGCAAGACCATGGACGCCCAACGATGGAATCGGATCCAGGAATTGTTCCACGAAGCGCTGGCCCTGCCCGAATCGTCCCGGGCGGCGTTCCTCGAGACCGCTTGCGGCGCCGACACCGGCTTGCGCGAGGACGTTCTGGCCATGCTCGCGGAAGACGGCCGGCCGTCGGTGCTGGCGCGCGATGCGGTGGAAGTGGCCGGCGAACTTCTGCCGGATGCGCCGCCGATCGCAACCATAGGCCCGTACCGGCTGCTTTCGGCGATTGGCCGCGGCGGAATGGGCGTCGTCTACCTGGCCGAGCGTGACGACCTCGGCAGCCGAGCCGCTATCAAGGTACTGCCGAATGCCTGGATCTCCGCGGTGCGGCGGGAGCGTTTCGCGCTGGAGCAGCGCGCGCTTTCCCGCCTCGTGCATCCTTCCATCGCCCGTCTGTACGACGCCGGCATTCTCGAAGACGGCACGCCCTGGTTCGCCATGGAGTGGGTGGACGGAGAGCCCGTGACGGCTTACTGCGCGCGGCGGCAACCGACCGTGAAGTCACGTCTGGGCCTGTTTCGATCGATCTGCGAAGCCGTTCAGTACGCGCACCAGCAGGCGATTCTGCATCGCGATCTGAAACCGTCCAACATCTTTGTGAAGGCGGATGGATCGGTGCGCCTGTTGGATTTCGGTATCGCCAAGCGGCTGGACCTCGATGATGACACGCCCGATCTCACCCGTACGGGCGTCGCTGTGATGACGCCGGCCTACGCCGCGCCCGAACTGATTCGGGGCGAACCGGCCACCGTGCAGGCCGATGTCTACTCGCTCGGCGTAATTCTCTACGAACTGCTGGCGCAAGCTCCGTTCGTGGCTTCCACGCGCCGCACCGCCGACGCCGCGGCGCTCATGGAGCCTCGCGAAGCGCGTCCGCCATCCGGGTCACCCACGCGGATCGAGGGACCCGGCCGCGCCGCATGGGCCGATCTGGACGTGCTTTGCCTCACCGCGATGCACGAGGATCTCGGCCGCCGCTACCGGTCTGTGGAAGCGTTGTCGCGCGACGTGGACCGATTTCTCCGCGATGAACCGCTGGAGGCCAGGCCGGACGAGTTCCGGTACAAGCTGCGCAAATTCACCGCCCGCAATCGGGCCCCATTGCTGGCCGCGGCCGCGGTGGCAGCGGCGCTCACCGCGCTGATCGCGTTCTTCACGTTTCGTCTGGCGGTGGCGCGCGACGCCGCGGTGGCCGAGGCCGCGCGAGCCCAGCGCATCCAGCAGTTCATGCTTCATTTGTTTGAGGGCGGCGACAAGGAAGCCGGCCCGGCGGACAAGCTCGAGGTATTGACGCTCGTGGACCGCAGCGCCCGCGACGCACGCCTGCTCGCCGCCGATCCTGCCGCGCAAGCCGATCTTTTTCAGACCCTCGGTGAGATTTATCACAGCCTCGGCAAGTACCCGCAGGCGTCGGAAATGCTCGACGCGGCGCTCGAGAAACGGCGCGGGCTTCCCAACAAGGCACCGGCGCTGGTGGCCGAGTCCGTGCAGGCAGTGGGACTGCTCCGGTTGGATCAGGGCAAGCTGGACGAGGCCGAGTCCCTGGTGCGGCAAGCTCTGGCGCTTGCCGGCAGCACGCTCCCGAAGGGCCATCCGGGGATCGATGCGGCCACGGCGGCGCTCGGACGTGTGCTCACCGATCGCGGGCAGTATAAGCAGGCGATTGAGGTATTGGAAGAAGCCGCGCGGCTGCAAGCCGCCCGCGCGGCCCCGGAACAGGATACCGCCACGGTGTTGATCCGGCTGGCGGACGCGCATTTCTATGAGGGCGACTATGACCGCGCCGAAGCGCTCAGCACTCAGGTCTACGACATGTATCGCCGCATGTACGGCGAGGACCATCCGCGAGTTGCCGATCCGGTGATCAACCTGGGCACCATCGCGAGCCAGCGCGGGCAATACGCCTTGTCGGAGAAGTGGTTTCGAAAGGCGGCGGAAATCAATCGCGACTACTACGGTCCCGATCATCCCGAGACCGCTTCCAGTCTTCGCGGCCTGGGCCAGGCGCTGGCGTCGCAGAAAAGGTTCGACGAAGCGGAACCGGTGCTGCGGCAAGTGCTGGCGGTGCGCGAGCGGGTCTACGGCCCGGTGCACTCCGGTGTGGCCAACGCGGTGAACAGCCTCGCCCACGTGGCGCAAGGCAAGGGAGACCTCGTGCTGGCCGAGCAGTTGTTCCAGCGCGCCGCCGATATTTACCGGAAGGCGAATGGCGACGAACACCATTTCGTGGGCGTGGCGCTGGCGAACCTGGCCGGCGTCTATCTCGACAAGAAGGACTACGCGCGCGCCGAACGCACATTACGCGGCGTGGTGGTCCGCTTTCAGCGCGTGCTGCCGGAGGATCACTTTGACCTCGCCGTGGCGCGGGTGAAATTGGGGCGCGCGTTGCTGGGGCTCGGCCGCCGGGAGGAGGCGGCGCGCGAATCCTCGCTCGCGTTGGCGGCGCTCGCAAAGACGGCCCCGGAGTCGTCGTGGGTCCGGTCGGCGAGGGAGGACCTTGTGGCGGCGCGGCGGTGAGGCGGCTGGTATGCTGAAGGCAGAGTTATGATCGACGCCGGGAACAAACCCGTCTTTCCCTCTGACGAAGAGGCTTCGCTCGCGAGAGAGACCGGGAAAGTTCTGGCTTCCGGGTTACAGAACGAGCAGCCGGTGCAGTTGCTTGGGCCAGATCGCACCCCGGCTGAGTTGCCTCCCGCCGCGGCCCGGCTGTTGGCACGCATGCTTAGCGAGATGGCGAATGGGAATGCGGTCGCGCTGATTCCGATCCGATCCGGCTCGAGTATGGAGGAGGCTGCCGGCATACTCGACATTTCCCAATCGGACCTTCTGGCACTTCTCGAACAAGGCAGGATCCAATGGAGCGGGTCGGGCCGCGATCGTCGAGTTCTGTTCGGGGACTTAAAACGGTACAAAAGGGAGAGGGACGCCGATCGCGGACGGGCTCTCGAGGCGTTGGTTGCCTACGATCAGGAACTGGGTATCTGAGGCCCGGACAGGCTATCCGGTTTAGACGTCGAAGAACTCGAGGATGGCAGCCGTTTCCACCATTCCCTGTACCGCGAGCACCTTCAGGTATTCGAGCTGGGACCTCGGCGGGTTCTGCAGGCTGGATCGATGATCCCTGGCGGCATCGACGACAAGTTCCGAAAACCGATGCCATAGCGAGATTGTGAACTGGTCCGGGTGCATCACCACGATGCCGTGCGGCTCGACGGCAGCAGGAGGAAAATCCCTCAGGTTTATAGTTACTATGACGTCCGCCTCGTAGTGAATCGCGGCGGCGAGAATGTGACGATCATGTGGATCGGGGAGGTGCAAGCTGGCGATCCGATCCTCGTAACCGGTAACGAGAGCATCGGGTGCGGTCCCCTCCATTAGGGACCTTGTTCGAAGCAGTTTCTCGCGCGAGATGTCTGGCCGCCGCCGGAGTAGCGCTTCGGTCCATTCCTCGTGGACCCGATCGGACCAACGAACCCGAAAGGCGCCGGTCCGATGGAGATAGAGCAAGAAGCTGCGGAGTTCGGACGGGTACAGAACGTTCGCGTCGACGAATGCGGTCGGGACGACCGGTCCGCTCAGTGGCGGGGTTGTCATGACAGCTTAGATCAGTTCTTCGGCTTCGCGGACTGCCTTGAAACGCCGATCGCCGTCGCCAACTCGCGGGCCAGAGCAGTCTTCTTCAGGTCGGCGGTCAGGCGTATGGGATCGTTCCAGCGGGCATCCTGAAGGTCAGGGATCCTCTCCACAGCTTTGAGGCGAATCGAACGTGGTGCCTCATTGAAATGCCAGTACTCAGCTTCGTGATCCTCCGCAAAGCTGTTGCCGTTGTAGCTCTGGATCGAGATGCCCCACTGCCTGTTGATCCTGTCATAGCCAAGACTGATCCCATGGCAGGTCCCTGAGTTCGAATCTTCGAAGCGATCGATCATCACCCAGGTCGACACACCCAGGTTAAGCCGCTTCAAAGCGCCGTCGAGATCTGAAACCAGATTCCCGAGTTCGTCGGATGTCTTATTAGGTTCGGATGCAGCAGCAGAGAGCTGCTGGAAAGAGGAGAGAGTTCTCTCGTTCAGGTGGTTTGCCATCAGTTTTCCTTCGCATTGCGCGCGAATTAACACTAGTCACAGGGGCAATCTAACAATTTCGGCTTCCACCGAGCATCTCAAAATATACTCCCAGACGATACCATCCTACGGCAGCCCCCTCAACTCCACCAAGCTCCGGAGCCGCCCCGACGGCTTGCGCATCACCCGCTGCGCTTCATACGGCCCGCAGACCATCTCGTAGTCGCAGATCTCGCAATGATCCTTGTTCGGCGCCGCCGGCAGGAATCCTTCGTCAATCGCACCATCCACGATGTCGAGTACTTGCGCGATGCGCTGCCGCGCCGTGTCGGTGAACGGGATCTCGGTTTCGTCGAAGCCGCCGCGCTGGGTGCAGTAGTAGAGGCGCCCACGTTCCACCGGAAGCCCGAGCGCTTGCTCGGCCACCAGCGAATAGAGCAGCGGCTGCAGCACCGCGCCGCCGCCCACGTATGCCGGGCGCTGCTCGGGCTGCTTGCCCGTCTTGTGATCGGTTACGCGCAGCACCCCTTCGCCCACCTTGCGCTCGATCAAATCGATCGCCCCGCGCAGCAAAACGCGTTCCGCGACGCGAAGGCCGTTGAACTCGTATTCGGTGTGAAGCGGCTCCCATTCGGAATCGTGGATCGCCACCTGCCGCAGCCATCCGCGCAGATCGCCCCGCAGATCGTCCACCTCGCTCGACCACACGCGTGGGATCGCCGGCGCCAGTTCCTCCGCATAGCGGGCCGCGGCGCGATCAAGTATCGAATCGGCCAACTCGAGCGCCTCATCCAGACGGCCCCGGTCGAGCGGCGTTAGGCCACGGGCGCGCAACCCGTCGACGAGTTCCTTTTGAATTTCGTGGAACAACGCGCCGCGCGTCAACGGATCCATTTGCTCCAAAGGCTCCGACGACTCGCGAGGCCGCAGCCGATGGATGGCATATAGCAAGAACTTGTATGGACACGCCGCGTACTGCTGCAGCGCCGTGGCGGAATAGGGGCGAGCCGCCAGACGATGCGCGTTGAGCGCGGCGCGCGCCGTTTCATCCGGCCCGACGATGCCGTCGGCGTCGGACCACTGGTCTGCCCACCGCTTCCAACGTGCGCGGAGGGAACGGGCAAGCGCGGTGTTCACCTCCACGAGGAACCGCCCGCGCCCGGTCACCGCGGCGGGTTCGGCGCCGAGGAGCCGGTCAAGCACGGCGAGGTCGTACTCGGCGTCGTCGAGAGCTTCGCCGGGGTCGCGCGGCGCGGGCCATCCCAGCCGCGACGGAGCCGCTTGCGCCAGACGCTGCTCGAACTCGCGGAGGTCCGGCAGATGGCCTTCGGCGGCGCGCAGCAATTCGAGCGCGTAAAACGAGGGCACTCGCGGTCGGGACTGCGCCACGTCGATCCGCGGATACGAGACCACCAGCCTCGATCCGGCCGCCGCCGCCACGCGCAGCAGCAGGCGCTCTTCGGCCACCCGGGTGTCCTGCACGGCCAGATCGGCCCCGAGCCCGGAGCGATGCGCGTCGAGCAGCAACGGATCCTCCTGGGCGCGCCGCGGGAACAGCCCCTCGGCCAACCCGGGCAGAAAAACTGTGTCGAACTGCCGCCCGCGCGCCTGGTCGACGCCGGCCACGAATACCTGCCCGTAGCGGCGCGTCGGAGGATCGTTGCGGAGGAAACGCAGCCGCTCCCGTAGCACCGCATGCACTTCCACCAGTTGCACCGGACCCACCGTCGCCATCGGCCGCAACTCGCGCAGCACCGCCACCACGGATTCCGGGGACCGCAGCGCGGTTTCCGCCAATCCGGTGAGACGCGCGATCCAAACTTCCCATGTCATGCCGCCGGGCTCATCCGCCCGCGACAATGCGTCGAGCAGCTTCACCACTGGGATCGCGAAGCCGCGCAGCAGGCGCAATTGCACGGCCCGGCGTTCGATCGCCGCGCGGGTGGCTTCGTCCTCGTCGCGCAGCCCGGCGATCTGCAGGGCAATCTCACGGTCCAGCCCGTCCAGCCGCCGCTCCCAGCGGTCCGGCCCGCCCACAACGGCGGCATCCACCAGCAGACGCTCCCACGCGGCGGGAGCGGCGAACGAAGGCGCCGGTTCCAGCTCCGGATCGAAAGCGGTGTCGGGACCTGGATCCGAGCCGGGCTCGAAGCTCGCGAGCACTTCGTCCTGCACCGCCACGCGGTAGCGCTCGCGCCGGACCGGAGCGCCGCCGGCGTCGAGTTCCGGCACCTGCGCGAGCGACAGATATTCGGAGAATCGTGACGCCGAGCAGTCCTCCATCGCGCACTGTAACAGGGCGAGAAACGCGCGTCCGGCCGGGTCCGGCCGGGCCGTGCCCCGGTGAAACCACGCCGGGATGCCGGCGCGCCGCAGCGCCTCTTCCACCAGCGGCTGATAGCGCTCCGGAGAGCGTAGCAGTATCGCCATTTGGTCAAAAGCGAAACCGCGTCCGGCGGCCAGGCGGATGCGCCGCGCAATCTCCACGCATTCGAGGCTGTCTCCGGCGGCGGAGAACATTTCGAGGGTGGTGTCCGGCTTGCGCTTTTCGCTCAGCGCCGCGCCGAACAAGTGCCGCCGGGCGCGCGCGAGCACGGTGCCCGAGATGTCGGCCCGTTCTTCGGGTTCAACCTCGAGCAGTTGGCGCCACGCGGCCACGCTCGCCGTGTCCGATTGCAGCGCCACCACAAACACCGCCGGCGCGCTGGCGACCAGGTGCGCCATGAGCTTGCGCCGCAGCGACCCTCGAAGCGGGGCGTCCAGAACCAGAACCGGAAGCCCGAGATAGCGGTGCGACGCGGTGGAGGTGGCGATGCGGAACAACTGCGCGAGATCAGCCAGCGATTGTTGCCGGAGTTGATCGGCCCAGGCCTGGGTTAACAGCGCCAAGTCCCGCACCGGACTGGCGACTCCGCGGGATGCCGCCGGGCCAGGAAGCACCGCCTCTTCCATGCGCAATTCCGCAATCGTGCGGGAGAGGCATCCGATGAATCCCGGCGTCCCCGCCACGGGATCGAAGTAGTGCAGCAGGCCCTCGCGGCGGAGGGTATGCACCACGCGAGCGGTGAGCGCGTCCTGGCTCAGTCCGCTCATCGGCGTGAGCCCGCTCGCGGCCAGGGGAGCCGCGGCCAGATGCGCGGCGATCTGTGTGAGCGTCAGCGAATGGATGCCGAGGAAACCATCGCCCGGGCCTACCGATGCGCGCGCGAAATCATCAGCGGCGCCGCGGGACGGAGCGAGCACTACCACTTCCCCAGCCCCACGCGCATGGGCCGACGCCAGGAACTCGGCGGCCGGACGATGGAGATCTAGATTGGAGGAGGCGACGAGGAGGCGCCGCCCGTTCACCGTTTTCCGCCGCTGGCGCGCTTTCTGGGTATCTCGGTCACTTCCGCCTGCTCCGGCTCTTCGGACTCGGCGGCGAGCACCGGCGGCTTCTTCAACGCCGAAAGACTGCTCTTGAGCGCCGCCATGATATCCACTACCGGCGCCAGTTCCTGCTCGGCCGGCGCGGCCACCACTTCTTCTCCGGCGATCTTGGCGTCGATCATCTTCCGCAGCGATTCGCGGTAGTTATCCTTATACTTTTCGGGATCGAACGGCGCCGCCAGCGCCTCGACCAGATGCCGCGCCATCGCGAGTTCCTTGTCTTGCACCAAGTCGCCGTTGGTGCGGAATTCATCCAGCGCGCGGACCTCATCCTGGTAATACATGGTGTGCAGGATCATGCCGAACCGGCCGGGGCGCATCAACACGACGTGCTCGCGATTGTGCATGGCGATGCGGGCAACAGCCAGATAGCCTGTCTCGCGCATGGCCTCGAACAGCAGAGTGTAGGCCTTTTCTCCAGCCTCTTCGGGCGTGAGATAGTAGGACGTTTCGTAGTAGACCGAATCCACTTCGTCGGCCTTCACAAACTCGGCGATCTCCATCACGCGGGCCGATTTCGGCTGGATCTTCTTGAGGTCTTCTTCGTCGATCACCACGTAGCGGCCCTTGTCGTATTCGTATCCCTTCACCAGTTCGGAGCGCGAAACGGGGGCATCCTCGGCCTGGCAGTAGAGCACCTGCTTCACGCGGGAGTGGTCTTTCTTATGAAGCTGGTTGAAACTGATGGTCTCCCCGCGCGCCGCCGCCGTCAGCTTCACGGGTATCGAAACCAGACCGAACGTGATGTGGCCCTTCCAAATTACTGATGCCATGAAAACAGCGCCTCCGCCTAGGGGTAGCACAGCGGCGGCCGGACCCGCAACAACTCTTGTCCACCGGCGCCAGCGATCTGGTAAGCTTAAGGCAACTCATTAAGCTTCAGGAGGTCATTATGATCGTCTCAATCAGGCGGTTCTCCGTTCTGTTTGCGATTTCCGTTACTTTTCTGTGCGCGCAGGATCCGCGCGGCACGCTACTCGGCGTTGTTTCCGACTCTACCGGCGCCGTCATTCCCGCAGTGGAAATCCGCGCCACCAACGTCGACACCGGCGTCACCGCCAGCGCGCAGACCAACGCCTCAGGCCGGTACACGATGCCATACCTGCTGTCGGGCACCTATATGGTGACGGCCGAGCTCACCGGGTTCAAGCGCTTTCAACGGGCGGGCGTTCAGGTTCGCGTGGGTGAGCCGACCGAACTGGTGATCGCGATGGAAGTAGGGCAAGTGAGCGAATCGGTGGAAGTGTCGGCCACCACGCCGATTCTCGAAACCGCCACCTCTTCGCTCGGACAGGTGATCGATCAGCGCCGCATTCTCGAGTTGCCGACACTGGCCGGCAACGCGTTCGAACTGGCGCTGCTCACGCCCGGCGTCGTCAATGGAACCAACCTGCGCGATCGAAAGCCTGCTTTCAACAACGGCAACTCGCAGATTTCCACCGACGGCAACGGGACCTACAACAACGAGTTCCAGATCGACGGCGTCTCGAACACGTTCGCCGACGGCGGGTCGCGCGCGCGGGTGGCGTTTTCGCCGCCGCAAACCGCCATTCAGGAATTCAAGATGCAGACGGCCACCTACGACGCCTCGATCGGGCACACCATCGGCTCGGTGGTGAACGTCAGCACGCGCAGCGGCACCAACAAGATCCACGGCGAGGCGCACTGGTTCGTCCGGAACCGCGCCTTCGACGCGAGAAACTTTTTCAACAACAAGAACAACACCGATCCCCCGGTGTATCAGGACAACCGGTATGGCGCCTCCGCCGGCGGGCCTGTCTATCTGCCGCGTCTCTACAACGGCAAGAACAAGACGTTCTGGTTCTACGCCTGGGAGGCCAACAAATGGATCGTGCCGGGCCAGTTCGTCGGCACCGTGCCGACCGCGGCGCAGCGTCAGGGCGACTTCTCGGGCCTGCTGAACGTCAACTCTACCTACCAGATCTACGATCCCCGGTCGACCACGCCGGCCGCCAACGGCCGCTTCAGCCGCACTCCGTTCGCGGGCAACGTGATCCCGGCCAGCCGGCTCGACCGCGTGGGAACCTCGATCGTCAATCTGTATCCGCAGGCCAACCAGCCGGGCACCGCGGATGGACGCAACAACTACTTCAACGGCGCGCTGCGATCGCTCGAAGACTACTACGTTCACATCGCGCGTGTCGACCACGCGTTCAGCGAGAATCACCGGCTGTTTGGCCGCGTCCACTATGACTTCTGGGAAGAAGACAAGAACGATCACTTCGACAACCGCATCAACGGCATCATCCTGAATCGCGTCAACCGCGGCATCGCGCTGGACGACGTCTATGTTCTCGGTCCGCAGATGTTGGTGAACGTGCGGTACGGATTCACGCAGCAGGACTTCCCGGAACGCCGTGTGACGCAGGGCTACGATCTGGCTTCGCTCGGCTTCTCGCCGAACCTGGTGGGTCTCGTCGACAAGAGCCTCGCCACAGTGCCGCGCGTCACCCTGGGCGCATTCTCGACCATTTCGCCGTGGGAATCCGGCGATGGCACCAACTCGAGCCTGACACACGTTTTGGCGGCCAATTTTACCCGGCTTCAAGCCACGCACAACCTCAAGTTCGGATCCGATGCCCGGCTCTACCGCGCATTCGGAAACCGTTTCCCGCGCCAGACCGCGCCGGACTTCTCCTTCGCCAACACGTTCACCCGCGGCCCGCTCGACAACTCGCCGGCGTCCCTGGTGGGCCAGGAACTGGCGTCGGCGCTACTGGGCATTCCCGCCGGATCGATGGAACGTACGGCCAGCTACGCAATGCAGAACCAGTACCTCGGTCTCTACGTTCACGACGATTTCAAGCTGACCCCACGCGTCACACTCAACCTCGGCATCCGGTATGAGAAAGAGTGGGCGATAACCGAACGCTATGACCGGTTGAACGGCGGTTTCGATTACACCTCCGCCAGCCCCGTGGCCGCGCAGGCCCAAGCCAACTACGCGCGCAATCCCATTCCGGAGATCCCGGCCAGCCAATTCCAGGTCAAAGGCGGGCTTCTGTTCGCCAACGCCGGTGGGACGCCCCGGAATCCCTTCAACGGCGAGAGCAACAACTTCATGCCGCGCCTCGGCATGGCATGGCAGCTCAACGAGAAGACCGTCTTTCGCGCCGGCTACGGCATGTTCTTCGAGACCATCGGCGTCAACAAGACCGGCGCGATTCAGAGCGGTTTCTCGCAGACCACGCCGATCCAGGCTTCTCTCGACAGCGGCCTCACCTACGTCGCCACCAACGCCAATCCGTTTCCAAACGGGCTACTGGCGCCGCTGGGCGCATCGGGCGGCCTCTCCACATTTCTCGGACAGAGCTTCGAGTTCTACAATCGCGCGCGGACACACGCGTACTCGCAGCGCTGGTCGGCGGGGCTCCAACGGCAGTTCGGCGAGTTCGTCGCCGACGTCAGCTACGTGGCCAATCGAGGCTTGCGTCTCGGCATGGATCGCGATCTCAACGCAGTGCCCAACCAGTATCTGAGCACTTCGCCTTTCCGCGATACGGCTACGATCAACTACCTGAGCCAGACCTTCCCGAATCCGTTCCGCGGAACCAATCCCATCTACGGAGCCAACACGTCGCGGGCGGCGCTGCTGCGCGCCTATCCCCAGTTCGGAAGCGTGGTGGTGGAACAACCCATCGGATACAACTGGTATCACTCGCTGCAGATGCGCGCCGAGAAACGGTTCAGCAAGGGATACACGTTCCAGTTGGCATACACATGGTCGAAGGCGATGGAAGCGATTTCGTTCCTGAATGCCGGTGACTCGCTGCCGTATGAAAGTCTCGCGGGGCTCGACCGCCCGCATCGCATTGCCGTCAGCGGCATCTACGAAGTCCCGGTGGGCCGGGGACGGCGGTATGGCGCATCCATGCCGAAGGCGGCCGACTTCATTGCCGGCGGATGGCAGTTGAATGCGGTCATCATCTACCAATCGGGCAACGCGCTCGGCTTCGGCAACGCACTGTTCACCGGTAACATCGGCGATATCGCGCTCTCATCGGGCGAGCGCAACGTGGACCGCTGGTTCAACACCGACGCAGGGTTCAATCGCAGTTCCGCGCAGCAGCTTGCGTCCAACTTGCGCAACTTCCCGCTGCGTTTCGGCGGCATCCGGGGCGACAGCCAGCATCGCTGGGACATCTCCGCGATCAAGTACTTTCCCATCACCGAGAACGTGAAGTTCCAGTTCCGCGCAGAGTCATTCAACGCGCTGAACCATGCGATTCTCAACGACCCGAATACGACGCCGACCAACAGCGCTTTCGGCCGAGTCACGGGCACCGCTGCGCCGGCGCGGACGTTCCAGTTTGCCTTGAAGCTCGACTTCTGATATCGAGCGGAGAGGCAATCGCGTTCACAATCGGGCCGGGCGTTCTCATGTGAGGACGCCCGGCCTTCCTTGTCTCTGTGCAGTTGTGCCCGATGGTCCCGGCGCGGGAGCGGCGGTGGGTTTGTTCCCACAAAAAGCGTCTTCCTGCCCGCTGACCGGGCCTACGGGAGCGATGTGGCGGGTGGCCGGAAGGGTTTCGGCGGCTTTGTTCCCGCTGGCGGCGCCGGCTGTTTGACCGGCTCCAAAGACACCTCGTGGACGGCGGGTTCGTTTTCCAATTTTTGCACGCGGAGACGCAGGAGGGTCCGATGAGCGCGCTCCCATTGGCGCTGATACCCGACTTCGAGCCGGTGGAGGGTCTCGAGGAGTCGCGAATCGTCGATCAACTCGGCATAGGCGAAGGCGGTGCGGGTGGGGAGGTCAATGCCCGGGGCCTGTGTGGCGAGTTCGGTGGCCTGGGATTCCATGACGTAGTCGATGGATGCTGGCTCGATCTCCCAGATGCGTCGAATGCGCCAATCGCAAGCGATCATGGCTTCGACCTGGGCCAGTTCCGCGGAGGTGGTGGGCCGGAACTCGTGTGCGTAGTCCTCCCGCATGGCGGCGAGGCCGGCGGATTCCTCCTGGCCGATGATGATGGTCCGCTTGGAGTAAAGTCCTTGGCGGATGGCGTTGGCGGCGGCGATGGGAGACCCGGTCGATTTCCTTGCGCCGGCTCGATCGGCCGCGATTTTGCTTAGAGAACTCATCGTATGCTCCTCGACTTCGAGCCTAGAGAGGGGAAGCCCGTCGCGCGCAAACCCGTTCCCGGGAAGCTGCTGTGTTGATTGGAGAAATGAATTTTGGGTGTCTGTGGATGGCCCTGGCGGGGTGGGAGGGTTGTCAAGCTGAAGGCGGGCGAGGCGGAGCGGCGAGTGCAGAATATGCACCCGCCCGGGCCGGGGCGCGGCGGATGGCGATGAATCCGGCGAGGCTCGCGAGGATGGAGCCGCTCAGGACGCCGATCCTCTCCAAGCCCAGGGACGTGAAGGCGCCATCGCGCTCAAAGGCGAGCGAGGCGATGAAGAGACTCATAGTGAACCCGACGCCGCAGAGGAGGGAGGCTCCGGCGAGGCGAGGCCAGCCGACGCCATCGGGCAGGACGGCATAGCCGAGGCGGACGGCAGCGAAACTGGCGGCGAGGATGCCGATGGGTTTCCCGATCAGGAGCCCGAGCGCAATTCCGAGAGCGACGGGATGCCACAGATCGGAGATGGAGGAGCCTCCAAGCGGGACGCCGGCATTGGCGAAGGCGAACACGGGAAGTACTCCGAATTTTACCCAGGGATTGAGGTAACGCTCGATGTGTTTGAGGGGGGAAAGAGTAGGAGAAGAGAGAAGCGGCGAGGGTGGCGACTGAATGGCTCGCGCCGGCGCGCTACCGGGGATCATGATGGCGACCAGGACGCCGGCGAGGGTGGCGTGGATGCCGGACTTGAGCAGGCAAACCCACATGGGAACGCCGAACAGGAGATACATGCCCGCGGAGGTGACGCCGAGTCGATTGAGGATTACAACTCCGGCAAAGAGGATGGCGGCCGCCGCGAGCGCGAGTTGCGAAAGGGAGCCGGTGTAGAACATGGCGATGATGACGACGGCGCCGAGATCATCGAAAATCGCGACCGACAGCAGGAACGCGCGCAGGGCGGGCGGGGAGTTTCCGGCGAGTGCCAGGATGCCGAGGGCAAAAGCGATGTCTGTGGAAGCGGGGATAGCCCAGCCCTCGAGGGCGGCGGGGTCTGACCAATTGAGTGCGGAGTAAACCAGCGAAGGGATGGCCATTCCGCCGGCGGCGGCAAAGGCGGGGAGAGCGGCTCTGCGGAGGTTGGAGAGGGACCCGGCGCGGGTTTCGTATTTGACTTCGAGTCCGACGAGGAAGAAGAAGACGGCCATGAGGCCGTCGTTGATCCAGAGCAGGATGGGTTTTGTGAGGGAGAAGGAGCCGATGCGGACTTCGGCGGGGACGTCGAGGAGTGCCTGGTAAAAATGCTGCCAGGGAGAGTTGGCCATGGTCATGGCGAGGGCGGCGGCGAGGATGAGGACGACACCGGCGGCAGCTTCGCTGGCGAGGAACCCGTAGACACGGACCATGAAGAGGGGCATGGGTTCAGGATAAAGGAATGGGTTGAGGATGAAGGTATTCGGGTCGCGCCCTGGGTGGCGCGGGGTTCTGGTGTTGCCGGGTGCAGTGTGCGCGGGGGAACGGCGGGGCGGTGTTTGTCGTACTCAAACAGGAAAGATGGAACGGAAGCCGAGCGTCGTGCGGCTTATGCCGGTGGCTGCGGAGCCGAAGCCGCTCAACACGATGCCCGTTCAGTCATAGACAACGCAACTTCTGAAAGCCCCCGATGTCGCCGGCTACCTCGGCTGCTCGGTGGCGCAAGCGTACAAGCTGATGCAGGCCGGCCTCATCCCGACCATTCGAATCGGCCGAAGCATCCGAGTGCCGCAGAAGGCCCTCGTCGCCTGGATCGAAAGGAACACGCGCCCCGGCGCCGGCGGACCGGCCGCCGCCTAAACCGAACATGCCACGCAAACGAAGGCGCGGTGCGGCCGGCGAAGGTTGCATAATCAACCTCTCAGACGGCCGCTTCGCCGCCAAGATCCGCGCCGGTCACGACGCCGTCGGCAAACCGATCCTGCTCAAGAAGGAATTCAAGACCGAGAAGCAGGCGCAGGAGTGGCTGACCAAGACGCACTTCGACCAGCAGAGCGGCGCGGTCGTCACCCAAACGGATGACCGTGGCGCAGCTACTCGGACCGCCGGATGGAAGAAGTAGTCCAGCGTCGCGTTAAGCCCAAAACCATCGTGCACTACGAGGGCATGGTGAAGCACCTCAAGGAAGGTCCGCTCGCCAGCGTCCAGATCGCGAAGCTGACCAGGCCGAGAGTCCAGGCGTTCCTGAACGAGAAGCTCGACTCCGGCCTAGAGCCGAAGACCGTGAAGCACATTCGCGACACTCTCCGCGCGGCCCTCAACGTGGCGATGGATGAATGGGAACTGATCCAAAGAACCCTGCGAAGAAGGCGTCGCCGGGTCGAGTCGAGAAGCCCGCGATCCGCGTTTTCACCGTCGACGAAGCCAAGCGCTTCCTAGAAGCCGTTCGAGCCACCGCCTCGAAGCATTGTTCACCGTGGCGATCGGGCTCGGCCTTCGACGAGGCAGTCTTCATCTCCGCTGGAGCGACTACGACTCTAAGAAGCAAACCTCCGAATCGAAAAGAGCCTCGATTTCATCAAAGGCCAGCGCCTGTCCACGGCGACACGAAGACGCCGAAGAGCCGGTCAACGCTTCCACTTTTGCCCTTCGCAATCGAAGCCTTGGAACGCCGTCGTGAGCTCCAGCAGCGTGACACGGAGGTCGCGGGCGACGTCTGGGCAGGCAACGAGTGGAATCTCATCTTCACCACCTCCGTCGGAACACCCATCCCCCTAGAAACCTGCAACGGACTTTCGACAGCATCCTGAGAACTGCTGGTCTCGCAAAAGATCCGCCTGCACGACTTAAGACACTGTCGTGACTCTGCTTCTGGCTCAGGGGGCGCCATTGACGTTGATATCTCGCTATCTTCGGCACTGAACATCAACACGACAATGGACATGTACGCCCACTTGGCCGTGGATGACTTCGGAGGCATCGCAAGAACCATTGAACAGTTATTCGTCCATCGAAACGGAACAGAGTAGTAGCCGAGCGTGGACGGCCGCGAGGCGGTCTTGTCGCGGACAAGCAGACCGGTGAGGTGCCGCGCTGGATAATACAAGAATGGGTGTATTTGTTCATCGCGGAATCAGGGCGATTGCAGGATCGCGTCGGCGCCCGGCGGCGGAGGTGCGGCCCGCCAAATGAGTCGCCACATCGTTCACCGACGATTCTGGCATCCCTTAACGAAGCCCTTGATGCAGCTTGAGTCGGGCGGGTACTCAGATCCTGACGGGTTCTGGAGGGGAAGTAAATCCACAGGTTGTGGTAACGGACGAGCTGCATCAGCATCAGTGCCTGATCCTCCTCGGAGAACCTGAATCGGGAAATCGACGGCGTTGAACGGCTGGTCGAAATCGCCGGCCATGGTCAGGCGAAAGGCGAGTGCCGCCGTTCAACGACGAAATCTCTCATCGTCGACCGACGCGAGCCTGCATCGGTTCTTCGATTCTCCTGGACATCCAGCAATGGAAGGCCGGTGATCGGCACATGTATCTGTTTTTGGATAGCCTTGACGAGTGTCAACTTCTGAATTGGCCAGAATATCGGTCGGGTGCTCCTGGACGAGTTCCGGACTTGGCCGGTTGATCGCCTACGTGTGCGGCTCGCTTGCAGGACGGCAAACTGGCCGCGTAACGCCGACAGCGAACTGAAAGATCTATTTCGTGAAGTCAATACCTTTGCCCTTTGCGGCTTTGTGACGTCCAGAGTCAAAGGCTGCATCGGCAGGAATCGATGCACAGGTATTCCTTTTGCCGAAGCGGATCGAGTGGATGCGCATCCACTGGCGGCGACGCCTTTGTCTCTCCGGTTTCTACCGATGATACGAACGCTCGGGACGACTTGGTCAAACCCGAGCCGAGGTTTATCGAGACGGTTGTCAAAGGCTGTGTGAAGAGCTTGATCCGCGTCGCAGTGACACACGAATGAGCGGGCACCTGACATCCAGGCAGCGTGTCCGAATCGCGGAGTACGTAGCGATTGCATCGATTTTCTGCGGCTATCCTGGCCTGACCGCCGCCGCGTCGGGTGAGGCGCTACCAGAAGGCTGCGTGCGGATCGAAGAGTTGATCGTAGATGGTGCCTCCGGGGAAGCGGGTCTATCGAAAGCAAATCTACTGAAACGCTCGACTGCGGCCTTTTCCTTTCGGGTGCTGCTGGGGAGCGGATATGGGCGCACCGCGCATACGCCGAGTTTCTCGCAGCGGAGTACCTTGCCCAGAAGGCCTTGCCGAGTGAGCAACTTACCTCACTGTTTCGCGATCGCATGCACAAGGTACGGCCCAGTTTTCGGCCGGTGGTTTCTTGGCTCGTTAGTGTGGCGCCGCAGTACTTCGAGAAGTTTGCGGAGACGGACCTGGAGAGCATCCTTCGGTCCGATATTCCCCTGGACGCCCCCGTTCGGTCTCAAATCTTGAACACCCTCCTCGCGCGCTTGGAGTCGAATCAGGTCACGTTCGAAACAGTCCGGGAGTCCGAGCAGGGTCACGCCTCTGCTACCAGGGTATCGACAATGAACTGATGGGGCTAATCCGAGACGAATCCCGTGGATTCGAAGCTCGCAAGCTTGCGCTCGAGTTGGCCGAGGAAGATCATTGAGCAGCTTGGCGGGATGCACTGGTTCTGCTCGCCTTGAAGCCCAGCGAAGATGAGACCTGCGATGCCGAGCGATCTGCAGCCTCCCGGCTGTTCGGCGACGAAAACCAGAAGGCAAGGCTGAAGCCCTTGCTTGCTCTGGAGCCGACGGACGACCCCAACGACGACATTCGAGGGGCAGTGCTCTTCGCCTTTGGCTTTCCTAAACCTAAAGCATTGCTGAGCTCCTGGACGTCTCGCGTCCGCGAAGCAACTCGGCACACTTTGAAGCCATTCTCACTTCTGTGGCGAATTCGAGAGAGGACTCATTACTGCCGTTGGTGCCCGAACAACTGCGTGGATGCTGAGGCGATGGGTCAAAGAGAATGACTTTGGACGACTGGCAACTTTGTCGGCTCGGGGAGGGAGTTTCTAAGGCACGGCCGTCAGTCAGCCATGGAAGCGACTTAGCGGACGAACGGGTATTCGCTGGAGGCCTTCTGTGCCTGGGCCTACTCGCGCTGCAACGCCGGATGGGGAGCGACGAGCGTAACTTGCGGGTTCGGCTGGAGAGAACGGGACGGCAAGAAAGGGCCTGGTTGGCAAGCTATTGCTCGGGCGTGTTTGCCGAAATACGGGACCACGTGGCGTACTTCTTTACGTGGCGGGCGCCTTGGTACCCTGAAGAGGTCCCTTGGCTGCTCGAGGAACTAGCCGGGCAGCCGGTCCTCAGCAGGAGTGCGTAGCATATTTGATCGTAACCCGGGTCGATCACGAGAATGTGGCTCAGTTCGACCAAGTGTGGCAGGCTACTGAAGGTCATCCGGCGCTCCGTGCGGCATGGAATGAACGATTCGGTGGAGTGAACTTGGATGGCGCAGTGCCCGCTGCGATGCAGCGAGCTGGACATAGAGGACCGTAGGTCAAGATCTGGAGAAGCGCCTTCAGAGCATCTTCCGAGATCGTCGAGGCGCACCTTCATCTCTGCGAGCACGGTTGCGGCGATCAGTTCCCGGAGTGGCTCGGGCTGCTCTTTCGAGAAGCGCTACGCACGCCGATGTCACTCCGCCGGACTTGGTGGCTACGCCTGGTTGGCGAAGCTCCCGAAGAGCGTCGCAGCCGAACACTGAATGCCGCCTCGTGCTTCGCCAGACGACGGCAGATCGCGAGCCGTGCTTACCTGGAAGAACATCGCGGCGTATCAAGGACTGTTGCTTCTTTATCGCGAGAGCCCCGTCGTAATGGCAGAGCTTCCCCGTAGCATCTGGAAAGAACTCGCACCCGTTTTCTTCGAGTATCCGCACGGGTCCGGTAGCTGAGAATGGTGTCCAGGGTCTGCTCGGGAGGTGGCCTTCAAAAAGGCCGAGTCCGTAATTCTGAGCCAATTGGAACAGCGGCTCACCCAATCCAAACAGGGCGCCGACGGCGAGGTCCCGACTGACCGCTTGCTGTCGCTGCGGGAACCGAATCTGGAGGAAGCTCGCTCCTCGGCATGCTTAAGCATCCGCTGGCACCTCGCGTCCTCACTGCGTGCTCGTAGAGCTACTAGGCCACGGGAATCGTGAGGCGCGGTCGTGGGCGCCAGAACAGCTAGCCGAGTTCCCACAAGACACTGAGGGCCGAGATACAGCACTTGCAGTCGCCGAGGCGCTACTGGAGAAAGCAATTGAAACGACGGGTGGTGGCCTGCCGTGCGCCCCTTGATAGAAATCGATCACGAATTTGGGCTCAACGTTTTGTGGCACGCTGCCCAACGCCGAGTGGCGGGTCAGTTCAAGGAGACAGCCCTGGCGACATTTTTCTATTCCGATGCGACTTTCTGCCTTCAGGCGTCCCAGCGCCGGGTTTGGCACCTGGGTCGGAACGAGAACATTCACTTCGGTGACAGGCAAGTTCTTGGTGTGCTGGTCAACCGGGGAAACACAGGCCGCATGTCAGGAACTGGAACGGGTTACAATGCACTGCCAGAGTTCAGACCGTGGCTTTCCGGCGAACTCCCTGGGATAAGCAGGATCGGCTCCGCGAGCGGTCTTGGGACCCATTTCAACTGGACGACGGTTTCGCGGTTGCTGTCGGATCCGCAGAAACGGGTTGTCCGCTCTGGTGACGAACTACTGGATGTACTGGCGGAGTGTCTCAAGAGGGCCGAGTCCGAACTGCAGGGTGAACTGCCCGCCGCCTCAACGCTCTGGAATGAGGTGAACAAGGGAAAATGGCGGCCCAAGACGGAGGAAGACCTCTCCGACTATCTCGCAAGGTTTTTGAAGAAGGATTTGTCCGACCGTGGCATCGTGGCCAATCGGGAGGTTCAGATTCAGCGGCGGCTGAGTAAAGACGGTCAACCCGGCGAGAGGACAGACATCTACGTCGACTGTGTGCCGCCCTCGGGGTCCGCCGTCGGCAGTCGGATCTCCGCGATCATTGAAGTGAAAGGATGTTGGAATCGACCCGTCCGGAGCGCCACGGAGGACCAATTGGTTGCCCGGTATCTGCTTGAGCACAAGTCATCGCACGGCATCTACGTCGTCGGATGGTACAAGTGCTGTTATGGGACTCCGCCAATGACGGTCGGTGGGGCGTCGCGAATGGGCTCGATCGAGATAACTTGCGGGCATCCTCGCGCAGCAAGCCCGTGGACTATCCGCTGAAGGGCGCACGGTACGTACCAGACCCTGACGTCACGATTCGCTGAGTCCCACCGTCGCTGCGCCGACGGCGACGATAGCCCGGCCCGAATGGCGGATGGGCACGGCTGGGTACATTGCCTACTGAGAGGCCAGGAAGCCGGCGGAGCCGCATCGGTCGCTAACCACCAAAGGAACAAGAAGAAGTATCGAAGCGGGAGAGACTGAACCTCCGGCCTCCGGTCCTGAACCAGGCGCTCTCTACCAGGCTGAGCCACGCCCCGACAAGCTAACCCCAACATCATGACTGCCCACAACCCTGGTCGAGGCGACGCAATGCTCACATGTCCGCCTGCGCTCATGGCGGCGGAAGCGGACGCAATGATACGATGTAGCCCATGAAACGGTCATTGCTGGTCGCGCGTGGATTGCTTCTCGGCGCGGCTCTGGTGCCCGCCGGGCTCGTTGCCGCCGACTTCTGGAAGGAAAATCCGCCGACTGGAGCGAGAAAGACGCAAGCGGATGGTGTCGCACTCCCGCCCGGGTCGCGCCGAGATGATGCAAATGGTGTGTCCAAGGCGCGTGTGAAGTGCGGGGCATGGGGCAAGTGGTGGGGCGACGAGCGGCGGTGGAGGCCAGGTGGAGGGGGTCGAGGAGAGGCGGAGGCGGCATGGGCGGCGCGGTAGATGCGGCCGCGGCGGCGGCGGAGGGATGGGGAGATGCTGTCGGCGCCGATGCTCACCATCACGTGGAGAGCGCAGCTGGCATTAGTGGCGCGGGCTGGAGACTCCAGGCCCGGTCCAGGAACTCGCCAAGGATTACTACATCGTGTCGGGTGGCTGAATGCGGCAGTGCAAATCCGGCCGGACAGATCAGGCGGCTGAAGAAACGACCTCGACGAGCGTGTCGTTGCAGCGAAAGGGGTATGACGCCATGGCGCCAGCGGGATGTCCGCGGAGTGGCCGGTGAGAAACGATGACCTTTCTTTACCAAGCGGGAAAACGCCATCACGGAAGAAGACAAGGAGATCGAGTTCGTGTCCAAGATGGGACGCTCGGAAACCAAGGCCAAGTTCAAGTTGAAGGACATGACCTTCGACGGCAAGCTCACGCTGTAGCAGTATGCAGTGGCCCCGGACGGGCCTGTCGCGCGACAATCGGGGTTATGGTCGTCGTCATGGAGGTCAACTCCACCGAGCAGCAGGTGGAAGCGGTGATTGAGCGAATGCTCGACATGGGCTTCAACCCCAGCCGCACCACGGGACAGAGTCAAACGCTGATCGCGGGAGTGGGTCACGGCGCGGTGGATCTCGCCTCCTTTGAAAGCATGGCGGGGGTGCGCGAAGCCCACCGCATCAGTTCCCCATTCAAACTTGCTAGCCGGTTGTGGAAGCCGGAAGGAACACGTGTCGCACTGGGCAACGCCGTGGTGGGCGGACCGGATCCCGTTTTCGTGGTCCGTAGTTCAGCCGGTGAGACAGCGGCCGGGCAGGTATCGAGCGCCGCCGCGAGCAGTGCCCACGGGGTGGCTGCCACCGCCGCGAAACTCCGGTTCGGTTACGAAGGCGTGCCGGTGGAAACATTGCGGGAATTGAGCCTCGCCGCCCGCGCGGCAGGGCTGTTCGCGGTGGTGGAGATCATGGATCCGGCGCGTATCGAACGTTTGAGCGAGCACGCGGACGGATTTCTGGCGCCTGCGCATCAGATGGAGAACAACGCCTTGCTGCGCGCGCTGGGCCGGCAGACCAAGCCGGTGATCGTGGAGCGCAGCCCTTCCGCCACAATCGACGATTGGCTAATGGCGGCCGAGGCGATCCTGGTGGGCGGCAACGGCAACGTGGTGCTGTGCGAGCGGGGCATCAAGACGTTCGATGCGGCGGCGCTCACCATGGACATTTCTTCAATACCCACCATCAAGAAACTTTCGCACCTTCCGGTGATCGCGGACCCGTTCCGCGCCACCGGTAAGCGCGACCGGGTTCTTTCGATGGGCCGCGCCGCGTTGGCTGCGGGCGCGGACGGGCTGATCATCGACGCCGGCGAGGCACTGGCGGAGACGCTCGCCGAGTGGCAGCACTTGGGGTCCGCAATGCTAGCATGGTGAAGTCCCCCACATATCATGCGAAACGTAGTCATTATCGGATCCGGCTGCGCCGGTAACACCGCAGCCATCTACACCGCCCGTGCTAGTTTGAGTCCGCTCGTAGTTTCCGGACATGAACCCGGCGGCCAATTGTCGTTGACCACGCTGGTGGAAAACTTTCCTGGTTTTCCCGAGGGAATCGACGGTCCGGTGCTGGTCGAAAACATGAAGAAGCAGGCGGAGACTTTCGGCGCCGAGTTCAAGCACGGCTCTGTGATCGAGGCCGATCTTTCGAAGCGGCCATTCCGGCTGAACATTGACGGGGAGTGGATTGAGACGCGGACGCTCATCGTGGCCAGCGGCGCGTCGGCCCGATGGATCGGGCTCGAGTCTGAACAGAAGCTGATCGGGCACGGCGTGAGTTCGTGCGCAACGTGCGACGGCTTTTTTTATCGCGGCAAGCAGATCATGGTGATCGGCGGCGGCGACTCGGCGATGGAAGAAGCGAATTTCCTAACGCGTTTCGGTGACAAGGTAATGCTGGTGCACCGCCGCGAGGAATTCCGGGCCTCGAAGATCATGCTGGATCGCGCGCGGGCGAATCCGAAGATCGAGTTCATCACCAATACCGTTGTGGAGGAAGTGGAAGGGTCCGAGGTGGTGACCGGAGTGAAGCTCAAGAACATTGTGACTGGCGAGACGAGCCATCGTCCCGTTGACGGGTTCTTTGTCGCGATCGGCCACATCCCCAACACGAAAGTTTTTCAGGGGCAACTCGACTTGGACGCGGACGGATATATCGTGTCCCATGGCGGCGCACGCACCAACATCTCGGGCGTGTTTCACGCGGGCGACGTTCAGGACCGAACCTACCGGCAGGCGATCACGGCTTCCGGTGCCGGATGCATGGCTGCGATCGAAGCGGAGCGATTCCTCGAGCACGAGGGGCACTGACGGCGTCGCCGCTGCCCTTCGCTCCTTTAAGCGTCTCCGGCGCGCAGCTCCTCCAGCCCCTCGGCGGCCATCCTCACGATCGGTGAGTCTTCGCCGAACACGCGGACTCCGTGTTCGATGGTATTTTCGAACAACTGCCTGGCATCTTCTCCGCGGCCGGCCAGCATCCATAGCCGGGCGAGGTTGCACTGCCAGACCAGCGTGCGCGGGTCTTCCTGGCCGAGCGAGGTCCGCATCACGGAGACGATGTTTTCGACGAGCGCCTGCGCTTCCGCGTAGCGCTCCTGTTCCAGCAGCAGGTAGGCCAGGCTTTCGTGCGGCTGGGTCAGCGAGGCGTCCTGTGACTGGTTGCCCACCTCCACCGCGGCACGCAAAGCGGCCTCCGCCTCCGGCAACAGGCCTCGTTCGCGGTAAGACCATCCCTGTAGCGTTAGAAGCCCGCCGCGATCGGTGTCCCCGACGCCGCCCTGCAGCGCTTGCGTGGACGCCTTGATTACGTCGTCGTAGCGTTTGCACTGAAACAAGAGGCTGCACAGTTCGGCATCGGCCGCGGGCCCGGCAGACGGTCCTCCGGGTTGGTTCCGGTGTGCTTCGAGGAGCGCTACCCGTCGAGAGGGCGGCCAGAGATTCGCAGTCTCGCGATAGACGGTTAGAACGAAATCGGGCGAAAAGTGGCCTTCCCGCATTCCCGCCACCAGTTCATCGCGAAGCAGCGCGGTGCTTTCCGCGGCGGCCCACCAGGAAAGGATGTGATCCAGCCGCTCCCGTTCCCGCGTGAGCCCGAGGCGTGCGATGAGTTCCAGCCGCATGCGGGCGATGCCCTTGGTGACGGGCGGGATGGATCGATCCAGGAATGTGAGGAGACGCTGGGCGAGTGCTTCCCGCGCCGGGGGAGCGAGCCGATCCAGAATCGCTTCCGGCATGCGCGGATCGCGGAACCGGTAGACGAGTTGCCCGGACGGAAACAGCCCGCGAGGGAAGGATGGATGATTGTATCCGAGATCTTCAAACACGGATTCGTCATCCTCGGCGCCCAATGGCTCGTCGATGCATTCCTCGATGAAGTCACTGTGACCGGCGGCGTCGAGGCCGGCGAAGGCGAGCAGGATATTGACGGGAATGACGGGGTGACAGAGCGCGGCAGCGCGCAGAAAATCGAGGGTCGTGGTTTCGAGCGATGGGTCGAGATCCTCGAGCGCCTCGTCGATGAAAAGAGCCGGATCACGGGAAAGCTCTTCAACCACGGTCCGATCCTTGCGCCAGTCGCGCTGCACGGACCAGGCGCCGAATGCATCCTTACGGATTGCATCGTGCGTCTGAAGATTGTGAAGCCGGGATGCGACGGCGAGCCGGCTAGCGCCGCCGGGGGCTTGCCAGATCGCTTCGAGGAAATCGCGCGGCAAGGCGCAGGGAGAGATGCGCTCACGGACCCGTTCCCGCATTTCCTCTTCATCCCATCGGGAGATGAAGATACGCTCGGAGTCGCCGTCGGCCGGCGGAGGCGTCTCATGGCCGATGGCGAGCCTGACGCTCGGATGGGGCGCGATGGCGTCGAGGAGCAGGCGGCGCGAGACGCGATCGAGCATCACGCCATCGGCGACATGGAAAACAACATCGCCATTCGCGCCACTAGCCGCCAGGACGTCTTCGAGAGGCATCGGTGGCAGTTGGAGGGCCAAGGCAGCGGCGATGGCGGCCACGCGGTCACAGGAGGCCGGTTCGCCCGAGAGCCCTTCGGCGAACTTCCGTAGATAGGACGCCGTCTCGGACGCATCGGCGGAGCCGCTGGCTTCGGCCTTGGCGGCCGCGAAAGCAAGATACGCCGCCAGGGAAGTATCCGGCTCACATCCATCCAGGTCAATGGGCACGATGGTGATCGCGGCGCCGCGCCTCCGGGCCTCGGCGGCGGCCGATTCGAGCAAGTACGTCCGGCCGCTTGACCGCGGTCCGATCAATTCGAACAAGCGATGGGATGCGGTGCTCGAGAGCAGACGCGCAAGGCGCTCGACGAGGCTCTGGGGATGCAGGTTGATGAGCACTTCGGAGTTTGGGCCAGAGCCAGGCGTGAACGGCGCGGACATCGTGGATCAGGATAGCAGGCGGCTATAATCGGTCCATGCCGGACGTGGATACGGAGTGGATCCAACTGGTGTTTGGGCAGCCCGCGAAGTCCTACTTCGAGTGGCCGGCGGAGGTGGACCGGCGGACGCGGCCGTGCGGCGCGACGCTTGCGCGCTTAAGCGATGTGTTCGAGCATCCGCTCGAGTATCTCAGCCGCTGCGAAGATCACTCACTCAACCAGGCCTTCTGGTATCTGGGCGGAGGTTCCGGTGTGTTTGGGGCCCTGGCGGATGAGGGAATCGAGTGGGCCATACGGCAGCGGCTGATCCGCTCCTTCCCGATGTTGTTCCGGCACCTTTTTGCACGGCGATGTTCGCGCGCCCTGGGGCATCGGAGCGAAGGAGGGTCGCCCTTGAACATGTCCTGCTATATGTGGTGGGATTTCGATTGTTGGGTGGCGCGACCTTCCCCAATCCTTTGGACCCTAACCGTCTGGACGTAGAGTTCCTCGATTCGATGAAGGACATTCTTTCGATCGCGCATGAGGCCTGCCAGGAGAGCGCCTTGCATGGATTGGGCCACTGGCACCATCACCACCCGGCCGCGGTGGAAGCAGCGGTGGATGAGTATTTGAACGGCCAAAACGGCGCCAGCGCGCCGCCGGAGTTAAGAGACTACGCACGCGCCGCCCGATGCGGTTGCGTGCAATAGAGGAGGCGCGATGCCGGGACGGCTGGAGGGGCAGGTTGCGATTGTCACCGGCGGAGGCCGCGGCATCGGGGCGGCGATCACGCAACTTTTCGCGGAAGAAGGCGCGAAAGTAGTGATCGCCGATATCGACTTGGACGCGGCGAACGCCATCAGCGGCAATGTCGGTGAACGCGGTGGCGCCGCGATGGCGGTTCGCTGCGACGTATCGGTGGCTGAATCGGTGGATCTGCTGTTTGCCCGCGCGGAGGAGCGATTCGGGGGGATCGACATTCTCGTAAACAACGCCTACTGGTCAACCGGAGACACGACGATCGGGGACTTGGACGAGGAGGTGTGGGACCGTACGATCGCGGTGTGCCTCAAGGGTCCGTTCCTGTGTACGCGGCGGGCGGTAGCCTCCATGCGACTGCGCGGAGGCGGCAGCATCGTGACCATCTCCAGCGTGAATGCGCTCTACGGCGTTGGGGAGACGGCGTACACGGCCGCCAAGGGCGGCCTGATTTCGATGATGCGGCTGGCGGCGGCCGAGTATGGGGCGGAGGGCATCCGATCCAACATCATTTGCCCCGGCACCATCGCGACGGAAACGTGCATGGAATACTGGGATCGCTTTCCGGAGGGTTTCGCGCGCTTGCGCGAAATGTATCCGCTGGGACGAATCGGCGAACCGGTGGAAGTGGCGCAATATGCGTTGTTTTTGGCGTCGAAGGAATCGTCTTTCGTGACGGGGACGGTGGCGGTGGCCGACGGCGGGTTGCTGGCCGGGCGGCGCTTCGAGACATAGAGGACAATGTTTGCAATGCGGCTCACATTGCACAATTTCATCGCGGCCCTGTTGCTGGCGCCGGTGGCGCACGCCGAGACGGCGTTCCTGACTTCGGAGCTGATCTTCCCGCAAGAGAAGTGGCACAACCACGCGTCGTCTGTGGTGGAGTTGCCGAACGGGGACCTTTTGGCGGTGTGGTATCACGGATCCGGGGAACGCACCGCCGACGACGTGATCATCGAAGCATCGAGATTGTCGAAAGGCAGCCGAAGCTGGACGCCGCGGGGCACGCTGGCCGACACGCCGGGATTTCCCGACTGCAACCCGGCGGCGTTTGTGGATTCCAAGCAGCGGTTGTGGGTAGTGT
Organism: Bryobacteraceae bacterium; assembly: GCA_041394885.1. Classification (GTDB taxonomy): domain Bacteria; phylum Acidobacteriota; class Terriglobia; order Bryobacterales; family Bryobacteraceae; genus DSOI01. Next base: position 291,727 of record JAWKHI010000003.1, on the reverse strand, counting down.
GGCCGATCATCGTGGCCAACGAATGGCACACGGCGATATCGAAGGTGCTGATTACGGCGCCGGGTGATTGGCGGGGTCCGAAACTCCCGTCGCGATGGGAGGTATCGGAGCCACTATTGTTCGTGCCGCGAAACTTCGAAGCGAAGTCATTGGAAGCGATCGGGCGGCTGCGGCAATCGGCCGATGGCGGGGCGCGGGGCGCGGCGTATCTTGATAAGTTGGCCGGTCACGCCAAGGACAAGTACTTCTCGCGGATGGGTTGGATGCCGCGGGCGCATCCGGTGGAACTGCCTTCGGGGCGGATCCTCGTCCCTCTCTATTCAGACGGCTACAGCTATTCGCTGATGGCGATCACCGACGATTTCGGCAAGACATGGTCCACGAGCGAACCGTTGGTCAGCCTGGGCGGTATTCAGGCGACGATCGCGAGAAAGAAGGACGGGGCGCTGGTGGCGTATATGCGCGACAACGGTCCGCCGCCGAAGCGGCTTCTGGTTTCAGAATCGCGCGACGAGGGCGTAACGTGGTCTGAAGTGCGGGATTCGAACCTGCCGAATCCGGGATCGGGAGCGGAAGTGATCACTCTTCGGGATGGCGCATGGGCGTTGATTTACAACGACACCGAGAAGGGCCGGCATTCCCTGGCGGTGGCGATCTCCACCGATGAAGGTGTGTCCTGGCAATGGAAGCGCCATCTGGAACTGACCGAGGGAGGATCGTATCACTATCCGTCTCTGATCCAGGCCCAGGACGGCTCGTTGCACGCCACCTATAGCTATTTCGACAAAGCCGGCAAGAGTATCAAACACGCGCATTTCAACCTGGAGTGGGTGAAGGCGGGCGACGCTCGGTAGGCGCAAAAAAGGAACCCGCGTGGCTGGAAGTTCGTAGTACGTTTTTCGACGCACGCCGTCGAACCACTATGCTGCGCGACGCCATCCGTTCTCTTCGAAAAAACCCCGGCCTGATTGCGATCGCCGTGCTCTCGCTGAGCCTCGGCATCGGGGCCAACACAGCGATCTTCAGCCTGCTCGACCAAATCCTGCTGCGTATGTTGCCGGTGGAACAACCGGGGGAACTGGTGCAACTGGCGGCGCGCGGATCGCACTACGGCAGCAATACGGGGTCGAACGCGATGTCGTACCCGATGTATAAGGACTTTCGCGATCGCGGCGAGGTCTTTTCCGGCGTGCTATGCCGGTTCGGCATCAGCCTGAGCATGGGCCACGGCGGCCGCACCGAGCGCATCCGGGGCGAGTTGGTCTCCGGTAATTACTTTCAGGTGCTGGGGGTGGGCGCGGCGCCGGGGCGGACGTTCACGCCTGACGATGACAAGACGCCTGGCGGCCATCCGGTGGTGATGCTAAGCCATGAATTCTGGCAATCGCGTTTCGCGGCGGATCCGGACATCGTGGGCAAGGAACTCGTGCTCAATAACCAGAAGATGACGGTGGTGGGCGTGGCTCGCAAGGGTTTCTTCGGAGTGGAAGTGGGTGAGCAGGTAAAGGTATTCGTTCCGCTGATGATGTATCAGCCGTTGATGCCGTTGTTCGCGAACTTCTACACCCTGGAGAACCGCCGCGGCCGGTGGGTGAACGTTTTCGCGCGGTTGAAACCCGGCGTGAGCATGGAGCAGGCCAAGGCGGCGGTGGGTCCGCTTTATCGGCGGATCATCGAGGACGAAGTGAAGGACGCCGCCTTCGCCAACACCACCGAGTACACGCGGAATCAGTTCCTCAGTTCCCGGATGGAGGTCTTTCCGGGCGCAACCGGAAGATCGCAATACCGGCGATTCCTCGAAACGCCATTGTACGTGCTGATGGCGCTGACGGGACTGGTGCTGTTGATCGCCTGCGCCAACGTGGCGAACCTGCTGATTGTGCGGGCGGCGGCGCGGCAGAAAGAGATCGCGGTGCGGTTGGCATTGGGATCAAGCAAGGGACGCATCGCGGGCCAGTTGTTGACGGAGAGCGTGTTATTGGCTGGCCTTGCGACGGCGCTGGGCGTTGGGTTGAGCACGCTGCTGGTGCGGGCATTACTGGCGATGTTCACGGCGGACGAGACAGCGCTGACCATCCATGCGTCACCGGAGCCGAGGATCTTGATTTTCGCCGCACTGGTGGGGTTGGCGACGGCGCTCCTATTCGGTTTGGCGCCGGCGCTGCAGGCCGGACGGCAGAGCGTGGCATCCACGTTAAAGGACGAGTCGGGGTCGGTATCGGGAGCGGGGTCCCACGCAAGGCTACGGAAAGGGCTGGTGGCGGCGCAGGTGGCGCTTTCGCTGCTGCTGTTGATCGCATCCGGACTGTTCGTGCGTACACTGGCGAACTTGCGGGATGTGGATCCTGGCTTCGCCACCGACCGGCTGATCACCTTTCAAATCGACCCTCGCGCCAATGGATATGACGAAGAACGGACGCGCCTGTTCTATCGCACGCTCGCCGAGCGCGTGAGCGCGATGCCGGGCGCCGAGACGTCGGCCTTCTCCATCATGCGGCTGCTTGACGGCAACGAGTGGGATTCGACGATCACGGCGGAAGGCTATCAGGCCGCTCCGGGAGAAGCGATGAATCCGCATTTCAATTTCATCAGTCCCGGTTACTTCAAGACGCTGCGGGCGGCGATGGTGGCCGGACGCGAGTTCACGGAGGCAGACGCGATGAAGTCGCCGAAGGTGTGCGTGGTGAACGAGTCGTTTTCGAAAAAATACTACCCAAAGGGCGGGGCGCTTGGCCGCCACATCGGAATGGGTGGCAATCCGGGCACCAAGACCGATATCGAGATCGTCGGTATTGTCTCGGACCTGAAATACGAGGATCTGCGCAAGGAAGTGCCGAGGCAAGTGTTCGTGCCATTCGCCCAGGTGCCCTATGTGATGGAGGTGACGTTCTACACGCGAACCGCGGCCGACCCCGATCAGTTCTTCGCATCGCTGGGTCAGATCGTGCACGGGATGGACCCCGGACTACCGGTGTACGGGATGCGGACGCTGGACCGCCAGATCAGCCGGTCCCTCACCACCGAGCGGCTGATCGCCGGGTTGTCTGCGGCATTCGGATTACTGGCCACGCTTCTGGCGGTGATCGGGCTGTACGGAGTGATGACGTACACGGTGGCGCAGCGTTCGCGCGAGATCGGGATCCGGATGGCGCTGGGCGCAGACGGCGTGCGCATCGCGGGGATGGTTTTACGGGAGGTGGCGTTGCTGGTGGGAATCGGTGTCGCCGTGGCGCTGCCCGTGTACTTTGGACTCGCACGCTATGTCCGGTCGCAACTGTACGGTGTGTCGACGGGCGATATCGCGATTGTCGCCGGGGCGACGATCCTGCTGGCAGGGGTAGCGTTGGGCGCAGGTTACCTGCCGGCGCGGCGGGCGGGATCGATGAGTCCTCTTCGCGTGCTGCGGTATGAGTAGGTCAGCGGGTTCGTTCGCAATATCCGGCGGCGGCCAGGACCAATTGGCCCATTTTGGGATGCTCCGGAGTGACGGCGGGTGTGATGGCGCAGGAGGCCAAGGCTTCGGTCATGATGGGGCCAATGGAGGCGACCACGACGCGACGCAGTCCTGCCAGAACGGCTTCGCGAAGCCCCATCCCGATGAGCCACCGCGAGCAGATGCTCCAACTGAATGGAGGATGTGAACAGAATCACGTCGCACGCGCCGGCGGCGATTCTTCGCGCTGCTTCTTCGAGTGGGCCGGTGTCTTCGGGAAGATCCCATTGGTAGATGGCAAACGTGGAAACGTTCCTGCCTTGGCCAACGAGGGCGGCTTCCAGATCCGCATTGGCGCGTCCATGCTCGAGGAGGGCGATGGACATTTCGGTGCGCGGCCCCACGGCGGCTACGATTTCCCGCCATGTGTTCGGTTCCGGCGCAACGATGTCGGCGGGGATGCCCCATCGGCGTAGAACACTGGACGGCTTGGGTCCGCGAGCGAGACGGACCACGCGGGAGAAAGCGGCGGAAAGCTCAGGCAGAGACAGGCTTGGCTTCAACGTTTCCGCCAGGAACTCGAGTCCAACACCGGTCATGCAAACAACAAGTTGGAACTCGCCCGCGGTCAGGCGCCGGGCGAAATCGAAGGCAGGTCCGGACTCCGGCGCGGCGCGTTCACGAACCGAGGGGGCGACGAACGGCTGGCCGCCATGCTTCCGAATGAGGGTTTCGATCTCAGGGGCGCGGCGGCTTTCGAAGCTGAGAACGCGGAGTCCGTGGAAGGCCATCGGAGACCAGTGTCGCAAAATCAGTTCTGGACATCTTTGTCCAAATATCCATATAATGGGGTCGGATGTTTTCTCAGACCACCGAATACGCGCTCCGGGCAGCCGTTTGGCTGGCGGAATCCGGCGCCGAGCCACAGACCACCAGCGACATCGCCCGCGCGACACAAGTTCCGGCGGGGTATCTTTCCAAGGTTCTCCAGTCCCTGGGCCGGGCGGGCATCGTGCATGGTTCGCGGGGAAAGCACGGTGGATTCGAACTAGCCAAACCAGCCGGTGACCTGACGATCCTCGAGATTGTGAACGCGGTGGATCCGCTGCAGCGGATCCACACCTGCCCGCTCAACCTGGAGGCGCATCGGGGAAAGTTGTGCCCCCTGCATCGCAAGATGGACGACGCGCTGGCGGCGATCGAGCGTTCGTTCCGCGAGGTGACGTTGGCCGATCTGGCCGGCGGAGAAGGCGGCGTGCGTCCGTTGTGCGAAGCGGCGTGCGTCCGGGCGTGAGGTGCGCAATGAGCGTTTTGCTGAGCACTGTTCGCTTTCGCGCCGCGGCGGTAGTGCCGCTGGCGGCGCTCCTCCTTGTAGCGCTCCCAGAAGCCGCGTGGGGACAGGCGTCGGCACTGTCAGGGTCTTTCCTGATGCCGCTCGAGGACGACGCCATCCGCTATCCCACCATCACACGGAACGATCCCGTGGGCCGGTTGCAGACGCGGCTGGATCACGGCGATGCGCAACTGGAATGGCGGGAGCCGAACGGGTACCTGCTTTCCGTTCTGGCCAATCTCGGGATTCGGGTTTCGTCCCAGACTCTCGTGTTTTCCAAGACGAGCTTCCAGCAGAACCTGATCTCCCCGTCGGCCCCGCGAGCGCTGTATTTCAACGACGACGTCTACATCGGCTGGGTGAAGCATGGGGACGTGGTGGAGGTGTCTACGGTGGACCCGGACAAAGGCGGCGTTTTCTACACGCTCGATCAGCGCCCGGTGGACAAACCGAAGTTCATCCGCCACGACGAATGTCTGCAGTGTCACGCGTCGCCGAAGACGCTGGGCGTGCCGGGGCATCTGGTGCGGAGCGTGTTCCCCGATGGCGAGGGATTTCCGCAACTGAACGGCGGGTCCTTTCACACCGATCACAGCAGTCCGCTGTCGGAGCGGTTCGGCGGATGGTTCATCACCGGCACGCACGGCGAGGCGCGGCATATGGGCAATGCGATCGTGATCGACAAGACGAAGCCGGATGAGATTGACCGCGAAGCGGGAGCGAACGTGACCTCGCTCGGAGACCGTACCGATCTGTCGATGTACGCCTCTGTACACAGCGATCTGGTGGCGCACATGGTGCTGGCGCATCAAGTGACGATGCACAACCTGATTACGCGGGTGAGTTACGAAACGCGTGTGGCAATCAGCCAGCAGGAAGGCATCAACAAGGCTCTCGGACGGCCGTTGCACGAATGGTCCGATTCGACGCGCCGCCGGATACACGGAACGTCGGAGGTTTTGCTCAAGTACATGCTGTTCACTGAGGAGGCGCCGCTGGCGGGCCCGGTGAGGGGAACGTCGGAGTTTGCCCGCGAGTTTGCGAAGATGGGCCCGCGCGATTCCAAAGGCCGGTCCTTGCGGGACCTCGACATGGACACGCGCCTATTCCGCTATCCGATGAGCTACCTGGTCTACACGGAAGCGTTCGACGCGCTGCCGGGTCCGGCGAAAGACTACATCTACCGCAGGCTGGGCGAGGTGCTGGATGGCAAAGCGAACGACAAGGCGTATGCGAGCCTGCGGGAGCAGGACCGGCGAGCAATCCGGGAGATCTTGATCGACACCAAGCCGGAGCTCAGGGCGCGGTGGACGCCGTCAGCGCTGCACCGGCAACACTAGAGTCTGCTCGGAGGCTTGGCCACCGACGGTAACCCGAACCGGAGCGTCGCCCGTGGGCGTGGCGTCAGGAACTTTCACATTGAACTGGTAGACACCGACGAGGCCCGGTACGAATCCGGCATAGCTGACTTCGGCGACTGCGTCGCCAATGCGGAACTCGACCGGGGCGCGGATCCGGGTGGCGCCGGTGGCAACCTGTCCGGCCACGGGGATGGTGATCGGAGCAACGGGTCCGAACCCGGTGCCGTAGAAAACGAGTGTTTCGCCGGGAGCCGCGGGAGCGGCAGGGAGGTTGGCGAACTGGCCGTTGGCGGCGAAGGATCCGTTGGCATGCACCGCGGCCACGTATTGGCGCTCACCGGCCTTGAAGGAAGCGGGCGCAAGCAGGCCCGGTGCGAACTCGCGGATCTCAAACTGGACCCGTTCACTGGTGGTTCCGCGATAAAGCACAGCGACGGTCACCGGCCCGCCCGTGGGAACGCCCTCGGGAATCTGCACATTCACCTGCCCGGGGCTGATGAAGGCCACGTACCCCGGTACGCCGTTCACGGTGACGCTGACACCTTCGAGCGTCCGCGGCGCGCCGCCATTTCGAAAATCGGTGTCGGCCCATGCGCGCGATTCGCCGCCAGAGAGATTGCCGCCATAGATTTCGATGTAGGAACCGGGGGAACCGTAGGAGAAGCCGCCGAATGCAGATGCCGTCTGGACGCCGTTGAGCGAGATGGAGGGCGACTCGAGAGTGGTGATCGAGAGAACACGGAGCAGATTGCTCTCGGCGACCGTGCTTCCGGCAGTGTAGCCATCGAGTGGGATTTGATCGAACGGCGACCCCAGATCGTAGGTGGGGACCCGCGCGAGGCGATCCATGATGGCGAGGCTGGCATTGTTGGCAACCCGCGCGAACACGGTAAAACCGCCGTTCTGGTTGTTCAGGTTCGCAGAATTGTCCCCGAGGTTGAAGAACCACTGATTGGTGGCTGTGTCGGGCCCGGTGCCCAGCTTGGCCATGGCGAGAGTCCCGCGGACGTTGGACAACCGGTACTCGTTCTTGACTGGGGGATCCTCGGGAATGGGCATCGAGGTACCGTCGGCCCATTTGAACCCGCCTCCCTGTACGACGAAGTTCGATACGGACCGGTGGAAGAAGGAGTTGTTGTACGCGCCCTTGTTCGCATAGTTGAGAAAGTTCTGGACCGTTAGGGGCGCTGAATCCGGAAGCAGGGTGACGTCAATGTCGCCCATGGTGGTCCGGATACGTATGTTCTGGGCGAAAACGTGTCCGCAGGCGGCGAGCAACAAAAGCCCGAGCAATCTCTTCGTCACAATACTGATTCTAACCCGCGGTCTCTCCGATCTCCTCTGACCGCGTGCAATCGTTACATCGTCGCCGGGCAGAGGGCCGTACTAGCGAGCCAGAAGCCGGCGGCGATGCGTCCTCCGATAGCCATATACTGGAGGCATGCGAAGGCTTTTCCTCAAACTCTGCGCCAGCGCAGCCGGCGCCACGTGGCTTTCTGGTGCGCAAAGTGAATCGGGGCAGTCGAAACAATTGACTGCCGACGATCTGAAGAAGCTGCTCGAATCGGGAAGGAAGCTGTTCTACCTCGATGTCCGGGAACCAAAGGAACTGAAGGACCTGGGCACGATCAAGGGATACGTGAACATCCCCCTTTCCCAACTGGAAAAACGAATCGGAGAGATACCGAAAGAAGCGGTCGTCGTCACGCTCTGAAACCGCGGTGGACGGGCTGCCCGTGCGGCAGCCATGCTCGACAAAGCGGGATATAAGACCGTGGGTTCGTGTGGCTTGGCTGAGTGGAAGGAAAAGGGCTACGAGTTGATCTACCCGGAGGCGGGTGAAAAGGAAAAGGAAGAGGAGAAGCCGAAAAACTAGTGTCCCGGCTTGTGATCGTTATTCTCGCCGCGATGGCCCTCCGCGCGGAGACGGTGGATTTTGCGCGCGACGTGGAGCCCATTTTTCATAAGAAATGCTTCGCGTGCCATGGCGCTGCCCAACAGATGAACGGGCTGCGGCTGGACGATCGTGACGCGGCGCTGAAGGGTGGCTATTCGGGCGCGGCCATCGAGGCTGGCAACGCGGCAGGCAGCCGCCTCATCGAGCGAGTGACGAGCGAGAAGCCGGGGTTCCGGATGCCGCCGGCCGGATCGAAGCTGAGCAGCGCGGAAGTAGCGTCGTTAAAGGCGTGGATCGACGCGGGGGCGGAATGGCCGAAGCGCGCCCTCGTCGCGTCCGGCAAGGCCAGACGCAGCGTCTGGTCTTTCGCGCCGGTGCGGCAACCGAAGATCCCGGATGTGAACGAGGCGGGCTGGGTCCGTAATCCGATCGACGCTTTTGTCCTGGCGCGGCTCGAGCGCGAGTCCATCCAGCCGTCTCCGGGAGCATCCAAGGCGACGCTCCTCCGGCGTGTGACGCTGGATCTGACGGGTTTGCCACCCACGCCGCAAGCGATAGCCGCGTTCGTGGCGGACACGAAGCCCGATGCTTACGAACGGGTTGTGGATCAGCTGCTCGAATCGCCGCACTACGGCGAGCGCTGGGCGCGGCAATGGCTGGATCTGGCGCGCTATGCGGATTCCGACGGGTACGAGAAAGACCTGCCGCGCCCTCATGCCTGGCGCTGGCGTCAGTGGGTGATCGAGGCGCTGAACGCGGATATGCCATTTGACCGGTTCACCACCTGGCAGATCGCGGGCGACTTGCTTCCCAATGCCACAGTGGAGCAGAAGGTGGCTACCGGCTTCCATCGCAATACACTGCGAAACCGGGAAGGCGGCGTGAAGCTGGAGCAGACGTTTTTCGAGGAAACCGTGGATCGGGTGAACACGGTGAGCACGGTTTGGCTCGGACTGACGCTCGGATGCGCGCAATGCCATGACCACAAATACGACCCGCTGACGCAGAAGGATTACTACTCGATGTACGCGTTCTTCGACAGCGTGGAGGAACATTACATCGACGCTCCGCTTGCGGGAGAATTGGATCCGTACCGAGCCAGGCACGAGGAGTACATGGCGAAGCGGCGGGCGCTGCTCGACGAGTACCACGTGACGGAGTTGATGCCGCCCTGGGAAGACAAGCTCCGGCTCGCCGCCAAGAACGTGGGTAAGTGGACCGATTGGGATATCACTTATGACGTCCTATTCCAGATGAGCGACGGCGGCCACCGGTATCTTTGGATTGACCCCGCGAAGCGTGATTTCAAACAGCAGGAAATCCTGACTGACTATTTCATCGACTGGTACCACTTCGTGGTGACCAAGGAACGCTGGAACGAGTTGAAGTTCAAGGACCTGAAGAAGAAGCTTCGCGCGTTGAAGGAATCGTACCCGCAACTCAGCCAGAGTCCAGCCATCTACGACAAGCCCGATCCGGGACCAAGCTACCTGCATGTGCGCGGGGACTGGGAACGCCGTGGAATCGAGGTGACGCCGGCGCCTCCTGCGGCGCTCGCCAATTTCAATCCGCGGGGGCGCGCGACCCGGCTGGATCTGGCGCGGTGGATCACCTCGCCAGACAATCCGCTGACGGCGCGCGTGGCGGTGAATCGAATGTGGCAGGAGTTCTTCGGCCGCGGGCTGGTGCGCACGTCCGAGGACTTCGGGCTCCAGGGCGAGGCGCCGACGCATCCCGAACTGCTCGACTGGCTGGCGGCGGACTTCGTCGCGGGCGGATGGAAGATCAAGCGGATGCATAAGGCGATCGTGATGTCTGCCACCTACCGCCAGCGCTCGACGGCGCGGCCGGAGCTGAGCGAAAAGGACCCGGACAATTCGCTGTTGGCCCGTCAGAGCCGGCTGCGGTTGCCGGCCGAGGCCGTACGCGATTCCGCACTACAGGCCGCGGGGCTTCTATATGCAAAGGTGGGCGGGCACAGCGTGTTTCCGCCGCAGCCGGCTGGAGTAACCGATCTGACGTACCGCTGGGACACGGACCGCTGGCTCGACAGTCCGGCGCCCGACAAGTACCGGCGGGGTCTCTATATTCACTTCCAACGGACGTCACCCTATCCCCAGTTGATGAACTTCGACGCCCCGGATTCCAACGTCGCGGCGTCGCGGCGGCAACGGTCGAATACGCCGCTTCAGGCGTTGAATCTTCTGAACGATCCGGTGTTTCTGGAAGCGGCGGAGGCGCTGGCTGCGCGTGTGTTGCGCGAAGGCGGATCCGATTTCGATTCAAGGATCGGCTTGGCGTTCACTCTCGCGCTGGGGCGCGCTCCCGACGACTTTGAGAAACAGGTAATGGCGAAGACGCTCGATGCCTGGCAAGGCGAAGGATCCGCCACCGGGCGAACGGCCTGGACCGGTGTCGCCCGCGCGCTTCTGAACCTGGACGAGTTTCTAACCCGTGAATAACGAACGTGCTCCTCTGAACCGCAGGCGTTTTCTGGCGCAAGCCGCCAACGGAATCGGTGTCGCCGCCCTGGCGGACCTGCTCACGGCCGACGGTCTCACCGCGGCCAGCACCGCCGGAGCGCTGACAGCCAATCCGCTGGCGCCGCGGCTGCCGCATTTCGCGCCGCGGGCCAAGCACGTGATCTACATGTTCATGGAGGGTGGGCCGAGCCAGTACGAACTGTTCGACCCGAAGCCCGGCCTGCGGAAGTGGCACGGCCAGCCGCTTCCGGAGTCGATGACCAAGGACATGAAACTGGCGTTCATCAAACCGTCGGCGGCGGTGATGGCGTCCCAGTTCGATTTTCACAAGCGCGGCGAGTGCGGTATGGAACTTTCGGAACTGCTGCCGGAGTTGGGCGCGTGCGCCGATGACATCACACTGATCCGTTCGATGCACACCGACGCGTTCAATCACCATCCGGGTCAACTGCTGCTGTTCACCGGGTCGATTCAGTTCGGGCGTCCGAGCATGGGCGCTTGGGCGATGTATGGGTTGGGGAGCGAGTCGCAAAACCTGCCTGGGTTCGTGGTGCTGACTTCGGGACGGGGAACCAGCGGCGGTTCCGGCAATTTCGGAAGCGGATTCCTGCCTTCCCACTATCAGGGAACGGTATTCCGCAACACCGGCGACCCGATTTTGTACTTGTCCACACCGCCCGAGATATCGCCGGCGCAGCAGCGGCAAACCCTCGACGCGGTGAGCGCGCTCAATGCGCATCGGCACGATATCACCGGCGATAACGAGATCGCATCGCGGATTTCCTCGTACGAACTCGCCTTCCGCATGCAGATGTCGGCTCCGGATTTGCTCGATTTCTCCAACGAGCCGGCGTCGATTCTCGAAATGTACGGAGTGAACAGCAAGGATAAGGAACAGCGGCAATTCGCCACCAATTGCCTGCTGGCACGGCGTCTGGTGGAGCGTGGCGTGCGGTTCGTCCTGATGATGGATGCAAGCTGGGACCATCACAGCGAGTTGAACAAGCAGCTTCCCGAACGGTGCCGGCGTTCCGACAAGCCAACCGCGGCGCTGGTGCGGGATCTGAAACAGCGTGGGTTACTCGAAGACACGGCGATCGTATGGGGTGGAGAGTTCGGGCGAACGCCGATGGTGGAGATGCGGCGTCCGAGTGACCCGAGCAACGCGGGGCGCGATCATCATCCGAATGCATTCTCGATGTGGGTGGCAGGCGGGGGATTCCGCGGCGGGTACGTGCATGGCTCAACCGACGAATTGTGCCTGAACATCACGGAGAATCCGGTGCATGTGCACGATCTGCAGGCGACGCTGCTGTCCCTGCTCGGCTTCAACCATGAGAAGCTCACCTTCCGGCACATGGGACGGGACTTCCGGTTGACCGACGTCGCGGGCCGGGTGGAGCCGAAATTGCTTTCCTAGATCCGCTCAAGGGCCGGTCATCAACACCACGAATACGTTGAACTCGGGGCCGGTGGGAAGCGGCTGGCTCGGCACGTTCGCCCCTTGCGCGGGCACGGCCGTGAGGCCCGTCATCGGTAAGCTCACTGATCCGCCGGCGTACACACCCTGGGCAACCGGCGCACCAAAGAAGTTTTGCGCGTTGCGGACCTCATAGGTGGCGCCAGGCGCGAGGAACGTGGAGAAGTCCACGGCCGCCGAAGCCGCTCCATCCCAGTTGTAGACGACGATGTTGGCCCGGCCGCGTTCATACTTGTTCGGCAGCACGAACGTCTGCACGCCCACGGGCCGCGAAGGATTGCGGGCGCTCACGGCGTCTTTCCCGGTCAGAATCTTCCATGTGTTGAACGGGTAGGAGACGCCATTGAAGCTGAAGATATCGGCGCCGTAGTAGGTGTTCGAGTCGAGTAAGTAACGCCCCGTATCCTGAGTGGGCAAGGTGGTCATGAGGACTTGTGTTCCGGTCTCCGTGTAAGTCATATTGTTACGGAAATCGACATCGTCCCAATCCTGTACCCCGACGGCAAGATGCCCGCCGATCCAGTGGTTGCCACGGACGACAATGTCGCGCGACTGACCTCCCCAATTCAGACGGCTCTGTCCGTTGCTGGCAGCGGGCGTGTGGAAAGTATAGTTGTTTTCGACGTGTATGTTTTCCATTACCGAACCCGAACCGAAGAACATATTGTCGTAGTGAGGCCGGTTTGCATTGAGCACGCCCGCGTTGAATATGATGTTCCGGCGGACGTCGTAGTTGCGCACCGCGCCGGCTTCGGTGGAATAGCCGTGCAGTCCGAACCCGAAGGTATTGAACACGATGTTATCGTGGATGGTCTTGAGTCCGGTGCTGTTCTGCGTATAGATACCGTGGCCGTGACCGCGCGAACTGCCGTCATGATAGCCGTTGTTGAAGATGACATTGCCGTACGCTTCCGCGTCAACCGCGGCGGACCATAGATTGATCCCACTATTGTTGTCGTGGACCACCATATTGATGAAGCGCTGCCCGGGCGCGAGTGACTCCATGGGGCCCACAAACGACTCTCCACGGTTGACGCCGGGAGCGCTGACAACCTCCAGTCCCCAGAACCACGCGTATGCGCCATAGCAATACAGGCCGCCCTCGATCGTAGCCCGTTCGCCAGGATACTGGCGTACGATGACCGGGTTGGCCGCGTTGCCCGCCAGCAGTACATTGAAGTAGCCGTTCGGGCTTCGGTGCGTGCCTCCATGCACCCAGACAATGTCGCCCGGTCCAGCGCCGCTGTTCAAGCCCAGCACCGTTGCAAGGTCCCAGGGGTTGCCCAGCGATCCGTCGCCCGAGGGGCTGCCTGCGGCCGACGCATGGAACTGGCGGCCACTGGTTCCGAAGGCGTGGACGATCAGCGAAACTGGAATCACAACCGGTGAATTCTGTGCGCCGGGACTGGTGAAGGTGACCGAACCGGTGTGCGTTCCAACCGGTAAGCTCGCAGTAACCAATCGCACCGAAGGTAGCGATGGGGCCGTTCCGGAGGCGGACGACAACACGATCCACGGGTGACTCACTGTTGCCGACCAAGGTAGCCCGCCGCCCCCGGCATTGTTGACGGAGAGGCTCACCGGCGCTGGATCGGCGCCACCGAGGATGGTCCACTGCGAAATGGAGGCAGCCTTCACGCTCAGTGACGGCGGAGTGGCCGGATCCACGGTGACCGTGACCGGAATCGTCACAGGCGCCCCGATCACTCCCGGCGTCGTGGTTCCCACGATGACTGACGCGTTGTGAGTTCCGGTCGGCAGGGCGGCGATGAGCGGTCGCACGGCGATGCTCGGCACATTCAGCGTGGCGGAAGAGCCGGAGTTCGGCGTGATGCTGAGCCAGGAGGCCGTGGTGCTCGCGGTCCACGGAACAAAGCCACCGCCGGAATTCTGAATCTGTACCAGCTTGGCGGGCGGATCAGGCGCGCCAGCGGTCACCTGGAACGAGAGCCCGGCTGGCGCTGCGGACAGCGCGGATGGAGGCTCGACCGTAAGCGAGACGTTGACCACGTCGGGGAGAGCGCGCCTGGGAGGCGATGGTGACGTCCCCGTGTGCGTCCCCGGAGCCAGGCCCGCTTGATCGACACTCAGGACCAGATTGAACGGAGTGCTGCGAGGGTTGTGACACCGTGAGCCATGGTTGGTTCGAGACGGCGGTCCAGGAATCGGTCCCACGCCGAGATTGGCGATCGAGATGAGGCGCGGGCTCGGCAGGGTCCGTTGGGACCGTGAACACCAGCGAGGAGGGCGTGGTGGATAGATCGTTCGGTGGCAAAACGGTCAACGTCACCGAACCGATCGCGTTTCGCCGGAGACCGAAACCGTCGCGCGTAGGTTCCGACGCCGAGGCCCGTGACGTTGACCTGTGCTGTGACGCCGGTGTGGGCGTGGATCCCTGGCGGGCGAAACGCTCAACCATGCGGCATCGTCGGCGCGGTCCAGGCGATGGCCGCCCCCGCCGATGTTCGTCACGAGAACGGCCTGCGGATTGGCTCCTCCGGCAAAGGCTGAGAAAGCGAGGAATCCGGGCCTGACTGCCAGGTCAGGCAGCGATCCGCTGCTCGCGGTACCTTGATCGAGACGGTGGCCGATCCGGTGGCCTGAATCTGAGTCGAGGATCCCGTTGGTGACGGTGGTACGGAAGGGACTTGACGAGGCGCGGAAACGCGGAACTTCAGCTCGGAATCGAGATCCGAGCACGGTGACGCCGTTCTGCTGCACACAGCGGCGGATACCCGGCTCATTGTAGTCTCGACAAAGTGCAAGTTCACCTGATAGCGCGTGCCGGGATCTGGTAGGTGATCGCGGGCACATAAACGCTATCACGGCCCGTGTCAGCATCGCGTCCTGAACGCCGTTTTCAAAAGAAGGGCCATAGGAGTTACCGGTTCCTGCCGAGTAGTAGCATCCGTCAGCCAAGTGCGCCCTGCGTGTCGGAACGGCGTCTCCCAACCTCCGGCATTGATGCGTATCACGTGCGGTTTCGGCGTTGGAAACGTGAGAGAGACGGGACCACGCGCGTGCCGCCCGGACCTGTTGAGGTGAAAGTCAGCTCTCCCGTATAAGTACCCGCTGACAGACCGGCCGGATGTACGGCGACGGCGAGCCCAGGGGGAAGGCGCGCCGGCGGCGGGCTCGATCGAGAGCCATGGCGCACTGCTAACCGCCGTCCATGCGATTGCTCCACCGCTGCCGGTGTTCGATACAGGATGGCTTGCGCGGAGGGATCCGATCCCGGTAGTAGCGGAAGGAGAGCGAACGGGCGCTACGGTCAGCGTGGGTGGCGCTGATCGTAATGTCACGGGAATCGTTCGTGTCTGCGCCGCTCCCGTGACCGTGATGCCCGCGTAGGTTCCCGCGCCAGGCTTCCCGTGGGGCTTCAACCACGATTCCCGTGGACGGTGTGTTGCCCGAAGGTGGACTGACGGTCAGCCAGGGGGCGCCAGGGTAGCGGTCCATGCAACTGGGCGCCGCCACCGGCATTGGTCACCGTCAAGGTCTGGTGGCGGGGTTAGTCCTCCGGACGTCGCGGCGAAAGAAAGAGGGGCAATGCGGTGAGGTTTGGCGCGTCGTCCACCGTGAACGTACCGGGATCGTCGTACTGACCCGCTCCGGTGACAGTGATGACGCGTTGTAGGTCGCCGGAGCCAGGGCCCGGTTACGGCCTGACGGCGATACCCGCTCCAGGCGTGTTGCCGGAGGCGGGCATGATAGTCAGCCATGGGCGTCGTCGGTAGCGGTCCAGGCGATGGCTCCGCCTTCGCCCACGTTGGTCACGCTGAAACTCGTGTCGCGGGGTTCGACCTCCCGTGTTGGCTGCGAAAGAGAGGGTGATCGACGACACGAGTTCGGCGCGCCAATGGTGAAGTCACCGGAATCGTTCGGCCTGGCCACCTCCGGAGATAGTGATTGTCGCCGTGTTGCGACTGTCATGCCCGTGTGCGCGTCCCCGGACCGGCGGTGAGCCGTGAGGAGCCCGCTTGATCGACACTCAGGACCAGATTGAACGGAGTGCTGCCGGAGGGTTGTGACACCGTGAGCCATGGTTGGTTCGAGACGGCGGTCCAGGATATCGGTCCCACGCCGAGATTGGCGATCGAGATGAGGCGCGGGCTCGGCAGGGGTCCGTTGGTGACCGCGGTGAACACCAGCGAGGAGGGCGTGGTGGATAGATCGTTCGGTGGCAAAACGGTCAACGTCACCGGAACCGATCGCGTTTGCCCGGCGCCGGAGACCGAAACCGTCGCGCTGTAGGTTCCGACGCCGAGGCCCGTGACGTTGACCTGTGCTGTGACGCCGGTGCTGGGCGTGGATCCGCTGGCGGGCGAAACGCTCAACCATGCGGCATCGTCGGCCGCGGTCCAGGCGATGGGGCCGCCCCCGCCGATGTTCGTCACGAGAATGTTCTGGGCCTGCGGATTGGCTCCTCCGGCAAAGGCTGAGAAAGCGAGGAATCCGGGCCCGACTGCCAGGTCAGGCAGCGATCCGCTGCTCGCGGTGAGCACTTCGATTCCAGAGACGGTGGCCGATCCGGTGCCGGCCTGGAATCTGAGCTCGAGGATCCCGTTGGTGACGGTGGTAACGGGAAGGGACTTGACGAGGCGCGTGAAACGCGGAACTTCAGCTCGGATATCGAGATCCTGCAGCACGGTGACGCCGTTCTGCTGCACACTGAAGCGGCGGATACCCGGCTCATTGTAGTACTCGACAAAGTGCAAGTTCACCTGATAGCTGCCGTTGGGTACGGGGATCTGGTAGGTGATCGCGGGCACATAAACGCTATCACGGCCCGTTGTCAGCATCGCGTCCTGAACGCCGTTTTCAAAAGAAGGGCCATAGGAGTTACCGGTTCCTGCCGAGTAGTAGCGATCCGTCAGCCAAGTGCGCCCCTGCGTGTCTGTGAACGGCGTCTCCCAACCTCCGGCATTGATGCGTATCACGGCGGTTTGGCCGGCGTTGGAAACCGTGAGAGAGACGGGGACCACGCGCGTGCCGCCCGGACCTGTTGAGGTGAAAGTCAGCTCTCCCGTATAAGTACCCGCTGACAGACCGGCCGGATGTACGGCGACGGCGAGCCCAGGGGAAGGCGTGCTGCCGGCGGCGGGCTCGATCGAGAGCCATGGCGCACTGCTAACCGCCGTCCATGCGATTGCTCCACCGCTGCCGGTGTTCGATACAGCGATGGCTTGCGCGGAGGGATCCGATCCCCCGGTAGTAGCGAGGAAGGAGAGCGAACCGGGCGCTACGGTCAGCGTGGGTGGAGCGCTGATCGTAAATGTCACGGGAATCGTTCGTGTCTGCGCCGCTCCCGTGACCGTGATGCCCGCGGTGTAGGTTCCCGCGGCCAGGCTTCCCGTGGCGGCTTCAACCACGATTCCCGTGGACGGTGTGTTGCCCGAAGGTGGACTGACGGTCAGCCAGGGGGCGCCAGAGGTAGCGGTCCATGCAACCGGGCCGCCGCCACCGGCATTGGTCACCGTCAAGGTCTGCGTGGCGGGGTTAGTCCCTCCGGACGTCGCGGCGAAAGAAAGTGACAGGGGCAATGCGGTGAGGTTGGGCGCGTCGTCCACCGTGAACGTCACCGGGATCGTTCGTACCTGACCTGCTCCGGTGACAGTGATGGACGCGTTGTAGGTCGCCGGAGCCAGGGCTCCGGTTACGGCACTGACGGCGATACCCGCTCCAGGCGTGTTGCCGGAGGCGGGCATGATAGTCAGCCATGCGGCGTCGTCGGTAGCGGTCCAGGCGATGGCTCCGCCTTCGCCCACGTTGGTCACGCTGAAACTCTGTGTCGCGGGGTTCGGACCTCCCGTGTTGGCTGCGAAAGAGAGGGTGATCGGGACGACACTGAGGTTCGGCGCGCCAATGGTGAACGTCACCGGAATCGTTCGGCTCTGGCCACCTCCGGAGATAGTGATTGTCGCCGTATGCAGCCCTGCGGTGAGCGAGCCCGTGGCGACGGCGACCGTCACGCTGTTGGACGGCGTGGTTCCGGTGGTCGGGGTGACCGTCAGCCAAGTCGCGTCATCGGACGCGGTCCACGAAATCGGTCCACCACCGCCGGTGTTCGTCACCGCGAACGTCTGGGTAGCCGGATCGGTTCCGCCTACGGTGCCCGTGAAGCTCATCGACGAAGGAGCGACGTTCAGGTTCGGCGACGGCGCAGCGGCAAACACCTCAATTCCGGAAATCGTCGCGGGATTCGGACCCGCCCGGAAGGTCAACTCGAGTATCCCATTGGTGACCATCGCGGCAGGCAAGCTCTTCACTAGGCGCGTCTTAATAGCGACTTCGGCGCGTATATCGAAAGTATCGAGGACCGTCACGCCGTTCTGCAGCACGCTGAAGCGGCGGCCGCCTGGTCCGTTGGTGTATTCAACGAAGTGCAGATTGACCAGATAGGCGCCGTTGGGCAGCGGAATCCGATAGTTGAACTCGGGGACATAGGCGCTGTCACGGCCGGTAGTCAACATCGCATCGAGAGCGCCGTTCTCGAAAGTAGGACCGTAAGTCGTGCCGGCGCCGGCGGAGTAATACCGGTCCGTTAACCAAGTACGCCCCTGGGGATCGGTAAACGAAGAGCCCCAGGACCCGGAGTTGATCCGAATCACTGCTGTCTGTCCGGCACTCGAGACCGAGAAGGAAACAGGCAAAACTCGAGTCAGACCGCCGGGACTTACGGAATTGAAGGTAATCTCGCCGCCGTAAGTTCCCGCCGAGAGACCTGCCGCGGACACAGAGACGGCAACGCCGGCGGAAGGAGTGCTGCCACTCGCCGGAGCAACGGAAAGCCAGGGCGCGTTGCTGACGGCGGTCCATGTGATGGCGCCCCCGGCGCCGCTGTTGGACAGGCTAACGCTTTGGGCGGTTGGATCGGGGCCTCCAGCCGTCCCGAGGAAGGAGAGCGAAGCGGGAGCAACGGCTAGGGTAGGGGGAGCAGCCACGTTGAACGTGACCGGGATTGTGCGGGTCTGCCCGGCGCCGGCGACACTGATGCTCGCGCTGTAGGCCCCCGCGGCGAGACTTCCCGTGGCGGCGGTGACGGTGACGGCGCCGGCCGGAGTCGTTCCTGAACCGGGGGTGACGGCGAGCCAGGGCGCGTTACTCGAGGCAGTCCAGGCAATGGGCCCGCCGGTACCGGTGTTGGTGACATTGAAGGTCTGCGACGCGGGGCTGGCGCCACCGGCCGTTGCCGCGAATGTCAACGTGGCGGGGGCGACGCTCAGGATCGGAGCATCGTTTACGGTGAAGGTAACGGGGATGGTTCGTGTCTGGCCGCCACCGGTGACAGTGATCGTCGCGGTGTAAGTAGCCGGAGCGAGACTTCCGGTGGCGGCAGTAACGGCGATGCCCGCGGTGGGGGTGTTACCGGCCACAGGCGTGACGGTGAGCCAGGAGGCGTCATCGGTAGCCGTCCATGCGAGAGGTCCGCCGCCGCCGGTGTTCGATACCGTAATGGACTGCGTGGCCGGATTCGGACCACCGGCGGCGGCCACGAAGGCGAGAGACGCGGGCGCGACCGCCAGATTAGGCGGCGCGCTCACTGTGAATGTCACCGGGATCGTTCGTGTCTGCCCGCCGCCGGCTACGGCAATGCTCGCGCTGTAACTTCCGGCCGCTAGGCTTCCCGTGGCGGCGGTCACACTTACTCCGGTTGTTGGAGTGCTGCCGCCGGGCGGGGACACGGCCAGCCAGGAAACGCCGGTGGTAGCGGACCAGGAAAGCGAACCCCCGCTACCGGAATTGACGACATCGAATGTCTGGCTTGCGGGATTGGCGCCACCCGCAATCGCGGAGAAAGCCATCGACGTCAACGAGACGTTCAGATTCGGGCCCTCCGGCACCAATACCTCAATGCCGGACACACCGGCGAGACCCGCCACTGGCCGGAAAACCAGCTCGAGAATTCCATTGGTGACGGTCGCCGGCGGCAGCGTTTTGATCAACCGTGTGGAAAGAGGAACCTCGGAAAGAATGTCGAAATTCTGGAGGACTGCAACGCTGTTCTGGATTACATCGAATCGGCGGGCGCCGGGAGCAGATGTAAATTCAATGAAATGTAGCTTGACCTGGTAGCTGCCATTGACCAGGGGAATCCGATACACGAGTTCAGGTAGGTAGAGATTGTCCCGTCCGGTGGAGAGCACAGGATCGAATGCACCATTGGTGGCAGTGGAACGATAGGTGATTCGGCCGGCCGTATAGTAGCGGTCGGAAAGCCAAGTTACACCCAGCGGATCGACAGCCGTGGTGGGCCATCCACCGGAGTTGATGCGCAGTGGCACCGCAGCCGGTTGGGCAAGCACCGGTTGGGCAAAGTGGGGAAGCGCCAGCGTACAAGCGAGTAGGCTGAGAAGAGGCCCCTTCCATTGGGCGCGTGCTTTAGAAAGGTTTACCATCCAACCGATGCGTCGACAGCCAGAAGCCTCGCCTGTCTGCGGGGCTTCGCCGGAGCGGGTCCAAACTGACACCTCGCCCAATGTGGGTATCGGTAGATTACCCGAGTTCAGAGATGGGGTCAATGGGTCCCGCTAGGGGAAAGTACCGCGCGTACCAAGACTCATCGCATTTCGTTACAGTACCTTAGGTCTCTTCGTGATCCACAAGTAAGAAGCCAAACGCGCTACCAGGTGTCGAGGTTCCCAACGGTGACGCTGCGATACTCCACACCGCTCCGCCCATCGATACTGATCGTTGCGCGGAAACCGGCAGGCGATTGTGGCGAGGGACGATTCTGAGTGCGGGACATAACACACACGTCACCCGTCACAGTTCGGAAACAGAGCACAGCCCCGCTGACGGGAACGTTGAGAGGAATCGCCGGATAAGACGCGGAAGAAGGGCTACTTCGCCTTTTTCTGCTTCTGCTGACCGACGCGGACTTTGAATTGGCGCTGTTGCGTTTCTTCCCAGGTCTTCCAGTCGAAGCGCGAGTTGGCGTCCTGGAGATAAGCTCCGACATCGGTCCCCTTGGGGAGGACGGCCACGATGGTGGCGGACCGGACACCGTCGGGATGCATCAGGCGAAAGCGGCGCGCGTTCGGAATTGCCATAACTCTCTTATGCTAGCAAATCTTTGAGCGCTCCGAAAATCTCGGGCTGGCGGAACTCGAAACCGGATGCCTGGGCGGCGCGCGGGACCACGCGCTGGCTGGCAAACAGGATCTGGGACATTTCACCATATAACAGCCGGATGGCGAACTCGGGGACAGGCAACAGTGCAGGGCGCGCCAGGGCGCGCCCGAGAGCAGCGGTGAAATCATCGTTACGCACCGGATTCGGCGACACCGCGTTCACGGGACCGGAGAGGGCCGGGTTGTCCAGAGCGGCCAGATAGAGGGCGCACATATCGGTCATGTGAATCCAAGGCATCCACTGTTTGCCGGATCCCAGACGCCCGCCGAGGCCCACTTTGAAAGGCGTCAGCATTTGAGCCAGTGCGCCGCCGCCTTTGCCGAGCACAATACCGGTGCGCAGTAGCGCCACGCGAATGCCGAGTTGCGTGGCCTCGGAAGCAGCCTTCTCCCATTCCACGCATACGCTCGGCAGGAAGCCGTTGGCGGGGGCGGACGATTCGGTGAGCACTTCGTCGCCACGATCGCCGTAGTAGCCGACCGCCGAAGCCGACAGGAACACAGCGGGCTTTCGCGGCGAGGCGGCGATGGCTGCGATCAGTTGCGCGGTGGCGTCGACGCGGCTCGAGCGAATGCGGCGCTTCACGTCGGGGGACCAGCGCTGGGCTACCGGTTCACCGGCCAAGTGGATCACTGCGTCTGCGTCTTGAAAGGCGTCGGCGGGGGGAGGTCCCTTCGCCGGATCCCAGATGGAGAAGCCTGAGCCGGCCGACAATCCGGGTTTCGGGCTGCGGCCAAGCAGGTGCGTGGTGTGGCCGGCGGCTTCGAGTTGGGGCACCAGATGGGTCCCGATGAAACCCGTGGCGCCAGTGAGAATAACCCTCATCCTTGTGCGGACCGAACCGCTTCATTGTAGTCGATGCTCATCGGCTCATGCGAGGATTAAAAATCCGGATGAAAAGCCGATTCAGAAGCTTGGCGCAAATCCTGCGAGAGGCACTGGTGGGTGGCGGGCGCGATTTTACCCAGGGAAGCCTGTCGCGGTCCGTAGCGCTGCTGGCGATCCCGATGGTGCTCGAAATGTCGATGGAGTCCCTGTTTGGGTTCGCCGACGCGATGTTTGTTTCGCGCCTGGGAAAGAACGCGCTCGCCGCGGTAGTGCTGACCGAATCGTTCTTGACGATCCTGTTCGGGATCGCGATAGGGCTGTCGATGTCGACGACGGCGATGGTGGCGCGGCGGATCGGCGAGCATGATCGCGAGGGCGCGGCGGTTGCGGCGGCGCAGGCGCTGTGGATCGGGGTCGCGGTATCTACGGTGACGGCCGCTGCGGGCTCGATGGGCGCCCGGCGTTTGCTGACCATCATGGGCGCCAGCCCCGAGGTGATCGGCGGTGGCGCGATCTACACTGCCATCCTGCTGGGGAGTTCGGTCACCATATTCCTGTTGTTTCTGCTGAATGCGGTATTCCGGGGCGCGGGTGACGCCTCGATCGCGCTCCGGGCGCTGATGATTTCCAATGCGCTCAATCTGGTGCTGGATCCGTGCCTGATCTTCGGACTGGGCCCGTTCCCGGAGTTGGGATTGGCCGGCGCGGCCACGGCCACAGCCATCGGGCGCGGTACGGGGGTGGCGTTTCAGCTTTGGGTCCTGTTTTCTGGACACGGGCGAATACGCCTGCGGCGCGAGAATTTGAAACCGGTATGGCCGGTGATGGCCAGCTTGCTTCGCGTTTCCGCTACTGGAATACTCCAGGTGGAAGTGGGTATGGCGAGTTGGATCGGGATGGTACGCATCATGTCGACGTTCGGAAGCGAGGCGCTCGCCGGCTACGGGCTCGCGATCCGGACCGTCATCGTGGTAATCCTGCCGGCGTGGGGGATGAGCAACGCCGCGGCGACTCTGGTTGGCCAGAGCCTGGGCGCGGGAAAACCGGATCGGGCCGAGCGGGCTGTGTATTTGACAGGTTTCTACAACATGTGTTTCTTAGGGTTGGTGGGAGCGCTTTTCCTTCTTGCCGCGGATCCTATTTTGCGGGTATACGACCCTGACCCGGCGGTGATTCCTTACGGCGTTGATTGCCTTCGGTACCTGAGCTACGGTTACCTGTTCTACGCCTGGGGCATGGTTCTGACTCAGGCTTTCAACGGTGCCGGAGATACCGTGACACCCACCCTCATCAATGTGTTCTGCTTCTGGGTCTGCCAGATTCCCATGGCCTACTATTTGGGTCTGCACACGGCGATGGGGCCCAAGGGAGTGTATCTGTCGTTGACGGTCACCGAGTCACTGTTGGCGGTGGTGGCGATGTGGATGTTTCGGCGTGGAACCTGGAAAACGCAAAAGATTTAGCCCGGTGGAGATTCAGGGGGATGTATGATGGGGACTCATGACGAAGCATATCCTGTACCTCGCGCCGTTGGCCGCGATATTGCTTTCCTGCGGCGGTGAAACGAAAACCGAGAATCCGCAACCGGAGAGCAAGGCGGAACCAGCCGCGGCGAAGGGAGACGGGAAAGGCGTTGCAAAGGGTGGGTTCGGAACGATGAGCGGCCATGCCGTGGACCTCTACACGCTAGCCAATGGCAAAGGATTCGAAGCGAAAATTTCCACTCGCGGCGGAGTGGTTGTCTCGCTATTGGCGCCTGACAAAGCCGGCAAATATGAAGACGTCGTCCTCGGCTTCGATACGCCCGAGGGTTACGAAAAGGAAAATCCTTATTTCGGGGCGCTCATCGGACGCTACGGGAACCGGATCGCCAAAGGCCGGTTCGTGCTGAACAATGTGGAATACCGGCTGGCGGTGAACAACGGTGAGAACCATCTGCACGGCGGCCTGCAAGGGTTCGACAAGCGATTGTGGTCAGCCCGCGCACTCGCGGGCGAGAATCCCGCCCTGGAGCTCACCTACGTCAGCCGCGACGGCGAAGAGGGCTATCCTGGCAATCTTTCGGTGAAGGTGGTCTACACTGTCACCGCCGACAACGAACTGAAACTCGACTATTCCGCAACCACGGACCGGACTACCATCTTGAACCTGACCAACCATAGCTATTTCAATTTGGCCGGCCAGGGGAACGGCGATATTCTCGGCCACGAAATGCAGATCAATGCGGACCGGTTCACACCCGTCGACGCCGGGCTGATCCCGACCGGTGAACTGAGGCCTGTCAAAGGAACGCCGTTCGACTTCACATCGCCGGTGACGATCGGGGCGCGGATCGGAGCCGGTGACGAACAGCTCCGCTTCGGAGGCGGATACGATCACAATTACGTGCTCAACAGGACCAGCGAAGGGTTGAACTTGGCGGCGCGCGTGCATGAACCGGGATCCGGCAGGGTGATGGAAGTTCATACCACGCAACCGGGAGTCCAGTTCTACACAGGCAATTTCCTCGACGGAAGTTTGACGGGCAAGGGCGGCAAGGTCTACAAGCAGCGGTACGCATTCTGCCTGGAGACCCAACACTTCCCGGATTCGCCGAACAAGAAGGATTTCCCAACCGTGGTGCTGGAGCCAGGCCAGGAATACAAGTCGAGCACCGTGTACCGGTTCACCGCGAAGTAGACGGCGGTGGGTTTCCGAACAATTCCTCGAGGGTGGCGGCGAGCCCGTCCAGGACGCTCATCGACGAGGTGACGCCGATTCGCGCGCACTCCGCGGCAAGGCGGTCCGTAACCGCGAGTATGGGCTGCGCGCGCCGGATTTCCTTGGCGAATTCGAGCAGTTGGGCAGCATAACGGTCGGAACGAAATTCTTCGGCGGCGAACTCATGGGCGCGAGCTCCCATTGCTGTGCGCGGCGCAGGGTCTCCCAGGAGGTCCCGCAGGGCTGCCGCGAGATGGTCCACCGAGTGCGGGTCCACTTTGCGGACCGCATCGGTGGGAAGTTCGGCATAAAAGCCGACGTCTGAGACGATGACCGGCTTGGCGTACAGCATCTCCTCAATCACCGACGCGGAGGCGCCTTCGATCACGGGATACCGCAGATTCACGCATACATCGGCGTGCTCGAGTAGGGAATGGAGCGCCTGGTCGGAGACGCGGCCGGCGAAAGTGACCGCGTCGGCAACGCCAGATTTCCGGGCGAGCGCTTCCAGATCGAGGCGATAGGCGTCCGGGCACGGCCCCGCAATCACATACTGGAACGCCGGCACAGAGGCACGGACGCGTCCGAGTGCTTCGATGACGGCATTCACCCGCTTGTTGGGATTGACGTGGCCGATGGTGAGGATCACCAGCCGGCCGGGCTCCACACCGAGCCGATCGCGGGGAAGCGTCTTGTCGTCGTGACGCTCGACTGCATACGGGAGCGGTAAACGCCGCAGCGGTCCGGCCCAGACGCGCTCGACCCGGGAGCGAAAGAATTCCGAATGCGTGATGACGCCACGCGCCCCGGTGATCACCTCCTCGAAAAAAGGAAAGTCGACGGACTGGTCGCTTTCCCACACTCGCTGGCCGCGTGGCGCGATGCTCGCCAGAGCGGCTGCCTTTCCGGGTGCGCCGTAGAGACGCTCCATGGCCGCGACGTATTCGCCGGACTGCCTGTGATGCTCGAGATAATACGCCGCGAAGAAATGATGCAGGACGAAATCATGCAGCACGCAGATGCCGGGCGTGCGGCGGGACACTTCGAACAGGTCGAGGTGGTAGGGGAGATAGTTCCCGAAGTTGTAGACGGCAAAATCGTACTCGGCGAGCGTCGCGGGAGAGATGTCGCGGTGGGACGCGAATCGGCGCACCGGAATCGAGGTGGCGTGGAGGGCGTCCTTGTCAAAACAGAACAGGTCCACTGACGCCAGGCCGGCCAGCGCCTCCACCACGCCCCGCCCGCTGCGGCCGATGGCGCTATTGGCCGAAAAGGGTGTGAACCATGCGATCTTCATGCCTGAATTCTCATTCCGCGGGCGCTCACGAAGAACCGGTGAGGGTGCGAATCACGTTTTCCCAATTGATGCGGAGGGACCGGGCCAGTTCCTCGCCAGCCGCCCCCATCCGGGCGGCGCGGACTTTGTCTAGGTAAAGTTCATCGAAGGCCGCGGCGAGCGCTTTCGGTTCTGGTTCGGCGATATAGCCGGTGTCGCCGTGGCGAACCAGGGCGTCAATGCCGCCGGAATCCGTGCAGGTGACGACGGCTTTGCGCGACAGGCAGGCCTCGAGGGTGACATAGCCGTAGGAGTCTTCGTCGTAGGGGATGTAGGCGCAGGCAAGACAACCACTGAGCAGTTCGATCTTCTCCTCGTCGGAAATGAACCGGTCAATGAACTCGACACGGGCCTCGAGGTGGTGTTTTCGAATCTCGAGTTCGATAGCGCTGGCGTAGGCCCCGGACTCGGTTTTTCCGGCCACAATGAGGCGTACCGGCGTGCGGCAATGCTTGATCGCCCGCACCAGCAGCAGCTGGCGCTTGGTGTCGTTGACCCGGCCGATGGCGACGATCGCATCGCCGGTCTCGCCAGACCGGTAGGCGCTGTCGGCGAGCAGCGGTGGCAGCAGGACTTCAGACTCGATTGCATTGAACTTGCGGAGACGGTCACCGGTGACCTTCGAGTTCGTGTAGATCCGGCGCGCCTCCGGCAGGTACTCATTGTCGGCCCGCCGGATAACGTCCCGGATGGCGCGTCCTTCCTGCGTGTCGGGAATCGATTGAAACTGCGTGCCCCAAAGATCGTAAGCCTGGCGGAACTGGTGCAGCAGCCAGAGTGTCTTGTTGGGATGCGGGACGTAGTAAACGGGAAACTTCAGCGGGATGGCGAGATCGGTATTGGGCAGCCGCAGCAGCCTCGCTGCCAGAATATGGTCAATGATCCGCTCCGGCGGATCCCAGCGGACGGGCATGCGGATCACGGTCGCTTCGTGGCCGAACTCCTGGAGCTTCCGCGCCAGCGCGTCCGCGAGATATTCGGCGCCTCCGTACAGAAAGGGCACGCAGTTGTTGAGAACGGCGATTCTCATGCGAGCAATCGCTCCACAACGTGATCCCAATGAATACCGAGCTCCCGCATCCGTTCCGGTCCGGATTCTCCCAGGCGCTGCGCGAGGGCGCGATCGGAAAAAAGACGGTCCATCGCCTCGCCGATTTGTTCGGGATCGGGCGGCGTGACGAAGCCGTTGCGGTCTTCTTCGATGAGTTCGAGCGTCCCGCCCGAATCGGTGGTGGTGAGGACGGCTTTGCGGGCGGCATGCGCTTCGAGCGAGGGGTAGCCGTAGGAGTCTTCGTCGAACGGGAAATAGAGCGTTGCCAGACACTGCGCGAACAATGCGGTCTTCTCTTCGTCCGGAATCCAACGCGAGAGAAGCGACACGCGATCGTCCAGGCCGTAGCGGGCGATGAGCACGCGCAACTCGTCCACATAGGATGCAGCGTCGGGATCGGCGGGCCCCGCGATGACGAGCCGCACCGGGGTCCTGGTATGGCGCAGCGATTCGATAGCCAGCCACTGCCGTTTGTGATGGGCGAGGCGGCAGAATAGGAGGAGGTAGTCGCCATAGGGCCCGGGACGGAATGGGTTGGGCTCCGGCAGTGGAGGAAACAGCACCTCCGCGTCGACGGAGTTGAACTTGCGCAAGCGGTCCCGGACAACGCCGGAATTGGAGAAGACGCGGGCGCATTCCCCGAGACCACGGTTGTCAGCGCCAATGATCGCCTCCCGGCACGCAATGCCCTCCGGGCTGTTGGGCAGCGTCTGGTAGCGGGTGCCCCAGAGGTCGTACGCCCCGCGATAGTGGTGGATGAACCAGGAAACCTTGCGCGGATGCCTCAAAAGGTGCGCGGGCGTGCGGACGGTGATGAGCCGGTCTCCGTGCTGGCTAAGGTCGATCAGCCGGAACGCGGCCATCTGCTCGAGTAACGCGTTGGGCTCTTCACTCACCGGGAGCATGAGGGTGTCGACTTGGTGTCCGCGGGCCTCGAGGGCGTGCCCGAGCCAATCCACGAAGAAAGTGGCGCCGCCGCGGACGAACACGTTGGTGGAACTGGCGAGGATGATCTTCATCGCTGGGAGGGCGGCTGGCAAGCGGAACTCAGGTGGTGCGTCAGCCGGGACGCGATCCATTCGATGTCGGACGTCTCCAACAGGCCGTGCATGGGCAGGCTGATTCCGGAAGCTCCGATCCGTTCGGCCACCGGATAGGGTCCCCGGCAGCCGGCAAAAGGCGGCTGATAGGGCGGCATGGCGTGGAGTGGAATGAAAACGGGCCGCGTTTCGATGCCGTCCGCGGCGAGTGCCTCCATTACCGCGTCGCGCTCCTCTGCCCCGCCATGCCGCAGCAGGATCGAGTAGGACCAATAAGAGTGACGCGCCCAGGCGGCAACATGGGGCCTGACGATAGCTCCATCGATCGGCGCGAGCGCGGCATCGTAAAGAGCCGCGATCGCGGCGCGCTTGTCGAGATGGTGGCCGATGCGTTCGAGCTGGGCGAGGCCGATGGCGGCCGCGATGTTGGTCATCCGGTAGTTGTAGCCGACGATGGGAAACCAGTAGCGCCGCGAAGGGTCCATACCCTGGCCGCGAAGCAGGCGGATCCGCTCAGCCAGAGCGGGGTCCGCCGTGGTGATCATGCCTCCTTCGCCAGTGGTGATGATTTTGTTGCCGTAGAAGCTGAAAGTGGCGGCGTGGGAGAGCGAACCGGCCGGACGTCCGCGATAGGTCGCGCCATGAGCTTCGGCGGCGTCTTCCAGGATAAAAAGATTGTGGCGGCGGGCGATGGCGGCGATAGGATCCATGTCGGCGGGATGGCCGTAGAGATGGACGACGACGATGCCCTTGGTGCGCGGCGTAATAGCGCGCTCGATCAGAGAAGGGTCGATATTCCATGTGAGGGGTTCCGAGTCGACCAGAACCGGAGTCGCGTTGCAGTACCGGACAGCGTTGGCGGAGGCGATGTAGGTGAGCGTGGGCACCAGCACTTCGTCGCCCTCGCCGGCGCCGAGACCGAGCAGCGCCAGATGGAGCGCGGTGGTCCCGTTGTTGCAGGCTATGGCGTGCGAGGTTCCGCAGAAGGCGGCGAACCGCTCCTCGAATTGTCCGATGTACTTACCGACCGAGGAAATCCAGGACGAATCGATGCAATCGAGGACATAGGCGCGTTCATTGCCGTCGAGGACCGGATGCGCCACCGGGATCGGCTTGCGGGGCTTGTTCATGGGTTTGGGGAAGTGCGTTTCCAGGCGCGGGCGGGTATGCCGAGCGCAACCGTGAGGTCCGCCACATCGCGGGTCACCACGCTTCCGGCGCCAATCTGCGCGCTCGCTCCCACCGATACTCCGGGGATCAACCGGCAACCCGTGCCGAGGAGCGTCTGCTCGCCGACGCGGACCGCTCCGGCGAGGGCGCATCCAGGGCAGATATGCGCAAAGCTGCCGATCTCGCAATCGTGGTCGACACTCGCATTGGTATTGATGATGACGCCATCGCCGATTCGCGCGCCGGCATTGATCACCGCGCCCGGCATCACCGCCACCCCGGCGCCGAGTATGGCGTGGCGCGACACCACCGCGTGTGGGCTCAAGGCGTTAATGAGCTGGAAACCGAGATCGACGGCGATACGGGCGCAGCGGCAGCGGCGGGCATTGTCGCCAATTGCGATGAAGGCGTTGGATATTCCCTTGCGCAGCAGGCTCTCCAGAGCGTCATCGCCACCGAGACAGTGATAGCCCAGCATGGGCGGAGCCCCCGCACCCTCCCCGCTCGTGAACCCGGCGATCTCATACGCGCCCGCGGTTTCGAGAATATCGGCGATGACCCGGGCGTGCCCACCGCCCCCGATAAGGACCACCGGCGGCCTCAAGCCGGGCCCCCGTCGAGGGCGTTGCGGCTGAGCAGTAAATTTTCAGAGAAACAACACAGCAGATCCGCGTCGCGGGCAGGCGACAGATCGCCCGTAAGAGCGTCGATCCGGTGGATGGCGAAACCTTCCGCGCGCAATTGCGCCAGAAACTCGACGGGCTTGTGACGCGCCCGATGGAGATGGCCAGGCGCGAACTCAATCACGATGCGGACCAGCGGGTTGGCGGCGATCGTCCTCCTCATTCCGGCCAATACCGCCGGTTCGGCTCCCTCGACGTCGATTTTGACGAAATCGACGCTGGCGCCGTCGAGCGCATCGTCGAGCGTCACCGCGGGCACCTCCACGTGCGGGGTGTCGGGATCCTCCCAGTAGAGGGTGTTGTGGCCCGAGTCGTCGGAAAACGTGAATAGGCGAAGCGACCCGGGAGCGTCCGCGACAGCCGCCGCCCGGCAGTCCACGATACCGGATTCGAGAAACCCGTTCACCTGGATATTGTCTCTAAGTATCTCGAACGTGCCCGGCGTCGGTTCGAAGCTATACACCTTGCCCGCCCCTCCCAGTAAACGGGCGGCGAGCAGCGTGTAGAAACCTATATTCGCACCGATATCGGCCACCGTCATCCCGGGCCGCACGATTCGTTCGACGAGGTGCGTGAGCCCTGGCTCGAGCGGTCCACGGAAGGCAAGGTATGCCGCCATGCGCCACTCGGCGGCAGGGACACCGAGGATGAACCCGTGCGCCTCGGTGGCAAGGACGTTTCCGGCCTGAAGGATCGGAGGGTGGACGCGCGAAGCCAACTCGCGCAATTCCCTCTGAATCGCGTCAATCCGTTGGCCAAGAGCGGTATCGGCCTCCCTTTGGCGCTGCCAGGTCTCGGCGAAATAGGTGTCGGACTTGGTGGCGAGAGCCGCCAGCGCGTCGTCCGATTTTTTAGCGATGTCGCCGGTGCGGGCGGCCATCTCCTCGAGGATGAAGTTGAGCCGGTAGTCGATCGAGTCGAACCGGTTGAGGATGAGCTGGCGCGCGAGGTCGCGCACACGGACCGCAACGCGCCGTTTGAAACGCGCGAGCACTCCGTCGCGGTCTTCCTTGCCGGGCAGAGAGCGTAACTGTTGCGCGGCCGAGCTCTGGCGGGCGCGTGCTTCGTCAGACTCTGCAATGCGCGCCAGCACCACACGGCGGGGCACATGGTTCTGGAGCGACTCGAGGTGATGGACCATCCCAGAAAGGTCGCAATCACGCCCGAGATAGGAGCGATAGGCAGCCATGAGGAAATCCCGGTCGCCGGGGATGCGGATCAGTGCGTCGGGGTCGGCCGTGGGATGTCCGTTGGTGGCGGGGAGTGTGCGGAGTTGTGCCTCCAGACGCTTCCGAAAAAACTCTTGCGTATAAGCCACGAGTAAAGCGTGTCGAGCCAGCCCTCCGCGTGTCGGACGGAGGTGCGAGTCCCGCCTTGCCGGCGCATCGGCCCTGAGAGCTTATTGTAGTATACGTCGGTGGATCCGGTACCGAAAGGGCAAGGGGATATAGTACGGGCTACTCACGACGGAGTACGGTAGTGGGCCGCCTAGAACAGGTCAGACGACTGTGTATAATGGAAAACGGTCATCAAGGGAATGGCTCGGAGCCGTCTTCTCGTCGAGACCGAAGAACAACATAGCCTCATCAGATGGCGGTCGGCCGATGTTTTAAAGGCACTTGGCGTCCGGGGGTGGGGTCAGACTGCACGATTATCGGAGGGGAGATTCTATGAAGCGGACCGTCCTCGCATTGGGGTTCTCGCTGTTGCCGGTGTTGGCCGGCGTTCCTGCGGCTGCCGCCGCTGACTCGTCGCCTGACGCATTCGGGAAGGTACCTATCTACTTTGAAGAGAACACTGGCCAGGTGGCGCCGGAAGTTCGATTCATCGGGCGGCTGGGAGCCAGCACTGTCTATCTGACCGCTGACGGATCGTTTACGGTCCTGCGACGGTCCCGCGGGGCATCGGCCGGAGGGTATGAAGAGGCGGTAGTCCAAACCCGATTGGTGGGTGCTGCCACCGGCGATGCGCGGGGACTGGACCCCATGAGTGGGGTGAGCCACTACTACATCGGCGACGATCCAACCAAGTGGCGCACCTCGGTGCCGCACTTTGGCCGTGTGCGGATGGAGAACGTCTATCCAGGTGTCGATCTGGTTTACTATCCAGGGCAAGGCTCGCTTGAATACGACTTCGTCGTGGGTCCCGGTGCCGATCCCAGTCACATCCGGCTGGAAATCAAAGGCGCGAAGGATCTGCGCGTGGCGGTGAACGGCGACCTCCAGGTGAGCACAGCGCTGGGCAACATCTACCATCGTCGGCCCTCGGTCTATCAGACCGTGGAGGGTCGGAAGGTACCCGTGGCAGCCAACTACCGGATGAAGGATGGCATCGTCGGATTCGAGTTGGGCGGCTACCGTCGCGATTTACCGCTGGTGATCGATCCGATTATCGACTATTCGACGTACCTCGGCGGTTCCGGCGCCGACGCTGCAGCCGCCGTCATTCACTTCGGGACAAATGCCTACGTCGCGGGCACCACGGGCTCCACCAATTTCCCCCCGGGAGGCACCCGATCCGGCACATCGGATGTCTTCGTGGCGAAGATGGATCCGACTGGGGCGGCATTGGCTTGGGCGATTTATTTGGGTGGCTCGGCCGATGAGACTGGGCGGGCGATTACACGCTCAGGATTGGACCTTTATGTTGCGGGGGCCACGCAATCGACGAACTTTCCTGGTACTGCCGGTGCCTTCCAGGCGGCCAAGCGGGGTTTCGATGACGGTTTCGTCACGCGACTGAACTCAACAACCGGCGCCATCATCCGGACGACCTATTACGGCGGGAATGGGCAGGATTTCGGGCTCGGTCTTGCCGTCGACTCCACCGACGGAACCGTTGTGCTGGTAGGACAGACGGGATCGCCGGATCTCACCCTCCAGTCCCCGGTGGATGCGAGTCTCTCCGGCTTGACGGATGGTTTTATTGCGCGTTTCAACTCCAGCCTTCAGGCTTTGACGTTTGCTACCTACGTCGGCGGCTCCGGGCTCGACGAAGTCCGTTCCGCCGCCATTCGCGGAGGCATCATGGCTTTCGCGGGCGTTACCAGCGGGGGGCTGACAACGGTTTCGCCTCTCCAGGCATCGTTTGGCGGCGGTTCGACCGACGGGCTCTTCGGCAGAATCAATCTGTCCACGCTTGCGCTCCAGACCCTTAGCTACTTCGGAGGTACATCGAACGATGAGATCAGCGCCGTGGCTATGGACGGCTCCGATGGGGCGTATCTGGCCGGCCGGACTTTGTCCAGCCCCTTTCCTCACACGACGCCAGGATCGATCAATCAGGCGCACAAGGGCGGATTCGACATTGTAGCCGCTAAGATAACCGGAACCTCAACGCTGAGCTACGGCGCGTTGTTGGGCGGGTCCGGCGATGACCTCGGCTTGGCGATCGCCGTCGATACATCGAATCGGGCGGTTATCGGAGGCTCGTCGACGTCGGCGGGATTCCCCACCTACAACGCCAATCAGCCCGCGCTTCGGGGGCTTCGGGACGCCGTCGTCTTCAAACTGAACGCAGCCGGCTCGGCGCTGATCCACTCGACTTTTTTTGGAGGCTTGGGGGTGGAATCGGCCCAGGGAGTCTTCGTTGCCAGCACAGGTGAGTCTTATGTGGTGGGCTCCACCGATTCGACGGACCTCCCGGTGGTGAGCGCCTTCGATACTTCCGCGAACGGCAGCCTCGATGGCTTCGCTGCTCGGTTCTCCGATGGCCCACCTCCGATCCCGGTGACCTTCACCACCAATCCGGCGGGACGCCAAGTGCTCGTGGACGGCGCCGTCTATACAACGCCCGTTACATTGGGATGGGCGATCGGAGTGTCCCACTCAGTCACCGCCATCAACCCTCAGTTCCAGGCTCCCGACCAAACCTTTTCCTGGCTTTCTTGGGATTCACCCCTCATTGGCGGCGCCCAGACGCAAACCGTGGTGACCCCGGGCGGGGCCACCACCTACAACGCCAATTTCTCCGTGCAGACTTGCACCTATTCGGTCTCGCCGAATCCCGCCTCCATCGGGCTGGGCGGCGGAACCTTGAATTTCAATGTGACCACCGGTGGAACCTGTCCGTGGGTGGCCACGCCCAACAACACCTGGATCACCGGGGGAGGCTCGATCCAAACTGGCAGTGGCACTGCCTCTCTCAACGTGGCGGCGAACGCGTTTGCGCGCATCGGGTCCGCGACGGTGGCCTTCCAGGACATCACGGTCAATCAGGTTACCAGCAACACACCGATCGTTCTCGAGCCCAGCCCGGCGTTCGGAAGCGGCGCCAGCCGAGTGTTTACCTTCTCGTTCGAGGACCCCAATGGTGCCGCCGACCTTGATGTGCTCAATGTGATCGTGAACAACGCCATCGATGGGCGAGTGAGCTGCTACCTGGCCTATGTGCCATCCGGGCCGACCACGGGCACCGTCTTTCTTGTGAACGACGCCGGCGACGCCGGCGGCCCCTTCGCGGGGTCGCTGGCCATCCCGAGCTCCGGTACCATCGGCAACAGCCAATGCAATATCAGCGGATCGGGCTCGTCGGCATCGATGAGCGGAAACCGGTTGACGCTGCTGCTGAACATGTCGTTCGCCGCCGGTTTCGGCGGGAACAAGGTGGTATATCAAGCCGCGCGCGACAAAGCCGCGAACAACTCGGGTTGGGTGGCCAAGGGCGTATGGAACATTCCCGGAGCCCCGGCCACCTCACCCTCGGTGGTGAGCCTGTCTCCGCAAAGAGTCGTCGGCGCCGGAGTGACGCTCACCGCCGTGCTCTCGGATACGGACGGTTTCGCGGATCTGAATATCATCAATATTTTGATCAACAACGCGATCGATGGTCGAGTGGGCTGCTATCTCGCGTTCGTGAGACCCACCGGTCAACTCTTGCTGGTGAATGACGCCGGAGAAGCAGGCGGTCCGTTCGCGGGCGGAATGACGATCCCGGGAAGTGGCAGCGTCAGCAACAGCCAGTGCACCATCAACGGGGCCGGTTCCAGCGTCAGCGGTTCCGGCAACAATCTGACTTTAACGCTGAATTTCAGCTTCTCGTCGGGCTTTTCCGGTGACCGGATCGTCTTCGTCGCGCCGCGCGACGTGGCCGAAAACAACCCGGGATGGCAGCCGATGGGCACCATCAGCGTACCCTAGGCGTTCCCGTGACATTCAACCGCGGGCGCGTCAGTGTCTGATTCGTGGGCTCGTGAGCATGCGCTCATGAGCCCACGTTCGTTCTGGCGACCATGAAACAGCATTCTTCCACTCAATCGACGGCTGCCCTTCACCTCCCCTTCGTGGCTCTGGCCACAGCCGCCTGCTACGTGATGCTGGGATCGGCCGTCTCGAACGCCGCGCCCTCCACCGGCGACGCGTTCGCCCGCATTCCGGTTTACTTCGAACCCCTACAGGGCTCGGACGGTCCCGGCAGGCTTTACGTGACGCGGCGCTCAGGGATGACGGCCTATCTGACCCCGTCGGGATCGGTGACGACTCTACACGGCAACCGGAGCCGGGAATCGGCCGCTGTCGGAATGACGCTCGAGGGAGCTGAGCCGGCCCGCTCGATTCAGGCGCTCGATAAACAGCCAGGCGTAAGCCACTACTACAAGGGAAACGACCCGTCCGCATGGCGGACCAACGTACCCCATTACGGCCGCGTGGAGATGAAGGGCGTCTACGACGGCATCGATCTCATCTATCACGGAGCCGTGGACCATTCCGGCCGGCTGGAATACGACTTCGTGGTTGCTCCCCACGCCGATCCGGGCGCCATTCGAATGCGTTTCGATGGAAGCCTGCCGCAATTGACCGCTCACGGCGATCTTCGATTGCCAACGGCGGTACGTGACCTGTACCATCGCAAACCGGCGCTCTACCAGATCGTGGCTGGGCGGCAGGTGTCGATCGCGGGAGGCTACCGGATCTTGCCGGACGGCACGGTCGGATTCGTGGTGGGAGCCTACCGCCGCGATCTGCCGCTGGTGATCGATCCCGTCGTCACCTATTCCACATACCTCGGCGGCGCCCTTTCCGATGAAGTCACTTCGCTGGCGGTGGCCGGAACGGATGTGATCGTGACCGGCAGTACCGATTCCGCGGATTTCGCTATCGGCACACGCGCGGGTGAAACCGACGTCTTTGTGGCGCGGCTGACTGCCTCTGGAACCTTGTTGTACTCGGTCCTATTCGGCGGCAACTTGGCCGACTTCGGATCGGCGGTGGCCTTCAAGCCCGGAGCGGTGAGCGAAGTGATCGTGGCGGGCTCCACGTTGTCCACGTCGTTTCCAGGAACCGCCGGATCGTTTCAAGCGGCCCAGAACGGCAGCTTCGACGCATTCGTCACGCGATTGAACGCGTCGACGGGGCAACTCATCCGCTCCACGTTTTATGGGGGAAGCGGGCAGGAAGAAGCTAAGGGCGTGGCCATCTCCAGCACGGGAACCATCGTGGTCGCTGGCAACACGTTTTCGAGCGACCTCCCCCTGGCCAACGCCATCGACAGCACGGCATCGAGCCCCGACGGTTTTCTCGCCCGTTTCTCGGCCGATCTTACGACACTCCAGTTCGGATCCTATTTCGGAGGCGGTTCGGCCGAGTTCGTGAACGGTATGACGCTCGACAGCAGCGGCAGGGCGGTGATCGGCGGGCAAACCTATTCGAGTGACCTGCCGGTCCAGTCGGCCCTCCAATCGACGCCGGGAACGCTGCCCGATGGTTTCGTGGCCGTGGTCGACATGACGGCCAAATCCATCGTCAATTCCACCTATCTCGGGGGATCGGAGCCGGACTCGGTGCAGGATGTGGATGTGGACGCGAGCGGCGCCATCTACGCCACCGGCTTCACCCAGTCTCCCGATTTTCCGACCACCGCCGGAGCCTGGATGCGAGCCGCTGCAGGCGAAGCGGATGCGTTCGCGGTGAAGCTGACGGGAGCGACACTGAACTTCGGGACGCTGATCGGCGGGTCCGGCAGCGACAACGGCGCGGCGGTAGCGGCAGGTCCGGGCGGAGTTGTGGCGGTGGCCGTCAAGACGCTGTCGGTGGACTTCCCGACCGTGGCCGCATCGCAGATCCGGCCCGTGGCGCCGTTTCCCGACCGCGGCGATGTGATCGTG
This sequence comes from Bryobacteraceae bacterium, assembly GCA_041394885.1. GTDB lineage: Bacteria > Acidobacteriota > Terriglobia > Bryobacterales > Bryobacteraceae > DSOI01. The sequence goes on along the minus strand of JAWKHI010000003.1, from coordinate 254,695 downwards.
GCGACTCTGAACCCAAGCGGGAATGTGATCTATTCGACCTATCATTCGGGCGGATTGGACGACGCGCCCCTGACGATGGCATACGGACCGAGCGGTGTCCTCTACGTTGGTGGACGAACCAGTTCCACGGATTTCCCGCTGGTGGCGGCGGCGGACTCGACCTACGCCGGATTTTCCGAAGGCTTCGTGGCGGCCCTGTCGCCAGGTCCGGCGCCGGTTGCCGTGACATTCGAGTCCAGCCCAACGGGCCGTAGGGTGATCGTCGACGACGTGACACATACTACACCGGTCACGCTGCAGTGGCAGCCCGGCGTGCAACATCGCGTGGACGCGGAGGCCGCCGCGTTCTCTCCCCCCAATCAGACCTTCGCTTGGGCCTCCTGGACCGGGCTGGCCGCGCCCACGCCGAGACAGCAGACGGTGACCGCGCCGGCTTCGCCCGCCACCTACACCGCCAACTACAACACACTCACCTGCACGTATTCGGTCACCCCGGCTGCGCCCACCATCGGAACCGCCGGCGGGCCGGTTACCCTCACCGTCACCACGGCCCCCGGCTGTCCTTGGTCGGCCAGTTCCTCGACCGCGTGGATCCAAGGACAAGCGGCGGGGAAGACCGGGAACGGCACGGTCACTTTCACCGTGGGGACCGCGCCCGGCGCCCGGACGGGCTCCGTGGAGGTAGCGTTTCAGCAGGTGACCATCTCCCAGGCGGCCGGCGTACCTTCGGTATCCGGCGTGAGCCCCGCTTCCGGTTCCGCCAGTTCGCAATCGTTCGCTTTCACTTTTCAGGATCCGGACGGAGCCAGCGACCTCGATATCGTGAACGTGCTGGTGAACAACGCCATCGACGGCAGACAGGCCTGCTACCTCGCTTACGTCGTGTCCGGACCCGGCACCGGGTCTCTCATCCTGGTGAACGATGCCGGGGCGGCCGGCGGCCCCTTCGCGGGTACCCTCCCGATTCCCGGCGCGGGATCGATTTCCAATGGCTCCTGCACGGTGAACGGCGCGGGATCGTCGGCGAGCATGAATGGAAATGTGCTGACCCTGACGTTGAATCTGTCGTTTAAGACCTCCTTTGGCGGCAACCGCGTCATCTATCAGGCCGCGCGGGACAAGGGTGGTCTGAACTCCGGCTGGACCGCGCGCGGGGTGTGGCAGGTTCCCGGAGCCGGTGCGACATCCCCATCCGTGGTGAGCTTGACGCCGGGCCGGGCGGCCGCGAATTCGGTGGTGCTATCGGCGACGTTCCGCGACAACGACGGATTCACGGACCTCAACATACTCAACATCTTGATCAACAACGCCATCGACGGGCGCTCGGCGTGCTACGTGGCCATCGTTCGTGCGTCGAACACACTGATCCTGGTGAACGACGCCGGGGACGCCGGTGGCCCCTTTGCGGGCACAACAATCATTCCATCCGTGGGAGCAGTGGCCAACAGCCAGTGCTCGATCAACGCCGCTGGATCCACCGTGAGCGGGTCTGGAACGACGGTGACGGTCACGCTGAGCTTGACCTTCCTGACTCCCTTCAAGGGGGACCGGATCGTCTATCTGGCCGCGCGGGATACGGTAGAGCACAACTCCGGGTGGCAGCCGATGGCGACGATCACCGTTCCCTAGCCGTTCTCCCGGACCAGTGATAACTCAGCCCGCCCACGGCCGGTTGGCGTCGATCTGGTATTGCGCGAACTTGCTGGTCACCAGTTGAAAGAACGTGAGGCGGTTGGGCGAGCCGTGCCGGGCCATCTGCAGCGGGACATCGTGACGTCCCCCGTTGGTGGCCACGCCCGTGACGGCCTCGATCATGGCCCAGGCGATGAGCGTGGTTCGCACCTGTCCAAAGCTCGTAGCCACTCCCCATTGGGTGCCTGACACCTCAGGGCCGATCGAAATGCCCCATGCGATCCGCTCGGTCATCGGCGGGATGTCGGTGCGGAACCAGTCGCCCATCGCGGCAATTCGCCGCGCCAGGTGCGCCGCGATCTGACGGCCGCCGGCATCGCTGATGTACACCACGATGATGTCAGGACGTCCGTTGAACGCCTCGGCGGCAAAGGCGATCTTCATGCCAGCGATCACATCGGCGTAGATGCCCCTATTGGCCAGCGCCATGTAGCTGGTGGCCAGCACATGGTCGGGAATCACAGGCAAGGCGTTGGGAGGGTTCGCTTGCGCTGGTGCTCGGGCCGACATGGCCATGATCCGCTGGAAGATTTGCGTCGCTTGCGTCAGTTTCGCGTTAATGTACACCCTGTAGCCCGCCCGCGCCGAAGCGGCGGACCGGTTATCCCACACATACGCCCATGTTCTCTGGCTCGGAACCCAGCCGCTGTTGGGTGGCGCATTGATGCCGTTCACAAGCAAATCGTAGGCGACTTTAGTGATTCCGGCGTTCCCCACTCCGTGCATGGGCGCATACATCGCATACACTCTTTCCTCAACATCGTCGCCCGTAGGGTCAGGATTGCCATACAGGAGGACATCCCGGTTCTCCCATACATCCGCCAGAAAGGAGCTGAGTTGTGTATCCATAACTGAACGTAATAGTACCATCGTCACCGTTCGCTGCCAGTGGCGGTTCGGCTCGTTCGGACACCATTTCAATTCCACCTTATTTGCAGGGTGGCCCTTGCGCCCCGTTCCCAGATAAGATAAAACGCGAGAGGAACAATATGTTTTTTCGCTCGATGGTACTTTCCTGGTTCGGGCTGATCGCGATCTCCGCAGCCGCTCCGGCCCCAGGCCCGCGGTTCGGGCAGACGCCGGTTTCGTTCGAACGGAACCAGGGGCAGGCGGACCCATCCGTCCACTGGGTGGCGCGGCACGGCGCGATGACGATGCAAATCACAGGCGCCGGTTCAGTGATCTCCCTCGGAGGTTCCGCTGTGCGGATGACGCTCGTAGGCGCACAGCCCCCGAAAGACACCCAGGGGTTCGACCGCCTTCCGGGTGTAAGCCACTATTATCTTGGCGCGGACCCGTCGCGGTGGCGGACCAATGTTCCCCATTTCGGTCAGGTAGCTCTGAACGGAGTCTACCCGGGTGTCGACATGCTGTATCACGGGGGCAATGACCTCGAGTATGACTTTCTGATTGCGCCGGGTGCAGATCCGCGCGCGATCGGGCTGCAGTTCGAGGGCGGGCAGGTCATCCTCGACACGTCGGGGGATCTCCGGATCGCTACCGCCGCGGGAGACCTGATTCACCGGCGGCCCCGCGTCTGCCAGACCATAGACGGAGAAGCGGTTCCCGTGGCCGGCGCTTACAGCATCGACCGGAACGGAGTGGCGCGATTCGAGATCGGCGACTACCGGCACGACCTTCCGCTTGTGATCGATCCGGTAATCACCTACTCGACGTTTCTGGGCGGGAACAGTTTCGACCAGGCCAATGGTGTAACCATGTTGGGCGGCGACGCGGTCATTGCGGGCACCACGGCCTCCACCGATTTTCCCGGACTCACCGTGAATCGAGGGTTCACTGACATCTTCGTCACACGCCTGAACGCCGCGGGAACGGGGTTGGTGTATTCGGTGTTTCTCGGTGGTTCCGCCGTCGAAGAGGGATTGGATATTGCCTATAACGCCGTATCGGGGGAACTGGTGGTGGTCGGGACAACGAGCTCGGAGGACTTCCCCGGTGTCACCGGTTCGTTCCAGTCCACGCTGGCTGGTAGTTTTGACGCCGTGATCACCCGATTGTTCGCCAACTCGGGCATCCTCATCCGTTCCTCCTACTACGGCGGCTCGGGACAGGACGACGGTATGCAGGTGGTGATCGATAGCGGTGGCGGCATCGTGATCGCCGGGAACACGATCTCCCCGAACTTGCCCTTGAACGGCGCCACCGACAGTACGCTCGACAACTCGGACGGATTCGTCGCGCGCTTCACCCAGGGCTTGCTGGTCCTCGAATTCGGCACCTACCTCGGCGGGAGTTCGCTCGAAAACGTATGGGCTCTCGCCGCCGGCGCCGCCGGCTCCGTGTATGTGGGCGGTGCCACTTTCTCGACTGATTTCCCAGTCTCCAACGCGTTTCAGGCCACCGCCAAAGGCACCGATGGCTTCATCACCAAGTTCGACGTCATCACGCGCAGCATAATCAGTTCCACGTACCTGGGCGGATCCGGCGGCGATGCCGTGAAGTCGCTCGCCGTGGATGGAGCAGGCGCGGTTTACGCGGCGGGCGAGACGGTGTCTCTGGATTTCCCTACCACGGCCGGAGCCTACGACCGGACCCCGAATGGGTTCATGGATGTTTTCGTGGCGAAGTTCGTCGGGCCGTCGATGCAGTGGAGCACGCTCGTGGGTGGATCGGCTGCCGATTCCGCCGAGGCATTGGTGGTGGGTCCGGGTGGTGTGGTGGCGGTGGTGGGTGGAACCGAATCCTTGGATTTTCCCACCCTCACAGCTCCGCAACCGAAGATGGGCGGAATCGCGGACGCGTTCCTGTTCCGCCTGAATGCGGCCGGCTCGGTCCTTCTTGATTCGACGTTCCTCGGCGGAGCGGAACGAGACGGCGCTACCGAACTGGCCTACAGCTCGGCAACATCCGTGGTGGTGGTCGGGAACACGGATTCGACGAACTATCCCGTTTCGAACGGGACGTTCGACTCTTCGTTCGGCGGCGACACGGAAGGCTTCGTGACGCAGATTTCCGATGGGCCAGGCCCCGTGACGGTGACCTTCCAGACCAATTTCCCCGGAGCCACGGTCCTCGTGGATGGAGCAACGCGGACCCCGCCGTTTACCCTGCAGTGGGCGCCGGGAGTCACGCATTCGATCGGCGCGGAAGCGCTGCAGCGGCCTCCGGGCAATCAGACGTTGACGTGGACCTCCTGGAGCGGAACTCCTGGGAGCGGATTGTCACAAAACGTGGTCACTCCGGCCGCCCCGGCCACCTATACGGCGAACTTCAGCGCGCTCACGTGCAGCTACGCAGTTTCCCCAAATCCGGTGACGGCGCCGCTCAGCGGCGGGGCGGTGGTGGTGAACGTGGTCACACAAAGCGGATGCGCGTGGACAGCATCTTCGAACACGTCATGGATTACGGGCAGCGCGAACCGGATCGGATCCGGTTCGGTGACCTTCACGGTGCCGTTGTCGCCGCTGGCGCGGACCGGTTCGGTGAACGTGGCGTTCCTGACAATGCCGCTGCAGCAGGACGACCTTCAGCCCACCGTCGTGCGGCTTTCGCCGGCCTCGGGCACTGGCTTCGAGCAGACCTTCCAGTTCATCTTCGACGACTCTCGCGGCGCCAATACGCTCGGGATCGCCAACGTGTTGATCAACAGCGCGATCGACGGCCGCCAGGCCTGCTATCCTGGCGATCGCGCCGTCGGGACCGGCGAGCGGATCCGTCATCCTGGTCAACGACGCCGGTGACGCCGGCGGGCCGTTCGCCGGCACTCTGGCGCTGCCGGGCTCGGGATCGATCAGCAATGGAAATTGCATGATCAGTGGCGTCGGCTCGTCTTTGCTCGAGAGCGGCACCCGCCTGATCGTGAACCTCAAGATCACGTTCCTCGCGCCGTTTCGTGGCAACCGCGTGATCTACATGGCCGCGCGGGACCAGGACAATAACAATAGCGGATGGGTGGCCAAGGGCGTCTGGACCGTGCCCGGCGCCGCGGTCACCACGCCGGGTGTTGTGAGTCTCGCACCCGGAAGCTCCGCTGGCGACAGTGTGACCTTCACCGCAACGGTGTACGACGATCTGGGTCCGTTGCACATCGACATTATCAACATCCTGGTGAACGACGCCATCGACGGTAGGAATGCCTGCTACCTGGCATTTGTGAGGAACGCCGCGGCGGCGGTGCTGGTGAACGATGCGGGGGATGCCGGGGGACCCTACGCCGGTGCGATCAATATTCCCAGCCTGGGAACGGTCAGCAACAACCAATGTACGCTCGACGCCACCGGCTCCAGCGTCGTGTCGAGCGGCAAGAACCTCATCTTTAAGCTAAAGTTCCTCTGGAAGCCGGCGTTCAAGGGGGATCGGATCGTTTTCGTGGCCGCCCGCGACATCGAGGGTGGAAACTCGGGCTGGCAACCGGTGGGGGCAGTAACGGTACCGTAAAGCTCCACAATCGACTGTTCCTCACATTTAGACACTTCCGCTGACGGGTGTGTTCAGCCTATACTGAGCCCTTCAGAGGAATTATGGAATTTACCAACAGCGTTAACGGAACCACGGAATTGCGTCTGCGCGGGCCATGGGGTGGGTTGATCCGCGTCTTCCCGCTGCTGGTGTTGGCCGCTGGCATGTTGCCGGCGCAGACATTCGCCCCCGTGGCCGGATTGAATTTCACCAAGGCTTTCAGCGGCGCCGATCCGCTGCCGCAGACTTTGACGATCGCCTCTTCGGGAGCCGCGTTCAACTTCACACGCACCTCCGCCACCACTACGGGTGGTGCTTGGCTGACCGTCTCCAATCAAAGCTGGAACGGATGCAACATCTGCGCCACGCCAACTACGCTCACCGTCATCGTAAACCCGAGCCTGGCGCTGGCCGCGGGCAGCTATTCCGGGCAAATCACCGTTACTTCATCGCCGGGTAGCACCACGATGGTGATTCCAATCACGCTTACGGTCACCCCGCCCGGCAGCGCGCTGTTCGACAACTTGCCTGGACAGCTCAGTTTCTTCATGAAGACCAGCGGGGCGGCGCCGGCGAGCCAGAAGAGGTCGATCCGTAACGGTGGCGCAGGCACGCTCAACTGGACGCTCTCGTCGACGACGGCACATGGCAGCGGATGGCTCGGTATTTCTTCCACTAGCGGAACTGCGCCTTCGGAGATCACCTTCAGCATCAACAAGGCTAGCTTGCCCGGCGGCGGCAACACTGCCGGAACCTACATCGGGCGGCTATTGTTTCAGACTGCGTCGGGGAACGTGACGGTGCCGTTTTCGATCGTCGTCGGGGATAACGTATTCCAGCAGGTCAATCCGCTGAGTTTCACCAAGCTATTCGGCGGGGCCAATCCCCTGCCGCAGACACTCACCATCGCCAGCACGGGGACCACGTTCAACTTCACCACGGCGAAGGCTACCGCCACCGGCGGCGATTGGTTGACCGTTTCCAACGTGAGTTGGAACGGCTGCATCCTCTGCGGCACTCCGGAAACCATCCGCGTGGCGATCAATCCGAGCGCTGCGCTCGCGGCCGGAACCTACACCGGACAAGTCGTGATCACCTCCCAAATCGCCAATCAGGCGATGACGATCCCTGTGACGATGTTTGTGGCCGCCCCCGGCAGCACCTACTTCGACAACGCGGCCGGACAGTTGAGCTTCTCGATGAAGACCGCGGGCACAACGATGCCCAACCAGACCGTACAGATCCGGGGCATCGGCGGAGCGCTCAGTTGGACCGGGACCGCGGTGACCGCCGACGGCGGCGCTTGGTTGACGATGTCGTCGACTTCAGGTACGGCGCCATCGGCGTTGACCATCGGCGTTGTTGTCAACAACCTGCCGAATGCCGGGCTGTTGGCCGGCACCTTCGTGGCGCTTCTCGAGTTCAAGGCATCCGGCAGTAGCATCACCATCCCGGTGGCGGTCACCGTGGGTGACAGCGTGATCAGCCAGGTGAATCCGATCAGTTTCGTGAAGCAGTTCGGCGGGGCCAATCCGCTGCCCCAGACCATCAATTTCGGCAACCCGGGCACGTCATTCAACTTCACCATTTCTTCGTCGACGGCAACCGGCGGAAGCTGGCTGACTACTGACAACGTGAGTTGGAACGGCTGCAATCTTTGCGGGACTCCTCAGTCCATCCGTGTGATCATTAACGCGGCTCCGACTTTGCCCATCGGCACCTACACCGGACAGGTAGTGGCCACCGCACAGACGGGATTCATGTCGATCACCGTGCCCGTAACCCTCACCGTCACCGCGGCAGGAGCCACGGGATTCGACAGCCTTCCAGGGCAGATGAGCTTCTCCTTCAAGACCGGAGAAGCTGCGCCGCCCACGCAGTCGGTCCAGTTGCGGAATGCCGGATCCGGGACGATCAACTGGACGTTGGTTCACACCACCTCCGATGGTGGAAACTGGCTCCTGCCTTCCATCGCCAGCGGCACAGCGCCGTCGCTGGTCCACGTGGGCATCGACAAGAACAGCCTGCCCGGCGGTGGATTGCTGGCAGGCACCTTCACCGGTCAGCTCGCGTTCCTCACCGAAAGCGGAAATGTGACCATTCCGGTCGTAGTGATCGTGGGCGACGCGGTGTTCCAGCAAGTGAACGCACTGCAGTTCACCAAGCTCTTCCAGGGTCCCGACCCGCTCCCGCAGACCTTTATGGTGACCAGTCCGGGCGCCGGTTTCAACTTCACCGTGAACGCTACAACCTCCACCGGGGGCGCTTGGCTGAGCGTCGTCAATGAGAGCTGGAACGGCTGCAACCTTTGTGGAATGCCGCAGGGCATCACCGTCAAGGTCAACCCGGCTGTCGGTCTCGCCGCGGGCACCTACACCGGGCAGATCGTGGCGACTGCGCAGAGCGGCTTCACATCGATGACGATCCCCGTCACCTTGACGATCGCTACTTCCGGCGTCGCTCACTTCGACGACCTGCCCGGACAACTTGCCTTCTCCTTCAAGACTGCCGAGGCCGCGCCACCGGGGCAGATATTCCAAATACGCAACGCCGGCGCCGGATCGCTCGCCTGGACTCTGGCCGCGACCACCGCCGATAACGGCAACTGGCTCGTCGTCTCGAGCACCAGTGGCACCGCGCCTTCGAAAGTCACGGTATCGATCAACAAGAACAACCTGCCCGGTCTCGGGCTGCTGGCCGGTACTTTTACCGGACAGTTATTGCTTGCTTCCTCCGGCGGGAACATGACAATCCCGATCGTCGTGTCCGTCGCCGACGACGTCTTCCGGCAGGTGAACCCTCTGCATTTCGTCATGCAGGCTGGCGGCGCAAACCCCCTGAAGCAAACCGTGACCGTGGCGAGCACCGGGGCGTCGTTCAACTTCACCGCGGCTAAGTACACAGCCACCGGCGGGAACTGGTTCAACGTGACGAACGAGAGCTGGAACGGCTGCGGCTTGTGCGGAATGCCGCAAAATCTTACCGTTTCGATGACCGCTTCGCCTGCGATGCCGGCCGGAACCTACACCGGTGAGATTATCCTGACTGCTCAAAACGGCACCCGTGTCATGACCATTCCCGTAACGCTGACCGTGGCCGCCACGGGTGCTTTCTTCGACAACACGGCGGGCGCGGTGAGCTTCTTTGCTCTCACCGCGAGTGGCAATCCGGCATCGCAAACCGTTCAACTACGCAATCGCGGCGCGGGTTCGCTCGCCTGGACGCTGATCGCATCGACCTCCGACGGCGGAGCTTGGCTCACCACGTCGGCCACCAGCGGAACCGCAACCAACTCTCCTTCCACCGTAACCATCGGAGTGAACGTCGCCGCCCTTCCTGGCCTTGGGTTGATCCCCGGCACATTCACCGGCCAGTTGTTGTTCCAAACGCCCGGCGGTGACATCACCGTACCCGTGAGTCTTGTGGTCGGAACGGGCATCTTCACGCAATTGCCGGGCCGGTCGTTCTCCGGCGCCAGCCCGCCCTCGCAGACCATCGACATCACCAGCAACGGCGCCAACTTCAACTTCACGTACTTTGCCAATACCGGAGTGACGCCGAACTGGCTGTCGGTTTCAGCGTCCGGTTCGTGCAATCTGTGCGCAATGCCGCGCACTCTGACGGCCTCGGTGAATACCGCCGGATTGTCTGGCGGAACGTATGTCGGGCAGATCGTCGCCACGGCCCAGAATGGAACGCTGGCGATCACCATACCGGTGATCCTGACCATCAGCGGACCGCCGCCGCCCGCATCAGTCACCGTTGTTGCTGGGACGCCGCAGTCCACGCCCATCAATACTGCCTTCCCCAACCCGCTATCCGTGATCGTCCGGGACGCCGGCTCCAATCCGCTCAGTAATATCACCGTCACATTTACACCTCCGGCAAGCGGCGCCAGTGGAGCCTTTGCCGGCTCCAACACAGCCGTCACCAACGTGTCGGGAATTGCAACCTCCTCCACGTTCACTGCCAACGGCGTCGCCGGCGGCCCCTATAACGTCGCCGCCACGGTATCCGGAGTAGCCACTCCCGCAAACTTCTCGTTGACTAATACCACCTGCAGTTACAACCTCAGCGCAAACTCGGCGAACCCCACCGCCGCTGGCGGCGCATCGTCGGTCAACGTAATAACCACCACCGGGTGTCCCTGGACCGCCGTCAGTAGCGCGGCATGGATTACCGTCACCTCCGGGTCGTCCGGCAATGGCAACGGAACCGTCGGATACACCGTGGCGGCGAATCCGTCCGTTTCGCCGCGGAGCTCAGCGATAACCATCGCCGGCAAAGTATTCATCGTGAACCAAGCGGGACTCGGCTGCTCCTATGGTCTGAGCGCCACCTCCGCCAACCCGGTCGCGGCCGGCGGCGCCGCTTCCGTGAACGTCATCGCCACCACCGGGTGCCCATGGACCGCCGTCAGCAACGCCCCCTGGATCACCGTCACCTCCGGAGCTTCCGGTAACGGCAACGGGACCGTCGGATATACCGTGGCCGGAAATACCAGCGTCCAGCGCGTGGGCACCATCACTATCGCCGGGTTGACGTTCACGGTGACCCAGCAGCAACCCACTGCTGGAGACGTCACCGTAGGTGTTACTCCTCCGAGCCCCACTTCGGGAACCGGCAACACCCAGACGTTCATCTTCAACTTCTCCGACACCGACGGCGCGGCGGACTTGAACGTCCTGAACGTCCTGATCAACAACGCCATTGACGGCCGCTTCGCGTGCTACATCGCCTTCGTCCGCTCATCCGGCACATTGTTCCTCGTCAACGACGCGGGCCAGGCGGGCGGACCCTTCGCCGGGTCCATCACCATTCCCGGCGCCGGTACCGTCTCCAATAGCCAGTGCACGATCAATGCGACCGGCTCCTCGGTGCTGATGTCCGGCAATTCGCTGGCCCTCACACTGAACATCACCTTCACCCCCGCCTTCAGCGGACGCCGCGTCATGTACGTCGCCGCCAGAGACACCATCGAGAACAACACCGGTTGGCACGCCCTCGGCGTTTGGACCGTGCCGTTCGCCGCGCCGCCCACCTACGTCTCCAGCATGACGCCCGCCCGCACCCAATCGAACGCGGTGATCCTAACCACAACTTTCTCCGATGTCGATGGCTTCGCCGATCTGAATGTCCTCAACATTCTGATCAACGACGGCATCGACGGCCGGAACGCCTGCTACATCGCCTACGTCCGCCCGGCGCGGACGCTGTTCCTGGTGAATGACGCCGGCGAAGCGGGAGGTCCCTTCGCGGGATCAATACCCATACCCGGCACCGGCATAGTCAGTAACAGCCAGTGCTCGATCGATGCAACCGGGTCTTCGTTGATCGAGTCCGGCAATACAGTCACTCTCACACTGAACCTGTCGTTCCACCTCGTGTTCAGGGATCGTCTGATCTTCGCGGCCGCGCACGTGTACAGGAAAACAACGCCGGGTTGGCAGGCGATGGCCACGCTCACCGTTCCGTAGCCGCTCGCGACGCGGGGCCAGTTAAGCGACTGGTCCCGCGTCACAGGCATCGGTCTGGTAACATCCAGAAGTCATGCGGCTGAGTCTTGCTTCTGCCCTACCCGAGCGCGCCTGGCCCCTTATGGATCCTTGGAGTGGCGCTCCCACTAGCCGGGGCGACGGCGCCCGGCACTCATGACGAGGTGCCTCTTCTGCAGCGCGGAACCGGTTCGTTGCGCGAAGCCCTGGAAGCAGCCCGCTACGCCATCCGCCCGGCCGGAGGGAATGCATACGCTGCGGCCAACCCGGCCCAGCGGCTGCGGGCTATCTTCTCCCCAGCCGGCCTGGGCCTGTCTTCCCCTCGGGGCTGGCGAATGGGCTGGCGGTTGCGGTCAGCCGGCTATGGGGAACGGCAAACCGCCGTGGGTCCGGCGCGGTTGGAGACCGGACCTGACAGCGAAACCTCCCGCATCTACTTGCGGCATGAGGCTGGCATCGACGAGTGGTACGTCAATCGCCCGGACGGGCTCGAGCAGGGTTTCACACTGCACGGGCCGCCAGACGATCGGTTGCCGGGCGCTCCACTGCGGCTGACCATGGACGTGCAAGGCGATTTGCACCCCCGGTCCGAGCCGGGCGGGCAGGGGTTGGCGCTGGCAACTGCGGACGATGCTACGGTCCTGCGTTACGCGGACCTGAGGGTGACAGATGCCTCGGGCAGGGGGCTGCCGGCAGCGATGCGTGTTGCGGCCGGTCCGGATGGCAAAAGCATATGGCTCGAGGTGGAAGACGCGGGGGCGGTTTGGCCCGTAACCGTCGATCCCACCTTCACTCAGCAAGCATATTTGAAGGCCTCCAACACCGGCGCGGGTGACTGGTTCGGCTTCTCCGTGGCCGCATCCGGCACCACCGTAGCGGTGGGAGCGTGGAACGAAGATAGCAGCACGGCAGGTATCAACGGCGCCAGCAACGATCTGGCCGCTGACGCTGGCGCGGTGTACGTGTTCGTACGCAACGGCGGTGTTTGGAGCCAGCAAGCCTACCTCAAGGCGTCGAATCCGGGCGCGGGCGATAATTTCGGTTTCTCGGTTGCTTTGTCGGGGGACACGCTCGTGGTGGGAGCGGTCCGCGAAGATAGCAACTCCACCGGCGTCGGCGGCCCCGATAATGATCTGGCGCTGAACGCCGGCGCTGCCTATGTGTTCGTGCGCAGCGGCGGTGTGTGGAGCCAGCAGGCCTACCTAAAAGCGTCCAATACCGGGATAGGAGATTTCTTCGGCCAATCGGTGGCCGTGTCGGGTGACACGGTGGTGGTCGGATCTCCGTTCGAGGACAGCAGCGCCACCGGCGTCAACGGCGCGAGCAACGAATCCGGCTCCAACGCCGGTGCGGCGTATGTGTTCGTGCGCAACGGCGGTGTGTGGAGCCAGCAGGCCTACCTCAAAGCATCCAACACGGGATCGGGAGATGCCTTCGGTTGGTCCGTCGGCGCCTCGCAAGACACCGTGATCGTGGGGGCCAACCTCGAAGACAGCAGCGCCACCGGGATCAATGGCGCCGACAACGATTTGGCTCCGGATTCGGGCGCTGCGTATGTGTTCGTGCGCACCGGCGCGGTGTGGAGCCAACAAGCCTACTGCAAAGCATCCAACACGGAAGCGAACGATCGTTTCGGACAGTCAGTGGCTGTATTCGCGCACCGGGCGGTGGTGGGCGCGAACTTCGAAGACAGCGATGGCGTCGGAATCAGCCGCGAAACTGACAATTCGGCCCAGAACGCGGGCGCCGCCTACGCCTTCGCCCGCAACGGTTTCGGACAGTGGCAGCAGGACGGCTATCTCAAAGCGGTCAACGCGGGCGCTAATGACGGTTTCGGAATCTCCGTGGCCATCTCCGGCGATAGGGTGCTGGTGGGGGCCGCGGGCGAGGGAGGGAGCGCCACCGGAGTCGACGGCGCGGAGAACGACTTGGCGATCCAATCCGGAGCAGCCTATCTGTTCGTCTACGGCGGCATCGACTGGACCCAAACCGCCTACATCAAGGCCTCCAACACCGGCGCCGGTGACGCCTTCGGTGGTTCCGTTGCACTTTGGGGGGACCTGATCGTCGCCGGGGCGCCCGGAGAAGACAGCAGCGCCACTGGCGTCAACGCGAACGGCGGCGACAATACGCTCTCGGAAGCCGGCGCGGCCTATGTGCTCTCGGACGGATCCTGCTCCTACGCGTTCCTGCCCGCTCCCGCCCAAAACTTTCTGGCTTCCGGCGGTGCGGGCCAACTGAGTTTCAATACGACGCCGGCATGCTTCGTCCCACCAACAGCGTCGGCGCCGTGGATTGCCATCGGGGCCACCGCGCCCAGCGGAGCGCTGGTGTGGACCACTTCTTATTCCGCGGCGCCCAACCTCAGTCCTTCCATACGGTCCGCCACCATCGCAGTCGGCTCCGCGTCGATTACCGTAACGCAGGCCGGCTCCGCCTGCTCGTACGGTTTGACTGCAACATCGGCGAATGTGGCATCCCCGGGAGCGGTGCTGAGCGTGTCCGTAATCGCCACCCCCGGTTGTCCGTGGATCGCAGCGGCAAACGCACCGTGGATCACTGTCGACCCGGCCCAGGGATCGGGATTCGGCAACGGCTCCGCGTCATACAGTGTCGAGGCCAACCCAGGCAGTGCCCCTCGCGTGGGGACGCTCACAGTCGCGGGCCTCACCTTCACCGTTTCGCAGGCCGGAAACGCCGGACCACCGGCCATCGCCGGCGTGAGTCCCGCTTCAGGAACCGGCGCATCGGGAGTGTTCGCGTTCTCCTTCACCGATCCGGACGGTTTCGCCGACCTCCATATTCTGAATGTCCTGATCAACAACGCCATTGACGGACGAAACGCCTGCTACATCGCGTTCGTGCGCCCGACAAACCAGTTGCTGCTGGTCAATGACGCCGGGCAGGCAGGGGGACCATTCGCCGGCGCAACGATCCCGGGCACCGGAACGGCGACCAATAGCCAGTGCACGGTCAGTGCCTCCGGATCCTCGGTATCGGCCGGCGGCAACAGCTTGACGCTCACGTTGAACATCGCTTTCCACCCCGGTTTTGGGGGACGCCGGGTCATCTATACAGCCGCGCGGGACGTTGTTGGCAACAACACAGGCTGGCATGCCAGAGGCGTTTGGACCGTGCCCTTCTCGCCGCCGCCCACCGCGGTCGTGACCATGACGCCAACTCGGATAACGAGCAACACCGTGCTGCTCACAACAATATTTTCTGATCAGAACGGATTCGCTGACCTGAACATCCTCAATATCCTTATCAACGATGGGATCGACGGCCGCAACGCTTGCTACCTGGCCTTCGTAAGGCCGTCGCGCACGTTGTTCCTGGTGAATGACGCCGGCGAGGCGGGAGGTCCCTTCGCTGGCTCCATCCCGATACCAGGCGCCGGCGTTGCGGCGAACAGCCAGTGCTCGATCGTGGCGGCCGGGTCGTCCGTTGTCGAATCCGGGAGTACCGTTACGTTGACTCTCAACTTGACGTTCTCCGCCGCGTTTCAGGGTGACCGCCTGGTCTTCGCTGCCGCCCGCGACGTCGCGGAAAACAACTCCGGGTGGCAGGCGATGGCGACCATCACCCTGCCGTAAGCGCGGCCGGCTCCTGTCTGTGATCCGCGCGATCCCCAGACTGAAATTAACTTCTGCATACCTTGAACCCGCCGCTCACCGGCGGATACACTTGAGTTCTGGCCCTACCAGACCCGATCATGGAAATCTCGCCGCACTTCTCGAGCCTCCCCCGTTGGCTGCGTTCGATTCGTATCCTGGCGCCGTGCAGCTTCCTTCTGCACGCGGCGCTCGCCACCGCCGCCACAGTGTGCCCCGCCCCACGGCTCGCTGCAGGCGGTAGCCATTCCCTCTCGGTCCGCTCCGACGGCACGGTCTGGGCTTGGGGCGGCAACGCAAACGGGCAGCTCGGCGATGGCTCCCTGGTGACGCGGTTCCGTCCCGTGCAGGCACTCGGACCGGTCGGCGTCACCGGTGTGAGCGCGGGCGAGCTACATAGCTTGGCGGTGGCGGGAGACGGACAAGTGTGGTCCTGGGGTGGAAACGCCAGCGGGCAATTGGGAACCGGCGGAACCGCGGACCGGTCCAAGCCGGCAGCGATCTCCGGCCTGACGAGCGTTGTCGCGGTGGCGGCCGGCGGATCGCACAGCCTGGCGTTGCGTTCGGACGGAACCGTGTGGGCGTGGGGCTTCAATGGCCAGGGACAAATCGGCAACGGAACCCTCGCCACTCAGTTCACACCCGTCCAGATCGCCTCGCTCTCGGGCGTCGTGGCCATCGCTGCCGGACAGAGCCACAGTCTGGCGGTCCGCTCCGACGGAAGCGTGTGGGCGTGGGGCGCCAACACTACCGGACAATTGGCCGACGCTAACGCCGCGCAGCGAACCACGCCCCAGGCCGTGGCGGGTTTCACCGGAGCGGTATGCGCGGCCGGCGGTGGCGGGCACACGCTCGCGTTGAAAGCCGATGGGACGGTCTGGGCGTGGGGCAGCAACCTCTTCGGCCAGTTGGGCGACGGGACTGGGCTGGACCAAACAGCGCCTGTCCGCTCCGGGACCCTCATCGATGTCGCGGGCATCTCCTCCGGCAACACGCACAACCTGGTGTGGAAGACCGACGGCACGGTGTGGGGATTCGGCTTCAACGCTTCCGGGCAGTTGGGTGACGGCACGCTCGAAGCGATTCGGCTGCTCCCGGTTCGCACCGGCCTCAATACCTCGTTCACCGGAGCCGCCTCCGTAGCCGCTGGTTTCATCCACGGGCTGGCCGCTAAACCGGATGAATCGATCTGGGCGTGGGGGGTGAATCTCGCCGGTCAGTTCGGGTCCGGGCTCACGCCCACCGATTCGATCGACCCGGTCCTCGCCTTCCGGCACGAAACATGCTCATCGGTGCTCACACCGTCCGCGGCCGCGGTGGGCTCGGCCGGCGGCTCGGCCAGTGTCGGGATCACCGCCACCGGAGGATGTACCTGGACTGCGTACAGCAATGCGGACTGGCTCACGATCACATCCGGTGACACCGGCGCCGGAAGCGGAACGGTGAACTACACTGTAGCTCCGAATGTGCTGGTTTTCGCGCGGACCGGTACGCTGACCATCGCTGGGCGCACCTTCGTCGTCACGCAGAGCGGAAGCGGATGCACGTCCTCATACCTACTCTCTCCGGGCTCGGCATTGATCCCCGCCCTCGGCGGCTCAGGTTCGGTCGGCGTGGCGCCCGAAAGCCCGGGCGGATGCCCCTGGACCGCGGTGAGCAATGCGGGCTGGATCACCGTAACCGCCGGTGCTTCGGGAGCAGGCAACGGAACCGTGAATTTTTCCGTGGCCGGTAACGGCGGCGCACAGCGCGTGGGGACCATTTCGATCGCCGGACAGACATTCACCGTCACGCAGCAGGCGGGCGGCGTCGGCGGCTTGGCGCTTCCAGCCGTCGGGGTGCCCAATCCATCGTCGGGCTCGGGCATGAGCGGAGTATTCCAATTCCCGTTCAGCGACGGAGACGGAGCCGCGGACCTGAACATTCTCAATGTACTGATCAACAACGCCATCGACGGGCGCAACGCCTGCTACATCGCCTTTGTGCGCGCCACCGGAGAGTTGTTGCTGGTGAATGACGCCGGCGCCGCGGGAGGCCCGTTCGCAGGATCGATGATCATCCCAGGGTCCGGCTCCGTCAGCAACGGACAATGTTCGATCCAGGCCGCCGGATCCTCGGTGCTCATGAGCGGCAATACGCTGACGCTGACCTTGAACATGTCTTTCACCACCGGATTCGCCGGCCGCCGCGTGATGTATCTCGCCGCTCGGGATAACGCCTCCAACAACACGGGCTGGCATGCCAAGGGAGTGTGGAACGTGCCCGGAGGGACGCCAGCAGGCAACGGTACTTCCGTGGTCAGTCTCGCGCCGGCGCGGGTGGCGGCGGCGACAGTCGCCCTCACCGCTGTGTTTTCCGATACCGCCGGCTTCGCCGACCTCAACATACTGAATATTCTGATCAATGATGGCATCGATGGGAGGAACGCCTGCTACCTTGCCTTCGTGCGATCGACCGGGCAGCTACTGCTGGTGAACGACGCCGGAGACGCCGGCGGTCCATTCGCGGGAGCCATCAATATCCCGGGCGCTGGTTCGGTCAACAACAGCCAGTGTACGATCAATGCGGCCGGCTCCTCGGTCTCAGGCGCCGGAAACACGCTGACGCTAACCTTGAACATGTCCTTCCAGCAGGGGTTCGCGGGTGACCGGATCGTCCATGCAGCCGCGCGCGACACCGGAGGCAACAATACCGGTTGGCAGGCTATGGGTACGATTACGATTCCGTAAAAAAATCTCCTTTCGGGTGTAGTTGGATTCGCTTCGTCGGTGTTCTTATTGAGGTAGGGTCCGTGCGCCTTTTCATTCGAGTACGCGACGTTCTACAATGAAGCGGTCTGAAATAGGGAGGAAGGTTCGTGACCTGTCTTACCGGCATCCGTAGCGTCTGTCTCGTGTTCGCCGCCTGGGGGATGACATCGCTCAGCGCCCAACAGATTTATCTACTACAGTCGATTCCGTCGAATTCCGGCCAGGCGGCAATTTCGCTCAATGCGCTCGGCGACATATCGATGGCGCAGCGAGTGGCGGTTCCCGAGGCCGGCTCGCGGGTCATGGTGCTCACCGCGGACGGAAAGGTCTGGGAATGGGACGGGTTGCAGCCGGTGGAGCGGTGGCGTCCGATAGAGGGGCTCGACGATGCCACGGCCATCGCGGCTGGAGCGATGCACGGCGCCGCCCTGCGCCCCGACGGTACGGTGTGGACCTGGGGCGCCAATGACCAGGGCCAGTTGGGAAATGGCGAATGGACGCCGCGCGTCCAGCCGGGTCTGGCGAATGGGCTCAGCGATGTGACTGCGATCGCGGCGGGCAAGGCTTTTACTCTCGCGCTGCGCGCCGACGGCACGGTGTGGATGTTCGGTGCAAACTGGAACCAGATCGTCCCCGGTGATCCAAGGAAAATGATCGCGGACCCGGTGGCGGTGGCCGGGCTCACAGGCATCGATTCCATCGCCGTGTTCCGCAATCGCGCCTACGCGCGGGATCGCGCCGGCCGCATCCTCGAGTGGGGAAGCGACGGCGTGAATTCCGGGCCCATCGCTCCGCATGAGATGGCGGCCGGCGGCATCGACGGTTTCGAACTCCTGCGGGAAGTTTCGCGGCGGCTCGATCATGGCCGCCTGAGCGAAGCGGCGCTCACCGGGAAATGGTTCGACAATTCGGGGCTTGCCCGCGACGTTCGCCTCGCGGGTTCGAGGATTCACTTGGACGAACGCATGGGGCTCGAACCCTTCTCCATCAGCGGCGCCGTCGTGGACGCCGATCTCGGATGGGCAGTGGCAGTGATCGCAAACCACCCGTCCTCGGCCGCCTCGGATTCATTCAACGCGGGCGTCATCGATTCCCAAAAGGCCGAAGCGCCACTTGCCCGGGGCGCCGTTTTTGCCGCGGTGGACCCGCGCTTCTCTTCGTCATCCCCAAGTCTGGGAAGCGCACAGTTCCACAATCTGTATCTGCAGCAAGGCGGCTCCGTGTGCGCTTGGGGCGGAAATGGAAATGGGCAATTGGGCGATGGCACCGCCGTGGACCGCCTGGCTCCGGTCACTGCCGCCGGGTTGAGCGGCATGTCCATGGTGTCCGCCGGATGGTTCCACGGTATCGGCCTCAAGAGCGACGGCACGGTGTGGACCTGGGGCGAGAATGCCAACGGCCAGTTGGGCGACAATGGCACCCACGCCAAACCGACTCCCAACCAAGTGCCGGGATTGACCGGCGTGAGCGCCGTAGCCGCCGGCGGTTATCATAGTTTGGCCCTCAAGAGCGACGGCACCGTATGGGCGTGGGGCTTGAATTCCTCCGGCCAACTCGGCGACGGCTCCAACACACAGCGGAACGCGCCCGTGCAGGTGGCCGGTTTGACGAACGTGAGCGCCATCGCAGCCGGCGAGCGCTTCAGCCTCGCCCTCAGGAGCGACGGATCCGTGGTCGCCTGGGGTCTGAACGCCTCTGGCCAGTTGGGCGACGGCTCCAACACGAACCGGCCTAACTTCGTAGTGGTGGCCGGACTGAGCAACGCCGTCTCGATCGCCGCCGGAAGCGATCATGGCCTGGTCCGCAAGCTCGATGGCACGGTTTGGGCGTGGGGCTTCAACGGGTTCGGCCAGTTGGGCGATGGCTCCACCACCAACCGTTCGGCGCCGGTGCAGGCCGTGTCGCTCGGCAGCGTCGTGGCCATCGGCGCCGGCTCCTATCACAGTCTCGCCGTGCAGAGCACCGGCGCGGCGTGGACATGGGGCCTCGGCACCAGCGGGCAAATGGGCGATGGCTCCACCAACAGCCGATCCACGCCCGGTGTCGTGGGCGGATTGACCGGCGTCTCCGGAGTCGCCGGCGGCGCCGGGCACAGCCTGGCCGTGAAGAGCGACGGTTCTCTGTTTGCCTGGGGCGGCAACGGGAACGGCGCCTTGGGCAACGGCGGGTTGGGTGGAACCGCAACTCCTGCCGCGGTCAACGCCTGCGCCTCTGGCATTTTTCCTCCCGTGACGCTCGAATCGCGCGGACGCCGCATCACCGCCAGCCGCGACCACGGAATGGTCGTTCGCACCGACGGTGCGGTGCTGGCATGGGGTCGTAATCAGGCAGGCCAGTTGGGTGACGGTTCCACCACCGATCGCAGTACGCCCGGCCTCGTGCTGGGCGTGGCCGGCGCGCAGCAGGCCTCGGCTGGATGGACACACGGGCTAGCGGTGAAGACCGACGGCACCGTGCGCAGTTGGGGCAGCAATTCGTCCGGCCAGTTGGGAATCGGAAATAATCTCCAGCAGCTCACATCGGTGCAAGTAACTGCGCTCGCGGACGTGATGTGGGTGGCGGCCGGCGGATTTCATAGCCTCGCCGTGAAGAGCGACGGCACCGCCTGGGCCTGGGGACTCAATTCCGAAGGGCAATTAGGCGACAGCACCAACATCACCAGGAATTCGCCCGTGCAGGTATCCGGCTTGACGGGCATTACCATGGTGGCGGCGGGCGAACGCTTTAGCCTCGCCCTGAAGAATGACGGCACCGTTTGGGCCTGGGGACTCAACAATATCGGACAGCTTGGCGACCACACATTCGCCAACCGGAACGCGCCCGTCCAGGTAATTGGACTTGCCAACATCATCGCGATTGCCGCCGGTACGGACCACTCCCTCGCCTTGCGCAGCGACGGCACGGTTTGGGCCTGGGGCTATAACGGCAACGGGCAATTGGGCGACGGCAGCACCAGCAATCGCGCCGATCGCGTCCGCGTCAGCGGGTTGACGCAGGTGGTGGGGATCGCCGCCGCCGATAATCATAGCCTCGCCACCAGATCGGATGGCTCGGCCTGGGCCTGGGGCCTGAATTCGAGCGGGCAACTGGGCGACAACAGTACCGTCTCCAAACGCGTGCCCACGCAGGTGATGAATCTGGCCGGCACGGTCGCGGTGGCCGGCGGCCTCGCTCACAGCCTCGCGCTCGGCAGCAGCGAAGGCGTTTGGGGATGGGGCGCCAACAACGTAGGACAGTTCGGCGCGGCCTCACCCGCGTCGTCGCTGATTCCTGTCCAGGCTCAGCAGCTTCCCTTCTGCACCTACTTCATCAATCCTACCGGCGTCATCAGTCCCGACGTCGGAAGTTCCGGAACAGCGTCGGTCAGCACCGCGTTCGCCTGTTCGTGGACCGCGTCGAGCAGCGTGCCCTGGATCAGCGTCTCGTCATCTCAGTTTTCCGGCCCCGGCAGCTTCACCTACTCCGTGGCGCCCAATCCCACCGCGTCGTCGCGAACCGGAACCGTGGTGGTGGGCAACAAGACGCTCACTGTCATCCAATCGGCCGGAACCGGATGCGCGTATTCGATCAACCCCACGATACTGAACACCGATTTCCTCGGCGGGTCCGGACAAGTGAACGTCACCACTTCGCCCGGATGCGCGTGGTCTGTGGCCAGCAACGATTTCTGGATCACCATCACCAGCGGTACGGGAGGCTCAGGAAGCGGCTCGGCTACTTTCATCTACGACGCCAACAACAGCGTCGTCCAGCGGGCCGGAACCATTTCCGTCGCCGGGCAATTGTTCACGATCTTCCAAGACCCGCCCGGTGGCGGCGGCAGTGCCTTCACGCCCCAGGTGGGCGCTCCATCGCCCGCCAGCGGCAGCGGGTTTGCCCAAACGTTCTCCTTCACCTTCAGCGACGCCAACGGCGCCACGGACCTCTCCGTGGTGAACGTCCTGATCAACAACGCCATCGATGGACGCAACGGGTGTTACATCGCCTTCGCCCCCTCGGGCGTGAACACGGGGACACTGTTCCTGGTGAACAACAACGGAGACGCGGGAGGCCCGTTCGCTGGCACCATCTCCATTCCCGGCTCGGGCGTAGCCGCCAACGGGCAGTGTACCGTCAGCGCGGCTGGATCGTCGGCAACGATCATCGGAGATACGCTCACGCTCAATCTGAATATCAGCTTCACCAGTTTCTTCGCCGGAAATCGAATCGTGTATGTGGCAGCCAGAGACGCCGCCGCCAACAACAGCGGCTGGCACGCCAAAGCAGTATGGACCGTGCCGGGCGCCTTGTTCAACCCGGCATCGGTGACCAATCTGAATCCCACGCGGTCCACCGCCACATCCCTGACCCTAACCACGTCGTTTTCCGATACAGCCGGTTTCGCCGCGCTCGATATCTTGAATATCCTCATCAACAACGCGATCGACGGCCGTCAGGCTTGCTATCTTGCCTACGTGCGGGCCACCAACACGCTCGTCCTTGTGAACGACGCCGGCGACGCCGGTGGTCCTTTCGCCGGCCAAATTGTCATTCCGGGCGGAGGCTCGGTCAGTAACAGCCAGTGTACGATCAACGCGCTGGGGTCATCCGCCCTCGGCTCCGGAAACACACTCACGCTCGTGCTGAATATGTCATTCCACGGGGCGTTCGGTGGGGATCGTGTGATCTATGCCGCCGCGCGCGACACTTTCGGAAATAATTCCGGATGGCAGGCGATGGGGACCATCACCGTCCAGTAGCGGGGATCGCGTTCGCTCTTACGCGAACGCGATCTTCGCCTTCTTCACCAGCGGATCCTTGATCAGCCGCGAAAGCACAACGGCCGAATTGGCCTGCCGGTAGCGTCCGCCAAAATGCAGGCCCACCACCTGATGCGTTTCGAGATCGATCACGCAGGATCCGGAGTTGCCGCCAAGGGTCGAGCAGTCATGCTGCAGAATGGGCAGGTTCGCATCGATGGTCATCAGCCCGCCCGGCTGGAGACGCTTCACGTTGTAGATGCCGCTGAAGATGCGGCGCATGTTTTCCGGATCGTTCCGGTAAGGGTCCGCCGCTGGGTACCCCACCACGTATACCTCGCGCTTCTTAACCAGTTCCGGCTCCTTGGCCACCGGCAGCGCGTCCGGCGCCTGGGCCGATTTGCTTCCCTTGCGGGAAACGGTGAGCAGCGCCATGTCGTACTTCTCGTGAATCCCCACAACGCCCGTGATGGCGAACTCGGCAGGCCTGGTGGCGCCCAGTTCCTCGTTGTAATCGATGCGCGGCGTCATCCCCGGCTCGAACACCCATTTCTTGCCCGACTGCTTGCAGAACACTTTCGCCACGTGCCGATTGGTCATCACCACGGTGTCGGCAACCAGAAACCCCGTCCCGATCCATTCCATGGAAGGATGGCCGTCCAACTCGATGCGGCCAATGCGCGGGAGATTGGCTTCGATCTGCGCCCGCACTCCCTCGAGCTTCTTCCATTCCTGCGGCGGCGGCAGGAACTGCCCGTCCTGAATCAGGATCGCCGGGCGCTCCGTGAGCAGGATAATTGCTTCCAGCCCCTGCTCTTCGTCCGGCGTCAGCTCTACCGAGCGGCCGGACTTCTTGAGCTTGGTGACCGCCTTGCGCCCCGCTTCCACAACCCGGCGGCGCTCGGCCGCCAGTTCGGGTGACTCACCGCCCGGAAGGTCAAAATCGTCTTCGCCCACGGGACCGGCCATCTCCAGGCCGCCAATGCCTTCCAACCCTCCGCCCAGCAATTCCAGTTCGCCTTCATCCGGCAAGGGCTGCTTCCTCACCGGACTCAGCAGTTCGAGAACCGGCGTGTCACGAACCCTTTCTTCGAACTTGTTCAGGTTACCCAGCACCCGCAGGGCATATCCAACGGTGGTGTCCGCCTTCTTCGTCGCCATCTCACACCAGTTCCTGTTCGCGCAGCACCGTTCCATCGGCATCGTGGCAGACTTCGTGCGCGCCCGCGCCGTCGAGTTCGAGCGCCACATACCCATGCGGACCGTACTCGCTCTCATGGCCCTCCACATACGGATTCGGTCCCGTCAGGATCTCGCCTCCCGGCACCAGATTCCGGCTCTCCAGCCGGAAGAATTGCGGCGTCGCCGTGGCGGCCACCACGTTGTCCCGGAAATAGGGAAAACCGCCGTGCCCGATGCAGCGTCCGTGCATGCCCCATAGAGGATGCTTGTCATGTAGGAACAACCGGTGCTCATGCCCCCAATACCACGCAAAGATGCGCTGCGAGTCCAGCAGATCCCCAAGTTTTTCCTGCAGCCTCGGGCCCTGCCGCTCGAGAAGTGAAATGGGCTGATGGTGGCTGAACAGGATCACCCGCCGGTCTCCGGCATTAGCCACCATGCGGTGGACCCAGTCCGACTGCGCCGGGGCGAGATCATGATCGCTGTGCGCGGTGTCGAGCCCCAACAGCAGCCAGTGATCGTTCTGCAGCGCGAAGTAACTCGCCGATTGGCCCAGCGCCGGCAGCGCCTTGCGAAAGTATGCTTTGCCGCCGGTATACATTTCGTGATTGCCGTTGAGCGTGCGCGTGAGCGCGCCGGCCGGGCGGGGGAAGAAATCGAGCAGCCGCTCGGCGATCTCATCGTCGTCGCCCGAGTAGTATGTGTCGCCCAGGTGCATCACCAGTTGAAATCCACGCGCGTCATTCTGAATGCTCTGCTGGATCACCGGCGCGCCGTACATGCCCGTGGCCCAGTCGGCGAACAGCGCCAGACGAGCGGTGTTGGGAATCGTGCCCGGCGTCTCATCGCCGGCGATCAGCTTGTGCGGCCGGATCCGTTGCCACCATGTAAAGAAGCTGCCGATCCAACCGGCCAGGTCGCGCTCGTCGAACTTCGCTTCGAGTCCCCCGGCTTCGGCCGGATCGAGTTGGCCGGCTTTGGCCGCTTCGCGGGCAAGGTGGCTCTGCAGCAGCGACGCCGCTTTGTCCTGCACGCTGATCATCACCCCGCCCTTACTCTCCGCTTCCTGCAGCGTCTGCATGGCGTGGCTCACCTGCGCGAGCATCCGCGTCCGCTCGCCGGGCTTCACCGGAACCAGCGACTCTTCCTGGCCCCCGGCGGCCACCTCCTCGATCATTCGGCCGGCTTGAGCAAGCGACCGGTAGGTGACGATGACAGGACGAATGGGGTTTTTCTTCTTGGCCATATCGGGTCTCCGATCTATCATAGTGACGATACGGCGGCGAGCGTTTCACCCATCATCGGCACGAGATCGCTTTTGACCATTCTGGCCGCCGGGTTACTGTGCGCTGCGCCGGGGCGATCGCAAAAACATCGCAGCCATCGCTCGATTGCGTAGCGATGCCCAGACCCGTGCCCTGCGTGCCGTGTTGGCGGACCCGCCGAAAGAGGATGTTCTGCCGAATTGACGGGGGAGCGGGCCAACCGGAGTAAGGATTTCCGGAACGACAGCAGCCGTTCGAATCGTGCCGACATTCGCTCCCTTCTACCGCACCCCAACTCCATCGATCGCCCACTTCGCCCGCGCCACACCCACCACCATCATTTCCAGATCCTCGGTCCCCGTGTTCTCGAATGAGTGTGCCTCATTGAGAAAAACCGGCACCGCGTCGTCTTTACCCACCGGCGCCGACTCCTGCCCCACCTTCACCTTCCCCTTTCCGCCGATCACGTAATAAAACTCCTCGACCCCCTCGTGCCGATGGCCGCCTGTGGAGCCGCCCGGCGGGACGATCACATGGTCCACATAGGACCAGTTGGTATAGAAAACTTCCGGCAGCAGCGCGCGGCGATAACGAATCGCCCCGCCGCCTCCATGGAAACCGTCCGTCTGCTTGAGCAGCGCTTTGTCGAGTTTCATGGTGATGAAAACCGGCTTGGCATCGAGCGGCGCACCCACCCGATCGTCATCTAGATTTGTGGCGTCGTACTTTCCCTTGATCGTGCCCACCGCGATGTTCATCCATTGGACCGGTTTATCCGTGTGGTTGTAGATACCGTGGGAATGCCCCATCCGGCACGGCGCGCCCGCTGGACCCTTCAGCAACGATGTCCGTCCGTCAATGGTGAACTGCGCTTCGCCGTCGAGGATCACGAACATCTCTTCCATGTGGTTGTGGAAGTGATGGCCGATCCCCCCACCCGGCTGCAGTTCGCCGCGATGCAAAAAGATGAAATTCGTGTTGAACGTCTGCGCGTCGAAAAGCCCCATGTAGTGCAGTTCGCCCGCGCCTTCGTGCACCGCCTTAGCTTTGCGGAACTTGCTCGCGTCCATATGGGCGATCCGCTGCGGTAGCGGATCCCGTGCCAGCAGCGGCATCGTGAGCAGGGCGATTAGGATCGTGCGTTTCATTTTTTCTCCACGTGATAATCGAACGGGCCGTCGGTGTAGAACAGGATTTCCGATTCCTCCAGCGCCTCCAGCGGACCATGCGCCTCCATCACCGCCGCATAGTGGAAGCTGCCCGGAGTCCACACCGTGCCCGGCGCCTGGATGCGCCCTTTCAGCACATAGATGGAGTGGCCGCACTTGGTGTGATAGTGACGCGGCTCCACATAGCCCTTGGGAAACTTCACGATCGCCGATGAGATTTGCTTGTCTTTGTTATCGTGCAGCAGCCGCTGCATCAATCCGGGCGGCGCACCGGGAGGCGTGATCGGCTCCCATGCAACCCGGTTGGCCTGGACGAGAAATGACTTCTCGCCGGCGCCCATCGCCGTGGCCAGCAAAAGCGCGAATGCGGATACCAGGAATTTCATACGCCATCAATCATACCTCCCATCCACGAACCAACGTCCGCTGAAGAACTCCCGGTAAACCCGATACAGCGCTCCGTCGCTCAACGCCAGATCCCAGTCATCGCGCGCCCACGGCGACGCCGTCCACCAGTCCCCCGACGTCCGCCAGGGCCCGGCCACGGCAACGACATCTCCTTCGATTTGGGCCGCGCGCAATCGGGCCGGCGGTCCACCGGCCGGCGTCACCTGCGCCGCCACAGGAGGCCGGAAACGGCGCACCGCCAGCGTCGCCGGTGGCGGTAGCAGATCGGTTTTTGTCCCCTCGAACGGCTGCGCCACCCGGAAAGCACCCGGACGGTGCGTGTCCACCAACGCCGGCGACCCCACGTTCTCCTCGCCCACTATCGCGCGGATCCGCTTCAACGTCAGCTCCAGTTTCTCCGGCTCCGGCGCCGGCGGAAGAAACAGGCCTTCCTGGAGCGCGCGCGGCTTGGCCGGTTCGGCCGCGATCGATACCCCCAGTACCGGCGCGCCCGGCGGATGCGCGTCCAAGTCGAGCGACAGCAGCTTCAGAAACGCCACCGGATTGCGCATCGGCACAGGCAATCGCATGCGCCGCTCATGCACGCCGCCGCCTTCCAGCCGCAACGCGAGATGTAACTCGAGCAGCGCCAGCCCATGCGAGGCCAGGCGATCGCATAACCGTGTCAGTAAGTTCGAAAGAAGGAACGACAGCGGCTCGAGCAGTTCCACCGGATGCTCGAGTTCCATCGATTCCATCCATTCCGGCTCGGCCCGGTCCGGCCATAAGGGCGCGGAAGCCTCGCCAAGAGCAAGCTTGCGGATCCGCGCGCCTTCCTGCCCAAACCGCTCCGCCAACCCGGTTTCCGGAAGCGCCGCCAACTCACGAAAGGTCCCGATTCCCCAATGCGCCAGCGTTTCAATCACATCGCTCGTCGTGGCAATCAGATTGACCGGCAGCGCACCCAGCCGCGCAGCTTCTTCTCCGCGCGGTATGACGACGATACCCGCATAGCCCCGCGCCGCGTGGATAGCCGCATTGCGATTGGCCGCCAGTGCGATGTTGGCGTTCGGACCCGCTTTCGCCGCGATCAGCTCGGCGATCCGGCGCGGAGACCCGAGCAGCCGTTCCATCCCTCCAACGTCGAGCACCACCGTCGCGGCGTCGATCTCTTCCACGCGTGGAGAAAATTCGCTCGCAATGCCGGACTCCGCGATCCCCGGCGCATGTATGCACGCGTACACCGGCTGCGCCTTTTACCCGCCTGCCGCAATCGGCATCCGCGCCGGCATCGACGCCCGCGCCGATCCCGGCGGCTTGCGCGGTTCAAAATGGAGTTCCACGCCGTCGAGCGTCCGCGAGCAGCCTGCCACGCCGGACCATTCCTCCCCGCGCCGCTGCGCCTCCACCGAAAACGCCGCGCATTGGCGCGCCTGCGGTTTCTCCGTGATCACCAGCAACGCCGTCCGCGTCTGCTCCACCGCGCGCCGGAACCGGTACCAGTAGTTCAACGGCACCCGATCGGCTGCGCGCGCATCCACATCGGCCATGTCGAGCACCACAACCCCAAAACCGTTGGCCTGCAGCAGCAGGTCCACCGCGCGAAAAGCCTTTTCGAGCGGTCGCACGAAGCGCCCTCCCGCAACCAGAGGAGCACGGCCTTGCGCCTGTTCGCAGCGGATCCACAACAGTCGGTTGAGCTGTACGCCGCCCGCCGCGGCCGAGTCAGGGTCGAAGGCGTCGGTGGAATCCACGAGCGCGCATAGGTCCCCTTCCTGCGCCGTCGCTTGCGCCAGCGCGTTGAACAGCAGACTGGTGCGTCCGGAGGAGGGCGCGCCATGGATTTCAGAGATGCGCCCGCGCGGAAAAGCAAGCCCCACCGGCGCGATCAGCGGGAGGTGCAAGGGCCGGGCGCTCGCCAGGAGCGCGGCAGAAAGGACTGGGGACGCCGCCATATTATGTGTTCGCCTTTTCTTCGCCTAGAATACGGCGTGGCGGTGGTCCCTGTCAATGCCAATTGACCGTCAAAATTCATCGTCCCGGGCAAGCCCCTGGCGTACGATACGTCGAACTCCGGGCGGGAAGTGTGGAATCAGGCCTCGTCCACCCCCGGCAGTTCCAGGTAGCGGTGCGCGTTGCCGTAGCAGATATTGAGAATCATCGGCCCCAGCCAGTCTTCGCGATCCGGCAGCAGCCCCGCCTCCACATCCTGACCCAGCATGTTGCAAAGCGTACGCCGGAAATACTCATGCCGCGGAAAGGAGAGGAAAGATCGCGAATCCGTCAGCATGCCGACGAACCGCGAGAGCAGTCCGGTGTTGGAGAGCGCGTTCATCTGCCATTCCATACCCTCCTTCTGATCCAGGAACCACCAGCCGGACCCGAACTGAATCTTCCCTGGAATCGTGCCGTCCTGGAAGTTGCCGGCCATCGTGGCCAACGCATAGTTCTGCACCGGATTTACGTTGTAGAGGATCATCCGCGGGAGTAGGTTTTCGCTCTCCAGTTGGTTGAGATAGGCGCCGAGGGTTTCGATCTGATTCCAATCGCCCATGGAGTCAAACCCTGTGTCGGGGCCGAGTTCGGCGAGTTTGCGGGTGTTCGCGCTGCGATAGGCCCCCAGATGAAGCTGCTTGGTCCAGCCCCGCTGTGCATCGAGCCGCCCGAAATGCAGCATCAGGAAGGTGGCGAACTTGCGATAATCGTCCTCCCCCGCCGCGCTGCCGGAGCGGGCGCGCGTGAAAATGGACGCCGCGTCCGCCTCGTTGCAGAAGCTCGCGAACGCCGCGTTGAGGCCGTGATCGGACAGCCGGCAACCGTGCGAATGAAAAAACTCGTGCCGCTGCTCCAGTGCCGCCAGCAGCCGCGCGAGCGAGGAGATCTCGATGTTGGCGGCGCCCGCCAATCGGTCCACCCAGGCATTCCATGCGGCTGGCTGATCCACCCGCAGCGCTTTGTCCGGACGGAACGCTGGAAAAACCTTCGTTTCGAGCGCCTCGTTGGCCGCCATTTCCCGATGGAAGCGCAGGTCATCCACTGGGTCATCGGTGGTGCAAAGCGCCTTCACCTTGAACTTCTTCAGAATTCCCCAGACGCGTAAGTCCTCCGTCGCCAGCATCGCGCATGTGCGATCCCAGATCGCCTTCGCGGTGGACTCTTCGAGATAATCCTCAATCCCGAAGTGCCGCGCCAATTCGAGTTGTGTCCAATGAAACAAGGGATTGCGCAGCGTATGCGGCGAGGTTTTGGCCCAGGCGAGGAATTTCTCGAACGGAGGCGTCGACCGGCCAGTGCAATAGACCTCCGGCACGCCGTTGGCCCTCATCGCGCGCCATTTGTAGTGATCGCCCTCGAGCCACGCCTCGTAGAGGTCGGCAAACTGCCGGTTGGCCGCGAGTTCGCCCGGAGGCAAGTGATTGTGATAGTCGAGAATCGGCTGATTCTCGGCGTAGGTATGGTAGAGATGACGGGCCGATTTGTTCGACAGCAAAAAGTCGTCGTGAAGGAATGCCATAGCGGAATACCATTATCGAACAGCTCGCGATGAGCGAAGTCCGCACGCTCACAGTGACTCTATCTCCGCAGTAGCGAGAATCCGATCTCGCGGCCATACCCGTGGACCAGCGCCAACGAGATCCACAGCAGCGCGAACGGCTCGAGCAACCGCGCCTGACGCAGCGGACCCGCATCGTGCGCCTCAAAACCGAGTTCCGACGCCAGTTGATGGACCACGCCCTTCGCCCCCGCATCGTCGCCGCAATAAAACAGCGCAGCCCCCCGATCGCCGAAACGAGGGCTCTCCATGATGTTGAAGCCGATCGTGTTGAACGCCTTCACCACCAGAGCTCCAGGCGCCCATTGCGCCACCTGCTCGGCGCCGGAGGTGTCCATCCCAACCTCCAGCCCGTCCAGGCTCGGACGCAGCGGATTGGTCGCGTCGATAACGACCTTGCCAGCCAGAGAGAGTCCCTCGACGACGGCGCGCGTGGCTGCCCACGGCGTCGCAATCAGGATCACGTCGCTTCCCTCTGCCGTCTCTGCCGACGTCGCCGCGCGGCTGTTACCCCCAGCCTTGGCCAACAGCGCTCGCATCTCTTCCGATCCCGGATTGCGCGAACTGAATAGGACTTGGTGTCCGGCCGCGGCCCAACGCGCCCCAAGCGCTCCTCCGACGTTTCCGGAACCGATGATACCGATCTTCATTCCTGGCCTCCTTGGTTGTGGATCAATTTCGATACTATATAGTGTCGAAACAGTTTGTCAAGCGAGTTCAAGCCAGTAGCAGCGAAACTCTGCAGTTCCACTCGTTGCTGCCCCGCGGGGCCACTGTCTGAGTAGGGACAACGCCCGCCACACCAGCCCCTACCCGCCTAACTGCGCACCTGGCCCACATCGGTAGCCGTGATGTCACGCCCCTTGAACAACAACGCTTCCCCGGACCACCGCGCCAACGCATACGCCGCACAGTCCCGAAGTTGAGCCCTGCCGCGTGACGGCCCTTGCAGAAGCGCCGGAACGCCAATCGCGCCATCGCAAGCTGCGCAGCGTCGAATGGCACCGTCTCAACCGAAGCCCTCCGCAAAAACAGGTCCAGGTCACGCCTGGCAATTCACAACGCAAGCACCGATACCGGCGAGATCAGCCGCCGCGCCCCCACTAACGGGACGGTATCCCGAATTCGTAGTAGCCAAGGATCTCCTCCGCGCTCACTCCCGATCTCACTGGCCGCGCGGCACAACGTAACGCGATCGCGTTCAATTCATCCCCAAGGGAATGTCCCGCCCGGGCTCGCCGGAGACGGTCGTACCGCTCGGCCACCGCCACCGATTTCGAAGCCCACCGCTCCGTTGCCCCGCAGCCGGAAACGGCTCTTGACGAACGTGCGGACTCCGTCGCGCTCCTGGTAGCTCACCGGGGCGCTGTGCCGGAACACCGAGCCGACGAGTCGGGCCACGTGCAGGTCGCCGTTGGCGTCGAAAGTGGCGGCGCCGTCGAAGCGCAAGTCGATCGCGGTGGGGTCATGGCCGGGCGGGACGATGTCGTACTCGATGGCGTCGGCAAGCAGGACTGCGGGGGGAGTGCGAAGCTCATGGATGCGAGTATGCGGCAGAAGCCCTCGGGAAGTCGTGAAGGAGAAGCAAACATCTCGGTCAGAAAAGGTACGTGTAATGGGTGCCGGTCCCGCTAGGGACGGTTGTTGCCGGAGTTGGGGTCGATGAGGCCGCTCGATACGTTGAACGAGCCCGTGGCGGGATTCGCCAGATTGACCACCACAGTGACTGTCCCGCCCTTGAACAGCGTTCCCAGCGCGCACTCCAGGCTGCTCCGGCCCGCGGCGCTGAGAACCGTGCACGGCACGCTCACGCCGGTGATCGTGTTGTTCAGAAACAGCGCCGTCAGCCGGACGCCGGTGGCGTTCTCCTGCCCGAAGTTCGACACTTCGACGCGCTGCTGGGTGGCCGGCGCCCGGAGCAGACTCACGCCGAGATCGGCCTGTTCGGAGACGAACGACAGCCAGGTGTCCGGGGCCCGGCTGTCCCCGGCGGCGATGAAACCGAGCTTGGTGGGAACGATCTGCTCAGGGTGGTCCAGCCGGTTGGATGGCAGGCGCGTGGAGAGCACACGCTGGAACTGCTGGTCCATCCGGACCGCGAAAGCCTGGGGCGCGGAGCTGGCAGGCAGCGCGATCCCGTTGACTTCGGACAGCCCGTTGGTGCCCGGGGCGCCGGTGACGCCGGTGACGTAAATATCGCTGGCCGAGATACCGAGCGCCGTCGAACCGCCGCTGGTGCCGGGAACGAAAGTGCCGAGGAGAACTTGCTGCCCGTCGGCCGTGAACTTCGCGACGTAGGCGTCGGACTGGCCCAGCGGGGCGCCGTTGGCGCCCGCGAACGGACCCACCAATGGCAGGTTCGCACTCTCGACGCTCACCACGGGCTTCCCCGACGGATCCACGACGACGCCGCTCGCATGGGTGCCGTTGAGGAACGTCGCGAAAGGAAGGTTCGCGCCGTTGGCGGCGATCTTCAGCAGGAAGCCATCGGTGAGCCCACCGCCGAATTGCGGCTGAAAAGCCTGACGCGGTTCGAATCCGGGTCCGGTGACTCCAGCCACGTAGGCATTGCCGGCGCTATCGAGGGCGATGGCTAGGCCGGCAGCGTCGTTGCCCGTCACGATCGAATACGGCAGGCTGTCGCCCGCGGGCGAGACCTTGAAGGCGAACATGTGACGGGATCCGCTGACGATGCTTCCGAAGACGGCCGTGGCGGGAAAGATATCAGAGGTGCTGCCGCCGGTGACGTAGAGCGCCCCGGCGCTATCGACAGCGGCGGATAGAACTATCGTCGATGGCCCTGGCCGGACGCAGAACAGATAGGCGGCGGTGATGAGATCGGGATTGAGCTTGCCAACCACGATGTCGCCGCCGGGAGCCACGCCGGCCGACGGAGTGCCTGCGGGGCAATTGCCCGCGGTTGCAAAGTAGAGATTCCCGGCCCCATCGAGCGCCATGGCGTCGAACTTGGTGACGGCGCCGTTCAAGGGTACGGTGGCCGAGAGGATCGCGCCGTTCGGGTCCATCTTGACAAGTTGGGTCTCGGACTTGAGAAAAACGTTGCCGGTGTTGCGTTCCGCGGCGATGGTGAGGAAACGCTGGTTGAACCGCTCGGTGTGAGTGACGACGGGGTCGATGACAAGCTCGTGGCCACGGTCGTACTCGCCGATCTCGAAGCCCACCGAACCGTTGGCACGCACTCGGAACCGGCTCTCGACGAACGTGCGGAGGCCGTCGCGGATCTGGTAGGTAACGGGCGCGCTGTGCCGGAAGACGGACCCGTTGCGCCGGGCGACCAGCAGGTCACCGTTGGGGTCCAGGGTGGGCGTACCGTCGAAGCGGAGGACGATGGCGGTGGGGTCGTGGCCGGGGGGGACGACGATGTCGTACTCGATGGCGTCGGTTCGCGGGGCGGCCGGGTAGACGTCGACGCGAATGGCGGCGGTGGCCGTGGCCGCCAGGATCAGGAGCATGGTTGCGAACTTCATGAGTGCGAGTATGCGGCTGGAACCTGTTCGAAGTCGTGAAGGAGTTGTAAGAGTTTCGGCAAAGAACGGTAAGGGCCGGGGTTGGTGTGGCATCATGGAGCGTGCTTCGCACCCTCGTTTTGGCCACCGTAGGCTGCCGAGCCGAGGAAGCGGTTGCGATCGGACCCGCTCGGCATCAATGTGAACGCGAGTCCGGCGATGGCAACCACCGGGCGGACGGCGCCGAACGAGTAGTCGACGAGATTGCGGCTCAACCGCGGCTGGACCGAGAAGGTAAGCGGCGTGGCTACGGCCGTGAGCACGGCGGTGGCATAGGCGGCGAAGCGCGTGATGAAAAGCTAAACCGATGGTTCGGGCGAGGAGCTGCTGCTGGCCAAGGCCGGGATTCTTGACCTTGTCAACACCGTCTCGCCGGACGGGAAGACGCTGTTGTCTGGATTCGGCGACATTCGGAAGCTCCCGTTGTCGGCCGGCGGGGAAGCCAATCCGGAACCATCTGACGGAGAGCTACAACGAGCGCTATGCGGCGTTCTCGCCGGATGGGCGGTGGGTGGCGCACCAGTCAGACGAATCGGGCCGGTATGAGATCTACATCCAAGGCTATCCGGACAAGCGGGGCAAGTGTCTGGTGTCGGCTTCGGGTGGCGAGTTGCCTGCATGGCGGCGGGATGGCAAGGAACTGTTCTGGGCCGGACCCGGTGGCACGCTCATGGCGGCGCCCATGGAACTACAGGCCGATGGAGTCCGTCTTGGCCGCCCGCAGCCGCTCTTCCGGATTCCGATTGCCGGTCTCCGCCCCTATTTCCAACCTAGCCCGGATGGGCAACGGTTTCTCGTGTATGAGCCGGTAGCAACATCGCCGCAAAACCGAACGATAGTTGTCATCCAGAATTGGGCGGCGCGATTGGCCCCAGGGAAGTGACCTCGCGGTGGTACACTTCAGTCGATGCACTCGCGCTTGACGGTCGAGGAGATCGTGCCCCTCGTGGAAGCGCTACCGCCACGGGAACGAGCCCGGTTGTTCCGGCTGATCACCAAACTCCGGCCTGACGATTCGTCGATCTACTCGGCGATTCCTCCGATGCGCGAGGAGTTCTCCGGAGGCGAGGATCCTCTGTCGTGGGACGGCGAGGGTTGGGAGAACCTCGATTGAAGCGCGGTGAAATCCGCTGGTACACGTTTCACCCTCCCGATAAGCGCCGCCCCGTTCTGATCCTGACGCGGGACGAAGTAATCGACCATCTCAA
Source organism: Bryobacteraceae bacterium (assembly GCA_041394885.1). Lineage (GTDB taxonomy): Bacteria > Acidobacteriota > Terriglobia > Bryobacterales > Bryobacteraceae > DSOI01. Next base: position 219,695 of record JAWKHI010000003.1, on the reverse strand, counting down.
TGAGATCATTGTGGCCCCGGTAACACGGACGATTCGTGGCCTTTCGACCGAAATGATCCTCACTCCGGATGATGGCATGCCCGTGGCTTGCGCCCTGAATTTCGACCATTTAGCGCTCGCCCAACGGAAGCGAATTGGCACCTTGATCAGTCATCTGCCTGAGGAACGCTGGATTGAAGTCCGGCGTGCGATCTTGCTCGCCTGCGGTTTCAGTGCTGTCCAGGGCGGCTGAGAAAGAGCCGCCCCGGCAAGCGAATACGGCTCGATGCTTGGATGTTGGAGCGAGCTTTCGCTGGTTGCGCTAAGCTGAGAAGCCATGCCCCTGGACGTGGGTGAACGCCTCGGTCCCTACGAAGTCCTCGCCCCGCTGGGCGCGGGCGGCATGGGCGAAGTGTACAAAGCCCGCGACACGCGGCTCGATCGCTCGGTAGCGGTGAAGGTTCTGCCCGACCACATCGCTCAACGGGAGGATGCTCGAGCGCGGTTCGAGCGCGAGGCGCGCGCCGTGGCTTCGTTGAATCATCCGCACATCTGCACGCTCCACGACATCGGCCCCAACTACATGGTGATGGAGCTGATCGAGGGCGAAACCCTCGCGGCTCGGATCGAAAAAGGCCCGATCCCCCTCGAACAGGCGCTCGGCTTCGCGACCCAGATCACCGACGCGCTGGACCGCGCGCACCGTGCGGGGGTGACGCATCGCGACGTCAAACCGCAGAACATCATGCTCACGCGGGACGGCGTCAAAGTCCTCGACTTCGGGCTCGCCAAGTCGGCGTCCAGCGCTCCTGGACCCACCGAAGCCACGCTCACCAAAGCACTCACCACCGAAGGCACTGTCCTCGGCACGCCGCAGTACATGGCGCCGGAGCAGTTCGAAGGCAAGGAGGCCGACGCCCGCTCCGACATCTGGGCATTCGGCGCCGTGCTCTATGAAATGGTAACCGGGCGGAAGGCGTTCGAAGGAAAGAGCTACACGAGCCTCGTCGGCGCGATCCTCGGCAGCGACCCGCCGCCAATGGCGCTGAAGCCATTCACACCCGCTGGGCTCGACCGTTTGGTCCGGCGGTGCTTGCGGAAAGAACCGGACGACCGCTACCAATCCATGCGCGACCTGGTGATCGATCTGAAGTCTCCGCCAGCCGAAATCGCGGCAACACCCACGAAGTCCGGCCGCTGGCCCTGGGTAGCCGGATGCCTCGCTGCACTGCTACTGGCGCTGGCCGCCGTCCACTTCCGCGAAGCGCCGCCCGAGCAGCCGGTCCTCACAACGTCGATCAATCCGCCGGAGAACGCCCCGTTCAACCAGGTCGCGATCTCGCCCGACGGGAAGCTGCTGGCGTTCACCGCGATGGCGGAAGGCAAGAGGCAGCTCTGGGTGCGGCCGCTGGCCGCCTCGGCAGCGCAACCGCTGCCGGGAACCGATGGTGCCGAATTCCCGTTCTGGTCGCCCGGCAGCCGCTGGATCGGCTTCTTTGCCGCCAACAAGCTCAAGAAGATCGAGGCTTCGGGCGGCCCGGCCCAGACTCTGTGTGATGCGACCGCCGGTCGAGGCGGGACGTGGAACGCGGAGGGAGTGATCCTGTTCTCGCAGGGGGTACAGGGTATCTTCCGGGTAGCGCCAGACAGTGGGACGCCCATGCCGGCAACAACTTTGGACCGCGTCCGCGGGGAGGGCTATCACCGCTGGCCGGTGTTCCTGCCCGGAGGGCGCCGTTTCCTTTATTCGGTCTACTCCACTGACCGGAACGTGTCGGGGATCTATGCCGGATCGCTCGACACAAAGGAACGGGTCCGGTTGACGGGAGACACGGTGGGGCCGGGGTACGCGGAAGGATCAGCGGGGGAAAGCTATCTTCTGTTTGTGCGCGCGGGCACGCTGATGGCGCAGCGATTCGATGTCGAAAGAAGCGCGCTTTCGGGCGACGCTTTTCCGGTAGCCGAGCGAGTGGAGCATCTCGATGCTAGGGGGTGGGCTGCGTACTCCATTTCCGGCAACGGGATGCTGGTTTTTTCGGACGGCTCCCCCAGCCAGGTGCAGATAGCCTGGGCGAACCGGGAGGGGAAGCGCCTCGAAGCGATTGGGGCGCTCGGCAAGTCGACCGGCGTTTGGCCCGCGCTGTCGCCGGATGAGAAAAAGGTGGCCTTTGTCGATGCCACCACAAATGGTTCTGACGACATCTGGGTCAGGGACCTGGCGCTTGGCGTTCAGACGCGCTTTACGTTCTACTCGGGGCTGGACTGGGCCCCCGTCTGGTCGCCGGACGGAGGCAGCATTGCCTATACTTCGCTGCGCAATCCCTCCGAGTTGTGCGTGAAGAGCGCCAGCGGCGCGGGACCGGAAGCACTGCTTCTGAAAGCGGAAAACCTCAGCTTCGCCGCGGACTGGGGAGCCGGCGGACGATTACTGCTCTACTACGAAAGGCATCCGAAAACGGGGTACGACCTGTGGGTGCTGCCCATGGAAGGCCAGCGGAAACCCCAACCCTTCCTGCGGACCGAGTTCGACGAGCGGGGACGGGAGCTTTTCCCCGGACGCGAAGTGGATTGCCTATACCTCAAACGAGTCCGGAAGGGATGAGATTTACGTGCAGCCCTATCCGGCAACCGGCGCGCGGTGGCAGGTGTCGAAGGATGGGGGACAGTGGCCGCGATGGCGCGGGGATGGCAAGGAAATCTTCTGGCTGGACCCTCATGGGACGCTGATGGCGGCGGAGGTAGCCACCGGACAGGCGTTTCAGGCGGGGTTGGCGCGGTCCCTGTTTGAGACGGGAATTACAACCTTTAGTGAACGGTTCGCTGTCAGCCGCGATGGGAAGCGGTTCCTGCTGCCGCTGCCGGTGGAGCAACAGGGCACGAGCGCACTAACGGTGGTGCAGAACTGGCTGGGAGCGGCGAAGAGGTGACCGCATGCCGCTGAACCCTGGTGACAAGCTCGGTCCCTACGAAGTCCTCGCTCCGCTGGGGGCGGGCGGGATGGGCGAAGTGTACAAAGCCCGGGACACGCGGCTGGACCGGTCGGTGGCAGTGAAGGTCCTCCCCGATCACATCGCCCAGCGCGAGGATGCACGAGCGCGGTTCGAACGCGAAGCGCGAGTGGTTGCTTCCCTCAACCATCCACACATCTGCAAGCTCCACGACATCGGCCCCAACTACATGGTGATGGAGCTGATCGAGGGGGAGACACTCGCGGCTCGTATCGCTGCAGGACGCTGTCCGTTGCCTTCGCCGGACTTGGCTCGGCCCTCCCAAACACCTTTCAGCTGACAATTTGACGAGGCTATTGCGTTCACTGATTGTCGCGGCCCGCCGGTTTGCTCCCTTCTCTTTCAAAGGCTTTCGACACTCGGCTTGGCTCGGTCGGGTCTCTCCTCCCGGCTGGAGTCTGCTTCCGGGCGCTGCGACGCTTACCCGGTCGGGACTTGCGCCCGCTAGAACAACCGTCTTTCGGGACGCACCACGTCGCCACCATTGTGCGCTTAGCAAAAACGCCCGCCACGCCACCCCCTACCCGCCTAACTTCGCACCCGGCCCACATCGGTAGCCGTGAAATCACTCCCCTTGAACAACAACGCTTCCCCGGACCACCGCGCCAACGCATAAGCCGCACAGTCCCCGAAGTTCAGCCCTGCCGCGTGACGGCCCTGGCCGAAGCGCCGGAACGCCAATCGCGCCATCGCAAGTTGCGCAGCGTCGAATGGCACCGTCTCAATCGCAGCCCGCTGCAAAAACAGGTCCAGGTCCCGCCCGGCGTCTTCACCACGCCGGCCTTCCAAAACCATCGCCGCTTCCAGCACCGAGACCGATGAGATCAATCGCCGCGGCGCCTCCTCGATCAGCGCCACAAACTCCGCTCGCTCGGGCTCGTTCTGGAGAATCGCGAGCACGGCCGAGGTGTCCAGAGTCATTGCGACCCACTAACGGGACGGGATCCCGAATTCGTCGTAACCAAGGATCTCGTCAGCGCTCAGCCCCGATATCACCGGCCGCGCGGCACAACGTAACGCGATCGCGTTCAATTCATCCCCAAGGGAATGTCCCGCCCGGGCTCGCCGGAGACGGTCATACCGTTCGGCCACCGCCACCCGGATTGCCAAAGTCAGAGACTCCCCGGTGAGGCTGGCCAATTCACGAGCCAACGCCTCGGTTTCGTCGCTTCTTGATGCTGATGGGCATAGCGATCTACCTATAATGAATCCTATCATCAATGGTTGATCGCTTTGCCACCACCATCGGTCACAAGCGATTCCCGATCCCCAACCCACCCCACAACCCACACGCTCTCAATAACATCGCCTCTCCCCTCGCCCATCCGGCTCTCCAAATCCCTTGACACCCCATGCTCTCCTGAACGTGAAGTCTCAATAAGGAGAGATAGGCATGATATCCGACAAAAAGCTCGAAGCCAATCGCCGTAACGCGCAAAAATCCACCGGACCTCGCACCGCCGAAGGCAAGGCCCGCTCCGCCAAAAACGCCACCACGCATGGGCTCTTCGCCGCCGATAACGTCATCCACACCATGGGCGAAACCGACGCAGAGTACACCCGCTTCAAGGACACCCTCCTCGACGCCTTCCCCACGGACCACCCCATTGATCGTGTCCTCGCCGAAGACTTCATCAATTGCCACTGGCGTCTCCGCCGCATCCGCCAAATGGAAGCCGGCTACCTCGATTCCATGTGTCAGGAACTCCTCGAAAACGTCAAGCTCTTCCCGCCCGCACCGGACTACAACAACACCGAGGCACATCCCCGCGCCGGCGACTTCCGCCTCATCGGCAATGCCGGCTCCCTCGGCAATCTTTACCTCAACAATCTCTCCCGCTACGAGTCCCGCCTCCGCGCCGCGTCCTATCGCGCCCTTGCGGAAATCAACGCGGGCAAAAACGAACCCACCGAGTCCGGCCATCCTCCGTCCGCTACGCGAGAAAGCAAAAGCGAACCCATCGCCCCTGCCGCCTCTGATGGAAAAAACGAAACCAACGCACTCTCGAAGCTCCTCAACCGCCTCACTCCCTCGGTCGCTCTGCCCCTGATTGCCATGATTGTCATGCTACTCGCCGGTGCCGCCACCCTCACCGCACAATCCGCGCGCCGGCCTCGGCCAGCAGTGCCCCTTGCCCGGCTGCCCATGCATGGCAAACCTGTGAAGATAGTTCCTGTGCCTGCAAAGCGAGACAGCATCGCCAAGTCCCCGGTAACCGCGGAACGTCCATCCGGCCGCCCGCGCGATCCGGACTCGGAACGCCGCATCCTCGAAGCAACCCTTCGAATGCTGGCCGAGGAAGGCTACGCCCGCATGTCGCTCGACGCGGTGGTCGCAGCCGCCGGAGCCAGCAAGCCCACAATCTACCGTCGATGGTCGTCCAAGGCCGATGTCGCCACTGCCGCGTTGCGCACGCTCCAGTTGTCGGAACCCGCCGTCAATACCGGATCCACCCGGGGGGACCTCACTGCGGCACTCGAGAATTTCAGCCGGTCCCTCCTCCGGCCCAATGGAATGTCTCTCATTGGAACGGTCTTAGCCGAAGAGGCCCATACCCCCGAACTTCTGCGGTTGTTCCGTGAGCGGATCGTAGCCCCGCGTCGGGCAATGCTGCGAGAGATTCTGGTGCGAGCACGCGATCGCGGCGAACTCCGCCATGGCGTGGATCTGGACGCGGCCGTGACGATGCTCGTCGGCGCTTTCTATGCGCGCTACCTCGCCGGCCCCCAGGTTCCGGCCGCCTTCGCGCGGGACTTGGTCGAAATCGTCTGGACCGGCATCGCCAGGCAAGCCCGGCGGCCTACAACTCCCAGTTGAGCTTCACCCCGTTCACCGTCAGCTCGCGATACCGCGGCGGCCACGCGGCCGGGTTCATTCGCGCGCTCCAGGATTGCCATCGTGCTCGCAGGTCCCGGACCACCGCCGGATGCTGGCCCGATACGTCATTCTTCTCCCCGGTATCGCTCGCCAGATCGTATAACTTGGAGTAACTTTCGCCGAACTCCAGCAGCTTCCAGTTGCCACGGCGGACCGCACGCGCCGATCCGCACCGCCAGAACAAAGCCTCATGCGGACTACCCGCGCGCTCACCGGCCAGGTACGGCATCAGGTTCGTGCCATCGAACGCAGTTCGCTCCCGGATGCCCGCCGCGGCCAGAAACGTCGGCAGAATATCGCGCGACACCACCGGATGGCGATAAACGCTTCCTGGTTGGATTCGTCCCGGCCACTGCATCGCGAACGGCACCCGGATGCCGCCTTCGTAGTAAGTCACCTTCTCGCCGTTGAGCGGATGGTTGGTTCCAGCGCCGGTGATCACCGGGCAGCCGTTGTCACTGAGGAAAACGATCAGCGTATCCTTCTCGAGACCAGATTCATGAATCTTCTTCACAACCGCGCCGACGCCATCGTCCATAGCCGCCGTCATCGCAGCCAAATAACGATGACGCACGTTCCCGATCGATGCGAAACGGTCGAGATACTTCTCCGTCGCGTGGAGCGGCGTGTGTACCGCGTTGAAAGCCAGATAAAGGAAGAACGGATTGCTCTTCTGACGTTCGATGAAATCTACGGCTTCGTCCGCCAGCGCGTCGGTGAGGTAGCGATCCTCCTCCACGGGCCGGCGCCCGCGCAGGATCGGTTGCGCCCGAGTCGCATGGATCTCCCCGGTGGTGTCGTTGGCGCCCACCGAACGCGCGCCCGGCGTGCGCTGCGTCACGAAGTCGTTGGCGCCCGGAAGAAAACCGAAGAACTCGTCGAAACCGCGGTCAAGCGGATGAAACCCGTCCCGCACGCCGAGATGCCACTTGCCGAACGCACCGCTGGTGTAGCCCGCGGGCTTCAGATACTGCGGCAGGATCTTCACTCCTGCGGGGAGACCAAAACCCACCTCCGCTTCCCGAGCCGGCGGGCCGGAATTGAATTCGTGCCCGAAACGGTGCTGATACTGGCCCGACAAAAGCGCCGCGCGCGACGGGCTGCACACCGCGGCCGATACGTAGCCATCCGTGAACCTCGCCCCGCCGCGGGCCAGTGCGTCGATATTCGGCGTCGGCACGTCCGGCGACCCATAACAGGAAACGTCGCCGTAGCCCAGGTCGTCCGCCAGCAAAACAATCAGGTTGGGCTTTCTCCGGTTCCGTCCAGCCGTCCCTTGGGCCAGCAGTGGTCCGCCAGCCGCGCCAAGCAGAGTTCGTCGTGTCAGCATCGCTCCAGGCATCGTACCCCGGATTGCTACCGCCGCCCCGGCCGTGATAAAACTCCCATTACGGCGCTCGTGCTTCTCCCGGCACCAAATGCCCCTAACGGCACCATGCCCCTAACTGCACCATGAACGATCCTCTCTCCCGCCGAGGTTTCCTGGCCTCCTCGGCGGCGCTGGCCACGGCCTTCGGCTTCGACCTTCGTCCCGCGCAAGCCGCCGTGCGCGAACTCAAGATCTCCCGCACCACCCAGACTCTCTCGGTCTGCCCTTACTGCGCCGTCGGCTGCTCGGTCGTCATTCACACCATCGGCGATAAGTCCCGCAACGTCAAGCCCGCCGTCATCCACATCGAGGGCAACGCGGACTCTCCGGTGAATCGCGGCACTCTCTGCCCCAAAGGAGCTTCCCTCAAGGAATTCGTCGCCAGTGACCGGCGCCTCACGCAGCCGCTCTACCGCGCCCCCGGCGCCACCGAATGGACGCCCATGTCCTGGGAAGAGGCCATCCCCAAGATGGCCCGGCTCATCAAGAAGACCCGCGACGCCGGATTCCAGGCCGCCGACGATCAGGGACGCACCGTCAACCGCCTCACCAATCTGGTGATGATGGGCGGCTGCACCGACACCAACGAGGTCAACTACCTCCTGGGCAAGCTCCGTTTTGCCTTGGGCGTTCTTCCCTACGAAAACCAGGCCCGTCTTTGACACGGCCCCACGGTGGCCAGTCTGGCCGCCACCTTTGGACGCGGAGCGATGACCAATGGCTGGACCGATGTCGCCAATACCGACGTCGTTCTGGTGATGGGCGGCAACCCGGCTGAGAATCACCCGGTCGGCTTCCGTTTCGTCATGGAAGCCAAACGGAAGCGCAAGGCCAAGATCGTTTGCGTCGACCCGCGTTTCAATCGCACGGCCGCCGTGAGTGACCTGTATGTGCCCATCCGCGCCGGGTCCGACATCGCTTTCCTCGGCGGGCTCATTCACTACGCGATCGAAAAAGGCCGCTATCAGGCCGAATACGTCCGCCAGCACACCAACGCCGCGTTCATCGTGAAAGAAGGTTTCGGTTTCGACGAAGGCTTCTTTTCGGGCTGGGACGAAGCCAATCGCAAATACGATAAGTCCACCTGGGAATATGAACTGGATTGGTCCGGTTACGCCAAGGTCGATCCCACGCTCGAAAATCCGCGATGCGTCTTTCAATTGATGAAGCGTCACTACGCCCGTTACACGGCGGAAAAGGTGTCGGAAATTTGCGGATGCTCACCCGAGGAGTTCACCAAGGCCGCCGAGATGATCACCGAGGCGCACACCGCCGATAAAACCGGCACTGTGCTCTATGCCCTCGGATGGACCCAACACTCGCATTCGGTGCAGCTCATCCATGCCGCCGCGATGGTCCAGTTACTCATGGGTAACATCGGAATGCCCGGCGGTGGCGTCAACGCCCAGCGCGGGCATGCCAACATTCAGGGCGCCACGGACATGGCTTCCTGGGCGAACCTTCCCGGCTACCTCAAGGTCCCCATCGCTTCCTCGAGAACCTTCGCGGACTACTGCCGCGCGAACTCTCCCAAAGCTCTTCGGCCGAACGTATTGAATTACTGGGCGAACACGCCAAAGTTCATGGCGAGCCTGCTGAAAGCCTACTACGGCGACAAAGCCACCGCCGCCAACGGCTTCGGCTATGATTGGCTGCCCAAGCTCGGCGACACCGACAACCATAGTTGGGGTAGCTTCTTCGATCGCATGGCGCAGGGCGAAATCGAAGGCTTGATCTCGTTCGGCATGAACCCCGTCGCCAATGGCCCCAATACCTCGAAGATGATCGCCGCGTTGTCCCGGCTCAAATGGATGATCGTCGCCGAGAATTTCGAAACCGAGACGGCGGCCTTCTGGCGTGCTAAGGAACTGGCGGCCGACTACTACGGCGGAGCCATCGACGCAGCCAATCTCAAAACCGAAGTGTTTCTCCTGCCGGCCGCGTGCTTCGCCGAGAAAGACGGCGCGTTCGTCAATTCGTCCCGCTGGCTGCAGTGGAAAGACGCCGCCCTCGATCCGCCCGGCAACGCCCGGCGCGATCAGCAGATCATCGCCGGCTTGTTCCATGAACTCCGCCGGCTTTATGAGAAGGAAGGCGGGGCCGCACCAGAACCCTTGCTCAATATGACCTGGAATTACGCCGATCCCGAGTCGCCTTCTCTCGCGGAGGTGGCTCGCGAACTCAACGGCCGCGATCTCACCACGGGACAGCAGGTCAACGGTTTCGGCGAGTTGAAAGACGATGGCTCCACCATCTGCGGAAACTGGCTCTACGCGGGCTCTTGGACGCAGGCGGGCAACAATATGGCTCGCCGCGACACTGTGGACCCCACCGGCTTGGGCGTTCATCCGCAATGGTCCTGGAGTTGGCCAGCCAACCGCCGCGTTCTCTATAACCGCGCCTCGCTCGATGCCGCCGGTAAGCCGTGGGATGAGACCAGGGCGCCGATCCGCTGGGACGGCAAACGCTGGTCCGGCGATGTGCCGGACTTCAAGGGCGACGCCGCACCCGACACACTCTCGGCGTTCATCATGCTGCCTGAGGGTGTGGCGCGGCTGTTCGCGCCGAGTCTGGTCGAAGGGCCGTTTCCGGAGCATTATGAACCGGCCGAGTCCCCCGTCGAGAACGTCCTGCATCCCAAGGTATCGTTCAACCCGGCGGCCAAGGTCTATTCCGGCGCCAATGACCGTTTGGGCCGTGTGGCGGAATTTCCCTACGTCGGGATCACATACCGCCTCACCGAGCACTTTCACTACTGGACCAAGCACACCGCCGGCTCGAGCGAACTGCAGACTCACTTCTTTGTCGAAATACCCGAGAAACTGGCGCTGCAGAAGGGGATCAGGAATCGCGATCGCGTCCGTGTAACGTCGGCCCGGGGCAAGGTGGAGGGTTTCGCGATGGTCACCCGGCGCATCCGGCCCTTACAGATCGGCGGTAAGGATATTTATCAGATTGGCCTTCCTATCCACTGGGGCTTTCTCGGCAAAGTGAGTGGACCTTTGATCAACAATCTGACGGCTTCGGTTTTCGATCCCAACTCCGGAACGCCCGAATACAAGGGTTTTCTCGTCAACCTGGAGAAAGCCTGACCTATGGCCGTCACCGTCGCCAAACTGATCGACACATCGCTCTGCATCGGCTGCAAGGCGTGCGAAATCGCCTGCCAGGAGTGGAACGATCAGGAGTTCACCCTCGGCACATTCGATGGCTCCTACCAGACGATGCCGGAACTCGCGCATAACTTCTGGAACCTTATCCAATTCAACGAGCGCGAAGTAAACGGCCATATGTCGTGGCTGATGGCCAAATATCAGTGCATGCATTGTCAGGATCCCGGGTGCCTCCGCTCTTGCCCGGCGCCAGGCGCCATCGTGCAGCGTGAAAACGGCATCGTCGACTTCGACCACGACAACTGCATCGGGTGCGGATATTGTATTACCGGCTGCCCGTTTGACGTGCCGCGGCTGAGTCCGGCAACCAAGAAGGTCTATAAGTGCTCGCTGTGCTCGGATCGAACGTCGGTGGGTTTGCCGCCGGCTTGCATCAAGACGTGCCCCACGAATTGCCTCACCTTCGGCGCACGTGACGAACTGCTCCGCATGGCGGATTCGCGCGCGGCCGAATTGAAGTCTGACGGACACACCGACGCCGGAGTCTACAATCCGGCTGGCGTAGGCGGCACGAATGTGATCTATGTGCTGAAGCACGCATCGGAAGCCGATGCGTACGGCCTGCCCAAAGATCCGGCAATACCCTGGACCGTCTCCCTGTGGAAAGGGCCCGTGAAATGGCTCGGCTCGCTTGTGTTCGCCGGCGGCATCCTGGGCGCTTTCTTTCACTTTGTGAAATACGGCCCAAAACACGAAGAGGCCAACGATGACGAGTAAACGGATCGCGCGGTTTGATTTCGCCGAGCGTGCCAATCATTGGATGTCGGCAATCCTGTTCCTGTATCTTGCGTTGACCGGACTCGCGCTGTGGTCCCGGAAGCTATACTGGCTCGCGGCCGTGTTCGGCGGCGGATCGGTGGTCCGTGCCATTCATCCGATCGCCGGAGCTTTGTTCGCGCTTTCCCTCACGTTCATGTTCGTCCGGTGGCGCTCGCAGATGTCGCTCGACGCCGATGACCGCGAATGGCTCCGGCAATCCAGCAAGTACGCCACCAACCAGGAAGAGGGGCTCCCGGAATCCGGCAAGTTCAACGGCGGTCAGAAGATGATGTTTTGGATGCAGTGGAGCTTCGGCATCGTCTTGCTGGCCAGCGGAGTGGTCCTTTGGTTCCCCGAAGTGATGCCCCGCACGCTACGCCTCGCAGCCGTGCTGATCCATCCTCTGGCTGCGGTTGGCGCCATCGGCGGGATCATCCTGCATATCTACATGGGGACCGCGGCGGTGCCGGGCGCCTTGCGATCGATGATCCGGGGATGGGTCACCGCGCGCTGGGCCGCAGCGCACCATCCAAAATGGCACCGGCAGATCAACAACAGCTAAGGCTCCAGCGCGCCCGCGACCTCGCCGCCCGCTACCCGCATGCCGCCGAAGCGCTGGCTTTCTACGGGCATCTCATCACGTTCGAAGGAGGCCAGGAAGCACTGCGGGAGTTGGTGATCCGGCACGGACCGCGATTGCTGCGCGATGCCGCCGCCGAGCATCGGGAGCCGGCACTCACTTTCTTTCAGCGTGTTCTGATGCGGATGAATCCGCCGCCGGCCGAGGCCCCGCACTCCAACCGGTGTCCGCGATGTGGCCAGCCTCCGCAGGCGGGCGTGCTTCACCCCGAGGGCCACGGTTCTACGTTTCACCTTCTTTGCAGTCTGTGTCTCGAGCAGTGGCGCTTCTCGAGAACCCAATGCCCGCGGTGCGGCGAGGAAAAGGTTTCCTATCACACCGCGGAATCCATGCCCCATGTTCACGTGCAGATGTGCGAAGCCTGTAGCTGCTATCTCCACGTCGTGGATCTGCAAAAAGACCCCGGCGCGCACCCGGACGTCGATGAGATCGCCGCGTTGGCGCTCGACGTCTGGGCCCTCGACCAGGGTTATGAGAAGATACACCCGAACCTGATTGGGATTTGAGTTACCACCGGCTTCACGCCTCCAGCGCCGGTCACCGGGAGACCCAGGCCGTATCCGTCAGTTTGTAACTGGAGTTCGAGCCAGACGAGATGTCGACGCGCTGTATCGCCGTACCCGGGGCTCCAATCAGTTTCCCGCCCGTCACGCGCGCGCGGTATGACTTGAGCGCCTGCCCATCGGCCTTCACCACCACGGTATAGTCGCCGTTGCCGAGCATGGAAGCAGTCAGGTACTTCGCACCCGCCCCCTTCGGCTGCGCCAGTTCCACCTGGAACCACTGCCAGTCTCTCAGGCTCACCACCACCGGAGAGGGTGTGGCCCCTACTTCCTTCGATCCGGCCATCAAATGCACGGTGAGCATGGACCGCGACTTCGGCGCGGCCATCTCACGAAGGCTCACCCAAAAGTGAAACTTCAGCGGTGCGTCCGGATTCCGGGCATCCTGCGCAAAGAATCCGAACTTCGGCCAATCACCGTCCCTCACGAATTCGCCGTTCTCCTGCGCCAGCGTAAACGCAAGCCTGCCGGCAATGCGATCCCCTGCCTTCACCAGCATCTCGTACTTGCCCGGCTTACCCAAACGCAGGACTCCAGGCCCATTCGCCTGAAGCATCGTATAGCCAGGGAAATCACCCATCGGCCCTTGCCGCAGTGGCAGCGTTTGGGAAACCGGACCAGAGACCACCAGGGACAGTTCCGAATCCGGTGGCAGATGGAATGCGGGTAGATGCTCCACCAGGAAGCCGCCGTTCGCCTGATAGAAGCGCAAGCCCATTAGAGACGCCTGATCCACCGCCGGTTCCTGCCCCCACAAACCGAACGCGGCCGCCAACCCGATCCACATGCATTTCATTCCATCTCTCCTCGTATCGCCAGGATCGCACAAGCCACCCATCCTGGGGCAATTGCCCACGGCCCGTGGGCCATCTCGCGCATCAGCGGCGCGCAGAGCGGCGTTTGCGCCTCCATTGGGTGGACTGACACGTGCATGCTTGGCTTGCGGGAACTCGCGCACGATCCCCAGGAAACAGGAGCCTCCATGACCCAACTCGCCATCGACTACCTCGGCCTCACGCTCGCCAACCCGATCGTGGCCTCCGCCGGACCGCTGCAAAAAGACATCGGCAATATCCGGCGAATGGAGGACGCGGGAATGGCCGCCGTGGTGTTGCACTCCTTATTCGAGGAAGAGATCGCCCACCCAGCTGCCCCGCTCACCCGTCCGCCCACCGCCGAACCGTCTTCCGAATACTACGCCGCCGGGCCGGACCTTTACCTGGAGCACCTGTATCGCGCAAAGCAGGCGGTCAACATTCCCGTAATGGCCAGCCTGAACGGAATCACTCCCGGTGGATGGGTCCGCTATGCCAGGCAAATGCAGGATGCCGGCGCGGACGCTCTCGAACTCAACATCTACGATTTTCCCACTGACCCCGAAGCCACCGCCGAATCGGTGGAGCGGCGCTATGAGGAAATGGTACGGGAAGTACGCGCCGCGGTCACGCTGCCATTGGCTGTGAAGCTATCTCCCTATTTCACGTCTCCGATTCAATTGGCGAAGCGGCTCTCGGCGGCCGGCGCCGACGGCTTGGTCCTGTTCAACCGGTACTACCAGACCGATTTCGATATCGATCAACTCGAGGCGTCGCCCAACCTGCACCTGAGCCGTCCCGAAGAACTCCCGTTGCGCCTGCATTGGACCGGATTGATCTACGGCCACGTCACGGCTTCGCTCGCCATCACCGGCGGCGTCCACTCGGCGACGGACGTGGTGAAGGCGGTGATGGCCGGAGCCAGCGCCGCGATGATGACTTCCTGCCTTCTCGAGCAAGGCATCGATCATGCCCGCACCGTTCTCATGGAATTCATTGAATGGCTGGACTCCCACGACTACGAAGCCATTTCCCAGTTGCGCGGCAATATGAGCTACCGGTGGGTGGCCAACAAGACCGCCTTTGAGCGCGTGAACTACCTCAAGGTGCTCTCCAGCTACACGTAACATAGTGGAGTGATGCCGCGCGTACGGATGGGTGTGGTGGGGCTGGGCCGCTTCGGCGAGGTGCATTGCCAGGCCCTGAAGGCGATCCCGGAAGTCGAACTCACCGCCCTGTGCACACGCAACCCGGAGCGCCTGCGCCTCCTTGCGGACCGCTTCGGCGCTCCCCACGCCTTCACCGACTATCGCGCCCTGTTCGCCTCCGGCGCCGTCGATGCCGTCTCCATCGTCACGATGTGGGATCAGCACGCCCAGCCCGCCATCGCCGCACTCGATGCCGGCTTGCATGTCCTGATCGAAAAGCCGATGGCGTCGACGGTGGCCGATTGCCAGGCAATCCTCCACGCCCGCAACCGTTCCGGCCGCTTCGCCATGGTAGGCCAGATCTGCCGCTTCAATCCGCGCTACGCCGCCGCCCGCCGTGAGATCGAGGCCGGTGCGGTGGGCCGTATCGTGTCCCTCTACGCGCGGCGCAACATCCCGGCCGCGGTGAGCGCTTCGGTACTGCCTAAGATCGGGCCCATTGCCGGCGACGGCGTCCACGACACCGATCTGATGCTGTGGTTCACAGGCGCCCGCATCCGCTCGGCCTACGCCCAGACCTTGTCGGTGCGCGATCTGCCCAATCCCGACCTGGGCTGGACCACGTACCGGTTCGACACCGGCGCCATCGGCGTGATCGAAAACGTCTGGTGCCTCCCGGAAGGGACGCCATACCGCATCGACGAACGTATGGAGATCATCGGGACCGAGGGCGTGATCACGATCCAGGAGTCCGGCCCTTCGTTGTCCGTGAGTGGCAAGGACGGCTGGCGCGCGCCCGACACGACCTATTGGCCGCTCATCGGCGACGCCCGCGGCGGAGCACTGCGCGAGCAGCTCCGCTATTTCGCCGGCTGTATTCAGGATGGCCGCGCCCCGGCCCTCACCACGCTCGAAGAATCGATGGAAGCCGTGAGGGCCTGTCTCGCCGCCGAGCGATCGGCCCGCGAAGGTTCACCCGTCCCCCTGTAGCGCTGCAGCTCTCGACGGCCTGAGCGCCCACCTCCCCTTTGGTGTATGCTGATCAAACCATGTTCTGTCCACACTGCGGCACCCAACTCAGCGACGGTCTCGAGTTCTGCACCAACTGCGGGCGGTCAACCGCCGCCGACCCCGGTGCGTCCGCGGGCATGCCACCGCCGCCCTATCAAGCCACACCTGGTTCGACGTCGTTTCAGCCAGCCGGCCCCGCCAAGGCGCAGACGGGAAAGTGGATCGGCGAGGCCTGGAGCCTCGTCACTTCCGATTGGCTCAATTTCGGGCTCGCGGCGCTCGTCATGGTCGCCGTCAGTTCCTTCGTGCCGCTGCTTCTCCAGGGCGCCTTCGTCGCCGGCCTGCACATCATGTGCATGAAGAAACTGCTCCACGGCCGAACCGAGGTCGGCGATCTTTTCAAGGGCTTCAACTACTTCGTCCCGACGCTGATCGTCACCATTCTCGTGGGTATCTTCGTTTTCCTGGGGATGCTTGCCTGCATCGTTCCCGCTTTCGTCGTCGGAGCCATATACCTCTTCCCCTACATTTTCATCGTCGATCAGAAACTGGAGTTCTGGCCAGCCATGGAAGCCTCCCACAAAATCGTGAAGCAGGACTATTTCGGCTTCACTCTGTTTCTGCTGGCACTCATCGGTCTCCAGATCCTCGGCGCCCTTGCCTGCATCATCGGCGTACTGATCACCTTGCCGGTGATGTACGCGGCGATCACGATCGCGTACCGGGACATCGTCGGCTTCCAGTCCCAGGACATCTCCTAAACCGTTTAGTACGCCAGTGTGATGAGCGAGGCGCGTACGTCCACTACACTGAACTCACTGAGGTTGTTACAAACCTCCTCCAAACGATGGGACGGGCGGCCGATCGCATTCACGCGACCGGCCGTCTTTCTTTCCGTTCTCGCCGCCACGCTCCTGGCCGGCCGCGCCGGATTGCTGACGCAAACCCCGCTCTTTTGTCCCTTCCTCGCCCTGTCCGGCTTCCCCTGCCCCCTTTGCGGAATCACTCGGGCTTGGCAGGCGATGGCCGCGGCGGACTTCGCGGCGGCGCTCTCCCTCCATCCGTTCGTTTTCCTGATCCCACCCCTAGTCCTAGGCGCCGCTTTCGGCTGGAGGCCCGGCCCGAGGCTCTTTTATGCGCTCGCCGCGTCCTTGTCGGCCTTCGGCATCGTTCGCATCGCGATACTTACGTTATAATCTTCGGGTTAGATCATCTTTCATCATCAAGAGGAACCCATGCGAAAGAAAGTCACCGTCGTCGGCGGCGGGAATGTCGGCGCCACCTGTGCGCAGCGCATCGCCGATAAAGAACTCGCGGACGTGGTCCTGGTCGATATCGTCGAAGGAATGCCGCAGGGCAAGGGGCTCGACATGCTCGAGTCCGGCCCGGTGGAAGGCTACGACGTCCAAATCACCGGGAGCAACGGATACGAGGAAACCGCCAACTCCGATATCGTCGTCATCACCGCCGGCCTCGCGCGCAAACCCGGCATGAGCCGTGACGATCTCCTGGCCAAGAACTTCGAGATCGTCAAAGCCGCGACCGAACAGGCCGTCAAACACTCCCCCAACTGCATTCTCATCGTGGTCAGCAACCCGCTGGACGCCATGTGCTGGGTCGCGCAGAAGACCTCCGGGTTCGCCCGCAATCGCGTCATCGGCATGGCTGGCGTGCTCGACACCGCCCGCTATCGCACTTTCATCGCTCAGGAACTCCAGGTTTCGGTGGAAAACGTCACCGCCATGGTTCTGGGCGGCCACGGCGACACCATGGTGCCCCTGGTGCGCCTCACCAGCGTTTCCGGGATCCCTCTCACGGAACTGCTTCCCCAGGATCGCATCGACGCCATTGTGCAGCGCACACGCGACGGCGGCGCGGAGATCGTCAAGTTCCTCAAGACCGGCAGTGCCTACTACGCCCCCTCGGCCGCCACGGTGGAAATGGTCGAGTCCATCCTCAAGGACAAAAAGAAAGTCCTGCCGTGCGCGGCCATGCTGGAAGGCGAATACGGTGTCAACGGCCTCTTCGTCGGAGTGCCGGTCAAGCTCGGCGCCCGCGGGATCGAGAAAGTCTATGAATTGGAGCTGAACGCAGGCGAACGAGCCATGCTCGACAACAGCATCGCCGCGGTGCAGGAATTGGTGGGCGTCCTGCAAAAGATGTAGTCCACCTCGCTCGTTTGCGGGCGAACCATTCCAGGGAGGTCCTATCGTGGACGAGAATATGGTCAAAATCGTCGCCGCCATCCTCGCGGTGGCCTGCGTCGTCATCATCATCATGAGGCGAAAGGGGAAGAGTACCAAGGGTGCCGGCGAAGACGACTTCTAAGAAACAGTCCCAAAACGGACACACTCGAGCCGGAGCGGGGGCGCCGCAAGTCAACCTCGACTACTGCCAGTTCCGGCTCCGAATCGGGCCTTCCAAGATCCACCGCTGGGGTGTCTTCGCCGCTGAAGACATCCCCGCTCACCGCAAGATCATCGAGTACACCGGCGAACTCATCAGCCGCCGCGAAACCAAGCGGCGAGCGGAAGCGAGTGAGCACATTTATTTGTTTACCGTGGACCCCTATTGGGTCAAGGACGGTTCGGTCGGCGGCAGCGGCGCCGAGTACATCAACCATTGCTGCAGCCCCAATGTTCGCGCGGTCGTCATCAAGCGGCACATCCTCTACATGGCGAAACGCAAGATCCGCCGCGGCGAAGAACTAACCATCGACTACAACTTCGACAAGCACGTCGAGAAGGTCCCCTGCATCTGCGGCGCGCCCGATTGCCGCGGCACCATCAACGTCACAGACTGAACCCGCTGCCTTGCCAGGATCACGCCTCCCGGGTCCTTTGGCCGGAGACTTGCACTGATTCCAATTGAGGAAGGTGCCCCGATGAGATCCGGGCTAATCCGGGCAATCGCGCTCACGATGACGCCGGTGATAGCGGCAAATCCCTCGGTGGTGCGGGATCTTCCCTCACAAGCGGATCCCGTCGTGGAAAAGGCATTCGACGACGCCTTGGTCCGCTCCTACGAAGAACTGTTTCGCAGCGCCGCTACTTTCGATTTCACGCACTCGCAAATCGAAGCCCGGCACAAGCTGGAAGAGAACAACAAGGACAACTGCGAGCGCAAGTTCAAGGACCTCGCCAAACAACTGGGCACGGAAATCAAGGACGTCGAGAAAGACCTCGAGAAACGCAGCCGGTCACTCACCGACTCGCAGCGCCGCGACATTCATTGCAGCCTTCTCGAGCTTCGCGCGCGGCAAAGACAGGCTGACAACTTTTATCGCACCGTGGTGCCGCACGCCTATGACAACCGAATCGCCAAACTCACCCTCATTGAAGAATGGCCGGAAGAAGACCGGCGAATCGAGGAGGAGATTCAATCCGAGCGCTACATGAACCGCCGCTGGAGCAACGTGAAGGACATCGGGTTCCGCGGCGTGGGCGACGGCCAAGAAAAAGATGTAAAGACCGGATCGGAAGCCATCGAAGAAATGCGCCGTAACGGGATGCTGCCGCCCGAGATGAAGGACGAGGAAATCATCGCCTACGTGGATGGCGTCACCAAGAACATCGCCTCGCGCAGTGACCTCCGGATACCCGTCAAGCTCACATTGCTCGAATCTCCGGAGATCAACGCCTTCGCATTACCCGGAGGCTTTCTGTTCATCAATCGGGGACTTCTCGAAGCCGCCGAGACCGAAGCCCAACTGGCCGGCGTGATCGCCCATGAGATCTCTCACGCCGCCGCGCGCCACGGCCACCGCCTCATGCGGCGCGCGACCATCGCCAGCATTTTCTATCAGGTGGCGCAAGTGGTGGCCCTCATCTTTACAGGAGGCGCGGTGGGCATCGGAACCTACTACGCCCTCCAGTACGGCTTCTACGGGCTCGGGCTGGTACTGAGTCTTGAACTGCTGGGCGTGAGCCGGGACTATGAACTAGAGGCCGATCAACTCGGTGTTCAGTACGCGTGGAATGCCGGATACGATCCCGCCGGCTTCATCCGGTTCTTCGACCGCATGGCCACCCGCGAAGGCTACATTTCCGGCGCCAGTTGGTTCCGCACCCATCCCCCCTTCTACCAACGGATGGTGGATTCCGAACGCGAGATGCGCTTCCTCCCTCCGCGCGAACAATTGCTCGTCCAGACCACCGCGTTCGAAGCCATGCATCGACCTCTCCTCGAGATGCCCAAAGGACGGGAGTTCACCGAGCCTGGAAAACCCGCGCCGTCGCTCGAAGCGCCGGGGCTCGATTGCCCCAAGCCGAAACTCGAGTACACCAACGACGATCCGCTCGAAAAGCTCTGCGCGCTGCCCGGTGGCGCCGGTGCCTCCCCGCGTTAAGCTGGTGAGTTCGCCATGGCCTTTGAAGACTTCCTCTCTGTACGTGTCGTCCGCCGCGGTGCGGGCGGGGTCACTTGCCGGTGCCGCATCCGGCCGGACCTGCTCAACACCAATGGCGTTCTCCACGGAGGCGTCGCCGCCTCCATCGCCGATGAAGCGGCATGGCATTGCTTGAACCACCGCTACGGCCCGGGACGCGACTGTACCACGTCGGACCTCAAGATCAACTATCTTCGGCCGCTTTCGGGCGAAAATGTGACCGCGCGAGGCACGATCCTTCGCGCGGGCCGGACCTTTTGCGTATCCCGCATCGACCTCCTCGATCCCAAGCGGCGTCTCTGCGCGGTCGCAATCGTAAGCTACATGCTCCTTGACGGCGCGCAGGGGAAAGGCGCCGCCAAGACCTAGCCCGCTTCTCTCACAGGGTCCCTACCGCGCCGCCGCCATCGCCCGCTGGCCGCGGACCGGATCCCCTTCCACCGGCGCTTCGTCAAAGAGCGTCAACTGGACCGGCGCCGCTACTTCGGCCTCCACAACCACAGCCGCGTTCCCCCATCGCTCGAGGATCCACGCCTTGTCCCGCGCGCTCTCCACCGCCGTGGCGCGATCCTGATGCCGGATCGCTGCCGCCGTCAGCCGGTCCAGCCATAGCCCCGCCTCGGCAAAACGGCGCTGTTGGTTGGTCAACAGATAACTCAGCCGCCCGATCTCCCTGGCGGTGAGCCAGTCCGCTTCCACTGATTCCGTCCATGCTGTTTCGGCCATGGGAAGCATCCGTGTCGCCGCGCTCGGATCAATGTGCCAGATCCGCAGTGCGTCGATTACCCCCGCTTTGTCGATCTCGGGCTCGCTCACGTCCCCGGCCGCCGCCACCGAGCACAAAGGACCCAGCGCCGGAATCGCGCCGTCATCGGCCAAATGGTCGAAGGCGAGCAGGACACGCCGCTCGCGTAGCGCCCGCTCGACGGCCGCGCGATCCGCCTCATGCGGACCTTCCACCGGCACGCCCAGGCGCAACCCCAGCTCGGCGTATAGATTTTCGCGCGAACGCCCCGCACAGTCGAGCCATATCACCGTTTCAAAATCTGACCAGCAGGCATGCACGAACGCCGACACCAGCGCCGAGCCCGGGACCAACCTCTCCACGCCGGCCCGGTCACTGAGCTTTGCCCGCAACCGCTCCAGATCCGCGGCGCTCACCGCGTCCACGGCCGGCTCCGGCATGTCCATCAACCCCTCGCGCAACCCCTCGCGCAACCCCTCGCGCAACCCCTCGCGAGGCGCGTCGATCAACCACCGTTTCAACTCCCGGATCGCGGCCAGACGATTTTCGCGCGCATCCACAATCCTCCGCCGCCGCAACAGCGCCGGCAGCGCGCATTCCTCCAACTGCAAGCCTGCCACGCGAGCCTCCGGTGCTTCCTCGAACGCAGCCGCCCATTCGGCCGCCGACGATCGCAGTGCCACCGCCGCCGGTGAGAGAAGCACCACCGCGCACTCTGCCGATAGGGCGCGCCGCAGCACTTCGATCAGGCTTGCCCCGGCGGAGATCCTGCCCTCGGCCAGGTCCACGCGGTACCGGCAACCAGCGCGCAGAAACTCCGCGACGTCCGCTGCAAAGCCGGCATCGGATTCGGCATGCACCAACACCACCGCCGCGTTCATCCGCTAGCGCTCCCGCACCACAACCTCGCCCGACTCCATTCGCGCATCGCGAACGCCCTGGAATCCGGTCCCGATCTCCTTAACGAAGATCGTATACTCCAGCTTGCGCTTCTCCCCCGCGCCGATCCACTCATAGGCGGGCACGTCAAAAAGTGAGCCGCGCTCCACAGCCTTCCGCAGCCCCTCGGCAAAAGGAGAATTGCCGAACTCGATTCCGCGCGCAACCACTTCCCCGTTCCACGGCTTGAACTGGTTGTTCCGGTTCTCCTGCCAGTCCGCGATCCATCGCGCTGTCGAAGCAGGAAAGACATAGCCGATCAGCACGCCGTACCCGGAATGGTACATCGTGAAGAACTGCGTTTTTCTGGACGAATCCATCAATAGGGCATAGTAGGTTCCGGCGTGCTCCTTGGTCTGGAACGCCCGCAGATCCACCGGCCGCCCATCGGCGGCTGTGCCATTCGGCCACGCCACGGCGGAATCCGCCGCGAGCGAACCCGCCCCGGGACGCCCGCCCGCCACCATGCCCCGCGTCGCCGACACATCCCAATACGTCTTCCCGGGCTCGACGAACGGCGGACCGAAAGTGGCGTGCTGCATCCACTGAAACGGCCGATCGAACCCAGCCAGATTCTCCACCCATTCCTCCACGCACACGTGACGCTTACCCCGCTCCATCGTGATCGCCCGCTCCACACGATACTGTGTCTTCGGCAATCCGGCTCCGTAAACCAGCTTGACCCGTTCGGGAGACTCCTCGGATCGAATCAGCCGCCATTCGACGATCGGCGCCTCCCCGTGGTTGCCGAGTCCGGCGGCGATCTCGGCGTCCGACGATGGCGGACCATAGAACGGAAAACAAAGCAGATGCCCCATATACCCGCTCGAAAGGAAGCGGTGGCTGCCGTCGCCGTACACCGCATCGTCGCGCGAGGGCTGGTAGGTGTTTGGGTCGATGGTCCGATAGTGCGGTACGCGCATCGGATTGATCGAAGCGCGCGGATTGGCCGAGATCAGGCGAACCTCCCCGATATGCCCTCCGCCCCGCAACGCCGCAACGCGTATCAAGCCGTTGTCGAGCACCCACGCCTCGCGCCCGTTCACTGGCTCTTGGCGCAGCGTGACTCCGTGTTGTCCCCAAACCACCGCCGCCAGGGACAAGCCCATCAGGACGATCTGCCGCATCGGCCGCTAACCCCCTCCCACGAAATGAACGATCTCCAACTCCGCGCCGTCCTCCACCGGCGTGGTTGCCCATTCCTGCTTGCGGGCAATCTCACGGTTCAATTCCACCGCCACCCGCCCTGGCTCGATCTCCAAATGGGCCAGTAAATCCATCACCGACATCGCTTCCGGGATTTCGCGCTTCTCGCCGTTCACCGATATTCCGATGGCCATCCAGCTTATTATAGGCCCCACCGCAGTTTGCAACCTGCTAACCTGTAGTACTGGAAGCCTCAACGGTGACCCTCGCCCCTAAGAGTCACATTTTCATCCTGCAGTCTGGCGCGTTGCGTGACGTAGTCCTTCTCGAGCCGCTCGTCACGTCGCTCGCCGAGCGATATCCTTCGTCTGTAATCACGGTTGCCTGCCGGGAAGAATTCGCCGGAATCGTAGCGCTGTTTTCACGCCCCCCCCGCGAAGTGATCCCGCTCAATCTGGACCCCGCGAAGGAAGATACACCCTCCACCGCCCTGGCAGGGCAGCTCAACGATCTCGATGGCTTGCTCGGACATCGAGTAGTGGAACTATTCATCTCCGCCGATCGCCGCCCGAATTGGTTCACCTGGTATATTGCCGCCAAGGTGCAGCCACAACGGGCCCTAATGGCTCCCCCGGAGCCTGCGCCGCGCGGACTTCTCCGGGTCCTGCTGGCCGATTCCGGCAGCCTCGAGGTGCCGTTTGAAGGCCCATCCGTTTCCGCGGCCTCGCATCCCGAACCGGAACGGCTGCGTCTGCTGGCGGAAGCCGCCGGCGCGCGATCTCCCGGCGCGCAGGCGCCTCGAGCACGGGCAGGCGCCACTCGCCGCTGGCCCCGCCCGCCAGGCTACGGGCCCGTGGTGAAATCGATTCTCGAAAGCCTCGACCTCGAAGACGGCGGCTTCATCGCCTGCTTTCCTTTCGACGATTCCGACTCCAATCCCGCCGAAGCGGCGCGCCGCAGCTGGCCGATCGAGCAACTGTGGAGCGCACTGCTGGTTCTTGCGGACAGGCAGCCGCTGCCACTGCTGGTGGTCGCACCCGAGGATCAGGCCGAGCGAGTCCAATCGCTGGCGAGTTGCCTGGATGGCGGGCTGCGCACCTGGTACTACTCGCCGTCTGACACCGTTCTCCAGGCGGGCATCATCGCGGCCGCGCGGGCCTACTTCGGCTCCCACTCAGGCTCGGTGCATCTCGCCCAGGCCTACGGCATTGCTGGCGTCAGCTTGTTTGGGGGCGGCGATTCCTGGCCCGCCTACACACCGTGGGCAGCCGGTTCCGCCGCGATCGTGAACCCTCTCGCCTGCTTTGACTGTGAGTGGGATTGCCCGTTCTCCCATCCGCTTTGCCTGGCCGCGATCCCGAGCGATACAGTCGTCCAGGCCATTACCCGGATGATCGACTGTCCGCCTTCTTCGGCCGAGATCATCACGTTGAGCGAAACTCCGGCGCTGGCCCCGGCGGATCTGCCAGCCGTGCACTCTCTCTACCAGGCGGCGCGCCGCGAGAGGCGCGAGCAACAGGAACTTCTTCTCGAACTGGCCCATATCGCCCAGCCCAAGCCCAAGCGCACCTTCCCGCTTTCCCTTCTCCGTTGGCCCGCCCGCGTGGAGCCGCGCCGCTCCAACTCCTGACGATCCCATCGCGCGAACCCGGCGCTAGAGGTTCACTTCCATCACTTCTTCGAACACCGAAGGCGGCAACTGGATACCGAGCACCCGCAGCCGTTCCAGAATCTTCGGCTGATATCCCGTGCCTTTGAACCGGCCCTGCACCTTCCCCGCGTCGTTCACGCCGGTACGTTCGAACACGAAGATGTCCCGCACCTGCACGGAATCTCCATCGGAGCCGGTCACCTCGGAGACGTTGATCACTTTGCGCGTACCATCCTGCATGCGGGTGATCTGAACCACCAGTTTGATCGCGCTGGCAAGCTGCTGCACCACCACCCGGGTGGGCAGTTCGATGTCGGCCATCAGAACCATTGCCTGCAAGCGCGAAAAAGCATCCTTGGGGGTGTTGGCGTGCACAGTGCTCATGGAGCCCTCCACGCCCGTATTCATCGCCTGCAGCATGTCCAGCGCTTCCGCGCCGCGGCACTCACCCACGATGATCCGGTCCGGACGCATACGCAGCGCCGTCCGCAGCAATTGCCGCTGGTTGATGCCACCCTGTTTGTTCAGGTTCGGCGGGCGCGTTTCGAACTTAATGACGTGCCTCTGCTGCAATTGCAGTTCGGCTGTGTCCTCGATTGTCACGATCCGCTCTTCCTCGGGAATGAAGCGGGACAGAGCATTCAACGTCGTCGTCTTGCCCGATCCGGTTCCGCCCGATACGAGCACGGTGGCCTTGGACTGCACCGCCGCCGCTAAGAATCGCAGCATCCCGGACATCAGCGTGTTGTTGCCGATCATCTCGTCGGAGGTGATCACGTGGCGGCCAAACCGGCGAATCGAGAGCGCCGGTCCATCGAGCGACAACGGATTGATGATCGCATTGACACGCGATCCGTCGAGCAGCCGCGCGTCCACGATGGGGTTCGCCTCGTCCACACGCCGGCCCACCAGCGATACGATTTTCTCGATGATGTGCAGCAGGTGCGTATTGTCCTTGAATCGCACCGGCGTCAACGAGAGCCGCCCTTGCCGCTCCACATAGACCTTGTTGAAGCCGTTCACCAGGATGTCGGAAATCGCCGGATCCTTCAGCAGCGGTTCGAGCGGTCCCAGCCCCAGGACCTCGTCGAGCACCTCTTCCACCAGCTTGTTCTGCTCGGCCGTGGTCATCGGCACGCGCTCTTCGTCGAGCAGCCGCTCCACCACGCGCCCGATCTCGGACCGCAGCCTCTCCTTGGGCAGCGACGACACGCGGTCCAGATCCACCACGCCGATCAGCTTGCGGTGAATCTCGCTTTTCAGTTCAAAATAACGGTCCGCCGGCCGCGCACCCGCCGCGGCTCCGGTTGGGGACGCCGGCCCCTTCGGCGCTGGTCTGTAGTTGCTTCCCAAGTGTTGTCCCTGCGATATTTGATTGTATCTTGCTGCGACGGGACTTTATTGCCGCGTCCGCGCTCTCAGCGGTTAACCCCGCTTCCGCCGCGGAGTCTCGGAAACCGAACATCCTGTTCGTGCTGGCCGATCAGTGGCGGCCCCAGACTCTGCCCTCGTCCGGCGACCCGGACCTCGCCGCGCCTAACCTCGCGCGCCTCGCCCGCGAGGGCGTGCACTACAACCGGGTTTACGCCACCAATCCCGTCTGTACTCCCTCCCGCGCTTCCATCCTCACAGGACGCTACCCCCACGCCTGCCGGATGCCCAAGAATGACTTGCTGCTTCCTCTCGACGAGGTGTGCGTGGCCGAACGGCTCGCCTCGGCGGGCTACGCCACCGGCTACATCGGCAAGTGGCACCTCGACGGGGAAGATCGTCCCGGCTTTGTCCCGCCCGAGCGCCGCCGCGGTTTCCAATACTGGGCCGCCTTCAATCGGGGACACTTCTATTTCAACTCCACCTACTTCCGCGATTCGCCGGACCCCATCCGCACCACTGGCTTTGAACCCGATTATCAAACCGATCTCGCGATTGACTTCATCCGCCGGAATCGCGCCAACCCGTTCTACCTTTTCCTGAGTTGGGGGCCGCCCCACACCCCCCGCACTCCCCCGCCCAAATACAAAGACGCCTACGACCCGGCGCAGTTCCACTTGCGGCCCAATGTTCCCCAATCCTACGCCGCACAGGCCCGCAAAGGCCTCGCCGGATACTATGGGCTCTGCTCCGCCCTCGACGACAACTTCGGCCGGCTGCTCGCCGCCGTCGACGAAGCCGGAATCGCCGAGGATACGCTGGTTGTCTTTACGGCCGATCACGGCGACATGGTGGGGAGCCAGGGGCTCGAATACAAGGGCGTCCCTTACGAGGAGTCCGCCCGCATCCCTCTCCTGATGCGCTATCCGCGCCGTCTGGGCCGGGGCGAGAAAAGCGACCTGCTCATTTCCAACGCCGACTACATGCCGACATTCCTCGGCCTCGCCGGCGTTGAGGTCCCCGCCGCGGTGCAGGGTATCGATCAATCGGAAGCCATGTTCGCCGGCAAGCCTGGCCGCCGCGAGTCACTCTACGCCTACGGCAAGCTGAACACCCCGCAGCAGTGGCGGATGGTGGTGCGCGGCCGCGACAAGCTCGTGGTCAATGCGAGCGACGAGGTGACTCACCTCTATAATCTTGCCGACGATCCATACGAACAGACCAATCTCGCCGAGGAACTGGCCCACGCCCGCTCCCGCGATGAGCTGCGTGCCCATCTGCTCGACTGGCGCCGCCGGCTTGGCGATCGCATGGATCCTTCCGGCCTGAAAACACGGTAGCGCCTATCCCTTGGACAGTACTTGGTGACCCATAAGTACCGGGGAGAAAACTCGTCCCCTTGTGCTACTCTGGCGGGGCACGACAATGCAAGAGAATCTGCTTAGCCAGGACAATCGAAGCGGCATCGACGGTGCGTCTGGGCCGTCTCCGTTGGCCGTACTGAGCCCGCTGGTACCCCGCTACGGGGTTCGCTGCTCGCTCGAGGAATTCCAGGCCGCGGTCAACCTTGTCTTCCACGATATCGAAGCCGAAGTTTACGACGATATCCATCAGGACATGTGGCTGAGTCTTCCGCGTCAATACGAATTGCTCGCGGCCGACGTCATGAAGCTGAACCCGGCGAAGCCCCTTCGCATGCTCGATATCGGATGCGGTACGGGTCTCAGTTCCGAGTTGCTCATGCGGACACAACTCGGCGCTCACATCGGCTCCCTGCATCTGATCGACACTTCCCCGAAAATGCTCGGTCTCGCCCGGAAGCGCCTTTCCGCCCATCCTCTGGAGATTCGCGAGACCAATGGCTTCATCTCCGGCCTCACGGAAGCAGGAAGCTTCGACGTGATTCTCACGTGCTCGGTGTTGCACCACATTCCTGATCTCCCGGCTTTTCTGGCCGATGTGCGCCGTCTCCAACGGCCGGGGGGCGTATTTCTTCACCTGCAGGATCCGAACGCGGACGCGATCGAGGGTGCGGCTTTGCAGCAACGGACGCAGGCCTATGAAGCCTGGAAGAAGCCGCTGCTCCCCAAGCCGCTGCAGCGCCTGCGGCCATCGCGCGCGATTCCCGCCATATGGCGCCGTGTCACCGGCACGCAGCCCAAGTCCTACCTCGAACGCGTCAACGACGAGTTGCTGAAAAGAGGAGTGATCGCGAAACCGATGGCGGAACAGGACATTTGGGCCGTCACCGATATTCGTATCTTCAGCGGAGAAGGAGTCTCGGCGTCATCGCTCGCCGAAAACCTTCCGGGCTACCGCAACGTCTCCACCCGCACCTACGCGTTCTTCTCCGTGCTGGCGAGTTCGCTGCCACCCAAAATGGCCAAGGAGGAAGAGAGCCTCATCGACGCCGGATCGCGCGACGGCAGCTATCTCGCCGCCGCTTGGCAGCTCGAGAAATAAACGGCGGCGCTATCGGCGGAACACGACCACTCCCCACTTCTCCGGAATGTGCATATTCACCAGTCCCTGCGGCGACCACACCCAATTGTCTTCTTTCAGGCCCGCCTTCCTGCGATAGGCACCGCCCACCACTTCATGCACCCATTCCACCCGCGAAAAATTGACACGCCACTCATCGTTCAGCCGCGGCGGCGCAGCCTTGTGCGCATACTCGCCGAGCACCTTCCACGGAAACGTGATTTCCACGCTCCAACCCGCATCCCGGTCACTGGCGTCGTTCAGCGTCCCACGCACATGCACCGCGGTCCTGAGCCCCGGGATCTCCCATTCGTTACGTGCCTTGCCGCCGAACCGGTAGGGCTTGGCTAGAAACAAGTCCCATCCGGTGTTGAGGGCATTGATCTCGAACTCGTAGTATTCGTTGGTGTCTCCATTGGGGTCAATGAATACCTCAAAGTCGTTGTCGTGGAAGATCACCGAGTCATGCTGGGTGAGCGTCGCCCACACGTGCGGCTCTTCCATGTCGGCGGCGACGTAGAAATAGGTATCGTCCCAGAGCATCTTCGCCCGGGTCCGAAAACGCGGACTGGGCTTGGCGTCCCCTTCGATGTCGACGAAAAAATCGGTCCAGGGCGCTCGCCGCCATGCCGCCTCATCCAAACGGCCGTCGACCGTAACTATCGACGGAGCGCGCCGGCACTGGTATCGCTTGGGCAAATCCGCCGGCAACGCCAGTCCAACCGCAAACACGAGGACGAACAGTTTGTTCACGAGATAATGGTAGCCTCGAAGCATCGACGCATGCTCTGTCCGGACCCCAACGCTTTCCTCCCCGAATCGATCGACACCGCCACCGCCCAGTACAACGCTCGCCTCGAGCGCATGCTCGCCGGCCTCCCCCAGCCGTGCGACGTACCCGTCGAGACGACCCGCCGCGCCCGCGAGGAAGGCCGCGGCCCCTTCGGCCCCCTCAAGATACTCGGCGGAACCGAATCGCGCACCATTCCCGGACCGGCCGGCGATATCGCCCTCCGAGTCTTCCTGCCGTCCCGCATCAAAGGCGTCTACCTGCATTTCCACGGCGGCGGATGGGCGCTCGGCGGGGTGCATCATCAGGACCCGCTGCTGTGGGATCTGGCTCGCCAATGCGAACTAGCGGTCCTGAGCGTGGATTACCGTCTGGCGCCGGAGAACCCGTACCCGGCCGGCCCTGACGATTGCGAGTCCGCCGCGCTGTGGCTGGCGCGCAACGCCAAGTCCGAATTCGGGAGCGATCGCGTTCTGGTGGGTGGCGAATCGGCCGGCGCGCACCTTTCCGCCGTCACAATGCTGCGGATGCGGGACAAACACGGCTTCACCGGCTTCGCCGCCGCCAACCTCACCTACGGCATCTTCGACGTCTCCATGACGCCCAGCGCCTCCAACTGGGGCAGCCGGTACTTCATCCTCAGCACGCCGATACTGCGATGGTTCGGAGACCGCTTCGTCGCCCCCGAACACCGCCGCCACCCCGATGTGTCCCCGCTCTACGCCTCACTCCACGGCCTTGCTCCCGCGATCTTCACGGCCGGCACCCTGGACCCCTTGATCGACGACACCCTCTTCATGCATGCCCGTTGGGCCGCTGCCGGCAACCGCGCCGAACTGGCCGTGTATCCCGGCGGCGCGCACGCATTCAACGTCTTTCCCATCGCTCTGGCCGAACAGGCCAACGCCCGCATTCACCGGTTTCTCATGAGCGCATGACTCTGTTCTTCATCGCCGCCGGACTTCTCGTTTCCTGGGACGACGTGGATGCCGCCCTGCGGCCGTTGTTCGAGCGCGAGCAGGCGGGAGCGGAAAGCTTCGACCGGTTCGTACAGCGGATCGAAACCGGGACTGCGCAGCGGCTCCGCGAGGGCCTGGCCGATCACCTCGTCTACTATGTGCTCCAATCGCGATCCTTCACCGAAGCGGCCCCGATCGTACCCGCGCTCAGCGCCAAGCTCTACCACGAGTCAGCCATGGTCCCTGACAACGTCCGCCGCCGGATTGCCGACTTCACCGCGGGCGTGCACGGCGCCCCTCGGGCAAAGTTACTCGCGGCACAACTACCAGCCAACGGCAAGGCCGCTTTTCTGGAAAGCAACTACAAACGCGCGATGGAATTTCTCCACGAGAAGGAATTTGCCTCCCGCACGCGCAGTGGCCGAGACCGCCGGGACTATGTGGCCAGCCTCTACACCGCGAGAGGCCACAGCACCGACACATCGCCGAATTCGAGCCAGGCGGCCATCGTCGAACTGGAGGCGTTGGCGGCTCGCGAGCCGGGTGTGCGCTTCCGCCGCGTTCTCATCGTGGGCCCCGGGCTCGACCTAGCCCCGCGCGACAACCTACAGGAAGACGTCCCGCCGCAAAGTTATCAGCCGGCGACCATCGCCAAGGCGCTGGTCGCCGCCGGGCTCGCCACCGTGGGCGAACTTGCCGTCGAGTGCGCCGACATTAACCCGCTCGTCGCCCAGGCCGTACGCGCCGATCCCTGGAACATCCTCACCCGCAGGCCGCCGCCCGCCCGGTATGATCTTGTGATCGCCACCAACGTACTGCTCTATTTTCCTCGCGCCGAGTTACTCCTCGCCATCAACAATATCCACCAAATGGTGAAGCCGGGCGGCTACTTCCTGCACAACGACACTCGCGGCGAGATCGAGGAGTTCACCGCGCCCATTCGATTCGGCCCCGTCAACGCCCGGATGGTTCGCACGGGTCAACGAGCAGGCGTCGAGCTCTACGACGCAGCTGTGCTTCACAGGAGAGAGAAATGAACGGAATCATCGACGCGCATGTCCACGTCTGGACTTCCGATACTCGCGCCTACCCGCGCACTCCGGGGGCAGCCCCGTGGAACCCGATCCATTTTCCGCCGGAGACTCTGTTCACCCACACCAAGGCCAACCATGTGGATCGTGTGGTGCTCATCCAGCCCGGCGGCTACCGGTTTGACAACTCCTACATGCTCGACGCGATCCGCTCGCACCCGGGCGTGTTCTCCGGCGTCGCAATCATCGACTCGACCGCCACCGCGCCCGAAGACGAGATGCGCCGCCTCCGCCCCCTCGGAATCCGCGGTTTCCGTATCACGCCGGGCCGCGATCCCGGCGGCTGGCTCGACACGCCCGGCATGCGCAAGATGTGGGCGTCGGCGCACGGGCTAGGCCAAGCGATGTGCCCGCTCATCAACCCGAACGCGCTGGCTTCGGTCGATCGCGCGGCCACGCGCAACCCGGAAACCCGCGTGGTGATTGACCATCTTGCCCGGGTCGGCGCATCGGGCGGCTTCGCGCCGGAAGAAGTCAAAGCGTTGTGTGGGCTCGCCCGCCATCCCAACGTCTACGTAAAGCTATCCGCGTTCTACGCCCTCGGCGCGAAACAGCCGCCCTACACCGATCTGATTCCGCTTCTCCACCCGGTTTTCGACGCCTTCGGGCCGCGCCGGCTGATGTGGGCAAGCGACGCTCCCTATCAGGCGCAGCCGCCGCATAGCTACGCGGCGTCGATCGCGCTGATGGAGGAAAAGCTCCCATTTCTTACCGCGGACGACCGGCTTTGGATCCTTCGCAAAACGGCGGAAAGCGTGTTCTTCATATAATCGGAAGCAGCCCTTATCGATGCTCCGTTATCTGATTTCATTCGCGCTCGCGGCCGTTCCGGCGTCCGCGGTCGAGTTCAACCGCGATGTACGGCCGATCCTATCGGACCGCTGTTTCACATGCCACGGGCCAGACAACAATAACCGCAAGGCAAACCTCCGGCTGGATGTGGAAGCGGCCGCCAAGGCTCGCGACATCATCGTGGCCGGCCAACCGGACAAGAGCAAGCTCTACCAGCGCATCGTCTCCACCAATCGCGCATTGCGGATGCCGCCCGCCTATGCCGGCCACGCCGCGTTGACCAAGAGCCAGGTAGATTCGATCCGCCAGTGGATTGAGGCCGGCGCGCCCTGGCAGGGGCACTGGTCATTCGTCGCGCCGCGCAAAGGCGATCTGCCAGAGGTCAGCAACGCCGCATGGCCAGCCAACCCCATCGATAACTACATCCTCTCGAGGCTCGACAAACAAGGCTTGCGACCATCCAGCCAAGCCGGCCCTTCCACTCTGCTCCGGCGCCTTTCACTCGACCTCACGGGACTGCCGCCCACGCCCGCGGAGATGGAAGCTTTCCTGAGAGACACCGCACCCAATGCATACGAAAAGCAGGTGGACCGGTTGCTGGCCTCTGACCAGCACGCCGAGCGGATGGCCATCCGCTGGCTCGACGCCGCTCGCTATGCCGACACCAACGGCTACCAGTCCGACGGCGTCCGCGACATGTGGCGTTGGCGGGACTGGGTGATCGATGCCTTTCGTTCCAACATGCCGTTCGATCGATTCACGATCGAACAGATCGCGGGAGACCTACTGCCCAACCCCTCGCTCTCTCAAAAAGTGGCCACCGGGTTCCATCGCAACCACCGTACCTCGGCCGAAGGCGGGATCATCGACGAAGAGTTCCGGACCGAGTATGTGGCGGACCGGGCCGAGACCACCTCCACGGTCTGGCTGGGGCTCACCATGGGCTGCTCGCGTTGCCACGATCACAAGTACGACCCGATGACCCAGCGCGATTTCTACAGCCTGTTCGCGTTCTTCAATAACCTGCCCGAGAAGGGCTTTGTCTATAACTTCGGCAATGAGCCCCCCTTCGTAACCGCGCCCACCGCCCCCCAGCAGGCGAAGCTGGATGGACTGGACGCCAGGGCCACCGCCGCGCGCCGGAAATGGGAATCCCTCGAATCCGCCGTCGGCAGGGAGCGGAGCAAGTGGGAGAAGTCGATCCGGAAGCAGGCGGATCTCGATTGGCGGCCCGGCGACGGAATGGTTCTCCATCAGCTCTCTGAAGAAACCGCGACATTCAACGGCGGCCCTGGCCGCGACCTGGGCGCCGGGGTGGGGCAGTTCAATCACCGCGATCGGCTGACCCTCGCCGCCTGGGTGAACCCCGCCACGGAAAAAGGCACGATTCTGTCGCGCGCCGAAGACTACTGGGAGGGAACCGGCTACGGCATCCATCTCGTCAACGGCAAGCTACGGTTCCACTTTATCTTCCGGTGGACCGATCTCGGGCTGCGCGTCGAAACCAAAGATAAGCTGCCACTGAACCGCTGGTCCCACATCGCCGTCACCTACGACGGCGGCATGAAGGCCAGCGGAGTGCATATCTATGTGGATGGCGTGGAGAAGCCGCTCGACGTACTCTTCGATCAACACCTGTGGCCGATCAAGCATAAGGCTCCTTTTCTGATCGGCGCGGGTTCCGGACAAACCTTCGAGGGATCGGTCCGCGAGGTGCTCGTTTACGATCGGGACCTGACGCCGCGCGAAGTCTCGACGCTCCCGCTCGAGGAGACGCTCGGCGAGATCGCCGCTATCGACTCGCGCCGCCGGACGCCGCAGCAGCAGGCAAAGCTCGAACTCGCCTTCGTCGACCGCTATCTGCCGGCCCAGCTCGAAGCGGCGCTCGCGGAGGCACGGAACACGCAGGCGGAGCGTGACCGGTACTTTGCTACTTTGCCCACCGTGATGGTGATGGAGGAAGGTCCTGTGCGACAGGCGCACATCCTGAAACGGGGCGCCTACGATCAGCCGGGTGACGCCGTTTCCGCGGCCGTGCCCGCGTTTCTTCCGCCCCTGCCTCCAGGGGCTCCGGCAAACCGCCTCGGGCTCGCGCGTTGGCTCGTCGCCCGCGAGAATCCGCTCACCGCCCGTGTCACCGTCAACCGTTTCTGGCAGATGTTGTTCGGCACAGGGCTTGTGAAGACCACCGAGGATTTCGGCTCTCAGGGCGAGTGGCCCATCCATCAGGACCTGCTCGATTGGCTCGCCGTCGAGTTCATGGACTCCGGCTGGAACATACGCCACACCATCAAGACGATCGTCATGAGCGCCACTTACCGCCAAAGCTCCGCGGTTACTCCCGAGTTATTGCGTGACGATCCGGAAAATCGGCTGTACGCGCGAGCGCCGCGGTATAGGCTTCCCGCCGAAGCGATTCGCGATCAGGCGCTCGCCGTGGCGGGGCTGCTGCAACAGGAGGTTGGCGGGCCACCGGTGAAGCCGTATCAGCCGCCGAACCTGTGGCGCGAACTCTCCTTCAGCGGGGGCGAGTACGAGGCCGATCACGGGGCGGGGTTGTATCGCCGGAGTCTGTACACCTATTGGCGGCGGACGATCGCGCCGCCGGCGATGGTGGCTTTTGACTCGCCGACGCGCGAGTCATGCACCGTCCGCGAGAACCGCACGAATACGCCGCTGCAGGCCCTCAACCTGATGAACGACGTCACCTACGTGGAAGCTTCGCGGAAGTTCGCCGAACGGATCCTGGCCGGGCATGGCGACGACGCCGGAAGGATCGGATTCGCGTTCCTCGCCGCGCTGGGCCGCGAGCCACGCAATGGGGAAGCGAAAGCGATCACGTCATTCCTCGCCAAGATGCGTGCTCGCTTCGCCGCTGACACAGCAGCGGCCCATGACCTCCTGGCGCAGGGCGAGTCCAGGCAGGCCGCCGAGTTCGCTTCCGAAGCGGAACTCGCCGCATGGACGAGCGTCGCCAGCTTGATTCTCAATTTGGACGAAACCGTTACTCGCGAGTAGGGGCGGGATCGGCAAACTCGAGATGCCCTTGGCTCCCGGGCGTGGTCATCCCTCGCGCCTACATCGAGGCGAAGCCCCCGGATTCGTGCCCCACCTCACTGCATGGCCCTGCGTATCGCGGCGACGATCGAGTTGAGCGAATACTGCGGCACGAAGTTGTAATTGGCGCCGGAGCCCAGCTTGATGTGGAAGGCGCTCTTGCCTCCCAACCGCAGCCGGTTGGCCTCTACCTCGGCGATGGACCGGGCCGCGACACTGAAGCCGTCGTTGGTGGAGGAATCGAACGTCAACTTGTCACCCACCAGCGAGAGCGTCCCGTAGCAGCCGCTACCAGAAGAAGCGCCGCGCCCAAAATCGATGGCGCCCGAAAGGATCGCCGAACCATGGTGATGATAGACGCGCCACGCATTCCGGCTCACCACGGGCTGGTCTTGCGGCAGAAACCGGCCATCGCCACCGGCGCTCACGCGGACCGATTGCGATACCGACTGGCCATTGGCCGCGTAGGCCGTGATCGTGTATTGCGTGCTGCCGGTGGGGAAGACGGTCACGCGGCCCTGAGTGGAGGTGAGATTGCCCACTTCCGGCTGAATCAACACTCGGACGGCGTTCCGGGTGGAATAGAACAGGGTCACCATTTGCCCGCGCTGGTTGATGGATACCGGATTAGCGGCAAAGGCGGTGATCTGCGGACCGGCAGCCGAGGGGTTCTGGTAGGGCGATTGCGCGGGCTGGAGCGTCAACGTGGCGGTGCGGCGAATCGGACCGCCGGGCCCTTCCGCCACCAGTTCGACGCTGAGCGATTGCGTGGGCCGGACGGGGATGGAGCCGGAAGCGGCGACGGCGCGGTTGTTGATGCGCACCGCCGTCGAACCGGTAACGGCCCAGTCCAAACGGGCGCTGCCCCCCGCGGCCACGGTGGACGGAGTGAATTCAAACCGTGACACCGAGACTGGCGGTTTGGGCGTTTCGCGATTGGTGGTGGAAGGCGCGCGCACAGTGAGCACGACGTCGCGTTCCACGAACTTGCCGTCCGCGCCGGTGGCGCGCAGCGTGTAACGGGTGGAGGTCTGGACGCGTACGGGCGCGGACCCGCTGGGCGGCAGCACCGTCTTCCCGACCTTCACCTCCTTGGCGCCGCGCACGTCCCACGTGAGCATCGCCTGTTCGTTCGGGGCCACCGTGCCGGGAGAAACGGTGAAGGCGACAATCTCGGCTGCGCTCGCCGCCGGTTCGTCGCGTGGATCGGCCGGCCCAGGGCTGCCGGGATCATCGGGACCCGTTGTCCGGCGGGCGGCGGAGACGGTCACCGTTACCGTTTGGTCAGCGGCCAGCCCGTGCGATTCGGCGTGGAGGGCATACGAAGTGGTTCGCTCGGGACTCACGGACAGCTTGCCCGCGGCCGGCTGCGCGCCGTGCCCCTCGATGCGCACGGACTCGGCACCCCGGACCGACCATGACAGCTCGGCTCGTTCGCCCTCGGTCACCGAGTCGCGATCCACGCGGAAGTACTCGATCGACGGAGGCACGTCCTGTTTCCGCGGCCAGAATACGGCGGCGGCCACCAGCACCAGGACACCGGCGGCAACGCCCATGAGCCAGCGGGGAAAGCCGCCTGGGCCTGGTGGGACGGGCTTGGGAGGCGGCGCCGGCCCTGGCGTGGGACCCGGCTTTGGAATCGGGTCCGTGGTCGCCGCGGCGTCGAGAGCAGGTGGCGTCCCCTTACCGGGTCCGGGGGCGGGCGCAGGCGGCGGTTCCGTCTTCGGGAGCACGATTGGCCTGACCGAAGGCTCTTCACGCAGCGCCCGCTGAAACGCTTCCATGGTCGCGAACCGCTCCTCGGGCTCGAGCGAAAGGGCTTGCATGAGGGCGCGTTCTCGCCCCGGCTCGATCTCGGCGCCGAGGGCGGTGGGAGTGGGCAGGGGTTGGCGGCGGCGGTCCGGCGCGGGCAAGGGTAGTTCGCCGGTGATGGCGCGGTAGAGGGTGGCGGCGACGGCGTACACGTCGGTCCAGGGGCGCTGATCGCCGCGGGTTTCATACTGTTCCGGGGGCGCAAAACCGGGCTTCAGAATCACGGACAGGTTTTTGCTATGGCTACCCAACGAGTAGCGCGCGGCGCCGAAATCGATTACCTTGATCTGCCCGCTCCACAGCACGAAGATGTTGTCCGGGCTGATATCGCGATGCAGCAAGCCCACGCGGTGGACCTCACGGAGGGCGTCCATCACGGGCGTCATGACGCGGAGCGCGATGTCCCAACTCACCTTGCCCTGGCTGCGCGCCAGGAACTCCTCGAAGGTGATGCCGTCCAAATGCTCGAGCACCATGTAGGCGGTGCCGTTGGCCGGGAAATAGTTTTTCACCGCGACGATGTTGGGGTGATTTTCGAACTGGGCCACCACGCGCGCTTCCTCGAGATAGCGTTCGAGCCCCCAGTCATAGTCGGCCCGCATGGCCGGCGCATAGGCGAATACTTCCGGGTTGCCGGTGACGCGGATGCCGACTCCGGAAGGAAAGTACTCTTTGATGGCGATGCGGCGGGCGAGGTTGAGATCCCAGCCGAGATAGGTGATGCCGAACCCGCCGTGCCCGAGCGAGCGGCCCACCAGGTACTGCTCGCGGAGGACAAAGCCCGGGTTCAGGTAAAGCGGCGACTCGGCGGGCGCGCCACGCTGCCAACCGCATTTCGGACACACGGCCACGTCGCCGGTCGGCTGCATGCACCCGAAACAGAGGTCGGCGGGAATGGCTTGATCCATGTGCGGTCCCTACTCGTTGATCATAATCGCGATGGCTGTCGCGTTGTCACGATCGTTTTCCGGCGTGGCGGGGGGAATCCGTGCGCGCATCCCATCGAGCCATGCCTGGGCGGAAGTTGCTTTGGCCAGTTCCGCTTCCATTTCGATTTCGGTTACCCACTCCCAGAAGCCGTCGCTGGTGAGCAGGAATGCGTCGGTGGGTGCGAGGAGGACGGGGCCGCCGATATCGGGCGTCCACCCGGCGGCAGCGCTCGAACCAGCCGTCCCCAGGCTGTGCAGCAGCCGGCCGCGATCCTCGTGATTGCGGATCTGCGTGGGGCCGATCTTTCCGGCTTCCACCAACGACTGCGGCACGCTATGGTCGAGCGTCTGGTGATGGACGCGGCCGCCGCGAAACAGGTAGAGGCGTGAATCGCCGCAGTGAATCCAACGGGCGCCGCCTTCGCCCGCCACCAACACGACGATGGTGGTTCGCATTTGCGCCTGCATCGGATTGGCTTTCTGGCCGTCGAGCACGGCTTGTTGGGCGGCGGACAGCAGCGGGGCCGGATCGCCCGGTTGCCCAGTAAACCGCGCTACGACGGCATCGACGGCGATGTGAGCGGCCAGTTCGCCGCCGCCGTGACCGCCCAGGCCGTCAGCCAGAGCCCAGCAGGCGAACCCATCGGCTTCGGCGAATCCGGCCCAATCTTGATTCACCTCCCGGTGTCCGGGTTCGGAAAAGACGGCGGTGTC
The DNA here is from genome assembly GCA_041394885.1 of Bryobacteraceae bacterium. GTDB lineage: Bacteria > Acidobacteriota > Terriglobia > Bryobacterales > Bryobacteraceae > DSOI01. The sequence goes on along the minus strand of JAWKHI010000003.1, from coordinate 181,488 downwards.
GAAGCGGAGGCTCATCCGGCTGCGATCTCGAACAAGTTGTCCTCGCAGCCCAGATAGAAGCGGTCTCCGGGGCGCAGCTCGCGCTTCTCGCCGGACGGGAGGCGTGAGCCATCGGAGAGGAAAGTACCATTGGACGACCACAGGTCCTCGAGCCAGATGCGGCCGGTGTCGGTGTCGCGCGTGATCTGGCAATGCCGTTTGGAAACGTGGGCGGAATCGGCGGGAAAGATCAGATTGGCCACCTGCGGGTCCCGCCCGAACACGCACGGCTTGCCGCCGAGGGGAATGGCCTGCCCGGCGTGTGTGCCGCTGACGCCGCGCAGCGCGATGCGGGCCATGGCGGGAGCGGCGGGCGGAGCAGGCGGTTTGGGTTGCGGTTTCGGCTGTGGAAGAACCGGCTGGGGCGCGGGCGCGGGTGGACGCATCGTGAGGCGGCGGGCAGCCTGCGCCACAGTGGTCCGCGCGCGGCGATTGGCGAAGGTGAACAGCAGCGCGCCCAGGGCTGCCAGCAGCGTGATCGCCTGCCCGCCCACCATCCATCCGGGAACGGCGCTGGTGGTTGTGGTGGTCGTCGAAACCGGCGCCGGAGCGCAGGGCGCGGAAGCCTTTGTGTACTTGATGCCGAGGCGATCGAGTTCCGGCATGAGTTCGTCGGCCTGGATGGAAAGATGCACCGCCTCGGCACCCACCACGCTGGCGGTGTTGATACCGAGAACCTCGGCGCAGGCGTTGAAGAGAGGTCCGCCGGAGTTGCCGGAGTTGATGGCGGCATCCACCTGAAAAAAGCCAACCGCGGGCAGTCGGGGATTGTCGGCGCGGACGATCTTGCTGATGACGCCTTTGGTGACGCTGGGGTCGGGCACTCTGCTGATCGCGAAGGAGGCGCTCGGGTAGCCAGCCACCCAGACGTCCTGTCCGGGCTTGGCGAACTCGCGCTGGGAGAGAACCACGGTCGGCGCCTGAATCGGGCGCGAAAGTTCGAGCACGGCGAGATCCTTGGACGCGGCGTGCCATAACACCTTGGCCGGAATGCGGGCTTCGCGTCCGACGGAGACAGTGGGTGTCAGGGTCATCCGTTGCGGATCCTTGCAGCAGACGTGATTGTTGGTGATCACGTGGCGGTTTGTCACGGCGAAGCCGCTGCCGATGGAGGCCGTGGAGGGTGAGGAGCGCAACTCGATATAGGCGGCGCGCGAGAGCATCTCCTCGACAGGCGTCTGCCCGTGGAGGACCAGGGTGGCGGCGAGCAGGAGGAACGGGAGCCGCGTCATCGCCGTGCCCGGCCTCGTTTCCGGACCTCGGGCGGGGGCAGGCTCTCTGGGGGAGGGGAATCGCCTCCCGGCAGGTCCATGTGCCCGGAGGGTGGCGGCGCGGGCGCTGCCTGATTCTCGCCAGGCGGTGCGACGGTGTCACCGGGAGGCGCGGGCAACTCCTCCGCCGATGCCTGCGTGTCACTGGGAACGGCCTCCGGCGCAGAGGGAAGAGCCGCAGGGGGAAGAGCCACGGGCGGAGGCTCACAGCAGGTGGTGTTCATCCACCAATACCCCGCGCCGGCAAGGATAGCCAGCACAACGGCGGCGCCGGCAAATACAGCTCGTCCGCGCCGGGCCGGGGTCGGTTGCTCCGGTTCCTGAGCAGGCGGAAGGTCACTGGTCTCTGGCGCGGTGCACGGTTCGATCAAAGGCTCGAGGAGGCCGGAAGGCACGCTATCGGTGAGGGCAGCGGCCGGAGGGGCGCCCGCGGCTGAGTCGACAGCCGACTGGGCAAAGGCCATCACGGTCACGTTGTCCTGATTCTCCAGCCGGCGTGCGATTGTCTCTTCCACCAGACGGTCACACTGCTGCTGGGGCGTCCCTTGCATCACGGCGAGCATCTCGTCGGAGGCGAGGGTTTTGAACAATCCGTCGCTTGCCAGCAAGACCATGTCGCCGGGATCGAGAGGAAGCGGGCGGGCGGTGCGATCGATATGTGGAATCTGCTCGAGGCCCACATGGCTGGTGAGCGCCTCGCGCTGCGGATCGGCCAGCGCGGCGCCGGGAGTGATTTGGCCGGCGGCGACGCGCGCGTCGAGCATCACCGCGTAGATATGCGGGGTGTTGAGCTGCGCCAATTGATCGCCGCGCCGCAGCAGGATGGCGCTGTCGCCCACCGAGATCCAATGAAGCTGGTTGCCGTGCAGGACCGCCGCCACCAGCGTGGTGCCGAGTTCGCCGTCGGCGGCGTATTGCCGGGCAAGGCTGTGGACGGCGGCGTTGGCTTCAAGCAGGCTGCGCTCGAGCGCCTGGGGGATGGGTTCATCGTGTGTCTTGCGGGAGTAAGCGGCGAGAAACGTGGCCGTCGCGGTGTGGGCGGCGGCGTCTCCATGGCTAAGCCCTCCCATGCCGTCGGCCAACACGGCGAGGATACCGCCGTGGGAGGCAAGCGCGTGGTCTTGGGGATTGGAGAAGCAAAACGAATCCTGCTGCTGGGCTCTCGCCCCCATGTTCTGCGCGTTGCCGAATATGTATGTCACGTGCTGGCTAGTCCCACTGGAAGTTCTCTCCGGCGAAGGCGACCAGCGTGAGCCGGCTCTTGCCGATGCGGAGCGCGTCGCCGTGCCGCATAGGCGCGGGGGAGTGGACGACTTCGTCGTTCAGATAGACGAGCCCGGCGGAATCGCCAGGGATTACCCAGAACTCGCGTTTTTCCGGTTCGAACGCCACGGCGGCGTGGCGAAGCCGGGAGACGGCGTTGTCGCCGGCGATGGTGACGTCCATCGACGGGTCCCGCCCGATGAAGTTCTTCTCCGCGCGCAGGCGGAAGTCCTGGCCGCGGTCAGGGCCTTCCACGCAAACCAGCCAACCCACAACGGGATCGATGCCGTGGTTCTGCTCGACCAGACGCACCGTGGCGCCTGCCGCCGGGCGCATGGGCTGGGTGGGAGAAGCTGGGGACGGCTGCCCGGCGGCGCCCGCCTGGGGGGAGGCGGGATTGGAGCGCATCGCCACCGTCCGGCCCGGCGGCGGAATGTCGATCGGCGTAGCGCAGTAGGGGCACACGCTGTGCCGCTGCTCATCGTAGAAGTGTCCGGCGTTGCATTGAATCATGGTGGTTTCTACTGTCGTTCTCCCGCGGGTGGATCGGGCTTGTTCAGGGCCGCGAACTGGGCGGCAAATTGCGGCTGCGGAGCGAATTGCAGCTTGAGATTGGCGTCGAGCGTGGCCACGCCCACAAAGAGAGAAGTCTTTTCGGCCGGCATGGATGCGCCGGGCAGACGGTAAAAGCCCCCGGCGTGGTTCAACGTCACCGGCCCGATCTGCGCCGGCGCGGAGTTGCCGTTCGCGGCCAGGAATTTGTAGTGGATTTCTGTTTCGACGCCGATCGGCATGTCGCGCACCATCCAGCTTTCCATGCAGGGGCCGCTTCCGCAAAGGGTGTAGAGATCGCCGTTCCAGTATCGGCTCTGGGCCTTGGCCGGGTCCACCGGATCCTGCATGTTGCCCTTGGGGCCTTTGTAGCGGCTACGGAGATAGAGGTCGACGTTGTGCCCGCGCGACGACCACAGTAGATTCACCACCATGGGGCGCCGCATCTCGAGTTGGTTGGCGCGATCCTCACTCTTCTTCAAGTCGCGCTTGGCCTGTTCGAGCTTGTTTACGGAGTCCATCAACTGGCGCTGCCGTTTGCGCATGTCGTCGAGCATTTTCTCCAACTGGCGGGATAGGGATGGCCCGTCGGGCATCTGGCTGATTTTCCTGCGAAGGTCCTGTAATTCGCGCATCGCTTCTTGATACTGCCGCTCGAGATCCCGCGCGTTGGCCCCGGGCGGACGCCAGTAGGGCAGCAGCACGATCATGAGGAAGCAGAACGCGCCCAGCGCTCCGCAGAGAATGTCTAACAGCGAGACATTGAAGATATTGACTTCGCGCCGGCGCCGCTGCATCGGCTAGCCCTCGTAGAGACGGTTGATCAGGTTGCGGAGAGTATAGTCGCCGGCGCTATTGACGGCGGCCTCTTCCTGTTCCTGCACCAGTTGCATGATGAAAACGAGAATGGCGCTTTGCACCAGCGCCACCATGGTTGTGTCGAAGCCCACCCCGAGCGTACGGGCCACTTGTTTGATGTCCAGGTCTCCGGTGGACTGTCCGGCTTCGGAAAGCGAGGCGCCCAGCGAGTAGACGGTTCCGATGAAGCCGAGTGTCGGCACCATCCAGGCGAGGAAGCGGACCATGCCGTAGCGCAGTTCGACGCGGTTGGCGATCATATCGAGGTGATTGCTCATCACCGTCGCGGTCTGGTCCGTGGACCGGCTCGACTGGAACTGCAGAATGCTCAGATTGATCAGCGACGGCAGATAGCCGCGCTCACCGTCGACCGCGGCAGCCACGGTGCGCCGGATGGGCGCCAGATCGCGGGACCGCAACACGGTTTCTTCGTCTTCGGGCAGGAAACGCCGGGCGAGCAGTGAGACCTCGTGTGCGCCGGCGCGCCATCGGACGAACAGTTCGCCGAGCCCGATGAAGAACAGGATGTGCATCAGGTTCTGGATCGTGAGCGGGTAAGGGAACTTGGTGGACGGATAGTCGAGTAGCAGAATCGCTGCCCGCCCGGGCAGTATCAACGTGGCGAGAGCGATGAAGGCAATGGCGGCGAGAATGGCCAAAATCATGACATGCTTCCGGTTCGGCGCTTCCCAGAAAGCTTGTGGGGTCACCGGAGAAGCCTGCCCTCTGGCAGGAACAGGCGGGGGTGGGGGATTCATCTCGATGCCTCCTCTAGAGCCCGCACGTGGCGCAGACCGATGCGGCGGGCTTCACCGCTCCGCACGCGCAACGCACCAGACGGGTGCTTTCGGAAAATTCCCGCACGCCTTTTTTTTTCGGCGGCGGCTTGTCGATGGACGCGGGCGAATCGGCCGAGGGCATGGGCGCCGGTTCCGGCCGTGGATCCTTCCGGCGTATGGCGGCGATCAAGGCCGTGACGGGAAGCGAGACGCCGCCGAACTTGATCTGATCGGTGGCGAGAAGGCGCTCCTGGCTGACGCGCTGCTCTTTGCCGTCGCGGAGGATGAACGTGCCGTTGCTCGAATTGCAGTCTGTGAGAAAAACCTGGCCACCATCGTCAAGCACAGCTTCAGCGTGGATCCGGCTGACGGAAGCGTCAGCGATAGGAATATCGGCGGACGGATCACGTCCGATGGTGAAGGTCTTCGACATGGCCCGCTCCTCCGGAACCGTTCATTCGAGCCTCCCTCAAGGCTGTGCTACGCGAAAATTCTATTGAATCACGGGAGAATGGCCCGGTTCAAGCGAAAAGTGGAGGCTTGGCGAGGAAATTGGGCTGGGCAAAGAGCACTGGAATCTCAGTGATAGTTGTAACCGGCGGGATGGTGGGGTCAAGAGCCCGGGCGGGATGCCCAGCCCGGGCCTGGAACAGCGCTGGATTTCGTGGGCGGGCGGCTTGCCGTCAGGCGCCCGTCCACAATTGTTCGGCCTTCTGATAGACGACCTCACCCACGCTGCGGCCCATGCCAAGTCCCGCCACGTTGCCCTCGTAGAAATGAATCCCGCCGTAGAGGCGCGATTCGCCGGCTTCCTGCGCCGCCTCTGTGAAAGTGGACCAGTGCAGGATGACGTCGCCCACCGGAACGGTTGGGTCCGCCGCCAGCGGCTTGGTTTGCGCATAGAAAAAGCCGAACTTGTCGCTTCCGGTAAAACGTTTCAATACTTCCGCCCCGGCGCGGCTGAAAGCGCTGTGTCCGGAAGTGTACTCGGCAAACGGCGGCGTGGGAAACGTGGGGACCTGGAACGGACGCCACGCCGAGCCGTCGATGTCGATGGTGCCCATACCCGGCCCGCCCCATGCCCGGATCTGCTTACCGCGGAACAGGTGACGGATGGCCGTGATGGGCCGGACGTAGTCGTAAAACCTCTTGGCTTCCCAGGTAGCGATGGCGGCGTCGCCGATTGCGTTGCCAACCACGAACATCAGCTTGATGGTGTCGTCGAGCCCCATGTTGTCGCGGACGGCGACGAAGGAGGCGAACTCGTTCCAGTGGCCGGGGGGCAGTTCGGAATTCGGGCCGTCGGCCCAGTATTCGGCGATCACTTTCTGCCGGGGCGTCAGGTTGGCCTGGACCTCCATGACCCAGCGCGCCTGCTCGAGGAAGCCTTGTGAAAACTCCGATTGTGGGGGCGACGGACGAAACTGGCTGGAGGAGGTGAGCGCGAACGGCTTCACCAAGCCCCAATGAGGCCCGATGAACGTCGGCGTTTTGGCGACGTGATCGACGGAGAGATAGGTGAGCGGCTGCCATTTTCCGGGATAGGGAACGGCGTCCACGGCGGCCGGTATGGCGGCGATCATCGGCGGATTGGGCGCCACATAGCCGGTAGTGTCGGCATAGTTGCCGGCCTGGTTGGCGCCGTCGCTGTGACGGAAATTCAGCACGGCCGTCGACGCCTGATTGCCCACGCCGGCCGGATTGTTGAGGTTGGTGGTTGTGTCGCCTGGGCTGAGCCCGACAGTGGCGAGCTTGGCGACGAGTTTGGCGGAGAAGTTCGCGTCCACCGACGGGAACTGATCCACGAGCGCGCGGTAGGCGGCCATGCTGATGGCCTTCTCGCGATTCGGAACCGTCCGCTGGCCAACCGGGCGCCGCGGCACGGTGCTCTTCCAGGGCTTGGCAACGTTATCGTAGGGGGCCCAGGCGTCATACATCGCCGATGCGACAACGCTAAGAGATCGCGCGGCCATCGGCGGGCCGGGCTTGGTGTCGCGCACTGCTTGAATCGCCAGTTCGTTCCATTCGAGAACAAGGTTCATGCCCGGGTAGTGGCAGTGCGGCGAGCTTCGTTTCCCCGGCTGCTATAATTCAGACTTCCCCATGTCTGAGAACTCGCCAGAGTACCAGTCTATCCCTACGCGCCTGATCTTCCTGGCGCTGCTCGTCGGCGGCGCGGCCGGCATCGGGGCCAACGCGGCGGCCGGAGGCAGCGACACTTTGCTGTGGACGATCCGCAACATCACCGAGCCCATCGGACAAGTTTGGCTGCGGATGCTGTTCATGGTGGTGGTGCCGCTCATCTTCTCAACGATGGCGTTGGGGGTGCTCAACCTCGGCCAGGTGCGCAGCCTGGGCAAGGTGCTCGGCAAGACGTTCGGCTTCTTCATTCTGGGCACGGCAATCGCGGCCGGGATTGGGTTGTTCCTGGTGAACACGGTCCGCCCGGGGGACGGACTGCCGAAGGAGCTGGTGGACCAGGTGATGAACGAGTATCAGGGCGAAGCCGAGGCTCGCCGCGCGCGCCTGCAGGGTTTCGGCGTCCAGACCTTCGTCAACATCGTGCCGCGAAATCCGGTGGAAGCGGCAGCCACGGGCGACTACCTGGCCTTGATATTCTTCGCCGTCATCTTCGGTGTGGGGCTTTCGCGCATTCCGGAGCGGCAGCAGAAACCGGTGGCCGACGTACTGGATGGAGTCGCCGAAATTACGATTCGCATCATCGGCCTGGTGATGCAACTGGCCCCCATCGGGGTGGCGATGCTCGTGTTCTCCACGGCCTCGCGCTTTGGGCTCTCCTTGTTGAAGGCGCTGGCGCTCTACGTATTGGTTGTAGCGGGCGGGCTGCTGATCCACTTGCTGCTGGCGTTGGGTATCATCGTACGCACCGTCGGCCGGATGAACCCGGTGGACTTCTTCCGAACGATTTGGCCGATCATGTTGACCGCATTTTCGACGAGTTCGTCGAGCGCCACGCTGCCCACATCGATGCGGGTGTCGGAATTGCGGCTGGGCGTGCCACGGTCCATCACCGGATTCGTGCTGCCGCTGGGGGCGACGGCCAACATGCATGGCACGGCGTTGTTCGAAGGTGTGACCGTGCTGTTTCTGGCGCAAGTGTTCGGCGTGGAACTCCCGATCGGATCCCAGATCACCGTTATTTTGCTTTCCGTGATCACGGCGGTGGGGACGGCGGGCGTGCCCGGCGGATCGTTGCCGCTGTTGGCGATGGTGCTCGAAACGGTGGGCGTGCCGGGGCAGGGGATCGCGATCGTGCTTGGCGTGGACCGGCTGCTCGACATGTGCCGGACCACGCTCAACGTGGTGGGCGATGTGGTGTCGGCATTGTGCGTGGCGCGGACGGAGGGCTTGATGGAAGCGCCAGCCGCGGCCGCGCCCGAAGTTGTATTATGACGACGTGAACCCAACTCGTCTTTTCCTTGTCTTGACCGCGATAGCGCCCTTCGCGCTCGCAGAAATCGCACCACCCGCCGAACAGATCGCCGCCGCAGTGCAGGCAGCGCCCAAGGATCGCCAGGCCGGCGCCGCCGTGCTCGGCTACAGCGCCGATGGCAAAGTGGTGACGCTACGCGAAGGCACGAACGAACTCATCTGCCTGGCAAGCGATCCAGAGTCCAAAAACTACAGCGTGGCCTGCTATCACAAGGATCTGGAGCCATTCATGGCCCGTGGACGGGAGTTGACCGCGCAGGGCATGAAGGGCATGGACCGGCACAAGGCGCGATGGAAAGAAGTGGACGACGGCAAAGTCAAGATGCCGAAGGAGCCGCGGATGCTCTACGTCATGGCGGGCAAAGGATTCGATGCGGCCAAGGGCGAGACGATCGAACCGTTCCTGCGCTGGGTGGTGTACGTTCCCTACGCCACCGCGGAGTCCACCGGGTTGCCTGTGAAGGGAACCACTGAGCCCTGGTTGATGTATCCGGGGACGGCGGGGGCTCATATCATGATTACGCCGCCGCGTCCGAAGTAGGGCGGAAGAAGCGCGCGGGGGGCTAGTGCCCGCCGCCCTGGAGGACGAACGTCGGGGTGATGCCCTCGAGCGTGGAGAAGCCCGTGGTGGCGTCCCGCACCTGCGTGGAGCATCCGCCGAGCTTTCCGAGATAGATGTGCGGGTGGACCTCGATTTCCATGTTCCGCATTTCCATCTTGCCGTACTGATACACGGGAAACGCAGCCTGGGGCAGCAGGACACGCTCCTGGACCACGTAGGGATTACGAAGCGCGGATTTCAGCGCCCGGTCCCACGCCTGGTCGGTCGTCTCAGAGCCATAGTAGGAGTGCAGGTCCGCGGTGGAATCGTTCGGCTTCAACACGAGCCGCTCGCGGTTCTTCAGAATAAACTCGGGGAGATCGATCGGCTTGCCCTCGTGGGTCGTCTTCACCGGTTGCACCACGCGGGTCCAGGGCAGGTGCTCGCGGATGGCCTTGCGTTCGGCCGCGGGAAACTTGGCCGTGATCGATTCGTCGGTGAGCAGTCCGAAGATGGCTTTTTTTTGGAGCATCTCGGTCTGAAAGCTGTTCACCATGCAGATAGCGCCTTCCCGATAAGCCCGCACGAGTGGATGGTTCAGGCTGAACCGGACGAGGAACTCCTGCGCCGAGACCATGCGATAGACGATCTCGATTCCGAAACCGCCTCGGCTCAGTTGGCCATTGCGGTAGTCGAGTTGGTCCGGCGTCACCACTTCGGTGGGGAATCCGGCTCTCCGGAAAAACTCGGCCATCAGGACCTGTTCCGGTCCAGGAGTGTTCTTGAAGGGCGGGCGGAACTCGACAATGGCGATGCGCGGAAATTTCTTCTTGCCGGTAACCTTGTAAGCGGCCAGCATGGATTGCAGCAGTTTCTTCATGCCCGCCACCTTGGCGAGCTTGTGCTTCTTGCGAAGCTGCTTCACCGGGCCGCTGTCGTAGAACAGATCGCTCAGCGCGTCATGGTAGACCACGCCGGAAGGTCCGTAGGTGTCGGTATCCACGAACTGAAACGAGCCATTGCACAGCTGGGTGTCGAGGAGGGAAGTTACGGCTAGATAAGGGTAGCCGGGGTTCACCGCCGCCAACATCTTTTCCGCCGGGAGCATCTCGAGCCGGCTGAGCAGAGCGGGGCTCGAGACCATCATCGCGCGGATGCGATCGATGGCCGAATAGAGGCTCTCGGAAGCCTTGCTCATGGCTTCGTACTGGCGCCGCGTGACGAAATGGGGCCTCAAGACAGGACAAACGAAGCGTCCGCCGGGAGCGAGGTTGTTTTCGCTCATTTGATGCTGTATACTTTCCGCCCACGCCAGATCCCGGAACTCGGGCGAGTCCAGGATTTTGTGGTACCGCGCCGCGGCGTCGTCCTGCAACTTCATAGGGTCGTCTTGAAGATTCCTGCCCTCAGTATCGCACACGCAGGTCCGAAATCCCAACAAAGGAGTCTGCGCGATCCTCCGTAAGAGATTGATAATAAATGGTTTATTTCGCTACAAATTTTTCCGCCCAAACGTGCGCGATAATGTAAGGTTTGCCGATGCGCCTGATCATTGCCGTAATCTCACTTCTTCCTACCGGGCTCGCCTTGGCCGATGACGGGATTTGGCTGCTCGATCAGCCGCCGGTCGAGAGGATCGCGAAGGAACACGGTTTCCGGCTCACCGGCAGTTTCCTGGACAAACTACGGCGCGCCTCGGTGCGCCTAGTGAATGGCGGTTCCGCGTCGATGGTCTCGAGCGATGGCTTGATCTTCACCAATCACCACGTGGCCGCCGAGTGCATTCAGAAATTGAGCACCCCCGAAAGGGACTTGATGAAGAATGGTTTTCTCGCGCCGGCGCGGGCCGCGGAACTACCGTGTCCCGATTACGAAGCCAACATTCTGGAAGAGATCACCGATGTGACGGCAAAGGTAACCGGCGCGGCGCCGGAGGGCACTGCCTCCGCGGAAGCCAACCGGTTGCGCAAGGCGGCGATGACGGCGATCGAGCAGCAGTGCCAGTCCGCCGGCGGACGCTGTGACGTGGTGACGTTGTACGCGGGTGGTTTGTATCATTTGTACCGGTACCGGAAGTACACCGACATCCGTCTGGTGTTCGCACCAGAGGTATCGATCGCCGCTTTCGGCGGCGATCCGGATAACTTCACTTATCCGCGCTACTGCCTGGACATGTCGTTCCTGCGCGCCTGGGAAAACGGGAAACCAGCGGCGACGCCGAACTTTCTGAAGTGGAGCCGCGCCGGGGCGCGCAAGGGCGAACTGATTTTCGTCACTGGCCATCCGGGAACCACGGGGCGGCTGGAGACGGTAGCGGCGCTCGAATTCTTCCGCGACCATACGTATCCGTTTCAGGTGGACTATCTCGAGTCCATCATCGCGGCGCTGGCGCGCTACAGCGCCGAGCGGGACGAGAACCGCCGCGTGGCGCAGGAGAATCTGTTCAGCCAGCAGAATAGCTTCAAGGCCTTTACGGGCTTCCTTGCCGGACTGCGCGATCCGTCGCTGATGGCGAGGAAGCGGGACGACGAGTCCACGCTCGCCACCCGCGCCGGGGGCGATTTCAATCAGACGCTGGCGAAGGTCTCGGCCACCTACAAGAACTATGAGCACTTCTACCGGCGCTACTATCTGTTGGAACGGCTTGCCGGACGCGGCAGCGATTTGTACGCCATCTCGCGGCAAGTGCTTCGCTACGGCGTGGAGAAGACCAAGCCGGACGCGGAGAGGCTGCGCGAGTACACCACTCCGGCGCTCGAATCGCTGGAACAGGCGATGTACACACCGGCTCCGGTCACCGCGTCGCAAGAGATCGCCGTGCTGGCGAATTACCTGGATTTTCTACAGAAGCAATTCGGCGCCGGGGATGCGCTGGTGCGGCGTCTGCTCGAGGGAAAGTCTCCGCAATCGGCGGCAGAGGCGTATGTGGGAACCTCGCGCCTGATGGAGGTTGCCGAGCGCAAGAGGCTGGCGAACGATCCAGCGGCCGCGGCTCAGTCGAGCGACGGCATGTTGCGGCTGGTGCGCGCCATCGACGGCGAGGCGCGCCGATATAGAAAGCGTTTCGAGGATGAGGTGGAGGCGCCGCTCTCGGAGGCCGCCGCGTCGGTCGCGCGAGCCCGTTTCCAGGCGTTCGGCACCGGCGACTACCCGGATGCGACCTTCACGCTACGGCTGTCCTATGGTCCGGTTGCCGGCTATCGCGATGCGCAGGGCCGCGAGGTCCCGTGGACCACTACGATCGGGGGTGTGTTCCCACGAGCCACCGGTAAGGAGCCGTTCGCGCTGCCACCTTCGTGGCTCGCGGCCCGCGGACGCCTCACCGCGTCCACGCCGTTCAACTTCGTCACTACGGCCGATACGCACGGCGGCAATTCCGGCAGTCCGACGGTGAACCGGAAAGGGGAGGTGGTGGGGATCCTGTTCGATGGCAACATCGAAAGCCTTCCGAACCGGTTCGTCTATCGCGATGAGCGCGAACGCAGCGTCCACGTGGCGAGCCAGGGGATCATAGAAGCGCTGCGCAAGGTCTACAAAGCGGATGCGTTGGTGAAGGAACTGTTTCGATCACGCTGACCGGCCTTAGGCAGGCACTGGATGGCCGGCGGCAGCGCCTTTCCGGTCACGGCGGTATCTGGCCGGTGGCGCTCCGAACTCGCGTTTGAAGGCCCGGTTGAAAGCCGCTTCCGATTCGTATCCCACGCTGGCCGCGATCTCGGCGACGCCTTTCGAGGTCCCCGCGAGCGCGCGGGCGGCCAGTTGCAGCCTCCAGCGGGTCAGGTACGTCATTGGGGGCTCCGACAAATAGCGGCTGAAGCGCTCGACGAGCGCGGACCGTGAAACGCCCACCTCGTTGGCAAGGTCCGCGATGGTCCAGGGATGGCTCACGCGCCGGTGGAGCAATCCGAGGCTCCGTCCCACTACCTCATCGCGGGCGCCGGCGAGCCAACCGGTCTGGTTTTCCGGTAATGCGGCCACATGGCGGCGCATCGCGTCTACGAACAGCGCCTCGGCGAGTTTGGCCAGCATGGCTTCGCTGCCGATTTTGCCGGAAGCCGCTTCATCCACCAGATGGAGGATGGAGCTCTCGAGCCACCGTCCGGACCGGTCTGTCCGGACGTTTACTTTGAACATCGGCGGCAGACCGCTGAGGATGGGCCGGCCGAGGTAGGGATCGCAGGCCATGAAGCCGCAGACAATGTGCGTTTTCTCTCCGCCGCCTCCGGCTTGGAGCAAGCCGAGGTCGCGCGATTGGATCTTGCGGATGGACTCCACGGTGACCTCGGCATCTTCCACCATCGGATCGCCCGCGGAGAGCACGTGCTCGTCGCCATGGGGAAACACCACGACATCGCCGGCTTGGAGCGTCGTGGATGGCCCGGAGTGCAGCGTCGCTGAGGCGTCACCCTCGACGACAAAATGATAGACCACCAAATGGCTGGCGCCCGGGGCGAGCAATGGTGTCATCGCGGCCGAACCGGGAGAAACAACGGACCACGGGGCCGAAAATTCCGCGTTGAAGAACAGCGCGCCGTTCAGCTTCACACCTGAAAGGATTTCGGAAAAAGCATCCATATTGCCCCTTGACCGGCGGAACGGCAAACTTCCCTGGACGCTCGGCAAATCCATTCGGCGCGGTTGGACTGGCGAGCAAAAATGCGCGACGTCAGAGCATAGGCGATTCCAGAGCCACCTTGCATAATTCTAGGCGTGGCGTGGAAAGCACGCAACCCGGCCGAATCCAAAGTCCGGAAAAGAATCATTTTCGAGAGGACAATTCGATGACCACGATGACTACGATTGAGACAACCACCACGCCGGACCTGGCCCAGCTCAAAGCCCGGTTGCTGGCAACCTGGATGACCGGAGACTACGACCTGTTCTCGCGCTATATGGAGACCGGCGCGCGGCAGTTCTGTGACCGGCTGGGCGTTGCGCCTGGGAGCCGACTGCTCGACGTTGGGTGCGGCGCGGGACAACTGGCGCTGCTGGCGGCCAAGGCGGGCGCGCGCGTGACAGGCTGCGATATCGCCACTAACTGGCTGGAGAAGGCGCGGGCACGGGCGCAAGCAGAGGGGCTCGACGTCGATTTCGAACAAGGCGACGCCGAAGCGCTTCCCTACGGCGATGGCCAGTTCGACGCGGTGACCAGCCTGGTGGCGGCGATGTTCGCGCCCCGGCCGGAAATGGTGGCCACGGAACTCGTACGGGTTTGCCGGCCCGGCGGGATGATCGCCATGGCCAATTGGACGCCGGGCGGCTTCATCGGCCGGATGCTGAAGACGATCGGGAAGCACATCGCGCCTTCGGGAATGCCCTCTCCGGCGCTGTGGGGCGACGAGGAAACCGTCCGCGGCCGTTTTGGCGATGGCGTTTCGCGACTCACCATGAGGCGCCGGATGTATCCGTTCCGCTACCCGTTCGGCCCGGATGCCGTGGTGGAATTCTTCCGGGTTAACTATGGCCCGATGTCACGCGCCTTTGCGTCGCTGAGCATTCCCGAGCAGCAGGAACTGCGGCGCGATCTCATCGCGCTGTGGTCAGAGAATAACAACGCTGCCTGCGACGCGACGTTTGTCGAGGCGGAGTATCTGGAGGTGATCGCGATTCGATAGGCGCCGTGCCGGGCGGCCCGTGGCGGCGTTACCCACTCGGGACGCCGCCACCTTGTTTTCGCCTGGGCTTTCGCCTTGGTTTTCAGCTCGCCAGGCGCTAGGGGTTCTGCCAATACGGACGGTGGCCGTAGTGGGTATATACGGATTCTCCCCAGATGCGGTCCGCCATATTCGGCCAGTTGTCCTTGTCGAAACCTGGCGCACTCTCCAAGCGCTCCTTGGATAGATCCAGAATCGCGCGTTTGCTCACCGTATCGATCTGGAGCGATTGCCACGGGATGGCGAACAGTTTGTCGCCCATGCCGAGGAAGCCGCCGAAGCTCAGCACCGCGTACGCCACGCGGCCCGAAGCCAAGTCGACCATAATTTCCTCGATTTTGCCGAGATCCTCGCCCTTCCGGTTGACGACGGGGTCTCCGGCGAGAGTTCCGGCGGAAAGCACTACGGGTTTGGCCATTTCATTTCTCCTTGCTTGTAGTTTTCGTTTCGAGGCTGTGCCTCTCTCTTCGGAGACTCGCCTCGGAGGCGTGCGTTACGCCGAGGGGAGAGTTACGATGGCGCGCGCGCCGGCCGGCGAATTCGCGACGATCCGAACGCTCGCACCCGCCGCGCCGGCAATCCGCCGGCAGATCGCAAGGCCGAGCCCAAACCCTGGATAGAGGTCCCGGGAGTGCAAACGCACGAGCGGTTCGAAAATTCGTTCTTCCTCGCCCGCATGGACCCCGATGCCGGAATCTGCGATTTCGACGGTTTCCGGGGTGACGCCAACAGCCAAAGGGCTGCCTCCGGAGAACTTCAGCCCGTTGTCGAACAACTCCGCGAAGAGCCGCACGAACTCGCGCGGCACCGCGGCATTGGCGGTGGCAAGGCTGTCGGGCAGTTGCACCGGAAAAGAAGGAAACTGTTGCGCGGCGATTTGCAGCGCCGCCTGGAGCGGGATCGGACGCCCGTCACTGATGTGAGAGGCATTCGCGAAGTCGGAGAGCCGCCCGAGAAACCGGTCGGAATCCTTGTTCGCCTCGATGACGGCCGCCAGAAGCTGGCGCGGCTCCGCATCCAGTTTGGCGCCGGCGGATCGATCGAGCATTTGCGCGCTGGTGAGGCTGCGCCGGAGTCCGGCGCGCAGGTCGTGAACGATCGCCAGGATCAATTCGTCGCCAGGCTGCATATCCTCATTCATCCGCGCTTTGCAGGCGGTATTGCCTGAGCTTCGCGTGTAGCGTTTTTGCGGAAATACCGAGGATGGCTGCCGCGCGCGTCTTGTTGTTGCCGGCGTGCTCGAGGGTTGCTTCGATCAGCAACTGCTCGGCTTCGTCGATCGTCATCCCCACCGCCACGCCCAGACCGTTGCTCGAGTCGGCCGCCATAGGCGCGCCACGATGGGCGGGTTGCAGGTGCGCAGGTGTCAACTCGCCTTCGCCTGCCACGATCACGGCTCTCTCGAGCACGTTACGGAGTTCCCGGACGTTTCCATCCCACCGTCGGGACCGCAGGAACTCGAGTGCCACCCCATCGGGCGCGGTGACCTTGGTTTGATACTTCGCGTTGAACGTGTTCACCATGGCCTGAACAAGGGGTTCGATATCCTCGGGCCGATCTCGGAGCGGGGGAAGAGCGATGTGGAACACCGTCAGCCGGTAGTATAGATCCTCGCGCAGGCTGCCCTGCTCGATCGCCTCTTTCGGCGGTCGGTTGGTGGCTGCCACTACCCGAACGTCGGCTACCATTTCCTGCTTCCCCCCGAGCCTGCGGTAGCGGAAATCCTGCAGCACGCGAAGAAGCTTCGCCTGCATCTGCACGGGCATTTCCGCCAACTCGTCCAAAAACAGTGTGCCATTCTCGGCCATCTCGATACAGCCGATGCGGCGGTCTGAGGCACCGGTAAACGCACCCTTCTCGTGGCCGAAAATCTCGCTCTCCACCAGAGTCTCCGGGAGAGCGGCACAATTCACCGCGATGAAGGGACCGCCCTTGCGCGGACTGAGCGAATGAATGGCGCGAGCCGCCAGTTCCTTGCCAGTTCCGCTCTCTCCCGTAATCAGGACTGGCGCATCGGTGGGCGCTACCTGGCGGATAGTCTGGAAGACCTCCTGCATCGGGGCGGACACTCCCACCAGGTCACACAGCACGCCGCGCAGGCTCAGGTCCCGCCGCAGGATTTGGTTCTCCTTGACGAGGTTCGATTGCGCGCCCGCCCTCTCCAAAAGCAGTTCCAGTGCGTTGACGCTCACCGGTTTCTCGAGGAACCAAAATCCGCCCAGGTCATGGACGGTGGAAAGGGCCATATCCAGGCTGCCGAAGGCCGTCAGGACGATCGTGGGGGGAAAGTTGCCGGATTCACGGAGACGCCGTAGCAGTTCGAAGCCGTCCATTCGCGGCATCTTCAGGTCCGTGAGGATGACAGACGGCTCGAAGCGTTCCATCACCTCCAGAGCGTCCACGCCATTGATGGCGCCGGCAGTTTCATGGCCCCATCCGCTCACGATGGAAATCATCGAGTCGCGTTGTTGTTTATCGTCGTCGACGACCAGTATTCGCAAAGCCTGTCCAGCAGGAGGCCAATGTGTTCCTCCTGAAGGGAGTAGTTTACCGGATCCACTCACGCATCGGCCCGCCCGGCGTCCGGACCCAGGGCTTCCTTGAGCAATTCCCCGATTCGCATGAATTCGTCGAAGTCCGCGGACTTTCGCAGGTAGCGCGTGTTCGGATAGCGGTGCTGGAGGTCCCGGTCCCGCTGGGAGTTGGAAGAGGTGAAAATGATAACGGGCGTATCTCTGAGACAGGCGGAAGACCGGATCGCTTCGAGCACGTCTGCGCCGCTGCGCCGAGGCAGATTCAGATCGAGCACCACGGCAACGGGCGCTTGCGATGGCGGACCATGCGACCGGATCCATTGCACCGCTTTTTCCCCATCGTCACATACAGAGAGATCGACGTTCAGTTCGTGAAGCTTGAGCGCTTCGCGGACGAGGAATACGTCGGCGGGATTGTCTTCCACCAGTAACACCAAGCCGCCCTCCACGGCATGTGTACCACTTCCCTCATTCATCGTCGATCGCTTGTCTCCTTGCTCAGCCGGGTCTCTTTGCTCAGGCTCCCGGTTGCCGCCGGCGCTTGCAACCATCCTACAACGAGCCCTTTCGCGACTGAAGATCTATATGGTCCACACGGTTCACGGTTCCTCCTAGAGTTAGACCTTCTATGCCGCCAATGGTAGTTCCCGGTCCGTAAACCGGCGTAGCGCCACCTTGGCCCGGTGAATCCGAACTCGCGTGGCAACTCCGCTGAGCCCGTGCCTGTGTGCGATCTCCTCCATCTCGAAGCCGCCGGCGTAACGGTGGAGGATCAATGACCGGTCTAACTCCGAGCATCGAGCGAGAAGTTTTTGAGCGTCCACTTTGTCAGCGATCGACTCCGTTCTTGCCACTCGAGTTCGCTTGTCATCCAGCGCCTCGAATCTCTTGGAGCGGCGCAGCGCGTTGCACATCGTGTTGATGGCAATGCTATTCACCCATTGCACCACGCGATCTTCATCCTTCAGTTGGGCGCGGGCTTCCCAGCCCCTGGCCCATGCGGTCTGCGCATATTCTTCGGCATCTTCCAGCACGATGCCCTTCGACAATAGTAGCCGGGTAGTCGACTGGAGGCCGTTCCGATAAGCATTGGCAAATCTATCTGGCGTCATCATGCCCTTTCATGGGGCAATCGGTGCGCCAACACGTATGTCGTTGAAAACAAGCGCCCCACGGCGGCCATGATCGCTTCGAAAATTCCAGCCGGATTTCCCATTGGGAAGAATCTTCCCTATGGACGGCACACCGACAGGAGCACCGGTGCTACCCTGTTTCAAACCTGCCCAGAGCCATGCACAACCGTCTGCGCGTCCTTATTATCGACGACAACCGTGGCGATATCGACCTGCTGCGGCGCGCCTTCGAACCCGTCTGTGACGCTGAGTTCACCTCGATTTGCGATGGAGAGTCCGCTCTCGAAACCATTCCCGGTGCTGCCCCCTCCTCGTACGATCTGGTTCTCATCGACTGGCGGATGCCTGGCGTGGAGGGTGACCGTCTGGCGATGGCGCTACTCGACCGTTACCGCTCCAGCCGTTGTAAGCCGGCCATCGTTGTGCTGTCGTCGGCGCTGCCGCCTAGTATCGGCTCCGCGCTCGAAAGCAAGGGAGCCATCATCCTCGGAAAGCCGGCCGATCTGGACGGCTACGATGTCCTGGCGCAGCGTCTCTACGCTTTGGCAAAGGCCGAACCGCGGTAACACAACTTGCCCTTGACGGTCCACTCAGCAGGAAGGCGCCTTGCATGTACTTCTCCATTCAACCCAAACTACTCACCGGCGCCGGCCGCTTGTCGTGGGACCTGGACGAGGTCCCCTTCCCGGTCGCTCTTCTGAATGAAGAGGGTTCGATCCTGGCCTGCAACCAGCGCGTGCGAAGGGCGGCGGGTCTGGATCCTGGGAAGGCTCCCGGTGGATTTCTGTGGGATTGGTTTTGGGTGCCCTTGCGCCCCGGCGAAAGTGAACAACTCCGCGGCGCTGTTCTGACAGCCCGCTCGAACCGCCAGGTGGTCCGATGCGCTCTGGGGAATTGCACCCTCATTCCAATGACCGGAGCAAACGGCGGCCGGTCTGTTCTTGCGGCCGGGCTGATCAAGCCGGATTTCTGCAACGTGCTTGTCGATGGATCGCATCCGCAGGATGACTTCCAGCAGTTGGAGCGTGTAGCGAGCCACAACCTTTTGGAGCCCCTACGCGGCATCCACACCAGTGCGCAGCTGCTCGGCCGGATGTTGGAAGGCGCTCTCGACGCCTCTGGACGGGCGCTGCTGGCAGACCTCCGGAGGAACGTCGAGCGCATGGGGGCGCTGCTCGATGGTCTATCTGAATACGCGGCGGCGGACGATTCCCGCTTCGAACTTCTCGACGTCAACGAATGCGTCGCGGAAGCCGCGGAGCGTCTGGTTCCCCCACTACCGCCCACCGGCGCCCTGTCAGACTCGCCTTTGCCAATCGTTACCGGGCAGCGCGCCGGCCTGATAACGGTTTTCGAGCACCTGCTGCGGAACGCGAACCAGAATCGATTTCCAAACAGAGCGCTATCGGTGGTAATCACCGCCCGGCGAGCAGGAGGTTGGTGGCTATTCCAGGTGACCGACAACGGTATCGGGATCGATCCCCTCTATCACGAGACAGTCTTTGAGATTTTTGCCCGGCTGTCTCCGCACGAGAACGGCCGGCTTGGACTGGGCCTTGCCATATGCCGGCGAATCGTTTCCGGTTGGGCGGGGCGCATCTGGCTGGATGGAGTGCCTGGCCAAGGCGTGACCGTAACGTTCTCGATTCGCGCGGGTTCGGACTCCATAGGGTCCGTACATGACAACGGATTCTAGTCGCCGGACTGCCAATTCCGCGCTGCTATACTTATCGAACCATGACCAAAAACCCGAGTAGTGGAAGTGGGCCCACTTCCACTCCGGAAGTGGCCGAACCCCAGTGTCTTGCGCCAGGAGACATCGCGCCCAAAGCGGTCAAGGCTCAACTCGAGAAGATTCTCGCATCTGAGCTGTTCAAACGTTCCCCTCAACTTTCGCGGTTCCTGACCTACGTGGTCACCGACACCCTCGAGCAGAAAGGCGAGGGGCTCAAGGAGTATGAGATCGGACGTCAGGTATTCCAGAAACCGGAAAGTTTCGATGTCCGGCTTGACCCGATCGTTCGCGTGGAAGCCAGACGGCTCCGCGGCCGCCTCACCGAATACTACGCCGGCGAAGGCGAGCACGACCCTGTTCTCATCGACCTTGGCAAGCGCGGCTACCGGCCGGCATTCTGTGCCCGTGTGGAAGGCGCCACGCCCGAGTCTCCGAAGGCGCAGCCACCTCCTGGAGTCGAGCAGGGCACCGCCATCGCCGTTCTTCCGTTCATCGATATGACCGAAGACGGCGACCAGGGTTACTTCTGCGATGGCCTCACCGAAGAGTTGATCCACGCGCTCACGCGTGTGCCTGATCTCCAGGTTGCCTCGCGCAGTTCGGC
Organism: Bryobacteraceae bacterium; assembly: GCA_041394885.1. Taxonomy (GTDB): domain Bacteria; phylum Acidobacteriota; class Terriglobia; order Bryobacterales; family Bryobacteraceae; genus DSOI01. The sequence continues at coordinate 161,072 of JAWKHI010000003.1, read as the reverse complement.
GTTTCAGTTCAAGGGCGGCGGCCAGGATGTTCGCAAGGTCGGCGCCGACCTGGGCGTTACCGCGGTGATGGAAGGTAGCCTGCGCAAGCAGGGAAAAAAGATGCGCGTCACCGCACAGTTGACCAGCGCGAGCACGGGCTTCCACCTGTGGTCAGAGATCTACGACACGGAACTCGAAGATCTGTTCGAAGTCCAGGAGAGAATCGCGACCGCCATCGTCGAAACGGTCCGGAAGCAGAACCGCTCTCCCGTTGCCGGCTTGCTTCGCCGCCGCCAGACCGAACATCCTGAGGCGTATCGGGCGTTTCTGCAAGGACTGCAGCTGCAGCGAAGCACCTTGACCGGGGAACTCCTCGAAAGCGAGCTTCGCCTGCAGACCGCCGTGGAAGCCGATCCGAGCTACGGCCCCGCCTTCGCGGCTCTGGCGCGGACGCGAATCAAGCTCCTGTGGCAGGAAATCCGCGCACCCCACCAAGGATGGCCATTGGTGAAGGCAGCCGTCGAACGGGCGCTCGAACTCGATCCAGCGTCCGCGATCGCCCAAGCCGCACTCGGCAGCACTCGCGCTGCCTGCGACTGGAATTGGCCTGAAGCGGCGAAGTGTTTCGATGCGGCACGTGCGGCGGCCATCGGGGACGCCATCGTGCGGCACTCCGAGGCCGTGCACCTGTTAGCCCCGCAAGGCCGGCTGGATGAAGCTCTGGACGCCGTCAGTTTGGCGGTGGAATTGTCGTCGAATTCCATTGACGCCTGGACCGACCTGGGCTGGGTGCGTTTCTTCCGCCGCGAGTATTCCGAGGCAGCCGATCAGTTCAGGGCTGTCCTCAGCGACAAACCTGACCATGTCCATGCGCTGCTCGGGCTGGCTCGCACGTACGTGCAGACCGGAGAGCCGGAAAAGGCCGTCGCCACGGCCAGGCTTGCCACGCAGGTGGATGAAAAACCCGCCGTCCTGGCGGTTCTGGCGATGAGTCTGGCCGCCGCCGGAAGGCGCCCGGAGACCGAACAGCTTCTGGAACGGCTTTTTGACGCCAGTAAGACGGAATACGTGAGCCCCGTCTCGCTTGCGATGGTCGAGTTGACACTGGGCAGGCACGAGAAGGCCTTTTCCCGGCTCGCGGACGCGGTGGAAGCCCGCGCCGTTCGGTTGATCGAACTCGATATCGATCCGGTTTACGATCCACTCCGCCCCGGTGGCGAATTGGAACCGTTCCGGATCGCCGTGTGTCTCGCCCCGCCTCCGCACGCAATACGTTAGCCCGCCCTCGTTTTACAGCAAGCCACTTACCTCTGGAGTGAGGACCCAGCACACTGAGTTATGGCAGTGGAGACAGCCGGTTCCTTTCGACAGGTGCGGAGCGCATCTGCGGGGAGCCGTTGCGGTCCGAAAACAGAGGCACAGCGCCGAACGCTGGCCACCGTTCTGGACTTGTTCTACCAGGGACAAAGCGACCGTCGAGCACTCGCTTACGGAAATCTCGACCATTCCAATCGTGGCATGGAGGCTGGAGCCGTTTCGCGGAACTACAGCCCCTCCTGGGAGAACATCAGTTGGAAGAAAACGAACAGCGGGACGCGCGGCCGCGTGTCATGGCGATCACCGATAGCGGCGGACACGTGCGCCAACTCTGGTCCACGGGTTCGCTGGCCCTGAGCCCGGGCATCCAGGATGGAAAACTCCTGTGGGAATCCTACTTGTTCGGCAGCGGCGCGGACTCCTCGATTTCTCAGCTGGTCCGGGCGGCCGTGTCGAAGACTGCTTCGTCCGGGTTCGCCACCTTCGAGTGCCCGGTTTCTGAAACCACAAACCCGATGCGGTTCGAGTTGCGGGCTGTCGACATGGCTGGAACTCCGATGATCTTCGTCGAGGGTTTCGCCATGGATGATGACTTCGACACTACCGATGCGGCCACTCGTTTGGTCTACGCCGCCAGCCACGACCTCCAGGAACCGCTTCGGATGATTCTCATCCACGCGCAATTGCTCCAGAAACGCCTCGGGGCGACCCTGGACGAAGACGGCAACGCCGTCCTCAACACTGTCATAGACGCTGCCCGCCGGATGAATGACCGTGTGCGTTCGCTTCTGGCGTACGCGCAACTCGAGTTGGCCGAGGAGCACGTGCCCGTACCCGAGTTGAGCGCGCTCTCCGCGAGTGAAGTCCTCAACGCCACAATCCGGGATCTTCGGGTGCTAATTCAAGAGAAGGGAGCCCGCATCGAGAGCGCCCGGCTTCCCCTGGTGCTCGCAAACCCTTCTGACCTTTCCATCGTCTTTCAGAATCTGGTCAGCAATGCACTGAAGTATCACAAGCCGGGACTACCTCCGCATGTCGAGATCAGGGTTCACGAGGAGGGCGCCCATTGGCGGTTTACGATTCAAGATAACGGTTTGGGATTCGATCCGAGACTCGCCCACTCGCTCTTCAAAGCCTTCACACGTTTCCACACCGAAAGGAGCGGAACAGGGTTGGGGCTGGCGATTTGCAAGCGTGCGGTTGAGCGAATGGGAGGACGTATTTGGGCGGAGCCTTTGCCGGACGGTGAGGGGGCGGCGTTTCACTTCACGCTGCTGCGCCCCCCTCAAACCGGCTGATAGGGGATACGTCAGACCACGGTTCGTCCGCGGCCCATCACCAGGGAAACGACGAACAGAATGAGGAACACGAAAAAGAGGAATTTCGCGATTCCAGCCGCGGCGCCCGCGATCCCACCGAATCCCAAGAAAGCCGCGATGAGCGCCACGATCAAGAATGCCAACGCATAATGTAACACTGTGTGTCACCTCCAGCCGGTAGACCCTACAGACAATTCGGTTGTTACAGTTCTGGTGAGCCAGGCCGTGAAAGAACGAACGATAGATAAGTGGGTAGCTATTGGATGCGCTCCTTCGCCAGCGGCCACAGTGTAACGCCGGCGCCCATGCTCATGTCTCCCTGCCGGATCGCTTAGGAAGCCAAGCGAATTCGGAAAGGATTTTTTATGTATTTGTGGTTCAGGAGGAGCTTGGGCGTCGGCGTACTCGCCGTCTGCTCGATCTCGGTAAATCCAGTTTTGGTGCAGACGATTTTGGCGCAGCAGCCGGCTGCCCAGGTGCCGGATAGCGGCGTGCCGGTGTTTCGCGTCGACGTCGTTTCCCGGTCTATCAAGGTGGTGAATTTCCACCACAAACAGGGCTCCACTGAGATGGACCTCAAGGCGACGAGTCTCTCTCCTCGCGCTGAAGGCTCCGTCCGCATCGACAGCCGTCAGGGCGCAACGAAGGTGGAAGCAACCGTGGACAAGCTGAATCCACCCCAGTCAAACGGCGACGAGTATTTGACCTACGTATTGTGGGCGATCACGCCCGAGGGGCGTCCCGAGAATCTCGGTGAACTCGCGCTCGACGGAGATGACGACGCCAAGCTGCAAGCAGCTACCGAATTGCAGAGCTTTGGTCTGATCGTCACCGCCGAGCCCTACTTCGCGGTGACGCAACCGAGTGACGTCATCGTGATGGAGGCCGTCGTCGGCAAGAACACGACAGGAACCATCTCGCCGCTTGAAGCCAAGTACGAACTTTGGCCAAAGGGCATGTACGCCAGCCGCCTTCCGGAAGCCCACCGCGTGTGGTCACGCAAGACCGGCAAGGAAGCACCTTCCGCGCTCGCGCAGGCCAAACACGCTCTCGCCATCGCGAAGGCCATGGGCGGGGATCGCTACGCGCCCGACACGCTAAAGAAGGCCGGGAACGACCTTCTTAACGCCGAAGCCTACTTCAACAATAAGGGAGACATGAAGCGGGTGCTTACGCTCGCCCGCAACGTCACTCAGCTTTCTGAAGACGCCCGGCTGATTTCGGTGAAACGCGCCGAGGAAGATCGCCTCGAGGCTGAGCGTATCGCCGCCGAGCAACGGCTGGCGTCCGCGCGGACAGCCGCCGAACAGGAATCCCGCAAACGCGAGTTAGCCGAATCGGAACGGAAGCTGGCGCTCGAGCGGGAACTGAACGCCAAGATCCGCGCCGATCAGGAACAGCGGCAGCGGGAACGGCTGGAACTCGAGAAAGCCGCTCTCGCCGATGCGCGGATGGCCGCCGAGAAGGCACGGCAAATGGCGGAGTCACAGACGCTGGCGGCAACCGTCCAAGCGCAGGCCGCGACGGCGCAGGCGCAGGAGGCGAACCTGCGCGCCGAGCAGGCCGCGCAGGAACGCTCCGCGGCGGAAGCCGCCCGGCAGGCCGCCCTCGCCGAGCAGGAAAAGCTGCGAGCGCAGCAGGCAGCCATCGCGGCGGAAGCCGAACAGGCTCGCGCCATGGCAGCGGAAGCCGAGCAAAAGCGGTTGGCGGCGGAAGAGGCCCGCAAGCAGGCCCTCGCCGAACAGGCCAAGCTCGAAGCGCAACAGCAACGCTTCCGGCAGGAGGCTGAGCAGGCCCGCGCGGACGCGGCCAAGGCCGACCGCGCACGTTCCGAGGCGGAAGCCGAACGCGCCCGGATGCGTGATCAGTTGCGCGAACAACTCAATGCCGTTCTGGTTACCAAAGAGACAGCGCGGGGCCTGATCGTGAACATGTCCGACGTGCTGTTTGAAACCGGCAAATATGCCCTCCGTCCGGCGGCGCGCGAAAAGCTCGCCCGCATCAGCGGAATCATCGCCGCGCATCCGGAACTGAAACTCGAGGTGGAAGGCCACACGGACTCTGTGGGTAGCGAGTCCTTCAACCAGACACTTTCCGAGCGCCGCGCCGGAACGGTGAGGGACTACTTCATCGCCAACGGAGTAAGCCAGACTGCCGTAACGGCCCAGGGGTTTGGCGAATCCAGGCCGGTGGCCGACAACAGGAACGCCGCGGGGCGCCAGCAGAACCGCCGGGTGGAAATCGTGGTGTCGGGTGAATCGATCCGGACTTCGGTTGAAGTAGCGCCCGTATCGAGCCACTGAGAGCTCGAGCGTTATGGGGAGCGGCTCGGATGACGAGTTGCCTCCCCTCTTTAGAACCCCCGAAAGGAACGCAATGAAGATCGCAGGAATCGTGTTGATTGCCCTAGGGCTTGTGGCCCTCGTATGGCAAGGCTTCTCCTATCGAACTCAGGAGAAAGTCGTCGACCTGGGACCGGTGGAAATTAATAAGGAATCCACCAAGACCGTACCACTGCCACCGATCGCCGGGGCAGCCGCCGTGATTGGCGGCATCGTCTTGATCGGCGTCGGCAGCAAGAAGTAGGAGACACAATGAAACGAACATGGATCGCAACCACGATTGCAGCCCTGGTCTTGGCCGGCTCTGCGTCTTCCAAGGACAAGCCTCCCGAAGCGGTGAAACGAATCGAGGAGGCGCGCGTCGTATTCAATGAGATCATGACCGCCGGCGATAAGAGCATTCCGCTGGAGCTGTTTGAAAAGGCCCACTGTGTCGCCATCATCCCTGGCCTGAAAAAGGGAGGCTTCCTTGTCGGCGCCAAATACGGCAAGGGAGTCCTCATGTGCCGGCGTCCGGGCGGTGGATGGACCGGGCCCGGCACCGTTCGTGTGGAAGGCGGAAGCGTCGGGCTCCAAATCGGCGGCGGCGAAGTGGATGTGGTGCTGCTCGTGATGAATGAGCGGGGCGCCGAGAAGATGCTGAAGAGCGAATTCACCATCGGCGGCTCGGCGGCTGCGATGGCCGGCCCCGTGGGACGGTCCGTACAAGCCGAAACCGATGCCTACATGCAGGCGGAAATACTCGGCTACTCGCGTTCGCGCGGCGTCTTTGCCGGGTTGGCGCTGGAAGGCTCGACCCTCCGCGAAGACTCCAGCGACAACGAAGCCGTTTATGGAAAGAGGCTATCCAACGAAGAGATCCTCGCCGGGCGCAAAGCCCCGGTGCCGGCGGCGGCGCGGCCTCTGGTGGTTACGCTCAACCGCTATTCCATGTGGGAAAAAAAGTAGATGACAGAACTAGACAGGAGACAAGACCATGAAGAAAGTAGTGATTTGCATGATCATTGCCAGTGCGGCGTTCGCACAGGCCGACAGTAAAGTAAAGCAGCCACAAACACAGTCGGTGGCTGAGGTCCGCGGCGCCGGGTATGACCGGATTGTGCGTCAGGTGCGGCACGAATTGGTGATGCTGCCCTATTACGGCGTGTTCGACAATTTCGCCTACAAGGTGAATGACGGCACTGTCACCCTGATGGGCGAGGTGACCCGGCCGACGCTGAAGTCCTCGGCCGAACGCGTCGTCAAGGACATTGAGGGCGTGGAGAAAGTGGAAAACAAGATCGAGGTGCTCCCCACCTCGCCCATGGATGACCGCATCCGGCTGGCCACCTATCGCGCGATTTATGGGCACACCGCCCTCAATCGCTATGCTTTGCGCGCGGTGCCGCCGATCCACATCATCGTGAAGAATGGAACGGTCACATTGAAGGGGGCGGTTGCCAACGAAGGCGACAAGAACATCGCGTTCGCTCAGGCCCGCGGCGTTCCGAATGTCTTTGCCGTGCATAACGAACTGATGGTCGACAAGGAAGACTAGCCCGCTATCCTATAATTGCGGAATGCCAGAGCCGGGTAGCCAGGGCGGGAGTGTGAACCACCCCGCCCATTCCGAGACAGAGGCCCTGCGGCGGCGGGTTCGCGAACTCGAGGAGCAACTCGCCGCGCGGGATAACCGGCCGGAGTGGCGCAACCCCGGCCCGCTGGCGGACCTTTGGCAGCGGATAGAGCAACGGATGGGAGTAGCGCCTGCCGAGCAGGCGCAGAGTGAGCCCGCCATCGCATGGGCTCTTTTCGGTTTCGCCGAGTTCGCCTACCTCGACAGCCCGCCGCCATCGCTTTTCAAGGAGCAGCTATTCACCTACCTGTCGCGATTCTGCTCTGTCCGCTATTGCATCGCCCGGCATTGCGCTTTCCTGATCGGCAAGGGGTACATCGCCGGTGACCCCGAATGCAGTCCCATGGATCTGGAGGCAGTCCAGCGCCTGGTGGCTGACCCGCTCCCCAGTGTCGCCGGCCGGCAGGAATATCTGGAACGGCTCGCCGCTCATCCGGGCGCGCTTGAATCCTGGCCGCTTTACGATAGCGCGCTCGGCAAGGAATTCTTCTTCGCCTGCGCCGCGGTGATGCTGTATCCGGACCGGACATCGGCGTTTCTCGGGCAACTCCGGCGCCTGCTCGGTCCGGTCCGGATTGAGCAACTCCTGCTGTTCCTCGGTTTCATCCGCATGGCTCACTATTGGACCGAAGTGCATCCAACGCTGAGCCTGGAGCCCGATCTCGAACCGCTGGTTCGCGAGGATGGCATCCTGGCGCCGGCGCTGCTCCGCGTCAACGAAGAGGATCGTGCGCTCCGGATGAGCCTTACGCACGACGAACCGGAATTGGAGCTGCGGCAACGCAAGTTTCACGAACTTCTCAAAGCCAGCGATCAAGTGATCTGGACCGCCGACGCGCAAGGCCTGATGCAAGAGGATTCTTCTTCCTGGTGCGCGTTCACGGGCCAAACCGCCGCCGAGCGGCTGGGCTCGGGATGGCTGGATGCGGTGCATCCCGGTGATCGCCAGGGAGCATCGGCGGCCTGGACGAAGGCCATCGAAGCGCAGAGCCCGTTTGCGACCGAATATCGTCTCCGCCATGTGAGCGGTTCCTGGAGGTGGACGGCGGTTCGCGGGTACCCGGTGGTCTCACCGGACGGTCACGTCGATGCCTGGGTGGGTTTGAACGTCGACATCACCGCGCTGAAAGAGGCAGAAGCCGCGGCGCGCGACAGTGAAGAACGGTTTCGCCTCCTCGTGGACGGGGCACGAAACACCGCCATCTTCGCTTTGGACCCGGATGGCCGCGTCCAGAGTTGGAACTCCGGGGCGGCGCGGATCACAGGCTATGCCGCCAGTGAAGTCATCGGCAGGAACTATGAGCTCCTGTTTCCGCTCGCCGACCGCGACAAGCAGCGCCCGGCCAGTTTGCTCGCGGTTGCCGCCCGGGATGGGGAAGTGCGGGACCGTAGCTGGCGTGTGCGCAAGAGTGGGGAGCTGTATTGGGCCGACGTCTCCATCAGTGCACGCCGCGCCGGCGACGGGTCCTTGTTGGGCTTCAGCGACATCCTGCGGGACCTCACCGACGAGCGCAACTATGTCACCGCGCTCGAGGAAAGCGAAGAGCGTTCCCGGCTGTTGTTGGAGAATGCTGCTCAAGGTGTGATCGGCGTCCGGTCCGACGGCCGTATTGAGCTCGCCAATTCCACCGCCTGCCGCATTTTCGGATACAGCGCCGATTCCTTGAAAGGCCAGCCTATCGAGCTGCTCATGCCGGAGGCCAGCCGCGAAGTTCATGTCAGCCATCGCGCGTCCTACGCGGCCCAACCCGAGACCCGGGCGATGGCGGTTGGCCGCGAGCTGTCGGGCAGGCGCGCCTCGGGCGAGATCTTTCCCGTCGAGGTCACATTGGGCTCGCTGCGGACCGCCAACTCGGTGCTGCACGTCGCCTTTGTCACCGACATCACGGAACGCAAGCGAAATCATCTCGCCCTGCGCGAGAGCATGGAGCGGTTCCGTCTGCTGTCGGAGAATGTCCCAGAGTTGGTTTGGACCTGCCAGCCCGGTGGGCAGTGCGACTATCTCAACCAGCGGTGGGTGGATTACACCGGAATCCCCGCCGAGCAGCAGCTCGGCTATGGGTGGCTCGAGCGCGTCCATCCGGCAGACCGTGAGGCTACGATATCGGCCTGGCAGGCGGCCGTGGCCTCTCAAAAGCCGCTCGATGTGGAGTTTCGCATCCGGCGGCACGACGGCGTGTATCGTTGGTTTCGCACCCGCGCGTCAGCCCTCCGAAATCAGGAAGGCGACATCGTCAAGTGGTTCGGCTCCAATACCGACGTGCACGACCTGCGCATGGCGATGCAGGAGTTGGAGACGGTCAACGCCGAACTGGAATCGTTTGCCTACATCGCCGCGCACGATATGCAGGAACCGCTGCGAACGGCCGTCAGTTTCACGCAACTTCTGGAGCGTCACCTCGACGGCAAACTCGACGAGCGCGGCCTGGCTCTAATGGGGCATGTGCGCAATGCCGCCAGACGAATGAGCCAATTGTTCTCAGACCTGTTGAAATATACCGAAGCCGGAGCCAACACACGCGAGGATGGCACAGCGGACCTCAACGCCTGCGCCGCGCTCGCCATTTCGAACCTTCAGTCCACCATTCGCGAAGGCAGCGCCCGCGTGGAGGTTCTGGGCGCTCTGCCCACCGTCCGTGGATCCGAGAGCCAGTTCGTGCAGATCTTTCAGAACCTGATTGGCAACGCGATCAAATATCGCGGCGCCCACGATCCCGAGATCCGCATCACCGGTGAAACGCACGCGACACACGGCGTCGTCCGCATCGCCGACAACGGTATCGGCATCGAACCGCGAGATCACGAAACCGTTTTCAAGATTTTCAAGCGTCTCCATGGAGCCGAAACCGAAGGGACCGGCATTGGCCTTTCGATCTGCCAGCGCATCGTGACCCGATACGGCGGCCGGATTTGGGTGGAGAGCGCGGGACTCCATCAAGGCTCCACGTTCGTGTTTGAGCTGCCGATCAACCACTGATCCTCCGGCACTGACCCGTCGGCACTGATCCTCCGGCACTGACCCGCCGGCACTGATTCTCTCGTCCCCGTGTAACTCCTGGTCTCCGCCGCGTGTCTCCGTAGCGCGCGGGGTGGTGGCGAGCGGCCGCTTCGGGCGTGTCGGCCCTAGCTGCGGCGCCCGCGAACCCCTGAGCCGCTCCGACGGCATTTCCCCCCGAAGGTCTAGCAAAATTGAAGATCAACACACAAGGAGAAACACAGATGAAAAAGAAGCCGGGCGAGTCCGCCAAGGCAGCCCCTCACCTCGAGCAGATGGGCGCCGAGTTCCAAAAGTTCGGAACCGTTGTTCCGCTGCCGAACAGCCTCGAGATCAAGGCCTGCTCCGCCAATGTCGAGATCCTGAACCAACTGCTTGCGGACACGATCACGCTGCGGGACATGTACAAGAAGCATCACTGGCAGGTGTCCGGACCGACTTTCTACCAACTGCACCTCCTCTACGACAAGCACTTCGAGGAACAATCGAGACTGGTGGACGAACTCGCCGAGCGAATCCAGTTACTCGGCGGCGTTAGTATCGCGATGGCTGCCGACGTCGCCGAGGCCACAGCCATTGAGCGTCCGCCGCGGGGCCGCGAGGCTCCGCCGATCCAGATCTCGCGTCTGCTCGCCGCGCATCAACAGATCCTCGAAACGGCCCATGAGGGAGCCTCAGTGGCCAATGACAACGGCGACGATGGCACCAATGACCTCATCGTCAGCAGCCTCATCCGGACCAATGAGTTCCAGGTGTGGTTCCTCTCCCAATCCGTGGTGGCTACCCCGATGGTCACGATGACCGAATCGGAGGAGGCGGCCGCCTAATCCATGCGGGCGGAGGTCTGGTTCTGCCGCCTCCGCCACTTTTCGTTTCTTCCCCGTGGAGACAGAATTTCCCTGGCCGACCGGGCAAAAACTTCCCACAGATCGCCTGACGTTGCGCTATGCCACTGAAAAATCGAGTCCTTGCTCTTCGGTCACCGTCTTGCATCTAGCTCCACTGTTTTCAGTGACTCGCAACAGCAAGGAGAAACAATGCGCCACTCAGCTTTTCAAGGAATGCTGCGCTCGAAACGGGCGGAGCTCGCCAACGAGAGAGTTTCGCGCGATGCCATCGCCGTGGAGCGTGTCCCCGAGGCGATGGACGATGTTCAGCATACAGCCAATCGCGAAATCTCGATTGCATCGATGAGCCGCCATTGGCGCACCATTCGCGCAATCGACGCGGCACTCGACAGGATTGGCGAGGGCGCGTTCGGCGAGTGTGAAGCCTGTGGAGAGGCGATCTCCGAGCGGCGCCTCCAGGCCATCCCTTGGGCACATCTGTGCCTGAACTGCCAGGAGGCCGAAGACGCCGCCGAAGACGCCGCCGCGGGCGGCACGATTCCGGCGCGGGCGGCTTGAAGGGAGAAGACTATGCTTGGCTGGGCAATCACATTCCTGGTACTTGCCATCATCGCGGCCATGTTCGGCTTCGGCGGCATCGCGGGCGTCGCCACCGACTTCGCCCGCATCTTGTTCATCGTGTTCCTGATCGGATTGGTGATTACCGGTCTCATGCGGGCACTCCGGGGCCGCACTCCGTGACCACGACAACGCGCTACTGGTGCGCTCCCAAAACCGGGCGTGAGCACGAATTGGCTTGACCGTGTAACAGCACCGGTCGGCAGCAAGTCCCCAAGACAGCCCGATCGGGAAAACCGAAAAAATAAGGAGTACCAAATAAATGAATTGGGATCAGGTGGAAGGTAAGTGGAAAGAGTTTCGCGGTTCCGTCCGCGAACAGTGGGGAAAGTTGACCGAAGACGACCTCGATGTGATCGGCGGCAAGCGCGAGCAGTTGACCGGCAGACTGCAGCAGCAGTACGGCTATTCCAAGGAGAAGGCGGAAGACGAAATCAACGCTTTCCTCAAGAACCGCCACAGCACAGCGAAATAGCGGTCACCAACACCCTGCAATGAATCGCCCGGCCAGCAGCCGGGCGATTCTTGTTCCAGCCAACCTGTCAACCGAGGGCCCAATGAACCGCACAACTCGATCTATTGTCGCCGTCTCCGCCGGAGCAGCGGCCGCACTGGTGGCGATTCTGGCAGTTGCCCCTCTCATCGGTGGGCCTTGGGTGGATCGTGTGGTGCGGGAAAGGCTTGCTGCAGTGGCCCGAGACCGCTTCGAGAGCTCGGTCACTGTCGAGCACGTTGCCGTATCGTTGCTTCCGCCGTCGGCGACGATGACGGGGGTTGTTTTCCGGCACAGAAGCCGTAACGACGTTCCGCCCTTGTTCGAAATCGACCGAATGGAGATTCGCGGTGGCCTGGGTATACTGGCGCCGGCCCCCCGCGCATCGTCGGTGCGGCTGGCGGGTCTTCGGATCGTAATCCCGCGAGGGAACGATTCGGCTCAGCCTGAGTCCGAGCCCGCCAACCCGAACGGCGCCAGCCCAAATTACGGCGCCGCGGAGGTGATCGCCGACGGCGCCCAGCTGAGGGTCCTCTCGAAAAAACCCGGGCGCGAACCGCTCGAATTCGATCTTCAGATGCTGCGGATGCGAGATGTGAGCCTGGCCGATCCCATGAAATACACCGCGCGCCTCACCAACCCCAAGCCTCCCGGTCTGATCCACTCGGCCGGCGAGTTCGGACCCTGGAACGGGCCGGATCCAACCTTGACACCGCTGCAGGGCATCTACGAACTGACAGACGCGGACCTCTCGGACTTCAAAGGTCTTCGCGGAATTCTCCGGTCGAACGGTAGGTTCCAGGGTCTTCTCGAGGAGATCGTGGTGGATGGCGAAGCGGATGTGCCGCGGTTCGCTCTCGAAATCAGCGGGAATCCCGTGCATCTCAAAACTCAGTTCCATGCGATCGTGGACGGCACCAATGGCGACACACGGCTGGAACCGGTCAACGCCCAGTTCCTGAAATCGAGTGTCGTGGCGCGGGGAGCGATCGAAGGACGAGAAGGTGTGAAGGGAAAAGGGGTAAGCCTGGACGTGCGGGTGCGCCGAGCGCGAATCGAGGACATGCTCCGCTTGGCAATGCGCGGCGGCAAGCCTCTTTTGCGGGGTCCCATTCGTTTTCAGACGCGGCTGGACTTGCCTCCCGGCCAAGGTGACGTGATCGAGCGCTTGCGGCTGAACGGCGCCTTCGAGGTCGAGAATGGGAAATTCCAGCAGCCGGCGATTCAGGACAAGATAGACAGTTTGAGCCGAAAGGGCCTCGGCGAACCCGAGAATGCCGCTATCGACGATGTTTCTACCGGGCTGGCCGGAAGCTTCCGCTTGGCGTCGGGAATAATTCGCTTCCGCCAGCTCTCTTTCGAGGTGCCGGGTGTAGGCGTCCGGCTCGATGGCGCATTCGACTTGCGTGATGAAAGCGTCGATCTGACCGGAACTCTTCGAATGGACGCCAAGGTTTCCGAAACGGTCACCGGCTTCAGGTCGGTCCTTCTCAAGGCGGTGGATCCGCTCTTTGGCCGGAGAAAGGCGGGGGCTGTGGTCCCGATCAAGATCTCAGGCACGCGCTCCAAGCCGGAATTCGGATTGGATGCCGCGGGCCTGGTCAAACGGGACGAGTGAACGAAGGGAGGGACGGATTGGAAAGACAACTCATTGGTCTTACCGCGATCGTCACTCTCGGATTCACAGCCCGGTGGATCGCATGGAGGTTGAAGTTTCCGGCAATCCTTCTGCTATTGCTATTTGGCCTCGCGGCCGGTCCGGCTACCGGCTTGCTGCATCCCGATGAACTCTTCGGCGCACTTCTGTTGCCGGCGGTTTCGATCTCGGTAGCGCTCATCCTGTTCGAAGGCGGTCTGGGATTGCGCTTCCGGGACCTGCGCGAGACCGCGGCCGTCCGCAACCTTGTGACGATAGGCGCGCTGCTCACATGGCTTCTGGCCACCGGACTCGCGATGGCAATACTCGGCATGCATTGGAAGCTGGCATTGCTGCTCGGGGCAATCCTCACCGTCACCGGCCCCACTGTGGTGTTGCCGCTGCTGCAGCACGTTCGGCCCAAGGGCCAAGTCGCGACCGTGGCGCGGTGGGAGGGCATCCTCATAGACCCGATCGGCGCTCTACTCGCCGTGCTTGCCTATGAGGCCATCGCGGCGAACGTGTTCGACGGCTGGAGTTCGGCGCTGATCTGGCGCTATTGCTCCGGTGTCCTCATCGGAGCGTTGGCGGGCGTGGTCACCGCCGCGCTCATCGTCGGCGCGCTGCGAGCCTTTCTTATCCCGGATTCCCTCCTCAACCCTTTTTCGCTCGCAGCCGTCGTCGGTACCTTTACTCTCTCAAACCACATTCGCCCTGAGACGGGTTTGGTGGCGGTGACCGTGATGGGCGTGGTGCTTGCCAATCAACGCTGGGTATCGGTGCATCGCATCCTCGAGTTCAAGGAGGACCTGCGCGTGCTTCTGATCTCGAGTCTCTTTATCATTCTGGCGGCAAGGTTGAGCTTCGCCGACCTGCGGCAACTCGGCCCCGGAGCGGCGCTTTTCATTGCGGCTCTGATCTTTGTGGTTCGCCCGGCGGCCGTGTTGGTGTCGACGATACGGTCCGGCTTGACCAGGGCGGAGCGAACTTTTCTGGCCGGGCTCGCGCCACGCGGTATCGTCGCGGTTGCGGTCAGTTCCATCCTCGCCGGGCGGCTGGTCGAAGCCGGAGTCGACGGCGCGCGAATCATCGTGCCGCTCGTGTTCATGGTTGTGATCGTCACCGTGGCGGTGTACGGACTGGGCGCGGCGCCGCTCGCCAACTGGCTGGGCATCGCCGACGCCGACCCCCAAGGCATTCTCATCGTGGGGGCGCATCGCAAACTCGTGGAACTCGCCGGGCTCCTGCAGCGGGAGAATATTGCGGTAGCGTTCATCGACAGCGATTGGTCCAACGTAACGCGGGCACGGATCAAAGGCTTCCCCGCCTACTACGGCAATCCGGCTTCGGAAGAAGTCACCACCGGCATTGACCTCCAGGGTATCGGGCGCGTAATTGCCTTCACGCCCAGCCCAGATACCAATTCCCTGGCTGCCCTTCACCTCTCACGCCTGTTCGGCCGCGCGGAAACCTATCAGGTGCGTGCGAGCGCCGAAAGTTCGGATCGTAAGGAGACGGCACGGCATCTTTCCGGACGGCCACTGTTTGCCCCCGACGTCTATTACGACAACCTGGTTAGCCGCTTCGATCGCGGCTATGTCTTCAAGACCACCCCGCTCACGCCGCTGTTCGGCGTTGCGGAATTCCAAGCCATGTATGGCTTGGATGCGATCCCTTTTTGCCTGATTCACGACAACGGGAAGAAGCTGACAATCCTTACCCATGGATTTCCCGATACCATTCCCCCTGGGAGCCGCGTGATTTGCCTGATCCCTCCGCAGCATGCGGAGCCGGAGGCAACGGAACATGACGTGCATATTACCAGCGCATGACGAAGCAACTCGATACGCCGCCCCTGGTCGACCTCACGCTCTTGCAGCGGGCGCTGCGGACAGGTTGCCGTGTCACCGGTTGGCCCATCGGCAATGCATACTTTCTCGACCCCGCGAAGGAACTGCTGGAGCCTGTAAACGCATGGTCGCTTCCTGAGGCGCCGTGGGCGCAGACGTTCCGCTATGCCTTATCGCGGACACCCATCGGCAAAGGGCAAGGCATCGTAGGAAGAGCCTATATTCGCAGACGCCCGCAATGGATGCCGGACGCAACGTGCGACCGGGACTGGCCATTGTCCGGCTTGCGGACCAGTCCGCGCATTCGCGCCGCCGTCGCTGTGCCTGTCGCCGTCGACGACCGGGTCGAGGCGGTCCTGGTCTTTTGGTCGAGCCGGGTACAACAGCAAATAGATAAGGGCGCTCTCGCGCTTCTCAGCCGCATCGCGCGCAGACTCGCGACACGGTTGCGCCGGACGCATGACGGCACCTTTCTTCCCTCAGCGCCCAATGCAGGAGGGTAGTTTTTCCCTGATTTCACAGCCCCGCAAGGCTCGAGAGCGAGCTAGGATGGGTTGGCTGGGGCACCCCGCCACCGCACCGGTCATCCCCGCATTTTTCGCCCTGCAACCCGCGCCCTACCTCGCACGAAGCGTTCCTGGCACGCCTTGCCTGACACCCGCAGCCCGGCGAACTCCGGGTGCTCCCGGATGGATGCGAGAAAGGGATCCTGCTCTAACGCCGGATAGGCGCAGTAACCGCCCGCGATAGCCACGCGCAGAAAGTGGACCGCTTCGTCCCTGTGCCCGCAGAACGCCAGCCGGCCCGCATTGAAATAGTTCGACTCCGGATCATCGGACAATGCAAGTCCCGCCGCGGCCCGATTTGCGCGAATGGACCTTGCATCGGCGGCGCACGCCGCCAGCAAATGGGCGCCGGTTCCTTCCGCTGCCGGGTGAGCCGCAGCCAGTCTCAGCGCTTCCGCACGCTGCCCCATCCGCAGGTAGAGATCCATCAGCAGAGCCGCCTCGAATTCCGAGCCCTCGTCCAGACGGAGATAATTTGCCGTTCGCGGCCCATCGCCCAACAGCAAAAATACCACCGCGCAGGACCGGACTCCCGATGTGCCGCTTCTCGGATCGAGCAGATAGGCCGTCTCGCACTCCTCCGCCGACTCTCGCAACAGCCCGGCGAAACGCAGCACATAGCTGAGCGCGAAGTGGGCTTCCACGCTGTCGGGCCGCCGCCGCACTGCGTCCAATGCCCGGCTGTGCGCCTGCTCCAATTGTCCCCGTTCCACCAGCGCGATGGCGAGGCTCGCTGCCGCCGGCACCGAGTCAGGGTCAAGCGCGAGCACCCGCTGATTGGCCCGGTCCGCCCGTTCCAGCCAATCGCGGCCGCCGCCGCTGTAGCGCGCCTCCAGGTAGTAGCGCCCCGACAGTGCCTGCCATGCCGGCGCGAATCCGGGGTCAAGGGCGACTGTCCGTTCGAGCATCTGGATTGCCGGGCGGTTCTCCCTCGGATCGCTAGCCAAGCCGGCGCTCTCGAGAAACAGTTTGTAGGCCACTTCGTTCACTGGCTCGGGCCCTTCATTGGGAGGCGTTCCTCCCAGCGCACGCGCCAGGCCGCCACGCACACGGAGTGTCAACTGCACCTGCAGCGCGATCAGGCTATCAGCCGGAGCTTGCAGCGAGTCCTGCCAAATCAGCCGGCCGGACTTTACGTCAATAGCCGAAAGCGACACAAGGAGTTTTCCATCCCCTGTCCGGAATCGTCCCGTCACCACCCGATCCGCCTTCATCTCGGTTCCGGCCCGCATGGGATCGCCCGGGGCGGTTCGGCCGACCGGCCGCACCGCCAACCCCCGCGCGCGCAAAAGCGTGGCTGCCACTTCGTCAGCGAGCGCCACCCCGAAGCCCTTGGAATCGCCTTCGAGCGGCAGCACAGCGACGGTCGGGAGAGACGCCTCCCTGGAACCGGGTGAAGCGGTCTCCTTCTGCCCATGCCGGAACAGCCACACGGAAAGACCGAGAAGCGCCAGCGCGGCGGCCGAGCCGGCGATCCATCGCGATGAATTCCAGCCGCCGGGGGGCGCCGGTGGCGGCGCGATATCGGGCGCCTCGCGGAGAGTCGCGCTCAGACGCTCCGCCAGCGCAGCCGCGGAACTCTCACGCCTTGCCGGATCGCCCGCCGCGGCACTAGCAATCATCTCCTGAAGCCGGGGATCGGCAACGTCACGCTCCCAGCCGGGCGCGAGTGATTTTCGAAAATCGCCCGCCGCCAATTGAAAAATCAGGAGACCGAGTGCGTACACGTCCGAAGCGCGTTGGGGAGCCAGGCCGGCCAGAACTTCCGGCGCCGAGTACTGAGTGGTCCCCGCCGAACCCTCTCCCTGAGCCAGCGCCAGGTCGGTGATCTCCAGCCCCGCCAGATCCCGAGCGTTCAACAACGATGCGCTCCCAAGGTCGCCGAGGCGGACCCGCAGTTCTCCGGATTCATCCGAGGGCTCTTCGACCATGATGTTCGCCGGCTTCAGGTCCTTGTGCAGAATGTCGAGCGAGTGAACGCGGGCTACCGCCTTGGCCACGGCCATCGCAATGCCCAGTCTTTTCCGAGGCGGAATCGTCCCGAGGCCCCCATGCGCATCGGCCCACGTTCGGAGATCCGGACCGGCGTACTCACTCTCGACGAAATAGGGATGCTGAGCAAAATTCCACTCGAGCAGCCGCACCAGATTCGAGCAATCGGCGGTCTCCTGACCGATGAGCCGGGCAAGCGCCGCCTCGCGCTTCAGGGACTGGAGCCCATGCTCATCCAGGGCGAATTTGAATACCCGCCGCTCCCCGGTCTTGGGATTCCTCGCCAGCCACACCTCCCGGTACGGGGAATTCGACAACCGCTCCTCCAGCAACCAATGCGGTCGCCCCGGTACGGCGTCAGCCGCATGGAGCTCCAGTTGCGGCCATGAGACCCCGTCGGGCGCCGCCTCCCGCCGCACCGGGGCCGCCGAAAGCAGATAACCCGCCCGTGGCAGCGTCACCACGACATCTTCATAAGGACGGAGTGCCTTCCGCAGCTTGGAAACCGCTGTCGCGAGCGACCCCTCCACCACCTGCGTACTTGGCCAGACTGCCTCTAGCAGTTCTCCCTTGGTCACCACCTCGCCCGGTCGCAGCAGCAACTGATGCAACACATCGAGCGGCTTGACCTCGACATCGACAAGGCGCCCGTCCACGCGAAGTTCCCGTCTTCGATCGTCAAATTCACAGCTTGAAAAGCGCCAGATGTGCCCACGCATGCCGTAAACCGCCGGTCTTTAGGATTCTTGAGGAGTCCGTAAGGACTTCCCGCCGCCGAACCGCCACACTGGGTCGGGTGCCTGCCCCGTGCGTCAGCCCGATCCCATTGTCGTATATCGATCTTCGGGCCGCGAAGAGCATGTCCATGAAAGGATTTATACCTTGGTATGAAGAAGAATCTGTCCCGGATCCTCGCCTCCGCACAAGTTCTGGCGCTGCTGTGTCTGGCATGCTCGAGTTCAGCCGCCGCCGGCGAGATCAAGGGCACCTATGAAAACGCCCAGGCGAACGTGTCTATCGAGTTTCTCGGAGATGGCAAAGCCTTCGTATCCATCCACGGACTTGGCGGCGAAGCCAAGTACAAAGTCGCGGGGAGTAAGATCACCCTGGACGTCGATGGCGAAATCACCGTGTTTACCGTGAACAGCGATGGCTCCCTCAGCGGACCACCCGAATCCTTCTTCGCCCGTCTCAAGAAGAAAAAGTAGATACCGACATGCGCCTTTTCCTGCTCCTCGCCTACAGTGCGCTGGCGCTCGCCCAGCCCCGCGTCACCGGCATCCAAAACAACTACAGCTACCTCCTGCCCGGCACACCCAATTATGGAATCGCCCAGGGAGGCATCTTTGTCCTCTACGGCCAGAACATGGCGCCCGCCGGAATCACCCAGCAGGGCTTCACGCCGGCTCTGAACCCCAATCTCGCCGGCGTCTCCATCAAGGTGACCGTCGCCGGCGTCACCCGTGAGGCGATCCCGTACTACGTATCGCCAACGCAGATCGCCGCCATCCTCCCCTCCTCCACACCGACGGGCTCGGGCTCCCTCACCGTTACCTACGCCGGCCAGACGAGCGCCGCTTTCGCGTTCACCGTGGTTCAAAGCGCCTTCGGCATTCTCACCCTCGGCGGCAACGGCCTCGGCAATGCCGCCGTTCACGACGTCGACTACGCCCTCATCTCCCCGGTGCATTCCGCCAACCCGGGCCAGACCGTCATATTCTGGGGAACCGGTCTCGGACCCGACCCCAACGACGAGACTCGTCCGATCGCCTCGCCGCAGAACCTCTCCAACCTGCCGTTCGAGTTCTACATCGCCAACAAACCCGCGCGGGTTATCTACCACGGGCGGTCCACGTTTCCTGGGCTGGACCAAGTTATCGTGGAGGTTCCCCAGGGCGTTTCCGGCTGCTACGCTTCGGCCTATGCCAAGACTGGCGACCGCATGAGCAACTTCGTGTCATTCCCCGTCGCCGAGACGGGCCGTGTTTGTAGCGACTGGTTCTCCCCGGCCGCCGACACCGAACGCCTTCTCGGTGCCGGAAAGGCCGAGTTGAACCTCGGCTGGTTCTAC
Source organism: Bryobacteraceae bacterium (assembly GCA_041394885.1). Classification (GTDB taxonomy): domain Bacteria; phylum Acidobacteriota; class Terriglobia; order Bryobacterales; family Bryobacteraceae; genus DSOI01. The sequence goes on along the minus strand of JAWKHI010000003.1, from coordinate 141,430 downwards.
CTGGTCAAGTTCCAGTCCTACATTCAGTCGATCGCGGGCCAACCCGCCCGCATGCTGACCCAGGATTCGGCCACCGCTCAATTCCTCCGCTACACGCCATTCGACTCGTCCAACTGGGGAGCCGTAGCGGGCTTTGCCAATCCGGGCTGCGTCGTAACAACGTGGCGCACCCAGAACCCCTTCACCTCGCCGATAATAAAGAACCTCGACGCTGGCCCTTCGGTGACGCTCACTTTGCCCGACGGCAGCACCCGCACACTATCCCGGCAGAACGTCGTCTCCAACTATGCTTTCTCCGTGGACGATAGCAGCCCCGCCTCACGCCTAATCATTCCGGCCTCTGGCGGCGGAAGTTATCGCTTCCGCGCCCCCGGTGGGCCCGATGTGGGACCCGCCGAAGCCGCCATCGAAGCATCGAGTCCCATGATCTGGAACGAGCAAACAACCATCACCTCGGTGAGCCGCGCCCAACCCCTCACCGTCACTTGGCGTGGCGGCTCGCCGGGCGGATTCGTCGTCATCCAGGGTGGTTCGCTTGCGGGGGCTAACGGCGAGATCTACACCTCTTTCGGATGCACGGTGGAATCCGAGGCTGGCCGGTACACCGTGCCCCGAGATATCCTGGCCTCCATGGCGCCGAGCATGGTCCTCCCGCAAAATATTCCGGCCGGTACGCTTCTGGTCCAACACTTCACGCGACCCGCCCGCTTCACTGCGACGGGCCTGGACATGGCGTCGATCGTGTGGGAGAGTTACAGCGGTACACAGGTCCACTATCAGTAGTGTTCAGGGGTGCGGTCCGGCGGTAAGTGATCGAGCAACGCACAGCCACAGCCGCTACAATCGGCCCCACTGTCAACGCCAAGGGGCGATTTCCAACCGTAGCTCCCAGCGCGTTCGGCTTAGGTGTATCGGGCGTACAGAATCGGATAGCGATTTTGCAGATCTGACTCGTCCCACTCTTGGCCTTTGACCTTCGTAGTTTTTCGTTTCCGAGGACGTAGCGGCTTGCCCGACCTGTTCTCGTAAGCCACCTCGGGAATGGAAAGCAGCCCCTCCACCTGCAGGCGACTTCCAGATGGGAGACCGTCAAGCCTCTGAACGTCCCGCTTGACGGTTGCGACGAGATCCCGGCCTTGGAGGATGAGCCATTCCCGGAAGTACTCGAAACCGTCGTCACCGCACCCACCCATCGCGAGAAAAGCCAGCGCCCAAACATCCCAATGGAAAAGCTCGTCCATTTCCACATCGAGAATCAGGCGGAACTTCCCGATTTCGGACGCCTTGAACTTCTCTAGCGTCTCGAGCAGCAGGTCCATCTGCTCTGCGTCCGATTCCGAATCCTGCTTGGCTGTTTCGATAAGCTCCCAGAAGCAAGCGACGTCCATGGCTCGATCCACGGGTTTGGGCAGTTTCTTGCCACGCGTTTCCTGCTCGATGGATTTGCAGTCGTCTTTGAGCTTGAGGGCGTAGCCGGCCTCGCCAAGGTCCAGCATCATGCGGCGAGCTTCCTCCAGCGTCTCAAGGAGGCGCTGCTTTTTGCGAAGCAAGGAGGCTTCCGACTCGGCGTCATAGTACCCTGCATCCAAGCCACGAGCAACAGCAAGGCGACCCTGTATGCAGAAGGAGCGATACTCCCAAAACGCATTCTTCTCGTCTGCGATCATGCGCCCCCAACACCGCTTCAGCCGCCGGACATCGCTCCTTTCTACCAACGTATCCTTCAGCCTCAGTGACCACGGCCATGTGGACCATACAGTTGCGGTAGTTTCGAAGACAAAGTGATCCACCAACGCATCCCAGGCTTCGTGCTCGAAGTAGAGGTTGAAAACGAACTCCTCAGCCTTCGCCAACCCTCGCAGGCAAGGGGTTCCGCCTGGAAGTGTGTCCGGCGTGCCGTAGAGTGCCATCCAGCGGTCGATGTCTTTGTTGATACTCTGGAAATTGGTTTTGAATTCGGGCACGTTTCACTTGTAGTCTCGTCGGAAAGTGCAGGGTACTTTATAGCGGATGCTGAGCGCACTTGCGGTCAGTCCTGGCGATTTCTTGAGCTGTCGAATCGTGTGGCGGAAACCGCTCATGGATAGCAAGCCTTCTCTGAATGCGCCAATCTCGCCAGACTCAGCATAGTGAGAATGAGATCGGCCTCGAGCGTGATCCCAAGCAGGATGGCGGAGCGTTCGCCGGGATCGAGGGTGGCGAGGGCCGGATCTTCGTTGACCACCGCTTCGAGCACACTCAATCATGTCGTGCTCCGGCTGCGACCGCGAGGGCATTGACCGTACCCACAAACGTACCCACCCGATCCTACGGTACCGTGATCGTGCCCTTTGCCTGCCACCCGCTGTTGTTTTCCACCTGATCGCGTGCCGCAAGGTAGACGATTCTGTCGCCGGTGAACGATCCAGTGAAGGACACGTTCAAGGCAATGGTGAGTTCGCTGCCGGAACCGGTAACCGAAGATCCCGCGGCGTTGATCGAGCATTGGTTGTTGCTGACGATGCCGGATCCAGGGATCGTGATTGCGCCAGCAAACGGCCCACCGGCGGCCCCGGCGTCGTTGACCAGAACGAGCGTCGCCGAACTGCGGATAAGGGCGATGTAGCAGGCGTTCCTTCCGTCGATCGCGTCGTTGATCAGCAGGTTCAGGATGTTGAGATCAGCGAAACCGTTGGAGTCCGAGAATCGCGCCGTGATGACCGTCGAGTTCGCCAAACCCGGGGGCCGAGCGGAAGGCAACCCCAGATCCACTCCCTGACGCACTGCCAAAGCCGCGCCCGGTATAGAATCTGTGGTCATGAGAAAACTCGCATGGATCGCGATCCTCGCCGCCGCTCCCGCCGTCGCCCAGCCGTTCCGGTGGACGCGCGAACAGATGGTGCATTTCACGCCGCAGAATCCGTTTGACCGCTTCCCTGACGGACGGCCGAAAGTGCCGGACGCGCTGTTAGAGAAAGTGAAGGGCCTCTCGGTGGAAGAGGCTTGGGGCATTCTGCGTTCCAAAGGCTACCGCGCCCAGTATCTCGGCATCGGCTTTCGAAGCCTGCATCCGGGGACCAAGCTGGTGGGACGGGCTGTCACGGCGCAGTACCTGCCGGTGCGCCCCGATCTCGATCAGGTGGTGGCTGCCGACGCCAAAGCCGCGGGCATGCCCTCCGGTCCAAATCACAAAGTGATCGACCTGCTGCAGTTGAACGATGTGCCGGTGATTGACCTGATGGGCGCGACACCCGGCTTCAACTTTGGCGGTGACAACCTGCACGCCGCGATCTATGGCGCCACTCGGACCGGGGCGGTGGTCGACGGAACCGTCCGGGATCTCGAAGGTTTGAATGAATTGCCCTCCCAGGTGTTTTTTCGCGAGGGTCACCCGGCAGCGGTGGAAGGCGTGATGGTGATGGGGATCAATATTCCGGTCAAGGTGGGCGAAGCCATCGTCATGCCGGGCGACGTTGTGTTGGGCGACCGGACGGGCGTGATCTTTATTCCACCGCAGTTTGTCCAGCAGGTGGTGGATCGGGCCGAACTGACTCATATCCACGACGAGTGGACGAAGAAGAAGTTCCTTACGGGAAAGTACAAGGCCAGCGAGCTTTATCCGAGTCCATCGTCGCCGGAACTGAAAAAGGAGTACGACGATTACGTGAAGCAGCGGCTGGGACGGTAGCATCGCTGCACGGCCGCGAAGATTGTCTTCCGCCGGGTCCGGGCGTGCTACGTTGGTTCGGTGCGAATCCTCGTCATCGACGATGACGTCGACCTTTGTTCCCTTCTCAGTGAGTTTCTGCAGCGCGAAGGCTTCCAGGTCCGCTGCGCGCATACGGGAGAAACGGGTTTGCGCGAGACGCTCGCGTCGCAGTTCGACCTCGTGGTTCTCGATGTAATGCTTCCGGGCGCGGACGGTTTCACCATCCTCCGCCGGCTGCGTGAAAAAAGCAAAGTGCCTGTACTGATGCTCACGGCGCGGGGTGAGGATGTGGACCGCATTTTGGGTCTGGAGTTCGGCGCCGACGACTATATGCCGAAGCCCTTCAACCCGCGCGAACTGGCGGCGCGCATCCGGGCCATCCTGCGGCGGTCACAGCCGGATAAGGACGAAGACGAGGTGATTTCGGTGAATGGCGTGACGCTGGACGTGGCAGCGCGGTCAGTGGAATGCGATGGGCGGACGGTGAACCTCACCACATTCGAATTCGACATCCTGCGGCTGCTGATGCGGGCGGCGGGGCGTGTGCTTTCGCGCGATCAGGTGATGGAGGCGCTGTACAACCGCAAGGCTACTCCATTTGACCGTTCGATTGACGTCCACATCGCTCACGTGCGGCGGAAGCTCGAGTCCGGGCGGACGCTGATCAAGACGATCCGGGGCGTCGGCTACCAGTTTCTGCGCGGTTCGGACGAGCCGGCATGAGCACGCGGGAATGAGCAGACTGTACTTCAAGGTTCTGGCGTGGCTGCTGGTGACGGTGGCCATCACGGGCGCGGGTTTTCTGTGGGTAACCAGCCGGGGCGCTGAATCGGGCGAAGGCGGCGGTCCACCGTACCGGCGCTTAATGGCGGCGGAGCTCGAGCAACTCCGCCGTCTGCATGAAGAGGGGCGTCCCGGGCAGTTGCGAGCAGAGATCGAGTCGTTTCGCGAGGCGGGTCTCGAGATGGCGTTCACCGGGGCCGACGGGCGGGACCTTGCCGGTTCGGGCGACTATTCGGGACTGATCGAGCGCCTGGAGCGCCGTGTGATCGGACGTCCGCCGGTGCTCTATCAGGGCCGGCTTTACTGGGCGCTCAACAGCGCCGATGGGGGCTACTGGCTGTTGCTCGAAGTGTCGAACCGGAGGAGCGGGTGGTGGCTCACGGCGGTGCGCGCCAACGCATGGGTGATCGGTTCTCTGGCGCTGCTCTCGTTGTGGCTGGCCTATCACATCACGAACCCGATCCGGCGTCTGGGCCGGACGGTGGAGGCTTTCGGACGGGGCGACCTGCGGGCGCGAGTAGGGTCCACGCGGCGGGACGAGATCGGACAGCTCTCACGCAGCTTCGACCAAATGGCGGTCCGGCTGGAGAAGTTAGTCACTTCGCAGCGGCGCTTGCTTACCGACCTTTCGCATGAGTTGCGCACTCCGCTGACGCGGTTGGGACTGGCTGTGGAATTGGCGCGGTCCGGCGGTGGGGATCCGGCGGCGCTCGACCGGATCCAGAAAGAAGCCGACCGTCTGAATGACCTCGTCGGCGGGTTGTTGCAGGTGACCCGCGGCGAAGCCGATCCGTCGGCGATCGAGATGAGCGAATTGTCCCTGGATGAGGTGGTGGCGGAAATTGTGGAGGAGTCACGCCTGGAGGCGGGTTCGGTGGCGCTTGCGATGATCGGGTCGGCGCCGGCTCCGGTGCGGGCCAATGCGGAGTTGATGCGGCGCGCGATCGAGAACGTGCTGCGGAACGCGATCCGGTATTCGCCGGCGGAGGAGACGGTCTCCGTGGAGGTGGGTCCTGGAATGGTGCGCGTGCGCGATCGGGGCCCGGGGGTGCCGGAGGATGCACTGGCGCACTTGTTCGACGCCTTCTACCGGGTGAAGGCGGATTCGCAAGAGGGCCCGCCGCGCGGATTCGGGTTGGGGTTGTCGATCGCGCGTCGGGCGGTGGAGTTGCATGGCGGGACGATAACGGCCGAGAATGCCGACCCGGGGTTGCGGGTGACGATCCGGTTAGGCGCGAGCGGTCCCGCGGTTTGAGGCGGCGGATTAGAGCTTGAGTTCCCAGCCGGCGCGGAAGACGGGCTTCACGTATTTGTTGGCCTCGGCGCTGTTGGTGAAGCGGAGCGCTTTGGAGTCCCACTGGAGTTTGCCGGGTACGCGCATGGCGATTACTCCGAGCAGCATCCACTCGGTGTAGGGTCCGGAGATTCCGAAGTGGGAGCACGATGGATCGCCGCCTTTGCAGGATCGGATCCAATCTTGCATGTGTCCGGGCGAGCGGGTGAGCAACTGCGGAGGAAGCCGGTATTTTTCCCAGCGCGACGCGGGTAGAAGGTGAACGCCTTCGCCGCGCTCTACGGTGGCCATGATGCCTTTGGTGCCGACGAAGACGGCTCCGTTGCCGCTGAGGACGCCGGGTTTGGGCGGGAAGCGGTTCTCGGCGAACACCTTGACTCCGGGGCCACCGGCGCCTACGCGCGGTGCGCCGGGCTGCGGCGCGGGCCTGCGTCCGCCACCACCGCCCCCCCCACGGCTCATGGGACGGCCCTTGTCGTTCAGGTTCGAACTCGACGGGAGGATCGTTTCGCTTTCCATGCCTGGAACGTGGTAGGCCTCGGGATCGTCAGGACGAGCGGAATCATGCCAGAAAACGGAGACCGGCGGCATCCCGCCGCGGGCGGGGAACTCGAACTTGAGCACGGCGCGGGATGGATAGGTCCACTTACTCTGCCCCACGGCTTTGATCAACTCGACGCTGGTGGGCGCGCCCAACTGGAGGGCGAGATTCACCGGGCCCATGGTGTGGATGCCCCAATTGCCGATCTGTCCGGTGCCGAAATCGAAGAAGCCGCGCCAGTTGTAAGGGGCGTAGTGATCGGGGCTGTATGCGCGCATGCTGGCGCCGCCGATCCAGAGATTCCAGTCGATGTTGGGGGGCACCGCGGACTCATCGGGCAGTTGCTGGAGCGCGGTCGGATGGGTGCCGGGCGAGGAGGAGGCATGCACCTCGGTGACGTCGCCGATTTCGCCGGACCACAGGATTTCCGCGGCCGTGCGAATGCTCTCGTGCGAGTAGCCCTGATTGCCCATCTGCGTAGCCACTTTGTACTTGGCGGCGGCGTCGGCCATCAGGCGCGCTTCCCATGGAGTCCGGGTAAGAGGCTTTTCGAGGTAGACGTGCTTGCCCTGCTGCATGGCGTGAAGGGCGACGGTGGCGTGCATATGATCGGGGATGCCGATGGTGCAGGCGTCGATGTTCTTGCCTTCCTTTTCGAGCATCACGCGAAAGTCTTTGTACTTGGGCGCCTTGGGAAACTTGGCGAAGTTGGCGGCGGCGCGGTTGTCGTCGACGTCGCACATCGCCACGAGATTCTCGGTCTGGGCGGCTTGATTGAGGATCTGGCCGCCTTGTCCTCCGCAGCCGACCGCGGCGACGTTCAACTTGTCGTAGAAGGGCTTGTAGCCCAGGGCGCGCAGCGACGAGACGCTGCCGAAGCCCGCGGCGGGCACGGCTCCGGCCAACAGGGAGCCATAGAAGAAATAGCGGCGTGAGAGGGTCGGGTTCGGCATAACCCTATTACTTTACAGCGAATCGAGACGTTACCGCGAATCGAACTCTACCGCCGCGAAGGCGGTTCGTGTTCTGATTAAATGTGAGCACCACGATGGAAACTGAGATCGATCCGGCGGCCGCACTTGCGCAGGCGCTTCCTAAACTGGTCATCGTGGGCAGGCCCAATGTCGGCAAGTCGACCCTGTTCAACCTGTTGACGTCGTCCCGCCGCGCGATTGTCGGCGACGAGCCGGGTATCACACGGGACCGCATTTATGGGCACGCCGAGTATGCCGGGCGACACTTCGACGTGATCGACACGGGCGGCATCGTCCCCGACGACGACCAGTTGATCCCGAGCGAAATCCTGCGCCAGGCGCGGGTCGCGCTCGAGCAGGCCGACCATATCGTCTACGTGATCGACGGGCGCACCGAAATCACCGGCGCCGACCGCGACCTGTCTCGCATTCTGCAACAACTCGGCAAGCCGGTCTCGCTCGCGGTGAACAAGATCGACGCGCCGTCGCGCGAGTCCCTGGCCGCCGGCTTCCATGAGTTGGGGTTCGACGTGTTTCCCATTTCCGCCGAACATCGCATTGGGATCGAAGAGATGCTCGATCACGCCACGGCGACGTTTCCGAAGGCGAATGAGGAAGAAGAGGAGCCCGCCAAGCTGACGCGCATTCGCGTGGCGATCATCGGCCGGCCGAACGTTGGAAAATCGACGCTGCTCAACGCCCTCGCGGGCCATGAGCGATCGATCGTCACGCCCGAAGCAGGCACCACGCGCGACGCCGTCGACGAGACCGTGATTCACGAGGGTGTCCAGTACATCTTCGTGGACACGGCGGGGATTCGCCGCAAAGGCAAAACCAAGCTGATGGCGGAAAAGCTGAGCGTGGTGATGGCGCGCAAGCACATCGGGATGGCCAATGCAGTGGTGATGTTGATCGATGGTGAAGAAGGCCCCACAGGCACCGATGCCACCATCGCCGGATACGCTCATGAGGCCGGCCGTCCGGTGGTTCTGGCGGTGAACAAGTGGGACGCCGTGACCGATCGCGACAAGAAAGAGTGGGTGGCGCGGGTGCGTGAGACGTTCAAGTTCCTGGACTACGCGCCCATCGCGTTTCTGTCGGCCAAAAACGGCACCGGTGTGAACCAGCTGTTCGGGCTGCTTCGCCGCGGATGGGAAAGCACCAATCAGCGCGTGACCACTGGGGAACTCAACCGTTTCTTCGAACACCTGCAGACGGATTTGATCAGCCGTGTGAAGTACGTCACCCAGAGCGGGGTGCGGCCACCGACGTTCGTGGTGTTCAAGGAAGGCGGGCAAGGGCTGCACTTTTCGGTGGAGCGGCGGATGGCGAACGAGATCCGGAAGCGATTCGGATTCGCGGGTGCGCCGATTGTGATCCGGACAAGGGCGGGGTCAAAGAAGGGATCGATCAAGCGAGTGCGGAACCGGTCACGGGACTGAGCGGGTGGAGCGAAAACGATTACCGGGGGCGGAGGCGGGCCGAAAGTTAAAAGTTTTCAATCGTATAGTTGACAATCCTTAATAAATCGGCATACTGTTCCTATCAGCAAGTTCTGGCCCGGCGCCCTCCGGGTCGAAAACCAGGAAGGATCAGGTGTCTATGACCCAACGAATCGTTCTCGCGTCCCTACTCTCACTCGGTCTTGTTTTCGCACAGGGCGAGCGAGGTACTTTCAACGGGACTGTCGGCGACCCCACGGGCGCGGTAATACCCGCCGCCACGGTGAAGGCGCGTAACACCGCCACCGGCATCGATATCACGTCCGAGACTACTTCGGCGGGTGTCTACCGGATGCCTTACCTGCAGCCGGGCACATACACGCTGAGTGTGTCGGCCCCCGGGTTCAAGACGGCGATTCGCGAAAACGTCATCCTTTCGGTTGCGCAGACGCTCACGGTGGATTTCGTGCTGGAGGTAGGCCAGGTTACCGATTCGGTGACGGTGTCGTCGGACCCGCCGCTGCTCGAGACGGGCACGGCCGAGATCGGGAGCTACGTCACCAAGAAGGAATTCGACACGTGGCCGATCACGGTGGGCGACGGGCGCCGGCAGATCCAGCAGTTCATTTTTTCGTCGCTGCCGGGAACGGTGGGGAGCACGTTCCAGGGATCCATCAATGGCGGCCAATACTATTCGCACGAAATCCTGGTGGACGGTATTTCGATCGGGCGGTTCGATCTGCAAGGCGGGTCCAACAACGAGTTCAGCCCATCGGCGGAGGCGGTCTCCGAATTCAAGCTGCAAACGGGAACGGTGAGCGCGCAGTACACGGGGGCGCAAACCTCGGTTGCGAACTTTGCGACCAAGAGCGGCACCAATGAGATCCACGGCAGCGCGTACTACTACATTCAAAACGACGCACTGCGAGCCAATTCGTTCAACGCGAACGCGTCCGGGGTGCCGCGTCAGCCGTTCAAGCAGCACAACTACGGCTACTCGGTGGGCGGCCCGGTGTTCATCCCGAAGGTCTATGACGGCCGGAACAAAACGTTCTTCTTTCACAATCTGGAGCGGACGAAGGTGAAGAACTTCACTTCCACGGGATTTTCGACGCTGCCGGTGCCCGATTTCAAGCGCGGTGATTTTTCCCGGCTGTTCGATCCGGGCTTCACGGGCAACAATGCGTCCGGTACGATGGCCGGCACCGACGCGGCGGGACGCTCGGTGCAGTTCGGGGCGTTGTACGACCCCAACAGCGCGCGGCAAGTGGGCAGCACATGGGTTCGGGATCCGTTCCCGGGCAATATCGTTCCGCAGAACCGCTGGAGCCCGGTGAGCCGCACGGTATTGAACGATGTGGGCATCGACGATCCGATTTTCGACACAATGCTGCGCAACATTCCTAACTTGGGCGCATGCTGTCCGAACTTCAACGAGTGGATGCTGAACCTGAAGGGCGACCATACGTTCAACTCCTCGCATCGAGTCTCGGCGCTGTACAATCGCAACTTCCGCGAACGCAACAATTCGCCGGGCGGCCGTTGGGGCGAGCCTCCGGGACGGCCAACGGGCGTCTACCAGTTGCAGAACACGCCGGGTACGATGGGGCGATTTTCGTGGGATTCGACGGTGACGCCGACGATCCTGAATCACTTCGCGCTGGGCTACAACCGGTTCGGGAATCTGAACCAAAGCGTGTTCGTGGATGAAGATTGGCCGCAGAAGATCGGGATCCAGAACGTGCCTGGGACGCACTTTCCGACTCTGCAATTTCGCGGGCTGCCGCATCAGGGCGGCGGCGTAGGCGCGGGCGGGCGGTTGGGTTCGGCCAACCGCGGTGGGTCCTACAACGGATCGACGATCCTGCAGGACGACATATCGTTCATTCGCGGCAAGCACAACTTCAAGCTCGGCTTCGAACACCGGCGGTATTACTTCAACCAACGGAGCAAATCGGGATCTGGAGATTTCTTCTTCTCGCCCAACCAGACGGCGCAGCCGGGGTTCCTGAACCAGACCGGCCATTCGTTCGCGAGCTTTCTGCTGGGAGCGGTGAATAATACCAGCCGTTCCATCGCGCCGGTGAACTTCGGCTACCGGTGGCGCAACGCGGGATTCTACTTCATGGACGACTGGAAGGTGAACCGCAAGCTGACGCTCAACCTGGGCCTGCGGTGGGAAGTGACCGGCGGCCTGATCGAGGTGGCGGGACGCATGTCGGGTCTCGACCTCGGTGTCGCGAATCCGGACGCGGGGAACCGCCCGGGCGCGCTGGTGTTCGTGGACGATCTCAACCGCAAGGGCTTCCAGGACACATACTGGTGGCAGATTTCGCCCAAGTTCGGGCTCGCCTACGAGGTGAACAGCAAGCTGGTGATGCGCGCCGGGTACGGGATCAACAATGTGCCGCCGAACATGAACGGGTTCTCGTTCCCCGGGACGCTCGGCTACAACGGATCGATCTCGGTGAGCGCGGCGAACACGCAACTGCGGTTCGTGGAGGAGCCGGTGATGTACCTACATGACCGATATCCGGACTTCACGGCGACGCTTCCCAATAAAAATCCGTCGCTTTCCAACGGGCTGGGAATCGGCTACATCGCCCGGGATTCCAACCGGCTGGGCTACACGCAGAACTGGAACTTCGGCTTCCAGTATCAGATGCCGGCGGCGTCGGTGCTGGAGATCAACTACATTGGCAACAAGGGCACGCGCCTGGAAGCCAACGGACTGGACAATCTGAACGCGCTGCCTTCGACGCTGCTGTCGATGGGCAATACCCTGGGCGAGCAATGGTCGCCGGCGACGGGAATCGCGGAGCCGTATCCGGGCTTCCGGGGTTCAGTGACGCGAGCGTTGTCGCCGTACCCGCAGTTCACCAGTATCGGCCAGATCTTCGCGAATTTCGGTACTTCTCTCTACAACTCGCTGCAGACGCAATGGACCCGCCACTGGCGCGGCGGCTTCTCGATGCTGGCGAACTACACATGGTCCAAGGCGATCGCGCTCAATTCGAGTTCGATCGACGGCGAAGCGGCGGCGGACACGTTCAATCGAAGCCTGGAGCGCAGCATTGCTTCGTTCCATATTCCGCACTTCGCCAAGCTGACGTGGATCTACGAGATTCCGCTGGGGCCCGGCAAGGCGCTTGACGTGGGCGGCGTGGCGGGCCGGATCATCGGCGGATGGCAGTTGACCGGCAATCACCAGTTCCGCAGCGGATCTCCGATCGCGATTTCCACCGGCGGCATCAACAATCCGGTGGGCGCTGCCCGCGCCGATCTGGTGACGGGCGTACCGGTGATCATCAACAGCGACGCGCCGATCAATTTCCGGGGCGTGGCCGGCGGCGAAGCATACCTGAACCGGGCGGCGTTCACCAACCCGCCCGTGCATCCGGGCGGCCGGAACGTAATTACGCGGCTCGGCACCCTGCCCGAGCGGCTGCCCAACATCCGCGACCGGCATTTCGTGAACGAGGATCTGGGCTTGCAGAAGATCTTCCAGTTCGACGAACACCGCAGCATGGAGATTCGCGGGGTCTTCCAGAATCCGTTCAATCGTCACGGAATCGGGGGCTTGATCAGCAACATCACCGATCCGCGTTTCGGCCAGTTTACCGGCCAGCAGCGCGGGGCGCGAAATATCGAGCTCTCGCTGCGCATCACATTCTAAGCCCCTGCGCGCCCTTCGATCGGTCTCCGATTCCGGGCTTGGCGAGTGGCGAGTCCGGAATCGGATTCCTGTCTGTGCCGCGGTGGGCGCGTGCGATATCCTTAGGGACCTATGACCGCCACCCCGGCGTCCGTGCTGGCGACGCCAACGCCCCCCACTCGTGTCCGATACCGTGTGTTGGCGCTGGTGCTGGCGGCGGCCGTCATCACCTACCTCGACCGCGTCTGCATCTCGGTGGCGGCCCCCCAGATCCAGGCGGACCTCGGCTTGTCGCAAGAGCAGATGGGCTACGTCTTTTCGATCTTCGCCACCGCGTACGCGATCTTCGAAATTCCGGCCGCGTTTCTGGGTGACCGGTGGGGGCAGCGGCGCACGATGATTCGCATCGTCGCATGGTGGTCCATGTTCACCATGTTCACTGGACTGGCGCGGGGATATGGATCGCTGCTGGCCACGCGATTCCTTTTCGGTGCGGGAGAGGCTGGAGCATTTCCCACGCTCTCCCGGGCGTTGTCGCGTTGGTTTCCATTCGATGCGCGGAGCCGCGCCAACGGCCTGATGTGGATGGGGGCGCGCCTGGGCGGGGCGATCTCTCCGGTGCTGGCGGTGCTCGCGATCGGGGCCTGGGGGTGGCGGGGGACGTTCGGACTATTCGGCGTCGTGGGCCTGGCGTGGGTGGCGATATGGTCGCGCTGGTATCGAGACGATCCAGCGGACCAGCCTTCGGTCAATGCCGCGGAGTTGGATCTGATCCGTGTGGGCGCCGCGCCCGCTCCGGAGAAGTCCCAGAAACTGCCTTGGCGGACCCTTCTGTTCCAGCGCGACCTTCTGATCCTGTGCGCCACCTACTTCGCGTCCGGATTCGGATTTCAGTTTTTTGTGACGTGGCTGCCGACCTATCTTACGCGCGAGCACGGATTGACGCTCCAGCGGTCCGGCTTTTACGCGGCATTGCCGCTGCTGGCCGGCGCGGCCGGGTGCGCCACGGGAGGCCTGGTGGCGGATTGGATCGCGCGGCGGTTCGGCAGCCTGAAATGGGGACGCCGCATCGTGGCTGTGACGGGATTCTTTCTGGGCGCTGCGGGGTTCCTATTCGCCATCAGCGCCCGTTCGCCAGAGATGGCGGTGGCGTGCCTGGTGGGCGCCTCGGGTCTGCACGATTTGACGCTGCCGGTGGCCTGGGCCACGTGCACCGATCTTGGCGGACGGTTCGGTGGCACCGCCGGCGGCTGGATGAACCTTGCCTCGAGCGTATCGGGGATGATGGCGCCGGTGGCGGCCGCCTACCTGGCCGAGGCGTTCGGGTCATTCACGGCGCTGTTCTGGGTAGCCGCCGGGATGTATATCATCGGCGGCGTATTGTGGTTTTTTATCGATCCGCGCCGGGCCGCGGTCAACTGAAATCGAAAGGAAACAAGATGTCGAAGGTCCCTTACCTGTATCAGCACCATACGTGGGTGGAACTCGGGGAGGTGGCGAAGCGCCAGCCTGTGGTGGTGCTGCCCATCGGTTCGGTGGAGGATCACGGTCCACACCTCCCGCTGGATGTGGACAACTTTCTGATCGGCCGGATCTGCGAGGAAGCGGCAAAGCGCGCAGGCGGCGACATCCTGCTGATGCCGATCATTCCCTATGGCTTTGAGACGCATCACATGGACTTCCACGGCACCATCGACATCCATATGGAGCACCTGCTGCACTTCGTGCTGGATGTGACCAAGAGTGTGGCCCACCATGGGTTCCGCCGGATTCTCATCGCCGACGGTCACGGATCCAACATGCCGATTCTGGACCTCGTGGCGCGGCGGACGATCGTGGAAACCGAGGCGCTGTGCGCGGCGTTTCTGTGGCCGTCGCTGGCGCTCAAGGAGATCCGGGCGCTTCGTGAATCGGGTCGCGGCGGCATGTCGCATGCGTGCGAACTCGAGACGTCGGTGTACCTGTACCTGGATGCCGAGCGGGTGCGGATGGACAAGGCGAGGAAGGAGAACGGCATGCCGGAGTCCGAGTTCATCTGGTCCGATTTGACCGATCCCGGTCCGATCCGCATGATGGATCATTGGACCCGGTTTTCGAAATCCGGCGTCAACGGAGATCCTACGCTAGCCACGGCGGCGAAAGGAGCGATGATTTTCGAGCTGGTGGTCGAAAATTTCGTTCGATTCGCCAGGGAATTCAAGAATCGACCACGGGGAGAGCGGACCGACTACCACGAGAGTTAGCAGAGGGCGGGGGCGGCTCCGGCGGGCGCGGAGGCCTATTTCTTCATCCGGGCGACAGCCTCTTTGCGATCCTTTTCCACCTTGGCCAGAATCGCCTTCACGGATGGGCCGGCGGCGCCCGAGAGCGCTTTCGCGGCCAATTCCAACTGATGGATCTGCCGCGGAGTTTCCCCGCGTCCGCGCGGACCGAAGATCGCCGACGTTTCGTAGAGCGCTTCGCCGATGGTGGCGAGAAACGGACCCCGTTCGGCTTCGAGCGGCAGCTTGGTCATGCGCGCCTGCGCCTGGGCGGCGTCTCCCGGCGATCCCACCGCGGCCGCCACCTCCCGCAGCACGCCACGCTGGAGGATGGCGGCCTGCATCCGGTCTATCTCCATGTCGGGGATCAACTGTCCTTGCCCTACGCGAGTGAACACTGGCGGAGGGGTGAGCGCACCGCGAGTGGGAAACGGAAAATCGATGGTGATGTTGCCGCTCGGGCTGGACTCCTCGAATTTCTCGTAGGCCTGCGACAGTTGCAGAGCGAAGTTCGCCGCCTGGGCGCGGTACTGGTCTGACCGGCGCCGGTGCGCGGCCGTGCTCCCGGTCTTGATGGATTCCGCGCCGAACTGGAACTGTTCGGCCAGATCCTGGTACCCACGAGCCAATCCAGCCAGGATGAGAATGCGAAGCGGCCCGGCCTTTTGCGTCTCCGGATCGGTGGTGCGCATGATCTTGTCGAGGTGCTCGAGGGACTTTTCGTACGCGCCGGCGCCATAGGTTTCCATCGTGGAGAGCCAATAGTAGGCGGGTGTACCAGTCTTGGGCGGAGGCGGGCCCGAGGCGCAGGCGGCCAGCATCAGCAGCGCGAGCAGGGGGATTGCGCGGTGAGAGTATCGATCCATCGTTCCTATTTCGATTGTAAGGCGTTACCTGATTGTACGGCGCGTGTATCGTAAAGGCGCTGGTATCGCCCCAGACGCATGATAGCACGCGGACGGCTTTTCGCGTCCGGAGAGCGTGTTTGGCGACGCACATCCGTTTTGGGGGTGCGGGTGCGGAGCGTTCCTCTTGACTGCATCCACGCGCGGTTCTGAGAGAATGCTGGAGCGGTTCCAACCGCATGAATGGATGTCGTTCCGGGGGCACAGTACAGGCTTAGAGGGAAGAGGGAAGCACGCGCTACCGGCGTGTGGCTTGCCGTGTCTGCACCGCGCGCTTCGGGGAGGCTTTCGCCCGCTTTCCAGCATGTTTTTCAGCTAATCTCAGGGAGAAGAAGTTCGTGGAAGCAGTAAAGGAAAAAGGTCAGGTAAAGTGGTTCAACAATGCCAAGGGGTACGGCTTCATTCAACGATCCACCGGTGAAGATGTTTTCGTACACTACAGCGCGATCGATATGAACGGCTATCGAACGCTCGACAACGGGACGGAGGTCGAGTTCATCGTCCGGGAGGGGCCCAAAGGACTGCAGGCGGAGCAGGTCAGCCGCCCCTCCTGAGGAAACGCCCGACAGAAGGAAATCCGTTGACGATCCGGAAGAGGATCGCCGGACATCGAGCCGCGCACGTCCCTGCGCGGCTTTTTCCTCGTTTGCAGCCACTACGACGTTGCGCGTGGGAGGGCGCGACGGCGGGCGAGAGGGTGCGACGGGTTGCTGCGCCGGGTTAGCGGACCCGCTGGACCGTGCGTCTTGATACCATCGCCAGTATGTTCCGAATTGCCATTGCCGCGGCTTCGCTGCTGGCCGCCGGCGGCGCGAGTCTGTTGCCCGCCCAGGGGCTCGACTACATCAAGGCCCACTACACCAAACACGAATTTCGTATTCCGATGCGCGATGGCGTGAAGCTGTTCACCGCGGTCTACACGCCCAAGGACGGATCCCGGCGCCAGCCCTTTCTGATGACGCGGACCCCGTATAGCCTGAAGCCGTACGGCGTGGATCAGTATCGTGAGTCGCTTGGCCCGTCGGAGGCTTTCGCCAAGTCCGGCTACATCTTCGTGTACCAGGATGTGCGCGGACGTTGGATGTCCGAGGGCGAGTATATGCACATACGGCCCTACATCGAGTCAAAAACCGGGAAGCAGGTCGACGAAGCCAGCGACACCTTCGACACGATTGACTGGCTGGTGAAGAATGTGCCCGGCAACAACGGAAGGGCGGGCATCTGGGGCATCTCGTATCCGGGCTTCTACACCGCGATGGGCGCCATCGACGCGCACCCGGCTGTGAAAGCCGTATCGCCGCAGGCGCCCGTGACCGACTGGTTCATCGGCGACGACTTCCATCACAACGGCGCGTTCTTCCTCGCACACGCCTTCAATTTTCTGATCCGCAACGACAAGCCGCGGCCGGAACCGGTGAAAAAGATCGACCAGGAGTTCGACTACGGCACCCCCAACGGGTACGAGTTCTACCTGCGCATCGGCGCGCTGCCGAACGCGGATGAACGGTATCTGAAAAGCCAGTCCGCTTTCTGGCGCGAGATGATGAAGCATCCCAACTACGATGAGTTCTGGCAATCCCGCGACCTGCGCCGGGGCTTGCGCAAGATTCAACCCGCCGTGATGACGGTGGGAGGTTGGTTCGACGCCGAGGATGTCTACGGTCCGCTGCGCATCTACGACAAGATGGAAAAGACGGATCCGGCGTCGCAGAACGTGCTGGTGATGGGGCCGTGGTATCACGGGCAATGGTCGCGCGACGACGGCGATCACCTCGGTAACGTCAGCTTTAACGCCAAGACGGGCGCATACTACCGCGAGAAGATCGAGTTTCCCTTTTTCGAGCATCACCTTAAAGACGCGCTCGATCCCAAGCTTCCGGAGGCCTATGTGTTCGAAACCGGGACCAATACATGGCGCATGGAGGAAGCCTGGCCCCCGAAGGCGGCACGTCCGCGGATGCTCTATTTCCATGACGGCGGCAGGCTCGTATTCGACACCGCACCCGCCGCCACCGACGCCTTCGACGAGTACAGGAGCGATCCACGCAAGCCGGTCCCGTTCATCGACTATTTCGCCACTGGGATGACGCGGGAGTACATGACCGACGATCAGCGCCATGCCTCCACGCGCCCCGACGTGCTGGTGTATCAGACCGAGCCGCTCGACGGCGACGTCACCCTGGCGGGGCCGTTCACGGCGTCGCTTCAGGTTTCCGTCACCGGCACCGACGCCGATTTCGTGGTGAAGCTGGTGGACGTCTACCCGGACGATTATCCGGATCCCAAGCCGAATCCGAAAGGGATCAGGATGGGCGGCTACCAACAACTGGTGCGCGGCGAGCCGTTCCGCGGCCGTTTCCGCAACAGCTTCTCCAAACCCGAGCCGTTCGAGCCGGGCAAGCTCTCCAAGGTCGAATTCGAACTCCCCGATATCTACCACACGTTCCGGCGCGAGCACCGGATCATGGTGCAGGTGCAAAGCACTTGGTTCCCACTGGTGGATCGCAATCCGCAGAAGTTCGTCGACATCTACAACGCCCGTGAAACCGATTTTCAGGCCGCCAATCATCGCGTGTATCGCGGGCGGGCCAACGCCTCTCATCTGAAGGTGCTCGTGCGTCCATGATCGCCGCGGCGCTGTTGCTGTCGGCCTGCCACCCCGCCGTCCAGACAACCCCGCAAGCGATGCGTGAGCCGATCGCACTCGAATGGAAGGCCGGAAAGCCGGCCACCCAAGCCGAAGCCGCGTCCCAACAGGCGCGCGATTACTATGCTCAGGGCCTCGCCTATCTCGACTCGCTGGCTTGGGTTCCGGCCGGCCGGTCATTCCAGGAAGCCCTGCGGCTCGAGCCGGGCTGGCCGATGGCCAATTTGCGTCTCGCCGAAGCCGAACGCGGCGCTGGGCTGGAAGCGGAAGCCGGCGCCCGTCTGGACCATATCCGCGCCGCCGCCGGCAACGACGCCCGCGTCCGCCTCTGGCTCGAAATTGCCGTGCGCGAGGGCGGGCTCGGCCAGGGCAAGGCCAAACATCGCGCTGCCCTTCGCCAGGCATATTTTGAGGCACTGGACACTCTTGTGAACCGGGATCCGCGAGATCCGAGGGCGCTGCTTGCCCGCGGCGACGCGCATGCGCTGGCCGGCGACGCTCTGGCGGCGATTCGCGACTACCGGTCTGCCGCCGGTTTGGATCCCCAAGGTCCCGGCGCCCATCACCGGCTGGCGCACTTACTGAATGAACACGGCGAGACGGAAGAGGCGCTGCGTCATGCCCGCGCCTACGCCCAGGCTGCCCCGCGGTGGCCCCACGGTGGGCATCTGCTGGCTCACATTCTGCCCCGGGCCGGCCAATGGCGCCAGGCGCAGGATGCGTTGGAGAAAGCCGGGGAGACCGATCCGCACGCGACGGAACTGCGTGCGGCTTTCCGGCTGCGATCGAATGAACTTGCCGCGGCCGAAGCGCTCTTCGATCAGGCCTGCCGCGGCGGCCTGTGCGCCGGGTTGTTGCGGTTTTTACAGTGGAGCGGACGAATGAATGCGGTGCTTGACACCGCGGCCAGCGCCCGGTCCTCGGAGTCACAGGCAGAGCGCTGCGCGGCGGAAACGGCCGCCGGCTTTGCCCTCACCGACTTATGGCTCGAAGGAGATCCGCGTAAGACCCTGAAGAGCGCTAAGTCGATGTGCGCGGGGCTGCGCCGCGGGGCGGCGATCGAAGTGGAAATGCTGGGGGCGCTCATCGACGTCCGGCGGGGCAAAGGCAAGAAAATGGAGCCGGAGATTCTGCGTCTTGCCAGGGAAGCGGCGGAGCTTCCCGATTGGGATCGCTGGCTCTTCTTTCTCGACTACTACAGTCGGGCGGTTCTTCACGCGGGGCTGGGTGAGACGGCGGCCGAGGTGGCGGCCGTGGCCGGGAAAATCGATCCCGGTTTCGTGGACCGCAACTAGTCTAGGAGCCCATCGATGGTCTACGGTTGACGTCCATGGCGGACGTCGGGGCGGGCGCGTGTGACGGACCACTCGGGTGGCGGGGCGGTTGCGGATTTTCGTCAAACAATTGCTTTCGAAAAATCATCGAAATAAATGCGAAAAATCGACCCGCATTAACGCTACAGCACAGCCCGCCAACATCCGAACTTAGTATTGTGCAAGGGCAACGCCAGGCGACGTCAGAACCGCAGGGGGCTTGGCGTGGATACGCGCCGATTCGGGCGGAAGGCGTTTACGGGCGGAGGGCGATCCTCTTGTTTCTGATGGCCGCTTGCGGATTTTCGTGCGGATTTCCAAGGAAGCGGACAATCCGGATGCGGCTGCACGTGGAGCCGCGAGCGAATCGGGATCAGCCGGTTGCGTTCGATCTGGTGGCGGTGCGGAGCAGGGATCTGGCTGCGGCGCTATTGAAGATGAAGGCCGTGGAGTGGTTTGCGAAGAAGGAGCAAATTCGCAGCGATTATCCGGGGAAAGGCGATCTGGATATACGTTCCTGGGAATGGGTGCCGGGGCAGGCGGTGGGCGAACTGCCGGTGCATCTGAACATCCGTCCGCGCGCGACATTCCTGTTCGCCCTCTATCAGGGAGGCGGAGAGAACCGGGCGCGTGTGGAGCCGGGGGAATGGGCCACGGTCGTTCTGGGTCCGGACAAGATGACGGTTTCCGGTTCCGCTCACCGGTTGACGCTGTTGAAGCGCCCGTAAGGGCGCCCGCGAGGCAAGGGATAGGCCGAGGCAAGGGATGGGCAATGATGCAGGTTCATACGGAAGCGGTGCCGGATCCGGTCCAGTGGCATGAAGGGATGCTCCTGGCGCCGCAGCATTTTCAATTGTTGAGCGCCCGCTACGAGTTACTGCTGGGGCAGGCGGCGGTGGGCGGATCGCTGCCGGGATGGGGCGCGCGCCACGTGGCGATCGACATGGCGCGCCTGGTGGCGGGCGATTTCGTCCTGACGGAAGCGGACATTGTGATGCCCGACGGATTGCAGATTTGCTTGACCCGGGCGCGGCCGTTGCGGCTGGACCTTTTGGCGATGGCCGATGCACTGCGGGGCGGGAGCCAGACGGTGTTCGTTGCCGTACCGGCGCGGCGCGATCTGGCGGCCTCGGGCGAGATGGCGCGTTATCATTCGGCCGAATGCGGTCCGGTGCGCGACGAGACGGGGGAATCGGAGATCACGATACCGGTGCTCAGGCCCAACGTGGAGTTGTTTGCCGGCAAGGCGCTGCCGGCCCGTCTGCGGGGGGTGCCGGTGGCGCGGATCAGTTTGCGCGAGGAAACCTACGTCCTCGAGGACTACCAGCCGCCGACGCCCGGTCTTGTGGCAGGGAGCCGGCTGCGGGAAGAATGCGGGGCCGTGGTGGGTCAGATCCGGGAAAAAGCGTTGCTGTTGGCCGATCGTATCCACGGCGGGGGACTTGCTCGCGATACGGCGGAACTGTGGCAGACGCGGCTGCAGCTACGGAGCCTGGCGGCAGCGCTTCCGGGCGTGGAGGCTCTACTGGGTTTCGAGCGCGTCCATCCGCAGGCGCTCTACGTGCACATGTGCTCATTAGCCGGACAATTGGCGCCGCTGTCGCACGGGCTGGTGCCTCCGCTGTTTGACCCTTACGACCATGCGGATCCGGCGGCGAGCCTGCGCCCCGTGCTGCGGTTCTGCGGCCAGGCGATGTCGGAGGGGATCTCGGAACAATGGCAGCGCATCCGGTTGGTGTTTCGCGACGGTGAGTTCTCCGCGCCGTCTGGCGGATGGCTCGAGAGGGCGCTGGCGGTGCCGGGCAGTGGCGGTCCGGCGGTGGTGCTTTCGGTTCGAGGCGCCGATACCGAGGCGATGCGGCGATGGGGCGCTGACGCGTTGATCGCGTGTCCGGGGACCAAAGAGGCGCTCCTCGATGGGCGGGCCCTCGGCGCCGCCCGCCACCCTGTGGAGTATGTGGATGGAATCAGCCAGGCCGCCGGAACGTGTCTGCTGTCGATCGAGGTGCCCTCGAATGCATTGCTTGCCGGGGAACCGCTGCTCGTGCAGGGATGCCCGGGCGCGGCGCTGGCCCCGGTGGAGGTCGTGCTGTATGTCCGGAAGACGCCGGGCGTCCCGGCTCTCGACAGCGAGGCAAGGGCCGGCGGCGGACGCTTCGGCTCCGGGAAGGAGTCCGGTCACTAGATGCTGGACTCGTCTCCGCTGCTCGCCAGCCAGTTTCGCGAGTTCCAGGCGGCGCTGGCCGCACTGGTCGCGCGCGCCTGCGCGCCCGATGCGCCGCCGCCGGCGCAACTCCGGCGGGAGGCGATCGAACTGGTGGAGCAGCAGCGAGGGTGCTTGCGCAACGGCGCCGAGCGGATCACCCCGGAACGCGAATCCGAGTTCATCTATGCCGCGGCCGCATCGGCCGATGAAACCTTTGTCGGGCTGGACTGGGACGGACGCGGATACTGGCGCGATCATCTGGTGGAAACCGGCTTGTTCGGCTCCCGGGCGGCCGGTGAGCGGATCTTCGCGCGGATCGACGAACTGGCCGACGGTGACGACGTCGGACGCCTGGACATGGCGGCCGTCTACCTGCTGATGGTCGGCCTCGGTTTCCGCGGGCGGTTTCGAGATGAAGCGGGCGCCGTGGAAGTCGAGCGCCGCCGGGCGAGGCTGTGGACGTGGATCGAGCGTAAGCGTCCAGCCCTTTTGGGCGATGGCCGCGCGGTGACGCCCCAGGCCTACGCGCACACCATCCAGGAGGGCACGCTCGTGCAGCTGGCGACCCCGGCGCGTTGGTGGCGGGTGACGGCTTTGATGGTGGGACTGTGGGTGGTGGGCTCGGTGTTGGCCTGGGACCGGCTCATCGCGGACATCGTCAACCGGATCGAGGCTGTGGAGCGCCGAATCGATGCGGGGGTAAGCCAGCCCGGCGCGCGGCCGTTCGAAGGCGGGCGGAAGGGGGCGGAAGTTCAGTGAACGCGGCCGGTCTCACTCTCGCGCTTCCGGCCTGGCTGCCCCTGGTGGCGCTGGCCTGCGGCCTGGTGGTGCTCGCTCTGTTCACCGGCGGGCTTGCCGTGGCATTGTGGCTGCGAAAAAGCTCGCGGCAGAAGCCGGCGATCACGATCGCGCCCGAGGCCGGTTTTCCGGCCGAAGGCGGCGAAGGTGGCGCCGCGGGCGGGGTGAGTGAGCTCGGTTGGGGCCGGGAGACACGGCGGGGGCCTTGCATTCTGGTGACCGGGGACGCTCGATCGGGCGCCACATCGCTGATCGACGGGCTGGCGGGAACCGCGCCGCGCCGGTTCCAGGGGGTCTCGTGGCGTGCGTTCCAAGGCGGCCTGCTGTTCGATGTGCCGGGGGAGACGTTTCTCGGCCCCGGGATCGGCAAATGGGAACACGCCCTCCGGATGCTCGGCCGCCGCCGCCCGTCACGCCCGCTCGACGGGATCGTGGTGACGATGTCCGCCGCGGCGCTATCGGGCGCGGCCCGGAGCCGGGACGCCGAGATCCTCCACGGGCAGGGCATCCGGCAGAGGCTGGACCGGTTGCGCGAGAGACTGGGGTTCATCCTGCCGGTCTAGGTGGTGATCACACAATGCGATGAGCTGCCGGGTTTCGCCGGCTTCGCCCTCGCGCTCGACGAGGCAGGACGTAGCGACGGCATGATCGGATGGTCCGCCGGCCGCCGCTTGGACGCCGCATTCTCCGCCGATTGGATCGGCGAAGCATTCGCCTGCCTCGGCGAAGCCCTGGGGTCGGCGGGGATGGCATTGGTGGGCGGAGGCGTCTCCGCGAGCCGCCGGCCGCTACTCCTGTTTCCCGGACACCTCGCCCGGTTGCGGACCGCGATCGAGTGGCGGCTGGAACCCATTTTCCGATCGGCCGCTAGTGGTGACCCTCACATTTTGCGGGGAATCTACTTTTGTGGCCGTCACGGGGAGGAAGGGCCGCCCCTGTTTGTGAAGGACTTGTTCGACACCAAGATCTTCCGGGAGACCCGATTGGCTACCGCCGCCGGCGGGGGCGCCGGGCCGCGGCGGCGGTGGAGCCTGGCCGGGAAGGTGAGCGCGGCGGCGCTGGCGGTGGTGCTAGGCGCAGGATCCTGGATTGCGTACCAACGGCTGGCCTGGGTGCGCGACACGCACCTGGAGCCGCTCCTCGACGATTTGTCGAGGGCCGTGGCCGAGGGGAGTGGGCGCGACGCCGCCGCTCCCGCGCGTGCGTTCAACTTTCTGGCCACGGTGGAGGCGCTCGATGTCGATGGCTTCTACTCGGCGTTTTTTCCCCGGTCCTGGAGTGACCCGATCGGAGCGCGGATGCAGCGGGTGCTCGGTCCCGCCTTTCAGGAACTGGTGGTCGAGACGTGCAGGCGGGGGCTCGAAGACCGAATCGAGAGGTTGAGCCGGGAGCCTTCCCGGCGGAGGCCCGCGAGCGCCGGCGGCAATGCGGGTGAGGAAACCGGCGCCGAAAGCAGCGCCGAAACCAGTTTGGATGCCGGCGGCGAGATCGAAGCTCCCGCCGCGGCCGTTGCCGTGCGCTTCGAACCGAACTGGATCCTCCATCTTGGCGAGAAATACCAGGACGACCCGCGCTATGTCGCGCTCGAGGATTTCCTTGGCCAGGCCGCCGCGCTCGAGCGCAATCTGATCCGGTATGAGCGGCTGCGCGACAAGGAAGAGCCCGGGTTCAGCGAAGTGAACCGGCTGCTCGAGTATCTGAGCGGCCAAAGGTTCGCGCACAACGCCGAACTCGAATCCAATCGCCGGTACCGGCGTATTCTCGCCGGAGCGCGCTGGCCGGCGGTGCGCCGGCGGGAAGAGTTCCTCGACCGCGCCTCGGCGCGGACGGGCGAACTCGCCTCCGCGTTTCTGACGGCGTGGATCGGCGAGAGCCCGCTCCCGGATGCCATCGCCGAAGTGGCGGACCAGGTGAACGCGCTCGAACAGTCGATCGATGGCGGTGACACGGCGCTCGAGAGGCTCGAAGGCTCGATTGACGGCCTGTCGGCCGCGCTCGAGACGGGAAGATGGGACTGGGCGGCGGCGGAGGAGTTCGACCGGGGCCGCTGGGAGGTCTTCGGCAAGGCAATCGAGCAGGCTCCTTTTGCCAATGAGGAGCTTCTCGAGGCGATCGACGCGGACGGGGAGCGCCAAATGGAGTTGCTCGGCGAGGCGCTACGCCAGGCGTCGGGGAGTTCAGGCGGCTCGATCGTCGACCTGGAGCCGGGAAAACTTCGTGTCACGGCTTCGGTGCGCGCGCTCGGTGCGGCGGTGTCGAGGTTGCGCTCGTTTTCCGCGGTGACCCGCCGGCCGGCCGTCAGCGCCACCGGTAGCGCTGCGCTCGGGCATTTGTGGAACACGGCGGAATTGCGCGAGGTGGCTGGGGTAGAGAACGCCTACACCGCGTTTGCCCGCGATACGGTCCCGGCGCTACCGGGGCGGTTCCGCGCACCGTTGCGGCGAATCGCGGCGGCGCGGGTCCGTGCCGCCGCGGTGGCGGCCCTGTTGCGGGCTCGAACGCCCAATCCGGCCCCCTACCGCGAGGGAGGTGATCCCGAGCGCACCCTGCTGCCCGAGATCCGAAATCTGGGCGAAGCGGCCGGGATGTTCGCCGGCATTGCCCGCGGGCTCGACGCCATGGGCGCACCGGCCGAACGCGAGAACCTGCGCCGCTTGCTTGCCGCGCAGGCGGTGGAACTGCTGCGGGTGGTCGGGCGCGAACTCGACCGCAATCCGGCGTACCGTCCGCGCCTGGCTCAATGGGACGAAACGGCGCCGCTTTCGCTCGCTCTCTACGAAGCCGGGTCGAAGCCGGACCTACGCCGCTTTCTCGATTCCGAACGCGCCCGTATCGGGGCGTTGGCCTCCCACTACGCGCAACCGCTGCTCGACGCGCTCGACGCAATCGGCGCCGACCCGGGCCGTGAGCATTCCGAGCGCTGGCGGGAGATCGACCGCGCGCTCGCGGCCTACGCCGCCGCCAAGCCGGGCAACGCCGTGCATGCGCTCGAGAGCCTGATCGAGGAGGGGCTCGATCGAATCCGTCCGGATGCCGGGTGCGCGGCCGCGCCGGCGCCGGGTGGGGCGGACCTGTTCGCCTCGGCGGGCAGGGTCATTCGCGACCGCGGAGTGACGGTTTGCACCGCGGCGCTTTTGGCGCGCTACCAGCGGATCGCGGATCTGTTCAACACCCGGCTGGCCGGTCGCTATCCGTTCACAATGAGCGCCCATCCCGGTGAGGGTCCGGGGGCCGATCCGCGCGACGCCAATGAGCTTTTCCGGATGTCGGAACGTTATGGCGCCGCCCTCGAGGGGGTCCTGTCGACCGACCGCCAGTTCGGAGACGCGGGGACCAAGGCGGCCGAATTTCTGCGCCGCGTGGCGGCGATCCGGCCTCTGTTCCTATCCGGCGAGGAGCAAACGGCGCCGGCGGTGGCGGTTTCGGCCGAGTTTCGGGTCAACCGGACTGGCGAGTCCAATGCCAATCAGATCATCGACTGGGTGCTTCGTCTGGGCGACCAATCGACCCGGGGCGGCGGGGCTCCCGCCGAATGGCGCTACGGCGATCGGGCGAGCATGGAGTTCCGCTATGCCAAGGATTCTCCGCTGTCGCCGGTATCGGCCGCGGGAGGTCCAATCGTGGATGGCCGCCAGGTGAGATTCGATTTCCTGCATCCGTGGGCTCTCATACAGATGCTGCGCGAGCATGCTGCCGACCCGGATGAGCGGGCTGTTCCGACCGCGTCCAATATCGTCCGGTTCCGGATTCCCACCGCGGGCCGGCTGCCGGAAGCACCGGCGCGTGAAGGACCGGCTCACGCGTCGGTGGTGTTTCTCCGGCTCGAGTTGCAGCCGAAACGAACCCGGCCCGGATCGGCCAACCTGGCGGGCGGGCTCGAGGTCTCCGGCGGCTCCTTCCCAGTGCGTGCGCCGAGCCTTGCCCGGAGCGGTAACTGGGACCGGGGCGAGAAATGGAGCGGGCTCCGATGAACGGGCAAACCACCGCACCGGCGCTGTCCGCCGATTGGCCCGCCGATTGGCCCGTTGATTGGCCCGTCGATTGGGAAGCGCTGCTGGCTCCCGTCGGGGGAGGCGACGCGTGCGGACAATCGCTACGCTATGAAGGCACCTACGACCAGATTCGCCGGGCGCGGCAGTGCGACGACGAGACGCTGGCGCAAGGAGTCTGGGAAACCACGCCCAAGAGAGCCGACTGGGCCGCGGCGTCGGCGTTGTGCGCGGCCGCGCTCGAAACGCGGTCCAAGGACCTGCAACTGGCCGCTTGGCTGCTCGAGGCCTGGATCCACTTGCATGGGTTTGGCGGGGCGGCGGCCGGTCTTGCGCTGATTCACGGATTGTGTGTGCGGTACTGGCCCGATCTGCATCCGCGGCCAGAAGCCGGCGATAACGAATTCCGCTACTCGGCGATCGCCTGGATCAATGAGAAGCTGGCGACGGACCTGAAGCTGGTGCCGCTGACATCGCCGCAGGGCGCTGGCGATGCGGCCGCCTGCTCGTGGGCCGACTGGGAGAAGGCGCAGCACCTGGTCCACGCCGGGGCGCGCTCGCGCGAGATGGAGGAGACCGCCGCCGAGGCGCGGGCGCAATTCCAGAAAAGCCTCCAGCAGACGCCAGTGGGATGGCTCAGTAAGCAGCGGGAACATGTGCGGGAGATCGTGGCGAGCACGCGGGCGATCGAGTCCGTGCTGGACGCCGCGGCGGGCCCGGATTGTCCGGGCCTTGTGGGTCTCCGCCGCGTCGCCGAGGCCATCGACAGCTTCCTCGGGACGGTGATCTCGCGCCGCGCTCCGGAAGCGAGCGCCGCGTTGGAATCAGCCGCCGGGGGCGGCGCAGCGGATGGCCGGGACTTGGGAGGCGTTGAGGAAAACGCCGCGGCCGCGGCGATCCCGGCCGGCCCGATCCGTTCGCGCGAGCACGCCTACCTCATGTTGTCGGCCGTGGCCGACTACCTGCGCGCCACCGAGCCGCATTCGCCGGTGCCGTACCTGGTGGAGCGGGCGGTGGTCTGGGGCGGCATGCGCCTGGCTGATCTTCTCCCGGAACTGGTCCGGGACCGGGACCATCTCGACGAGATTCACCGGCTATTACGAATCGGTCCCGCCACCCCGGCGGGTCCGGCGTCCGGCTGAGGACGCCACTCGGCGGGTCCGGCCCGGGGCGGGCGGCCAGCCAAACGAGAAAGGAACAAACAGCGTTGACGACTGAAAGCATTCAACACAAACTGGACCGCGTGCGCCCGCCGCGGGTTCAGATCACCTACGACGTCGAAATCGGGGGAGCTATCGAACGGAAGGAGCTACCGCTCGTGGTGGGCGTGCTCGCGGACCTGTCCGGCCACGCCAGCGATCCGCTGCCGGCCCTCCGCGAACGCAAATTCGTCGAAATCGATCGAGACAATTTCAACGAAGTCATGGCCGCAATCGGACCGCGGTTGGCGCTGCGGGTTCCCAACCGGCTCGATCCGGCCTCCAACAGCCAGTTGAACGTCGAACTGCGGTTTCGCCAGCCGGACGACTTCAGCCCGGTCCCGGTGATCGAGCAGGTGGAGCCACTCCGCAAACTGTTCGAAGCTCGCGGACGCCTTTCGGATCTGCTGAGCAAAATGGACGGCAACGACAAACTCGAGACGCTGCTCGCGCAGGCCTCGCAGAACAGCGACGACCTCAAGAACATCCAGGCCGCGATTGCAGGAGGAGCCAATGGCCAACAATAACCCGGCCGACAACGCCGCCGACACCGCTCAGGTCAACCAGGCCGCCGCGCCCGAGACCACGCTGTCGCTGCTGGACCGCATCATTCTCGAAGGCAAGATCGCCCGCGACGACTCGCAGCGTCCCTACGCGCGGGACCTGGTTTCCGAGTTCGTCAATCAGGTGCTCGACGAGGGGATGACGGTGGGGTCGGATCTGGTCGCCTCGATTAAGGTCCGGATCGCTCAGATCGACGAGGCTCTGAGCCGGCAGTTGAATGAGATCCTCCACGATCCCCAGTACCAAAAGCTCGAGGCGTCCTGGCGTGGGCTGCACTACCTGGTGAGCAATTCTGAAACCGGCACGCACATGAAGATCCGTCTTCTCAACGCGACCCGGAAAGAGGTCCTCACCGACATGGAGAAGGCCACCGAGTTCGACCAAAGCGTGCTGTTCAAGAAGGTCTACGAAGAGGAGTACGGCACCTTCGGTGGCCATCCGTTCAGCCTCCTTGTGGGCGACTACGAGTTCGGGCGCCATCCGCAGGACATCGCCATGCTCGAAAAAATCTCCGGCGTCGCCGCCGCGGCGCATGCGCCCTTCATCGCCGCCGCCAGTCCCAAGCTGTTTGACTGGGACAGCTTCACCGAGATGGCCGGGCCGCGCGACCTCGCCAAGACGTTCGAGACGGCCGAACTGATCAAGTGGCGATCGTTCCGTGAATCGGAAGACTCGCGCTACGTTTCCCTCGCTCTGCCGCGCATGTTGCTGCGCCTTCCCTACGGTCCCGACACCCAGCCTGTGGAAGGGCTTGGCTACGTGGAGGATGTCGATGGCACCGACCACCGTAAGTACCTGTGGGGCAACGCCGCCTATGCGCTGGTACAGCGGATCACCAACGCCTTTGCCCAATACCGCTGGTGCGCCGCCATCCGCGGAGTAGAAGGCGGCGGCGTGGTGAGCGGACTTCCCGCGCACACCTTCCGCACCTTCGACGGCGACATCGCGCTGAAGTGTCCCACCGAGGTCGCCATCACCGACCGCCGCGAGAAGGAACTGAGCGATCTGGGATTCATCGCGTTGTGCCATTGCAAGGGGACCGACTACGCCGCGTTTTTCGGCGGCCAGACCACCAACAAGCCCCGTCTGTACAACACCGACGACGCCAACGCGAACTCGCGCATCTCGGCCATGCTGCCCTACGTGCTCGCCGCTTCGCGTTTCGCGCACTATCTCAAGGTGATCATGCGCGACAAGATCGGCTCGTTTGCCACCCGGGACAACGTCTCCACCTACTTGAACACCTGGATCAGCCAGTACGTCCTGCTCGACGACGATGCCCCTCAGGCGGTGAAGGCGAAGTTTCCGCTGCGGGAGGCTCGCGTCGACGTGGCCGATATTCCCGGAAAGCCGGGCTGCTACAAAGCCGTGGTCTTCCTCAAGCCGCACTTCCAACTGGACGAGTTGACGGTGTCGGTCCGCCTGGTGGCCGAACTGCCCCCGCCGGCGGCGCAGTAGAGCCAGTCGCAACGAAAGGAAACGGGAGAACAACACATGGATGTATTGATCCTCGACGCCAGTTCGGCCAACATCAACGGCGAGTGCCAGCTCACCGACTACAAGAACAACATCGAGATCCTGTCCTACTCGCATGGGGTGTCGCAGCCGATCACCGGCGATCAGAGCAACACCAAGCGCACTTCGGGCAAACCGGATCACCAGGATTTCACGATCACCAAGTTTCAGGATCTGTCGTCCTGCAAACTGATCGACTTCTGCAACCAGGCCAAGCCGATCCCGACGCTGAAGTTCACCATCGGGCAAAACAGCAACGGCAAGGTGGAGAAGATCTTCGTGTACGAGATGACCAACGCTCTCGTGTCGGCCGTCCAGACCTCCGGCGGCGGAGGCAAACCGACCGAAACGGTCACCTTCAACTACACGAAGATGTCCTGGACCTATAACGTCCAGAAGTCCAACGTGGGAGAGGCCGGCAACGCCTCGGCGACATGGAACCTGGCAACCAATTCGACCAACTGAGGCGGCAGCCGCGCCCGTTGCGCGGGCTCGACGCTCCCTTGTTCGACCGGTTGCTCGGCGGTGGTCCGGTTCGCTCCGGGCCACCGCCGGAAACCGGGCCGGGCGGCCCGGCTGCCACGGTCGCCTCGATCGAGCGGGAACTTTCGCGGTTATTCAACACGAGGCTTGCGCCGCGGCGCAGCCTGGACCCGGTCGAGGCGGCCACGGTGACCGGGTTCGGAGTGCCGGATTGGAGCGCGGTGAATCCGGCCAGCGCGGGAGAGCTGCGCGCGCTGTCGGAGGCGTTGGCGGCGCAAGCCCGCGCCTTTGAGCCGCGGCTCGACCGGATCCAGGTGGAATTACTGCCCGACCCCTCCAACCGGAGACGGGCGCGGGGACGGCTCGAGGCCGTGCTGCGCCTGGAATGGGGGCTCGAACGCGTGTCGTTCGAGTTGGCGCTCGAGGCGGCCGCGTTCACCGTGGGCCGGATCTCCCCCGATCCCGGCGATGGGCTCCGGGGCGCCTCACCGGGAGAAACGATATGCATGCCGCAGAACTGAACCTTCGCTACTATCTCGACGAACTGAGCTACCTCCGCGAGCAGGGGCGGGAGTTCGCCCGGCGCTATCCGGCGGTGGGAGCGCGCCTGGAACTAGCGGCTGGCAAGCCCGCCGACCCGCATGTGGAGCGGCTCATCGAGTCGTTCGCGTTCTTGACGGCGCGGCTGCAGCGCCGCATCGACGGCGAGTTTCCCGAGGTCAGCGCGGCGCTGCTCGGGGTGCTGTACCCGCAGTTGGCGACGATCGTTCCTCCGATCGCCATTGCGCAATTCGAACCGGATCTCGCGGGCCGGAAATGGAGCGGCGGCTCCCGTATCGAAAGCGGCACGCCGCTGTTTGCCAGGAACCGGGAAGGTGTTCCGTGCCGGTTCCGCAGCTGCTATGGGGTGACGCTGTGGCCGGTGCGGGTGGCCGAGGCGGCCGTCGACGCCCCAGCTTGCGATACCAATGGCTGGCCCGGGAACCATCAGTGGCGGCAGTGATCCGGCTGCGGATCAGTGCCTCGATCCGGGCTACGCCAGTCTGGCCGGGTTCGATACGCTCAGTTCCACCTGGATGGCGATGACGAGCAAACCGGGCTGCTCTATGACCTTTTCGCTGCCGAGTGCGCCGGTCTGGCCGTTGCCGGCGCGAGGGCCCGATCACCGCCTGCCGGCGGAATGCCTCCGCCCGGCCGGCTTCGCGCGAACGCCGGTGCCCAATCCACCGCCGGCCCACGCCGGATACCGCCTGTTGCAGGAGTACTTCCACTGCCCGCGCAAGTTTCTGTTCTTCGACGTGAACCTGCCGGCGGACGCGCTCGGCGGAAAGGCGGTGGACGTGCTGGTTCTGTTGCACCGTCCGGCGCCAGCGGGACTGGGTCCCGCTCCGGCGCGGTTCCGGTTGGGCTGCACGCCGGTGATCAATCTGTTTCCGCGGACCAGCGAACCGGTGCGGGTGGATCACCGCAGCCTCGAGTACCGTCTGGTAGCCGATCATCGCCGCGAGACAACCACCGAGATCCACTCCGTGCTTTCGGTGTCGGCCAGCGCGAATCCGAAACAGTCCACGCGCCGGATCGAACCGTTCTACTCGCTGCGGCACCGGCCGGACGAAGACCATGGCCCGGGCGTGGCCGGCGAGCCGAGGGCCTTCTGGCATACGCGCCGCGCTCCCCGCAGGCAGGATGGCGTTTCCGGCACCGAGGTCTTCCTCTCGTTCCACGACCGGGATTTTACGCCCTCCGCCCCGCCCTGCGACACCGTGTATGCGCACCTCCTATGCACCAACCGCGCCTTGGCGGCGGAGTTGCCGGCAGGGGCGCTGCTTGAAATGGACCAGGCGGCGCCCGCGGCCTCGATCCGCTGCCTCGACAAGCCATCGCCGGCGGGCTATCCGGCGCTCGAAGGCGCGACGCTTTGGCGCCTGGTTTCGAGCCTGTCGCTCAATCACCTCTCACTCGGCGGCGAGCGCGGACTGGCGGCTCTGAAGGAATTCTGCGGCTCTATTGCCCCGGCGACCGCCCGGCGAGCCACCGGCCAGATCGGTCGCGCGATCGGCAGCCGGCATGCTGTCAGGCGCGGGGGCGTAGACGCGTGGCGCGGCTTCCGGCACGGAACGGCGATCGAGATCGTCTTCGATGCCGAGGACAGTCTCTACGTCGGCGGAAGCGCCGCGATGCTGGCTTGCCGGTTCTGCGGCACTTCCTCGCCTGCACGGTCGGTGAACTCGTTCACGGGCGGAGGTGTCGTACGGCGCGATGGCAGGCGGGAGAACTGGATCCGCTGGCCGCCTCGCCGGATCGCCGGCTGCGGTCTGATTCAGAGCCGTAGCCAGGCGCAGCCCGGATCAGGCCGGTATCAATGGCAGGAGTTCGGGTGGGAGCCCGGCTCCGGTTGACCGAAGTGGCCGGCGGCCGAGCCGCAGCGGTTCAGGTTCGACCACAGCGCTGCCTGCTGGAGGCCTCCCCAGCCAGGCCAGAACGATATGCGGGCGCCGCGGCGGCTACATTTCCGCCGAGCGAAGTGGCCAGCTGCGACGGGCCTGGCGAGGAGAATGTCCAGATGACGGTGGCCTTGCTGGCCTCGATGGTGCATTCGGTCCGCTTCCTTCCGCCTACGCCGAGGAGCGGGTTGTCGACTGACGGACGCAGGGCCAGCGCCGGCGGGGATTCCTCGACCTCTTCCCTGTGA
The DNA here is from genome assembly GCA_041394885.1 of Bryobacteraceae bacterium. Taxonomy (GTDB): domain Bacteria; phylum Acidobacteriota; class Terriglobia; order Bryobacterales; family Bryobacteraceae; genus DSOI01. The sequence continues at coordinate 108,481 of JAWKHI010000003.1, read as the reverse complement.
GGCCGCCGGATGCTCTCTACCGTGCGCAGTGCACCGTCCGGCGCTCAGGAGGGCCACGCGCTGCGGGAACCAACTGACGAAATCCCATTGTCGCCCTTGCGCACCGTATCGAGGCATGGCGAGGTCTGAAGACCTCGCCACTGCCCGATCTCTTTGCCCCGGTACGCGGCGCTACTTGGCCGCGACCGCGCCGGCCGCAGCTCGAGCCATGTGGCCGATTTTTGAGCTTTTGCGCCGTCACGTTGCACCCGGCGATTCCAGGCGCGCGTCGGTCGCGGCTCAAAGGCCGAGCAACCGCAGGCTCGTGGGCAGGGAAGCGTGCAGCGACCCCGGGTGAGGCGCCCCGACACCAGGGGCCAGGGTCTGGGACGATAACGCCCGGGATCGAGATCGGCCTGGGCGACGCCTCGCGTCCTCTCACGCAGCAGGGTTGGACGGACCTGCTCCCGGCGGTGGCCAGCATGCCGCGATTAGCCAGACTGGTCCGGTTATCCCGTGCGCGATGAGTTCGGCTTCCGGATACAGCTGACGTCGCGCCCAGGGTCACGCCCCGGTCCTGGCTCGGGGGCGAGGCTCAGGTTCAGCTTTCTGGCGTGTCCGCTGCCGCGTCCCGGGAAGTCCCGTACCGTGGGAGCGCGCGATGGTCAGGCTGCCTCCGGATTCTGCTTGTGCGGATACACGCCGTGACCCGGCGCGTTCACGGTCACCTCCTATCGCGGCGAGGAACCGGGTGTCGGGGCTGTTCATACCGGGTGGAACTGCCCGTCGGCCGATCCGGCGCTCGGTCTCAACGCGTTGATCGGGAAGGGCGTGTGCACCTCAGAGATCGGCGCCGACGGGCGAGGCACGGCGAAGTACACGGGGTGGCGGGACGGGCGGCTCCAGACCGGAGTGGACGCGGGCGCGGCATCTATTGGTCCCGCTCGGCCGTGGTTGTGGCTGCTGACGATGAACTCCGGTGCCGCATCTTTCCCGAACGTGTGACTCCCGACATCGCAGGAAAAGTCGTGCGGAACTGGTTCACCACATACACGGGCGTCTCGCCGCGCCCACGCGCTGCGTGATGCGCCTGCGTGTTGCAGTACGAGACGACGTTCAGGTTCATCTGCAGCTGTTCAGGAAGAAGGGATATTCTACTTTTTGAGAACATCAACGGAGATCGCACCTCGTGCTCGACGTGGCGCGAGCGCATGGGCAAGCCGCGGACAGGCCGGCGCCGGTGCAGGTGGCGGAGCCCGGGGATGAGTGGATTTGCCGAGGACACCATTGCCGAGTGCCTTGGGCAGCGGGTCCACGGGTGGGAAGCCGCCTGGCCATATCGAGACTCCTCCACCAGCCTCTGCGCCACCTCCGGTACGCGGCCGGCGCGTTGTCTACCGGTATCCGAACAGCCGCTACAATCGGCAACCGGATGAAACCCGAACCGGCGTTCGTGGAGATGCGAAGCCGAGGCGCAATGCTGCGCCGGAAGCGGCCTGCGGGTTCGGCGCCGGAGTCCGCTGCGCTCGCTGGTCATTTTCCGCGCCAGCGCAACATCGCCTACGTGGCGACCGGGTGTCGACCGAGCACGCAGACCGCCCTACCGCAACACCTTCAGCGCCGTTCCCGCCGACATCGGCTACCGCCCCCGCGCCCGGACCCGGCGGCCGGTGATCGCCGGCGCGCAAACGGCGACGGTGACCGGCAAAAGCGGAGAGGAGATCTGGACCGACAGCTACGGGCGCGTGAAGGTGAAGTTCCATTGGGACCGGTCCGCGGCCAGGGACGAGAGCAGTTCGTGCTGGGTCCGGGTCGCCCAGGGGTGGGCAGGCAAGAACTGGGGCAGCTTCTTCCTGCCGCGGATCGGCCAGGAGGTGGTGGTCAGTTTCCTCGATGGTGACCCGGATCGCCCGCTGGTCACTGGATGCGTCTACAACGCCGAACAATCGACGCCATACCCGCTGCTGGCCAAGCCAGATACCGGCACGGTCGCTCAATTCTTCGCGGGGCGGCGGCGGCTGGAACGAACTGCGGTTGGAGGACAAGGCCGGCGATGAGGAGGTGTACCTGCGCGCGCAGAAAGACATGAACGTCGACGTGCTGAATGACCAGTCGATCACCGTAGGCCGCCAACGCCAGGTTCTGGTCCGGAAAAAGGACGACCTGCTGACGGTGTCGGAAGGCAACCGTGCGATCGAGGTCAGTGCGAACGCGAAACCCACAAGGGCACCCGGACGCTCAGGTGACGGCAACAAAGAAACACAACGGCGCCGACTACACCGGCCAGGTGAAGGGTACATACACGCTGCACGTCGACGGCAATCCTCGTGATTCAAGCCGGTGGCTCGGTGGCTTCTCAAGGCCGGCTCGGGCATCGAGATGGACGCGGGAACCTCGATTTATTTCAACTCGGCGGGCACGCCACCCTGCAACAGGCCGGCACGGTGCTGACGAGCGAGGCCGGGAGCGAGCACGTCGTCGATGGCGGTGGCCTGGTGGTCATCAAGGGCGGGCTGGTCAAAATCAATTGACACGAATCAGGCCGGCGCCAGCCGGCCGGGACATGGAGGTTTTCCCGATGGCGGAGCAAGTCTGTGCGGGCGCGATGCTCAAATGCAGTTTCGGAGCGGCGCCGTCCTCACTCGCCGTGTTGCCAGCCAACCGCGTCTATACCGGAACACCGACGGCCAATATCATGGATGGCAAGCCGATGTTGAACGTGCTGCCGTTTGGCGTTTGCACCTCCCTCGCCAATCCGGCCGTGGCCGCGGCCACCGCGGCCGCGCTCGGCGTGCTCACCCCCATGCCGTGCATGCCCAACACACCGGCTCCGTGGGTCCCCGGCGCTCCCACGGTCCTCATTGCCGGCATTCCAGCGCTCGACAATTCGAGCAAGCTGATGTGCATGTGGGGAGGCGTGATCCAAATCACGATGCCGGGGCAGACGACGGTGATGATTCCCTAGCCTGGTAAGAAGCTGCGGTGTACGGGGCTTCTACGGAAGGCTCCTCGCGCCGGGAAGGTGCAATTTGCCGCCGGAGCGATGCCACTTGTCCGGACCCGGTAGCTGGAGCGCGCTATCTATCGCCGGCCGAGACCGAGCGCGCGCATCCGCTTGTGCAGATTCGTCCGCTCCATGCCCAACGCGCGCGAAGCGGCCGAAACGTTCCACCCCACTGCTTCGAGCGCCCGCTCGATATGCTCCCGCTCGGCTGATTCCCGGGCCTTCTGCAGTGTCGTTGGCGCCGGGTCGGCGGACCGTAACTCATACGGCACCGCCTGCGCCTCGATCCGGTCACCCGGCGTCAGGATGGCCATCCGCTCCACCACGTTGCGCAGTTCGCGCACGTTGCCCGGCCAATGCCATTGTTCCAGCGCCTCCGCCGCCTCAGGCGCCAGTTGCTTCGCGCGAAAATTGTTGCGCCGGCAAAACTCGTCGAGGAACCAGACCGCCAACAGGCCGATGTCGGTGCGCCGTTCCCGCAGCGGCGGCACCCGCAACGGCATCACGTTCAAACGGTAGTAGAGATCTTCGCGAAACTTCTGATGCGCGGCCAGCTGCTGCAGATCGCGGTTGGTGGCCGAGATCACCCGGACGGCCACCCGGATCGGCTGCTCGCCGCCCACACGATGGAATTCGCCCTCTTGGAGCACGCGGAGCAGCTTGGCCTGCGCCGCCAGCGGCAGGTCACCCACCTCGTCGAGGAAGATCGTGCCCCCATCGGCCAACTCGAACTTGCCGCGGCGCGATCCGGCGGCCCCGGTGAAGGCGCCCTTTTCGTGTCCGAACAGTTCGGTCTCGAGCAACTCGGTCGGGATCGCCGCACAGTTCACCTTCACGAACGGACCCGCCGCGAACGGACTTGCCCGATGGACATGCGCCGCGAGCAGTTCCTTTCCCGTGCCCGATTCGCCCAGGATCAACACCCGTGCGTCAGAGCGCGCCGCGAGCGTCGCCTCTTCCACCGTACGGCGCCAACTGTCGGCTTCCCCGATCATCGCCGAGGGTTCGGATTGTTCACGCAGACGGGAATTCTCCTCGCGCAGCGTCCGCTGTGCAAGCGCATTCTTGAGAGTCAGCAGCACTTTGTCGCGAGAGAGAGGTTTTTCGAGGAAATCGTAGGCGCCGGAACGGGTCGCCTCCACGGCGTCGGCGATGGTGGCTTGGCCGGAAATCATGATCACCGGCGCTTCCGGCTCCATCTGCCGGACTTTTTTCAGGACGTCGATCCCGCTTCCATCCGGCAGCCGCACGTCCACCAGATAGGCGTCGGCAGCCGGATCCTGGCTGAAAGCGCTCACCGAGTGAACCATTCGCGCCGCGTAGCCCTCGCGTTCGAGAATCAGCCGCAGTGAGAGCCCGATATTTTCTTCATCGTCGACGATGAGAATCTGTTTGCGCACTCGCGTCACGCCGCCGAAAGCATTACCCGGAATCCGGCCCCGCCGAGCGCGCCCTCCACCGGCACGATGTCGCCGCCGCACAGCACGGCGCTTTTGCGCGCGATCGAGAGCCCGAGCCCCATGCCGCCCCGCTTGAACGAGATCGTCGGCTCGAACAGGGTTTGGAGAGCCTGCGCCGACAGTCCCGGTCCGGAATCATGCACCTCGATGGCGATCGCATTTCCGTCGGGTACCGTTTGCGCCAGCACCATCCCGGTTGGTCCCGCCGCTTCCGCCGCATTCTCGAGCAGATTCGTGAGCGCCGCCTTCAACAGATCTTCATCCCCCAGCACCGGCCCGCCCGCCTCGGCGATTCGCACCTGGTAACGGATCCCCGGATGGGCCGCTTTGAGGAAAGCAACCCGCTCCCGCACCAACTCAGCCGCGTCCACCGGCTTCAGATTCACCGGCGGCTCGGCGGCGAATTCGGAAAACGCCCGCACACGGCGCTCGAGCGAGGTGACCTCGTCGGCGATGATCCGCGCCGCCTGCGTCTCGAACGAATCAGGAGTTTCCTGATGCCGCGACGCCAGTTCCTCCATCGTCAAGCGGATGGGCGTCAGTGAATTCTTCACCTCGTGGGCCGTTTTCCTCGCCAGCGCCTGCCAGCTTTCCAGACGGGTGAGGTAGACCAGCCGCTCCCGCGATTGTTGGAGGTCTCGCGCCATGCGGTCATAGGCTTCCATGGCCACCTTCGAGATCCTGTGCGCGGAGAGGGTGAGGATCCCTAAGGCCGCCAGCCATGGGATCGCCGCCAGCAAAAGAAAGGTGTACAGGAAGCCGCGGCGCAGATCGCGCGACCGGGCCTGCTCGACGATGTCCCTGGCCCGCGCGTAGTCGCGCCGGATCGCCTCGAACGCCACGCCTTCCAGCCGCCGCGAGTAGCGGACGATATCGTTGCCATCGCGGGCAAGAAGAGTGATCGTGTCGCCGTCGCGCCCGCCGGGCGCGAACAGTGACTCCGCCCCGGAGTCCGCGAAGGCGCGAATCTCGCGGGGCCAATGCCGGCTCGCCGATGCCTCGAATCGTTCGGCTGGCGCGGCGCCGGACGCCGCGCCGTCGCGCAATGCGTCGCGTTCACGCTGGTAGAGCATTCGCGCCGTGTTTTCGAGAGTGGCTGAAACGCGGTCCAGCTCGAACACCGAAGACGAACTCAGGCTGCGATCGATGAGGGAATGCGCCACCCACAGCGTCACGCCCATCGGCGGTAGCGTCGCGGCCAGAAACAACAGGACCAGGCGTTTCCTAAGCCGTGTCACGGGCGCGGCTCCTGCTTGCCCAACTGGCCGATTTGGATTGCGGCCGATTCGAACGTCCACCGGTTCTCGTCCTTGCGCGCCGGACGGCTGAGAAGTTCCACCAGCCCGGTGAGGCTCAATGCGTCGCCGGTGAACAATTCCGCGTCACGGCCCGGATCGACGGCCCGCACGTCGAGTCTTGCGCCCAGACGGGTTTCGCGCGACAAATCCGGCGCCGGAATGGAAATATGCTCGAGGCACCATTGCTCCACCTGGCGCGGGGACAATCCGTTGGCCGCCGCGCGCGGTTTGCGCAGAGTCGTCACGGCGAACTTCTCCTCCCACAAGTCGTAGCTGACCACGAAGCGCTCGAACGATCGGCGCCGGACGATATCTTTGTTGCCGGTCCACAGCGACAAATGGAAGTCGAACGCCACCGCGGATCCGTTTTTCAGCCGTGTCAGCACGGCGCCCCGGAACAAATCCATCCTCGGCAGTGTCACGTGGACTTCGCCTTCGCGCAACTGCACGCCGAGCGAGTCGGCCCTCGCCACCACGGCCGCCGCCATTCCCGCCGTGGCGAGGAACGCTCCGATCGTCACAACGCATCTGTTCCGGCTGAGTTCGGTCCGGTTCATGATCGGTTCAAAAGTACAAACCCGTGATAAAGACCGGCTCGATGGCGCCATCCCGGATCGGGAACGCCACCAGCGCACTAATCTGCATTGTCCCACCACTGGTGACGCCGATGGCCGCCGAGTGGCGCACCTTGGCCGCCGTCCCGGCCTGCCATGCAGAACCGGTGTCGTAGATTGCCCGTAGCAAACGGTATCGATACTCGATCGAGCCATGCGCCATCCTCGACGCTCCATAGGGAGTCAACTCGAAGCGATTCCACCCGCGCAGCGTCTGGCTGTTGCCCAGCACGAAGCGTTCGTAAAGAGGCGCCTGCCCGCCGATGCGGCCGGCCTGCGCCGTCGCGATCCACTGATGCCTGCCCTCCTGCAAGGTGGCCCGGGTCTGCCAATGATGGCGGCTGTATCCGAAATCGCCGCCCAGGCTTGCCGTGCCAATCCGCGTCCCGTAGGACGCATCCACGTCCAAGGTCCGGCTCGATGAGACTTCCCAGCGCCGCTGGAAGCGCAGAGTACCGATGGCGGCGCTGGAAAGTTCATTACGAACGGCTGGATACTGCATTTGCAGCCGTTCGAAACTCACGCCGAGCTGGAGCGTGAGAGACCGTGCAAACTTGTTCGACGGACCGAGGAGATCGATTTCCGCGAACGGGCTAAGTCCGTTTCGCGTCCGGTAGATCCCCGGCGTTCCCGCCGCCGATCCCGGGGCCACGGCCTCTTCGGTCGCCGGGTTCCACTGCGAGCGCCACGTTTCGGCGTTGGCGCCTACCCGCACCCGTTCCGACAACGCGAGTTCGTATCCGCCCCGCACTCCTGAGAAGCGTTCCACGCGCTCGTCATTGTCGGAGAGCACGCCAGCGCGGACGGTATGCGCGCCATGGCGGAAGCCTGTGTCGAGCCCGAAGCTGAAGTTCTGTTTCGAGTGATACACCAGCCGAGGCAGGGTTAGTTTCACTTCCTGCGCGCGCCGCTTGACGTCGAAGGTCACCCGGAGATGCTCGGGTGCGGTTCCCTTGCTTACATTCATGGTGACGTCCCAGTTTGTCATCTCGCGCCGGATCAGAGAGCCGAGCTCATCGAGCAACTGTTGATCGAATCGCCCGCCGACCAGCGTCTGGACCCGGTCCCGCAAGCCCGGGCTGAGACGTGCTAACCCCACTGGTTCGACCGCAATGGCTTCCACCACGTAGCGTGCGTTGACGTTGGCCAGGCCGGCCTCGCCCGATTCCTGGGTGCGGGCGAGGGCGGAACCGGCCATCGCCCCAGCGAGAACCGCGGCCGGCAGGAAGAAGGCAGCCAACCGTCGCGCCCTTCCGAAACCGGTCTGCTGTTTCGCCGTTCGCATGCCCCACTCCTTAGGCACGCGGTGGGCCACTGCGCAAAACTATAAAAACACTGGCCTGTGCGGGTGTAGTCCTGTGACGGAGCGGCCACAGGTGGGCCGAACCGGATTCTGTAACCTGGCTCGTAACCTTTGGTCTCGGTTGTCGTCTTAACCACTTCCGGACCCAAAGCGATCCGGCCTTGCGCCATCGAGTGGAAACGCTGGATCGCATGATATAGTCGTTAGGTTACCCGCGCATGCGGAACCCCCGTGGAGGCATTTTGCGTCTGAACCAATTCTTTGCGTGCCTGCTGGCCGGCGTGATGACGCTGCCGGCGCAACAGGCTACCGGACCGGCCAATCAGTTGGTCGATGTGAAGGAAACATTGAAGATCGCGGTTGTGGAGGGCGAAGGCGCGAAGAATAACGTTCGCACCAGGACGGCCACCGCGCCGGTGGTCGAAGTGAAAGACGAAGCGGACAAGCCCGTCGCCGGCGCCGAGGTCGTCTTCCAACTACCCATGGTCGGCCCCAGCGGCGTGTTCAACGGCTGGCTCAACACGCAGACGGTGCGGACCGACGAACAGGGCCGCGCATCGGCTACCGGCTTCACCCCCAACTCAGAGCCGGGGCGCTTCAATATCAAGGTCACCGCGACCTCCGGTACGCAAAAAGGCACCGCCGTGATCGCCCAATCCAACGTGGAAAGCGCGACCGGATCGTCGGTGTCGGCGAAGAAATCCGGGTTGTGGAAGTGGGTTGCGCTGGCAGGGACCGCGGCCGCTCTCGGCGGCATCGCCGCGGCTGTCCGCGGTGACAACGGTACCAGCACCTCCACCGCCAGCACGCCGGTGAGCATCTCACCCGGCGCGGTTACGGTCGCCGTTCCCCGGTAACATCCCTCACGAAACGGAAAAGGTTCGTCATGTCTCGAGAAATGTGGAATCGAATACTAAGCCCGATCTCTGTGGCCCTCGCCTGCGCGGGCATGCTGTCGGCGCAGAATCTCGCCGGCCCCAACTCCGGCTTTGTGTATGACCCGGCGGATAAGGCGATCCGGCTGATCGTCGGTGTGCCCGGCGCTGCGTACCTGGGCGGCGATCTCGCCTCCGGGTTGGACGGCGCCTCGATCGCGCCGGATGGCGCCCGGGCAGTCGCGTCGCGCAACGGCCGGTTGGTGCTGATCTCCACCGCCGATGGCTCCGCGGTCGATCTGGGAGCCTGGGAGGGCGAACTGGCCCTAGGCGCGTGGAGCGCCGATGGGACTGCGTTCGCGGCCAAGGGATCGGCGCTCGCGCTGTTCCGCAATCTGGACGCTACCCCGGAAGCAGTTGCACTCGGGGAGTTCGACGGTAAAATCACGGCGCTCGCCGTGGCCGGCCGCGGCACTCTGATCGTTGCCACCGAAAGCGGTTTGTTCCGGTTGGGCGAAGCTGCGGAATTGCTGGCGCCGCTCGAGGGTGTAACCGCTCTGGCGATGAATGCTGCCGGCGACCGCCTCTACGCCGCCTCGCCACTGCGCAAGGAGATCCACCAGATCGGCGGGCTCGAAGCGAGCGCCGAGGTGGCCTTCCTGCTGGGGGAGGCCGCTGGCCTCGATGCGCCCTCCGCGCTCGGCGTTTCCGGCAACACGCTCTACGTAGCGGACCGAGGCTCTCACAAGCTCTCGGCGGTGCGTCTCGATTCCAGCGAGATGCTTTTCTCGCTCGATCTCGCGTTCGACGCCACCGGGATGGAGCGTCTCTCCAGTGGACGTTTTTTGATGACGCAGGCGGCTGGTTCCGGCTCGATCGAGATTTTCGATCCGGCGCGCCGGGCGGTTTTGTTCGTGCCGCAATCGGGAGCATTCGAATCCCAAGCCGCGGATTCGGTGGAGGAATAGGTCGTGCAAGGATTTCGGAATCTGATTTTCGCAGCCAGCCTGGCGGCTGCCTCCTGGGCCCAAACGACGGCCCCGTTTGATGTCCGTGTCTCGCTCGCAGACGCAACGCTCGACGTGGCCGACAACGCCACCGTCACCTTGGCTGCCGCGGGCATCGGCCAGACGGCCTCAGCCGGATTCGCGATCGGCAGCCGCGTCACCTCGCAGGTGCAGGTGAACTTCATCCAGTTGAGCGGATCCACGGACTTCTCGCTCCCGAGCGTTCCGGCCGCGCCGTTCACCGTGGACCGCAACGGCAACTTCGGCCTCCAGGTGCAATACAAGGCTTCGACCAGCGCCCGCACCAACGGCCGCCTGCAGATCAACTACACGGTGGACAACCGCACCGGCACGATGAGCTTCACGCTTGCCGGCATCGCTCCCGAGTTCGTATTCAGCGCGATTCCCCAAGGCTCGAACCAGGTGCTGCTGAATGACGGCGGCTCCATACAGTTCCCCGATACCGCCATTGACGCCACCTCCACCGCCATCGTCGTGGCGCAGAATCGCGGCACCTATCAAGGCGTGTTCAATAGCGCTACCGTCTCCGGCAATGGCTTTGCCTCCGCCGGCGTCCCGCTGGCTGGAACCGTTGTCGAGGCTGGCCGCGAAATCCGGTTCAACGTCACCTTCACTCCGAAGACGTTCGACCCTGCCACCGGATCGCTTGCCGTTGCCACCGCCGATCGCCGCGCCACGTTCAGCCTGGCCGGGGCCGCCAGCGGCTCCCGTTTCCTGTACGAATACTTCACCGATGGCGCCGGGATGCCGTTGCTTCCCAATCAGACGCTCGCCGTGCCCGACGCGCAAGCCGGCGGCGACAAGACTTCGGTCCTGGTTCGCTTCCGCAACGCCGGCAACGCCGACACGCGCATTACCACGATCAGCGTGGCTGGCGCGGGTTATAGCCTGAGCGATGCGCCTCTGCTGCCCCTGCTGGTGCCCATCGGCCAGAGCTTCTCCTTGACGGTGAACTTCCAGCCGACCACGCCCGGCCGCGCGGCGGGCCGCCTCCGAATCGGCTCCGACGATTTCGATCTCACGGCAAACGCTCTCGGGTCCAAGCTCGAATTCAATTTCGCCTCCAACAATATCTCGACCTCGGTGTCCAATGGCGGCACCGTCATCTTCACGCCCACCGGCGTCGGGTCCACCGGCGGACTGCAGTTCACGATGACCAACACCGGCAACGCGCCCACCACGGTTTCCTCGATCGGGCTGGCCGCGCCTTCCACCGTGTTCGTGCTGGAGAATCTGCCCGCGCTTCCGATCCAGCTCGAACCCAACGCGTCGGCGGGATTCCGCATCGCGTTCGCGCCCGTGGCTCTCGGCACATCTACAGCCACGCTGCGCGTGGATAACCTCAGCTTCACGCTCTCCGGGGCGGGTAACGCGCCACCGCCGCTCCCGGCCATCCGCTTCGAAGGAGCCTCCGGGGCCCAGTCCGCGCTCTCGCAGCCCGCGATCGGGCTGACGCTCGCCAGCGCCTATCCGCTCGCCCTGAGCGGGACGCTGAACCTCGCCTTCAGTTCCGACGTGTTCGCGAATGATCCGGCCGTTCAGTTCGCGGCTGGTGGTCGCACCGTCAATTTCACGATCCCGGCCAATTCGACCAGAGCCGTCTTCCCGAACAATCAAACCCAAATCCGCGTGCAGACCGGCAGCGTGGCGGGAACCATTGTCGTGTCGCCGGTGATCAACACCACCGACGGCGGCATCAACCTCACACCGTCGGCGCCGCCGCAAGCCACGCTCAGCGTCGCCTCGGGCGCTCCGGTGGTGCTCGGAGTCTCGGTAGCCAGCCGGACGGCCAACGTGCTCACGCTTCTGGTGAACGGCTACGCCACCAATCGCTCCGTCTCGCGGATGGAACTGCGGTTTACGCCCACCTCGGGTGAAAACGTCCAGACCACCTCGCTCACGCTTCCCGTGGAAGCGGCCTTCCTCGGCTACTTCCAAGGCGCTCAGTCCGCCAATTTCGGCAGTCTCTTCTCCGCCACGGTGCCGCTGACACTGTCGGGTGATGTCGCCAACGTGAGTTCGGTGATCGATACGATCCAGTCGGTGGCGGTAACGCTCACCAACTCGGCCGGCACCTCGCCGGCGGTGACGCTGAGCCTGCGCTAGAGCGGGCCGCGTCCAACGGCTGCGCATACGAACGCCCGCGAACGCAACTGGGCCTTTCTGCCCGATTGAATGGCCACTGGTTTTTTTTGACCGGCAGCCATCCAATCGGGTATGCTGCTTGATTCCGTTGTATTTCCAGGAGGCAAACACAACCCTATGAGCAATTCGATTCTGTCCGGCGGCGAGTTCAAGGATCAACTCCGGCAAGGCCAGCCCAAAATGGGCTTGTTCGTCAACTCGCATAGCCCCACCGTGGCCGAGCAACTGGCGCACACCGGCTACGACTGGCTGTTGGTCGACACCCAGCACGGCCCGATGGGCTTCGAGCATCTCTCGACGATGCTGTGCGCGGTTTCGAGCGGTGGAGCAAAGTCACTGGTTCGCGTGGCCGGCTACCACGACCGTGGCGGCATCCAGCAGTCGCTCGACCTCGGCGCCGACGGCGTCCTGGTGCCCTATATCAATAACGCCGAGGAGGCGCGGCAGGCCGTCAGTTGCGCGCGCTACCCCACCGCCGGCACGCGCTCGGTCTATTTTCCGCAGCGCAGCACCAACAAAGCCGGTCTGCTCGGCTACGTCGGCAACGCGAACAAGAACGTCATCGTGGCGCTGCAGGTGGAAACGGCTTCCTGCATCGAGAACATCGAGGAGATCGCAGCCGTGCCGGGGGTGGACATCCTGTTCCTCGGTCAGAACGATCTGTGCATGTCGATGGGGCTCTATGAGAAATACGAGTTCCCGCACATGTACACGTCGCCGGAGTTGATGGGCGCCACCGACAAGCTGGTTGCCGCGGCCCAAAAGAACAACGTCATCCTGGGTTTGTTCCTGTTCGGTACCTCGCGCGTGGGCGAGTTCCTCGAAAAGGGCTTCACGCTGATCAGCGTGGGCAACGATCTGCATCACGTTCTCACCCAGGCCGGCGCCTATGTCGGCGACATGGAGAAGATCGCGGCGGAGAAGGGCAAGACCTGGGCGCGGCGCCCGACGGCGCTGTTGTAAGCTCAGGCCGTCGTGTACAGGCTCCAGGCCGCCCCGGCGTCCTGGTAACCCATCTGGCGATAAAGGGGCGCGCCCGCAGCGCTGGCGTCGAGCGCGGTGCGCGCGAGCCCGAGCGCGGACGCCGCCTCACTGAGGGCATGCCGCATCACCGCTTCGGCATAGCCTTTTTTTCGGTGGTCCGCTTCGGTGGCCACCAGCGCCACGTAGAGCAACCCGTCGAGCGCGATGACGGTGGCGGTGCTCACGGGAACGCCGCCGGCCAAGGCGATGAATCCGAATTCACGGTCGGGATCGCTGAAATAGGCCCCGGTCTCGAGCACTCCCTCGGTGATGAACGGCGGCAAGCCATAGGCACGCGTGTTGATGTCGAGGGCGATCCCGCATTCTTCTCTGTTGGAAATCCGCCGGAACTCCACGTCCGGAAGCGGGCGCCGAGGCGGCAGTAGCTCCTGGACGTCGGCCGTCATCACTTGTACCCCCATCATCCGCCCCAGTCCGCACGCGGCGGCAGCCGCGGCCACTTCCTCGCCGCTCAAGGAGGCGACGTACGGTTCGAATATGTAGAACGCCCACGGCAGGTTGTGTGGACGCGCGTCCTCACGTGCCGCCGCCATCCGCCTCTGTAGGTCGGCCACATCGGACGGCGGCGACGTCAGGTAGGTGCCGTTGTTGATGAGCAACGGGGAGTGGACCCAGGCGGCTTCCAGACCGTCGAACTGGCGGATAGAGCCTTTACTCGAGTGTCTGGCCGCGTGCTGGAGGAAGGTGACCCAGTGGAGATTCATGGATATAATCTACCTGAACCGCGCGCGGCGGGTAAGCCCTCTGGGTTGAGGCAATTGGTACCCGTTCGCGGTCCCGACCGTTTGGAAGGAGATTCCCCGATGTTCGTCATCCGTAACGTCTTCGTTGCCAAGCCCGGCTGCGCCGGCAAACTGGCAGCACAACTCAAGGACGCCGTGGCTGCGTTTGCCATGCCGGGCGCCCGCGTTCTCACCGATGTTACCGGCGATTTCAATCGCGTGATCATGGAATACACCGTGGAAAGCATGGCGGAATTCGAGACGCGCATGAAAGAAGTGATGAGCAGCCCGATGTATCGGGAACGCATGGCCGGGTATGCCGAGCTTTGGACTGCCGGCAGCCGTGAGGTGTTGCGCGTCCACTGACGCGGTTTCCGCGGGCAGCGGCCCCGTGAGCCGCGATGCGCCGGCGCGTTTCAGGTAAGCCCGCGATATGCTGGTTCGCATGGTACGCCGATTCGCCCGTTTCGCCCTGGTCCCCGCTCTCAGCCTCTGCGCCGCGGACTGGCCACAGTGGCGCGGACCCACCGGCGACGGCATCTCACCCGAACCCGACGCCCCACTGCGCTGGAGCCAAACCGCCAACGTTGCGTGGAAGGCTCCCCTTCCCGGGCTCGGATCTTCGACGCCGATTGTGCTCGGAGATCGCGTGTTCGTCACCTCGCAGACCGGTGACGGTCCGTTCGAAGGACGGAGCCGGGATTTCGATGGCGCCACCACCGCGCGCCGAACCGGAGACGGCAAGGTCCGGTTCCTCGTCCATGCCTTCGATCGCCGGACCGGCAAAGCGCTGTGGGAGTTTTCGCTCGACGCCGATGGCGTGTTGCAGCCGGTCCACGTGAAGCATAACCTCGCGAGCCCGTCCTGTGTCACCGATGGCGAACGCGTCTATGCCTGGTTCGGCACCGGACAGCTGGTGGCGCTCACCCTGGACGGCAAGCTTGCGTGGTCACGGCATCTCGGCCGCGAGTTCGGCCCCTTCGACGTCCTTTGGGGGCACGGCAGTTCCGCGGCGCTCTACAAAGATTCGCTGCTGCTGTTGTGCGACCATCCCCCGGGTGCCTATCTGCTCTCGGTGGATACGCGGACGGGGAAGGACCGGTGGCGCAAGGATCGCGGCAAGGACCGCCGCTCCTACACGACTCCTTTCGTCATCCGCGCCGGCGATCACGACGAACTCATCATCAACACCAACGACGGCGTGGAGGCCGTGAGCCCATCCACCGGTGAGCCGCTGTGGAAAGCGGGCGATGCCAATCGCGTCCCGGTGCCTTCGCCGGTCTACCACGGCGGCGTGCTGTACCTGAACCGCGGCTATACGTCGAGCCCCTTTCTCGCGCTGCGGCCGGGCGGCAAGATCGAGTGGGAGATCAAGACCGGGGCGCCGTATGTGTCGTCGCTGCTCTATCACGATGGGCTGCTCTACATGGCGAATGAGCGCGGCGTGGTGAGCGTGGCCGACGCCGCCGACGGATCCACGGTGTGGAAAGACCGCTTCGCCAGCCTGTTTTCGGCTTCGCCGGTGGCCGCTGGCGGACGCATCTATCTCACCAACGAGGAAGGCACCACCTACGTCCTCGCCGCGGGCCGGGAAAAGAAGGTGCTTGCCGAGAATCAACTGGGCGAACGGACGCTCGCCTCGCTGGCGATCTCTCGCGGCCAGATTTTCATCCGCACCGACAGCCATCTTTATTGCATTGGGAAGAACTAGCGTGCCGCCTCGGGGACCGGCCACGCCGCCGGTGAGGGTTGTACTGATCTCCACCCGCAATCCGCTCAACATCGGGGCCGCGGCGCGGGCGATGAGTAACTTCGGCTTCCTGGACATGGCACTGGTGGACCCATACGACGCCTCGTGGCAGGAGGCGCGGTCCGCGGTCGGCGCGTCGGCGGTGCTCGCCAACGCTCGTGTGTTCAGAACGGTGGCCGAAGCCGTGGCCGGGTGCCGCACCATCGTCGGCACGGCCTCGCTCGGGAATCGCGAACTGAAGCTGAGCGTGAAGCGGCTCGAGGAGGGAGCCCGCCTAATGCGCAAGGCGGCAGGGCCCGTGGCGCTCTTGTTTGGCTCCGAAAAGTACGGTTTGTCAAACGATGACCTGAGCCGGTGCGACTGGCTCATGCGGATCCCCACCCGCGCCGAGCATGAGTCCATGAATCTCGGGCAGGCGGTGGCGCTGTGTCTTTACGAGTTGATCCGGAATGGACGCGCTTCCACGCCCGAGCCGCGCGTCAAGCCAGCCACCGCCGCCGAGATCGATCAGGTGACCGTGTATCTCGAGCAGTTGCTGCGTGTGTCGGGCTATTCGCAGCAGCGGACCGCCACTTCGGCGGACCGGAAGCTGCGCCGGTTGTTGCGCCGGATGCGGCTTTCGAGCAAGGATGCCGTGATCTGGATGGGCATGCTGCGGCAGATCGGATGGAAGCTCGGTGCAAGCGGTACAATGCCAGACGATAAGGAGTCCCCAAAATGAAGATTGTTCGCTTGGCGGTGCTTAGCGGATTCGCGCTCTTGCTTGCGTTTGCCTTTCAGGCAGCGCCGGACCGGACGCGCGCCAAAGGCGGTGACCGCACCGCGCGATTCGCTGCGATGTCGGAGCAAGCCGAGCGCAAGGGGCTCGCCGAACCCTACACCGGATACCGGACTTCGGCCGGCCGCGAAGAGAATCTGTACAAGATCCGGTCCACCGGCGTCTCCACCAAGCCCGTGGTCCGCGCCACCGAAGCGTTTCTGGCGAAACTGACTCCCGCCCAGCGCACCAAGACGATGTTCCCGTTGGACGATCCGGAGTGGCGCAAGTGGATGAACCAGCATTTCTATGTGCGGCAGGGTGTGAGTTTTCTCGAGATGACCCAGCCGCAGCGGGAAGCCGCGTTCGCACTGCTGCGCGCGTCACTGAGCGCGCGCGGCCTGAAGCTGACGCGCGACATCATGAAGCTAAACGAGACGCTTGGCGAACTCAACGGCAACAACTTCGAGGAGTATGGCGAGTGGCGGTACCACATCACCGTGATGGGGACCCCTTCGGTCACCGAGCCATGGGGCTGGCAATTGGACGGGCATCACGCCATCATCAATTACTTTGTGCTGGGTGATCAGGTGGTGATGACACCGCTTTTTGTCGGATCCGAACCGGTGATCGCGGAAAGCGGCAAGTATAAAGGGACGGCGATTCTGCAGCGCGAGCAGCAGGCCGGTCTCGATTTTGTGAACAGCCTCTCGGCGTCGCAGAAAGATAAGGCAGTGATCGAGGTTTCCAAGACGGGCAACAATAATGTCGGCGAGGCGTTCAAGGATAACGTCGTGCTCGATTACGCCGGTGTGCGGGGCAAGGATTTGACGGCCGCGCAACGGAATGCGCTGCTGGCGCTGGTGGGCGAGTATGTGGCGAACATGGACGATGGACACGCCAAGGTGAAGATGGACGAAGTGCGGGCGCGCATCGACGACACCTGGTTTGCGTGGATCGGCGCGACGGGCGCCGATTCGGTGTTCTACTACCGGATCCACAGTCCGGTGATCCTGATCGAGTTCGACCACCAGAATCCGGTGGGGATCCGGCACCTGATGCCGGGAGTCCGGACGCCTGTGCGCGAACATGTGCACGTGGTGGTGCGGACGCCGAACGGGAACGACTACGGGAAGGACCTGTTGCGGCAGCACTACCAACAGCATCGGCACGGGGACTGACCCGAGCGGCCTCTCCCGGCCCGCGGGCCATGCCGATGGGCGTCAGAGCCGGAACTGCGACACGGTGGAGGCCAGTTCGCTCGACACTCCGCTGAGGTCATGAGCCGAGGCGCGCGTCTGCGACGCGGCCTCTGTCGTCTGGCGAACCGCCACGGCCAGTTCCGTGACGTTGCGGGCGATTTCGTGTGAACCCCGGACGGCCTCCCGAATCGAGCGCTCCACCTCCGCCGTGGTGGCGGACTGTTCCTCCACCGCAGCCGAGATCACGCCGCTGATGGAGTGTATGTCGTGAATCACCTTGCTTACCTCCTGGATGGAGGTGGTGCAACTGGCTGAATCGGCCTGGATCGCCTCGACGCGGCGGGCGATATCCTCGGTGGCGGGCGCGGTCTGCTCGGCGAGGTTCTTCACTTCGCTCGCGACCACGGCGAAGCCCTTTCCGGATTCGCCGGCGCGAGCGGCTTCAATGGTTGCATTGAGCGCCAGCAGGCTTGTCTGTTCGGCGATCGAGCTGATCACCTTGATCGCCTTCCCGATCTCGAAGCTGGACTCGCTGAGCTTGCCGATGGTGGCGTTGGTGGCTTCGGCCACGCGGACGGCGTTCTGGGCGACGGCGGAGGCCTCGGCGGTGGCGCGCGAAATCTCCTGGATGGAGGAAACCATTTGTTGCGAACTGGTGGCCATGAATTCGACGTTCTGCGCCACCTCGCCCGAGGCGCTCGATACGGCATTGGCCTGCGCGGATGTCTCCTCGGCCGTGGCGGCCAGGGATTGGCTGACATCGCCCAGTTCGGTTGACGAGGCGGTCAGCCTACGGCCGTGGACCGTGATCGATTCCACCGTGCCGCGGGTCTGGGTGAGCATCCGGTTCAGGGCTTCGGCCACGCGGCCGATCTCATCCTGCGAGGAAGCGGTCACCGATTGCGTCAGATCGCCTTCGGCGGCGCGTTCCAGCACGGCGACCAACCGATCGAGCGGCATCACCGCTTTCCGGGAAATCCAAATGCCGATGCCCGAGCAGATCAGCCCGGCCAGCAGACCGATCGCGAGATTCCACCTCCCCTGCGCGAGGAGCCTGGAAGCGACTTCATCCGGCTTTACGACGATCGCCACGCCGCTGCCGATGCCCTCGTAGGAGCCGAACCCGCGCGACGGGCCATAAGCGACCTGGCGTTCGCCGTCGATGCCCGGAAACGCCCGCTCGAGACGCGTGCCCTCGCGCCCGCCGGTCACCTCCGGCCGCATCGCGACCGGTCAGCCAATTCGTGCCGAAACTCCCGGCCTGCGAAGCACCACGCCGGCCTTGGACAGAATGATCGCCTCGATCGACGGAAGATGCTTTCGTGCCACGGTCTCGTAGTCGGTGGCGATCTGCCCCGCCACCCGGTTCCACGAAGCACGGTTGGACCACACACCGGCAATGCGCCCGTTGGACCGGCAACGCGCCCGTTGGAATAGATAGGCGCGGCGAAATTCATCGCCAGCCCCTGATCTCCCGTGATTCGCGCCACCCACTCATCGGCATTCAGCTCGCCGACGAAAGTCTGTCCCGGTCGAATCTTCCCGTTGACGCAAGCCTGAAACCACTCTTGCTCGGCCACCGATTGGCCCACCGGCGATTGCCATTGCGTCGCCTTGCCCTTGTGGTTCACGCGATCACGCGGCCGTTCCGGTCCGCTACTACCATCACGTCATAGAGGCCGTAGGCGGCCATGTAGAAGTCGATCGCGTTTTCGATCTGCCGCCGTCACCCGACCGGGCCGCCGGATGGAAGGCGAAGGCCTGCACATCGCCGTACCTCTCAAACAAATTACGGTCGATCTTGTCGGAGATCGAAGCCGCCCCGGAGGCATGTGCCTGCGCACTGGCCGCGTGGCCTGCTGGTTCTGCCGCCACGACAGGGTCAAGATGACGGCTGCCGGCAGCAAGCTAAATCCCAGGAAACAAACGGTGAGCTTTGTCTTCAAGCTGAATAGAGTTCAGGTTTTCGAGCACAATTTTTTCCTCGCGGTCCTCATCGGTCCAGGGCGGGGAAGTCTCAGGTTGGCGATCCTAAAGTTCCCGCCTGCGCCCGCCGATGGTACGGATCGGACCTAGGACCGGCTTTTATGGAACCAATGCTCTGGATGTTTCTGCCCTTGTTTTCCGCGGCGGGGTCCGCGCTGATCTCCTTCTACATCATGCAGGCTCGCATGGAAGTGGCGATCGCCAAGGAACGCGAGGCGCTGGTGGAGGCGCAGACCCGCATCTCGACGCACGAAAAGGAAATCGACAACCGGGTGAAAGCGGTGCAGGAGGAAACCCGCCGCCGCAGCCTGGACGAATTCCTCGGCGACTTCCGCGTCGAAGAGCGGCACTACATGCGTGAATCGAAATCTCTGTTTCTCCGCAAGAAGTCGATGATCCTCCAAGAGCGGTTGTACTTCCGCAACATCCCGCTGTCGAACTGGATCGAACACGAATTGACGGTGGAAGAGGGCGGCGACATACAGGGTCTGGCCCAGGCTTGTTCGGCCTTCTCCACGCGCTCGATCGGTGAGAATGCCCCGGCGCCGGCGGCATCTCTCGATAGCGGGATAACCGCCGCGCGGCTGCTCGCCCAACGGTCCTAGGACCCGCACTTCGTCCAACTGCGCCCGCCCGGGCGTTCACGGTCCTCGTGGGCGGCGCTCCTGGAGATTGGGACGCACCGCAATCCTTCCCCATACCCGCCGCGCTAGACCTCCTACAACGTGGCCAGTCAGCTCACGCATCGTCTGAAATTTTTTATTCCACACTTGCGCCAGATCGCAGCCTCATGTATTATCATGTTTTAATTTCTGAAGGGGTTGTTACGTCTATGCGCTCACGTCTCGTGGTCTCCGCTCTTTTGTTCAGCGCCGCCGCGCTAGCCCAACAGGGCGGCGGCTCCATCACAGGCACAGTCACCGATCAGCAGGACGCCGTGATTGCCGGCGCTGCGATCCAAATCCGCAACACCAATACGAACGCCACGTTTCGGGCGGCGTCCAACGAAAGCGGCGCCTTCGTCGCGCCCAGCCTGCCGGTAGGCGAGTACGAGATCTCCGCCGAGGCGGCCGGCTTCAAGCGCACCGTGCTTTCCGGTATCACGCTGCAGGTGAACCAGACGGCCAACCTGAATGTGCGTCTGGAAATCGGGCAGGTGGCCGAATCGGTGGAGGTGGTAGGCGAGTCGCCTCTAGTGAATACATCCAACGCCACCGTCGGCGAAGTGATCGAAAACCGCCGGGTGCGGGACCTTCCCCTTAACGGCCGCGGCGCCTTGGCGCTCACGCTGCTCACCGCCGGGGTAATGTCGAACGCCGGCCCCACCAATTCCGGGTTCGGTGACCGCGGCATCCAGATTTCGTCCCTGTCGATCAACGGAAGCCCGAGTTCGATGAACAATCAGATGCTCGACGGCTCCAACAACATCCTCTCCTACGTGGGCGAAGTGGGCGTGCCGCCGGCCGTGGACGCGGTAGAGGAGTTCAAGGTCCAAAGCGGCTCGATGTCGTCGGAGTTCGGGTTCACCGCCGGCGGGACGATCAACCTCGTCACCAAGTCCGGCACCAACCGGCTCCATGGATCCGCTTACGAGTTCCTGCGTAACGACACCTTCGACGCGCGGAACACCTTCGCGCGCACCAAGCTTCCGCTGCGATACAACCAGTTCGGCGGGACCATTGGCGGTCCGTTCATCAAAGACCGGACTTTCGGCTTCTTCAACTACGAGAAGTATTTGCTGCGGCGCTCGTCGCCGCGCATCGCGACAATGCCGATCGCGGAATTCCGCAGCGGCGATTTCTCCCGCTTGGCTACGGCGTCGGGAGCGGCCGTTCCGGTGTATGACCCGGCCACCACACGGGCCAATCCCGCCGGATCCGGGCTGGTGCGCGACGTGTTCCCCGGCAACATCGTACCGCGCAACCGGTTTGACCCGATCACGCCTAAGATCCTGGACTTCTACCCCCTGCCCAACAAAACGCCGACCAACCAGTTCACCTTCGCGCAGAACTTCCAGGACGCCGGATTTTCGAGGGTCGATTGGACGCAGTGGAACTTCAAGGTGGACCATCGCTTCAACGACAAGAACTCGATCTTCCTCCGCTACACCTCGGCTCAGCACGCCCCCTACGCGGACTCCTTCTTCACCGATCCGAACGCGGGCGGCAACCGCAGCGACGATCAGACCAACCGCAACGCGGTGGTGTCGGACACCCACACCTTCTCGCCCACGTTGATCAACAATCTCCGCGTGGGCGTGATGCGCCAGTTGTTCTTCTTCACCGCGGTCAATTTCAATCAGGGATGGCCGCGGAAGCTGGGTCTTCCCGAGATCGTACCGAATGACCAAATGCCGCAGATTAACTTCGGCTTCGGCACCATCGGCGGCGGCGCGGCTGGCACGCGTGGATCATTCAATTGGGACATTCAAGACACTCTCACCAAGATCGCCGGTGATCACACACTCAAGTTCGGCTACAATCACCGAATCCTGCAGGGCGGCAATCTCCAGGGCGCGGCGCTTTCGGGCAGCTATACCTTCGGCGGACTCACCAACAACCCCCAACGGACGGCCGGCACCGGCAGCGATATGGCCCAGTTCCTACTCGGGGAGGTGTCGAGCGCCGGCATCGACCGCATCCTCGGCAACTCCTTCCACGGCCTCGCCATCAGCACGTTCGTGCAGGACGATTGGCGGCTGTCCCGCCGCCTCACCCTGAACCTTGGCCTACGTTGGGACTGGCAGCAGAAGCCCTACGAGCGGCACGACGGCCACATCAACTTCGACTATCTTTCCACCAGTCCCGTGAGCGGACTCCAAGGCCAGACCGTTTACGCCGGCGTCGACGGACAGCCGCGTTCGTTCCTCGGTGAGGACTACAATGACTTCGGCCCGCGCCTCGGCTTCGCTTTCGACATCTTCGGTACGGGCAAGACGGTTCTGCGCGGCGGATACGGTATCTTCTATCCATCGATCTTCTATCGCGCCTTCACCGGGAACGTCCAGTTGTTCTCCTCCACGCGGACCAACTACGTGGCACAGGGGCCGGGGCTCCGGTCGTTCCTGTTCAGGGATGGTCTGCCGCGCGCGCCGTTGGGGTCTCCCGGGTCGGCCGCGGGTCCTGATGCTCTCCTCGGGCAAAGCGTGCAGGCATGGGAGGAAGATCCGACGACGCCTCGCACCCAGCAGTGGAACCTCTCGGTGCAGCAGCAGGTAGGCGAGTGGCTGCTCGACGCCACCTACGCCGCCAACAAGGGCAATCATTTTCTTGCCTCCGGCTACAACCTGAACCAACTGCCGGTGGATCAGCGCCGCCAACTCGGTCAGTCTTTGTTTGACCGTGTGCCTAACCCGCTTCGCGGCCTGGTGCCGGGCGGTTTCGGGGCGGCCACCGTGACCCGCGAGCGCACGCTTCTGCCGTTCCCCCACTATAACGGTGTTTCCATTCGCAATCCGCGCTATGGCAACTACATGTCGCACCAGTTGCAGATCAATGTGAAGCGCCGTATGACGAACGGGTTCCTCGTTCACTTCGCCTACACCGCCGGCAAAAAGATCAGCGACTCGGTCGCTGTTCCCGTCGATTTTGGCGCGGTCGAGCAGACCAACGAGAACGGCTTCCAGGATAATCTCTTCAATCGGCAGTTGAATCGCAGCGTCGATCCCACCGACGTCTCGCAGCGCGGCGTGGTCAGCCTGCTCTATGAACTGCCTTTCGGCAAGGGAAAAGCCTTCAGCCCGGACTCGGCCGTGCTGAACAAGATCGTCGGTGGCTGGCAGATCAACTCGATCGGCGTGATGCAGACCGGCATCCCGCTGACGGTGCGCGGCGCCAGCAATTTCCAGGCCGATCGCCCGAATTCCACCGGCGTCTCAGCCAAGATCGACAATCCCACCCGCGAACGCTGGTTCAACACCGATGCCTTCATCAACCCGCCGGACTTCACCTACGGCACCGTCGGCCGCACTCTTCCCGATGCGCGCCACCCCGGCACCGTCAACTGGGATTTGTCACTGATCAAAGATACGCTCATCGGCGAGCGGGTCAACGTGCAGTTCCGCGCCGAGGCCTTCAACTTCATGAACATCACCAATCTCGGGCTGGCCAACGACAGCTTCTCGGCAGGGCCGGATGGCAAGAATCGAAGCGCCACGTTCGGCACCGTGGCTTCGGCCCGCGATGCGCGCGTCATCCAGTTCGGGCTGAAGCTGATCTTCTGATCCGGGCGGCCGCCAACAGCGCCCGGGTCTACTCGGTGAGCAGCAACGCCGACGCCCAACCGCCGGCGCGCTGAATGCCGGGCACGAAGAACTTCGCGATTAACTCGTCATCGGTGGCCGCGAATCCGGCGCTCGAGGGTCCGCTTAGTTTGATCTTACCGGGCGCCACGGCGGCGGCAAAGCGCACCCATATCGACGCATCGCCCAATCCGATGACTTCAGGCTCTCCGGGCGCCGCGGCCCTAAGCCATGCCATCGCGGTCACGATGTCCTGCGCCCGCTCGGCGTCGTCGGTGCGTTGGAAGGTGGTGAAGTGGCGATGCGAGCGGTCCCGCGGCGCTTTGGCTGACCCGGTCTGAAACGCATCGATCGCGAGCACAGGGCGCCCGCCGGCGATCGCCTGCCGCGCCTCTGACGAATTCATCGCCGCCGTAGCTCCATCGGGATGGACCACCAGCAGCGGCGCGCCCTTGCCCGCTTTCCAGAGCGCCGGCACCGCATCGCCCGCTCCCGGCCTGGAGAGGATCCGGCGTCCGTTCTCCTCACGATCTTCCACCTTCTCCGGCCAAACCGTTCCAAGGGCGAGCCCAAGTAGCCGGCGGCGCTCGGCTTTGTCCGCGATGGCGTTCACTTGTTCCCGCGCATTGCTCCTCCATTGCGCAAACAGGGCGTCGTAGGAAAGTGCTCCGGGCGGCAGGGGGTGGTTGTGCAGCGCCAGCATATCCTGTAGCTTTTCCACGCGCACGCTCTTCTCTTTGCGATCGGCGGCGCCGGGGTCTTTCTGTGCCTGTTTGGCGAAGAACCGGTACACGGCTTCGCGGCTGTCTTTGTTGTAGTTGTGCGGCGCGTCGATGCGAACCGCCGTTACCGAGTCCGCCTTCCCATAAAGGCTATAGATCCCCTTCACGGCGGGGTATTCCTCTTCGAGCGTATTGCGCGTCCAATCGCCGGTGGCCGAGACCATCAGCATGGGGCGCGGCGCCATCATCGCCCCATACTCGACGTTGAACGCGCCCACCCGAAGCCCGGGCATGTTCTCGCACGGTGACCCGCCCTGCATGATCGCCGAGATCATGTTCACCGGCGCCGCGTACTGAATCCGCTCGTCGACGGCGGCGAGCAGGAACGTCTGCGTCCCGCCACCGGAGGCGCCGGTGGCGCCGATCCGAGCCGGGTCCACATCGGGCAGCGTGGCGATCCAATCCACCGCCCGCAGCGAGTTCCATAACTGCAGGCCGAGCGGACCGAAGTTCCATAGCTGCTCCTGTTTGCCGGCAAAGTCATGCGGCGTCTGGATGGTGTCGTTGTAACCCACCATGTCGTAGGCGAACACGACGAACCCCTGGCGGGCGAGATTGATCGCGCGGGCCGGGATGGATCCGGTGTCGCTGTGCTCCAGGCGGCCGTAGACCCAGTGTCCGTGCGGGGTGACGATGGCGGGGAACTTAGCTCCAGCGCCGCGCGGACGATAAAGGTTGCCGCCGAGGTAGTAGCCGGGCATGGTCTCGAGCAGGACCTTCTCGATGCTGTAGCCGTCCCGGTCCAGCCGCCCGAACACTTCGGCGCGGACTGGGCCTCGCGCGGGCATCGGGTCAAGGCCGGCGGTGAACAGAATTCGCTCCCGGAGTTCGCGTTTGCGGCGTTCCCAACGTTCGAGCGTGCCGTAGTCCGGCATGCGGAAGTGGGTGTCGGTGGTGACGACACGGGTGTTGCGCGCATCTTCGACGGGCGCGGCGGCGGCGGGCAGAGCCAGGAGGAGGGGAAGCGCAAGGAATAGGATGGCTAGCGGCATTCGTTGGCCACTATACCATCTCTACACGCTCTCTATACCGGTTCTTGCTGCGGTTTGATTGGCGGACGATGGGATCAGGCCTGCGCGGCGCCGCTCTCGGGGGAGTTCGGCTTGGCGCCTTCCTTTTCCTTGTCCTTCTTCACCGGAGCGAGGATCACGTGATACTGGCGGCCTTCCAGGCGCATCCCGCCTTCCACCGCGCCGATACCGGTGAGATCTTGCGCAAAGCGATGGAGGAGCTTGGCCCCCAGGTCGACGTGCGCTATCTCGCGGCCGCGAAACTGCACCACGGCTTTCACGCGGTTTCCTTCTTTCAGGAAGCGGATGGCGTGGTTCTTCTTGAAGTCGTAATCGTGATCGTCGGTGTTGGGGCGGAACTTCAATTCCTTCACCTGGATCACGTGCTGCTTCTTGCGTGCGTCGTGCTGTTTCTTCTTGTTTTCGTACTGCCACTGGCCGTAATCCATCGCCTTGGCGACGGGTGGCTCCGCGGTGGGTGCGATCAGGATCAGATCCAGCCCCAGTTCCTTGGCGCGGCGAACGGCATCGCGCGTCGGCATCACCCCGACCGAACCGTCGGGGAACACCGCCCGAACCTCAGGGGCCCGGATCGCCTCATTCACATTTTCTCTAACCCTGACTCGGGGACCTCGGGGCGGATATCTTCTGGATGGATGCATTCAGTAATACGATCTACCCCCGATCCTACCCGGATTTACTAGGAAATGCAACCACTTCGTCTTCGCAGTCCTGGAACTCTCCGCTCCAGGGCGGCCCCTTTTACAACTCGGCCAGTAGGAGGTCGAGCCCGCCCTCGAGCAGGGGTTGGGACGCGCGGATGCGGCCCGACTCCGAGGTCACTCTGCCCCGGACAATGACATTCGGTTCCAGATGGATCTGCTCGCGCGCCCATGCCTCCACCGGCCCAGCCGCCGAGTAACCCCGGACGCCGGACCGTAGACGCAGCGACAGCCCGGCCCGGATGTGGCCCGAGAACAGGCAGTGGGCGTCGAGGGTCACCTCTCCCCGCGCCGTGAGGTTGCCGTTGGAGATGGCGCCCTCTCCCAACCGGATCGATGAGCCAGCCTTGACGTCGTCCTCGAGAAGGCTTCCAGCCGGGCACGTGAATGACCCGCGAACGACCAGTTTGGCCCTTGACAGAACCGGAAACGGAAGATTCAGGCTACCGTCATACACCCAGGTCTCGGCGCCGAGCGCGGAAAGCCGCTCGCGGCGGAAGCCGCGGACTGCGCCCAGTTCGGGTTCACGTCCCGAGGCCGGCAGCGGAATCTCCACATAATCGGAGCCGGCGGGCCAAGCGTCGTCTCCTCCGCCCCCCCGGCCAGCCGATGCCTCGGCGACAACGCCATGGGTGGCGATGCGCGGCGCGAACAGCCCCGAAGCGCTGGCCTGTTGGCTGACGTCGATCGAGGTGCTGGAGACGGCCTCCCGCGCCCAGGCGCCTGCGCGGAGATCCACGCGGCCAAGGGCGTCGGCCCAGCGATGGATACGGGTGTCGAGCCCGGCGGTGAATGCCCCATCCACGCAGATCGAATAGACCTCACTGGCGCGCCCCAGCGTCGCGCGCCCGCCCACATACACCGGGCCAAGGAACCGGCAATTGGCGCCGGTATGGAAGTCGCCGCGTACGAGCAGGGTTTCGCGCAGCGTGAACCCATCCGGACAGTTGACTGTTTCCGCCACCACCACCCGCCGGGCGGGTTCGCCCGAAGCGCTCCCGGACTCGGAAAATACTCTTGGATTGCGGATATCAGCGGAAGGCGCAACCAGCGTGAGCCAGGCGCGAGCCTGTTCGCGAAAGACGGGGCTGGGCTCTACCTCGATTTGCAC
This sequence comes from Bryobacteraceae bacterium, assembly GCA_041394885.1. GTDB lineage: Bacteria > Acidobacteriota > Terriglobia > Bryobacterales > Bryobacteraceae > DSOI01. The sequence continues at coordinate 81,449 of JAWKHI010000003.1, read as the reverse complement.
CGTAGTATCAATCGGCAGCGGAGGGAGTCGACTTTACCGGCAATGCGCCCGCCGTCGATGCGCCGGTTGCCCCCCCAACTCCGTGGCCTTCGGTCCAACGCTCCAGCGCTTCGGCCAGGCGGCTGAGGTCGATCGGTTTCGGGAGATAGTCGTCCATGCCTGCATCCAGACATCGTTCCCGGTCTCCCTTCATCGCATTGGCCGTCATGGCGACGATCGGCAACCGCGCTCCGGCGGCCTCCACCGGATCCGTGATCGCCCCGGTCCCGGACGCGCCCGCATCCTCCGTGCGGCCCTCGGTGGCGCGAATACGCCGCGTCGTTTCAAAACCGTCGAGCACCGGCATCTGGCAATCCATCAGGATCAGATCATACGTGGAGGCGGCTAGCGCCGCTAACGCCTCCGTGCCGTTGTTGACCGTTTCGGCGTCGTAGCCGAGTTTCTCCACCAGACGCCGCGCCACGCGCTGGTTGACCGGATTGTCCTCGGCGATCAGAATGCGCGCCTTCTTCCTGCTGGCCGGGGGCGCCGCCGGGCGCACAGGCATCGCTACATCCTGGCCGGCGCGGCCCGGATTGGTGAGCACCTCGCCCAGCATACGGTGCAGCGCCTCACGCCGCACGGGCTTGTTCAGAAATCCACGGATGGTCGCCGGCAGGCTCGAATCGCGGCGAATGGTGTCGGCCCGGGTCACCAGCATGATCGCCTCGGTGTCGGGAGGCAGCGCGCGCGCCAGATCCACGCCGGCCAGGTTTCCGAAGCCGCAATCGATCAGGGCCACCGGGAACGCCTGCGTCATCAAATGTCTTCGCGCTTCCGGCGGACCCGCCGCCTCCACCGCCTCCAGGCCCCAGGCTCGCAGCAACTCTCCCGCCGCCTCGCGCGTCGCGCGATGATCGTCCACGATCAGCACCCGGCGGCGATCCAGCCGCGTCTGGTGCGATCCCCCCCCCGCTCCACCCACCCAAACCGAGAACCAGAAACAGGACCCCTCCCCCGGCCGGCTCTCTACCCCGATCTCGCCGCCCATCTTGTTCACCACTTCCTTCGAGATCGCCAGTCCAAGGCCGCTGCCTCCGTAGCGGCGGTTGGCGGCCATATCGGCTTGCGTAAACGGCTGAAAAAGCTTCGGCAGCACATCGGCGGATATGCCCACCCCCGTGTCGCGCACCTCCGCGCGGATACGGTGACGGCCGCCCTCGCTTTCGATCAATTTGCACTCGAGCGTCACCTCGCCCCGTTCGGTGAACTTCACCGCGTTACCGATGAGATTGATCAGCACCTGACGCAGCCGGGCCGCGTCGCCCGACACCACCGGCGGCAGCGAAGGATCCACTCGGCACACCAGTTCCAGCCGTTTCCGGGCTGCCGATTCCGCCAGCAACTCGCAAGCCTCCTCGAACGGCTCATGCAGCGCGAAGGGCGCCTGCTCCAGTTCGAGCTTGCCCGCCTCGATCTTTGAGAAATCCAAGATGTCGTTGATGATGCTCAACAACGCCTGTCCGGAATGGAGCACCGTCTCCGCCATGTCGCGCTGCTCGCTGGAAAGATCGGTGTCGAGCAGAAGGTTCGTCATTCCGAGCACGCCATTCATCGGTGTCCGGATTTCGTGGCTCATCGTGGCGAGGAAGTAGCTCTTGGCTTTCGCTGCCTCGAGCGCCTGATCGCGCGCCACGCGCAGCTCCTCAGCCAGATTGTGCCTGTCTGTGACGTCGCGCTCCACGCCCTGTACGCCCACCTGCCGCCCGCGCTCGTCAATCAGAGGACCCCACGTGCCTGCGAACCACCGGATCTCGCCGCTCTTGGTCCGGATCCGGCTTTCGATGTCGGAAAAACTCGCGCCGCCGTACACGCCTTCGCACAACTCGGCCAGCCGCGCGCGATCCTCCGGGTAAACCCAGTCGAGGAACCCCATCCCGTGCAGTTCCTCCACCGTATACCCGAGCAGCCGCTCCACCGCTGGATTCACGTAGATCGGCCGCCGGTTCATGTCGTAGGCCAGGATGAGGTCCGATGTGTTTTCGGCGATCAAACGGTGGTTGCGCTCGGATCGCCGCGCCGCCTGCAGCGTCTCCCGCAGCCGCCCCAAGACAAAAATAATCGCGAGATTCAGCGCCGCGAAAACCACCAATTGGATGGCCATCTCCACGCTCAGCATGGGCTCATGCAGATCCCGCCCTGCCACCACGCTGAACACCATGTAGCTCACCAGCAGCATGGCCGCCGGCCCGTTGGTGAACAACAGCGACGTGATGCCGCAACCCAAAGCAACGATTGGGGCTACACGTGGCAGATGGCCCGTATGGGCCAGCCAGATCGCCACCGCCAGAAAGGTGGCGGCGAAGAGATAGCCGTTCAATGCTTTGCGAGTGCGCAGAGCCATGGTCGAGGAATACCTACCTCCTATCGACCAAGCCGGGCCTTTCCTGTACCCTCAGAGGCGGGGCAGCGGCGCGGCGGCACCCATTACGGGCTCCCCGCCCCGATACACAGCCACGATCCCCCGCGGCCCCACCCTGGGCTGGTCATAGGTCGCGGGACCCGCCACCGTAGCCGGATCGAACACCGTCACGTCCGCTGTGGCGCCCGGCCGGATCGTGCCCCCATTGGCCAGGCCCAGCCGCGCTGCCGGCTGCGCCGTGATCTTGTGAATCGCTTCTTCCAGCCGCATCCATCGCCGCTCGCGGACGATCCCTCCCAACAGGAACGGGAACGTACCATACAGCCGCGGATGCGGTTCGCCGTCCACATAGAACCCGTCGCTGATCACGTTGCACAGCGGATGCGTCAGCAACTGCCGCAGATTCTCCTCGCTCTGGTTGAACGAAATCATCGTCACCGCGCCCTCGTGCTCCAGGATCAGATCGATCGCCGCCTGCACCGGTTCTACGCCGCGGGCGCGTCCGTGGTCCTCCAGATGCCGCCCCTGCACGAAGACGTCGCACCATCGCTGCGCCAGCATCTGTTCCGCCTCCCGTGCGATCGATGCCCGCTCCCCGCCATCGCGAAGCCGGGCGAGCATCGTGCTACGCCCCCCTTCCAGGCTCCATTGCGGCAGCAGTTGCGTCAACACCGTGCTCCCGGCCTGGTAAGGGTAAATGTCGAACTCCACATCCACGCCTTCCACCCGCGCCTCCTCGATGCGATCGAGCGCGATCCGCTGCTTGTCCCAGTTCTTTTGCCCCACCGCCTGCAAATGCGAAATCTGCAGACGGCAACCCGCGCGCCGCGCCAGTTCGATCTGCTCTTCCACCGATTCCACCAGTCCGTTCGAATAGCTCCGCATGTGTGTCGTGTAGAGCGCGCCCCGCCGGGCAGTCACCGTGCACAACCGCAGCAACTCCTCGAATGGCGCCGCCGACCCCGGCGCGTACATCAGTCCCGTGGAGAATCCGGCCGCGCCCCCCGCCAACGAGTCGTCGAGCGCACCTGCCATGCGGTCCATCTCCACCGCCGAAAGGGCATCCTGCCGGCCCGCGAACAATGCCGTGCGCAGCGTGCCGTGCCCGGCGAGCGAATGCACGGCGATGCGCGTCGATCGCTGCCGGGCCGCCTCCAGATAATCGGCCGCGCTAGCGAATCCAGCCGGATCCGACGGTGCCAGGATCCCCTCGGCAAAGGCCCGATAAGGCTCCGCGGCGCCACAAGGGTAGGGCGAGAAACCGCAGTTGCCGACGAGTTCGCGCGTCACGCCCTGGTTCGACTTCTCCTCCCGGTCTTCCAGCACCTGCAAATCCGAATGGCTGTGCAGATCCACGAAACCCGGCGCGATGGCGAGCCCCTTACAGTCCACCCGCTCCGCCGCCGGCGCCAGTATATGCGGACCCGCCGCGGCGATCCGCCCATCCACCATCAATACGCTTCCCGTGTAAGGTGCGTCGCCCAGTCCGTCGAAAATCAGGCCGTTGTCGAGTAGCCGCAGAGACATCGCTCCATTCTGCTACACAGCCGGCACAGGGCGGGGCGTCCTCGAGGCAGGTAAGAATTCGCCGCCCAGCTCCGTTGTGCCGGCCAGGACTCAATAGCGCACAAGCCGCCGGGCGCGGCCCGAAACGGGCCAGGAACCGCGTTCGTCCTCAGCGCGGCCGGCGAGTCTGTTGTGCGCGTTTCCGCAATAGCCTCGCAACCGTGCTTTCGGCTGCCATTTCCTGGACAATGAATGCATGGCACTCCAACCGGGCGACCCAGCTCCCGACTTTGAACTCCAGGACGCCGATGGCCGCGCCCTTCGCCTCTCCGGCTTTCGCGGCAAATCCGTCGTGCTCTATTTCTACCCCAAAGCCGACACCCCCGGCTGCACCAAACAAGCCTGCGGCTTCCGCGACGCGGGCGGCGAAATCACCGCCGGATCCGCCGTCGTGCTCGGCGTCTCCCCGGACAAGTCCGCCGCCCTTGCCAAATTCCGCGACAAATACAGCTTGCCTTTTCCCCTCGCCGCGGATCCCGAACACACGGTCGCCGAGGCCTATGGCGTCTGGAAGGAAAAAAGCATGTACGGCCGGAAATACATGGGTATCGAACGGACCACCTTCCTGATCGGGCCCGACGGCCGCATCCGCCGGATTTTCGCCAAGGTGAAACCCGACGGCCATGCCGCCGAGGTGCTGGAAGCGCTGGCCGGGTAACGCGATTGATAGAAATCGAAGCGATACCAAGCGACGCCGGGCAGCGGCTGGATCACGTACTCCAACGCCACCTGCCCCAGTACAGCCGCGCGCGCCTGCAGGAATGGATCAAGGCCGATCGCGTCCGCGTGGATGGCCTGCCCGCAAAGCCATCCGCGCTTCTGCGCGCCGGCGCCCGTCTTACGGTGGAGCCCGCCGCCCCCGCCCCGCTCAACGCCTTTCCGGAGGCCATCCCTCTCCGGATCCTTTACGAAGACGCCGCCGCGCTCGCCGTCGACAAGCCCGCCGGGATGACCGTGCATGCCGGCGCCGGCGCCCACGCGGGAACTCTCGTCAACGCGCTACTGCACCGGTTCGGCGAACTGTCGCGAGCGGCGGGCGACGACCGCCCCGGCATTGTTCACCGCCTCGACAAAAACACCAGCGGCGTGATCCTCGTCGCCCGCACCGATGCCGCCCACCGCGCTCTCGCCGCCCAGTTCTCCTCGCGCACCGTGGAGAAGGTCTATCTCGCTCTGGTCCAGGGCTCCGTCAAACTGGACCACGGATTCATCGATCAGCCCATCGAGCGCGACCCCAAGAACAGGGTCCGCATGACTGCCCGCACCGGGCACGGGCGTCGCGCGCTCACCGAGTACCGGGTTGTCGAGCGCTTCGCCGCCCACACCCTGCTCGACGTGCGCATCCACACCGGCCGCACCCATCAGATTCGCGCCCACATGGCCTGGCTGGGCCATCCCGTGGCCGGAGATCGCGTCTACGGCGCCCAGCCAGACCCATCTCTCCCGCAACGATTCTTCCTGCACGCGCGTCGAATCGCATTTGTGAGTCCCGCCACCGGTGAACGCGTGACCCTGGAGTGCGGCCTGCCCCGGGAATTGGAAGATCGGCTCGCGGATCTGCGTGCGTCCGCGGATTGATTCCTTACAATAGGAAAAGGAGAAAGCCTGATGTATCGTTTCCTTCGCACCGGTTGCCTGCTCGCCTTCGTCTGCCTCGCGGGCTCCACGCTGGCTGCGCAATCGACGCCGCAGTCCGGGGCCCAGCCGCCAGCGGCGTCACAGGAACGCGATGTGCTTTCCGACATCATTCTGAACGTCACGCGCGTCAACGTCCTGTTCACCGTTTCCGACAAACGCGGCCGGTTCGTGACCAATCTCGACAAGGACGCCTTCGAAGTATGGGAAGGCAAGAACAAGCAGGACATCATCGAGTTCGCCGCCGAAAGCGACCTCCCGTTGCGCCTCGCCATTCTCGTCGACACCTCCAACAGCATCCGCAGCCGCTTCAAGTTCCAGCAGGAAGCCGCGGTCGAATTCATCCGGTCTGTAATCCGGCCCGGTCAGGACAAAGCGCTCGTGGTGAGTTTCGACTCTCTGCCGGAAATGAAGACGGATCTCACCGGCGACATCGGCGAGTTGGAGGAATCCATCCGTGCACTGCGGCCTGGCGGCGGCACCGCGCTCTACGATGCGATCTATTTCGCCTGCCGGGACCGGTTATCCAAGGATCAGCCGCGCCACAAATTCCGCCGCGCCATGATCATCCTTAGCGACGGCGACGACACACAAAGCCGTTACACCCGCGATCAGGCGCTCGAGGCCGCCCACAAGGCCGACGTTGTGGTCTACTCGATCTCCACGAACATCACGCGGGTAACTTCCGACGGCGACAAGGTTCTCCGCTACTATGCCGAAGAGACCGGCGGGCTGACTTTCTTCCCGTTCAAGGTGGAAGACCTGTCGCAGTCGTTCGAAAACATCGCCAACGAAATGCGGCACCAATACAGCGTGCTCTACAATCCCAATCCGCTGCGGACCGATGGCCAGTATCACGAGGTGGATGTGAAGGTGAAGGGCATCAAGAATATGGTGGTCCGCGCGCGCAAGGGCTACTACGCGCCTTCGATCGAGCGATAGCTACGACCTAACAGCCCGAGTCTAAAGTCCCGAGGGCCGCGCGGCACGGGATATGCGCCCGCAGGCGAGGCGCGAGGAGATCAGCGATGCGGGCCATTGTACAAGCAACGAAGCATCCGGGCGCAAGCCCCGGACGCCCCATTGTTGGTGAAGGGGGTTGCGGCGCCGCCATGGTCAACAAGGCGCCGTCTGCTTCGTTCCGGCTCGCTATGGATGACCCGCATCGATTTCCTCACCGTGCCTCGCATCCGGCCCCATGGCGCTCGCAGCGCGGCCTGCGCGACTCTAGACACGGGCTCAAGGCAACTGCACGATGCCCATCCAGAATAAGCTCCGGGCGTCGGTGGTTTCCATGTCGTACTTACGAGTGAACGTCAGCTTCCCGTCGGCGTCCACGCGAAACAAGGCCAGACTGGCCGGAATCGTCTCCAACTGCGCTCCCCGCCGTACCAGCATCGGAACCTGATTGGCGGCCACCAGCAAGCGGGCACTTGGATCGAGAGCGAAGGTGCGCGGGCTGAACCCGTGCGTATCGGCGTTTTGAATCAGTGTCGGCTCCCCGCTGTTACCATCGATGGCGTACACCGCGATCGCGTTCTCCCCTCCGGCGAAAACACGCTTCCCATCCTGGACTTCCGTTCCGCTGGCCCGGTTGCCCTGATAGACAAACCGGCCGTTGGGGTGCACGTGCACCGTGCTCGCCGCCTGACCGGAGTTCGCCTGAAAACCTTCCGGCAAACTGCTCTTGTTGAATAACGGCGCCGGCTCCAGTCCGCCGTCCGGCGTCTTGCGGTACATATGAAGCTGATTCTGCCGCTCCACGGAAACGAATACCCAAGGCTGGGATGGATGAAAGTCTAAATGCCTGGGCTGGAAGCCGAAGCCGCCCCCTGGCGCAATCGACGCCAGATTGCGCAACTGCCCTTCCCGGTTGTCGTAGGCGAAGACTTTGAGCGCGCCGGGGTCTTCTTTCTTTTCCGCCGTCGGGCCATTGCCGCGTGTTACCAGAATCACCTGCTTGTTGGATGGATCCACGCGCACCTGATGCGCGTAGACGCCGGCGTCGAGCGCGGCCTGTTGTTTCACCTCCGGCCCCAGCGTCCCGTCGCCATGGATCCGGTAGACCGTCAGTGCGCTCGGAATGGTGTGTGCTACCAGCAAGTGATCTCCACCGATGTCGGTCGTCACGTGCACGGGGCGCGAGACAAGCGGCAGGTCCGCTCCATGCGGATGCAGATCGCCGGAGGCCGCATCGATGCGGAACGCGCTCACCCCGTGCCGGGCACCCCCTGTTGGCGCTCCCGCGGCTCCGCTCGGGCCGCCGTCGCTCCACGCAACGTAAAGGTACTTGTGGGTGGGATGAGGCCAGGCGTATTGGATGCTGGCCGGGCACGGCACGGAATTCTTCTTCGCCAGGACGGTGTTTTCGACGTCGACGGTATAGTGTGTGAGATCGGTGCCTACCGCGGCGTACAGCGCCACGCGATCCGGGCCCGGAGCGGCCGCGGGACGGTCGCTACCTGTGCAGGCCTCGAAAAAAAGCGCCGCGCCTAGGAATGCGATGTGTGGGGTTGACTTGCCGGTCACCATGGTCGTGGTGGGTAGTATACAGCACCTGGGATGGCCCCCATTCTTCCGTGCTCGAGGTCTTGCGAACGGGGGCCCGCGGCGTCTGCCAGCGTATCTTCCCGCAGCCGGCGGCCCGTACCTATTTTGCCGGCGCCGCGCCTTTGGGCTTCGGCATGATCACCTTGTGCACGGGCATCACCTGCGGCGGCTTCATGTTGATCCCGAGTTGCTGCAGGATGGGCATCAGCGTCTTGCCGAACTTGTCGAACGCCGCCTGCGACGACCAGACATCGAACACCATCAGGTCGTCTTCCGGGCCGAAAGCCGCATGATACGAACGTCCAGGCGGATGGCCTGCTCCTGCTTTCCTCAATAGCTTGATGCACTCATCGTATTTCGCCGCGGACATGCCGTTCGCGGAGAAGTATACCCCGATTGCCATAAGTTGCCTCTCTTTCTTGCCGTGCGATACCGCCGGACTGGCGGATAGCGTGCTGATTGTAGTACAGATTTCAGTCCCATGCTGTCGAGGGGCCTCGGCTACCCGAAGGGGTCGTGACACCCAGCCATCTGCAAGAACGAAATGAGGTCCATTTCCCGTCGGAAGCAAACGCCATTGCTCACCAAGGCCGCCTGATGGAAATAGGACTCTAGTCTAAAGCGTCGGGCTTGTCCGTTTCGTGCGAGTACTCAAAAGGGATACTGCCGAAAATCCTCATTAGTGGAAAGCATGCGCGGAAAGGCCGGAGCGGAGGGGAGGAGTTCTCCGGGGCCTTCGCTCCTCGGGCTTGCGCACCGTGCCAGACTGGATCCGAGGTGTGTAGGTCAGCACGATCATGAAAGCCGCGTGGTACGAACGGCAAGGAGTCCCTTCCGAAGTGCTCGTCGTTGGGGAGATGGCGCCCCCCGTGCCCGACGCCGGAGAAGTGCGCATCCGCGTCGCGGTTTCCGGTCTCAATCCAGGCGACGTGAAGAAGCGGCAGGACAGTTTCGGCGTTGGGATGCCATACCCGCGCGTGATCCCTCATAGTGACGGGGCAGGCGTTATCGACGCGGTCGGCCCAGGGGTGCCCGCATCGCGTGTGGGCGAGCGGGTGTGGTGCTTCGGCGCGCAGAGCTATCGGCCGTTCGGAACGGCCGCCGAGTTCGTTGCTGTGCCAACCGAACAGGCGGTTGCCCTTCCAGACGGCGTCTCGTTTGAGCAGGGAGCTTGTTTGGGGATTCCCGGAATCACCGCTCATCGGGCTGTGCATGTGGCTGGTCCGCTCGGCGGACGTACCGTGCTGGTCCAGGGGGGAGCCGGCGCCGTCGGGCAGTGCGCCCTCGGACTCGCCCGGCAGGCGGGCGCTCTCGCTATCGCTACGGTTCGCTCCGAACGCGATGAGCTGTTGGCGCGACGCGCGGGAGCGCATCAGGTGATCCGCACTGACGGCATCTCCCCGAATCAGATCGTCGATCGTATCCGCGTTCACGCACCGGAGGGAGTTGATCACGTCGTAGAGGTCGCCTTCAGCTCAAACATTGCGATCGATGCGGAACTGCTGGGTCTCGGAGGCTCGATTGCGACGTACTCCACTGGCGCTCCGGAGCCGACGATCCCGTTCTGGCCGCTCGTGTTCAAGAACGTCCGTCTGTTCTTCCTTGGAAGCGACGACTTTCCCGCCGCGGCAAAGTCGGCCGCGGCCAGCGGCTTGAACGAGATGCTGGAGGGCGGGTGGCCGGGCTTCGAGATAGAAGCGCGGTTTCCGCTCGAGTCGATCGTCGAAGCTCATGAATCCGTCGAAAGGAGACGGGTACTGGGCCGTGTCGTCGTTGCCATTTAAGCGACTTGTCAGGCATCAAGCCGGAGCGTGTCCGTGCAGTTCGGAACATAGCGCGGCACTTCCTTACGGGGCCCTGCCGTTTCGGAACTTGCACTACGATACGATGTGAGCAAATGAAATTAGCAGCAGTCTGGCTCGGCGCGGCCCTCGTGCTCACCGCCGCCGGCACAGGGCAATTCACCGCCCAGCAGCGCCGCTACTGGGCATTCCAGCCGGTGAAGCGTCCGGATGTGCCCGCTGTCAGCCGGCAATCGTGGATTCGCAACCCGATCGACGCGTTTGTACTCCGCAAACTCGAGCAAAAGGGAATTCCACCCGGACCGGAGGCGAACCGGATCGAGCTACTACGCCGCGTGTCGTTCGACCTCATCGGGTTGCCCCCAACGCCCGAGCAGGTAGAAGCGTTTCTTGCCGACCGCTCCCTGCGGGCCTATGAAGACGCGGTCGACCGCCTGCTCGCCTCGCCCCAGTATGGCGAGCGCTGGGCGAGACACTGGCTCGACGTGGCGCGATACGCCGAGAGCACCGGCTTCGAAGATGACGTCACACGGCCCTATTCTTGGCGCTATCGCGATTACGTCATCCAGTCATTGAATCAGGACAAGCCATACGACCGGTTCGTGAAGGAACAACTGGCCGGTGACGAGCTATGGCCGGGCGATCCTGACGCACTCATCGCCACCGCGTTCAACCGGCACTATCCCGAAGAAGGCAATCAGAAGGACCTGCTGCTCGCCCGCCAGGAAATGCTGCACGACATTACCTCCGTGACCGGCTCGGCTTTTCTCGGGCTCACCTTCGAGTGCGCCCGTTGCCACGATCATAAGTTCGATGCGATCACGCAGCGCGACTACTACCGCCTGCAAGCCTTCTTCGCCAATGTCGACCACCACGACGGGTTCCCCCTGCTCACGGGAGACGCCCTCCGCGAATATCAGCGCCGCCAGGCGGAATGGGAAGCTAAAACACAGCCGCTCTGGGACGAGATGGCGCAGCTGCTCATGCCCCAGCGGAAGTTCACGCCCGAGCAGTTGCTCGAGCGCTACCCGGACTACGCCAAAGCAGCCGTGAAGACCCCGGAGGCGGAGCGTACGCCGCTCCAGAGCTGGATGGCGCATCTGCTCGCGACGAAGACGTGCGGCACCTGCCCGCTCCGTCCCAAACCGTACCTCGATCCTCTATTCAAAAGCGTTGCCTCCAAGCTCGCTGGCGTGGAAAAGAAGCGCTACACGGAACTCGAAGCGGAGCTTGCCAAATTCGACGCGATCAAGCCGGCGAACGTCCCGCGCGGCACCGCCGTCTTCGATATCGGCGCCAAGGCGCCTCCGACGCACGTTCTCGGCGTGGGCCAGTACGCGTCACCGGGTGAGCAGGTGGAACCGGGGTTCCTTTCCATCCTCGATCCCGAGCCCGCGCGCATCACTCCTCCTTCGGGTAGCCATTCCACAGGCAGGCGCACAGCCCTGGCGAACTGGATCGCCGATGCGGCCAATCCGCTCACCGCGCGCGTGATGGTGAACCGTGTGTGGCACCACCACTTCGGCACGGGAATCGTAGCCACGCCGGGCGACTTCGGGGTGATGGGCGCGCGGCCCACGCATCCTGAACTACTCGACTGGCTCACCAGCGAGTTCACGCGCGGAGGCTGGAGTCTTAAGCGTCTGCACCGTCTCATTGTGACCTCGAGCACCTACCGGCAAACTTCGCGAGACCGTGAGACGGCCCGCCAGATCGACCCATCCAACCGCCTGCTGTGGCGATTCGAGCCCCAGCGGCTGGAAGCCGAGGTCGTGCGCGACGCAGCCCTGGCCATGGCCGGCCTGTTGAACCATGCTACCGGTGGACCCAGCGTTTTCCCGCCCCTGCCCGCCGGCAAACCCAAACCCGTGGGCGGCTGGGACGTGAACAAGGCCCCCGCCGAACACCAGCGCCGCAGCATTTATATCTTCGTGCGCCGCAACGACCCGTATCCGTTGCTGAACGCGTTCGACTTTCCAGACACCCACGATACCTGCTCGCGACGCAGCCGCACCACAACCGCGCCGCAGGCTCTCACCTTGCTCAACAGCTCGCTCACCGCGGACTGGGCGCGCCAATTCGCGTCGCGCGTCACCGGGCAGGCAGGCGCCGATCGCACCCGGCAGGTAGAGCACGCATACCGCCTCGCTTACTCGCGCCTCCCGGACGCGTGGGAGAAAGATACCGCCCTGACCTTCCTCGCGCGGCAGGCGGAATTGATCGGGCCTCAGGGAGGCGGCGAGGCCGCGCTGGCGGACTTGTGCCTGATGCTGATGAACTCCAACGAGTTTGTCTATCGCTTTTGAGGTCGACGCATGCGCACTTTCTCTACTCTCCAATCACGCCGCGCATTTCTCACGAGCGCCGGCAGCGGACTGGGCGCGATCGCCCTTTCGAGTCTGCTCGCCGAAAGCGGCGTGGCCGGCCCCCTCGAAGCCAGGAAGCCTCACCACCCACCAAAGGCGAAATCCGTCATCTTTCTCTTTATGGAGGGCGGACCCAGCCACATCGATCTGTTCGATCCCAAGCCCGAACTCCAAAAGCTGGCCGGGCAAATCACTCCTCCCTCGTTCCATCTGCCCGTCACCAGCGCTACCGGTTCCCACCGTATGCCTCTCGTGGGTACGCAGCGCCAGTGGAAGCAGCACGGCCAGAGCGGACTGTGGGTTTCGGACTGGTATCCGCACATCGCCACCCATGTCGACAAGCTCGCCGTGATTCGCTCCTGCTGGGCTGACGGACTCAACCATGTCGGTTCCGTGAGGCAGATGAACACGGGCTCGATCCTTGCCGGAAGGCCCTCGCTGGGCGCGTGGACCACATACGGATTGGGCGCGGCCAACAGGGATTTACCGGCGTTCGTGGTTCTCACCGATGACAAGGTAGTGCGAGGCGGACCCACCAACTGGAGCGCCGGCTTTTTACCCGCGAGCTACCAGGGCACGCACTTCCAAAAGGAGGGTCCGCCCATCCTGGATCTGACGCCGCCCGAAGAAGTAAGTGATCAGCGCCAGCGCAGCCGTCTCGACTTTCTGAAAGCGCTCAATAGTCATCATGCGGCGCAATACCCGTCCGACGACGAACTCGATGCGCGCATGGAGTCGTACGAACTCGCCTATCGGATGCAGGGTGCGGCCCCGGGCGCGGTGGATCTCACCCGGGAATCCGAAGCCACGCGAAAGCTCTACGGCATGGATGACAAGGCCACCGCGCGCTTTGGAACCAATTGCCTGCTGGCGCGCCGGCTGGTGGAACACGGCGTCCGCTTCGTGGAGGTCTACTGTGGGAGCGGCAGCGGCTGGGATGCCCACACCGGAATCGAAGAGAACCACTCCAAGTGGTGCCGCGCATCCGACAAGCCGATCGCCGGATTGCTCGCCGATCTGGATTCTCGTGGACTGTTGCACGACACCCTGGTCGTCTGGGGTGGCGAGTTCGGTCGAACGCCGTTCACCGATTCCAACTCGACGGGAGCCGGGGCGCAATATGGGCGCGACCACAATCCCTGGGGCTTCACAATGTGGATGGCTGGCGCGGGAGTAAAAGGCGGCCAGACGATCGGGTCGACAGACGCGATCGGTTTTCGTGCCGTCGACAAGCCGTATCACGTGCATGATCTGCACGCGACCATCCTGCACTTACTGGGCCTGAATCACCTTGACCTGACGTACCTGCACAACGGCCGGCCGGAACGGGCCACGATCAACGGCGGCGAATTGATCGCGGAGGCACTGGCGTAGAACGGCGTGACTGCTGGCGCCGGGTTGACAGCTTCTGATCGTTGCCGCCGGCGCACTAGCGGATGACGTTGGGCCATGTGTCACGGTTTTGCCTCTTCCAGTTTATGACCGGCTGTCTTGGGCAGGCCTCCCTTACGGGGACTGTGCGCGTGAGCCTCCGCCGGGAAGCCGACCGCCCGGTCGAAATAGAAGTTCTGGAAACCCCACACCACCTGCTCGCTCGCGCGGTCATGGACGCCCTGCAAGCGAGCGACCTTAGGCCTGCCTGTTCGTTTGCAGTACACCTACTCGTCGACGCAGAACAACGGGAAGATCAATCTATACGCAAACGCGGTGGGCGGAGAAACGGTGGTGGAGCGAATACCGTAGCCTCAGGGCCTGAACCAGTAGGCTTTTCGGCATTTAGGTTCGAAGCAGCGGCGGCTGGAGCATAAGAGGCAGCGGTCGGAAGCGAAGAAGTTCGGTGACGGGCGAGCGAGGAGCCTTCCGCTCGCGCGAACCAATTCATCCAGTCGTGCCCGGGTCTCGGCGCGATTGGCCTCCTGTGTCCGATGCTCGTGGGCGGTGATGATCAGCACGCCCTCCTGGTTGACACGCTTTCCGTCCAGCGCCCACAGCCGCCGCCGGACGTCCTCGGGGAGCGACGGCGACTACCCGATGTCGAAGCACAGTTCCACCGCGGTCGAAACTGTGTTGACGTTCTGCCCACCCGGCATGGACGCGCGGACAAGCTCATTTGTGCTCACCACAAACGGCCGGCTCACCACAACGGCCGGAAAGCTGACGTGCCGCCGCTACCTCGGCGAGTTATCGAAGCCCCTTCGGCCCCATCCACTCATAAAACCTCCCCAGCCACCCTGCCACAGGACCGCGCGTGCGATCCCGCAGCCCAAACCCATGCCCCACCCCGGCGTAAACATGAATCTCGGCACTCGCATCGGCGCGCTTGAAAGCGAGATAAAGCTCCGGCAGACCCTGCGAAATGTTCCGCCGGTCATTCTCCCCGCAAACCAGAAACGCCGGCGGTGTATCTTTCGACAGAGGCATCTCGCGGGGGATGGCCGGATAGACGAGAGCCTGAAACGCGGGTCGCGACGCTTCCCGGTCGATCGGATCGGCCGCCGAAGAATTCCCCGCATCGAAACGGGTGCCCGCCAGGGCCGCGATTTCTCCGCCGGCCGAAAACCCCATCACGCCGATTCGATCTGGCGTAAGGCTATACTCGGCGGCGCGATGGCGCAGCAGTCGTATGGCGCGCTGGATGTCGGCGAGTGACTCTTTGTCAATCGAGTAAGTGGAATCTTTCTCGCGGGCGAGCCGGTATTTGAGCACGAAGCCCGCCACACCATGGCCCGCCAGCCACTTCGCGATGTTATGACCCTCGTGGTCGCTCCAAAGCTCCCGATGCCCTCCGCCCGGCGCGATGACCACTGCCGCTCCCGTTGCTTTCTCCTTGTCGGGAAGATAGACGGTGAGCGAAGGTTTGTGGACGGAAGTGACAATACGCTCCCCGTTGACAAGCCGGGTATTCTCGGGAGCGAGCTTGCCCTCGGATCCCGGGGCTCCGCCCGGCCATAGCTCCACCACCGGTGGCGGGTCCAGGGGCTCATACACCACGTAGGCGAACTGCTTGGAATCCGGCGCCCATGAATTGACATTGATGGTTCCCTGGCCGCCGAAAAATGTCGCCAACGTTTCGAGCCTTGCGGATTTCAGCTTGCCTCCTGGCGCGGGCATCATGCGCAATGTAACGCCGGGCATGCGTTCATTGTGCCCCTTGGTGCCGGCGGGGAAAGAAAACACTATCATGTTCTTCCCGTCGGGCGATAGGTGTGGAAACCAGTCTTCCAGGTCGTCACTGGTGACCTGTTCGGCCTTTGCATCGCCAGGTCCGCCGCCGGAAGCGGGGATGCGCCAGACGTTCCAGCTGCCCCCACGGTCTGAGTTGAAGTAAATCCACTTCCCGTCGGGCGAATATTCGGGGCCGTCGTCATAGGCCCCCTTGGACGTGAGCCGTTCTTCGCTGCCGCCGTTCACCGGCACGCGATACAGCTCATACTTACCGCTGCGCTGGCCGACGAAGGCGAGCCACTTCCCATCCGGCGACCATCCATGAAAGTAACTGGGCGCCGCGGGAGTCAGTAACTTCGCTCCAGTCCCATCCGCGTTGGCGACATAGACTTGCGATTGGCGCGACGACGGACTGGAAGCGGAAAACGCGAGTAGTTTGCCGTCGCGGGAAAGATCGTGGTCATTGTTAGCCCGATACGCACCGCCGAGGTCGATCCTTTCGAGCTGTGCCTCCGCCCCCGGGTTAACCGGAAGCCGGTAGAGATTGCCGCCCGTGTTGACCAGTAGAAAGCGGCCGTCGCGGGACCAGTTGGGCGCTTCGATGATGCCATCTCCCGAATAGACCGTTCGGCTGGTACGCTTGCCCAGATCGAAGACGGTCACGTGGCTGCGATAGGTCCGCACTGGGGTCGGAGCGGTCGCCTCCTCCAGTTGCACCCCGGAAAACACAGCGGTTTCGAGAACGTTGGCGTCGTGCGAGCAGACTCCAATGCCGACGTAGACGGGGCCGCGCAGTTCCACGCTTTGCGGACCAATGGGAGTCAATGGCTGTCCGGCCTTGCCCGCGTAGGCGGTGAAGCGATTGCCCTGCCGCTCGATCCGCAGCCGGCTTGGCCCGCTGATCGCCGCTTTCACCTCGCTGGTGGCGCCGCCCGCGGTGGGCCTGTACTGCAGCGACGTGAGGCCATCGCCATGGAGCGCAATGTCGGCGTACGCCGATCCGGGCGAAAGATCTTGCCGAATCATCAGGACGGCTTTCCGGTGCGCGTTCACCCCATGGCCTTCGAACGCCACGTCGGCGGTGAGTGTAACGTCGCCGCTTACACGCTTCCAAACGAAGTAAAGTGCATCTTCGGCGCCCCAGATGTTCGCTCCGCCGCCAGTGATGCGGTAGCGGTTCCGGGCTGCGTCGTAGCCGGCGGACCCGGCTTTCGGCGTCGTGCCCAGATCGCCATGGGAGTCAAACAGCGGGAGCGTGCTCTGCGCGGAGGCAAGCGCGCACAAGGCGCCAACGGTAACAAAACGGCGAACGAGCATGGGAGCAGGATATCAGTTGCCCCAGGACTACGGCAGGTATTTGCCGAGCTTGGGCACGATCACTTCCTGCGTATAGCGGTCATGCTGGCGCAGCGCCTCCATGGCTTCGCCCATCCGCATCTTGCGCGCGATGTCGTCGATCTGCGCTTTGCCACGCGCTCCCCAACGGTCGCGTTCCGCCGTGGTGGCGGGAAGGTCGAGCTGGCTGCTTCCGTGAGCCATCACGTCGGCCACCCAGGAGCCGAGCGCAAGACTGCCCGAGTAGCCCAGCTTGGAAAGCGCCGCCTGTCCTTCGTTGACCGGGATCGGCGCCGATGGTCCGGATTCCGCCGCGCCATACTCGCCCTTCAAGGGCAGATCCTCAAGGCGGTTGGCGATGGCATGTGCCCCCCACATCGCCTTATCGCGTTGCGCGGGAGTCAGGTTGAGGCGCGGCAGGTAGTGATCCAGATCTACGTAGAGGATCGGCACGTGCGTCTCGTCGAAGAACTCGCGGACCAGCGTCCCCAGCGTGAGCGGCGCCGGGCCGTGGCTCATCGACAGGTACACCTGGCGGCGAAAGCCTTGGCGCAGGAGCGATTTCGCCAGCAGTTTCAAATGCGCCACGCCGGTGGTGGGTGACTGGTAAACGGTAGCGGGAGCAATCACGGTGGTGCCGGGGTAGGACCAGACCAGCCCCGGAACGTACAGCCCGCCCGTCTGGTCGGCGAGCGTCATGGCGAACGCAAGCGGATACACGTAGTCCCGGCCGCTCGGTAGGATCCCGTTGGTCTCTACCGCTCCGACGGGAATGAAGATCACGTCGCTCTTGGTGAGCTGGTCGGCGACCTGGACCTGGCTGAGTCGCGTCAGGTCGCGCGAGTGCAGCGGGCGGACTTGCGCCGATGCCGGCACGGCCGCGGCGATGGCGAGGATGGCGATGGAGGGAAGAATGGTGGCACGCATGTGTTCCATCATGCCTCACGACACGGCCGCGCGCGGAGTTCGGTAGAATCGTCGATTCATGAGTCTGCCCTACGAGATTACGGTGCACGAGGTAAAAGCGCGCCTGGACGCCGGCGAGGCGTTGCGATTGATCGATGTCCGCGAAGTACATGAGCACGCGCTGACGCGCATCGAAGGAGCGGAGCTGATTCCGATGAACACGGTGCCACAGCGCGTCGGCGAGTTGGAGGCGCACGCGGACGCGGCCACCGTGGTGATCTTCTGTCATCACGGAATGCGCAGCCTCAGCGTGGTGGACTGGCTGCGCCGGCAGGGCTTGGAGCAGTGCCAGAGCATGGCCGGCGGCATCGACGCCTGGAGCGTCGCCATCGATCCGTCGGTGCCGCGCTATTGAGTTCGGAGAGCGATATGAAACTGTATTTGAAGCCGAGTTGAACGTCGTGCCGCAGCGCGAGGAGTTTCCTTCGCGAAGCCGGAATGAAAGTGACGGAAGTGGACTTGAGCAAGGGGCTCAGCGAAGCCGATCTCGATAAACTGATCGGGAAGCGTGATTACCTTCCGTTCCTGAACTCGCGGAACGAGATCTATCGCGAACGCGGCATGAAACAGAA
Source organism: Bryobacteraceae bacterium (assembly GCA_041394885.1). GTDB lineage: Bacteria > Acidobacteriota > Terriglobia > Bryobacterales > Bryobacteraceae > DSOI01. The sequence goes on along the minus strand of JAWKHI010000003.1, from coordinate 63,091 downwards.
CCCGCCATCGCGGGCCGAAGCGATCCGGCTGATGGCGGCGCACCCGAATTTGATCAAGCGCCCGCTGCTTGTGGATGGCGCCAAGGTAATCTACGGATTCAACGCGGGCGAATACGAGAACTTGAAGTGAAGTAAGGGAGATACAGATGAAGCGACGTGAGTTTCTATCGCATACGGCGGCCGCGCCCATGCTGCAGGTAAGTTCTCCGCAAGTGGGAACCCGGCCTGCGATCAAGATCACCGACATCAAGACGTTCCTCGTCGGCGTGGGCAACCGCAACCTTTGCTTTGTGAAGGTGCTCACCGACCAGGGGATCCACGGGATCGGCGAGGCGTACTCGTGCGGTCCCGACGAAGCCACCGTGAAGGTGATCGAGGATTTCAAGAGCTGGCTGGTGGGGCAGGACCCGCGCAACATCCAATATCTTTGGGACCTGATGTACAACTTCACGCGCTTCCCCGGGGGCTCCGTGGTCAATGCGGCGTTGAGCGGCATCGAACACGCGCTATGGGACATCGCCGGCAAAGCGGCCGGGCTGCCCACCTACATGCTGCTCGGCGGACGTGTGCGGGACAAGATCCGCTTGTATCAGAGCGCTGGCGGCAATGAGCCGTCGCAGGTGGCCGAGTCCGCCAAGAGGCTGGTGGAAAAGTACGGCTACACGGCGGTGAAGATGTCGCCGCATATGTCGGGCGGCAACGCCAAGCCGGTGAACTACGTCACCCGGATGGCCGGCCAGCGCGTGCGGGCGGTGCGCGAGGCGCTTGGCCCGGATGTCGACATCGGCGTCGATATTCATGCCAAGTTCTTCGAAATCAACCGCGCCCTGCGCATGGCCAAGGAAATCGAGCCCTACAACCCGATGTGGCTCGAAGAGCCGATCCGGCCCGAGAACGCGGCCGCGATGCGCAAGCTGAGTGAACATTGCGACATCCCCCTGGCCAGCGGCGAGTGCAACTACGCCAAGCACGAATTCCGTACCATTCTTGCCGAGCAGTGTTTGGATTTCGTCCAACCGGATATTTGCGTCTGCGGTGGACTTCTCGAGATGAAGAAGATCGCGGCCATGGCCGAGGCGGCCTTCGTCCGCGTGGCGCCGCACAATCCGATGGGCCCCGTGGCGACGATGGTCAACGTGCATTTTGCGGCGTCCACCCCGAACTTCTTCATTCTGGAATATCATCCCGATGACGAATCGCCGCGCAAGGATCTGGTCAAGGATCCACTGATCGTGAAGGATGGCTATCTGGCCCTGCCCACCAAGCCAGGCCTGGGCATCGACCTGAACGAGGAAGCGTTCCGCAACTATCCTCCCAAGCCCTGGCGGCGCGGGTTCGATTTCCGGGCCGACGGGTCCGTGGCGTTCATCTAGAGGGCCAACCCGTATACTGACCCGTATACTGGATGGGTAACCGTGCCGTGGGGCCGAAGCCCTCCGGAGGCGGAAGCTTGCCCTACTCGCACCATGAACCTAATTGCCCTCGTTGGCGGCGAAACTCTGCTTGGCGCCGATGTCCGTGAAGCGCTCGTCGATCGTGTCCCGGACGCCACTATCCGTATGGTCGGCAGCCACGATGAAACCATACTGACCGAAGAACAGGGCGAGGCGGTGGTCCTCACCGGGCTCGACGAAACGGCGATTGCGGAGTCCCGCGCGGTCGTGTTGGCGGGCTCGCCCGAATCCAGCCGCAAGGCGTTCACCATTCTCGAACGATCGGCGCAGCGGCCACTGATCGTCGATCTCACCGCGGCGCTCGAGGACCGGCCTGAAGCCCGCCTGCGCGCGCCGGCCGTGGAAGGCGGGGCGCGAGGAGCGCCGGCGCCGATACAGATCGTGGCCCATCCGGCGGCGATCATTCTCGCCAAGGTGCTGCGCGCGGCCAAGGGCGCCGGACGCGCCGTGGCTACGATCCTCGCCCCTGCCAGCGAACGCGGACGGGCCGGAGTGGAGGAGCTTCGCCAGCAGACCGTCCAGTTGTTGTCGTTTCAACCACTGCAACAGGACTTGTTCGGCGCTCAACTGAGTTTTAATCTCCTTGCGGGCGCATGCGCGGACGATGAGCGCAAAATCGAGCGCCATCTGGCGTCGCTGCTGAGCAGCGGACCGCCCGCGCCGATGCCCTCGCTGCGCGTGATCCAAACCCCGGTGATGCACGGCTACGCGATCTCTTTGTGGGTGGAAGGCGCCGGCGATTTCGATCGCCAGGGGCTGGATCTCTGGGCAGAGTCCGTTCCCTCGCCCGTAGGCGTTGCCGGCGAAAGCGGGATCTCGATCGGAGCGATGGAGCGGGACCGCAATCACGGATCGGCGATCTGGATGTGGGTGGTGGCGGACCAGTTCCGCGTCGCGGCTCGCGACGCCGCCGATCTGGTCAGGGAATCGTTGTGAACGGGGAACAATCGTGAAGGGGATGGCTGCTGCCGCGATCGGTCTGCTTTGCTCCTGCGGGTATCACGTCACCGGCAAAGCGGACCTGATGCCCAAGAACATCCACACCATCGCAATTCCCGCCTGGAACAACAACACGGTCCGCTACCGGCTGGCCGAGCGGCTGCCGGCGGCGATCACGCGCGAGTTCATCAGCCGGACGCGTTATGACGTGATCGCGGATCCTAACGAAGCCGACGCGATTCTGAACGGCTCCGTGATTGGCTACAACGCCTATCCCACGATCTTCGATCCCGTCACCGGGCGCGCCGCCGCCATCCAGGTCTCGGTGATTCTGGCGGTGCGGCTCACCGAAAGGGCGTCGGGCAAAGTGCTGTATGACCGGCAGAATTTCGAGGCCCGGCAGCAGTACGAAATCAGCGTGGACCCCGAGGCCTACTTCGAGGAGAGCGGCTCCGCCATGGAGCGGCTATCGAACGAAGTGGCGCGTTCCGTGGTGTCGAGCGTATTGGAGGCGTTTTGAGTCCGGACCAGTTTATTGACCAGGTGAAGAAAGGCAAGACCGCGCCCGCGTATTTGTTCCTTGGGCCGGAGCCGTGGCAGCGGGACGAGTGCCGGCAGGCTCTCATCGATGCCGTGCTCGGAACGGATTTGGCCGCCGAGGATCGGGAGGCCGGTTCTATCCGCCACGACATGGAGGAAATGTCGCTCACCGCCGTGATCGACGATGCGCAGTCCCTGTCGCTGTTTGCACCGCGCCGGGTGATCTGGATCTCGCGTGCCGAGTCGGCGCTGCCGCGCGGCCGGGCCGTGAAGGGTGACGACGACGACAAAGGCGCCGGCGACGGGGCTCCGCTGAAGGCATTCCTCGCCGATCCCGCTCCTGGCGTCGCGATCGTGTTTGACTCGGCTCGATTCGAATTGGACGGCGAGGATAAAGCCAAGTCCGAGCGCGTCCGCAAGTTCTACGGCGCCATCCCGCACGTGGTGGAGTTTCCGCGATGGAGCGTGCCCCAGGCGCGGGCGCTCGCCCAGGCGCTCGCCCGCGAGCACAAGCTCCGGATCAGCGCCGAGGAGATCACATTGCTCGTGGAAGCGGTGGGCGGCTCCCCGGCGCGTGTCGCGGTGGAGATCGAGAAGCTGCGTCTGTTTGCCGGGGAAGGCGGCGTGGTCAATGGAGACGCCATCGCCGCGCTGGTTCCGAAGGCGCAAGCCACCACTATCTTCAAACTCGTGGACGCGCTTGCCAAAAACGACCGGCGCAGCGCCCTCACCCTGCTCGATGTGCTGGTGCGCGAAGGCGAGTATCTGCCCCTGGCGCTGCAGTTTCTGGCGGCGCAGTTCCGGCAGGCGCTAGTGGCGCAGGAGGCCGGCATGCGGTCCGGACATCAGATCCAGGGCTTCTTTACCAAACAGGGGCTTCCAATGTGGCCGTCGCGGGCGGCGCAGGTGGCCGAGACGGCGGCTTCGTTTTCGCAAGGCCAACTGCGGAGGGCGCTGCGCAGGATCTCCGATTGTGACCGGGCGCTCAAGGACATCCGGCCGGACGATCGCTTGGTGATGGAGGAGTTCCTGGTAGGCTTGATGAAGTAGGTGGCGGGGCTGTGGGAGTAAAGCGCCACACCTCCGCGGCTACCAGACCGGCGGAGAACGTCTCACGGGATTCGCAAACGAAGCAATGCGCGCCGAGCGTTGCCGAATGATCGGGTAGGCGGCGGACTTCGAGCCCTGTGGCTGCGCCGAAGAACAGGTACATGGCGCGCAGCCAAAACCGGGCCCGCCAGTTGCGCCACCCGCTCCGTGGTATCGCGAATTCGGAAACGATCCACAACGCGCCGGGTTCCACACACCCCGCGACCCGCTGCACTAGCGCGTCCAACTCGTCCTGCGTCAGGCAATCGAGAAAGAAATGCGTCACCACCAGACTGTAAACCGCGGGTGGAATCCAATTGCGCGCGTCACGATGGTGAAAGCGGACGCCGGGCCCGCGGCGCGAGGCAAGGGCGATCATGGCGCGGCTCGAGTCCACCGCGTCGATCTTCAGATTCGGCAAGCGGCGCGACAACGCGGCGAGGAAACGCCCGTCGCCGTCGCCGATCACGAGCGCATGGGCATGAGCACCCGGTGCAAGCCGCGCAAGGCTGCTGCACCGGACCCGCTCGAGCAGGGATCCGAACGACGCGTATTCAATCCATCGATAGAAAGGCGCGATCGCATCGCAGTTCAAGACGGCATCCTTCCCAACCCCAGCCCCACCTCGAGCAGCGAGACGCCCACTGCGGGAAGCAAGAGCGCGAGATCGGCCGCGGTGGCAAGTGCCGTGGGGTCCAGCCAGCGCCGGGCGCCGACCATCGCCAACAGCACGGACGCACCCGCCTCGGCGGCCAGCACCGGATGCCAGGTTCTCCCGGCAGCCAGGCCGAACACCACGGTTAGCAACGCGATTCCGGCCGCGATTCTCGCGGTGTGACGTCCGCACGCCGCCACCCACGGTCCAGGTTCGCCCATGGCGATGCCGGCGCGCCACTCTCCATATTCGATCACGACGCAATTCAGCCAGCAAAGCAGCGCGAACACCGATGCGGCCGCGGCCAGCGGCGCCGGCATCGCGCACAGGCCGGCGGCCACGGGCGCAAGCACGCCCATCGCGAAGATCGCGCCCACCGCCGCTTCCTTGGGCCAGTAGCGCCATCGAAGGCGGTGCACCACGGCCAAATGGACCAATGCTCCCAGGCCCGCGGGCGCGGCGGCGGCCAACAGGGCCCACGTGGCGGCGCGCCATCCGAACCAGATCGCGCTCGCTACGGCAACCGCTGCCACCACGGCCAGCAGCGGGCGCTGCCCCATCCAGAACCGATGCCGTTCCGGCAGCAGTTGCGGCAGTTCGGGTACGCCGTCGAGCCAACGGTCAGCCAGGTAGATCGTCCACACGGCGCAGCCGAGCGCGGCCCAGGTATTGAGCGACAGTGGAACGCCCGCGGCGATGCTGAACAGCGCGCACCAGATGATCGCGACCATCGGTGCGTCCACGGCCACGATGTTGGGCCATAGCCACCATGGGGTGGAAGCGGAACCCGTATGGCCCGACGGGCGACCTGCGGGGCGGACTGGAAGTCGGCGAAGCAAGGGTTCACTACCAGTGTAGGCAGTGACCGCCACTGGTGGCGGCGCGACGCTGCTCAGCGGTCGGGGACTTCGGCGAGATCGTCGCGGAACTCGTTGCGCGCTCCTCCGCGCGGTGTCCGCCTATCTTTCATCGCGCCCGCTTTTTGGTCGCGCGATTGTTTGGCGGCCAGGTTCCGCTTCAACGCCTTGGGAAGCTTCACCGGTTTGTTCGGCTTCTTCTTCATGGGAGGAGTAACCGCGATGCTCGATAATCGGTAATACTTCTTTAGGATACCGATACCGCATGTCCAGCCGTTTTTGCATTTTGCTCGTCAGCCTTCCGGCCCTCGTGCCTGCCCAGCAGGGGCCCGCCACTCCTTCCGATCTGGCTCGATTGCGCGGCGATGAGCCCCGGCGGCTCGCCTTCGCCGACGGCCAGTTGAACGCCGCCCGATTCCGGCTCGGCCTGACGGCCGATCACGCGCTCTTCCGCCAGGACGCGTTTCTGGATCGCACGGGCGCACTTCACGTGCGCTACCGCCAAAGCTATCGCGGCGTGCGTGTCCTGGGCGCGGGGGTTACGGCGCACCTCGACGCCGAGGATCGTTTCCTCGAGCCAACGGCGAAGCTGTTCACCGGCATCGCCATCGACGTCACGCCGCAGGTGGATGAAGCCGGCGCGCGAGCCGCCGTGCTGGCGAGAGAGTCCTCGACGCCGCCCCGGCTCGAAGCGGAACTGGCGATTAAGCCGGAGCGTGCTCTGGTATTCACCGACGATCCGTCGCGCCGCGTGCTGCCCAACGTTCCCGGCTTCGACGAGTATTCGTGGACGACCACGCGCTACCGGTTGGTCTGGTATGTCCGCTCCACCACCCATCTCGACGCGAGCGACAGCCGCGAGCCGGAGGCGTGGATCGTCGATGCGGCCACGGGAGCCATCGTGAGCAGGCCGTCCTTGCGCGCCGCTGACCGTGCTCCGGCTCCAGGCCGGGCACGGACTCTGTCTGAGGGCGAACTGGATCTCGACGCCGCGCGCGACACCGAATCCGGCCGCTTCGAGTTGATCGATCCCCTGCGCGGAAACAGCCGCGTGGTGAACCTGAACAAGGGCACTGGTTTTCATCCGGCCGCCGCGGCGCCGTTCTATTCGGCGGTCAACGTATGGGGCGACGGCGTCCGCTACGCCGATGCCAACGACACCGATTCAGCCAATGGGCAGACGCCGGCCGCCGGCGTGGCGGTCACGATAGCGCGCGCCTGGGATATGCTCGGCAACGTTTTTGGGCACGCCGGGCTCGACGGGCGGGGATCGGCGGTGGAAGCCCGCGTGCATTTCGGCGCGGGCCGGAACGATGCGTTCTGGCACCGGTCCGTTGGGGCGGCCTTTTTCGGCGACGGCGCAGCCGATGAGTCCTCTCCCACCGATCTCGAGACGGTGGCCCATGAGTTGGGCCATGGCTTTTGGTTTGCCCACGTGGACGCTGACGGCGGCGTGGATTCCGAGGCCGACGCCATTGGGCAAGGCAACGCCGATATCTTCGCATCGCTGGTGGAGTTCTACCATCGCGGCGCGGGCGGACGCGGCAGCACAGTGGGTGACGCGGTAGCCCCGTGGAACTTCCGCCCGCGGATGGTCAATCCGGCGGACTTCGCATCTGGCCCGGCGAACTCGGTCCCGCAGCCGGGTTTGTCGTATTGGACCGTGAATGCACCGGGCCTCGACGAGCACGCCGCGGGCACGCTCTACGGACATCTGTTCGTGATCCTGGCGCGGGGGGCATCGGCCGATCCGGCGAGTCCCCTCAACAGCCGCTTCTTTCCCAACGGCCTGGCCGGCATCGGCGTGGAGCGCGCGGCCGAGCTCTGGTATCTCGCCACCACCGCCTATCTCCCGCCGGAGCCGACGTTCGCGGAATTGCGCGCTGCCTGGATACGCGCCGCCGAGACGCTCTACGGGGCCGGCGAAAATCCGGTGCTCGCCGGCGTCAGGAACGCGTTCGCGGCCACAGGCATGGGGCTGCCGGCAGTGGATCTGATTCCTCCTTCTTTGACCTCGCTCACCATCGAAGAGCTCAACGAAGGAGAGGCCAGCATGCTGGTGACCGCCAGCGCAACCGACGACACCGGCGTCCTCAGTCTCGAGTTTCTCATCGACAATCGTCCGGCTCTTCGGCTGGCCCGTCCGCCCTATCGCGGCTGGCTCGACATCGCCGGCCTGGCGCCGGGTGTCCATACATTGACGGCTCGCGCGCTCGACAACGGCAACAAGGTAGGCTTTACCACCACGCCCTTCGCCATCGCCGGTGTGAATCAGCTCATCGCCGGCGGCGGCTTCGAAGGCGATGTATCGAAGTGGACGGCCGCCGCTGGCGTCATCGGCGCGAACGAACCCTTTCTTGGCGCCCGCAACGCCACCTTTACCGGCACGCAGACACTCTCGCAGACCGTCGCGATCGGAGATGGGTCGACTGCAGCGGCGCTGTCGTTCCGGCTCCGTGTGGACAATCCGGGCGGGTCTCTGACCGGTGCCCGGCTGAGCCTGGAAATCCGCGACGCCCAGGGTGCGCTGCTCGAGACGCTCGGCTCGTGGTTCGACAACACCGGCACGCGCGATGCGCTGGCCAATCACTACGCGCGGCGGACCTTCGACCTTGGGCAGTATCGCGGCAAGACGATCGAGCTTCGATTCTCGAGCAACGGTCCGGAAGGCGTCACCTACTTCCGTGTCGACAACGTGAGCCTGGTTTCCGCCGGACCGGCCAGCGTCGCGGCAGGCGTGACGGTGGACGAAGGTGAGGGTTCGATCATCTTCGCGATCGACAGACTCAGCGGCGTCCGTCCGGACCAGATCTCGCGTGTGGACTATGTCGTCGAGGACGAGGTCTCGGCTACCTCGTCGTCGGCGCCCTTCCGCGCCGCCCGCGAGTTGCAGGGCTTCGGGCCGCGCGCCTATTCTGTCAAGGCGATCGTTTACGATCTGGCCGGCGCGAAGATGCTGGAGTCTCCCGGGACGGAATTCTCCGTCCAGCAAGTGAGCCAATTGATCCGCAACGGAGGTTTCGAGGCGGCGCTGCAGAACTGGTTGCGAACCGGAGCCACGTCGGTGGTGGTGGACACCCCGGTACTCCATCGGGCGTTTCTCGGCTCCCGGGCGGCCTCACTGGCGGGACGGGGCATCCCCGGCAACAGTGACCTGGCGCAGTTTGTCGAGATTCCAGCGGGCGCAAAGCAGGCCACGCTGAGCTTCCGTCTGCGCATCGATACCCAGGAGACCGGAGGCGCCGATTCCTTGTTGGTCCGCGTGTCGGAAGAAAACGGCCAAAGGCCCAGGGATGTGCTCCGCGTCCGCAGCGACTTTTCGACGCGGACCGAGGATGCGGTGAATGGTTACGTGAAGCGGACCTACGACATCTCCGAATACGCCGGAGCGATCGTGAATCTCTTCTTTCAGGGCCGCGAGGATGGTGTGGCGCCAACGGCGTTCCTGATCGATTCGGTCTCGATCACCTGGAAGTGAACCGGACATATTTTGCGCACGGGTCGACAATCTGTCCGCGGCTTCCCGCCGCCAGTTACGGAGAATCAAGGGCTTGCGTTTGGCACGCGGAATGCTTCCACCGAAACATGCAACTCCGCATCTAGTTGGCTCTGGCAACCTGCACAGCCACATCGCGTCGCCGCCCCGGGCAAGGGCGGCAACACGAAACTCGCCGCCTGGTTGGTTCAAGCCTCCGACAAAGGCGGCGTGCGGAGTTCGAGGTCCTGTTGGACTTGCATGATTCCGGAGCGGCCGCTGCCTCCTCTCTCGATCCCGGGGGCGGCCGCTTACGGGAAAACGGCAAGACAGGAAGGTGTCGACGGGCTACTTCCGCTCGTAGAGGAAAAGCGTATCCTCGAGGCGGCTATTGCCCCCGTCGTTGACGGCAAAACGCGCGCGCGTCAGTTTGCCCTGCCGCAAGCGTCCGTTCCACAATGACCCGCCCGCGTAGGCGCCGTCCTTGCGTAGCGCGTAGAAATTCAGGTCGAACCGCTCCAGGCGGGTCCGGTCGTCGTTGAAGTTGCGCGACACGCGCTTCAAACAGTCGAGCACGGCTTGCTTGGGGTCCATCCCGTGCCGCATGTTTTCGACGATGGTGTGCGCCCCCATAACGCGGATGTTTTCTTCGCCGCGGCCGGTGGATCCGGCGGCGCCGATGTCCTGATCCACGTATACGCCGGCGCCGATCAGCGGGGAGTCGCCCACGCGTCCCGGGATCTTCCAGGCGAGTCCGGACGTGGTGGTGACGCCGGACATTTCGCCGCGCGTGTTAAGCGCCAGGCAATTGATGGTGCCGGTGGGGGGGTGGGCGGCTCGATCCCAGGCGTAGGCGAGCCAGTCGGGATCGGCGCCGGGGTATTGCTGCTCCAGGCGCGCGGCAGGGCTCTTGTCCGCGGGCGCGTCCAGCCCGTCGGTCCAGTTGTTGTGTCCGCCTGCGTCGCGCAGCGACTGCTTCCACACGAGCCATGCCAGCCGCGACTTCTCGGTGAGGAGATTCTCTTCCCGGAAACCATGGGCAACGGCGAATCGCAGCGCGCCCTCTCCCACCAGCATGATGTGATCGGTCTGTTCCATCACCAGTTTGGCGATCTTCGACGGAGTTTTGATGCCCCGGATGCTCGCCACCGATCCGGCGCGTCGCGTGGGGCCGTGCATCACGCAGGAGTCGAGTTCCACCACCCCTTCTTCGTTGGGCAGGCCGCCGTAGCCAACCGAATCGTCCGCCGGGTCCTCTTCGTTGATGTTCACCCCCGCGATCACGGCGTCGAGCGTGTCGCCGCCCGCCTTGAGGATCTCCATCGCGCGGGCGCATGCACGCGCTCCGTTGCCGCTCGAGATGGCGATGTTGGACGGGCGGGTTTGCGCCGCCGCTGGCGTGAACGCAGTCCCAGCGCCGAGACCGGCGCCGGTGGCGAGGAATCTCCTTCGTTGGATCATGGCTCAGTTAGAATAACAGGTACGATGGGGCGGATTTTCGCGGTCGCATTTCTGGTAGCGGCGTTCACGATGGCCGGCGCGGCGGACAAAAAGCCGAACAAGAAAGCCAAGGGTGCGCCGGATCTCGCCATCACCTCGCTCAAGATCGAACGCGAAGACAAGGTGGTGTCGATCGAAGGCGTGGTGAAAAACATCTCCGGCAAGCCAATTCGAGGGGTGATTCTGTTTTTCGAATTCCTCGAATTCAACGGGAGGATGATCTCCCGCATGAAGACCGAAGCCACCGAACATGTGCTCGAGGATGGCGAAGAAGTGGAGTTCCTCGCCCAGACTCCCGATCAGGTTCGTGCCGTCGATATTCGTGTGGATGCGGAAGACAAATCAGCACGTTATCTCATTCCGGACAAACCCGGGCCCCACCGAATCGAGTAGCTGTCCAGCAGCCGCGGCCCTTTTTACAAAATTTTTACAAGTTGCCAACAACCCCCTGAGTCGATCCGCGTAGGATCGGGTTTAGGAGAACAGAAAACCATGGTCGATACCAACTACCAAGACGAGCACTGCATGGTTGATTTTTCGCAGCAGACCGCTCTCCTCGACAACAGCAGCCTCACGCTGACGAGGAAGGAATTCGAACTGCTGGCAACCCTGGCTCGCAACGCCGGCGACATCGTCCCTCGCGATGTGTTGCTGCAAACGATCTGGGGCTACAGCCGTGAGATCCGGACGCGAACGCTCGACGTCCACATCCGGCGGCTGCGGAAGAAGTTGAACCCGTACGGCGATCAGTATATCGAGACGATTTTCGGCGTCGGCTACCGCTTCCAGCCCTATCGCGAACCTCGTAGCTTCTATAGCGCGGCTTGATCCCGGTCTATTCGATTTCGATCGTGCCGCGCAGGTAGGGCTTCACATTGCCCGCGATCCAGGTGCGATCGTCTCTGTCTTCCACCCAGAACTCACCCACGCGGCGGGAAACCTGCAACGCATGCATGTTTTTCCGCCCCAGGCGTTGGGACCAATAAGGCGTCAGCGTGCAGTGGGCGGACCCTGTGGCGGGGTCCTCCGGGATTCCGGCGGCGGGAGCGAAGAACCGTGACACGAAATCCACCCCATCCTCGTCGCCAGGAGCGGTGGCGATGACGCCGATCCGGTCCAATTGCGCCAAGGCATCCATGTTCGGGTTCAGTGTGTGGACGTCGCGCTCGCGCGGATAGATGGCGAGGTAATAGTCGCCACGCAAGACCTCGAGCGGCTGGGTGCCCAATCCGTCGATCAGCCGCTCATGAGGCTGACACCGCTGCGGGGGGATCGCCGGGAAATCCAGCAGTAGCCGGCCATCCTCCAGGCGCCGCACGGCCAAGTCTCCGGACTTGGTTTCGAACGTAACCGAATCGCCGGTGAAATTCAGGTACTCAAAAAGCACGAAGGCCGAGGCGAGGGTGGCGTGCCCGCATAGTTTCACTTCGATGGCGGGCGTGAACCAGCGCAGTTCGTAGCCGCTTCCGCTGGGGACGAAAAACGCCGTTTCGGCCTGATTGTTCTCGGTCGCGATGGCCTGCATGGTCCGCGCCGGAATCCATTCCGGAAGCGGGCATACCGACGCCGGATTCCCTCCGAACTGTCTGGAGGCGAACGCGTCGAGTTGAAAGATCGGCAGTTCCATAACCCATTGTAGTGAAACGGCCGGCCCGATCCGGTAACCTTTCCAGTCGCGTTGTGCTCTGATGTTATGTAACAGATGCAACGATGGTTTGTCGCGCTGCTGGCGGCGCAAGCTCTCTTGAGCCAGTCCACCGATGTCCCCAGTCTGTCCCGCAAAGCCGCGATCGCGGAGGCGATGTCGGCGCATCCGGCCGCGATTGCCGCCGCGGAACGGGTGGGAGTCAGCCAAGGATTTCGCACCCAGGCGGGCTTCGGCCACAACCCACGGTTCTATTTCCAGCATGAAAATCTGCGCGGCTACGGTGGGCGTCCGCTGGGCTATTGGGCGCTCACCGATACTTTCTTCTACCTGCAGCAGACGCTCGAGACGGCCGGCAAACGCGGCAGCCGTGTGGATCTGGCTTCTCAGGACGTGCGCCTCACGGAACTCGAGCGGGACTTGGTCCGCAAGCAGATCGCCGGACGCGTTTCACTCGCCTACTGGGCGGCCGCCGGCGCTCAGCGGCGCGTCGAACTGTACGGGGAAGCGCTCGACAATCTGAGCCGGATGGTAGAGTATCACGAGATTCGCGTGCGGGAAGGGGCCATCGCCGAAGCCGACCTGATCCGCGTGCGGCTGGAGCAGCAGCGGATGAAAATCGGCGTCAACCAGGCCCGTCTCGAAGCGGAACGGGCGCGTATCCAGTTGCAGCGCGAAATCGGCCGCCGCGACTTTCCACACATCCGGTTGAGCGATCGCATTGACCAACCAGGCAGCGCAACCCTGGCGGACTTTGACCGTGCGCTCGAGCAGCGGGCCGAGATGCGAGTCGCCCGCGCCGGCCTGGACCGTGCTCGCTCCGACGAACGCCTCCAGACCGCCAACGCCAAACCCAACGTCGACGTCCTGTTCGGCTACAAGCGAACCAACGGACTCAACACCACCCTCGGCGGCGTCCAGGTGGACCTGCCGTTCTGGAACAAGAATCAAGGCAACCTCGCCGCCGCCCGGGCCGGACAACGCGTGGCGGAAGCGAATCTCGCCGCCACCGAGGCCCTCATTCGTGCCGAAGTGGAGGCTGCTCGCTCCGAGCATGAGATCAGGGCCAGCGAAGTGGGCCAGTTGCTGGAGCCGCTACGGGAGCAAGCCGGCGAAACATACCGCATCGCCGATTCGGCCTACCGGGTGGGCGGCACCGATCTGCTGCGTCTTCTGGACGCGCAGCGAGTCCGGATCGAGGCCGAGATCGCCTATGCCGAGGGCTTGGCGGCGCTGCGAAGGAGTGAAGCCGTTTTGGAAACCGCGATGGGAGTGGAGCCATGAGCAATCGAGGTCTGGTGATGGCGCAGGCGGCCGTCCTACTTCTGGCCGGATGCGGAGAGGGCCCCGGGCCGGCGCCCGGTACGACCGTGGAGGCCACCTCGCCGCCCGCCGTCAAGCAGGATCACCCTTCCAATGAGATCCACCTTACCGCGGCCGCGGTGGCCGAAGCCGGCATACGGACGCAGCCCGCGGCCGTTCGCGCGGGCTATGAGAGCATCGAGGCCACTGGCCGGCTGACAGTGAATGAAGACCGTACATGGCGCGTCGGCGCGGTCACCGAGGGTCGCGTGACGCGGGTGGACGCCCGCGTGGGAGATCGCGTCACTGCCGGCCAGACGCTCGCATATTTGCACACCCACGACGTGCACGAGGCTCGCGCCGATTACCAGAAGGCCAAGAGCGAAATGACACGCCTGCGGTCGCAGGAGGCGCACGCGATCCGGGTGAGGGATCGCGCCAGGAAGCTGTATGAATTGAAGGCCGGGTCGCTCGAGGCGTTGGAACACGCCGAGGTGGACGTCAAAGACGTGCAGCAAAGGATCGTCCAGTCGGAGGCGGAGATCGAGCGCGTCCGCACGCATTTGGCCGAGTTTCTCGGCGTCAATCCCGAAGAGCCGGACAGTCATGAACCCGGCAAACACGACATCGAAGACTGGGTACCGGTGCGCACGCCGGCCGCCGGAGTGGTGGTTGAGCGCAATGTTTCCGCCGGCTCGGTCGTCCCCGCCGCCGGATCGATGTTCACCGTCACCGATCCATCGATGCTGTGGATGCTCGCCTCGGTGGGGGAAGAGCACTATTCGCTGGTGCGCTTGGGCATGGCCGTTGCCGTCCGCGTGCAGGCGCATCCAGGGCGCGAGTTTCGCGGACGCGTCACCAAGCTCGGCGAACAGCTCGATCCTGAGACCCGCACGGTGCAGGCGCGCATCGAACTCGCCAATCCCACCGGGTTGCTGAAGCCGGAAATGTACGCCACCGCGGAACTGCGGACGGCCGGCCGCCGCGACACCCTGACCGTGCCGGAATCGGCGTTGCAGGAGCTGAAGGGACAGGCCGTGGTTTTCGTCGACCGCGGCGAGGGCCGGTTCGAAGCCGTCGCGGTGGAAACCGGAGGGCAGTCCCAGGGCAACGTCGAGATCAGGGGCGGGCTCGATGCCGGTGATCGCGTGGTGGTGCAGGGAGCGTTTCTCGTGAAATCCCAACTCCTGAAGGGATCGCTCGAAGAGGAGTGATGGCGGCGGCGCGATGCTGAACAGGCTGATTGATTTCGCTCTCGACAATCGTTGGATGGTGCTGGTGAGTTTGGGCGTCCTCATCGTCTACGGCCTCCTGGCCGTTTCCGAGATTCCCATCGACGCCTTTCCGGACCTCACCAATAACCAGGTTGTGGTGATCACCGAATGCCCGGCCATGAGCGCCGCCGAGGTGGAGCTTCTCGTTACCTATCCGATCGAGGCCGCGCTGATGGGATTGCCGCGCAAACTCGAGATACGATCGATTTCCAAGCTCGGCTTATCCATGGTGACGGTGGTGTTCGAAGACGAAGTGAACACCTACTTCGCCCGGCAGGTGATCAACGAGCGGCTGCAGGAGATTCGCACCCGTTTGCCCGCTTCCGTCTCCACCTCGCTCGGGCCGGTGGCCACCGCCTTCGGCGAGATTTACCAGTACACCGTCGAGGGTCCGCTCAGTGCGATGGAGCGCAAGACGCTTCATGAGTGGACCGTCAAAAATCAGTTGCGTTCGCTCACCGGCGTCAACGAAGTGAACACCTGGGGGGGAGAAACGCGTCAGTATCAGATCGAGGTGAACCCAGCCGCGCTGCTTCGCTATCGGCTCTCCCTGCGCGACGTCTATGACCGCATTCGCGAGAACAACGAAAACTTCGGGGGCGGGTTCATCGAGCATGCCTCCGAGCAGTACAACGTGCGCGGCCTCGGGCGCGTGAGCGGCATTGCCGATCTCGAAAATATCGTGCTGTTGGCGCGGGCCGGGACTCCTGTGCTGCTCAAGGACGTGGCGGCGGTGAAGATCGGCCCGATGCCCCGCCAGGGCGCCGTAACGCGCGACGGTAAGGGCGAGACCGTATCCGGGATGACCATCATGCTGAAAGGGGAAAACGGCAAGCGCGTCATCGAGCGGGTGAAGCAGCGGCTGGCTTCGCTCGTGCTGCCGCCCAATATCAGGATCGAGCCGTTTTACGACCAGGCCGACGTCATCGACGGCACCATCGCCACCGTCCGCCGAAACCTCATCGAAGGTGGGCTCCTGGTGATCCTCGTCCTGGTCGTTTTCCTGGGCAACGTCCGCGCCGCCGTGATCGTAGCGGCCGTGATTCCTTTGTCGATGCTCGCCGGTTTCATCGGCATGCGGTTCTTCGGCATCTCGGCCAACCTGATGAGTATGGGCGCGATCGATTTCGGCATGATCGTCGATGGCGCGGTGGTGATGATGGAAAACGCCGTACGGCGGTTGCATGGTCCGCGGGCGGGGGTTTGGGATCCGTCGGCGCGGATCCGGGAAGGCGCGCGCGAAGTGGCGCGGCCGATCCTGTTCGGCGTTGCCATTATCATCGCCGTTTACCTGCCTATTTTTCTGCTCGAAGGCCTGGAAGGCCGGATGTTCCGGCCCATGGCCATCACCGTCTGCTCGGCGCTGGTGGGGTCGCTTGCCCTGGCGCTGTTCGCCGTTCCCGCCGTGGCGACGCTCGTGGTGCGCCGGCCGATGCAGGAGCACGGCGAGCACTGGTTCGAAGCTCTGCGGGCGGGCTATCAACGGGTGCTGCGGGTGGTGCTCCGAGGGCGCGCGCTCGTCATCGCCGCCGCCCTTGCGATGCTTGGCGTGGCGCTGGGGTCGCTCGCCTACATCGGAACCGAGTTCATGCCGCGGCTCGACGAAGGATCGATTCTCATTGAAAGCCGCAAGTTGCCGGGCATCGCTCTCAGTGATTCGGCCGCCATTTCCACCCGCGTGGAGAAGATACTCATGACGTTGCCCGAGATCGCCGGCATCGTCACCAAAATCGGCCGGCCCGATCTCGCCACCGAAGCCATGGGCATCCACCAAGGTGACATCTATGTCCTGCTCAAACCGATGGCCGGGTGGAAACGGTTTTCGACCAAGGCGCAATTGATCGAGGAAATCGACCGCAAGCTCGCCGACATCCCGGGCGTCGCCTTCAACTTCACACAACCGATGGCCATGCGGCTGGACGAAGTGGTGAGCGGCGTGAAGGCGGATCTGGCCGTCAAGATCTTCGGCGAAGATTCCGCCGTGCTCGAGCAGATCGCTGAGCGGGCCCTGCGCGTCGTTGCGAGCGTACGCGGGGCCGCCGACGAGCAGATGGAAATCGTCTCGGGCGTGGCCGAGTTGAACATTCGCGCCAACCGCGTCGCGCTGGCCCGCTACGGAATGAATGTGTCCGACCTGCGCGATGTCATGGAGATGGTGGTCGGCGGGATGGAGGTCTCGCAACTGATCGAGGGGCAGCGCCGGTTCGACATCGTCATGCGGCTGCCGCCCAGTTCGCGCGAAAACCTCGACGCGATCCGTGACTTGCTGCTCACCGCGCCCGGTGGCGAGCGCGTGCGGCTGGGCCAGGTGGCCGATGTGCGGCTGGAGCGCGGTCCGGATGTGATCACCCGCGAAAACGGGCAGCGCCGGATCGTCGTACAATCCAATGTCCGCGGGCGCGACCTGGGCACCTTCGTCGCCGAGGTGCGCAAGCGATTGGAGGCGGAGGTGAAGCTGCCGCCGGGATACTCGATGGAGTTCGGCGGACAGTTCGAGAATCAGGAGCGTGCGATGAAGCGGCTCGGGCTGGTGCTTCCGCTCACCGCCGCCATCATTTTCGGCATCCTATACGCCACGTTCCATTCCTTCCGCCAGGCGCTGCTGATCATCCTGAACGTGCCGTTCGCTCTGGTGGGTGGAATCGCGATGCTGTGGCTGCGGGGGCTGAATCTGAACCTTTCGGCGTCGGTGGGCTTCATCGCGCTGTTCGGCGTGGCGGTGCTGAACGGCATCGTGCTCGTGAGCGCGATCAACCGGCTGCGCGAAGGCGGAGAGGAGACGCTGGAGGCCGTCGTCGAGGGCGCCGGCACGCGACTCCGGCCGGTGCTGATGACAGCCCTCGTCGCGAGCCTCGGCTTCGTGCCGATGGCGTTGTCGACCTCGACCGGGGCCGAGGTGCAGCGGCCGCTCGCCTCCGTCGTCATCGGCGGGCTGGCAACCAGCACGGTGCTCACCCTGTTCGTTCTGCCGGCGCTGTATCCGTGGTTCTTGCCGAAGCAGGGCGCGCCGCGGCCGGTGAGGTAACCGCCACAGGGCGGAAGGTCCGGTCAAAAAGTGAGTTGAACTACTGGAGCCGCGCTCGATTGCGCTCGTTGAGCACCAGTTCGTCGAAGATCGCCAGCACTTGCTTCCGGTAGGTGTAGACGCGACGGAGCGTCTGCCGGAAATTCGGCTCGTAGCGCCGTGGCCGGAGCCACTTCTCGAGCGTATTTTTCGAGACGTCGATGTCGCGGCGAAGCGAGTCCACCGAATGGCCGCGCAGGAACAGGCCATAGAACATGGCCGCCTCTTTCATGGGACCGGCGGGGTCGAAATCTTCCCGGAATGGAATGGTCCGTACTGTTTGCAGTTCCTGCATGGTTGCGGTCTCTGCGGCATCAGAAACTGCCAGTATAAACAGGCCCGGACCTGGGATCAAGTCCCGATTCGGGCCGCTGGCCTAGCTTCAGCACTCTTATCGTCGGCATATGCAACAAACTGAAGGACGGCTGCGTCGAAAACTCAGTTGCAAACTTTCCGGTTGCGGTATCGGCCGGAATCGGCAATCCTGAAATGGAGGTGAACCTGTTCATGAAGAGACTGATTCTTGGGGCGATATTGCCTGCTCTGCTTGCCGCCGGTTCCTGGGACGGTACCGTTGTCGACGTCATGTGCAAAGGCCGCGATCTGGCTGGACACACCCGCCAGTGCAACCTCAATTGCGCCAAGAGTGGCTTCGGACTCGTCTTGGCCGATGGTAAATTCATCAAATTCAACGAGTCCGGCAACGCCAAAGCCCTCGCCGCCTTGAAGGGATCCACCAAGGACAAAGACCTCAAGGCCAAAGTCACCGGAAAAATGGACGGCGGCGTGATCCAGGTGGAATCCATCCAGTTCGAATAGGGCACGGACGGACTCCACATAGATGCCAGGCGCAGCCGCGATCGGGGCGGGATGAACCGGTTTCTGGACTTTGTCGAGCGCGCCGGGAATCGCCTGCCTCATCCGGCCACGCTGTTCGCCATCCTCGCCGCCGCGGTCCTGGTGATCTCCTGGGTCGCGGCCGGCGCCACCGCGACGCACCCCTCCACGGGAAACAGCATCGCCGCGGTGAACCTGCTCACCGCCGAAGGCGTGCGCCGGATTGCCACCAGCCTCGTCACCAACTTTACGGGCTTCGTGCCGCTTGGCACCGTGCTCGTGGCGATGCTCGGGGTGGCCGTGGCCGAAGGCTCGGGGCTGCTTGGCGCCCTGCTGCGGGCCCTCGTGTTGAGCGCGCCGCGCCGCGTCATTACCCTCGTGGTCGTATTCGCCGGTGTCATGTCGAATGCAGCCTCCGAGGCGGGGTATGTCATCCTCGTGCCCCTGGCGGCGGTCGTTTTTCTCGCCGCCGGACGCCATCCGCTGGCGGGCCTCGCCGCCGCATTCGCCGGGGTCTCTGGCGGCTACAGTGCCAATCTCGTGCTCGGCACCGTGGATCCGCTGCTGGCGGGTTTGTCCACCGAAGCGGCGCGCCTGATTGCGCCCGGCTATACCGTCAACCCCGCGGCCAACTACTATTTCATGGCGGTCTCCACCCTGCTGATCACCCTGGCCGGCTATTTCGTCACCGAACGGATCGTCGAACCCCGCCTGGGCGCCTATTCGCCGGACGCCGGAACGGCAGCGCCAGACGCCAATGCGGTCGGCGGTCCCGAGATCGCTCCCCTGGCTCCAGCCGAGCGGCGCGGCCTCGCCGCGGCCGGGATCGCCACGCTGCTGTTTTCCGCCGCGCTGGCGCTGGCCGTGATCCCGGAAGGTGCCGTCCTGCGCGATCCCGCCACCGGCGGCTTGCTCAACTCGCCCTTTCTCCACGGCATCGTGGCGCTCATCTTTCTCGCCTTTCTGCTTCCAGGCCTTGCCTATGGCGTCGTCGCCGGAACCATTCGCAGCGACGCCGACGTGATGAATGCCATGGGCAAGACCATGAGCACCCTCGGCGTCTATATCGTGCTGGTCTTCTTCGCCGCGCAATTTGTCGCCTTTTTCGGCTGGACCAATCTGGGAGCCATCCTGGCGATTCACGGCGCCAAATTTCTCCAGTCGATCGGATTGACCGGTGTCCCCCTCCTCATTGCCTTTATCCTGGCTTCCGCCTTCCTCAACCTCTTCATGGGCTCGGCCTCGGCCAAGTGGGCCATCCTGGCACCGGTGTTCATCCACATGCTGATGCTGCTCGGCTATTCCCCCGAACTCACCCAGACCGCCTATCGCATCGGTGACTCCACCACCAACATCGTTACCCCGATGATGTCCTACTTCGCCCTGATCATCGCCTTCGTCCAGCGCTACAAGCCCGGCGCCGGCATCGGCACGGTGGTCGCAATGATGCTGCCCTACACGATGACTTTCCTCATCGGTTGGACTGTGATGTTGATCGCCTGGGTGGCGTTTGGGATTCCGGTGGGTCCGGGTGCCGGGTTGTACTACCCCGGCTGAGTGCTACGCCCCGGCGCGCCGCGCCGGCTCCGCTTGCGGCACCGCCCGGAGCTGTGCGTTCTCCAGATGCTTGGTCTGCCAGTAGGTGTAAACGATCCGGTGGATTACCGTAATCGTCCCCAACACCGCGATCACCCAAAGCACTGGCGCCATCCGGTCAAACAAAGAGCCGATCATCAGCAGCACCATCCGCTCGGGCCGCTCCATGAATCCCACCTTGCACTTCGGTATCGTGTTTTCCGCGCGCGCCCGCGTGTAGCTGATCATGACCGATGTGGTCATCACCACCGCCGTCAGAACCACGTACAGGCTCCGGTTGATGCTGCCGTAGTAGACGAGCAGCCCCATCAGCAGCGCGAGGTCGGAATAGCGGTCGAGAACCGAGTCGAGAAAGCCGCCGAACCGCGTCACTTGACTGGTCTCACGGGCCACCCGGCCATCCACCATGTCAAACAGCGACGCACCCACCATGATCCAGCCGCCCACCCAGAAGTTTCCTTTGGCCAGATACGCCGCACTGATGATGTTGATCCCCAGTCCCACCGCCGTCAGCACATTCGGATGGATTCGCAGAACCGAAAGAACCCATACGATCCGGCTGATGATGGTGTCGCAGGCAACTCCGATCGCTTTTGTATAGGTCATGACGTTACGGCTTTACCTCAGCGTAGTACCAACCGGTCCAGAGTAACACAGGGCCTGTTCCTTCACTGTGCCTATTTCGTCTGCTCGTGGATGGTAACCAGTTTCAGGATCTCAAACTCCTTGACGCCGCCCGGGATCACGATTCGCACCGAATCTCCCACTTCCTTGCCGAGCAATCCACGGCCGATCGGCGACGTGGTCGATATCCAGCCATTGCTGGCGTCGGCCTCCTCGCTCAACACCAGCTTG
The DNA here is from genome assembly GCA_041394885.1 of Bryobacteraceae bacterium. Classification (GTDB taxonomy): domain Bacteria; phylum Acidobacteriota; class Terriglobia; order Bryobacterales; family Bryobacteraceae; genus DSOI01. The sequence continues at coordinate 42,009 of JAWKHI010000003.1, read as the reverse complement.
TAGTTGATCTCCTCGTCTTTCCTGGTGTCGAGCACCACCACCATCGAGCCCAAACCCACTCGGCCATGCGGGATCTTGGTCATATCCACCATAGACATATCTCGAAGCCGGGACTTGAGTTGCGACAGCCGGGAATCCACCAGCCGCTGCCGTTCCTTGGCTGCGTGATACTCGGCGTTCTCGCTCAAATCGCCGAGCGCACGCGCGCGGGAAATCTCCCGCGGCAAATCCACGTGCAACTCACGTTCGAGAAGCTGTACTTCATCCTGCAACTTTTTCTTGAGATCGTCCATGGGGGGAAACTGCTCTTATTATTGACACCGCGCCCGGGGCGGATCGTTCATTCCAACATACAATATTATCAGGGATTGAGGCCATGCTGACGCGACGTTCCTTCATCGATCATGCCGTCATCGCCGCTTCCGCCTGCAGCGCCGCGTGCGGCCGGCGGGACCGCGTGGCCGGGTTTCCCGGCGTCGCCTTCATCGCCAACTCCGATGGCAAGGCCGTCGCTGCCGTCGATTTGACCGCCTTTGCCGTCGTCCGTCACATCGGCCTCGCCGGTAATCCCACCGCCGTCGTGGCGGACCCGCGCCGGCCGCTCGTCTACGTGCTCGTGCCGGAAACCGCGGAACTCGTCCTGATCAGCGGCCGGGCCCTCGCGGTGGCTGGCCGTATCCGGCTCCCTGCCCACGGAACCGCGATGTGCCTGGCTCCGGATGCGTCTTCCCTTTGGATTCTCTGCGAGGAGCAAAAGGCCGTCCGCATCAATTTGGAGACCCATCGGGTGGAAGGGCAGTGGTCCCTGCCTGCAAAAGCCAATTCGATCGACGTCGCCGTCCCCGAGGGCCGTGAAGTCGCCGCGGTGGCCATGGCGGGAGCGCTCGCCTTGATCCGCCCCCGGTCCGGCCGCCCGGAGCGCATCCAACTCGGCGTCGATGCGGCCCGGGGAACTGCGCTGGACTTGGGCTTGGTCACTTTCCGCAAAGACGGCCGCAGCGTGATGGTGGCCGATCGGGAATCCGGCGAGCTGTGGGTGATCGACATGGCCACCCGTAAGGTGGTGGTCCGCCTGGCGTTAGGTCTGCGCCCGCGTCACTACTGCGTCAAACCCGATGGCGGCGAAGTGCACCTCACCGGTGAGGGGTCCGACGCGTTGGTGACGGTATTCCCGTATCTCACCGAAGTTCGCGGAACGGTGCTCGCGGGCCGCTCCCCGGGCTTCGTCGCTGTCTCGCCCGCCAACCAGATCCTGGTTGCCAATCCCGAAACCAACAACGTGACGATCGTCAACGGGCGCAATCAGCGGGTTCTCGCCGTGGCGCCGACGGGGAAGGAGCCGACGGCGATCGCGGTCACGCCCGATGGCGCCTTCGCGCTCGTTCTCAACCGCGCCTCCGGCGACATCTCCGTTCTTCGATTGGCCAACCTCTCCGCCCGCAGGCCCTCGGCCGCCCCTGCGGCGCCTGCTCTCACGATGATCCCGGTGGGGTCTCGCCCGGTGAGCGCCGCCATCGTCGCGATCGGGTAGAAATTCCGGAACGAATCAGCCGTTCGGACGTATCACTTCTTTGAATCCCAGGTGACATGCGCAATCTCGGAGCCGACCTTCGATTCGCCATCCGCCAACTCCGGCGCGCGCCCGTTTTCACCGCGGCCGCGCTCACCTGTCTTGCCCTCGGCATCGGCGCTACCTCGGCGATCTTCAGCGTTGTCAATGCAGTGGTTTTGCGTCCGCTCCCGTACAAAGACTCCCAGAGCCTGATGCGCGTCTATTCGGAGTGGCCCACCTGGACCGGTGGCGGGATGTGGCGTTTCTGGATCTCGCCTCCCGAATTCGATGCCCTCCGCCGGGATAACAACGCCTTTGAAACACTGGACGCCTGGCAGCCCGGCGGCGTGAATCTCTCCCCCTCCGGCCGCGACCCGGTCCGCGTCAACGGCGCCTCGGTCACAGGAACCCTGTTCCAAACACTCGGCGTGGCCCCATTGCGCGGCCGCACTTTCACCGAAGCGGACACCCAGGAAGGCGCGCCACCCACCGTCGTGCTCTCCTACGGCTTGTGGCAGGGTGCTTTTGGAGGCGAACCCGGCGCCTTGGGCCGCCAGGTGCTCCTCGACGGCGCCAAGGCCACCGTCATTGGCGTTATGCCACGCGGCTTCGAGTTCCCCCCGGGCGACTCTGAGCCGGCCGAGCTCTGGGCGCCGCTCGCCTTCTCCGCCGCCGATCTTTCCCGCTGGGGCAACCACCGCCTCTCTCTGCTCGCAAGGCGGAAACCGGGCGTGACCCCTGCCCAGGCCTCCACCGATCTGGACCGGCTCGAACAGGCTTACGGCGAACAGGACGGTCCGCGCCGCCACCGTTTCAACCCGCAGACGCACACCCTGGCGGCGTTTCCGCTGCTCGAGGAAACCGTCGGCGACGTGCGTCCCGCCATGCTTCTCATGCTCGGCGCCACGTTTCTCGTACTGCTGATCGCCTGCGGCAACGTTGCCAATCTGTTGCTGGCCCGGGCCCAAACCCGCCAGCGGGAAGTGGCTCTCCGGCAGGCCATGGGCGCATCCACGGCCGGCCTCCTGCGTCAATTCCTGATCGAAGGCGTCCTGCTCTCCCTCGGCGGCGCGGCGCTCGGACTCGTGCTTGCCTTCGTCTTGCTCCGATTGATTCTGCGCGCCGGCGGCGACAATATTCCCCGCGCCGCCGAAGTGCACCTCGACGGCTCCGTCTTGCTCGTGGCGCTGGCGGCCGCTCTCGCCACTGGCGTGGTCTTTGCGCTGGCTCCGCTTGCCCAGACCGTCCGGACCCGGCTGTTTGAAACTTTGAAATCGGCCGGCGGCCGCACCACGCCCACCCGCGAGGCGCACTGGCTGAGGAGCGCACTGGTGGCGGGCGAAATCGGGCTGGCTCTCATGCTTTTGGCCGGCGCCGCCATTCTCGTCGAAGGGTTCTGGCGGCTCACTCACACCGATCCCGGCATCCGGACCGAGGGAGTGCTCTCCATGCGCATCTCTCTCTCCGCGCAGGACTATCCCGATCTCGCCGCCCGGCGGCGATTCTGGACCGCGGCGCTCGAACGAGTGAGGCAACTGCCCGGCGTTGCTTCGGCGTCGGTGGTGGCCGCGCTGCCGCCCAACCGGCCCGTTGACGCCAACGACACGTTTATCGAGGGGCTGGTTCCCAAACCGGGCGGGCCCATCCACAACGTCGACTATTGGAACTCCGCTTCGCCCGGATCGTTCGAGCTCCTCGGCGTACCGGCGGTGGAGGGCCGCACCTTCGAAGCGCGCGACGGGGATGGGGCGCCGCCTGTGCTGGTCGTCAACCAAAGCTTCGCGCGGCATTTTTACGGCGAAGCGAGCGCCATCGGAAAGCGCGTGAAGCCGGATGGGCGTCCCAGCGACGATTCACCCTGGTTCACCATCGTCGGCGTCGTAAGGGACATCAAGAATCAGGGCCTGGACCGGCCGGCTGGCCCCGAGTTGTTCTTCTCCTTCCCCCAGGCGCCTAACTCGCGATCGGCTACTCTGCTCGTCAAAAGCCAAAGTGTCGATCCGTGGCCGGTTCTCGGGCCCGTGCGGGATGCGCTGCGCGGGATTGACGCCTCCCTCCCTTTGGCGCAGGTGCGCCCGCTCGAAGACGCCATTGCCACCGCTCGCGCCAGGCCGCGCTTTCTGGCGCTGCTGCTCGGCCTGTTCGCGGCGGTGGCGTTGGGATTGGCCGCCACCGGTATCTTCAGCGTCATGACGTACGCGGTGGCGCAGCGGACCAGTGAATTCGGTATCCGGATGGCGCTCGGCGCCGAAAGCACGCAGGTGATCTGGCTGGTCTTGCGTCAGGGGATGCGTCTCGTTTTGACCGGCCTGGCGGTGGGAGCGGTGCTGGGCGGCATTCTCGCACGGACGCTGCGGGGGCTGTTCGCGGCCGGATTGGGCGAGTTCCATTGGGCGCCGCTGGCGGCCACGGTGGCGATTCTCACCGCTGTTACGCTGGGGGCATGTTGGGCCCCCGCGCGGCGCGCCACCCGGGTGGATCCGGTGGCGTCTCTCCGCGCCGATTGAGGCCCATCCGGGCCAGCGAGGGACTCGGGGGACTCTCCCGTCGCGCGAGCCTACTAATCCCGCGCGCCGAAGGAGCGATCCAGCCCACCCTTTTCGCGCAGTCCGGTCAGTGCCAATCCGTACCGCCCCCGGACTCCCGTTTTCTCGAAAATGTGCTTCAGATGGATCTTGACCGTGCCCGGCCGGATGCCCAGCTCCCGCGCGATCTCTTTGTTCTTGAGACCCTGCTCCACCAGCTCGAGCACCTGCTGCTCGCGCGGCGTCAATTCCGACCGTGGGTACCGGTCCGCCCGCGGCGTCTCCCGGAACAGGGTGTCCTCCATCCAATTCACCCCGCCCGCCACCGAACGCAGGCACGTGATCAGCGTGTCCCGGTCGGCGTTCTTCCGCAGAATTCCGCGCACGCCCGATTGCAGTAGCCGCAGCGCTTCCGGTTCGGTGATCGAGTTGCCCCACACCACCACCGACGTGGATGCGTGCGTAGCCCGCATCTCTCCGAGCCACTGCAGCAGGGTTTGCGATCCGAACGATTTGTCGACAATGATGAGGTCCGGCCGCCGGTCCCGCACCAGGTCGAGTGCTTCCGCCAACCCTCCCACCGCCCCAGGAAGTCAAGGTCGGTGCATCCGCTGAGCGAGCTGCACTCCTTCCGCCGTGATTGAGCTGCGTGTCGCAAACGGCCACGTGCTTGCGCGCCGGGTGGGCCGCGGTTTGCGAGCAAAGGCCGGACTGAACCGGCAGCATGGGCGGCGCGCCGCGTCTTCTGGCCGTGGCTGAGGCGATGCGGAAATTCGATGACATCGTGGTGGGTAGCATATTCCTTTTCCAGTTCTTCCTATCTCCTTCTCAATCCTCTTCGGACTAGACGCGGAGTATGATCTCGGGCAGGCTGATTCTCGCTCCGGAATCCTCGAGCGTGCCCCTTGGCGCCAGATACCGGCTGTGGCGGACCGGCCGGCCTCGGATACCACGGCCGCCCGGCGGCAGCGCGTTCTGCAAGTTTTAGTGGAACTCCCCCTCCACAACTCTCAGGTTTTTCCGGTACTCAGCCGATGTAGGCATGAGGAAGTTAATACACTCGAACCCGGTTCAGGCACCACATCGCCGTTGTTGGTTGCCGCACCCCGTACTGTTTGTGGCGGGAGGTGGCGGCGAGCAAGGAGGTGACGGTCCTCGAGCGGCTGCGCATGCACTTGGCCAGCCCACTGCGCCGGAGAAAGGTGTCTTGGAAAGCGGCAGTGTCAAAGAATATTCTCGTCATCTGTCCTGAACGCCGTCTCATGGGGGACCTCATCCCCCTTTTGAGCCAGCACTACCCGTCCGCATCGGTGGAGCAGGTGACGCAGTACCCGGACCGGAAAACCGTATCCCAACTGCTGAGTCAGACGCGTCCCCTTTGCTTTGTCGACGTCACCTCTGATCAGGAGAAGTCGCTCGCCCTGCTTGCCGACATGGGGCAGTCGTCGCCATCCACCGTCATCGTCGCTCTGCTTTCCGCCAACAACTCCGACCTCATTCTACGGGCGCTGCGCCAGGGCGCCGCCGAGTTCCTCCTTCAGCCCTTCTCGGTCGAACAGCTCCAGCCGGTAATGGAGCGCGCATTCAGTTCCGGCCCCGGCTCGATCGGTACTGGAACCATTCTTTCGGTGATCCCGGTAAAGGGCGCTTGCGGCGCCAGCACCCTCGCCAGCAGCCTCGTGTTTCAGGCCAAGCGCACGGGCGCGAAGACGATTCTGCTCGCCGACCTCGATCCCACCGCCGGAACGCTCTCGTTTCTGCTCAAGGTCAAGTCCAACTACAGCTTCCTCGACGCGCTCAGCCGCGCCGGTAACCTCGACGCCGATTTGTGGCGCGGCATGGTCACCCAACACAAGGGCGTCGACGTTCTCTTGTCGCCGGAAAACGCCATGGACGCCGTGCATGATCTCCCGGATCCGCGCGAGGTAGTCGAGTTCTGCCGCCAGGCGTATGACTACGTCATTCTCGATTTGAGCAATCCGTTCACCCGCTGGTCGCAGTCGATCCTCGCGCAATCGGACGAAATCCTCCTCGTCACCACCAACGAACTCCCAGCCCTGCGGTCCACCCAGCGGGCGCTCCAGCATCTCTCTGCCCAGGGTGTCGACAAATCCAGAATCCGTCTGGTGGTCAACCGGTACAACCCCGATGTCGGCCTCAATCAGGAAGCCATCGAAACCGCACTCCGCAACAAGGTATTCCGCATCATCCCGAGCGACTACGAGTCCGTGCAGCGAGCCCTGATGGAAGGCAAGCCGATCAGCCCCAGCAGCGGCTTCGGCAAGAGTCTGGCCGCGCTCGCCAATCAGTTATTCGAACCGCCCAAGGGCGCGCAGGGCGAGACCGCGAAGAAGAAATCCTCGTGGACGTCCATCTTCTCGTCACTGATATCGAGAAGCTGACCGCCACCGGCGCCGGTATTCGGAATTATTCGCTATCGCTTCGCCCATCGTCTCCGATGAGGAATTTGAGAGCGGACGGCCCCCCGGGGCTGTCCGGCGACGAAAACCTTAACCTACACGAGGAGCCAGACACAGATGAAGAAGCTTCAGGCCATGATGATCGCAATGGGAATGCTCGTTGGTGCGTCCAATTTCGCCTTGGCGGCCAACGACGATCACAAGAAAGATCACAAAGAAGACAAGAAGGACGACCACAAGGGCGACCACAAAGGCGATCACAAGGAAGGCCACAAGTAGGCTGGCCGGCGACATTGCAGTTGGAGAGAGAGCAACGAGGACGCCCGCCGGCAACGGCGGCGCCCTCGTTCGTCTTTTTCTCCCTCCGGCGCGCCTGTCGATGCTCCACTCTCCATTCGCGCCTCGAACAGGCCCCGTCAGCACCCCCCTGTCAATAAACAATGCCCCCCGGCGCACCCGGCATCGCGTGCAGCTTCAGCATCGCGTCATAGGCGGCCGTCTTGTACAGGTCCCCGAGCGTCGGATAGTTGAAGCAGGTCCGGTTGAACACGTCCACCTCGCTCCCGGTGATCATCGCCATCAGTCCGATATGCACCACCTCCGATGCCTGCTCCCCGATCACATGTACTCCCAGAATCTTGCCTCCTGGCTTGGCGCATAACAGTTTCAGAAAGCCCGCCGAATCTCCGATGATTTCCCCGCGCGCATTGTCGGCGTAGGCGGCCCGCCCCGTGACGTACTCGATCTTCTTCTCCTGCAGCGCCTCTTCGGTTTCGCCCACCATGCTGATCTCGGGAATCGTGTAGATGCCGGTCGGCAACATCGGCGACATGTCGAACCGGATCCCCAATTGAAACGCGTGCCACACCGCGATGCGCGCCTGCTCGGCCGAAGTCGCCGCCAGTGCCGGAAATCCGATCACGTCGCCTGCCGCGTAGATGTGGTCCACATTGGTCCGGTAGAATTCGTTCACCGGGATCAGTCCTCGATCCCCCGTCGCCACCCCCGCCGCCTCCAGGTTCAGGTGCGCCGTGTTGCTGCGGCGCCCAGCGGCCACCAGCACCTGGTCCACCTCGAGCGTCAAGCCGGATTCGCAGCGCAGCGCGATCGCGCCATCGGCCGGGCCCGGCGTGCATGACGACACACGCTCGTTCTTGTAGTACCGGATGTTGAGCCGAGGGAGCGAATTCTCGAACGTCAGCGAGAGTTCGCGGTCGAGAAAAGGCAGAATCAAATCCCGCCGGTCGAGCAGATGCACCTCGCTTCCCAGCGCGGCGAACGTGCACGCGTACTCGCTGCCGATAACGCCCGCTCCGATCACCGCTAATTTGGCCGGGATCCTCTCGAGCGCCAGGATCTCATCGGAGTCATGCACCCGGGGGTCCGGAAAGCAGAACTCGGGCGGCTGGACCGGCGCCGAACCGGTCGCGATCAGGATCGTTCCTCCTTCGAGCGTCGTGGTTCCCCCGGGCGTCGTCACCTCGAGCGTGTGCGGACCGGTGAACGAACCGGCTCCGTGAATCAGGTCGATCCGGTCGCGGTCGATGGTGGTTTGGATCCGCTTCCGTTCGCTCGCCTTCACCTGACTTTCGTGATAGAGGAAATCGGCCACGGTGGCCTCGCGGCGCAGCGACAGGTCCACGCCGTACAGGTTGCGGGCGCGGAGTCCGGAAAGCGCCAGCGCTGTTTCGCGGAGCGTCTTCGATGGGATGGTGCCCGTGTTGGTCGACGCCCCTCCTACATGAGGATCGCGCTCGACGATCGCGACCCGCTTGCCGAACTGCGCGGCGGTGGAGGCGCCTTTTTCACCGGCCGGACCCGAGCCCAGCACGATCAGGTCATAGGAGGCGGAAGACACCTCTCGATTGTAACGAGGGAGGAAGCCACGAGGGAGGAAGCCACGAGGGAGGAAGCCGCTACTGAACCAGGTGGAGCGTCACCGCCGCCGAGGACTGCCCGCCCGTCTCGATGGCCAGTTCCGCCGGTCCGTTGTTGACCACGTCGGGCAGTTGCACTTCCACCACGTAAAAGCCGATGTAGCCCGGCGCGAGCGTAGCCTTGGTCACCACCACAGGAACACGGTCCACCATTGCCCGGACGGCCGCCGCTACGCGTGGCGGAGAGTCCGCGGGAGCGGCCAGGCCCGTGGGCCATTCCGGCGTCACGCGGCCGAGCCCGGTGGCTAGTATCTGGATCCGGCTTCCGGCGCGGGCCGGCGATCCGGCATCGAGCAGGACCCCCCGGTCGGCGTCGAGCACCATCGGGGCTCCGTCGGGATCCACGAAAATCGCCGGCGACGCCGCGCGCAGAGGGAGCGAAAGCGAAAGCGGGGCGCCCGCGTCGGCCGGCGTCAACTGCAGATCGAGCTGGCTGCCGCTCACTTCAAACGGCACTTGAATCTGCGACTCTCCGCCGGAGGCGGCCAGCACCGGCACGTTCAGCGATCCGGCGCGGGCTCGCGAAACGAGCGCGCCCAATACGCTCAGCAGCGTGCCCGGAGCCGCCGCCCGCGTCGAGCGATCGGCGGCGTTCACCAGCCGCGGATCCCGGAACCGGTGCGGGGCAAGCGCCGCCCACACGCCATCGCCTTCGAGCGCGACATACAGTTGGCTCCCCCCCGCGTCAAGCATTACGTCGACCGCGGGCGAAGCCGGAAGAAGATCCCCGATCGGCCGCCACGACGGCGCCGGCGCGGCGCGAAGCAGATCCATTTGCGCGTAATACAGTCCGGCTGCGGTAGCCGCGTAGACCGCGCCCGATTCGAAATCGGCGGCGATGCCTCCCACCGCGGAGGCCGGAAGATCGCTCGTCACATCGTCCCAAAACAAGCCGCCGTTCACCGTCCGCGCCACGCGCGACCCCGTATCGGTGGCGAGCACCGCCAGCGCCGTCCGCGGCTCCTGGGCGAACGTGAGCAGCCGCGTGACATTGGCAGGCCCGGGAACCGGAGAAACCCGCCACGATCGCCCGCGGTCGGCCGAAACCCAGATCCGGCCTGCCGAGGCGGCATAGATCCAGTCACCCGCCGACGCGTCGGCCGTGACTGCGGACCCAGGCGCCTGTTCGCGAAGCATCTGCTCGAAGCCCCGGCGTCGAAGCGCTTCGGCGTCCAGCATGTCCGGCGCAGTAGGCCGCCAGGCGCCTTCCCGGCCCGCGGCAGCCTGCCAAACGGCCTCGCCGGATCGAGATGCTTCCTGGAAGAACAACTCCGCCCGCAACGGACGAACGGAAAGCAGCCGCCGGAGCGGCAAATTTGGCAATCCGTCATTCATGCCGCTCCACGAGAGGCCCCCATCGGCGGATCGCCATACGCCGCTCGCGGTCGCGGCCGTGATTTCCTCTGGGTTGGAGGGCGAAACCGCTAAGTCCGCCAACCCTTCCCCGATCAGCGACGCGCCCCGGTACCGGCTTGTATTGTCCCAAGACCGGCCTTCGTCGGCGGATCGGAATATCGATGCCGCCCACGCGTACCGGACTCCCGATCCGGCCTCCAGCATCTTGGCGCCGCGCTCGGGAATCAGCTCGCCGGCCAGCAGGCTCACCGTCACCGGGGCCGCCGCGCGGGACCGCCGCCAGCCGCCGTCTTCGTCGGACTCTGATCTTTCAAACACGTTCCCGGTCGCCGTGCGCGCGTACAGCGTGCCCCCGCCGGCCGAATACCAGACCCGTGCAACTCCACCGGACGCAGGATCGGCCAGGCCAGCCGACACAAGCGTGTTCCCGGCGCGCCGCCACTCGAGCGGTACCGTCTGTGCGCTCACCAAGCCCGTGGCGAGCAGCAGCAGCGCGATCCACCAAGCGGCGGGACCGGGCGCGCAAGCTGTGGCACAATGACGCATCCTATGGGACCATTCTATCCTGGCCCCTCACCCCCTGATCGGCGCTTGGTGACCAAAACTTGTTGACGAGACTCATTTTTTCTTCTGTTTCGCCCGAACCTATAACCAGGCCCCAGTCGTGCATGCAATTTTGGTGTAGACTGAGACTTGCTTCGGTCGTGGTCGACGTGTCGGCACTGTCATGGATCGCCGTCGGCGCCGTTCGGTTTCAGTTTGCTGTGCCGGGTTAGCGAAGTTTGACATTTTTCTAAAATTCGATGAAGCACAGGCTCCATTTCGGACGCCGCGCATGGCTGTCAGCCGTGGCTGCGGTGTTGTGCCCGCTCGCTGCGTGGGGACAACAGTTTCCGCAACAACCCACTCCCGCGCCCCCAATGAATTTCCAGGATGCCTCGGCGCGTCCGGAAAATGTCGCCGCCACCCTCGAAGCCATGCAGGGCCGGGTGTCGGTGATGAAGGGGTCCACTCCCTGGGCGCTCAACCTGGGCGATACGATCGCACCCCGCCAGATGATCGTCACCGGCGACGACGGCTACGCCGTTTTCCGCGTCAGCGACGGCAGCACCTTCGAAGTCTTCCCCGGCTCGCAGGTGATCTTCCGTAACACCTACAACGCGGTCGAACTGATCGATATGGTGGTGGGCCGCATCAAAGTGTTTATCCAGAAGTGGGGCGGCCAGCCCAATCCGGAAAAGATCCACACGCCTACCGCCGTGATCTCGGTGCGCGGCACCACGTTCGATGTCGAGGTGGACTCGAGCGATGATTCGACGCTTATCGCCGTCGAGGAAGGGCAGGTCGGCGTGCGCCACCGCCTCCTTTATAACGAGCAGCCACGCCTGCTCAACGGCGGAGACCAGTTGCGCGTCTACAAGAACGTTCCGATTGCCAAGGCCAAACTCGACAAAGGCTCCATCATGCAGCGCGGCGCCAACGCCATGGCTGACGTGTTCTACAGCATCATGTTGCGCGGTCCGCGGATCGGCGGTGGCGGCGGTGGATCGGCCCCCGGGGCTGGCCCCAGCGCTCCCGCCCCTCTCCCCGGCGATACCGGTGCAGGTGCGCCGCCTCCTCCGGGTGATGGCGGTACCGCTGCGCCCCCGCCGCCTCCCCCACCTCCGCCTCCTCCACCGCCTCCTCCTCCCCTGTAGCCGGAAACAGCCTTTTCTGTCTCGTCGGAAGCTGGCGGTGTGATAGAGTATCGGCAGCGACCATTCCAGGCCGCCATCCTCGCGATTGGACAAGCCATGAGACTCAACGAAGCCCCCGCCGCAGTGGCATTGCTCACCGTCACCGCCGTCTTCGCTGCCAGCACCAATTCAGCGCCCCTCGGAACCTACAAGCCTGCCGAGCGCCGTCATTGGTCATTCCAGCCTCGAAGCGACGCAGCGCCGCCGGTCTTCACCGACGCCGCCGCGCGGCGCTGGGTGCGCACGCCCATCGACGCATTCGTGCTTGCATCGCTGCGAAAAGCCTCGCTGGCTCCGGCCCCGGAAGCCGATCGAACCACCCTCATCCGGCGCCTTACCTACGATCTCCATGGGTTGCCGCCCACGCCGGCTGAGGTGGCCGCGTTCGTCAACGACAAATCGCCTCGCGCCTATGAGAAGCTCGTCGACAGCCTGCTCGCTTCCCCGCGCTATGGCGAACAGTATGCGCGTCACTGGCTCGACGTAGTTCGTTTCGCCGAATCGGACGGCTACGAATACGATACCCATCGTCCGGATGCCTACCGCTTCCGTGACTACGTCATCGCCAGCATCAACAACGACAAGCCGTACAATCAGTTTCTCCTGGAGCATCTCGCCGGCGACGAGATCGACGCGACCAAGGAAACCAACATCGTCGCCAGCGGCTTCAATCGCCTCGGTCCCCTGCGCAAGAACGCCGGCAATCAGGAAGTGGCCAGTTCGCGCACCGAAGTGCTCACCGAAATGACCAACATCGTTGGCGCTGCCTTCCTCGGCGTCACTCTTGGCTGCGCCCGATGCCACGATCACAAATTCGACCCCATTCGCCACTCCGACTACTACCGGATGCAGGCCTATTTCGCGCAGACACAATCCCACGACGTCGTCGTCGCCACCGCCGAAGAACAGGCTGCCTGGAAGGCCACCGTCGATCCGCTCGAGGCCGAGTCGCGAAACCTTCGGCGCAAGATGAGAGGCGCCTCGGAGGAGGAGAAGGGCAAGATCATTCAGCAACTGGAAGCGATCGACGAAAAGATGCCTCTCCCGCTCACTTCCATGTACGCTGTCAAGGACGAAACCGCGGAAATGAGCCCGATCCACATTCTGGCGCGCGGCGACTACCGGAACAAAGGAGACGCCGTTGGCATGCGCCCCCTCGGCGTCCTGCTGCCCGATGATATGCCGGAGGCCCCCATCGACACGCCCACTCCGCGCCTGAAACTCGCCAAGTGGATCGTCGACCCCGCCAATCCCCTCACCGCCCGTGTCATGGTAAACCGGCTCTGGCAGTTTCATTTCGGGCGCGGCATCGTCGCCACACCCAATGACTTCGGCCGTATGGGCGTTCGTCCCTCCCACCCCGAGTTGCTCGATTGGCTCGCCAACCGCTTCATCGAGTCCGGGTGGAAGTGGAAACCTATCCATCGCATGATTCTGCTTTCGAGCGCCTACCGCCAGGCGAGCGATTCGCCGCGGGAAGCGGCCGCGTCGGAAAAGGATCCCGAAAACAAGTTGCTGTGGAAGTTCAACCGCCGCCGTCTGGAGGCCGAAGAGATCCGTGACTCGATGCTGGCCGCCTCGGGTCGCCTCAACCCGAAAGCAGGCGGCCGTAGTGTGATGATCAAGATCGATCAGGACTTGATCAAAGACCTCAAGCGGCCCCAATACTGGCAGCCCACCCGCGACGCCGCCGAGTACGATCGCCGGTCCATCTATCTCATCTACAAGCGCAACCTGATCCTACCCTTCCAACAGGTCTTCGACGCGCCCGATACCCTGCTTTCTTGTGACCGGCGTCAGCAGTCCACCCACGCCCCACAGGCGCTCGAGTTGTTGAACGGAAAATTGTCGAACGATTTGGCTACCTCGCTCGCCCAGCGCCTGCTCACCGAGCGCAAGACCACCGCGTCCCGCATCGATCTCGCGTGGCGGCTAACCGCCGGCCGAGCCCCCACCGCCGCCGAACAGGCCCTCGCGCAGAAGTATCTGGCCGATGGTCCTGAAGATCTTGTGATCGTCAAGGAGTTCGCGGTCACTCTGTTCAACATGAATCCGTTTCTGTACGTCAACTGACCGGGAGCAATTGCATCATGGCATCCGAGCACGTTCGCTTCAATCGAAATCGCCGCGAATTTCTTACTGACTGCTTCTGTGGCGTCGGTTCGCTGGCATTCGCGTCGATGATGGCGCAGGAGCACGCCTGTGCGGCCACCGCGCGCTACAATCCCCTGGCGCCGAAGGCTCCCCACTTCGACGCCAAGGCCAAGGCGATGATCTTTCTGTTCCAGGCCGGCGGACCCTCGCACCTGGAAACCTTCGATCCCAAGCCCCTGCTGAACGAGTTGAACGGCCAGAAACGGCCCGCCGAATTCGGCGACGTGAAATACCAGAACGTGAACGCGGCTTCGCGCTTGCTGGGCACCCAGCGGACGTTTCAGAAGTACGGCCAATCTGGAATCGAGGTCTCGGATCTGTTGCCGCATCAATCCGAAATCGTCGACGATATCTGCGTGCTCCGGTCCATGCATGGCGACATGGTGGTCCACTCGGCCGCGCAGTATCAAATGATGACCGGGCGCGTCATTCCGGGCTTTCCCGCCATGGGAAGCTGGTTGGCCTATGGACTCGGCACCGAGGCGCAGAACCTGCCGGCCTACGTCGTCATGCCCGATCCCAACGGGACGCCGGAAGCCGGCCAGCCCATGTACACCAACGGATTCCTTCCGGCCGCCTATCAGCCGGCGCTGTTCCGCCCGGGCAAACGCCCCGTGCTCAATCTCGACCTTCCCGACGGCATCTCGCTCGAACGCCGCCGAAAGACAATGGACTTCCTCCGTGCTGTCAACGAAGCCAACCATGGCGAGGACACCGAGTTTGCCGCGCGCATGTCGGCCTACGACACCGCGTTCAAGATGCAGACCGAAGCGCCGGAAATCTTCGACCTGTCCAACGAACCCGCCGAGGCGCTCGCGCTCTACGGTGTCGGGGACCCGGCCACCGACGACTACGGCCGCCGCTGTCTGCTCGCCCGCCGGTTGGTCGAACGAGGCGTTCGCTTCGTCTGCGTAGTCGCCGGCGGCGGTGGCGCCGAGACGGAATGGGACGCCCACTCCGATGTCGAGAAGAATCACAAACGAATGGCGTCATTGACCGATCGCCCCACCGCGGCATTGGTGAAGGACCTCAAACGCCGCGGACTCCTCGATTCCACCGTCGTACTGTGGGGCGGCGAATTCGGCCGGTCTCCGGAATCGGAGCGCGGCAAAGGCCGCGACCATCACAACACGGGTTTCTCCATGTGGGTGGCCGGCGGCGGTTTCAAGGGCGGGATGACCTACGGCGCTACCGACGCCATCGGCCTCAAGGCCGTCGACAAACCCATGCATTTCCGCGATCTCCACGCCACCGTCCTCAATCAGCTTGGCCTGAATCAGGACGGCCTCAGCTACATGCATCAGGGCCGTAAGGAGCGTCTGACCGAGGTGCAGGGCCAGGTGGTCAAGGAAATCATCGCGTAGGCCTGTTCGAAACACACGCAATCTCAGTAGTGTCCGGCTATAAACCATTCAGAATCAGCTGGTTGTCGGGTTCGGCTAGGTTGTTCTCGGAGCCGCGCGATCGAAGTGCCGCAAAATAAGGACAGGAGGGATTTTGAAAGGAGTCAGCGGGACCGCTCGGTGTGGGACAACGGCTGTCTCCGGCAGGAATTCCGAAAGGGCAACGATCCTAGCATGGACGGGGAAATGAGCAATATTCGCCCGGACGACGTACCAGACGATTTTCTAAATGGTTCATCGACCTCACAACTCGAACCATTCCCGCCTCCGGCCAGGGAGACGTGCCTTCGATAGAAATCGAAGGGGATGCCGACTTGTTGCGTTTTCTTGGGCGATTGATTCTTGCACAGGCGGATTTTCCCCTGGACTGCGGATACGGCATATCGCCCCGCGGAGCAGGTAGCATCGTATTTTCGCCGAAGGCTGAACTGGGGATCTATTTGCATCGCATACCGTGTATGGATCAGAGGAACAAGCTGAGGACGCTGACTAGGGCCGCGTTGATTGGTTCGAAAACGTGCTGGGGTATGCACATAGAATACCGCGCGCGCACATGGCCGCGCGGTGAGACTGGGATGGGCAGGCGCGTAGCGACCGCCGGCCGCGAGGCGGCCGCAGGCTGTTTGAGACCAACCTGTCGGCGCACAAGACCAAGACGGTCGCCACGTTCCTGGAACAGCATCCGAATGTGCGGCTTCATTTCGCGCCGACTTATTCGTCTTGGCTCAATCAGGTCGAGATCAAGTTCGCACGCCTCGAACGCGAAGTGATTGCGTCGCGGGGTCCTTCAATCGGTCGCTGATCTGGCCAGAAACTTGATGCGATTCATCCGCGCCTACTCCACGGCGGCACGCCCGATCAAATGGAAATACAATGACCCGTCACGGCGCATCGCAACGAACTCGCTGCGACAGGCCACTAGGAAACTTTCGTCGGCGCCCGATCTCAGTCAAAGGGGCCGTGGGGGGAAAAAGGAATCCACTTGGGATAGGGTAGGAAAATGTCCATCTGGTAGAGGCTCTCCGGCGACACTCTACTGTAGCGCCCGAAGGTGCGAGAGCCGTTCTTGAGCACAAACCCTGATAACGATCGGTTCGCCTATCTTGACCGCCTGCCCATCGCTCGGGTCGCTCGCCAGACGGGTGCTCAATGGAAATCCGACTCCCTGCTTCACGCCGGGCGTGCAGGTGTTGCCCCCGCCAGTTGAATCGCGAGGTTCCCGCCGCACGCATTCACCGCCGTGCCCCCGTGGCAGGACGCGCCTGTCTCGTCGCCCGGCGCGCCCGTGTAGCGTACGTCTGGGCCGTGGTCTTCGGCCCGTGCCGGAACCGCTACGGCGATAAAGCAGGCCAATACGAGCAAAATAATGATTCGTTTGAAAAGGATCGTCACAGACTCCTGATTGGATCGCATACAAGAGTTTGGGTGCATGAGGCCGGAATCCGGTGACAGTCCGGCAGGTGAAGCTATGTCAAAGCCGTGGGCTCGGCGCCGGGCGGGAACAGGACCGCTTCCATCGCGCGAATCAACTCCGGCAGACCCTTGCCCGTCACCGCGGAAATCGCGAAGAAAGGAAGCCCTCGCCGCTTCGCCATTCGCTTCAGATTCTCGATTCGCGCCGGGTCTTGCGCCACGTCCGCCTTCGACGCCACCACGATCGACGGTTTCGACGCCAACTCCGCGCTGAAGCTTTCCAGCTCCTTCATCACGATGCGATAGTCTTCCGACGGTTTCCGCTCCGTGTAGGCTGATACATCCACCAGATGCACCAGCAGGCGCGTCCGCTCCACGTGCCGCAGAAAACGGATGCCGAGCCCAGCGCCTTCATGCGCCCCTTCGATCAGCCCTGGGATGTCGGCCACCACGAACGTCCGGCCTTCCTCCACATTCACCACGCCCAGGTTCGGTTCGAGCGTCGTGAACGGGTAGTCGGCGATCTTGGGCCGCGCCGCCGATATGCGCGAAATCAACGTGGACTTGCCCGCGTTGGGAAGCCCCACCAACCCTACGTCGGCCAGTAGCTTCAACTCCATCCGAAGATTCTTCGCCTCCCCGGGTGAGCCGTCCTCATGCTCGGTGGGCGCCTGATGCCAGGGCTTCGCGAAATGGATGTTGCCTCGCCCGCCACGGCCCCCGGCCGCCACCACCACGCGTTCGCCATGCTTGGTGAAATCGGCGATTTGCTCCCCGGATTCTTCGTCGTAAACCACAGTGCCCACCGGCACCGGCAGTTCCACCGGTTTGCCTTCCCGCCCCGTCCGCATGCTCCCCTCGCCATGCCGGCCCCGTTCGGCCTTGTGCTCGGGGTTGAAGCGGAAATGCAGCAGTGTGTTGTAGTGCTGGTTCGCCACCAGGATCACGTCGCCGCCATTGCCGCCGTCGCCGCCGCTCGGGCCGCCGCGCGGAACGTACTTCTCCCGGCGGAAGGCGAGGCACCCGTTGCCGCCGTCGCCGGCTTTCACACGGATTCTTACCTCATCGATGAACATGTTGCAAAGAGTAGAGAACAAAAAAAGCCGCCGGGGTATTCACCCGCCGGCGGCTCGGAGACGAATCAGGTTGTTTCAGGCTTCCGTTCGAATACTGATATACTTGCCCATCCGGCCGCGATCGCGAAACTCCACGATGCCGGGGACTTTGGCGAACAGCGTATCGTCTTTGCCGATGCCGACGTTTTCGCCGGGATTGTAACGCGTGCCCCGCTGGCGAACCAGAATCGATCCGCCCGTTACGCGCTCGCCGCTGAACTTCTTGATGCCGAGACGCTGCGCGTTGGAATCGCGCCCGTTCTTTGAACTGCCTAAACCTTTTTTGTGCGCCATATCGTTGCTCTCCTGGCCCCGGCCGCCTTACGGCTGAATCTCGCCCACCTTCACCGCCGTGTAGTATTGCCGGTGCCCGATCGTCTTCCGGTACTGCTTCTTGCGCTTGAACTTGAACACGATCACCTTCTGGCCGCGATCCTGCTCGGTGATGGTGCCGGTCACTTTCGCCGAAGCCAACTCGCTTCCGGTCGTAATCGCGCCGTCGTTCACCAAGGCCACCACGCGGCCCAGGTCCACCTCGGCGCCAACGTCACCCGCCAGCTTGTCCACGCGAATCGTCTCGCCTGGCGCGACGCGGTACTGTTTGCCGCCTGTCTCAATGACTGCGTACATGATTCGTAAACCTCGAAATCGATTGTTCGGTGGTCAGGCGCATTATCCAATGCCCCGCCGCGCTGTCTCTCCGCCGGGTTGGCACACCCGCCAAACAGAATGGGAGCGTCGCGCGGAAGCCGAAGTTCCATTGTGCCACGAAGGCCCCCGCAACGCAAATCAGACCTTTCGCCTCCTTCGCCACCCGCCCCGATCCTATATAATCAGAACGTTCCCTATGCGCCGGCTCACTTTGGCATCGTTGTTGGTTCTTCTGGCGGGCGCGATGGCCTTGGGCGGTCCCAAGTACGACCCTGCGAAAGACGACGCCTGGGTGGCGCCCCGCAAGAACTGGTGGGCTTTTCAGAAGGTGGAGCGCCCCCCGGTCCCACCCGGCCGTAACCTCTCTCCCGTCGACGCCTTCCTCCTCGAAGCACTCCGGGATAAGGGCCTCACCCCCGCTCCTCCCCTCGGCAAGCGCGCCCTCGTTCGACGCCTTTACCTCGATCTCACCGGACTCCCTCCCGCGCCGGAAGAGGTCGAGCGGTTCGTGAGCGATTCCTCCGCCGGCGCCTACGAGGCTCTCGTCGACCGTCTCCTCGCCTCCCCCCGCTACGGCGAACGATGGGCCACCAAGTGGCTCGATGTCGTCCGCTACGCCGACACCAACGGCTATGAACTCGATTCCGAGCGCCCCCAGGCATGGCGCTATCGCGACTACGTGATCCGCGCCTTTCAGAACGACAAGCCTTATGACCGGTTCTTGCAGGAGCAAATCGCCGGCGATGAATTGTGGCCCGGCGATCGCGACGCCCTCATCGCCACCGGATTTCACCGCGCCGGTCCGCAACACCTCGTCGGCGGCAATCAGGATGAGGAAATGAATCGCCAGGAAGTTCTCGTCGAAATGACCACCGGCGTCGGCGCTACCTTCCTCGGCCTGACCATCCACTGCGCCCGCTGCCATAACCATAAGTTCGATCCAATTCCGCAGGCGGACTATTATCGCCTCCAGGCCGTCCTCGCCGGCACCGAAGGCAAGGAAGTGCCCCTTGCCGGCGACGCCGAAAAGACCGCCTACGAAGTAGCGGTCAAGGCCTATGAAGCCAGGCTGAAACCCATTAAGGACGCCATCGCCGAGATCGAAAAGCCTTATCGCGATAGGCTCCGCGACGCAAAGAAGGCAAAGCTCGATCCGGTTTTTCTGGCCGTGCTCGATGTCCCCAAGGATCAGCAGAACGACGAACAGAAGCGGCTCTTCAAGGAGGCGTCCGCCCAGATCAAGGTGTCCTGGGACGATGTCGTCAACGTGCTTGCTCCCGCCGATCGGGACCGCCGCGCCGCGCTACGCCGCCAGATGCACCGGCTCGAGTATGAGAAGCCGGAGCCCCCGCCGGCCGCCTTCGCCGTCGCCAACATGGAGGCCGCGCCAGCCACGCACATCCTCAAAATCGGCAACCACAAAATGAAGCTCGACGAAGTGGGCCCCGGCCTGCTCCGCGTCCTCGACGCCCCCGCCGTCGCTGATTCCGTCCAAGGGCGCCGCTCCGCGCTCGCCCGCTGGCTCGCCGCGCCCGATCATCCGCTCACCGCGCGCGTGATGGTCAACCGTATCTGGCAAATGCGCATGGGGCGCGGTCTCGTGCCCACACTGAATGACTTTGGCGTCCTCGGCGCCCGCCCCACCAACCGCAAGCTGCTCGATTGGCTTGCCGCCGAGTTCGTCGCAAATGGATGGTCCGTGAAAAAGCTCGACCGCGCTATTTTGCTTTCCAACGCCTACCGCATGGCTCCCGCGTATGATGAGGCGAGCGCGAACGTCGATCCCGGCAACGATCTCTATTGGCGCGCCCACCGCCGCCGTCTCGAAGCAGAGTTCCTTCGTGACTCGGTTCTCGCCGTCAGCGGCGCGCTCAACCCGGCTTTGTTCGGCAAACCAGTCAAAGTGCCTCTCGAGCCCGAGGTCTACGACCTCATCTTCACCGAAGGCGAACCCGACAACCTGTGGCCCGTCAATCTCGATGAAGCCGACCACAACCGGCGCACCATCTACCTGCTCAACAAACGAACCGTCCGCTTGCCGTTCCTCGCCAATTTCGATCAGCCAGACGCCATGACGTCCTGCCCCGCGCGCGCCACCTCCACCCATGCTCTCCAAGCCCTGTCGTTGATGAACAGCGATCTGATGCAGCGCCAATCGGAACGCTTCGCCAAGCGCGTCGAAGCGGATTGCAAAGGGGCCGCGGGCGGCAGGGAAGGGAATTGCTTCGTAAGCCGGGCCTATGCCCTCGCCCTCGGGCGCCCACCTGAACCAGCCGAACTCACCATGGCCAACCAGTTCCTCGGCGCAAACAATCCACCTGCCGACTTCTGCCTCGCGCTCCTCAATCGCAACGAGTTCGCTTACCTGCCGTAAACGCCGCCGCCCTGCCGGATGAAGGTGCCTGCTAGATGAAGGTGCCTCTGCTAGATAAAAGTGAAAGACTCGCCCAGGTAGACCCGTTTCACCTCGGCGTCGCTCCCGAGTTCTTCCGGCGTCCCCGCGCGGAAGATTTTCCCGTTGTTGATGATGTACGCCCGATCGGTCACCGCCAGCGTCTCCCGCACATTATGATCGGTCACCAGGATGCCGATACCGGAATTCTTGAGCTCCGAAATGATCTTCTGGATCTCCAACACCTGGATCGGGTCGATCCCGGAAAACGGCTCGTCGAGCAGTAGAAAACTCGGGTTGATCACCAACGATCTCGCAATCTCCACACGGCGCCGTTCGCCCCCTGACAACTGATACCCCTTGCTCCGGCGCACCGTCTCCAGCCCCAATTGCTGGATCAGCTCGTCGCAACGCTCCCGCCGCTGCCGCCGGTTCAGGCCGAGCGTTTCCAGAATCGCGTACAGGTTCTCTTCCACGGAAAGCTTCCGGAAAACCGAGGCTTCCTGGGGCAGGTAGCTGATCCCGCGGCGAGCACGCTGGTACATCGGAAGGTCCGTGATGTCGTCCCCGTCGAGCATCACACGCCCTGAATCGGGCGAAATCAACCCCACGATGATGTAGAAGGAAGTGGTCTTTCCCGCGCCGTTGGGCCCAAGCAGACCCACTACTTCGCCTTGCGTCACGCCCACCGATACGTCGGCCACCACCTTGCGGCGTCGGTAGGACTTGGCAATCTCCTGCGTGTGGAGCCTGCGCATTCAGTTCCGGCGGATCGTCGAGGAAGCAGGCTGTGTCAGAGCGCCTTCCACTTGCAGGCTATCATTCCGGGAGTAGTAGGTCAATTGCCGGCCCCGCGTTGTTCCCTTCACCGAATCCACCATCTGTGCGATTCCCCCATTCAGCACCACCTTCTCATCGTTCACGTAGTATTCGGCGTGCTGCGCCGTCCCGTTCCTCACCCGCGTTCCCATCGTCTCCACGATTCTCACATCGCCATCCGCGAAGGCGCGCTCGAGCGAGGAACCGCCTCCTCCTCCGGATGTCCCGTCCCCGGCCGGCTTGCTTTCCGCCAGCCAGGCGCGCAATTCCGTCGAGTCCACATCCATCGCGTCGCGATGCAGCTTTACGCCCCCCTGATACAAAGCCAGCCGGTCTCGATCATTGTAGTTCAGCGCCGCCGCCCGCACCACCGTCAGCGTCTGCCGCCCCGTCTTCGCATTCGCTTCCTTATCCAGCAGGCGCGAGATCACGTGCCCCTCCGCCAGCAGAGAATGCATTTCGCGGTTGATCAGTACTCGATCCGCTTCCAGCCGGTTGCCTCCTTGCCAGAGAACGGCCCCGCCCTCGTAGAGGACCTTCCTGTTCTGATCGGTGGCCACCATTCGCGCCGCCGTCGCCTGCATCGGCTCCCGCCCGTCGAGCATCGCGCCGGACGAGGTTGTCTTGCTGTCGGGCAGACGCGACGACGCCACCTTTCCCTCCGCCGTGAAGTCGCCTGTTTCCTGGTTCATCACGATCCGGTCCGCCGAGACGGATCCGCTCGAATCCCACGTCCGCGCCGGCCGGTCCAGCGTGATGAAATTCGTCTTCGCTTCCAGCGTCGCGTGCGACGACGTCGCCCGCCGGTCCCCTTCTTCATAGCGGAAGTTGTCCCATTGCTCCAGCCGGGACATCTCGTTCGACTCCGGATCGAATTCGGCCAGCAGATCCTGGCTCCACGTGAGCGACGGCGTCTTCCTGTTCGGCTTGAACGTCTGCGTCGACACCCCCACCGCCCGGCAGCTCTTCAGCCGGTTCTGCGCCGCGTAGGCCACCCACATCCGCTCCGCCGTCAGATGCCGCCGGGGCTGGTGCGCCGCATTGGGCAGCAGATCCAGCGTGCCCGGCGTGTGCGTCTCCATCGCCTCGATCTCTTCCCCTCCCGCCCGCATCTTGGTCAGCACCACTTCGCTTTTCAGCACCCGCGTGTGGCCCGGCGTCTGGCCCGCCCGCGTCACCGGCTTGGACTCGAGCACCGAATTTCCCGTCGCCAGCGCCGTCCGCAGAATGCTCTCGCCCGAAGACGGGTCAAAGTCCAGCTCGATCTGGTCCGTCGTGATCTTGGTCGCCGCCGAAGCGCTCAGCGCGTTCAGCCGCGCCGCCCCCAGCCCCGTGATCTTCTGCACCTGCGACTTCTCGGTCATGTCCATACGCATCGAATCCGCCGCGAACGTCAGATCCCGCCCCGGCTGCTGATCGGTTCCATGCGCCTCCACCGATTCCACCAAACGGATGCTGCCTTTCTCCAGCGTGATGAACGTCTCCCCACCCTCGAGGGTCAGGTTTTCACGCGTGAACTTCGCCCAAGGCGTCAGATGGACCCGGGCGTCGGATTCGTTGTACACCAGGTGCCCCGCCTCGATCGTCATCAGCTTCTGTTCCGGATGATTGCCCCGCCAACGCAGCACCACGTTGGAATGCAATTCCAACTCGCGGGTTTGCGGTATGTAGGTCGCCCCGTCGGCATAGCCGTCGCCCAGGTCGAAGGCGAACGACGTCAGTTTTTCCGTGCGCGCCTTTCCCGTCGACGTCTCGAACACCACTTCCGAGCTCTTGATCGTCAGCAATCGGCCTGGCGACGCATCCGGGTCCGCCGGAACCGCCAGCGTGATCTCCACCTCTCCCTCGGAAAAGAGGATGCCGTCGGAGGGATTGAAATCCGCCTCGGCGGACTTCACATGATCGTACGCCGCCCCGCAATTGTGAAAGATCAGCAGTTGCACACCGGTCAGGTGCGTTTGCGGCGATCCCCCCTCGGCGCTTTCCACTTCCTTTGCGCGCACCTCCACCACGGGACAATTGCCGTCGTCTTTCCGGTAAACCCAGTCTTCGCTCGAGGCCTGCAGACCTTCGCGAATCGGCTCCATCTTCGGAGCGGGCAGAAGCCGGAGGCTCGCCCTCTGCTTCAAATACACGGAACCTACTCCGCCCGATATCAAGACGATCGCGAGCAACAACAACCTGCGTTTGCGCCGCATCTCCCTTGAGGATAGCTCGCCGGCCGTGTGCCCGGCCGGTGAGCAGGAAACGGGTGCCTGATTTTTACTTCTGCGTCAGCGCGTGCCTAGTACGACCGTGTCATGCATCTATGATTCCTCAAGGGTTGCCCTCGCCGCTATCCTGAAGAGAGTGCATTGGAGCACCGGCAAAGATGTTGGAGCAGTCGTTGGGTGAGATCGATGTCGTGATCCGCGCGGCTACGGGGAAAGGATTGCGGTTCGGGCCGTGTATGGAGGGGCGGGAACGCTTATTGTGCCCACAGATGTTAGGTCGGAACAGGGACGGGCAGGTACGGTGTTTGTTTGCAGATTGGCGGCGACAGCGCCAGCGGTTTGCGGGGCACCGAGCGGGGCAACTGGCGGTGTTTGGCGCTGGAGAAGTTCTCTGGCGTCGAACGTAGCGCCGCCGTCTGGCAATCCACGAGCGGCTCGCTTCGACCCCCCAAATGCATGGATCATGTCGAGTTGCCGGCAATCGATCCGCCCGAACGCGAACCGCAGAACGGACATTGAGGCAACTGGCACAGTAGCCGGGCAGCCAACTCGATGCGCAGCGTCGCGATGGGTGCCGATTATGCCGCTCGGTCCGGACGCGGTGACCCACGGGGGCGGAAACCTGGCGTTGCCGCGGCGGCGGCGAGTCCGGCGTTGCCGGCGCGGGCAGAGGGGGAAAAACGGCTCCGTTCGGCGATCAGGAACCCATAAGCCGCGATACAGAGCGTGGCGTGATGATGAAACCCGCGCCAGTTGCGGCCTTCGTAGTGGCCCAACCCCAACTCCTGCTTCAGTTCCTCATAGTCCCGCTCGATGATCCAGCGATGTTTGGCCATCTTGACCAAGTCTTTGAGCTTGGTGGGCGGCCGGCATCGTCGACAACCAATATTTGGCGGGCTCGGCTTCTCCTCGCGGCCATTCGATGAGCAACCACTCTTCGTCGTGCGGCTCCGCTTTCCAATAATCCCGATGCCAGCCGGTGCTGCGGCAGATCGGCGTCGACGAGATCTATCTGGGCAAGACGCAGAAGTTCCTCACGGTGGTCAGCAACCTGGAGACCGGCGAGCCACTGTGGTTCGGGCCGGACCGGAAGCGGGAGACTCTGGACGAATTCTTCCGAACGGAGATGAGCGCCATGCAGCGGGGCCGCCTGGTGGCGGCGTGCGTGGACATGCGGGAACCCTTCACGGCGAGTATCTTGAGTTGGGCGCCGCAATGCCGGATCGTGTATGACAAGTTCCATGTGATGCAGCACGCTTCCCAAGCCGTGGACGAGGTGCGGCGGGCCGAATTCTATCGCAAGGGCGGCAAGATGCGCGGAGTGGTCAAGGGGAAGCGGTGGCTGCTGCTGAGCCGGTGGGTCAACCTGGACGGCAAGAAGCGCCAGTTACTCAATGAGCTATTCCGGCTGAACCGCCGGATGATGAAGGCGTACCTGCTCAAGGAGAGCCTGGACCGGCTGTGGTCCTATCACTCCGAGTGGGCTGCGCTCCGGTACCTCAGCCAGTGGATCGATCAGTTGCGCTGGCAGCGGCTGGACCGTTCCGGAAACTCGCGGTGATGTTGCTGCGCCACCTGGAGGGAATCCTCAACTATTGCCACGTTATCGGTCAGTTCGGCGTGGTCGAGGCGGTCAACGGCAACATCAAGGCCTTGATGCGTCGCGGCCGGGGATACAAGCTTTGCTTTGCTTCATATCTCGCCTTTGAAGGTTCAGCGGCTGGCATCGCTCAAGACCGGAATTCTCGTTCTTCAGGCGGCGTATTGATCAACATGGGCGTTCACATTCCTGCGCAGAGCCCCTTTTTCAATCTCGCGATAGGTTCGTCCCTGTGCCAGCCCGAGGATCAGTTTGGCCATCGAGACATCCGTAGCCGCCAGGGTACGCGACCGCGACATGGCCTCCAACTCGCTCTGCTGTTCAGCGCTCAGGCTCACTGGTTCCGCATAGAAAAGCATGCCATCAAGACGCTGCCCGAATGCTAAGCGTCATTCAGAGACAGGCCACTAGCTTGTGAACTCATCGGAGGCATCTTGTTAGAAGTTGTACCCGACGATCGGACGGAGAGTTGGCGACGGCAACGAATAGACCGAGGTTTTCAATTCCGCGAACATACCGCTTCTGTATCGAACCCCGCCCAGGATATTCAGCCCCGACGTCACTATGAAAATCCCCAAAGTCGATTCTCTTTCCCGTGCCGTCGATCCGTTCAAAATTTTGGTGGAGAAAATTAAAGCCGGGGCCGACGCCAACATACGTGGACCAACGCCCGTGCTTCGAGGACAACGGTAAACGATACACGACCTCTGGTTCAAGGCGAATAGCGCTGTTACCTCGCCATACGTAAATTCCACGTTGGGCCGAAAATATATGTTGTCGCCGAAAAAAGGGCCGATTTGAACCTGCGCTCCGATCAGCAAAAGCTCTGGATCCAAAGCAACTCCGGCCCGGACTCCCAATTGAAAGCGCCGCGCCTGAAGTTCAATATCTCGTTCGACGCGACGGATCTCCGGAGGGACGACCGCGCTATCCGTACTGTTTTGGTTTGCAGAGAGTTCACTTACCGCTACCGCAGCCAAGCGCTTTGGATGAATCTCCTTTTCGCAGGAAGAGCAGATTCCGAACGAACCCGTCTCCAGCCGATGAATTGCATT
Organism: Bryobacteraceae bacterium; assembly: GCA_041394885.1. Taxonomy (GTDB): domain Bacteria; phylum Acidobacteriota; class Terriglobia; order Bryobacterales; family Bryobacteraceae; genus DSOI01. Next base: position 15,668 of record JAWKHI010000003.1, on the reverse strand, counting down.
CTTGACCTCGCGCATCCTGGTTGCCCGGCGTTCGAGGTTTCCGATAGCGTAGTCACGTTCGTGAGAGTTCTGATTTCGGTCCAGTTCATCCGGGCTCGTGTCGATCGCCAAGACCTCGCGACTGTGAACGCCATTGGCCGATTCCCTTTGGCTGTCCCGCAAGATGGTTCGGAACCGGGCTACTTCGACGCTAGTCATAGGCTCCCTCGGTTAGTGGACCCGTCAGCAGGTCGGCCCGGTGCCTTTTTCCACAGTGACGTTTTGTCACGGGCTTCATGAGTCTGTACCTCCGCGATACCGGGCTCATCGGGAGCCTCCACGCCCAGAAGAACCTCCGCCTCAAAGTACTGTCCTTCTTCGACCAATTCCTGAACGCTCTCCGGCCCCGCCTCGGCAATGTCCGGCAAACCCTGTGTGTCGCCAGACTGGCCGGCAGAGCCTGGTCCTCCGCCTTTCTGCGCGATCGGAACTTTGTCGTATGTTCTCTGGCGTTTGTCGTGTTCTCTCATTTCGATGTTCCCTACCTTGTGGAGCGGTCTTCCGCGGTGGAAGGTGTCTGGCGAGTTCTTGTATGGACGCTTGCTTGACCTATAAGAGCAGGGCGACCACCAAAGTCCCCTTTACCGGCGATCCTCCATGACAATACTCCCGAGAGAGGTGATTCACTGTGCAAAAGCTGGGCCTTCCCTTGGGCGGTTGATGACGTATTGCCGCCACCTGACCGCATTTGGTCACAGTGAAATGAACGATGCTTCTCCCGCACGCAATCGGCTGCAACCGGGACCGATCGTGTCACCCGCGAACTTCGGCGCTCACCAGGAATGACCCACCCCCGCTCGGATAGAGTTGACCACCCGGCGGGCATGATCCTGAACAAGGGACGACGGTCAACATCATCCACGCCGAAGGCGTGCGGGCTTGACCAGCGATCAGGCGGGATGGATCAGCGGGCGGCCGGAGTGGCGCGATAGCGGGCCAGACGATGACGGAGGTAGCCGTAGTAGTCTTGACCGGCGGGGGAGTGCAGTACCTCATCGATCACGGGCCCGAAGTAGGCCAGGGACCGGATGGCGCCTAGCGCCGGCGCCGCGGCCGGCCGCGCAAGCCGCCGCGCGGCGGCGAGCACGAGTGCATTCTCCACCGCCACCAACGGTACGCCGCGCGCATGCAGAGCCAGCGCGAACGAACGGTCGGGCCGGCGCACAACCCCGCACGTGCCTGGAGTGGCGCGATAGCCGTCGAGCACTCGACGCACATAGTCGGCCGCATCCATCGAACCGTCAACCTTGCGGCTCGCGCAACGAAGGACCGTCGATATGCACCGTATGGCGTTAGTGCCGCAAACGGCTCAGCAAGGCATCCACCATCGGCCTGTTACCCAGGAACTGGTGCCACTCGTCGTAACTCAAGTTTAATGCCTCTACATACGCCGCGAAGGGCTTCTCTTGTGGGCCTAGCGCAGACAGGCGTTTCCCACGAAACAATTCTACATCAAATTGTTCTTTTGTGACCCAGTAGTACTAGGAGTCCGTGTCTAAGGTCGCGCAGGCCGCGTTGCGAGCGCCACGGGGTCGGATGCGAGGCGCGGTGAGGAAGATTGATGCGGGTCATCCATGACGAACCGGAACGAAGCAGACGGCGCCTTGTTGACCATGGGGCCGCTGCAACCCTTTGGGCGGTTGGGGTTTGCGCCCGGAGGCCCACACACAGTGTCGAATGGGGCTCGTCGAGCGAGATGGCCCGCATCGCTGTTCTCCTCGCGCCTCGCCTGCGGGCGCAGATCCCGTGCCGCGCGGCTCGCGGGACTTCAGACACGGGCTTATAGCGGAAGCAGTGCTCGCACTGGACGCCAAGCGCAGAGCGGTGCTCAGAATTGTGGGTGCGTCCCTCTCCGGCGACAGCCGTATCGTGGGGTTCCGGCTCGATGCGGCGGGCTATCTTGCATACTAGAATGCGATGGCCGGCCTATGGCATTGGACCAGACGCTCGACGGAATGACCGAGCGTGCGGCTGCGGCAGCTTGCGCACTATAGCGATTGAAAGGCCGCAGGTTCCGACTCAGCGGCGACGGCAGGAACTGGTTTGGACTTGGCGCGGCGGCGGGCGAGCAGGGCGATGAGGATCGCGATCGGAAGCACCGCGGCTGCCAAGGGCAGCAAGCCGGCGCTTTCGTCGATCTCCATATCCACGCCGTTTTCGCGCAGCGTCCAATAAAGATCCGGATCGTTGGACGGTACGCGCGTGCGGAAGCGGCCGCGGTTGTCGAGGTAGTCGCCTTCCACCTGCGTCTGGCGTTTGATGACTACGCGGGCGACTTGTCCGGCTTCCACCTCATTGAGGAAACGGGAGTAGGATATGGGCGGCGTTTCGACGTCGGCGTGGCGGCGCAGGGCCAGCCAGGCAAGTACGTTGACGGTGGCGAACAGAAAAAGGAAGGCGATGCGCTTGGTGGAAACGGTCACAGCAGGGCTCGATTCCAGCGCTAATGGGTGTTCACCCAGGCGACGATGAGGATGAGCGGAATCGCCGACAGGGCGATCCAACTCCACTTGCCTTCGTGCCGGATGATGGAGCCCAGGCCGGCCAGCACGGCCATTGCGCCGCCAAAGACGTAAATCATGAGGCTGGCGAGGCTGCCGGATTCGAGCACGTTGCGCGGCGAGCCGAGGGTGATTAGCCCACCCAGGGCGATGAGCGTGGCGACGAGGGAAACCAGAGACAGGATCGGCGAATTCGAGCGGGCGGCTTGGGTCCGGGCGGCTTGGGTCATGGAGATCCCTACTTGAGAGATTACCAGTATCCGAGCACCTTCCACCACGCGAAGCCGACTGTGGCGTAGACGGTGATGTTGACCAGCGAGATGAGAAACCCGACCTTCCACCACAGCTTCATCGGCACGTAGTCATGCGCGAAGAACATCGGCGAGGGTGTGGTGCCGTAGTTGGTGAGCCCGGCCGAAAGGTTGGAGAAGCAGGCGAAGGCGAAGGCGACAAGCCCGATCGGCGCGCCTTGTGCCACCAGAACGGCCAGAAACGGCGGGTACATGGCGAGGATGTGCGCCGTGATACTGGCGAAGCCGTAGTGTGCGTAGAAATAGACCAGCAGGGCGATCACGAAGAGCACCACCCAACCGTAACCTTCCAGCGCCCCCGCGACGGAGGAAGCGAACACCTTGGGAGCGCCGGTTTCATTGAGCGCCTTGCCCAGGCGAACCAGACCGCCGTACCACACGAAAATGTCCCAGGCGGCGTGTTCGGTCTTGACGTCTTCCCAGGTGAGCACGCCGGTGGCCAGCAGCGCGCTGGAACCCAGCAGCGCCGTGACCGTGATATCGACACCGTGGATTCCCGAGGTGACCCACATGCCGCAAACGGTGACGAACACGACTGCGAGAATTCTTTCGTTGATGCTGAGCGGACCCATGGCGGCGAGTTGCTCGCGCGCGAACTGCGCGGCTTCTGGCGTATTGCGAATCTCCGGCGGATGGATCCGCATCAGGAGCCATGGCGTGATGCCGAGGCAGATGGCGCCGGGGACGATCCCGGCAAGGAACCAGCTCGACCATGTGATGGGAAAGCCGGCCTGCGTGGCGATTTGGGCGGCGAGGGGATTGCTGGCCTGCCCGGTGAAAAACATCGAGGCCGTGACGCAGATGCCCTGATAGACGGAAAGGAAGAGGAACGATCCGAGCAGCGCCGCTTTGGGTCCGGGTGTGGATCCATAGAGTTCGGCGATGGAGCGAAGGATGGGCAGGATCACTCCGCCGGAGCGGGCGCCGTTGGAAGGGATGATGCTGGCGAGCACCATGTCGGAGAGCGAGAGCCCGTAGCAGATGCCGAGCGAACTCCTGCCGAGCAGACGGACGAAAAAGAGCGCGATACGGCGGGCAAGGCCGGTGTTGATCAGGGCGCGCGAGATGAAGAAAGCGGCCATGACCAGCCAGACGGTGGGGTCGGCAAAGCCGCCGAGGGCGGAGGCGATGGTGAGTCCGCCGAGCACCGATGACAGCACGATGGCGAGCAGGACGAGAGCGCCGCCCGGGATCGGCTGGAGGATGAGTCCGAGCACGGTGGCGAGAAAGATGGCCACCAGTCGCCAGGACTCGGGCTTGACGGCTTCCGGACGCGGGAAGACGTACGCCACCAGGCAGTAGAGAGCAATGAGGATAGTGAAGCGGGTTACGCGGCGCCGCGTTTCCGCTCCGTTATGTTCGGGCGTCATCGGATGGCGGCGGCGGCCAGTTCCACGCACGCATCGAGCGCCGTCTCGCACTGGGCGCGGGAAACATCGTAGTGGGTAACGAAGCGCATCCGCGTGGGGGAGACGGCATTGGCGAGGACGCCCCGCTCTTTCAGGCCGGCGCTGAAGGCGGAAGCGGTGAAGCCGGCGCCGGCCACGTCGAAGATCACGATGTTGGTCTGCACGGAAGAGGGATCGATGGAGAAACCGGGAATGCGTGCCAGGCTGTCGGCGAGCAGGCGAGCGTTGGCGTGGTCCTCATGCAGCCGGGCGGGCATCTGTTCCAGGGCGATGAGACCGGGTGCGGCGAGCACGCCGGCCTGCCGCATGCCTCCGCCGAGCCGCTTGCGGTAAAGACGGCCCTGGTCAATCAATGGCTGTGGCCCTACGAGCATGGAGCCCGCCGGCGCGCCCAGACCTTTGGAGAGACAGAACATCACTGTATCCACCTTGGCGGTGAGCGTGGCGGCGGAGACGCCGAGAGCGGTGGCGGCGTTGAAGACGCGGGCTCCGTCCATGTGGACGGGAAGGCCCCGGTCATGGGCGTGATCGCAGATGTCGTTGACGACATCGACCGGCGTCACCGCGCCGCCGTGCATGTTGTGGGTGTTCTCGATCCCGATGAGTCCGGTGGGCGCCCAGTGGGGGCTCAGAGTTCGAATGGCGGGCTCGATGCGGGCCCATGTGAGAATGCCGCCGGGGGCGTCGACGGGGCGGGCAAGGCATCCGGCGAACCAGCCCATCATGGCGAGTTCGTAGTTGAACACGTGAGACCGGGCCTCGCAGATCACTTCCTGGCCATGGGAGGTATGAACCTTGATGGCGATGGTGTTGCCCATGCAACCGGAAGGAACGAACAGTCCGGCCTGTTTACCGAACAGCTCCGCGGCCCGATGCTCCAGCCGGTTGACGGTGGGATCCTCCTGGTACACGTCGTCGCCGACGTCGGCATCGGCCATCGCCTGGCGCATGGCTGGAGTGGGTTTCGTGACTGTATCGGAACGAAGATCAATCATGAGGCTAAAGGCAATGATAATCCGTTTCCGCGGTTTGGATGCACTCCGGCAATGGAGGCGTGCCAGAGGCGATTCACGGCAAGGGGGCTGGTCGCATACAATGGCAGCATGCTGCGGGCTATGTTAACGGTTCCCGTATTGGCGATCGTGGCGCAAGCGGCGAGCGACGGCGATTTCTTTGAGACGAAGATCCGTCCGATTCTTGTTTCGCGATGCCATGCCTGCCACACCAAGACCATGATGGGCGGGCTGCGGCTGGACTCGCGCGAGGCGCTGGTCCGCGGGGGCAAGTCCGGCGCGGCGGTGATTGCCGGGAAGCCGTCCGGCAGCTTACTCATTCAGGCCGTGCAGCGGACCCATGCCCGGCTGAAGATGCCGCCAACCGGGGCGCTGCCGAAGGAAGAAGTGGATTTGCTGGTGGAATGGGTTGCGCGGGGAGCAGTCTGGCCGGGGACGGCACAGGCACCCGCCGCGGGCGGGCATGAGTTCTGGAGCTTCCAGCCGCTGCGTAAGCCGGAGGCCGCGGCGGTAGGCGGAATCGATTCTTTCGTCGAGGCGAAGTGGAAACAGGCGGGGCTGCGTCCAGCGCCGGCCGCCGATCGTCGCACCTTGATCCGGCGGGTTTCTCTCGATCTGACAGGCCTGCCGCCGACCCCGGAACAAGTGGAAGCGTTCGTCACGGACCGGTCCGCGGACGCGTTTGCGAAGGTGGTGGACCGGCTGCTCGAATCGCCGCACTACGGCGAGCGTTGGGGCCGCTACTGGCTGGACTTGGCGCGTTATTCCGATGGGCTTTTGGCGGCGGGCGTCGACACGCCGCTGCCCAACGCGTACCGGTATCGTGACTGGGTGGTCAATGCGTTCAATCGCGATCTGCCGTATGACCTGTTCGTGAAGGCGCAGATCGCGGCCGATCTGTTGCCGGAGGCCGATCGTCACGATTTGCGGCCGGGGCTCGGATTCCAGGCCATCGCGCGAAACGCCGACGATCAGGTGGATGTGACAACCAAAGTGTTTCTGGGCCTGACAGTGGGATGCGCGCAGTGTCACGATCACAAGTACGATCCGATTCCCACGAAGGACTACTATTCGCTGCTCGGCATTTTCCGCAGCAGTGCGAAGGATCAGTATGCATTGGTGTCTCCGGAGCAGGTGGAGCTCTATGAGCGCCGCAAGAAGGAAGCCGATGACCGGAAAGAGCGCATCGCCGATTTCCTGAAAGACCAGCAGAGCCATTTGGTCGACACCCTGGCGCGGCGCACGGCCGATTACATGGTGGCGGCGTGGAAAGGCGCCGAGGCATCGGGGAAGCTGGACGCGGAAACGCTGGCGCGATGGAAGCGGTATCTCAGCGATCCCGACAAAGAGCATCCCTACATGAAGCCGTGGTTTGCGCTCATGGCGACGCATCCCAGCGAGGAGCAGGTGCGGGCCGAGGCCGAGAAGTTCCAGAAGTTCTTTCTTCAACTGATCGACGACGCGAAAGAAGTAGATGACAAGAACTATGTCGCCTTCGGCGGCCGGAAGGGGATGAAAGACGAGAAGACGCGGCAATACACCAATATCGTTTCGCTGCCGGTGCTGAAGTTCTACCAGTGGCGGGAACTGGCGGCGGAGCCATACCGGAAAGACGGCGTCGACTGGCCGGGCGGGGTCTACTATTACAGTGCGAAAGAGATGGATCGCTGGTTGAACGGCTTTGCGCGCGACTACGTGGAGACGCTACGCGCGGAGGTGAAGGCGATCGAGACCGAGATGGGTCCGGCTTATCCGTTTCTGCACACGCTGAAAGAAGGCGACCAGCCGCGGGATGTTCGCGTTGCCATTCGTGGGGATGGGAAGAATCTCGGCGAGGAAGCTCCCCGGCGGTTCTTGACGGCGCTGTGCGAGGGCGAGCCCGAGCCGATTACCAAGGGCAGTGGGCGCATGGAACTGGCGGAGGCGATTGCGCGCAGTCCGCTCGCGGCGCGCGTGATGGTGAACCGGGTATGGCAGCATCATTTCGGACACGGGATCGTGCGGAGTGCATCGAACTTCGGGCAGATGGGCGAGCGCCCCACGCATCCGGAACTGCTGGAATATCTCGCGTGGCGGTTCCAGGAGTCCGGCTGGTCATTGAAGGCGCTGCACCGGGAGATGCTGCTTTCCCGCACCTACCAGCTCTCGTCGCGCACCGATGCGGCGTCGAACGAAAAAGATCCCGACAACAAGTTACTCTGGCGCGGCCATGTGCAGCACCGGTTGGATCTGGAAGCGCTACGGGACTCGATGCTGGCGGTGTCGGGCGAATTGGATTCGACGGTGGGCGGCAAGCCCAGTCCGATCGGAGATAGTAACTTCCGGAGGTCGCTCTATCTGACGGTGAGCCGGACGCGGCTGGACGGAACGATGGTGCTGTTCGATTTTCCGGATCCGAACGCGACGGCAGAGGATCGGGCGGTGACGGCGGGGCCGCTGCAGGGATTGTTCTTTCTGAATTCGCCATTCGTGGCATCGCGGGCTGAGGCCCTGGGGAAGCGTCTGGCGAAAGAGGCGGGCGAGGATGCGGCGGCGCGGATCCGGCGGGCGTATGGCCTGTTGCTGGCGCGGGGTCCGGATGCCGAGGAACTGAAGCTGGGAATGGATTATGTTGCCGCGGGCGGCGCCAAGCTTTGGCAACAGTACTTACAGGCGCTGCTGGCGAGCGGTGAATTTACGAGCGTGAACTGACGAGGGGGCGAACATGCTGGATCGGCGAACATTCTTACAGGGCTTGGGCGGCGGATTCGGGCTGGTGGGCTTGCAGGGCGAGTTGGCGGGCGCTTCGATGGATCCGTTGGCGGTGCGGCAGCCGCATTTCCCGGCCAAGGCCAAGCACGTCATCTTCCTGTTTCTGAACGGCGGGATTTCCCACGTGGATACGTTCGACCCGAAGCCGGCGCTGGTGAAGCACGACGGCGAGCCGATGCCGGGATCGAAGATCAAGACGGACCGGGCGTCGGGCAACTTGATGCGGTCGCCTTGGGAATTCCGCAACCACGGGCAGAGCGGGACAGAAGTGAGCGAGATCTTTCCCGAGGTGGCGCGGAGGATCGACGATTTCTGTGTGATCCGGTCCATGTATACCGATTCCGGCAACCACGGTCCATCGCTGCAGTTGATGAACTGCGGCCACCAGTTGCCGGGTCGTCCGTCGATGGGCGCCTGGATCACCTACGGGCTGGGCAGTGAGAACCGGAACCTGCCGGGCTTTGTGGTGCTGTGTCCTGGCTTTCCGGTGCTGGGGTCGTCGCTGTGGAGCGCGGGGTACATGCCTTCGGTCTACGGCGGGGTTCACATACAGAACTCGGCCGTGGAGCCGGAGAAGCTGATTCCGAATTTGCGCAACAGCCAGCAACTCTCGGCGGCGGAGCAGAAGCGGCAACTGGGATTGCTCGAGCGGCTGAACGGGAAGTATCTGTCGCGGGTGGGCGAGCAGCCGCAGTTGGAGTCCGCGGTGCAGTCGATGGAAGCGGCGTTCCGTTTGCAGGCCGAGGCCACCGATGCGTTCGACATCCGGAAAGAGCCGGATCATGTGCGGGCGCGTTACGACATATCCGACTTCGGGCGCGGATGCCTGTTGGCGCTACGCCTGGTGGAGCGCGGCGTGCGCGCGGTGCAGGTGTTCTACGGGAACGGGCAGCCATGGGACAACCACGACGACATCCGAGTGCATGCGTCGCTCGCGAAGAAGACGGACGGAGCCATCGGGGCGCTGGTGGACGATTTGAAGTCGCGCGGGTTGTTCGAGGAGACTCTCATCCTGGTTGGATCCGAGTTCGGGCGGACGCCGATGATACAGAACTCCGGGCTGGAGAAGTTAGGCCAGGGGCGGGATCACAACACGCCCGGATTCACGATGCTGATGGCAGGGGGCGGCGTGAAGGGCGGGATGACTTACGGGGCAACTGACGATTTCGGGTTCAAGGCGGTGGAGAAGCGGACGCACGTCCACGACGTCCACGCCACGGCGCTGCACTTACTGGGATTCGATCACACGAAGTTGACCTACCGGCATGCGGGGAGGGATTTTCGGCTGACCGACGTGCACGGAAATGTGGTGCGGGATATTTTGGCCTGATCGAGAGCTGGCTTCCGCCTAGAAGACTCCGGCGTAGACGCCGCCGAGCGGGAACGAGATATCGAGGGCGTGGATGGCCACGAGCGTCTCGGATCCTTCGAACCGCTTCAGAAGCCAGTCGCCTTCCGGGGTTCGCTGCAGCGTCTCGATGCGCTGCTTGTCCTGCGACACCAGGACGTACTCTTCGAGCGAAGGCAGTTCGCGGTACAGGTCGAACTTGGCGCCGCGGTCGTAGCCTTCCGTGGTCGGGGAGAGGATCTCGACGATGACCTTCGGATTGGTGATCGTGTCCTGGTGCGCGTCGGTAGTGGCGGGCTTTCCGCAATAGACGATGAGGTCCGGGAATGCGTACTTCGTGGCGTTGATTCGCACGCGGACCTGGGCGGCAATAGCGCAGCGGCTGCTCTCCAACTGCTCGGCGAGGCGACGCCCGATATTGACGACGAGGCGCCCATGAACCACCGTCGCTGCTTCGATCTGGAACATCTCTCCGTCGTGATACTCGCTGGGCAACTCGGCGACCCGGTCGGCGGCCAGATACTCCTCGACGGTTAGGTTGGGCGATCGGAGCGATGCCATAACCTCTCCATTTTACCGATTGTTCAACCTTACCGATTGTTCAGCGGCGGGCCCAGTCCCCCAGTTCCACCGCCAGCGCATCGCCGTTGGTGCGGCCCCAGGCGGCCAACTGGCCGGCGAGATCGCGGACGAGGGCCGGTTGGGCCGCGTAGAGGTTGCGCGACTCTCCGCGATCGGTTTCGAGATCGTACAATTCCCCGTCGCGCAGTTCGGGCCGGACTTCGAACTTACGGACAATCAGTTTGTGCCGCGCGGTGCGAACGGCGCGCTCCTCGTAGTAGGAGCCGTCGATGCCGCGTTGCGGGATGTTCTGCATGATGACGGCGGACTGCCAGCGGTCCGGGCCGCGGAGGCGTTCGGCGAGGGACGTGGCTTGGATGGCGGGCGAGAGTCCGAAGGCGGGGGGGCCGAGCGCGGCGCTGACGTTGGCGGCCTCGAGTGCGGTAGGCATCAGATCCGCCGTAGTGACGCCGCTCGACCAGACCTTGCCGGCGGGGAACAGTTCTGGATAGCGAATCACCATGGGAATGCGAGCCACCTCTTCATAGGAGAGACTGATGCCTTCGGCGGCGCCAGGCCGGTCAATCCAGGTGCGGCCGTGATCGGTGGTTACGATCACGAGGGTATTGTCGAGCAGGTTGCGGCGGCGCAGGGTGTCAGTAAGGCGGCCGACGCAATGGTCGAGATGAGCGACGGTGGCGTAGTAGTCGGCGTTTTCCTGGCCGGCGAAACGGGCGGCGAACTCCTTGGGCGGATCGAGCGGCTCATGCGGCGCGTAGTAGGACTGGTAGAGGAACCATGGGCGATCGGCGTTGGACTCGATAAACCGGATCCCCTCGTCGGTGTGAATGTCGGGCCGGTAGCGGGATTTGTGGGGCTCGCCGACCCAGTGGCGCAGCAGCGAGTTGAAGCCCTTGAAGGTATCGAAGAAGCCCGGATTCCCGGGGCCGAGGTGCCACTTGCCGACGCAGCCGGTGGCGTAACCGGCGTTGTTGAGCAGGAATGGGAAGTTGTCCCAGAGGCGAAAGCGTCCATCGCGGAAGGGGTCGGCGATCGGTTCGGGGTAGTTGGTGTTGACCTTGCCGCGGGGGGCCGAATAGACGTTGCGCTGGAGACCGTGAGCGTGGGGATATTTGCCGGTGAGCATGGACGCGCGGGCGGGTCCGCAGAGCGCGGCCGGGGTGAAGGCATTGGAGAAGCGGGTGCCCTGCTTCGCCAGAGTGTCGATGTGCGGGGTCGCCGCGCCGGGCCGTTCGTCGTAGCAACTCCAGGCATCGGTGCGGCACTTGTCGAAGAGAACGAGCAGGATGTTGGGTGGGGGATCGGATTGGGCGCGGGCCGTGGCGCCGGCTGCCATGGCGGCGAGAAAACCTCTTCGATCGATCATGTTCATTTATCCTCCCAGATGCGATAGACGTCGCGCTTGCCGAGATTGTTGTCACGGGCCACCTGTTTGATGGCATCCATGGTGGGGGTGCCGGAGGCGATCATGGCCTCAATGGCCCGCCGCAGGGAATCGGGATCGGCTTCTCCGGCGAGGCGGGGCCACGCCCGATGAGGAGAGTGATCTCGCCCTTGACGGCATCCCGGGCGGAGAGATCGGCCAGCACTTCGGCGCAGGCGCCCCGCAAGAACTCTTCGTGGCGCTTGGTGATTTCGCGGGCGACGGTGACCGGCCGGGCCGGGCCCATGACGGCTACGATGTCGGCGAGGGTCTCACAGAGGCGATGTGGGGCTTCGTAGTAGATGAGGGTGTCGGTGGAGGCGGACCAGCGTTCGAGTTCGCGGCGCCGCTGGCCGGACTTGGGCGGAAGGAAGCCGCCGAAGCGAAAGGCGTCGACGGCGAGTCCGCTGGCGGCGAGGGCGGAGAGGGCGGCGGAGGGGCCGGGGATGGGAATGACGGGGACGCCGGCGGCGATGGCGCGAGAGACGAGACGGAAGCCGGGGTCCGAGATGAGCGGCGTACCGGCGTCGGAGACCAGGGCGATGGATTGTCCGGCCAGGATGCGGGCAACCAGATCGGCGCTACGCTCTTTTTCGTTGTGCTCGTGGTAGCTGACCATCGGAGTGCCGATATTGTAGTGTTCGAGCAGCTTGCGGGTTTGGCGCGTGTCTTCGCAGGCGATGAGGGTGACTTCGCCGAGGGTGCGCACGGCGCGATAGGTGATGTCTTCGAGATTGCCGATGGGCGTAGCGACGAGATAGAGGCTGGGATCCATGTGCCGGGTCTTGCCTGTGGAGAGATGTATGGGAGCTGGTTTCCGGTTAAGGATTAAGTATGCCACCCCTCAAGCTTTTGACCTAATCGACCGATAGGAAAATAGTCCCAATTGGGGCCGGAGGAGCCGTGTGAGAAGCTCTTAGAGGACCTGTCCGGCTGCGGTGGGTAAGGAAACTCGATGACGGACGACGGCAAGATGGAAACGATGGATCAGGCAGCAGTTGCGCCGCGCCGGTCGTATTTGTGGGCGGTTCCGGGCAAGCCGGTTTCCGTGCAATTGGAGATCGATCTCGTCGACCGGCTGCTGCAGGAGATCATGCGCGGGTTCGGGGTGGTTCCCCGGCGCGGCGTGGAGATGGGCGGGATCCTGTGGGGGTCCGTGCAAGTGTCGGCGGAGGGGTACCGGGTGGTGGTGGAGGACTTCGAGCCGGTGCCCTGCCAGCACAGCAAGGGGCCGGCGTGGCTGCTTTGCGACGAGGAGCAGGTGCTGTTTGAAGACACGCTGGCGCGGTGGGCGCATGCGGAAGGGAAGCGGACCTTTGCGGTGGGTTTTTACCGCAGCCACACGCGCGAGGGGTTGGGGATGACGGAGGAAGATCAGGCAATTTATGGCCAATACTTCCGGGATCCGGCCGCGATCGCGCTGTTGGTGAAGCCGTTTGCCACGCGGACGGCGACGGGGGCGTTGTTTTTCCGGGAAGCGGGGGGATTCAAGTCCGATGCCACTTATCTCGAGTTCCCGTTCCATCCGGGACAGCTATCCGGTGATGAGGGGTACGGCGGCGGAATCGCGGCGGGCGGGACGCCGGAAGGCAAACACCGGGAACGGGCGGAACGGCGCGGGCTGACCGAGTTAAACCTCGGGGCGCCGCCGAAGCCGTCGCCGGCGATCAAGCACCTGCGTTCGGGGCCGCCGGCACTATCATTTGCAGAACAAGGAGGCCTTCCTATGGCATCAGCGAGCAATACGCTGACGCAAGATTCGATGACGCCGGATCAACTCCGATTCGGCATCCCGACGGCCACGCGCGACGCCGCGTCCGGCCGCCGTCAAAAGACCGGATGGGTCTGGATTCCTTTGTCGTTCGTGTTCGTGCTGGTGGGGTTGGTGTTGGGGATGCTGGTGACCGCGAGCGTTGGGCTTCGGTTGCCGGGGCCGGCGCCGGAGACCCCGTACACGCTCGGCGTATCGATTGCGCCGTCTGGCGAGGGCTTGTTGCTGCGATGGGATCGATCCTCGGCGGCGATCGAGAATGCGACCAGCGGCCAGTTGACGATCCAGGATGGCGGAGCGTCAAAGACGGTGCCGCTCGACGCGGTGCAGTTGCGCAACGGGAGCGTCATTTACCGGAACGCATCGCCGAATGTGACCTTCCGGCTGGAAGTGAACACCAGCGAGAGGGTCTCGTTGTCGGAGACGGCGCAGTACCAGAAATAGCCTGGGGCTGAGCGCCGCCGGCGCTCGACCGCGGGGCAGCCCGGCGAAGGGCCGAACACGTTCAATCGAGCGGAAGATACTTGCGGGCTTTCCAGGCGGCGAAGGCGAGGGCCATGACGAGGTCATCGGTCTGGGCGGAGTTGTAGCGGGTGGAGCCGGAGCGAGTGGGGCGGGCGCGGAAGGACTCCATTTCGTCGAGCAGGAGCTTGCGGTTGGCGAGATTGAGGGGGATGTGGAAGCGTCCATTGGTGACGATTTCGTTGAGCACGTGGATGATGGCCTTTTTGGGAATGAGGTGAAATCCATTGGAAAACGATACGCGGCCGCCGGAGGTGAGAGCGACCTTGTCGACACCGACGCCGATGGCGCCCATGCGATTGAGGACCTCGAAGAAAGGCGCTCCGCAGCCGGTGACGTCCATGGCGAGATGCGCGTAGGCGCGGGAGGGGAGGCCGGCGATGATGGCCTTGAGGCGCCGGGCTGTGTCGCTATAGGTCATGTTGAGGGGGAAGCGCTCGACGGAGCGGACGTGTAGTTCGTGGCGGACGATGAAGTCGTAGGTGACGGGGTCCCGGCGGTGGGTATTGACGACGAGGAGTTCGAGGACGACGGCGGCGGAGTGGGAGTCGCGCTGGCCGAGGTCAAACCCGACGAAGTAGCGGGGTTCCTCGGAGCGATCGATGTATTCGGGGCCGGGGGGCGGGGTGTCGTGGAAACAGGCGAGATCGAAGAAAGAACCAGCCTGCGCGGAGAACTTACAAAGATACTCCTGCTCGAAGAGGGCGGGGCCGAGCTTTCTTTTCTCTTCCTCGAGGAATTCGGGCGAGATGCGGGGGCAATCGAGGGCGGTGACCTGAAAACGGGTCCAGTCACCGGTGGAGACATACTCTTCGTGGAAGAAGCCGCGGGGTCCGTTGGGCGTGGACAGGAGCCAGATGGCGCCGTTGGTGGTGGCGAGAATGGGGCGCAGGGCGTGGTAGAGGTCATCGGGGACGAAGGCGGCCTCGTCGACGATGAGGAGGGAAGCGGCGGAGAGTCCGCGAATGGAAGCGGGGTCACCGGGGAGGGCGATGATGCGCGCGCTGGAAGGCAACAGGAGGGACGTTGGATGGCCGGGGGCGCGAGGAGTGGGGACGCCGACGGAGCGGGCGAAGAGAGTGACTTTGTGGAGCAACTCCGTGGCCTGGGTCCGGGTGCGGGAGGCGATCAAGGTGAGCGACCCCGGATTGGTGAGCGCGTGGTGCAGCGCCTTGATGGCGGCGGTGGTGGACTTGCCCCATTGGCGTGTACAGCAGATGAGGACGCGATGCGGATCGGCGGCGAGGATCTGGGACTGCGTGGGATCCAGGGGGAACTGGAGGATGCGATGCGCGAACTCGAGGGCGCTGGGCGGGATTTCAGACATGGGATCGGCGGACGTGGGAACGGCGGACGGCGCGTGGGCAGAGGGTGTGAGGACGGACTTCGCCTTCGACAGTTGTAGCGCGGCCCGGCCGCGGCGCGGAATGCGGGGCCGGGGGACGGGAGTTGGCTTGAAGCTCGGGTTGTCGCGAAAGATCACGCGTCCTTTCTCCTTAGCGCGATGCTTGTCTCCTCTGCGCGATCCTCGGATGCACGTGGAGAAGCATCGAGTGGACCGCTGGTGGCTTTGTTTCCGCAAAACGCGTTTCCGGAGGGGCTGACGGGGTTGTCGCCCTGGGCCGTGAGTGGGCTGGCGGCTGGAGGATCGCACTCGGCGGAGGCGAGGCCGGGGTCCGGGTGTCCGGCGGGAACGGGGTGGAGGTGAGCCGGGGTCGCGGTGGCTTTGTTTCCGCAAAACGCGTTTCCGGAGGGGCTGACGGGGTTGTCGCCCTGCGCGGTGAGTAGGCTGGCCGCTGGTGGATCGCATTCGGCGGAGGCGAGGCCGGAGTCCGGGTGTCCGGCGGGAGCGGGGTGGAGGTGAGCCGGGGTAGCGGTGGCTTTGTTTCCGCAAAACTCGCTTTCCGGGGCGGTCTCGCCGAGAGTGGCGCGCTCGCCGGTTGACTCGTCCGGCGAGTGCGATTCCACCTGAACCTCGAAGGTTTCGTTTGCTGGTTT
>JAWKHI010000002.1:0-348545 GCA_041394885.1 Bryobacteraceae bacterium | reverse complement strand
CAAGCTCCCCATCGTCATTCGCATGGAAGGCACCAACGTCGAACTCGGCCGCAAGATTCTCGAAGAGTCCGGATTCAATTTCACCGTAGCCCAAGGAATGAAGGACGCCGCCGACAAAGTGGTGGCACTGGCACAATGAGCATTCTCGTAAACGAAAACACCCGGCTCCTCGTACAGGGCTTCACCGGCAAGGAAGGCACCTTCCACGCCGAACAGGCAATCGCCTACGGAACCACCGTCGTCGGTGGCGTCACCCCCGGCAAGGGCGGACAAAAACACCTCGACCGTCCCGTCTTCAACACCGTCGCCGACGCCGTCAAGGACACCGGCGCCAATGCCAGCGTCATTTTCGTGCCCCCGCCTTTCGCCGCCGAGGCCATCATGGAAGCTGCCGCCGCCGGTCTGCCCCTGGTCGTCTGCATCACCGAAGGCATCCCCACCGCCGACATGATCAAGGCTTGGCAGTTCCTCCGCGGGCGCCACACTCGCCTCATCGGGCCCAATTGCCCTGGCATCATTACACCCGGCCAATGCAAGATCGGCATCATGCCCGGACACATCCACAAAGCCGGTAACGTAGGCGTCGTCTCCCGGTCCGGGACCCTCACCTACGAAGCCGTCGGCCAACTCTCGGGTCTGGGCATCGGCCAATCCACCTGCATCGGCATCGGTGGCGACCCCATCATCGGCACCAACCACACCGACGCCGTGCGGCTCTTCAATGAGGATCCCGACACCCACCTCATCGTCATGATCGGCGAAATCGGCGGCAACGCCGAAGAGCAGGCCGCCGCCTACATCAAGGCCAACGTCAAGAAACCCGTCGTCGGCTTCATCGCCGGACAAACCGCTCCCCCCGGACGGCGCATGGGTCACGCCGGCGCCATCATCTCCGGCGGTTCCGGCAAGGCCAGCGACAAGATCGCCGCCATGCGTGACGCAGGCATCCACGTCTGCGACACCCCCGCCGACATCGGCCAAAAGGTCCAATCTCTTCTATGAGTCTCGAACGTACTTTCGCAATCATCAAGCCCGACGCCGTCGCGCGCGGCGTCGCCGGAGAAATCCTCGCTGCCATCGAAAAAGGGGGCTTCCTCATCGCCGGCATCAAGAAAATCCGCCTGTCGCAATCCCAGGCCGAAGCCTTTTATGCCGTCCACCGGGAACGGCCTTTCTACACCGGGCTGGTCAAGTTCATGACCGAAGGCCCCGTCATCGTCATGGTTCTCGAGAAGGAGAACGCCATCGCGGACTGGCGTACCCTCATGGGCGCCACCAACCCGGAAAAGGCCGCCGAAGGAACCATCCGCAAGCGTTTCGCAACGGATATCGAGCGGAACTGCGCCCACGGCAGCGACGCACCTGAAACCGCCGCCGTCGAGATTCCCTTTTTCTTCTCTACCGCCGAGCTACTGTAGCTGGCCTCGCACCCGGGCGATTCTCCAGATACGCTTCCACCGGGGCCGCGCTGATCTGCTCAATCGACGCCGATCCCGCTCGGCCCCGGCAGGAAACCTCCACCCGGATGATCCACTGGCCCAGTTCGCGGTTCAGTCGCATTCCCACCAGCGACGCTTCGCCGTTGTCGTCGCTGGCCACGGTGATATTTTTGCTCCCTCCGGATACAGTTCCCCCGGGTCCGGACGCCGGTAACACAAAAGTCACCGCCGCAAAAGCGACGGATCTACCCGCAAAGTCGGTTACCCTGATACGCGGAGCCACCGTTTCGACACTATATACGTTGTGGATGGCTCCGTCGCCTTCCAGCACCACAATCCGCAGCGAGGATTGGCCCTCCACCCTCGCGGCCAATACGATCGTAAGCAGAGACAGCTTGATGATAGGGACTTTGTTCCATTCGCGAGTCATCGAAGACAATAGTGCTCGCGCCGTCGGCGGGTTCTCACTCGATCGCCGCCTGTGGCAGGTCCCGGAGTGCCCGGCAGGGCTCCGGCGAACGCCGGTATTCGCGATAAGATAAAATTACTAAGGAAACGTGGCTACCTTCGCCGCCCAACCAAAACCGGATTTCGCCATCTGGGAGGTCCCCGGACGCTCGCGGAGAATTGTGTATTCCACCGCCCTCATGCGC
Organism: Bryobacteraceae bacterium; assembly: GCA_041394885.1. GTDB lineage: Bacteria > Acidobacteriota > Terriglobia > Bryobacterales > Bryobacteraceae > DSOI01. The sequence goes on along the minus strand of JAWKHI010000002.1, from coordinate 346,453 downwards.
CAATTGGCCGCCGAGGTGAACGCGGCTTCACAGAGCGAGCCGGGAGGCGGCGATGAAATCGGCGGCATCCTGTTCGGCACCGCCGACGATTACGAAGTCCGTATCGTCGCCCACCGCCCTATCCGCTGCGGCCACGCCAACGGACGTGAATTCCTCCTTTCCAGCGAGGATGAACGAGCCCTCAGAGCCCAGGTGAGCGCCTCCGGCAACGATCCGCAGCTCGGCGGCCTCGTCGTGGTCGGTTGGTTTCACTCTCATACCCGGACCCCTATTTGTCTCACCGCCGAGGACATGCGCCTCTGGGAAATCTATTTCCCCATGCCCTGGCAAGTCGCTCTCGTGCTCCGCCCGCAACAGTCTGAGCCCACTCGCGCCGGCTTCTTCTTTCGCCCGGCTTCCGGCCCCGTCCGCACCGATTCGAGCTATCGCGTTTTCGAGGCCGACGCCGAAGCACCGGCGACTCCCGTCCACGAACTGGCATCCGCCGTCGATGCGGGTCAGAACGCGCCCGCTTCCCCGCCCCAGCCGGATCCACAACCCCAACCTGAACCCCAGCCTCCCGCCCCGGAAGAACTGGTAACCCCGCCGCCGGAATTGCTCTGGCAGGAACCGAAGCGTTCCAGGCGCCCCCTGTGGCTCGTGGCTGCCCTCATCGCAATCGCTGGCGCCGCCGGCGGCTTCGCCCTCTTCCTCGGGCAGAACGCCACCGTCCTACACACCACCCAGCCAGACCTTGACCTCCGCCTCATCAACGAGGGCGGTCAACTCTACGCCACCTGGGACAAACAATCCCGGTTCATCGCCAATGCCATCCGCGGCAGCCTCGAGATGGCCAGCGGAGACAAACGCACGGACGTACCCCTGTCGCTAGAAGCGCTCGGCTCCAGCCGCCTGCCGATTCTCCAACTCGGCCGCGACGTCCGCATTCGGCTCATTCTAGAGTCCCTCGACGCCGAGTCCCACCCCATCACCATCGAAGCCGCGGCTTACTACCTCGGCCGTTCAGATTCCCTGCCCCTGTCCACCTCCCCCGTTCCGGCTTCTCCAGAAACCCGGGAGGCACTCGCGGAAATCGCAGCGCTCGAAAGGCAACTCGCGGACGCCTCCGCCGCCAACGATCTCCTGGAACGCGAGGTGGCCGCGCTCGATTTGGAAGAATCGGCCGTGGATCCCGCCCAAGCCACCCCACCGCAGCTTCCCGCGCCGGTTCCGCCGCCGGTCAACACCCAGACTCAGGCTTCCCCGGCGCCGCCCGCCGCAGCCAACGCCGCGGTGGAAACCCCAGCGCCCCTCACGCCTCCAGCCCCGCAGCCTCCCGCTATTCAGGCGCCGCCCCCGGCCCCGCCTCCTCCGCCCGCCTACACCGGCCCCCGCTCTGGCCGCATCATTTGGACTGGTTTTCTCGCACCCGGCGCATCCGTAACCATTGACGGAAGGCGCGCTTCGGCCGGCAACGTCAACGCCGCGCTCCCCGGCGTCCCCGTGCGGCTGAGCGTTTATCCTGCCGAATTCACTTCCAGTGGCATCTCCGTCTTCTCCGCCAACCCCCGTCACTCCTCCGGCGACGTTGTGGAAGGGCGCAGTGCCCGCAACGGGTGGATGAACACACGATACGTATTCGACACAGACCGCGCGCGCGACGTCCAATTGGCCGCGTCGCCCGGCGAGCAGGAAGGTTATCGGAATATCACCTTGCGCGGAGGCACTCGCCCCGTCGCGGCAGTCGTCATTGACTGGCAGGTCGCCCAATAAACCGGCGCGCCCCGCGTCCCGGCTCCGATGTCAGACGTCCGCTACGATCAGGCGTCTACGTGGTCAGAGAAAAACAGGTCCAGGCGAGCCTTATGCTCCTGGCTCATTTTCTCGCTTAGTTCCTTCATCTCGAGTCGCTTCAGCGGCTTGAACGCTTTCGCCAGGCCGATGTTCTCGTCGATGAATTCGAGCTTCGGCATTCCCATAACCCCCGCCGCCACCGGCAGTGACAACGCGTACCGGATCAGCGTTTCGATCGGCGCCGCGTTTACCAGCCCATCCTGCGCGAAAAGCTTCATCGCCGTCACGCCCATCTTCTTCTTCAGGGCCACTGGCAGCGCGATGTGCTCGAAGCTGTCTTTCATCTCCCGGTTGATGATCATCCCGCCCTTGCCGTTAGTCATCCCAACCAGCGCCGCGTTCAATGCCATCTGGGTGCAGTCGAAATCGTGACGCTCCAGGGCGGTCTTCAGGGTCGTCGGATCCGTGTGGCTCGTCACCCCGATGAACCGTGTCACCTTCTGTTCGCGCAGTTTGTATAGGACCTTCAGAACGCCGTCGGCGGCCTCCACCTTCGCCAAATCGTCGGCGCCCAGCAGCGAGTGTACGTGGATCAGGTCCACCTGATCCACGCCGAGGCGCTTCATCGATCCTTCCAGGATCTTCTCCGCCTTCGCCCCATCCCGCTCATTGATCTTCGTCGCGATCCAAAGGCCATTGCGCCGGCCTTGAATCGCCTTCCCCACCCATCCTTCGCTCTTGCCGCTGCCGTAACCGTAGGCGGTGTCGATATAGGTAACACCCAGCGACATCGCCTTGTGCAGCGCCTCCACGGCCTTGTCTTCGCTCCCGTAGCTCAACAAGCGGGACCCGCAACCCATCCCAGCCACCGACACACGAGCGCCGGTCTTTCCCAGCACCCGCGTGGGCATGCCGGTTTTGGGATCGGTCGCCGCTCCCATCGCGGCCTGTGCGGCCGCGCCAAATGGAATCGCTTCGAGAAACGTGCGTCGCGTGATTGGCATTCCATGATCATATCGCAACCCGCTGTACTGCGCCCCGCGCAGATCACCGCGGCCGCGGCGCGGCCCCTGCTCCAAGTGATGTCGAATCGCACTGCCACTGCCGCGGGAGTGCGCCGCTCTTGCTCCTCAGTCGTCGGCCCTCTGTGCGTACCGGTACCACTGTTGCGGTCTTTCAAAGGCTTAAGATAGCGATAATCCTCGCCGATTCAACCGGAAATTCCAGTGTGGAAATGCCGTCTCCGGACCGGCGGAAGTACTGGTACGAAGCACCTCGGCTGGCAGGAGGGTACCGTAATGGGACTATCAGTGTTGAAAGTCAGTACCAATTTCATCCATACGTCGACATGTTTTACTGGTAATTTCTGAGGAAAGTGATACCTTCTAAAGTACGGTCGCGCGACTGCCCGCGTGGATGTTTGCGGGCTCGTATGGCCAATTTAAATCCTCAGGAGACAGGGCCTAATGAAGTCACTCGCTCAAACCGCTGTCTTGGCCGCCGCCAGCCTCTTCGCGCTGGCGCCCGCTAGCGCAGCGTTTCTTACTCTAACGCCCCCAAACCCGCCCTTTGCACCCTTCACCGGTATCGACATCGGTAATTCCCAAATCGGAGTGCAGATCTTTGCCGACAGCACGTTCACCATCGATTCCGCCGGAATCGATTTCAACCCCTTCGGCAATGTAACGCCCGGGCCAGACACCACCGGCCTCGACGTGTTCATCTACGCGATCGACAATTTCGGCACAGCCGGCCTCAACAATTTAGGCACCCGCGGCGCGCTGCTCGCTACCGGTTCCCTCGGCATCGTCGGTGCGTTGGGCCCACAGGGCACGCCAACGGCGTTTTACGACGTCGCGGTCGATTTCACCTTTATCGCCGGAAATTCGTACATGGTCCAGTTCAATACCACACCGGATGGATGGGGACAGGGTGCCACTGCTCACAACGAAGTCACCTTTTTCGGCTTCAACACCCCGGATCCTTCCTTCGTCGTAGGCCCCGTAACGGTGTTGGACGGTGCTTTCAACGCGGATTCCGCCAGCGAGAACTTTGCCCACATCCGCCTCAACACCGCCGCTCCCGTTCCGGAGCCGGCCACGGCGTTGTTAATCGGTCTCCCACTGCTCGCTGTCGGCGCCATTCGCCGCCGCCGCTCCCGCTAGGCTCGGCAACCAGACCGTCGACGACCCAAGCCCTCCCCTTGGACCGGGAGGGCTTCTTCTTTTCGTGAGCATCGCGCCGGTCGCGAAAATCCCTCCCCATTCCAACTTTGCCCAACATCCGCCGCCACTTACCGTTCCAACGCCTTGCCCTGCGCACCCCCTCGGGTTTGCGCCCGCCCAATCCCCCTTCGCTATGATCCGGGCCAAGTGGATCCAGCCCACGCACTCGATCAGGTCCGTCCGCCGCCCGGAATCACGCGAAATCCCGGAACAAACCCAGTGAACCCACATATAATCAATAGCTTGCCAATCGGAACAAACCCGATCCAAACCCAAAACCACGCGCCCGGGCACCCCGCCGTGCGACAATTCCATACCATGATCGTTCGCATCGGCATCGCCTTCCTCGCCTCCCTGCTGTGCCACGCCCAAACCTACGACCTCGTCCTGCGCCGCGGCCGCGTCCTTGACCCTGCCACCCGCCTGGACGCCGTCCGCGACATCGGCATCCGCAACGGCGCCATCGCCGCCATCTCGGACTCTCCGCTCTCCGGCGCCGCCATCATCGACGCCTCCGGAAAGATCGTCGCTCCCGGCTTCATTGACCTGCACGCCCACGGGCAAGACGAGGAGAACCAGCGCTACCAGGTGCGCGACGGCGTCACCACGGCTCTCGAACTGGAAATCGGAACCCTCGACGTCGCCGCCTGGTACAACCAGCGCGAAGGCAAGCGCATTATCCATTCCGGCGTCAGCGTCGGCCACCCTCCGGCCCGCATCCGCGTCATGAATGACCCCAGCACCACTCTCGTCCCTACCGGCGACGGAGCGCGTAAAGCTGCCAATCCCGAACAGATCACTCTCATGAAGACCCACATCGAACGCGGCCTCCGCGAGGGCGCCCTCGGCGTCGGCTTCGGCATCCAGTACACCCCCGCCGCCTCCCGCGAAGAGATCCTCGAGATGTTCAAGCTCGCCGCCCGGTTTTCACGGCCCGCGTTCGTCCATATCCGCCACATGGGCGCGGCGGCCCCAGACGCGCTCACCGCCCTCCAGGAGGTCATCGCCAACGCCGCCGTCACCGGCGCTCCCGTCCATGTGGTCCACATCACCTCGTCCGGACTCGCGCAAACGCCCGTCCTGCTCGACACCATCTCCCTGGCCCGTCGTCGCGGCATGGATATCACCACCGAGTGCTACCCCTATGAAGCGGCCATGACCGAACTCCAGTCCGCCATGTTCGATCCCGGATGGCAGAACATCCTCGGCATCACCTTCGATCGTGTCGAGTGGGTGGCCACCGGCGAAAGGCTCACCCCGGATAGCTTCGACCGCTACCGCAAGTTGGGCGGCATGGTCATCATGCACATGATTCCCGGCCCTATCGTCGAACAGGCCGTCGCCCACCCGCTCACCATGATCGCGAGCGATGGCGTCATCGAGCACGGAAAGGGTCATCCCCGCGGCGCCGGAACCTTCGCCCGCGTCCTCGGCCACTTCGTCCGTGAGCGGCAGACGCTGTCGCTCCTCGACGCCGTGTCGAAGATGAGTTTCCAGCCGGCCCAGCGAGCCGGCCTTGCCGCCAAAGGCCGCATTTCCCGCGGCGCCGACGCCGACCTCGTCGTCTTCGATCCCGTCCGCGTCTCCGACCATGCCACCTTCCGCCAACCCACCCTTCCATCGGAGGGAATCGATACCGTCCTCGTCTCCGGTGTAGTTGTCGTCGAAAACGGCCGATTGAGAGAAGGCGTATTGCCCGGCAAAGCCGTACGCATGCCGCGCACCCGTGACTGACGGCGCGGTAGAATCAGGTGAGATGACTGCGCGCGTCTACGTTTCGCTGAAGAAGACCGTTCTCGATCCCCAGGGGCAAACCATCCGCGCCTCGCTAGCCAGCCGGGGCTACGGGGATATCCGCGAAGTCCGGCAGGGGAAGGTCTTCGAAATCGAGGTGGCCGACGGCGCCGACGCCGCCATGGCGAAAAAGCATGTTGACGAAATCGCGCACGAAATTCTAGCCAATCCCGTTATCGAAGAATACCGGGTTGAGTGGACCGCGTAAGTCCACAGCCCGAGGCCGCCGCGCCTCCTAAACCTTAGTGACCAACCAACCGAAGGTATCTGTATATGTGCGGAATCGTAGGCTACATCGGTAAGCGCAGCGCGGCCCCCATCATTCTCGATGGTTTGAAAAGACTCGAGTATCGCGGCTATGACTCGGCCGGCTTGGCTGTCCTCAACGGCGGGAGCGAGATCATCGTCCGCCGGGCGGAAGGAAAACTCCGGAACCTCGAAGATCAAGTGCGCGACAAGCCCGTCGCCGGACACTATGGCGTCGGCCACACCCGGTGGGCCACCCACGGCCGGCCCACGGAAGAAAATGCCCACCCGCATTCCGACACCAACCGCGACGTCGTCGTGGTTCACAACGGGATCGTCGAGAACTATCTGTCCCTCAAACACCAGCTGGAGTCAGAAGGCCACGTATTCCGCTCCGAGACCGACACCGAAGTCATTGCCCACCTCATCGCTAAATATCTCGACGGACCTCTCGAGGACGCCGTCCGCAAGGCCGTCCGCCAACTGACCGGCGTGTTCGCGCTCGGTGTGATTTCCGGCAAGGACCCCGGCAAGATCGTCGGCGCCCGCTCGGGCCCCCCGGCCGTGATCGGCATCGGCGACGGTGAGTATTTTCTCGCCTCCGACGTCCCCGCCATCCTCAGCCACACCCGCGACATGATCTTCCTCGACGACGGAGATCTGGCCATCCTCACCGAAGAAGGCGTACAACTCACCGATTTCGACGGCAAGTCTCTCAAGCGCAACGTCTCCCACATTCTCTGGGATCCGATCATGGCCGAAAAGGGCGGCTACAAGCACTTCATGCTCAAGGAAATCTTTGAGCAGCCTCGCGCCCTTCGCGACACCATGCTCGGCCGCGTCAGCCAGGAAACCGGCCACGTCTTCCTCGACGAGGTCAATCTCACCGCACGCGAGATGGTCGAGTTCAAGAGCATCAAGGTCGTCGCCTGCGGAACCAGTTGGCATGCCGCCCTCGCCGGCAAGTTCATGATCGAGAAGCTGGCCCGGATTCCGGTTGAGGTCGACTACGGAAGCGAATTCCGGTACCGCGATCCGATCATCGATCCGTCGGTTCTCACCGTCGTCATCTCCCAGTCCGGCGAGACCGCTGACACCCTCGCCGCGCAGCGCGAGGCAAAGTCCAAGGGTTCGAAAACCCTCGCCATCTGTAACGTCGTCGGCTCCATGATCACCCGCGAGGCGGCTGGCAACCTTCTCACGCACGCCGGCCCGGAAATCGGCGTCGCCTCCACTAAGGCGTTCTCCTGCCAGTTGACCGCGATGTTCGAGTTGGCGCTTCACATGGCCCAATCCCGCCGCGGTACCGAAGACAAGGCCTTGCAGAAGCTAGGCCTCGAATTGCTCCGCATTCCGGGCAAGATGGAAACCGTCCTCGCCAACGATTCCTTCTATGAGGACCTTGCCCGCGAGCTTTACAAGGCCACGGACTTCCTCTTCCTCGGACGCGGCATCCACTACCCGATCGCGCTCGAAGGCGCGCTCAAGCTCAAAGAGATCTCCTACATCCACGCCGAAGGCTATCCCGCCGGCGAGATGAAGCACGGCCCCAACGCGCTCATCGATGAGAATCTCCCTGTTGTGGTGCTATGCACCCGTGATTCCAGCAACGAAGACAGCCGCATCCGCTACGAAAAGACACTCTCCAATATCCAGGAAGTGAACGCCCGCAGCGGCATCGTCGTCGCCGTCGCCAGCGAGCAGGATGTCGACGAGGTTAAGAAAGTGGCCCGTCACGTCATCGCGATTCCGGAAACCAACGAGTTGCTCCTGCCGATCCTCGAGATCGTCCCGCTGCAACTGCTCGCCTATCACATTGCTGTCCGCCGCGGCTGCGACGTCGATCAGCCGCGCAATCTCGCCAAGAGCGTCACGGTGGAGTAACGGCTGCGGCAGCAATCCACCCAATTGACCATCGCCACGCGCGGCAAGGGCTTCTATGAATTCACGCGCGAGGCGGCGGCATGGCTGGACCGGGTGGAAGCCCGCGGCGGGCTATTGACCGTCTTCATCCGCCACACCTCGGCCTCCCTGGTCATCCAGGAAAACGCCGACCCCGACGTCGTTCACGATCTCGAGCGGTTCTTCGCACGGATCGCTCCTGAGGACAACCGCCTCTACCGCCACACCATGGAGGGGCCCGACGACATGCCGGCCCACATCAAGGCGGCGCTCACCCAGACCAGCCTCGGCATTCCGGTGGCCGATGGAAAAATGACTCTCGGGACGTGGCAGGGCATCTATGTTGTGGAGCACCGGTCTCACCCGCACCGGCGCACCGTGATGCTACAGTACCTGGGAGAGTAAATCGACATTGACCGGCGCCGCGGACCCCGACAAGCTCCACCTCCTGCGATCGAGCCCCTTTTTCGTGCTCCATGCCTCGCTCCTGCTGCCCATTTGGGTGGGCGTGAGCCCGGCTGCAATCGCGGCTTGCGTGGCCCTCTACTACGTGAAGATGTTCGGCATCACCGCCGCCTATCATCGCTACCTCGCTCACGCCAGCTTCAAGACCGGGCGCCTGTTCCAGTTCGTCCTGGTCTGGACCGGCGCCATGTCGATGCAAAAGGGGCCGTTATGGTGGGCGTCCCTGCACCGCCACCACCACGCCCACTCCGACCAAGACGGCGACATCCACTCTCCCCTGCGCCGCGGTTTCTGGTGGGCGCACGCCGGCTGGATTCTCTGCACTCGGCACGATGAGACGATATGGCGCCTGATCCGCCCGTTCGACAAGTTTCCGGAACTGGTCTGGCTCAATCGCTACCACACCGTTCCGGGCCTCGTTCTCGGCGCCCAGACCTTCCTGCTCGGGACCATGCTCGAGCGCTACGCGCCGCAATTAGGCACCAACGGCCTCCAGATGATGGTCTGGGGCTTTCTCATTTCCACCATCCTCACCTATCACGGCACCTTCGCCATCAATTCGCTTGCTCACGTCTACGGCAGTGTCCGCTACCCCACCGGCGACGGATCCAGAAACAACTTCTGGCTCGCCCTGCTCACCTGCGGCGAAGGCTGGCACAACAACCACCACCATTACCCGTCGTCTTCGAGAATGGGCTTCCGCTGGTGGGAGGTTGACTTCACGCACTGGGTGCTACGGGCGTTCGCCGCGGCCGGCCTGGTCTGGGACCTCAAGACGCCGCCCCGGCACGTAATCTATCCGGACTTGCGGATCCACTCGTCCTCGGCGGCCGCCACTCCATCGGAAGACGGCACTCCCAGCCGCGCATTCACCTCCACACGGCACGGCAGGTGAAGGTAGCCGTACACCGCACCCTCGCCATGGCTCATCTGGAGCGTGATGGCGTTATCGATCCAGTCGCACATTTTGTAGTGAATGAGCGTACCGTCGGCAATGGCGGGGGAGAAGGAAAAGTGCGATGGGTACAGCGACGGCAGGTCCAGGTGAAAATCGACGGTATAGATGTCGCCGGCCCGCATGGCGGGTAGCTCCACGCCTTCCCGCAAATTGTTGGTTCCCGCGAAGTCGATCCCCATATGGTTGCGCAGCATGAAGCCGATGTTGGGCTGCGCCACGGCCTCGCGCGCCTCCACGCTGATGCGCACCACCACGCGCGTCTCCGGTTGCAGCATGTGAAGCGGTTGCCCGTGCTCATCGTAGACGGCGATGCCGATCACCTGTGCCCGGGCGTCGCCATGGCGGTGATCGATGTTCGGAACCGAGCGAACCACCTCGGGAGCCAGCCGCGTGGTTGTCTCGCCGTCGAAGCCCGGCCGTGCCCCAGCGTCCTTCAAATCGAGGTAGGACGAATCCTTCTCTGACATTGCCGCCAGGTACTTCGCCACCACGGCATCGGTGGAGCCTAATGCCCGTACTTGCCCATGGTCAAGCCAAAGCGTCCGATCGCCGATCGCCTTCACATCTCCCATCGAGTGCGACACGAACAGAATCGTCACCCCGCGGGAGCGGAGCTCATGCACCTTGCGCATGCAGCGTTGCCGGAAGTAGATATCGCCCACCGCGAGCGCTTCGTCCACCAGCAGAATCTCGGGGTCCACGTGGATCGCCACGGAGAACGCCAGCCGCACGGCCATGCCGGACGAGTATGTCTTCACGGGTTGATTGATGAAGTCGCCAATCTCGGCGAACTCCTCGATGGCCTTGTACTGGGCGTCGATTTCGCGCGCCGACAAGCCGAGGATGGCGGCGTTCAAGTAGACATTGTCGCGGCCGGAAAACTCCGGATTGAAGCCAGAGCCCAGTTCGAGCAGCGCCGAAACCTTGCCATCCACCCGGGCCTTGCCGGAGCTGGGATTGAGAATTCCGGCCACGATCTGCAGCATCGTGCTCTTCCCGGATCCGTTCTCGCCGATGACGCAGAACGATTCGCCGCGGCGGATCTCGAACGAGACATCGCGCAGGGCCCAGAAGTCCTCATGGAAAGACACCCGGTTCAGCGTGAGGATTTCTTTCAGCCGGTCCGCCGGCTTCCGGTAAATCGGATAGCTCTTGGAGACCTGATGGAACTCAGCGACGATCGGGGCCACTGCACTGAATTGTAGCGCGAGGCCTCATCGCACGGGCTGCATGATCATCTCACTCACCCGGCACGTATCGCGGACATCGGCGCCGCAGGCGCGGGCACGCAGGTTCTTGTCGAGACAAACACGCACTTCCTGCAGAAACCGCCCCGAGCACACCACGGCCACATTGGAGACGTCGCCCACGCGGTTCACCTCGAGGAAGCGCTCCTTCAGCCGGCGCGGCGACACCACCACATTCTTCAGCGGCGCCTGATACTCCGGCGGAATCTTCACCTGCTGATAGGCTTGGCGGACGCGGGCGAAGTACTGCGCCGCATTCATCCCGCTGCAGGTGCCGTGCTTGGACCATTCATGGCGCATCAGACCGGGACTCGGCATCACGTCGATGGTCTGGTCAATGGTGGCCGAATCGGGGCCGCGATCGTCCGAGCAAAACTGCGGCCACCCACGCTCGAACTGCGGCCACAATCCGTGTGCGACGAAGCCGAACTGCCGCGTGCCAGCGCATTGTATGCGGTCACGCTGGCCGTTGGGGGTGGAGCAGTGCTGGGGAGACCACGACAAGCTCAGGACGTAGTAGTCGAAGCGGCCAGGGACTCCCCGGGAGTCACTGCGCCGGGGCTGGGCGCAGACCGCGGTGGTGATCAGAAGCAGCGAGAGGAGGGTCTGCAAGGTCATTGTAACGATCGTACCAGCGCGGGGTACCAGCGAAACCGCGGAACGGCGCGCGGAAACCGGGTGAGTCTGGCCCGCGGGCTGAGGCATTTTCCGCATGCGCGAGGATTGCCGCCGTTGCCGATGAAGCGATCATGGATGCACACCAGATCGCCGAGCGGGGCCATGGCCTGCTCGCGGAAGGATGGCAGGCGGTGGAGGCGAGGGACTGGCGGTGCGCCGAGCACGCCTTCGAAAAGGCCCTGGCGATCGGGGAAAGGCTGGACCGGCAGGAGTCAGACCTGGAGATGCTCGCGAGGCTTGGCCTGGCGCAGGTCCGGTACGGCCAGGGCGATCTCGTACAGGCGGTGGAGGAGGGCGCGCGCGCGGTGGCGGCCGGCGAGGACTCGATCGACATTCACGGATGGCAGATCCCGCTCTACCAGTTGATGGCCGGCGCCTGGGAGGAAATCGACCAGCCGCATCAGGCGGTCTCGTTCCGGCAAGCCGTGGTAGCGCTGCTGCGGCAGCAGCAGGAAGACGAACCGTCGCTCGAACTGGCCGAGAGTTGCTACCTGCTGGGCGAGACCTTACAGCGGTTGGGGCTGTGTCCGGACGCGGCACGGAGCTTCGAGGAAGCGGCCAGCATTTACGAGATGCACCAGCCCGAACAGAAAGCGAATCTCGCGGCCACGCTCGAGCGCTTTGGCCCGGTTCTTAGCCGGGCTGGCGACTATGCCGAGGCGGGGCGGGTATTCGACCGTCTGCTGCCGCTGGTACGAGAACTGGCCGGGGCGGACTCGTCGGCGGAGTCTTCTTTATGGAGCAACCGCGGCACGATGCTCGGCGAGGCCGGGCGATTCGAGGAAGCCAACGAGTCTTTCACCCGGGCCGAGCAAATCCGCGCCGGGCTCGCGGAAACCTCCCCTGCATCGATGGCGCTGCTGTGGAGCAACTGGTCCCATTCGCTGCGGCGGGAGGGGAAAGTGGGCCGCGCCCGGGACTTGGCCGCGCGTGGAGCCAAAGCGCTGGCAGAGGCGCGGTCGCCGGCTCTCTACGTGGCGCTCGACGCTCTGAGCCGGGCCATCCAAGCCGATGGCGATACGGCCGGGGCCGAGACGGTCTGCCGGCAGGCGCTGGAGCGGATGGAGGCGCACCGCCTGGCAGACCTGAGCGAATGGACCCGGGTGCTTGACTGGCACGCCCGGCTGCTCGATGAGCTGGGGCGTCCGGACGACGCACTGGAAGCCCGTGAGCGGGCCGCGGCGGTGGCCGCAATGGCGGCCGAGCCCTGCGCCGCCGAGGCGCTGGCGGCGCATTAGCGGCCCAGGAGCGCGGGGCGAAACATTATCCTTTCGTTTTGTTATAATTAGGGGTTCGTTCCTCCCCCGAAACGTAAGGAGTCCAAGTGCCCGAAAACGATCCGCCGCAGGGTCCTCCCTCCCAGCTACCCCTGGGAGAAAATCTGATCCCCATCAACATCGAAGAGGAGATGCGGCGCTCCTATCTCGATTACGCCATGAGCGTAATCGTGGGACGCGCCCTGCCCGATGTCCGTGACGGCTTGAAACCAGTCCATCGCCGAATCCTGTTCGGGATGGACGAAATGGGGCTGGCATACAACAAGCCCACCAAGAAGTGCGCGCGCGTGGTAGGCGATGTGATGGGTAAGTACCATCCGCATGGCGACTCGGCCATCTACGACGCGCTGGTGCGCATGGCGCAGCCGTTCTCGATGCGTTATCCGCTCATCGACGGCCAGGGCAACTTCGGGTCCATCGACGGGGATCCACCGGCGGCGATGCGGTACACCGAGTGCCGCTTGTCGAAGATCGCAGCCTCGCTGATCGAGGACATCGACAAAGAGACGGTCGACTTCAAGAGCACTTACGACGACAGCTCGCAGGAACCGGAAGTGATGCCGGCGCGAGTACCGAATCTGTTGATCAACGGCAGTTCGGGCATCGCGGTGGGCATGGCCACCAACATCCCGCCGCACAATCTCACCGAGGTGGTGGACGCGGCGATCCTGCTGGTGCGCAATCCCAACGCCACGCTGGCCGAGGTCATGCAGCACGTGCAGGGTCCGGATTTCCCTGGCGGCGGATTCATTCTCGGCCGCGAAGGGATCCTCAACGCCTACCGCACCGGGCGCGGATCCATCAAGATGCGCGCCCGGGCCGCCACGGAAAAGTCCGGCAAGGACCGCGAATCGATCATCGTCACCGAGATCCCCTACCAGGTGAACAAGAGCAAGCTCATCGAGCACGCGGCCTCCCTGGTGGCGGATAAGAAACTCGAGGGCATCTCCGACATTCGCGACGAGAGCGACCGCGACGGCATGCGGATCGTGTTCGATCTCAAACGCGGTGAGAACGCCGAAGTGGTTCTGAACAATCTGTACAAGTTCACGCAGATGCAGACCAACTTCGGCGTGATCATGCTGGCGATCGTGAACGGGCAGCCGCGCGAGTTGGGCTTGATCGACGTGATCAAGAAGTTCCTGGACCACCGCGTGGAAGTGGTGCGCCGGCGCACGGACTACTTGCTGCGCAAGGCGCGGGACCGGGAGCATATCTTGCTCGGGTTCCAGCGCGCGCTCAACAACATCGACGAAGTGATCCGGCTGATCCGCGCTTCCCGCAACCCGCGCGAGGCCAAGGAAAACCTGATGGCGTTCATCACGCCGGCGGAGGCGAAAGAGTACGCCGCGTTGATCGAAGCCGGCGAGATCGGCCCCCGGTTCACCGAGAAGCAGGCGCAGGCGATCATCGAGCTGCAACTCCAACGCCTCACCGGCATGGAGCAGGAAAAGATCCTCGAAGAACTGGCGAACATCCAGAAGCTGATCGCCGGGTATCTGGAAATTCTCGGGTCGGACAAGGTTCTCAAAGACCTGATCATTCGCGAGCTCAAAGAAGTACAGAAGGAATTCGGCGACGCCCGCCGCACCGAGATCGTGGAGGATCCGGGCGAGATCGTGCTCGAAGACCTGATCCAGCAGGAAGACGTGGCCGTCACCGTCACGCGCGGCGGTTACCTGAAGCGGACGCCCGTCGACACCTATCGGCGTCAAGTGCGCGGCGGCAAGGGCCGCATCGGCATGGGGACCCGCAGCGAAGACGTGGTGGACAACCTGATCATCGGCTCCACGCACGACTACTTGCTGATCTTCACCAACAAGGGACGGCTCTACTGGTTGAAGGTGTATCACATCCCCGATGCCGGCACCGCGGGCAAGGGCAAGAACATCTCCGGGCTGATCAATCTCACCCCGGACGAAGAGGCGAAGATGTATCTGCCGGTGACGGAGTTCACCGAAGACCGGTTCATCGTGATGATCACCAAACACGGGGTGATCAAGAAGTGCCAGCTCTCCGAATTCAATAACCCGCTGTCGCGCGGCATCATCGCGATCAACCTCGACGACGACGATGAGCTGGTGTCGGCCAACATCACCGACGGCAAGCAACAGGTGCTCATCGCCACCCACGAGGGAATAGCAATCAAGTTCTCCGAGGAAGATGTGCGGCCGATGGGCCGGCCGGCGCGCGGGGTCCGCGGTATCAATCTGCAAGCCAAGGACTATGTGGTGGGCGCGCAGATCGTCGACGACGAAGGGCTGGTGCTGGCCATCTCGGAAGCAGGCTACGGCAAACGCACCAAGGTGAGCGAATACCGGCTGCAGACGCGCGGCGGCAAGGGCGTCATCAATATGAAGACGACCAGAAAGACCGGAAATGTAGTGGCGATTCTGAACGTCACCAAGAATCCGGACCTGATGCTGATCACCAAGGATGGCAAGATCATCCGGATCGAAGCATCGGCGATCCGGCAAGCGGGCCGGTCCACGCAGGGCGTGCGGCTACTGCGGGCCGAGGAAGGCGATACGGTGGCCGCGGCGAGCGTGGTTCCCGACGCCGAGGAAACCGAGCAGGACGGCGACAATCCGGACGACAAACAGCGGAAGCTACTAGAATAGGGGCATGGCGACTTTGGTCACACTGGGTCCGGCCCAACCGCCGGATCCGGCCATGCTCGAAGCCAAGCAGGAGAAGCTGCTGGCGATCCTGCGGGAACTGGGCGAAGTGCTGGTTGCCTACTCGGGAGGAACCGATTCGGCCTATCTCGCCTGGGCGGCGCATCGAGCGCTGGGAGACCGGGCGGTGGCCATCACGGCCGATTCGGCATCGATTCCGGAGTCCCACAAGCGGGACGCGGCCGCCTACGCCGGGCAGCTCGGATTCCGGCACGAGTTCATCGAAACGTTCGAGTTCGACAATCCTGACTACGTCAAGAATGACAAGGACCGCTGCTTCCATTGCAAGGACGAGTTGTTCCTCCGGCTGGAAGAGGTGGCGGCCGAGCGCGGCGTGGCGCACATCGTCTACGGCGTGAACAAAGATGACCTGGGCGATTACCGTCCCGGCCAACAGGCGGCGAAGATACACCAGGCGAAAGCTCCTTTGGTGGAAGCCGGGCTCACCAAGGCCGAAATCCGGGAGTTGAGCCGGACCGCCGGTCTCCCGTTTTGGGACCGCCCCGCGGCGGCGTGCCTCAGCTCGCGGATCCCCTACGGGACACCTGTGACGGTGGAGACGGTCAAGACAATCGAGACCGGGGAAGAAGCGGTGAAAGCGCTCGGATTCCGGCAGTTTCGGGTGCGGTTTCACGGCGACCTCGCCCGCATCGAGATTTCTCGCGAGGAGCTTCCGCGGGCTCTCGATCTCGAAATGGCCGGAAAGCTGACAGCGATCTTCAAGCCGCTCGGTTTCCACTACGTCACGCTCGATCTCGAAGGCTACCGGCAAGGTTCGCTGAACGCGGTTCTTTCCGGACAATGAGCAGCGCGGCGCGCAACGGCACTCCGTGGTACGTTTGGTGCGCCGTAGCGGCGACTACGTCTTCGATGATCGGCATCCAGTGGGACATTTCCTGGCACCGCACCATCGGCCGTGACGCGTTTCTCACACCGGCGCACATGGCGATCTACCTGTGCGGCGTACTGGCGGGGATTTCCTGCGGATATCTGATCCTGGCGACGACGTTTTCCCCCGCGGCGGATGCGCTACGGAACGCGTCGGTGCGCATCTGGGGATTTCGCGGTCCGCTGGGCGCATTCGTGGCGGCGTGGGGCGGCATCGCGATGCTGACCTCGGCGCCGTTCGACGACTGGTGGCATAACGCCTACGGGCTGGACGTGAAGATCATTTCCCCGCCCCATATGGTGCTGGCGGTAGGCATGTTCGCGGTGCAGTTGGGCGCGCTGTTGCTGGTGCTTTCCTACAAGAACAACGCCCCGGATGACCGGCGGCGTGCGCTCGACTGGCTGTTTGTGTTCACCGGCGGGTTGGTGATCGCCAACGTGATGACGCTGATCATGGAGTACACCTTCCGCGTGGCGATCCACTCCGGCGTGTACTACCGCTCGATCGCGATCGCAGTCCCGCTGTTTCTGGTGGCGATTTCCCAATCGGCGCGGGTACCATGGGCGGCCACGCGGATCGCCCTGGTCTACTTTTTCTTCTGCAACGGGATGAACTGGATCCTGCAACTGTTCCCGGGCGAGCCGAAGCTGGGCCCGGTGACCAATCCGGTGACCCACTTCGTGCCTGGACACTTTCCGGTGCTGATGTTCGTGCCGGCGATGGCGCTCGACTACGCGTTGTCTCGCACCGAACCATGGGCACGATGGAAGCGCGCGGCGGCGGGGGCCGTGTCGTTCATGGGCGTATTGGTGGCCACGCAATGGTTGTTCGGCTACTTCCTTTTGTCGCCATGGTCGCGGAACCCGGTCTTCTACACGCACCTGTGGGATTACCGGATGACACCGCGCTCCTACACGGCACGCAACCTGTTCTACCCGATGGATGGCTCCACGGCGTCATTCGCCATCAACATGACTTTGGCGTTCGCGATCTGCTTTTTGCTGGCATGGCGCGGGCTCGCGTGGGCCAACTGGATGCAAAAGGTGCGCCGTTGAGGGGCCTGGCGTTGCTGGCGATGGGATGCGCGGCGGCGTACGCGCACATCGGATCTCCGGACGTGTTCCACGAAGGCGCGGCTGGGCCCTATCCACTGTTCGTGGCGATCCGTACGCCGGCGGCCATCCCCGGTGTTGCGGAAGTGGAGATCCGGACGGCGGCGAGCGACATCGACTCCATACGGATCACACCGATCCCCCTGACCGGCGATGCGGCGAAGTTCGCGCCCACCGCCGACGTCACGTTCCGTTCTCCGGACGACCCGCAGTTTTTCCGGGGCGCGTTGTGGATGATGACGGCGGGATCGTGGCAGGTGCGGATCGAGGTGGAAGGAGCGCGAGGCAAGGCGCGGCTCTCGATTCCGGTGCCGGCGGCGGCCCGGTCCACGCTCGCCATGACGCCGGGCTTGGGAATCATCCTGGCGATTCTGGGAATGGTGTTGGCAGCAGGCGTGGTGTCGCTTGTCGGCGCGGCGGGCCGCGAGTCCAGGCTCGCACCCGGGGCCGCGGCATCGAGTGACGACCTCCGCCGAGGCAAACGATGGATGGCGATCGCGGCCGGCGCGGTGGTCTGCGTGCTGTTGCTGGGCAATCAGTGGTGGGAGCTGGAAGCCAACGCCTATGGCAACTACATCTACAAACCGCTGGCGATGGCGGCGGGAGTGGATGGGAATCGGCTGACGCTCCAGTTGAACGATCCGGGCTGGCTGCGATCCCGGCGGATGGACGATTTCATCCCGGACCACAATCACCCGATGCACCTTTTCGTGGTGCGGCTTCCGGAACTCGACCGGATCTGGCACCTGCACCCGGACGAAGCCGGACCGGGGGAGTTCGCGCATAACCTGCCGGACATGCCAGCGGGACGCTATCAGCTTTATGCAGACGTGGTGCATGCCAACGGCTTTCCGGAGACGATGACGGCCGAGTTGGAACTGCCGGCGGCGATCGTGGGCAAAGCGCTCGAAGGCGACGATTCCGGCGCCGTTCCGGCAACCGGCGTCACGCTCGTTCCCGAACCTGGGGGATGGATGGCGCGGAAGCCGTACCGGTTTCGCGTGAAGGTGACCGATGCCCGCGAAATGGAATTGTACATGGGGATGCCAGGACACGCGGTGTTCTTAAAGAAGGACCGCAGCGTGTACGCGCACGTGCATCCCACCGGGTCCGCGCCGATGGCAGCGCTCGCGCTCACCGAGGAAGCCAGGAACGACCCGCACTCGGCGCACTGGATGGCGCCTCTGGGCGATACGGTTTCGTTTCCCTACGCGTTTCCGTCGCCAGGGGCCTATCGGGTTTACGCGCAGATCAAGCGAAAGGGACAGGTGGAGACCGCCACCTTCGATATCGACGTACAGTGAAGACTGGGAGATCATGACGGCGAAACTCACCGCACACGTCAAAGCCGCCGGCTGAGCGTCCAAATTGAGTCCAAAGTTGTTGGACCAGGTGCTCAGCGGGCTGCCGCGGGTGACAAACGAGAATGTTCTGGTTGGCTACGACACCGCCGACGACGCAGGCGTGTATCGGCTGTCGGCCGATTTGGCGCTGGTGCAAACGGTGGACTTCTTCACGCCGATCGTGGACGATCCGTACACCTACGGGGCGATCGCGGCGGCGAATGCACTGTCGGATGTGTACGCGATGGGCGGCTCGCCGGTCTCGGCCCTGTCGCTGGTGGCGTACCCGTCGAAAGGCGATATGGATGTGCTGCGGGAGATCCTGCGCGGCGGGGCAGACAAGATCAGCGAAGCCGGCGCGGTGATCCTGGGCGGACATTCGGTAAGCGATGAAGAGATCAAGTTCGGATACGCGGTAACGGGGACGGTGCATCCGAATCGCATTTGGACCAATGCGGGAGCGCGGGTGGGCGACGCGCTGATGTTCACCAAGAAGATCGGGACGGGCGTGATCGCGACGGCACTGAAGCGCGGCGTGGCGCGGGAGGGCGACGTGCTGCAGTCGATCGAATCGATGTTGCTGCTGAATCGTGGAGCGGCGGATGCGGCGGCGGGGCTGACGGTGCATGGTTCCACCGACATCACCGGCTTCGGCCTGCTGGGGCATGCGCGGGAGATGGCGTTGGGGAGCGGGGTGCGTCTGGAGATCGAGGCGGCGCGCGTGCCGCTGCTCGAAGGGGCGCTCGAATACGCACGCGGCGGCGCGCTTCCGGGCGGCTTGAAGAACAACCGCGAATTCGCGTCGTGCGATGTGGGGGTGCAAGGGGAGATCGATGCGGCGCTGCTCGATCTGCTGTATGACCCGCAAACCTCCGGCGGGCTGTTGCTGGCGATGCCGGAGCCCGACGCGGCGCTGCTCGCGGAACGTTATCCGTCGGCAGTGAGGATCGGCACTGTGAAAGAGGCTGCCGAGGACGCAGCGGCGATCGCGCTTTCGTAGGAGTCCGCCCACAGTGGCGGCCATGTCCCGGGTCACAGTGATACAGTGCTGGAATGAACCCGGCCAAGATCATCCTTATCGGGCTGGACGCGGCTGATCGTGGTTTGGTGGAGCGATGGTGCAATTCGGGCGATCTACCGGTGCTGCGCGGGATGCGAGACCGGGGCTCGCATGGGAGACTCCTCACGCCGCCGGGCCTGGCTGACGACTCGGTGTGGGCGTCGTTCGCGACGGCCGTTTCTCCCGGAAAGCATGGCCGGTTTTTCTGGCAGGTGCTGGAACCGGGCTCGTACGAAACGCGGATGTGTCGCGAGCAGATTCCCCCGGTGAAACCGTTTTGGGTGGACCTGAGCGAGGCGGGGCGCCGGGTGGCGGTGGTGGATGTACCGAAGTGTCCGCACACTCCGGGCCTGAACGGTATTCAGATTTCCGACTGGCTGGTGCATGGGCGAGACTACGCGAAAACCTGCAGTTGGCCTCCGGAATTGGCCGATTCCGTGCTGGGCCGCTTCGGCGATGACGCGACGGACCGTCCCGGCGAGGCGTGGATGTGCCGGATGGAGGCGCTGCCCGAAGAGGACATGCCCGCCTTCCGGCGACACCTGCTAACCGGGATCGAGAATAAGACGCGGCTGGCGAGCGAGTTGCTGGAGCAGGGCGAGTGGGACCTGTTCCTGGTGGTTTTCAAGGAGGCACATTGTGTGGGACACCAGTGCTGGCCGGCAGTGGGCCGCGACGATGATCCGGTGAAGGAGGTCTACCAGGCGCTGGACCGCGCGGTGGGTGATTTGGTGGAGCGGGCTGGTCCCCAAGCGAGGGCGATCGTGTTCTCCGACATCGGGATGAGCAGCAATGAGACCGGGGAGCATTTTCTCAACGGCTTGTTGCAGCGTCTGGAGCCTGGGTTGATGACATGGCGTCAACGCCTACGCCTGATCGGCCGGACCGCGGGTGGCAGCCGCGAACCCGCGAACCGGCTCATCTACCCCCTCCACCACAACGAGATCAGCGGCGCGATCCGATTCAACCTCGTGGGCCGGGAGCCGGCCGGGCTGGTGCGGCCCGGGCAGGAAGAGTCACGGCTGCGGCAGCGGCTCACCGAGGCTTTGCTCGCACTGCGGGATCCGGAGAGCGGCGGACGAGTGGTGGAAACGGTGTTGGACACCGGCACGGTATTTCCGGGCGATGAGCGGGAGCGGCTGCCGGACCTGTTTGCCGTGTGGGCGCGACAAGGTCCGCTGACCGGGGCTGCGTCCGATGCGCTGGGGGTGATGCGCGCCGGCCCGCATGGTTTTCGCCCGGGGAATCATGTGCCGGGGGGATTCTTTGTGAGTACGGGTCCAGGTGTGGCGCATGGGCGCGGGAGTATGGAGTGTTCCCTGCTGGACGTGGCGCCAGCGGTGTCGCGGATGTTGGGTGTGGAATTGGTGGGCCGCGAGGGGCAACCGAGCGCAGCCCTGTAGGGTGTTCCCCCGATTGTAACGGCGGCGCGAAGCGTCCTACGCTGGAAGAATGAAGTGGTGCGCGCTAGCCCTGTTTGCCACCTGTGTCTGGGCTCAGTCCCAGAAGAATCAGGCCACCTACACCTATGACATCAATGGAAACCGGACGCGATCGTCGAACACGTCGACGACAAAGACGAACGGGCAAACGGTAACCACCACCAACGCGCCTTCGATCAACGGCGGCGCGGTGACCACGAATGGCTCCAGTGAGAGGGTGATCTCGGATGGGCCCGGCGGCAAGGTAATCGAGCGCATCGTGAAGAAGTTCGACCGTACGGGCCGTCCGGCGGGTTCGGAAAAAGTGCGCATCGAGGAGAGCAAGAACCCGGACGGATCGCTGACCACGCGCACGACGGTTTGGGATAGCGACATCAATGGCAGCTACATGCCGCGGCAAAGGTCCGTGGCGCGGACGGCGGTGAACGGGAACGTGGTGCGCACCGATACGGAAGTGGAGACGGCGAACCCCAACGGCGGATTCGACCTGAACGAGAAGCGCGTGACGGTGGCGCAAACCAGCGATCAGACGAGCCAAAAAGACGTCACGATCTTCCGCAAGGATGCCAATGGACGGTTCCTCGAGTCCTCGCGCGAGATCACGCAATCGCAGAAGCAGAACGGGCAGGACGTCACCACCACCACGGAGTACAACGCGCCCCCGGGCGGCAAGATGGCCTTGGCGGGACAAAAGGTGGCGACGCAGATGAAGCAGCCCGACGGCACGGAGGTGACCATCACCGACGTGTATGGCAACGCGTCCACGGGGCAGTACGGAGCCAGCAAGGTGCAGCCACAGTTACGCGAGCAGCAGATCCTCGAGACGAAGGTGGGGCCGGGCGGTGCGGTGATCGAGACGTTCCGGGTGCGGCGTCCGGCGATCGATTCCAAACGTCTGGGGCCGCCGGAAACGGTCTCGCAGACGGTGTGCACCGGAAATTGTCTTCCGCCGCCAGCGGCTCCGGCTCAGCCGGCCCCGGCACAGCAGGCACAAGCGCCCGCGCCAGCGGCTCCGGCCGCGCAGCCGGCGGGTCCGCCGCAACCGTAGGCGCGGCGTAGAGAACGGGCTCGGCTTACCCGTGGCCGAAGTACATCAGCCAGCCGAGGCCGAACAGAGCCGCCAGGAAGCATCCGAAACAGTAGATCCCGTACATCAGCCGCTCATGGTCCGTCTGTTTGGTCACGATGCCGAGCACCACCGAGGCCAAGGCGGCAAACAGCAGGCTCGCTTCGAGATGGGAGAGATTCATCTTGGGCATGTCAGATTCTCAGCTCTTCTTGCCGGCGGCGATTTCGTACGCATCCACCATGGCGAGCACATTCATAAGACCGGCTCCAACGAGAAACTTGGTACCGTAGTCATGGACGTGGCCGGCCAGGTCCGGCTGGTTGTAACCCATCATGACGGTGAGCAGGTAGAGGACTCCGGAAGCCAGATTGCCGATGAAGCCGCCACAATAGATGAGGGTGGTGAACAGGTCTCCCGTTTGGGGCTCAAACAGCGCGCCGCGCATCAGGAGGCCCGCTACGAAGGCGATCAGCACGCATCCGAACAGCAGCAATCCGCGGGTGCGGCGTTTAAGCAGGAGGTGGCCACCGCCTGGGATCGCCCACGCCAGGGCCACCGCGGGCAGCCATTGGACAATCGGAACAGAGGTTTTCGACATTACTTACTCGCAGTCTAGCACGGTATAATCGAGCGAACCTGAGCGCGTTGCGCACCGATGAGAAGCATTTTCGTGATCGCTGGAGGACTGGCGGTAGTGCTCGGCCTCGGGCACATCGTCGAGCGGGGTAGTGTTCCCCGCTCCAATAACCGGCGCCCGTTGGAGCGGCCCGATGCCGTGCCGGTGGACGCGGCCGGACGGGAACAGGCGTTGCACCTCGATACCGCGGCGGACCGGGATGCGTTCCGGCTGTGGTTTGCCTACCTGGCCGAAGAAGCGTTCTTTCGCGACACGAGCGCGCTGCCGCGCGATGTGACCGATTGTTCCGCCCTGGTGCGTTATGCCTACCGGGAAGCGCTGCGAAAGCACGACGGAGAATGGGCCTCCGGCCTGGGACTGCGGTGGCCGCCGCCGTTGCCCTCCGTATCCAAGTATCAATATCCGCATACGCCGATCGGAGCGAATTTGTTCCGGACGGGTGTTGACGAATTTGCACAATTTGCGGACGCCCGGACACTGCGCGAGTGGAACACGCATTTGGTGTCGCGCGATCTGGCGGAGGCGTTGCCGGGCGATCTGCTGTTTTACCGGCAATTGGCACAAGACATGCCGTATCACGTGATGGCGGTGCTCGGCGCGAGCCGGATCGAGGAATCGGCCGATGGTCCGTATGTGGTGTACCATACGGGCCCGTCGGCGGACTATCCGGGTGAGATGCGCCGGCCGTCGGTCGCGGAACTGTCCGCGCATCCGGAACCGCGATGGCGCCCCGTCGACGGCAATTCGAATTTCCTGGGAGTCTACCGTTGGAACATACTTCGCGATTGAAAAAACGCTGGATGGCGTTGCCGGTGGCGCCGATGCTGGCGATGCTGATGCTGGTGGCGCCGACGGTGGCGCAGGAAGACGAGAGCGCGTCGTATTTTTCGCTGTCGAGCGGGAAGACGTATGCACCGGGAGAATCTCCCTCGATCTCGCTGTGGGCACAAAACGTGAAACGGCTGCAGTTCCGGCTGTATCGCGTTTCCGACCCGGAGGCGTTCTTCCTGAAGCTGGAAGACGATCACCATTTCGGCGGGCAGCGTCCGCCGCGGCGCGCGGGCGACCGGACGCTGCTCGAGAAGGTGCGGCGCTGGAAATCGGCATGGCGGTCCCGTTTGCGCGATGTGGCGCGGGCGCAGTTCACGCCGGACTCCCGGGGTACGATCCGCGCATGGAGGGAAGGCGAGCCGGCGAAGCCTGTTTCGACGGCGCCGCGGAACGTGCAGACCTTCGCCGACGTGCCGCTGCTCAATTCGCAGCAACTGGTGAAGAGCTGGGAGCAGGCGATCGAAACGAAGGATCGCTGGAACTCGGCCAACATAAAAATTCCGGCGGCGGAAAAAGGTGTGTACCTGGTGGAGGCCACCAACGGGGCGCTGCAGGCCTACACGGTGGTTTCCATCAGCGAGGTGGCTCTGCTGATCAAATCCAGCGAGGGGCGGCTGCTGAGCCGCCTGGTGCGGCGGGACACAGGCGCGCCGGTGGCCGATACGCCGGTGACGGTGTTCGCCAATTCCGACCGGCAGCGGCTTGGCGAGGCGCGCACGAATCGCGACGGGTACGCGGAAATGGCGGTGACGGAAAAGCAGCTGGAATCCGTTCTGGTGCTGGCCAAAGCCAGTTCCGACTTCGCGGCGATTTCCACCTACGGCGGAAACCTCACCCACGACGAAGGGAGCAATCGCAAGGCATACATTTACACAGACCGGCCTGTGTATCGTCCGGGGCACACGGTGCACTACCGGGCGATTCTCAGGGATCGGGACAACAAGGGCTTCCGCCTGCCGGCCGACCGAGACGTCCGGGTCGAAGTGCAGGGCGAGGGCGATCCGATCCATCGCGCCACGCACACCCTATCGAACATGGGGACCATCGAGGGCAAGTTCGTGGTGCCGGCCAAAGCAGCGCTCGGCTACTACGGCATTGAGGTGCGTACGGCGGAGTCCTCGTATCAGGGCGGATTCCACGTGGAGGAGTATCGCAAGCCGGAGTACGACGTACGCGTAAAGGCAGCGCGCCCGCGCGTGGTGCAGGGCCGTGAACTGGAAGCGGAAGTGGACGCGCGGTACTTCTATGGCGAGCCGGTGGCGAATGCGAGGCTGAAGTACGTGGTGCATAAATCGCGCTATTGGGCGCCGTATCGCGATCCCGACGACGACAGCGAAACCGGCGGCGATTCCGATGAAGATTCTCCATGGGTGCAGCGCGAGCAGGTGGATGAGGGCACGGGGGTCCTGGACGCCGACGGGAAAGCGACGGTGCGGTTCAAGACATCGGCCGACGAGAACGATATGCGCTACCGGGTGGAGGCGCGGGTGACCGACGCGGCGGGCCGCGAAATCGCGGGTGCGGGATTCGTGGTGGCGACGATCGGCGATTACTTCGTGGAGATCCAGGCGAACAAGTACGTCTATGACCCCGGGGAACGGGCACGGTTCACGATCTCGGCGAAGGACTATGACGGCAAGCCAGTGCCGAACGCCGTGTATCGAGTGGAAGTCAGGCAGTGGAATTGGCAGGCGCGCAAGGGCAAGCTGACGTCGACGATGACGGGTGCGACGGGCCCGGACGGCACCGCGGTGGCCGAGGCTGTGCTCGAAGGCGGGTCTTACGTGGCAATGGTGGAGTCAAGAACGCCGGAAGGCCGCGCGGTTTCTGACCGGGCGTGGGCGTGGGTTTCGGGCGGCGCCGGGTCCTGGTATTCCTCGCAACAACGGATTCAGCTGATCCCGGACAAGAAATCCTATGCACCGGGGGATGTGGCGAAAGTGTTGATCGTGACGCAGCCAGGGTCGCACCTATGGGTGACGGCCGAGGGGCAGACGGTACACGGGTCCCATTTCGTGACGGCGAAGGAGTCGTCGGTGACGGTGGAATTTCCCGTGGCTCGCGAGTATGCGCCGAATTTTTATGTTTCCGCGGTGATGATGCGGGACGGGGAGATGGCGCAGGGATCGCGCCTCATCAAAGTTCCCCCGGTGGAGCACTACCTGGACGTGAAGTTGACACCATCGAAACCGCAGTTCAAGCCGGGTGAGCCAGCCGTCTACACGGTGGAAACCAAGACGGTGGCCGGAAAGGCGGTGAGCGCGGAAGTGAGCGTCGGCGTGGTGGACGAGGCGATCTACGCCATCCGGCCAGACGGCGCTCCTGACATACGCGGCTTCTTCTACGGACGCGAGTACAACCGGGTGAGCATGGATTCGTCTCTCAATTACTACTTCCAGGGCGAGGCCGGAAAGCGGCGGATGCAACTGGCGCGGATGCGTCCGGACCGTCCCTTCGCGCAGTTGAAGCCGGACCGGCTGGTGCAGCCGAAGGTGCGCAAGGCGTTTCCCGATACGGCGTTCTGGTCCGCGCTGGTTCGCACCGATGCCAGCGGCCGGGGCGAGGTGAAGTTCGAGTATCCGGATTCATTGACCACGTGGCGGGCCACGGCGCGCGGAGTGACGGCGGACACCAAGGTGGGCAGTGCGGTGGATCGCGTGATCGTGCGGAAGAATCTGTTGATCCGGCTATCGACGCCGCGCCCGGCCAAGGCGACACGATGACGGTGACAGCGATCGTGCAGAATTATTTGCCAAACGAAAAGCGCGTCCGCGTCTCACTCGAAGCCAAGGGCCTGAGATGGTGGGGCCGGACGCAAGACATCACGGTTCCGAGCCGCGGCACCGCGACGGCGGATTTCCGGGTGAAGGCGCCGCCGGGGACCGAAGCGGTGCTTCTGGGCAAGGCGTTGAGCGATGAAGAGTCCGACGCAATCGAGCTAACCGTGCCGGTGATTCCTTTCGGAGTGCGCAAGACCGAGTCCCGCGGCGGATCGTTCGGCGGCAGTGATTCGAGCGCGGAGACGACGCTCGCTTTTCCGCCGGACGCCGAGCCGGGTTCCCGGCGGATCGAACTGTCGGTGGCGCCGTCGGTGGGCGGAACCGTCTTCGAAGCGCTCGACTATCTGACGGCCTATCCGTACGGGTGCACCGAACAGACGATGTCGAGTTTCGTGCCGAACATTATCGTGTCGCAGGCGACGCGCTCGCTGGGATTGAAGGCTCGGGTGGACGAGGCGGAACTGAAGAAGAAGATCCAGGCGGGTCTGGACCGGCTGTATGACTTCCAACACGAGGACGGCGGCTGGGGCTGGTGGAAGACCGACGACACCGACCTCTTCATGACGTCCTACGTGGTGACCGGGCTGGCGCAGGCGATGGTTGCGGGACAGAACGTGGACGAGGACAGGGTGGCGCGCGGCGCCGCCTGGCTGGCCCGCGCAAACGTATCCAAGGAACCGCTGGATCTGCAGGCCTACGCGGCGTATGCCTTGGCGGAGGCCCGGCACCCGGATACGGGCCGCCTGAACCGCCTGTTCGAGCAGCGCGGCAAGCTGAAGCCGTATGGCGCGGCGCTGCTCGGTCTTGCACTGGATGCGGTGCAGGATCCGCGCGCGGCCACGATCGCGGACGAATTGGAACGGTCGGCGCGCGTCACCACGCTCGAAGCGTCCTGGCCGCAGGATGCCGACGACTTGATGCATATCTACACCGACACGACGCCGGAAGCGACGGCGTCCGTATTGAGGCTATTGACGGCGCGGAAGCCCGGGAGCGAATTGCTGGCCAAGGCGGCGGCGTATCTGGTGAATCATCGCAGCCAGGGTTACTACTGGAACTCCACCAAGCAGACGGCGATGGTGATTTACGGGCTCACGGGCTACATGAAGGCAAGCGGAGAGCTGAAGCCGGATTTCACGGTGAACGTGGAAGTGAACGGCAAGCAGGTTCTCACGAAACGGTTCAGCGCGGAGGATCCGCTGACGCCGGCGACGCTGGAGGTAGCTTCGGCGGCGCTCGGCGAGGGAGACAACAAGATCAGGGTGAGCCGGTCCGGCGCGGGGCGGGTGTATTGGTCCGCACGCGGGTCTCACTACTCGGCGAACACGGCGGGCGCGATGCGGGGATCGCGTTCGCTTTCGGTGGAGCGCGCTTACTACAAGCTGACGCCGGAGCCGCGCGATGGGAAGATCGTACACCGGATGGAGCCGTTCGAAGGAAAGGCGTCGGCGGGCGATGTGATCGCGGTGCGGCTGCGGGTGCGGAGCGGGGGCCAATGGCGCTACCTGATGATCGAGGATCCGATCCCGTCGGGAGCGGAGATCGTGGAGCGCGACAACCTCTACGAGATGGACCAGAAGCCGGACTGGTGGGGCTACTATTTCACGCGGCGTGAGTACCGCGATGACCGCGCCGTGTTCTTCCAGACCTACGCCGAGGATCGCGACTCCACATACGTCTATCTCATCAAGATGGTGAATCCGGGCGAGTATCGCGTGAGCCCGGCGCGCGTGGAGCCGATGTACGAGCCGGACCTGTACGCCGTCTCGGCGGCGCAGACGCTGGAGGTGAGCCGATGATCGCGCGCGTGCTGCGAGCCCCGGGGGTGATCGCCGAGAGCGCGATTGGATACGCCGCGTTGGGCGCGGTGTTCTATTGGTGGCTCGGATTCGCGGAAACGGGGGGCCTGGCGTTGCTGCTGTCGGTGGCCACCGTGGCGCTGCTGGCGTCGGGCGCGGTTGTGCTGACGCGGCGGGCGCGGCAGCGGTTGGCGTCTGGGGAACGCGCGGGCGCCATGGGCGGCGTGATCTCCGTGCTCGTATTGCTGGCTGCTCTCGCGATTGCGTATTGGCTGGTGTGGTGGGTGCCGGAGTTCACGGGATTCACGGCGCAAGCGGCCAGCATGGCGATACGGTGGGGCGCGGGTTACTTGCTGGTGGTGTTGGCCTGGTTGAATCTGTTGGCGGCGACTTCTGAGGGCAAGCCGCTCGAGAGCCAACCGAGCACGGCGTCTCTGCCGTAACGCGCGACGAGGGCACCCACGCGGCCCTTCGCGCTCCGGTAGGCGGCGCGCATTCCGGCCTCGCTGGCCGCGTCACGCAGCGACGCATCGCTCGGGGAAGCGGTGGAAGTCGACGGGTTCTCGAGGTAGAGCACCAGCCCTTCGCGGAACCAATCGGGGAGAGCGGCGCGGGTACGTTCGCCGCAGAGCATGTGCAGGAATTCGTGGAACAACGCCCGCGCGCCTTCGCGGCGAAGGCGGATGGTGCGCCCGACGGTGCTGGCCAACACCCACCCCGGTTCACCGGTGGCGTCCCGAAATACCGCCACGTCCGGGTAGACGCGCAGGACGGGCCGGGACTCGAGCCGCGCGCCGAAGCGGGCCTCGGCCGCGCGCAATGCCTCCGCGGCGGCGCCGAGCAGAGACTCGTCGCGGCCGGGTTCCACGGACCAGAGCTCGATGCGCTCTCCGGAACGGCGCGACCATCCGAGCCCCTGCGCGGTGATGCCGGCCTTGGCGCCGGGGAAATAGAAGTCGAGGATCCGGCGGTAGCCGTGACCGGCGCGGGCGCGTTCGATGGCACCGGAGTGACACAGGCCCACGCCGTGCCCGGCGCCGTAGCCTTCCAATTGGAACCGTCCGCCGCCGCCGCGCACCTGAAACAGCGCGCTGCGCACTTTGGAGCCTGTGCCGGATTGAAACTCATCGAAAGCGACCAGACGCCCGTCGAGACGCACTTGGGTGACACGGCCGGAAGGCGACCGGGCGGCGATGCTAAACTCGCGCGCTTCGATCTCCGCGCGCCAGGAGGGCCGCCCGCGCGCGACGCAGAAGGAATCAGGCCGGCTAACCAGATAGGGGCGGCGCATGGCGGGCCAGACATCGTGCGCGGCTTCGGTGGTTCCGCCGCAGTGCTGATGGTAGAAGACATCCGCGGGACGGCCTTGGTACCACAAGATCTCACCTTCGGTGACCGCGGCCGTCTGCTCGAGACGCGCCGTGACCCCAGCGGGGCGATAGCGCTGGCAGTGCGTACCGGCGCAGACGTCGTAGCCTTCGGCGGAATGCCGTCCGGGGTTTTTGAACGCGAAAGTCCGCGCCAGTACTGCGTAGGCCGCGAGCGCTTCCGGCTCGGTGACGTGACTGGCTTCGCCGGCCAGCACGCCGGCCACATACTCTTCCACGGCGACGCGGCGGTGTTGCACGTTGACGGTGCGCGCGGCGGTATCGGTGCTGGCCCAGGCGCCGAGGATCCGCCCGGCGATGGGGGCCGCCGTGCCGCCACCACGGCCCTGCCGGGTGAAGACGACGACTGCCACCTCCGGGCGAGCGGCGGGGGCTAGAGCGGCGAACCAGGCGTGTGTGGCGGTAGTGCCGGTCTTCCCGGCGATGGAGAGCCCTGGCACGGCGGCGAGTTGCCCTGTGCCGGCTTCCACGGCATCGACGAGCCCTTTCCAGACGGACGCGTAGCGAGCATCGGAGCGGAGCCGGGCCAGACGCGCGAACGCCCTTGCGAGTTCGAGCGGCGTGGTTTCGACGCCCCGGTCTCCCAGCGCCAACAGCCGGGGATCGACGCCGCGGGCAGCGGAGAACCCGAAAGCAGTGACAGCTTCGGCCACCGCCGCCACGCCCACGCGGCCGGCTACGCTCGCAAAGTAGTGATTGCAGGAAAACGCGATCGCGTCCGAGGCATCCAGAGCACCGGGTAGCGGCGGGTGGCTGCAATCGAGTTTGCGTGCGCCGATGGAGAGAGAGCGCCCGCAAACCAGCGCCGTCTTGGGCGCCCAACGGTTAGCCTGGATGAGCCCAGCCAGAACGAATGGCTTGATGGTTGACCCCGGCGCGGCGCGATGATTCTCCGCGAGCGCGCGGTTGTGGACGGCTAGTATCCTGCCGGTAGGAATGTCGAGCACCACGGCCGCGCCGCGCACATTCTCGAACGCCTGATCGACCGCCGGTTGCAGGGCGAGGAAGGCGAACAGCGCGGCCGTGGTCATGTCAATCGACCGGAGGCTGACTGGCCAGTTGGACCAAAGCCTCGAGCGTACGCGCTTTCTGCTGCTCGTTCACGATCAAATAGCGGTGCCGCCCGGATGCCGATGGCTCGAGCGTGGTCTTGCCTTCGGCGTCGACGCGAATGGTTCCGGCGGCCGACAGAGAAAAGTAATCGCGGTTGGGACGGAGAGCGTAGAGCACGGCGGTGAGGTCCCAGGTGGGCCGGTCATAAGGCATCTTCTGATAGTTCCGGTAGGCCTCGGCAACGGGATGGTTTTCGACGTAGCCGAAGTCCTGCTGGATACTCGCGGCTGGATAAAGGATGGCCTTCCCGATCTCAAAGCCGCTGGCGACGATCGGAGTGGGCCAATCGGCGAAGACGCGCGACGCGGCTGGAATGTCGGTCTTGACGTTGTATTCGGCTTTGCCGGTTGGAAACTCCCCGGCCATCACACTGAGCAGACGGACCTTGCGTCGGACCAGGTCAACCGCGCCGGGCATTGCGAGCAAGCGGGCGAGATTGGTGCTGAAGCCCACTTGCACGATGACGACGCTGCCGTCTTCGGCGCTCTCCAGAATGCCGCGAATAAGCGCCGCCGCTTCCGGGGCATTGCGGTAATCGTCGAGCGAGCGCGGGTAGACGAAGCGGCCGTCGGCGCGGCGGCGCTCGACGGGGACCTGAATCATCGGGCTGTCCTTGGGCGTCTTGCCGCCGCGCACCACACCGATGGGAACGTGGCCGCGTCGATAGAAGTGATTCACAAGGTCGCAATAGGGCGCGGCATGGCGATTGTCCTTGGTGAGAGTGACGGCGAGGAGCCGTGCTTCGCCCCGGCTTTCGAGCGCATGGATGACGGCGAGCGCCAGTGCGTCGTCGATGTCGTTGCCCATGTCGGTATCGAAGATGACGGGGACCGGCGCGGCTGTGAGAATGGCACCGGCGGCGACGGCCAGGATCCAGGATTTCCTTACTTGTGACATAAGAGGAGCTTCTGTCATGATACGAGGCTTGTCTCCCGATACGAATGGTACTGCGTGCGGCCGCCGCTTGGTGTAGGCTGACAAAGTAGCCTCACACACACCTATCATGGCGAAAAAAAGCAAGAACAAACCAGAAGCCGATGCGGCTTTCCAAGCTGCGGGAATTCCCCCGAAGAGTTCCGGTAAGGGCGTGACGCGATACGTCCGGTTCCGGCGAAAGAATGGCGGCGCGGCGTGGGGTGTACTGAAAAACGGCGCGGTGCAGCGCATCAAGGGCGACCCCTTCGACAAGCACCAGGCGGCGGGCAATCCGATTCCGCTGGCCAAGGTGGAATTGCTCGCGCCGGCCGCCCCGCGCAAGGTGTTTGCCGTGGGGCTGAACTACAAGAGCCACCTCGGTGAGCGCCCGGCGCCGACGCGTCCCGAGATCTTCTATAAACCGGTGACTTCCATCCAGAATCCGGGCGGTGAGATCCGGATTCCGGAAACGTCGCAGAATCTGCACTACGAAGGCGAATTGGTGCTGGTGATCGGCAAAACCTGTTCGAAGGTTTCCCGCGAAGACGCCGCCAAGGCGATTTTCGGCGTGACCTGCGGCAACGACGTGAGCGAGCGCGATTGGCAACGAGGGCCCGACAAAGACGTCCAGTGGTGGCGCGCAAAGGGGTGCGACACGTTCGGCCCGTGCGGCCCGGTCCTGGTGCGGGGACTCGACTACGGCAAGCTCGCGCTGCGGACGCGACTGAACGGCGAGACGGTGCAAGAGCAAAGTACATCCGATCTGTTGTTCGACGCCGCGACGATCGTGAGCGAGATCTCTCGATTCGTGACGTTGGACGCCGGCGATCTGATCTTCACCGGCACTCCTGGAAGCACCCGCAAGATGGCGCCTGGGGACGTGGTGGAAGTGGAAATCGAAGGCATCGGCGTCTTGCGGAACCCGGTGGCATGATCGCGCCGGCAGCGAGCCAATAAGCATCGTTGACCACGCAAACCCCAATGCACGAAGACGCTCGCGCCGCCGCGATGGCGATGGCCGCGTGCATGGTGATGCTGGCGGCGCACGTTGGGTCAAAGGCGGTGCGGGACGCCTTCTTTCTCTCGCAATTTCCGGTGACCGCGCTGCCGACGATGGTGGCGATCGCGGCGGTGGTGTCGATTTTGTCGGTCTCGGTCTCCTCGCGCGCCATGACGCGGTTCACCCCGGCGCGTCTGGTTCCGTCGGCGTTCGCGGTGAGCGCAGCGGCGCAATTGGCGTTGTGGATGGCACTGGACCACTTCCCACGGGCCTGCGCGGTGGTGTTCTACCTGCAGACGATCAGCTTGGGCGCGCTGCTCAGCTCCGGATTCTGGAGCATGATCAACGAGCAGTTCGATCCGCACCGGGCGCGCCAACTGGTGGGACGCATAGCGGGCGCGGGCACGCTGGGCGGGATGATTGGGGGCATCGTGGCGGAGCGGATCGCGGCGTACACGTCACTGCCGACGTTGATCCCGGTGCTGGCCGCCTATCATCTGGGCTGCGCGGCGCTGCTGCTGAGCTTACGTTCCGCCGGACCGGACATCCCGGCCCCGCGCGAGGCCGATCCTGAGCAGGCCTCCGGGCTGGCGCTTTTGAAGGAAGTGCCTTATCTGCGGACCATCGCCGCGCTGGTGATCCTGGGGACGATCAGCGCCTCCATGATCGACTACGTGTTCAAGGCGCAAGCAGTGGCCGAGTATGGCCGCGGTGAGACGCTGCTGCGATTCTTCGCCGCCTTCTACAGCGTGACGGGAGTGCTGACGTTCCTGGTGCAGGCAGGGCTGAGCGAGTTCGCGCTCGGGCAGTTGGGCATGGCGCGCACGGTGGGCACGCTGCCGATCGCGGTGACATTAGGCGGACTGGGCGCTTTGGCGGCGCCGGGGCTGGCCTCGGCGGCGGTGGCGCGCGGGCTGGAGATGGTGTTCCGCGGATCTTTGTTCCGCGCGGGCTATGAGCTTTTCTACGCGCCGATGCCGAACCACGAGAAGCGGTCCGCAAAGTCAGTGATTGACGTTGGGTTTGACCGCTTCGGCGACGCGATCGGCAGCGGACTCGTGACACTCCTGCTGCTCGTTGCTCCAACGGCGGTGTCGCACTATGGCATTGTCACGACAGCGGTGCTGATGGCCTTGGCGGGACTGTGGACGGCGAGCCGCCTGCAGGGAGCCTACGTCGACGCGCTCGAGCATGGTCTTCGGGAACGGGGCGGCACTTTGCCGGAGTCCGGCCATCTCGACCAGTCGCTCGCCTTGACGGGTTTCGCGGACTCGATGACCATGGTGACGCCGGGTCTGCTGATGTCGCAAGGAGCGGCTGCCGGATCACCGGCCCCGGCGGCGCATGCCGTGTCGCCGGAGACCGCCAAGCCGCCGCCACCGGCGCCGTCGATCAGCTCGGACCCGGTGCTACAGCAGATCGCGGCTCTCCGGTCCGGCAGCGCCACTTCGGTGCGGGCTGCGTTGGCCGATGCCAACCGGCCGGCATTGATCCCGCATCTGATCCAGTTGCTCGCGTGGGATCGCGTCTCCGGAGAAGTGATCGCCGCCCTACGCGCGGTGGCCGAGCGGCATAGCGGGCAGTTGATCGATGCGATGCTCGACCCGGCATCGGACTTCGCCATCCGGCGGCGCATTCCCCGCATCCTCGCCGGCGTCCCCACACACCGCGTCGCTCTGGCGTTGCTCGACGGGCTGAATGACCGGCGGTTCGAAGTACGATTCCAGTGCGGGCGGGCGCTGGCGATCATTCAAGGCAAGAATCCCTCGATCCGTTTCGAGCAGGAAGCAGTGTTCGGAGCCGTACGCCGCGAAGTGGCGGTGAGCAAGCCGGTATGGGACAGCCACCGGCTGCTGGACCGCGCCGAGGAAACCGAGCATAGCGTGCAAGCGACGAATCCGGTGATCGGCGAGCTGTTGCGAGACCGGACTAACCGGAGCCTGCAACATCTGTTCACGCTGCTCTCGTTGACGTTTCCCCCGGACCCTCTCACGATCGCGCTGCACGGTTTACACAGCGACGATGCGCATCTGCGGGGCACGGCGATCGAGTACCTGGAGAGCATCCTGCCGCACGATATTCGGGACCGGCTGCGGCCGCTGCTTACCGGGCAGGAGTCCCGCAGCCGGACGGCAGCCAGACCGAGCGGGCAAGTGCTGGAGGACCTGGTGAAGTCAAACCAAAGCATCGTGCTGCGGCTGGATGAACTACGGAAGAGCGATCCGAAGCCGGAATCCTGATTGCGAGCGTAGGTCCCCCGGGGCCAGCTAAACTGAAGGTTTCCCATGTCTCAATCCGAACAGGCGCGCCCAGCCGGAGCCGCCATCCCTGACAAAACGTACGAACCGCAGCGCTTCGAACCAGCCTGGGCGCAATGGTGGATCGACAACGGCATTTTCGACATTCCCGCCGGCGGCGAGATGTTCTCACTGGTCATCCCGCCCCCCAATGTGACCGGATCTCTTCACATGGGGCACATGCTGGAGCACACCGAGATCGACGTGACCATACGCTGGCATCGCATGCTGGGACACGCCACGTTGTGGCTGCCCGGCACCGATCACGCCGGCATCGCCACGCAAATGGTTGTGGAGCGCGAATTGGCCAAGGAAGGACAAACGCGGCATGACCTGGGCCGCGACGCCTTCGAGCAGCGCGTGTGGCAGTGGAAGGAACAATCCGGCGGCACGATCAAAAAACAGATGGTGCGGCTGGGGGCCAGTTGCGACTGGAGCCGGGAACGATTCACGCTCGATCCGGGGTTATCGCGGGCGGTTCGCGAAGTCTTCGTCCGGCTGTACGAAAAGGGGCTGATTTATCGCGGCGCGTATATGGTGAATTGGTGCCCGCGATGCCACACCGCGCTGAGTGACCTGGAAGTGGACCGCACCGAAACCGACGGGCATCTCTGGCACATCCGCTACCCGATCGTGGGGAGTGACCAGTTTCTGACCGTGGCCACCACGCGTCCGGAAACGATGCTGGGCGATACGGCGGTGGCCATCAACGCCGCCGATGAACGCTACCTGCACCTGCACGGTGGCAACGTGCTGCTGCCGGTGATGAATCGCGAGATTCCGATCATTTGCGACGACCTGGCCGATCCGGAGTTCGGCACCGGCGTGGTGAAGGTGACGCCGGCGCATGACCCGAACGACTTCGAGGCCGGGCGCCGCCACAACCTGCCGCAGATACGGGTGATCGATAACGATGCGAAAATGACCGCGGAGACGGGACGCTTCGCGGGCCTGGATCGCTACGAAGCGCGCAAGCAGGTGCTCGAAGCGCTCGAGGCCGGTGGCTATCTGGAAAAGACTGAGGAATATCGCTTGTCGGCAGGCGCGTGCCAGCGCTGCAAGACCACGGTGGAGCCGCTGGTCTCCACGCAATGGTTCGCGCGTATGAAGCCGCTGGCCGAGCCCGCCATCGCGGCAGTGGCCGACGGACGAATACGCTTTATTCCGGAGAATTGGACCAAGACCTACAACGAGTGGATGTACAACATCCGGGACTGGTGCGTGTCGCGCCAATTGTGGTGGGGCCATCGCATTCCGGCGTGGCATTGCGCCGATTGCGGAGGCGTGACGGTTTCCCGCGAGGATCCGAGCGCATGCCAGGCATGCGGGTCCGCGGCCATCGCGCAGGACACCGACGTTCTCGACACGTGGTTCAGTTCGGGCCTTTGGCCATTTTCGACGCTCGGCTGGCCAGACCAGACGCCGGACCTGGCGCGATTCTATCCGACCAGCCTGCTCATCACCGGATTCGACATTCTGTTCTTTTGGGTGGCGCGCATGGTGATGCTGGGGATGGAGTGCATGGGCGACGTGCCGTTCCGGCAGGTGTACATTCACGGCCTTGTGCGCGACGCCGACAAGCAGAAGATGTCCAAGACCAAGGGGAATGTCATCGATCCGCTGGTAGTGACGGAAAAGTACGGCACCGACGCCGTCCGCATGACGCTGCTGCAGGGCGCCGCTCCGGGGACCGACATCGTGCTGACCGAGGAGCGGATGGCGGCGGCGCGGGCATTCGCCAACAAAATCTGGAACGCGGCGCGGTTCCTCATGATGAACATGGAGACCTCC
Source organism: Bryobacteraceae bacterium (assembly GCA_041394885.1). Taxonomy (GTDB): domain Bacteria; phylum Acidobacteriota; class Terriglobia; order Bryobacterales; family Bryobacteraceae; genus DSOI01. Next base: position 309,744 of record JAWKHI010000002.1, on the reverse strand, counting down.
GGCGTGGAACCTTGGATCCCGGAAGGCCCGATCGGGAAGCCGGAGGGTGACGCCATGGAGGATCGCTGGATCTTCTCGCGCTTCCATCGAACGGCGGAGTCGATGAATCGCGCGATCGCCAATTTCCGCTATCACGAGGCGGCGCAACTGGCGTGGGGCTTCGTGTGGCACGAGTTTTGCGATTGGTACGTGGAGCTGAAGAAGCTGCGCTTTTCGGCAGGTTCCGGCTTGAACGCGGACTGGCGGAACATCCTGGCGCTATTTGAGGGCTCGTTGCGATTGCTGCATCCGGTGATGCCGTTCCTGACGGAGGAATTGTGGCAGCGTCTGGCGGTGAATTCGCCCGGCCGGCCGCGCTCCATCGCGCAGGCGCGCTTCCCGCAACCGGATCCGCAAGGCATCGACGAAGCGGCGGAGAAGGACATGGACCTGTTGCAGGAGATTGTGACCGCGGCCCGGAATCTGCGCGCGGAATTGAAGATCGACCCCAAGGATCAGCTCAGCGCGACACTGTACTCGGAAGGACGCGCGCTCACCGTGGCGCGGGAGCAATCGGCCGCGATTGCGCGATTCGCGGGCCTCGATCTCGCGCTCCGTCCCGGCCACGCACCCACGATGGCCGGCGCCATGCGCGCCACTCCGGATTTCGAACTGGTGTTGGCGGTCTCCGACACCCAGCTAGCCGCCTTGAAGCAGCGCCTGGAAAAGGAGATCGCGCAACTGGAAAAGACGATCACGAATTCGGAACGGCAGTTGGGCGATGAGAAATTCATCGGACGCGCTCCGGATCATATCGTCGCCGGGATGCGCGAGAAACTCGGCGAGTACCGTGCGCAGGTCGACAAGAGCCGGCAGGTTCTGGCGGGCCTGGCATGAGCTTCGTCATCACCGCTGCCATTCGCGATAGCGTGGCGCGCGCCCTGGAAGAAGACATCGGCCCCGGCGACATCACGACAGACCTTTGCATTCCGGCCGGAACAATGGCTCATGGCGTTTTCCACGCGCGGGAGCGGCTGACGCTGGCCGGCGTGGAGTTGCTGCCCGTGATCTATGAGATCCGCGGCGGGGGCGTTTCGGTGGAGTTGCTCAAGAGGTCCGGTGACCGGTGCGAAGAGGGCGACCGGCTCGCCGCGGTGCAGGGGCCGGCCCGGATGCTGCTCACGTGCGAGCGGGTGGCGCTCAATTTCATGCAGCGGCTGAGCGGCGTGGCGACACTGGCGTCGCGCTATGCCGACGCGGTGAAAGGAACCCGCACGCGTATTCTGGATACGCGCAAGACAACGCCCGGCCTGCGAGCTCTGGAAAAGATGGCGGCCGCGGCGGGCGGAATCACGAATCATCGACTGGGGCTGTGGGACGCGGTGCTGATCAAGAACAATCACATCGCGGCGGCGGGCGGGGTCCGGCAGGCATTCGAAAGAGCCGCGGGCGCAACCTGTCCGGTGGAGGTGGAAGTGCGGACGCGGGCCGAACTCGACGAAGCCCTGTCCTGCGGCGCGCGGCGCTTGTTGCTCGACACCACCCCGGCCGAAGCAGCCGAATGGATTCGCTACATCGATGGCCGGGCGTCGACCGAGTTGTCCGGCGGCATCACGCTCGCCACAGTCCGCGCTTACGCCGAAGCCGGGGCGGATTTCATTTCCTGCGGCGCGATCACGCACTCGGCGACAGCGGTGGACCTGAACTTCCGGGTGCAACTGGACGTCTGAAACATATGTTCGATATCGCGTGGGTACGATCGCAACTTCCGGGCCGGCGGGTGGACTGGTATGAGTCCATCGGCTCAACCATGCCGGAGGCGGCGGCTTTGGCCATGGCGGGCGCCCCTTCCGGGACCGCGGTGGTGGCAGGCATGCAAACCTCCGGACTGGGTCGGCATGGCCGGAATTGGCACTCGGCCGCCGACACCGGATTGTACGTCTCCGTGATACTTCGCTTCCCGCAACAGGCCGAGCACTTCCCCGCCCTGACGTTGGCGGCGGGGCTGGCCGCGCAGGAAGCCATCCACCTATCGACCGGGATCGAGTGCGACATCCGTTGGCCGAACGACCTGCTGGTGGAAGACCGCAAATGCGCGGGAATCCTGACGCAAGCCGAGTCCGGAGCCGCTATCGTGGGAATCGGCATCAATGTGAATCACGCCGAGTTTCCCGAGAACCTTCGCGAGATTGCGACTTCACTGCGGCTCGCATCCGGGCGCGTGCATTCGCGCGAACAACTGTTTGTGCAGCTTTTGCGGTCCCTCGATCTGCGGAAAGAATGCCTGATCGCGGAGGGACTGCCGCCCCTGCTGCGTAACTTCGCCGCGGCTTCGAGCTATGTGCGGGGACGCCGCGTCACCACCGACGACGGCCAGGTGGGTGTGACCGCCGGGCTGGACGCTTCCGGATTCCTCTTACTGCGGCGCGACAGCGGCGCACTCACGCGGGTGCTCGCCGGCGGTGTGCGCCCGATTTAGACTGGCTATCGCAAATGCTTCTTGCACTCGACGTTGGCAATTCGAACATCACCATCGGCATCTTCGACGGAGAGCCGCTGATCCGGCAATGGCGGCTGAGCACGATCCCGCATCAGACCGAGGATGAGTGGGGCATCCTGTTCCGCAATCTGTTCGCGCTGGGCGAGGTGGATCAATCGCAGGTGGACGGCGTGGTGATCGCGTCCGTGGTGCCGCCGCTCGATCCGACGTTGGCCGCGATGTCAATGCGGTACTTCCGGCGCGAGCCGATGTTTGTAACTCCCGACACCGCCAGCGGACTCACCGTGCTCTATGACAATCCGCGCGAAGTAGGCGCCGATCGAGTGGTGAATGGCGCGGCTGCGTTTCATCAGTACGGCGGCCCGTGCATTGTGGTGGACCTGGGGACAGCGATCACCTTCGATTGCGTTTCGGCCAACGCCGAGTATCTGGGCGGCATTATCTGTCCCGGCATCGGTATCTCGATCGAAGCACTCTACGCGCGGACGGCGAAGCTACCCAAGGTGGACTTCCGCGCACCGGAGAAACTCATCGGCACCACTACCGTGGGCAGCATCCAATCCGGCTTGTACTATGGTGCGGTCGGAATGATCGACGGGATTCTGGACCGGTTACTCGAAACGATGGGGCCCGGCGCCAAAGTGATCGCCACCGGGGGGCAGGCGAAGATGATTATACAAGGGTCCCGCCACTGCCGTACGGTGGATGACGACCTGACGCTCAAAGGACTGCGACTGATTTGGACCCGGAACCGAACTGGCCGATAAATTACTTCAACTATTTCACCGAAATCGAAGAGCGCTTTCAGCAGGCGCGGGGCACGGGGCTGTTTTTGCTCTCGCCTCTCGACTGGGCGTTGATCGAGTCCTGGAAAGAAGCCGGAATTCCGCTCGAGGCGGCGCTGCGGGGAATCGACGTTTCCTTCGAGAAATGGCGCGAGAAGAAGCAACGGGGACGAATGGTGAACTCGCTCGCGTGGTGCACGCAAGCGGTGGTGGAGGAGGCCGAAAGGATGGCTGGCAATGTGCCGCAAGCAGCGCCGCGTGCTCCGGTGGAGGCGCCATTCACGCTCGAGCAACTCGCCGAACACTTGCGATCCGCCTCCGCGCGTATCAGCCAACCGGACCTGGCGAGCGTCCGTGCGGCGCTGGGAGATCTGCAGGCGTCCGTGGGGGATTGGTACGGCCGGTTGGAAGAGCTGGAACAGCGTCTTTCGGCGCTGGAGGACAAGATGATCGCCACGGTTCGCGCCGCGCAATCGGACGACGACTTGGCCGCGGCGCGCCGTCAGTTGGATGCACAACTGCGGCCCTACCGCGGCAAGATGACCGCGCCCCAACTGGCGATGCTCGAAAAGCAGTACCTCGATCGATGGATGTTCGAGAGCCGCAATCTTCCCCGCCTTAGTCTTTTCTATCTGCGCTGAGACGGATGGTACAATCAAGCTTTTTGACGACGATGCATCTTCATCAGGCGGGGCGTTGGCTGCTCCACTCCGGTATCCAGTCGCCCAGCGGAGGCGTGGCTCGATACTACCTCGGCCAAGACGAACGTTACCTGCCGGTTTCGACCGAGATCACCGGATACGCGGCTTCCACTTATGTGTGGCTTTACGAGCGCACCGGCGACCACGCGTATCGCGAAGCCGCGGTCCGAACCGCTCGATTCTTGGCCGGAGAAGCCTGGGACGATGCGCAACAGACGTTTCCGTTCGAGACCGCACCCGGGTCTCCGGCCTACTTTTTCGACTGTGGGATCATCGTGCGCGGCCTGCTGGCGGTGTCGCGGATTGAGCCCGATGCAGAACTGATGCGGGTGGCAACCGCCTGCGCTCATGGAATGGCGCGCGATTTTCTGGATGGCGCCACCATCCACCCGATTGTCGAGCTGCCCGGAAAAGCACCACGCACGCATGAGAAGCGATGGTCACGAGAACCGGGCTGCTTTTTGCTGAAAGCAGCCATGCCGTGGCGTCAGCTTTCCGATGACGCGATTCTGGCGGAGCATTGGCACACGGCGCTTCGGGCCTCGATCGCCAATCACGAAGCATTTCTGCCGGGGGAGTTAGTGGAAGAGAAGGTAATGGACCGTCTCCACGCGTACTGCTATTTCCTGGAGGCGTTGCTCGCCGAACCACACGATGCGGAGGCAGCCGCTGCGTTGCGCCGTGGGATCGCGCGCGTGGGCGGATATCTACGGGCCATCCGCGCGCGCTTCCTCCGGTCCGACGTGTGCGCCCAACTGCTGCGTGTCCGGCTCTACGCGGACTGGCTGGGCGTGGAACCGCTGGATGAGCGCGCCGCGGAACATGAGGCGGACTTGGCGCGTTCGTTTTCCCTTGCCAGCGAAGACGTTCGCCTCGACGGCGCGTTTTCTTTCGGCGCCCGCTCCGGCGGCATCCTGCCCATCGCCAATCCAGTCTCCACCGGCTTTTGCGCGCAGGCGCTCGACATGTGGCGCGCACATCGGAACGGTACTCCGCTCCAACCGGTCCTCGACGCACTGATTTGAAACAGCCCGTCCTAGTCGCCGCAGCGTCCGGATCGGAAGATCTGATCCCCACACTCGTCGAGAGGATGCGTCACCTAGGGCCGGATCTGCCGCTCTACGTGATCTCCGAGTTCAAGGTAGAGGGGGCTGCGTGGATCCCGTTTCACCTGGGCCGGACGCTCGAACAGAACCTCGCACTGTGCCGATTCCACTTGGCGGACAAGGAGATCCGCTACGTAGGATTGATTCTCCAGCCGCGAATGCCCTACTGGACTCTCCGCCTGTTGGCGTTTCGCCTGGGCGGCTGGAACACCGTCTTCTTCAATGAAGATCTGAACCACTTTCTGATCCGCCCGAGATCGTTCGGAACTATTGCGCGTCATCTGCTGTGGAGAGCGAAGAATCTGGTGCGGTGGGAACTGCGTCCCGGGGGCGCCACTTACACGCTGCTGTGGCGGATTGCACATCCGAAGGCCTTCGAACGTCCCTTACTTACCGCAGCGGCGCGGGTAAGTGGATGGTTCGCGAAAATGCGGCGAAGCGCGGAGGCGGGTCCGCGACTAACACCCAAGACAGAGCCGCTCACCGGGGGAATCTCCGTGGTGATCCCGTCACGGAATGGCGCGGACTTACTGGGGCGACTGCTGCCGGGCCTAGTCCGCGAACTGGCCGATCCCGGCGGGGAGATCATCGTCGTGGACAATGGCTCGAGCGATGGCTCCGCGGAATGGCTTGCTCGCGACTATCCGAGCGTGCGTGTGATCGTCAGCGCTCCGGCGCTTTCGTTTGCGCGCGCGGTCAATCGCGGTATTGATTCGGCGCGATGCGCGCGGGTGATGATGCTCAACAACGACATGGTTCTCGAGCCGGGGTTCTTCGCGCCGCTAGTGGAGGCGTTTTCGAAGGTTCCCAATCTTTTGTGCGCGACGGCGCAGATTTTCTTTCCGGAGGGCCAGCGGCGGGAAGAGACGGGCAAAGCGGTGATGCCTCGAAAGCGTGGTGCGGATGACTTTCCGGTAAGGTGCGACACGCCATCGATGGGCGAAGATGCGAGTTACGTTCTGTATGGAAGCGGAGGCTGCTCACTGTTCGACACGGCGCGGCTGCGCGCTTTGGGCGGATTGCGCGAGATCTACGAGCCGGCCTATGTGGAAGACCTTGACCTCGGCTATCGCGGCTGGCAGCAGGGATGGCCGAGCGTATTCACAGCGGGGGCGAAGCTGGAGCACCGGCATCGCGCCACTACGTCGCGCTACTACTCGCAGACGGATCTGGACAGGGTGCTCGAGCTGAACTATCTGCGATTCGTGGCCGGTTCGGTTGCATCCCCCGCCGTATTCGCGCGGCTTTGGAAGCAGGCAGTCGATCGGCTGAATCACCGCGCGGCCCGCCAGGAACCGGACCCCGCGGCGATGGCGGCGCTGCGGCAAGCCTGGCGCATCGCCCTTTCACCCGCCCCGCCAGCGATTCCGAATAACGAGGCGTCGTTCCTCGCGCTCACCAATGGAGACGTCGCGGTGTTTCCGGGCCGGGCGCCTTCCACGAGGCCCCGGCTGATCGTCGCCAGCCCGTACATCCCGTTTCCCCTTTCTCACGGCGGAGCCGTCCGGATGTACAACCTGATGCGGCGCGCCGCACCGGACTTCGATCAAGTCCTACTGTGTTTCGTGGATCGATTGGACACTCCGCCGCAGGAAGTTCTGGACCTTTGCGTCGAGGTGGTGCTGGTGGTGAGAGAGGGCGACCATCTGCGCCCGCTCACCGATCGCCCGGACACCGTGGAGGAGTTTGACGTGCCAGCGTTCCGCGCCGCGTTACGGCAGACGATCACGAAGTGGAATCCGGCGATCGTGCAACTCGAGTTCACACAGTTGGCCCTGTACGCGCCCGATTGCGCCCCGGCGCGCACCATCCTCGTTGAGCACGATGTGACACTGGACCTCTACCGGCAGATGCTCGAGCGCGGTGAGGATTGGGAGACGCGGCAGCAATACGAGCGCTGGGTGCGATTCGAGACCGCGGCTTGGCGTTCCGTGGACAGGGTGGTCACGATGTCGGAGAAAGACCGCGCATCGCTGCAACGCGACAACGCCGTGACGTTGGCCAACGGCGTGGACCTGGAACGATTCACGCCATCCGCCGAGCAACCGGAGCCCTTGCGAATCCTGTTCATCGGTTCGTTTGCGCACTTGCCGAATCTTCTGGCGCTCGACTTTTTTCTGCGGCGGATCTGGCCATTAGTGAGAGAGTCGCTGGACGCCACATTTCATGTGATCGCGGGATCGCGGCCGGAATACTTTCTCGAAAGATACGCGGAGAAAGTTACTCCACCCCTCGATGCGGCGGGCGTGGAGGTGGAGGGATTCGTATCCGATCCGCGGATCGCTTATCGGCGCGCCGCGGTGGTGGTGGCGCCACTGCTGGCTTCGGCGGGCACGAATATCAAAATCATGGAAGCAATGGCAATGGGCAAGGCGATCGTGTCGACGCCGGGCGGCGTGAACGGGCTTGACGACCTTGTAAGCGGACGCGATCTATTGGTGGCCGAACAGCCCGAGGCCTTCGCGGCGGCGGTGGTGGAGTTGCTCCGGGATCCGGCCAGGCGGAGCGAAATCGAACGGCAGGCGAGATCCACCGTGGAAGCCAGCTATGGATGGGATGCGATCGCGCGGCGTCAGAAGGAACTCTACAACGCGTTGACGCCGAGCACCGCATAGTCGAGCGATCCGAAGAATTTATCCCGAAATCGAGGCTCGAGCGACGCCAGTTCCGGCATGGACTCGATTGCCGGCTGCAGACGTTTTACTTCCACTTCGAAACCTGCCTCCGTGAAATAGAATGCCAGCAGCGCCGGCGGCAGCGGATGCTGATGGGTGGGATCCAGATAGAAATGCGTGGCGAAGATCGCGAGGCTCTCGGGGTTGGGAGTTTCCATGGCGAGTACTCCGCCCCGCGCTAGACGCGACTGCGCCAGACGAACTAACTCATGCACTCGCATGCGCGGCAAGTGCTCCACCACCTGGCAGCAGAAGATACCATCAAGCGATTTGGGCGGTTCGGCTTCGAGGAAGGCGAACAGGTCACCTTGGGTTACCGCCAGCCCGCGCTCCTGGCAAGACGCGACGCAAGTGGAGTCGGAATCCACGCCGCGGGCGTCGATTCCGTTCTCCTTTAACAGTTCGAGGAATTCGCCCCGGCCGCAGCCCAGGTCCACGATGTTGCGGCGTCCCCGAAATCGATCGAGGTAAAAATGTTGATTCGCTTTTACGTACTCGACCGGTCCGCGGAACTTCTCGGCGAAGGTCCATCCGTCGAAAGCGGCTGTCGGTGCGGTCTGCCCGGCAGGAGAAGGCGCGGCAACTGGCGATAATGGCTTCTGCCGCAGCAGGCGCAATTCGTGATGAATCAGGCTTTGATATTCGAGCTTGATGCGCTCCAGATCCGCCCACAGCCGCCGCTGCACATCGAGGGTGTTGCGCTCCAAGGCTGCCTCGAAGTCACGATGCTGGCTCGATACCATGTCGCGATAGTTGGCATCCATCAGGGTGGCCCGATGCTGAAAAGCGCTCTGCAGGTCTGCTACGCCGCGCAGGAATTGTGTCTCGTTCGCGGCGAGCTTCCGCTCCCACTCGGACCTCCATGCGATCCAGTGGACTTCGAGGTCACGCACGTCCCGATGCAAGCCCAAGGTACCGGCAAGACGCTGCAGGACACGGTTGTTCTCTTCGAGCGCGTGCAGAATCGCGTCCACCGAGGCGACTGCAGCCTGGTTGAATTCCACCTGTTCACGGACGTGCCAATCGAGCGCTCGAGAAACCAGACGCTTCAGGGCCTGAACGAAGTTGTTGACCAGCCCACCTCGCCGCGGATTCACCCGGCCGATAGACGCAACCTTGCCCTGCGCGGCATCGCGCGCGTGTAGGATAGGGAGCAGATCCGGCATCGGGACTCCGCCGGCTTCCACGGCGTGCCGCTCTCGCACGCGGATTTGAATTTCCTCGAGGATGGCCGCGAGTTCGTCCGGGTCCGCCTCCGGTTTCGAATTGCTCACGGCGCCGTTACTTTCGTCCGCGCTCATAGGTCGCCTTGATTTTCGAGTAAACTCCGCCGCGCGGCGTGAACTCCCCAACCACGGTGGCGGAGACCGGCTTACAAGCGGCCACGATGTCGCCGAGCATCCGGTTCACGGCGTTCTCCTGGAAGATACCGAGGTTCCGGTATGCGAGCAGATACATCTTTAGCGATTTCAACTCCAGGCACCACTTGTCGGGCACGTAAGCGATGGTAACCGTGCCATGGTCCGGAAGCCCTGTTTTCGGACACACGGAAGTGAACTCTGGCGTCGAGATCGTAATCTCATACCCCTTGTACTGGTTCTCCCAGCACTCTATCTCCGGTAGCCCGGCGTCCACGCCCGAGCGCGCGTGGGTCTCGGAGTACTCGCGTTTGGCCTTCATGCGAAGTGCCGCTCCAGCATTTCGAGAAACAAACCCACGTCGGTAACCACGCCTACCGCTTGTCCGGTGCCGCGGTCACTCACCTTGGTGGCCACGGCCGGATTGATGTCCACGCAGACAATGCGAACCCAGCTGGGCAGCATATTTCCGGTAGCGATGGAATGCAGCATCGAGCCCAGGCACAAAACCAGACCGGCGCCTTGTAACTGTTCGGCGTACGCGTCCTGGGCGCGATTCATGTCGGTGATGGTGTCCGGCAGCGGACCGTCGTCGCGAAGGCTGCCGGCGAGCACGAACGGTATACCCGCCTTCACGCACTCGAACATGATGCCGCTGCGAGCACGCCGGATTCCACAGCCTGCCGGATCCCGCCGGCGCGGTAAATCGCATTGATGGCCTGCATATGGTTGCGATGGCCGTGTTCTTCCTGCCGCCCGTCGCTTTGCCGGACACCGAGCGAAGTTCCGAGCAGCGCACATTCAATGTCATGCACGGCCAGTGCATTTCCGCCGAGTACCGCATCCACCAGCCCGCTGCGAATCATCCGCGAAAGAGGCCTCTGTCCGCCGGTGTGGACCACGACGGGGCCTGCCACCGCGACAACCTTCAAACCCTGCTCCTTGGCAGAGCGAACCAAGGCCACGGTCTCGCGGACGGCTGTTTCCACCTGGCGCTCCGAGGAGATGCCGTTGGACATGAAGGCGAAGTGAAGCCGGTCCCGCTCTTTGGATTCCGGTACCACGCGAATGCCGCGCATCCCCACCACCACGGCGTCACCGGCGCGAAGATCCCGCAACCGGCGGCAACAGGCCTGTCCATCTTTCACCACGATCATCGCGTCCATCCGCTGGCGGTCCACCGCCACCCAATTCCCAGCCAGACGCACCATGGTGCGGTGATTGGTGGTGGAGTAAAAGTTGACCGGCGCGCAGCAATCGCGCTCCACCGTTTCCAGATCGACGTCGCCCGAATCAACCGGCGAACATCCAAGGCCGATCAATTGGGCTAGCATGCGGCTCATCGCGCCGTCGTCGGCGGTCTCCACGCGAAGGCGCAATTGGGACGCTTCCGCGTTGGTGCGGCCGATATGGAATCGCTCTACTTCGAAGCGGCCGTTATGCTCGACAACGGTGTCGAAGATCCGCTCCATAATGTGAGAGTCGATGAGGTGACCCTCGGCTTCTACTGTTTCACTGACTGGCATGTATTCTTATCAGGATAGCGGTTCCGTCACGGAACAGTGACGAAGCGCACGCCGGCGAGTTCGAACGAATCTCCCGCCGCCAGCCAGCGCCACAGAACCGGACCCTGCTCGCGAAAACGCCAGCGGTCCCGCATCGACTCGCGCTCGGGAGCCAACGACGAGCCCATCACTACGGCCACCTGGCCCTGGCGCAACCGATACGCGCCGTCGTCGGCGCGAGGCAGCTCGGCGCGGTCCGCGCTCTGCGCCAGCCATACCGGATGGCCGGAACCCTCGACGACATAGACCGGCAGCGGACGCTCGTAGTAGGCGATCTTACGCCAAGTCAATTCAGGCTGGTAGACGAGGATCTGCACCGGACCGCGGGATCGCAAGGCCGCCAGCGAGTCAAACACTCCCGACGACCGGCGCTGCATGTACCGGATGACGCCGTAGCCGGTTGCCCGCGCGATGCCTCTGGGTGGGCGGAGAAATAAGTAGAAACTGAACGCGGCGAGGGCCAGCAGCAGGAGCGGCCGCAACCGCCGCCAACCTCGCTGTTCAATCACGGTTTCGATCACCAGGCCACCCAGAACGCAGTAGACAGGGGCCATCAGAAGGGACTGATCGGGATCCGCCACGTGGACCAGCGAGAAGAAAAGCAACGCGGGGATGAACCATAGAGCGAGGATGGGCGCCAGAGGCCGGAGGCGGGCGTATGCGCGGTTGCGATCGGCGAGCGGTACGGCCCAGATCCAAGCGAGCGATCCGAGCCCCGGCCAGACGATGGCGGCGGCCGCCATTCGCAACGCCTCCGAGGGAGGCGCGTCATAAAACAAAGACGAGCCAAATTGTTCGTTTGCATATCCACGGATCAGCGCGACGTAGTTGGCCATTCCGCCGGAGACGTTCACTACAGGCAGCAGCCAGCAGCAGATTCCGGCTATGTAGAGCAACAACGCGCAGGCGGCGGTGCGGGGAGCGCCGCGATGGCGCCACATCGCGGCGGCGAGCAGCGGAAACAGGAGCAAAGCGGTTGTGGGCCGGAAGCCGGCGGCGAGACCCAGGAAGGCGCCGAGCGGCAGAAGGGTCCGCGCGTGTCCGGAAATCCAGGCGCGCCAGGCGAGCCAAGCCGCGCCGCAGCCCGCGAAGGCATAGAAGACGCGGACCTGATTGGTGAGCCCGCCGAAGATCAGGACGGGATGGAAGACGAACAGGACAACGGCCGCGGTCCCGGCCAATCGCCAAAGGAAGTAGGCGGCGCCGGCAGCCCCGAGAATTCCCGCGATGAGGAACACGGCTTCCGGGGAAGGGATACCCAGATGCAGCAGACGCGTGAGCGCGACGAACATGGGATAGCCGGGCGGCTGTGGTTGATGGAGCGCGGGATTGAATTCCTCGAGAGCAAGGGCGAAGTTGATGGAGTCGAAGAAGAACAGGTGGTCCGGCGCCAGGGGCCATCGTGTGGCCGCGATCACCGCGAGCAGGCATACGATCACGAATGCGTCCCGCCGTTTGCCGGGCAATTGGAGTATGTCCATTTACGATGATCCCCGTTACGGATCGCTAACTGTATCGAGAGTATCGTAGCTGAGGCGAGGCCGGCGATCAAGCCACGGTTTCGTGGTCGCTGTCGACGGGCTCGGTGTCCGGGGTCCGCACGCCATAGGCATCCAACGCGCGGCGGAGATCCATCACGCCGAGCAGCTTGGCGGGATTCTCTCGGCTCACCACCGGCAGCATGGGGGATGACCCCAGGCGTCTCAAGGTGGCATGCAGCGCCTGATCGGGAAACAGATGCGGAACGGGGACGCCTTCGAGCTGGCCGAGGCGGACCAACCCGTTCGCCGCGGCCGGATCCACACTCTTTTTGGCCACCAGTCTCCATTCCCGCTCCGGATCGAAACTGAGTAGCCAATCGCCGGCGGTGAGGGCGGCGCGTTCCTGGGCGTACGCAATTGTGGTTTCGGGAGACAGCTCCAGTTTCGGCTCCACGCTCATGGCGTCCTCGACGCGTAGGGTCCGCTGCTCGCGTTGTGCCTCGTGGGAGGGCAGCTCCAAACCCTCGAGCTTGGCCAACTGGTCAAAAAACGCCCGGCGATTGAACTGGCGCGACGTAAGATACGCGAGCGTGTTGGCCACCATCACCGGAAGGATCGCCTTGTAGCTGGCGCTGACCTCGAACACCATGAAGATGGACGTCATGGGCGCGCGGAACACGCCAGCGAAGAACGCGCCCATTCCGACCAGCACATACCCGGTGGCGGGCGAAGTATGGAGCGGCCAATATTGCTGCGCCAGGGCTCCGATGCCTCCGCCCACCATCGCACCGATGAACAGCGTGGGCGCGAACAGCCCGCCCGGAATGCCCGCGCTGTAACAGACGGTGGCGGCAGCCATCTTCGCCACGCCGAGAATCAGCAGCAGTTCCCACGGGAAACGATTGTGGAGAGCGCCGTCCACCGCTTGATAGCCGACGCCGAGGGTTTCCGGCAGAAAGAGCCCGAGCACGCCCACCATCAGCCCGGCGGCGAACGGCTTGCCCGCGTCGACCCGCAAGGTGTGCGGGAGTGTCTTGAAGCGCTGCTTCAAGCGGATGACCGTGCGTACGAAGAACGAAGCCAGCAGTCCGCACACCATTCCGATTCCGGCATAGACGAGCAGTTCCGAATTGTGGCGGAAAGCGAAATCCGGTACGCGGAACAGAGGTTCGTCGCCGAGGAAAGACCGGCTGATCACCACCGCCGAGACCGAGGACAGAACGATCGAGCCGAGGACGGCCGAATTCCAACTGGCGATCACTTCCTCGATGACGAACAGCACCGCGGTGATGGGAGTGTTGAACGCGGCGGCGATGCCGGCGGCGGCTCCAATGGGGGCGATGAGCCGCATCTGCTCCTTGGTGAGCCCGAACAGGCGGCCAAGCGTCGATGCGACGCCCGCGCCCATCTGCAGAGCCGGATCTTCGGGTCCCAGGGAATTACCACTCCCGATCGAGAGCGAGCACGCGATGAACTTACCCACCACGGTGCGAAAAGGAATGTCGCCATCGGAGATGTAGAGCGCGGCCTTGGTGCGATTCACGCCGCTGCCCTGCGCACCCCGGAAAACCTTGATCGCGAGCATGGTGGATACGATCGCGCCCAGGGCCGGTCCGATCACCGTGGCCACGCGGTTCTGGCCGGCAGGAACGCCGAGGATGTTCCAGGTGAGCAATTCGATGCAACCGTGGAAGCACACCACCACCAACCCGCCGAATATTCCGATCAGCATCGAAAGCAGCATGAAGCGCTGGGCCTCACCCAGGCGTATGCGTCCGGTGATGCTCACCAAGCTGCGCAGCACCCGGCCCTCCATCCGGATCATGCAGTCTTCTCCAAGCGAGCCAAGACGTATGCCAGGGCGGGGTTGTGCGCGCTGATTCCGCCGCACGCGGCGGCTCGCCTCTGCCACAACTGCTCAGCCAGTTGGATCCAGTCATCGGCGGCCTGATCCCTCGATCCGCGCCGGCGGATCAGCGCCAGTTTCTGCTTCGCCGCCTCCAGTTCCGGACCCGACTCGCAAGACTCGTATTCACTGGTCACCACTTCCACCAGCCGGATAGCCCGCGCCAGACGCTCCTTGGCGGACAAGCGCCGCTGGGTGGGATCGAGACTGAGGATGGCCCCGGTAAGCTCCACCCCGTCCTTGGCCGCGGTCACCTGCCGATCCAGCTTCAAAGCCTCGCGGTATGCGGCTTGCGCCGCGAGGTAGTTGCCCGCGGCAAACTCGGCTTTCGCCAAGCCCAGCTGCAAGGAGGCGTCCTTGGGGTTGGCGTCACGCAGTTTGGCCCAGACGGCGGCCGAATCGGCCGGTTCGCCCGCTTGCAGGAACAGATCCGCCACCTGGCGCAGCTTGGGCGAGGAGGGTGGCAGTTCGTCCCGCCACTGCATGAGCTCCGGCATGAGCCTTCGCCAGGACTGGCGAAGCGCGAGCATCTTCACCATTTCCTCCCTGGCGATCACGCGCTGGCTGCTCTCCTCAGCGGGCCAGTACCCGTAGATCGCGCGTTGATAATCGCCCACCGCGCCTTCCCAGTCGGATCCCGCGCGCCGTGCGCGAGCCAGAAACAGGTTCACGGCGCCATTGGTGGGGTCCAGCGCAGCCAGTTCCTTCAAATGATTCTCGGCCTCCTGCCAGCGGCCCTGCCCCAGCAGCACACGAGCCAGCGCAAGCCGGTACGGCGGATGGTCCCTTGACACCGCAAGGGCGGCACGAAACCGGGCTTCGGCTTCCTGTTTGTGTCCGGCCTGCTCTTCCGCCAACCCATCGTGGTAGTGTTCCTCGGCCACCGCTTCCCGCATGGCATCGGCCCTGCGCGTCACCGTGCCGGCCATGGAAAACAGTAGGATCAGGGCAGCCACGACAACCGCATAGAGTCCGGTTGGGCTACCGGCCCCAAAACTGTGATTGAGGTGCAAATTTCGAAAGACTGTGCGTAGTTGAGAGAGATCCACCGTACTCTTACCACCATACCCACGAAGGGTCTGCCGGAGCAATTGGCCGCCGCGCCGGTTCAGGGGAACGCGCGCTGGTTGCTCACCCCCGGTGTCCTGCTAGCAGCAGGGATTCACGCCGAGGCGCTATACTCAGTGTTCGTCTTTTCTCGGGGTAGAAACGGTCTCACGCGAGACCCACCTCATAAGGAGATCCGCTTGGCAGAGGGCGTTCTTGGAATTGGGCTATTGATTTTCTTGGCCCATTTCTTCACAGCGCTGTTCCAGCGCACTCACATCCCGGATGTCCTGCTTCTCACGTTGCTTGGATTGCTGCTTGGGCCCATCACCCACGTGATTGCTCCGGAGGACCTGGGCCACGTCGGCGGACTAATGAGCACCATGGCGTTGGTGATCATCCTGTTCGAGAGCGGAATTTCGCTCAAACCGGACGTGTTCATGAGAGCCCTGCGGCCCACGGTGAAGTTGACCCTGAGCACGTTCTTCGTCACTGCCGTTGCTGGCTTCGTTGTGGGCAAGTACGTGCTAGGCACATCCACGATGATGGCCTTGATGACCGGGTGCATCCTGGCCGGCACGTCGGCCGCCGTGGTCATCGCGCTGGTAAAAAGCCTGAAGTTCGGAGAACCGCTCTCCACCGTGCTGGTGATGGAATCGGCATTGGGAGACGTGCTGATGATCGTGCTGCTCATCGGCTTGATGCAGGGCGCTGTCTCCGGCGAGGTACATGCGGGGCGCATCGTGGGGTCCGTCTTCGCTTCGCTGCTGAGCGCGGGCTTGATTGGCGTGGTGGGCGGGCTGGCATGGCTGCTGGTGCTGAATGAAGTAAGGCAGTTTCCCAACACGGCGTTCACCACGCTGGCCTACGTGATGATCCTCTATGGCGTGTCGGATCTTCTGGGGTTCAGTGGCGGCATCGCCGCGCTCGCCTTCGGCGCCACTTTGATCAACTACGAACTGCTGCCGCTGGCGCGCTTCGAAATCTTCCAGCAGCGCAAGCTCGGCCGGATCGATCAAACTGACGTTTCCTTCTTCAATGAGATCCTGTTCCTGCTCAAAACGTTCTTCTTCGTCTATCTGGGAGTCTCCATCCGATTCGAGGATTGGCAGATGGCGTTGTACGCATTGGCTTTCACACTGAGCATCTACTTGGCGCGACTGCTGCTGGTGCGCCTCACCGTATACCAGGAAAACGCGGGATGGCTGGACTTGGGCATGGCGTCCGTGATGGTTCCCAAGGGACTCGTTTCGGCCGTGCTGGCCAGCATGCCGGTAGAGCGCAATCTGCCTGGCGCAACGCTCGTGAGGGAATTTACCTACATGGTGGTTCTCATCAGCATTCTGTTGACCGCGGTTCTGATTCCGCTGATGCAGCGCAGCCCGGTGCGCAACTTCTACCATTGGTTTTTCGAAGGACGCGAACGGGTGCCGGCAACGGATCCGGAAACGGTGGAGCATCGGTTCTCGAGCCCTCATTGAGCGGCCGCGCTATCTGTGTTCTTTCCTGCTCCGGGCAGGCTGGGCCGGCCTTCCGTAGTAGTCGTATCGATGCTCTTCCACCCAGCGATTCACGGGCGCGAAAGGGTCGAACTCCGGCAGTGCGCCGGCCTGGTCGCGAGACATGGCCAGCACCACCTCCCGATGCGCCCAGGAAATTTCCTTGACGGAGGGAGCCGGTAGCAGCACGCGATGCCCGGTGCGCCATGTGCCCATGTCGACCACGAGACTCTCCACCTTCCACGTTTCTTCTTCCACGATCAGATCCGCCATATTGCCTACGGCGCCGTCGCTTCCGCGGACCCGGTAGGTGATCAACTCGCGCGCGCTACGAAGGTGAGGATCGCCACGGCGGCTTTCGTCACGGGAGGCAGGCACGGCCACCGGCATCGCCACCAAAGGCTCAATGGACCAGTAGACCGGCCATCCGTAGTAGGACGACATCTCAATTTCCTGCTGGCGCGACACGGGCTGGTGAGCGTCAATATCGGGCTGGTTGCGAACTTGATCGCGAGTCAGCGTGACCGGGAACACTCGTCCTTCCCAATCGGGATGGCCGAGACAGGCGGGAGAGATCAGCACCTTGCGGCTGTGCAGCCAACCACCGGCCTCAGCCACCAGATAGCGAACCATCCAGTGATCGTCGTCGATGAAGAAATTGTGCACGCTCCCGATCTCGCCGTCTTGGGCGTGGATCGAGTAACCCAGCAGGGAACATAAGCTCCGGATCATTGCAGTTGGCTCGCGGAGTCCAGTATAGCCCGTGCCGGGCGCCACTGCCAGACCAGCGCCGCCGCGCGCTTGCATCGATTTTTCCCTTGAATGGTCTTCATTGCGGGTTCATACTGGAACCAGATCATTGCAACGCGCACCCTGAGAGGAGTCCGTCATGGCGGATTTTTATCAAACGGGCGTGGTCACAACTCTGCACAGGCTCTCCTCCGGAAGTCTGGACAGACTCGAAGCCGAGTTGGGACATTTCGCGCAAGCTCTTCCGATCGGCTTGGTTCTCCCCGCCCTCTACAGTGAGTTCGAGACGCCGGCAATGGCCGGTATCGTGAAACAGCTGGAAGATGTCCCGTACATCCGCGAAAACGTGGTGGCGCTGGGACGATGCACCGGCCCGCAATTCGATCGGGCCCGCGCCTTCTTTCAGAACTTCAAACAACCCGTGACTTTTCTCTGGATGGACGGCCCGCGCGTTCAGGACCTATTTTCACTGCTCCAATCCAGAGGGCTATCGGCGGGACCCGACGGTAAAGGCCGATCCTGCTGGCTGGCTTACGGATACCTTTTGGCTCGCAACGAATGTGAGGTCATCGCGCTCCACGATTGCGACATCATCAACTACGATCGGCAACTACTCGCCCGGCTCTGCTATCCCGTGGCCAATCCGAACCTCTCGTTCGAATTCTGTAAAGGCTACTACGCACGCGTCACCAGCCGCATGCATGGACGGGTAACGCGTCTGTTTGTCACTCCGGTTGTGCGCGCGCTGGAGTCATTGGCGCCGGGGCTGCCGTTCCTGCGCTTCCTCGACAGCTTCCGGTATCCGCTAGCCGGGGAATTCGCGATGCGCGCCAATCTCGCCCGCGTCAACCGGATTCCCGGCGATTGGGGTCTCGAGGTGGGTGTGCTCGCCGAAGTGTTCCGCAATACGGCCACAGCGCGAGTATGCCAAGTGGATGTGGCGGAGAACTACGAGCACAAACATCAGGGTCTCTCGCCGGATGACCCCCAGCGCGGGCTGAACCGGATGGCGTGCGACATCGCCAAGTCGCTGTTCCGGACAGTGGCGCGCGAAGGAATCGTGGTATCCCACGAACTGTTCCAGACCCTCGAAGTGCGCTACGTACGTCTCGCCGAAGACACGATCAACCGTTACTATGCCGACGCAATGATAAACGGATTGAGCTTTGACCGGCACACCGAAGAAATGGCAGTGGCCACCTTTGCGCACAGCTTGCGTCAGGCCGCGCAGGACTATCTCGAAGATCCATTGGGACTTCCGCTGATTCCGAACTGGAACCGCGTGATCGCGGCGATTCCGGACTTCTTCGATCAGCTTTTGGACGCCGTGGAGAAGGACAACAGAACGGTCGCGGCGGCCGTGGCGTGAGGCGGGGCTGCCGATGAGCGTGACCAATCTTCCCGCAGAGGCGCGCGACTCTCTCGGACGGATCCAGTCCGCCGACATCGTGATCGGAATACCGAGTTACAACAATGCACGTACGATTGGCCACGTGGTTCGCGCCGCACACGCCGGCCTAGTCAAGTACTTTCCTCAATTCAACGGCGTAATCGTAAACTCCGATGGAGGGTCGAAAGACGGCACTCGGGACGCAGTGCTCGACGCACGCATCGAGGATCAACACCTTCTGCTGCTTTCAACGCCGCTCAAAGGGGTCCACCGGCTGTCGTTTCCCTATCACGGCATCCCGGGGAAAGGCAGCGCGTTCCGGCTGATCTTCGGGATGGCGGCCGAGTTGAAGGCCAAGGCGTGCGTGGTGGTTGATTCGGATCTGCGGTCCATCACACCCGAGTGGATCGATCTTCTGGTCCGGCCCATTCTTTTCGGCGGATTCGACTTCGTCGCGCCTTATTACCACCGTCATAAGTTCGACGGCACCATCACGAACAGTATCATCTATCCTCTAACTCGCGCTCTTTATGGGCAAAGCATCCGTCAGCCAATTGGCGGAGACTTCGGCATCGGGCCGGATTTGGTGAACCGGTATCTTACGCGCGGGGACTGGGAGACCGACGTTGCCCGTTTCGGCATCGACATCTGGATGACCACCATCGCCGTGGCCGAAGGCTTCCGGATCTGCCAGAGTTTTCTCGGCGCCAAACTGCACGACGCCAAGGATCCTGGATCCGACCTCAGCGCCATGTTCCAGCAGGTCCTGGGTAGCCTGTTCACGCTGATGGAACAGTACGAACCGGAGTGGCGGGAGCGAACCGGCAGCCGCGCCGTGGACGTGTTCGGATTCCGCTTCGACGTGGGCCTGGAACCGATCAGCGTGAATCTGGAACGTCTGCTCGAACATTTCCGGATCGGATACGCCGAACTGGCTCCCGACATTTGGGATCATGCGCTCCGCCCGGACACCCTGGCCGAAGTCGGCCGTCTGGCGCGGATGGCGGCCACCCCCGCCGCGGTGTCGACGTTTCGTCTCGATGACAACCTGTGGACACGGATTGTCTACGAATTCGCCGTTGCCTTCCACACCGCGCACGCCGAGCGGAGTCTTTTGATGCGATCCTTCACACCGCTCTACTTCGGCAGGGTAGCTTCCTTCGTCCTGGAAGCACGAGACATGGACGCTGCCCAATTCGAGGCGCGCATGGAAGATCTCTGCCTCGCTTTCGAGCGGCAGAAACGTTACTTGCTCGAGCTATGGCCCCAGACGCCGGGCTCACGCGAGTCTGCCGCCGCCAGCCGCGATTCGCGGCAACCCCGGGTTCCGGAGGCTACTCCCGTATCGAGGTGATTCGTCATGTTCCGCACTATTGAAGACATTCTGCAAAACACCACGGACCGCATCTATCAGCAGGCTACGGTTCTGCTGCCGTCGTTTCTTGCCGCCACGGTGGTGCTGTTCGGAGCATGGATCGTCGCGTGCGTGGTGCGATGGGCAATCCGAAGGATCTTCACCGCCGCGGCGCTGGGGCGATTTCTTTCTGAATCCGGATTGCAGGCGATGATGGGACGTTACGGAGAACGCCCGCCGGGAGAGTTACTCTCTGCCTCTGCATATTGGTTGATCCTGTTCGCCGGTGCACTCAGTGCCGTGGATGTGTTCGGAACCAGCCTCACCACCGAAATCGTCAGCACAGCCGTCTTTCTGCTTCCGAAACTGGTGATCGCGGGCGTGCTGCTCATGGCCGGCTTCTGGCTCGCGCGATTCCTGGGGCGGCATACCTTGGTCTGGGCGTTAAACGAGGGGTTGCCCTATCCCAGGCGTTGGGGTGGCGCGGTTCGAGTCGCCATTTCGTTCGCAACAATCGTTGTCGCTGCCGACACGCTCGACTTCGCCCGGCACGTCTTTCTCGCGGCCTTCATCATCGGCGTGGGCGGATCGGCTCTTGCAGCAAGCCTCGCCTTCGGCTTGGGCGGACGCGACGCCGCCGGACGCCTGCTATCGCCGAGGCAACATACAGAAGACGAGCACGGCGAACAAGGCGTCTGGCATCACCTTTGACTTGCCGCCCTTCCGCTACCGCTTCACCCAGACCGGCGAAGACCAGGCCACATGGCCATTCCGCTGCTCCGCGCGCACGTAGTAGAAGTGCTCTCCGGACAGCGTTTCGTTCTCTCGAAAACGCAGGTCGTAGGTTTCGCCGGCCGGCTGGTTCGAGTAGATCACTTTGTTGTCTCGCATCACAACCACCTCCTTGAGTGCGGCCGTGCCCACGATGCGCGCCTGTAGCTCCGGCGCGGCGCTTGCCTCCACGATGTCTCCCTGGAGATAAGTCTTGCCGTCTACCGAAACCCGATAGTCCATCAGGATATTGGATGTCGCCGCGTAGGTGTGACGCTTGCGCATCGCGTCGAGCAGGGCTTCCCGGGTGCCGTTCTCGGCAATGATGGCCGCATACGAAGTGTGAGTGGAAACATGATCCGACGATGCCTGTACGCCTAACTTATAACCTTTCGCCCAGGCGTTGGAAACGAAACCGAGTGGCCGGTAGCCCCCGGCCCACAGTTCGGTCCGTTTCCCGGTGGGCGACAGGGGCGCACCTTCCTGCTCCGCGCTGGTCCGTGCGCCCTGATAGATCTCCACGATCGGCTCGAGGTCGGGATCGTTGTCGCGCCAATCGGTTCCCATGTTTGTGTGCGAAGTGTGCGAAGTCGCGATGCCGTTGAATTTCCGTAGCTGCGGATACAGCACCGGTCCCGTGCTATTGTTGCGCTCCTCGGCGGTGATGTGAAAAATGGGGACGCCGCGTTTGGCGAAGATCAGGTTCCGATGGCCGTTGGGGTAACTCAAGCTCCGCTCAGTTCCGAACAGACCAGTGAAGAATCCCGGTGTATGAAACATGTCCGCCGATTTCTGCAAGCGCCACCACGTATAGTCGGAGTACTCCGCGCTGATCTGGCCGGACTGATGATCGGTGACCGCCAGGTAATCCATGCCGGCCGCGTCGATCGCGTACCGGTAGGCGTCAACCAGTGTACCGTCGCCCGCTCCATCCATCGAGATTTCCGTATGCCGATGCATGTCCCCGCGGTAGACGTGATAGATCCGCCCGCCGGCCGTAATCGCGTGCCTTCGCAAGGCGGCGATCTGCTCCCGCTCTCGCGGCTCCACAGGCCCGCGTGCCGGACCTTCCGGCGGCAGCGGAGCCAGTTGCGCCGTCGCCGGTTCCTTATCATCCATCCGCAGGAACATGATGTCGTTGTTACCCGGATAGTTTCCGAAGTTAGGGCCGCCCCAGAGCCGGTGATCGGAAACCACCGCTGCGAACACACCGCCTTCCCCGGACGCAGCCGCGATCTCGCCCCCATTGCGTCCCGTCGTTTCCGGCAAAACGATCGGCTCCGCCCAACGCGATCCGCCATAGTAAGTAGCGAAGGCCTCCCATCGTCCGCCCGCCGCCCAGAGGGTGGTGGGCAGTTTAGTTCCGTTTCTGGGACGGAAGAACAGCCATACGCGGCCGTTGGAACCCGACACCAGACGCGGCTGCTGCGTGAATCTCCGGAAGCCCCACGGCATGGCCTCATCCGGCTGCTGCAGCGGAGCCAAGCGCCGGCTGCCCTCATACACAGCTACGCCGATCCGGCGTGCCTCGTAGAGACCGGATCCGCCCGCTAGCAGAAACCCGGTGTCCTTGCCCCAGTTATCGGGCGCTTCGTCCCACGCCACCCATACCCGGTCCTGATTATCAGCCGCAACCGACGCGTGGGCATGGAATCGGGGCGAATCGGTCACGGCCACGATCGGCCCGGCAGCCGCGCCGGTCACGCGGCGTAGATAGATGTTATAACTTTCTCTCCCATACCCATCCCAGGCCACCACCGCCGTACCATTGCGCAGCACAGTGACCGCCGGCTGCCAGTCATTGGCGCGTGCGTGGCGCGAGGGATCGCTCAACATCATCTCAGCGCCCCATCGGCCATTCGCCTCTCGCCGGCGGTAGTAGATGTCGCTCCTCGACTTTCGCGCGCTCTGCCAGGTGACATGCACGCGCCCCTGGGAATCAGCCACTGCCTTGTGGAACAGGTTGTTCCCTTCCCCGCTGGTAATCGTCTCTACCGCGCCGCCCGGGCTGCGGCCCTTCAACTGCCAGGATGATCCCTCCCGTTCGCTCCACATCACGAAGGGTTTGCCGCCGATTACCACCACCGCGACCCCGAAGAGGTCTCCTGGCTTCTCCGTAACAGTGCCACGCGCGCCCCATTGCCCGTTCTCATAACTCCGCAGGAAGACGCGATCGGACTGATCCTTGTATGCCACCCACGCCATCCACACTTTGCCGCCCGCGGCCGCGATCGCCGGATAGTCGTCTTCGTACTCCTCGTCGGTCACTTGCCGGACCACGGGCGTGCGCGTGATCTCCACGCTCGCTTGCAGCGGAAAGATGCCCTCGTCAGAAGGAACATCCATGGGCCGGAACGAAAAGTCACCCTTGGGCACCGTCACCTTCAGCTCCGCATCGGCCGGAGCGCGGAACTCGATCGTCACTCCGCAAGTCTCATTCGGCGTCGGCTGCGGCTGCGGCTTCTCGTTGGGATGCATGCCACCGGAGTACACGCCCCACTTCCGCGTGGAACACTCCCATCGATTGCCGGGAAGCACGCGCGATTTCTCGTCAAAATGATATCCGGCGATTCGCTCGATGGATCCACTCGAAATCGTAACGGATCCGTCCCATTTTGACGGTTCCGCATCCTTGGATCCGAAAATCAAGGTTACCGACTGGAGGTCCGCCGCCGCGGGCGCGGGCTGTGGGCGCGTCACTTGCGCGAACGAGGCCGAATCGCGGCGAATCACGAAGACTACTCCGAGCACGATCAGAACAGCGAGCATTACAGTACGACGCATAGCGCGCCCATGGTACCACGATGTGGTAAATTTTGAACCGCATGCGTCTCTCTCTTTTGTTCCTGGCCGCTCTACCCGCGATGCTACCCGCGGCGGACTTCGGCGTCCGCCTCATCCTTGGGCTCGGTGATCCCGTGGACACCAGGTGGGACGGTTCGATCAACGTCACCGGAGGAGCCCTTCGGTCCATCGAACCATGGCGATTCGAAGCGAATGACGGAATCGATGGCAACACCTGGCGTTGCGCCATTCATCCCATCCGCCTCTTCGGCGCCAATGCGCGTCAGCGGCCCGCGGCTAACGGCGTCGTCGTATGGCTCACCGCCGCGAGTGATCAAACCACGATCGAGGTCAAGACGGCGCAGGGCGGGTTCGTTGTCAACACAGCGGCCATTCCGTTCGGGAAGACCGTGACCCATCTGAATGGCCGCGTCATGGCTGACCGCGTGCCGCCCGCTTCTCCCTTGACCACCAGTCCCGCCGAGCAGGACTACCCTGCCGCGGCGACCGGTAAGTCCGGGGAGGTCTGGCTGACTTGGATGGAGTTCCAGCACCACGCCGAGCACAACAAATTGCGCGCCAACATGCGGGAGCGGCCCTCGAGCTTCGAGCCCTACGCGTCCACGCCGCCGGGTGACCAGATCTGGGCGCGACGTCAATCCGGCGGACGGTGGTCTGACCCGATCGCGGTCAGCGAGCCCGGCGGCGACCTGTACCGCCCCGCCGTCGCTGTCGACGGCCGCGGACGAGCCTGGGTGTTTTGGTCCGCCAACCAGGGCCGGCCCGGCGCGCCGAATTTCGATCTTTGGGCGCGGCGCATTGACGGAGCCACCGCGGCATCTCCCATCCGGATTACCCGCGACGCCGGTTCCGATGTCTTTCCCGTTGCGGCAACCGATTCGGCCGGAAACGTACATGTCGCCTGGCAGGCTTGGCGCAAGGGTAAAGCGGAGATCCACTGGGCAGTACAGAACGGGGATGGGTTCAGGGGCGCATCTTCCGTTTCTGTCTCAGCAGGCAACGAATGGAATCCTTCCATCGCCGCCGATGGCAAGGGCCGTGTCACCGTCGCGTACGAATCTTATCGAAACGGCGACTACGATATCTTCCTCAGAACCTGGGACAAGGGTAAGTGGGGAATCGAAGCACCGGGCGCAACCGGGCCAACTTACCAGGCTTACCCCTCTCTGGCATACGAACCGTCCGGCCGCCTTTGGATGGCCTATGAAGAAGGTGGAATGCGCTGGGGTAAGGACTTCGGCGCCTACGAGTCCTCCGGAGTGGCGCTCTATCAGGGGCGCGCCATTCGAATGCGCGGCTGGGAGCCCGACGGCCGCGTGGTGGAGCCCGCCACGGACCCCGGCGACGCCGCGCCCGGCGGCGCTGAGCAGCGCGTGGACTCCAAGGCGCGGCAGGCGAGGAGCGACGAGTGGATCCGGCCCCAGCCCGACGCTTGGAAAAACCGGGCGATGAGCCGCCCCACACCCAACAATACGGCTCCGCGCAACAGTCATCCCCGGCTCACGGTGGACGCATCCGGACGCTTATGGATGGCCTTCCGCTCAAACCATCCGATCTGGTGGAATCCGCTTGGAACAACGTGGTCCGAGTGGGTGAGTTCTTACGACGGATCGCAATGGACTGGGCCCATCTATGTGATGCACTCCGACAACCTGCTCGACAACCGGCCGGCGATCGTCTCGAAAACCGGTGGTGAAGTGTTACTCATCGGGTCCGCCGATGGGCGGCGCGAGTTTCACCGGATGCGGCGCGGTGCGGCCAATGTCGCCGACATCGTCGACGACCCGTACAACAACGATCTCTGGCTCAACACTGTGACGCTTCCACCGGGATCGGGGGCGCTGGATGCCCGCGCCGCGGCTCGCCTGCCGCGCGGCGGCCTTGGCAACGAGGAGATGGCCGAAAAGCAGGTCTGGCAGCGGATGCGAGCCGCCAAAGTGGATGGCAAGTACCGCATCGTGCGTGGCGAGTTTCATCGTCACAGCGAAGTTTCCGCCGACGGCGGCAACGACGGATCTCTCCTCGAGCAGTGGCGCTACATGCTCGACGCCGCTGGAATGGACTGGGTGGGTTGCTGCGATCACGACAACGGCGGAGGCCGCGAGTACAGTTGGTGGATCAATCAGAAGCTCACCGACATGTTCTACACCGAGGGTTCGTTCGTCCCCATGTTTTCTTACGAACGCAGCGTCCGTTACCCGGAAGGACACCGCAACGTCGTTTTCGCGCAGCGCGGAGTCCGGCCCCTTCCCCGTCTCCCCATCACCGCTCCGGACCCGGTGGTTCGCGCACCCGACACCCAGATGCTCTACGACTATCTGAAGAAGTTCAACGGCGTCGCCGCGATGCACACCTCCGGAACCAACATGGGCACCGACTGGCGCGACAACGACCCACAATCGGAGCCAGTCGTCGAGATCTATCAGGGAGACCGGCAGAACTACGAAATGCCGGATGCACCCCGCACCAACAAGGAAGCTGACTCTATCGGCGGATGGCAGCCAAAAGGCTTCGTCAGCCTGGCGTTGGAGATGGGTTACAAAATGGCCTTTCAGGCTAGTTCAGATCATATCTCTACCCACATGAGTTACTGTAATATCCTAGCCACCGATCTTACCCGCGAATCGTTGCTCGACGCGTTCCAGAAGCGTCACGTCTACGGCGCCACCGATGACATCTACGCCGAGTTCATCGCCTATGACGCTGGAAAAGGCAAGCATTTAATGGGCGATGCTTTTTCCTCGGACGACGCCATTGAACTGGATGTGAAACTCGAGGGCACCGGCCCGTTCGCCAAAGTCTGGATTGTCAAGGACGGCAAATACGTCTATTCGTCCGAACCCAATCAGAGCAAAGTCTCGTTCCGGTGGAAAGACAATGAGCCGGGAAAGGGAAAGACGAGCTATTACTACATTCGGGGGCTGCAGCAGGACGGCGAGGTGGTTTGGGTATCGCCGGTCTGGGTGAGCTACAAGTAGCGCGAAGGGGGCCTACCGTACCAGCGCCGCCACCAGTACACCAGCGGCGATAAGCAGCCCGCCCAGCACGCTTCCCATTGAGGGACGTTCGCCCAGCAGCGCGAAGGCAAGCACGATCGTGATCGCCACCGAGAGCTTATCCACCGGCGCCACACGGCTGGCCGGCCCGATTTGCAGAGCCCGAAAGTAGAACAGCCACGATAGGCCGGTGGCCAGGCCGGACAGGGCTAGAAAAACCCACGACGAAACCGGGATCGAGCGCAGCGCCATCGCTTTTGACCCTGCCGCGACAATGCCCCACGCGAACACCACCACGATGCTGGTACGTATGGCTACCGCGAGATTGGAATCGATGTTCTCGACTCCCTTCTTGCCGAGTATGGCTGTGAGCGCGGCGAAGACCGCCGACAGGAGCGCAAACGGAACCCATGTCATTTCTCTTGTCAGTCTACAGCGATGTATCCGGCCTGCACCGTGGGAAAAATGCTCAATTCTACATAGCCTGTCGAGGGGGCTCTCCATACCCTCCGCACGGGGTTCCTTTCGCACTCGCGTCCTCGTAATCTCGTAAGTAACCTGGACGCGTTCATGGTTAGCGAGACCTCCCCGTCAACACGTCCAACCGCTCCGGAACCGGATGCCGAGCACAGCGCGGATACCGTTGCATCCGCGCCGTCCGGTTCCGGAGCGTCAAACACTCCTTGCATTTTCTTCAGAGACTAGAAGAACCGCACCGTATACGTGAAACGGATGCCGCGCCCGATTTCCGGAGCCCTGTCCTTGATGAAGGAAAGGTGGTTCCGGTAGAGCCGGTCGCCAAGGTTGAACGCATCCACCCCGAATACATGTGCCGTGTGCTGCCGCGCGATGGTGTAGGAAGCATTCATATTGAAAACCGTGTACCCGGCGGTGCGGGTTTCGGTTGCGAAAACAAGGTCCTGATCCTTCGCCATCCGGACCTCGGGCCGCACGCTGAATCCACCCTTGCGAAAGTCGAACCCGATCTTTCCGCGCAACGGGGGGATGCGAGGTAGCGGACTGCCGCTCTTCAGCCTCGCGTTTACATAGTCAGCGCCCAGATTCAGCCAGAAGGCATCATGCAAACGAAACTCGAGCCCCGCCTCGGAGCCGGTGAAGCGGCTGTCGGCCTGCGAATAGTGGGCCTCGGGCAGACCATCCTCAATCGCTCCGGTGGGCGCCAGATACACGAAGTTGCCAATGTCATAGTAGAACCAGTTGAACTCACCCCGTACGTTTTTCCCGGCGTGCCGCACCGCAACGTCGAATCCATTGCTACGTTCCCGGCGCAGACCTGAATTGCCGATCTCGAACGTCAACGTGCCCACGTGCGGCCCGTTGTTATAGAGTTCTTCCAGCGCCGGCGCCCGGTAGGAAGACGTGAAGTTAGAAACGAACGCGCCATTTTTCCAGGTAGGAACATAGATTCCCACGGCGCCGGAGACGCCGGTGAACGATCTGGCCAGCAATCCGGCCGGATGATATCGCGTGTTGTCGACCCGGCCACCCATCTGCAAGCGGAAGTACTCGAACGACAATTCCTCGAGTCCGAAAGCGGCGATATTGTCCTGCTTGACCGGCGGAGAGAGCGCCTCGGCGCCTGTGATCGCATAGTCGCGATGCGAACCCTGGAAACCGAAGCTGCCTGTCAGCCGCCCGGTCTCGCGCTGCTGAAACGCGCCGCGGTAGGTGAGCCCCTTGTTCCGGAACAATGTACCCACCGTGTCTCCCTCGAGTTCTTTGTGTTCCCAATCGGCGTAGTTTACTGAAAGCCGGAAGCTCGGCAGTGCGAAGTCCAGGTCCTTCCATCCAGTGCCGAATCGCAGGTTGTGACGCCGAAATGAGAGGCTGATGTCTTCGTCTCCTCCTTCGAAAGACCCGGCAAACGGCACGCCATACTTGCCCTCTTCATAGCGATAGCCGCTGTCGAAAAATGTGTGTTTGCCATACCAGGCGAGGCCGCCGGAGCTGTTGGAGAGCCGGGTGCGGGAATTCAATACCCGCCCCTCCGCCGAATTGTAGTCGCCGGTTCGCTGTCCGCTGCCAGCCCCCCACAGCAGCCAGTTCCCCAGTCCGACGTCAAATCCCGCCGCGCCGCCCGCCGCGCCGTTGTTGCTTCCCCCGAACCCGGTCATGTAGCCGCGCGTGCCCTGATGCGGGTGATCGTGCGCAAGATGATGGCCGGTCACCGCGTTGACCACGCCGCCGATCGCATTGCTGCCGTAGAGCAGCGTGGCGGGCCCCTTCAACACCTCCACGCGATCCAGGCCCGACGGGTCCAGCGATTCGCCGTGATCGCCGGATTGGGACGACAGCGCGCTCGTGGGCAAGCCATCTTGCATCACCAGCACCCGGTCTCCGTCAAACCCTCGGATCACCGGCCGCGACGAACCCGGTCCGAAGCTCCGCTTCGCCACGCCGGGCTGATTCTCCAGCAGTTCGCCAAGCGACGGCTTGGCTTTCAGGGCGAGGTCGATGGACTCCATCGTCGTCACGGACTGGAACGCTTCGAACGTCGACTGTTCCTTTTCCGATGCGGTCACCGTCATGGCCACGCGCATCGGCGACAAACGCAGCGCGAAATCGGCCGTCGCCGCCTGGCCTTCCACAACCGTCACCAGTTTCGTCTCGTCGCTCAAAGATTGCAGATGGACGAGAACGGAATAGGTTCCCGCGGCTAGACCCGTCACTTCGTACGCTCCATCCTCGCCGGTCTCCACCACCTTTCCCGTCCGGCTGACGGTGATCGTTGCGTGATGGAGCGTTTCTCCAGTAGCCGCCAGGGTGACCGTACCCTTGATGCTTCCGCCTCCTTGTGCATGGACAAAAGCAACGGTCGCACCCAACACCAGGGAGATCCGGATCAATCGCAGCATACTCAATTTCAGGATACGGCTTCGCCGGAACGGCCATCAAGGAAACCCTTCGGAGGACTGCTACC
The DNA here is from genome assembly GCA_041394885.1 of Bryobacteraceae bacterium. Taxonomy (GTDB): domain Bacteria; phylum Acidobacteriota; class Terriglobia; order Bryobacterales; family Bryobacteraceae; genus DSOI01. The sequence continues at coordinate 280,135 of JAWKHI010000002.1, read as the reverse complement.
TCCACTTGGCGGTCCGAGACCGCGGTAGCATTGGCACCATTCCGGCGCCCTAATCTTGACCCAGCGGCCTGGCTCTCCCGCAGACCGCGGACGTCCCGGAACCCGCGACGCTGAGCCTCCTCGGGGTTGGTCTCGCATTCGTTTGGCTGCGCCGCACGCGCCGTTGATCTAACGGTAGAAGGGCTGCCAGGTGAGCCAGCGCGGACCGTAGCGAGTCTCCGGCGCGCCCACTTCGAGCGCGCCGAGATCCGGCGCCCGGCCCACGTACCCATCGTTCACCGTCGGAATCGCGACGCCCGCATCCACCGCCTTGCTCCCCGGCTTCAGCCGGAAGTCCAGATCCATTGCGTGATAGACGGCATGGCGCTTGGCCGGGTCCGGCGGCGTCATCTTTTCGAAAATGTCGAAGTCCACCTCCACCCCGTGCGCCTCCTGTCCGGTTGCGGCGCGAAAGGCTGCCAGGGTCGGGAATGTCTGCCAGTCTTCCCTCGCAGGCTCGTACAAGCGCTGGCCCTTCTTGGGGCCAAGCCAGGAATACTGCGTCGCCACACCCGGATTCGGACGGTAGCCATTGTAATCGGTGCTGTAAGTGTCGGTGGCGTTGGCCCACGTCATCACACCCCGTCCCTGCGTGCCGCGGCCGAGGAACAGGTTATTCCGATAGTGCATGTTCGCCGATGGATCGCGAGCCGTCTGCTCGCCGATGATTGTGTTGTGATACACGAATAACCCCGCGGGCTTGGCGGAAAACTTGAACGCTACTCCGGTAGGCACGTGGTAGAGGATGTTGCGGATGAAGTAGACCGGCCCTCCGAACACGGGCTGTGAGCTATAGCCGCCCTGCGCAGCGTTCACGCCCCGGTTGTTGAACACCCGGACGTTGTGAACCCCGCCATCGGTCTCCACAAAGTCGTCGTTCGACATGTGGATGTCGTTCCCATAGATATCGATCGAAGACGCACGGCGGTCCGGATCCGCCTCCGGCGTCCCATAAGTCGAAATGCCGATGGCGTCATGGAAGTACGCAATCGCATTGCGCGCGATCACGTGCCCCGGTCCGTACACTTTGATCGCGTAGTAGCTTGTCATCAGATGCGATCCGTACGGACCCGCGCTCGCCCACAGCGGACCCGTCCAACCCACCAGCCGGAACCGATCGTCACGGCCCAGGATGAGGTTGTCGGCGATGTAGAAATCGCTCGATCCCGCGTACTCGGTCCATACTCCGAAGCCGACGTTTTCGAACCGGCAGTTCTTCACCGTCAGCCCGACGGCGCCGGTCACCTCTTTCTGCCCCGCGAAGATCGCGACGTCGGTGTTGCGAAACGTGAGCCCGTCGAAGATGTGATACCGCGACGCCATCACGTCGAACAGCCGGTGGTTGCCATCGCCGTCAAAAACCACCTCGCCGTCGCCGGCCGCTTTGATGGTGATGGGCTTTTCGGGAGTTCCTTTGAGCGCCAGCGACATCGATCCGTCAAAGGGAGTCATCATCGGATCCACGTAATTCAGACGCTCCGGCTTGTACAGGCCCGCATGCACCAGAATCGTGTCGCCCGGTTGAGCGCGGCGTTCCCACACCACGCTCCAGTCACCGAGCCCAGCGCCATAGTAAGCCTGCAGGATGCTGGTGAAGCTCGGCTCCGTTTTCGGCCCTTCGTGATAGGGCGAATAAACATGAAGCGTGCGCCCGCCGGCGTAAGGCTGTGGCTCACTGCGCGTCTTCACCCTCACGGTGTGGGCCGCCTCGCCCGTCACACCGTCCGGATCAGTGAGCCGCAATTGACATTCATACTCGGTGCCTTCCTGTAAGTTCAGAATGCTGCCCGCGAAACCATCCGGCACCGTGTAGTCCAGATTCTCGCGGCGGCGGTAGATGTTCTCGCCGCCGATGCGGACCAAGGGAAGAGCCGGCCGCCACGCGGCGTCTCCCACCTTGCGAAACTGTACGTCCACGGACGCGTTGCGATTGGCGTCGCCCGTGATGGTCCACTCAAAACCGAGATTCAGCAAGGTGGGATGCTCCACCACGAAGCGGCCGGCGTTCGTCGCGTTCTGTGCGAAAGCAGACACCGCGAATATCAAAAGCAGCATGATTGGCATAGAACATCATGTTACTTCGTCGCCAGTGCGCGTTTGGCCCATGCGCCGCCACACAGTGACGAGCCCGAGGAACGCGAAGAAGAATACCGCGATCGCCGGCCGCCGCGTCGGATAGTCCACCGCGCAATGCAGCCAGAACGCGATGATGCCCAACCCCCAGCGGGACGCGATGGCAGGCTTTGCCGACAGTGCGGCAATCGCCAGCAGGATCGCAAGGAATGGAAGGCCGCCCTCGCAACTCCACTCCACCCATTCCGAATGCGCCTGATTGGCGATCAGTCCGTCGTCGGCGGTGGCGTACCGCGGATAGGCCAGCGGCCAGTTGCCCAGGCCCACTCCCGCCAACGGATGATCGGCCAGCATCGCCGCCGACGCTTTCCAGTACTCGATCCTCCCTCCCGAAAATCCAGCACCCAAGCGGCGCTGCAGGGTGTCCGGACCCAGCGCCATCACCGACACTGCCATCGCCACCGCCACCAGCGCGAGCGGACCCAACGCCGCGCGGCGATCTTTCCATCCCGCCATCGCCACCAGCGCCACAACCTCCGCCGTCACCAGCAGCGCTCCCGCGCGCGAACCGCTGGCGATCACAGATGCATAGAGAAACGCCGCCGCCAAGGCAAAGATCAGCCTTTGCCGAGTGTCGAACAACGATCGAGCCAGCGCCACCGGCAGCAGCAATTCCACGAACGCCGCGTACTGATTGTGGTAAACGAACGGGCCCATCACGAGATCGCGATACCCGCTCTCGAACAACCCGAACACCTTGCCGGGCGATGTGAACGCCTGCACCGTACCCACAACCGCCACTGCTACTCCAAACACCAGCAGCGCGTCGAGCAACGCTTCGGCGCCGTCACGAGCCAAGCGTCGCGCGAGTGAGAAAGCGGTGAGATTGGCCAACCACGCCAGCGTCCATGTTTCCGTGGCGTGTCGATACAACGTGGTCGCAAACACCTGCTGGAGCACACCCCACGCCACCGCGCCCGCCAGCAGCCACGCGATGGCGTGCGGAGCCGGCTTCTCTCGCCTGCCGATCTGGACGGCCAGCATCGCGGCGCCTGTTGCCAACAACAGCGCTTGCGGCGCGGCCACAGCCCAGCGGTCTGGAATCCAGCACAGCAGGATACCGGCGCAGACGGCCGCCAGAAACGCTATCCTTAGCCACGAAGTCAGCGCTTCACCGCCTCGACTCTGGAATCGCTCAGCGGCAGCCGCAACTGGAAGCGGCCCTCCGCGTCCAACACCTGAATCGGACGCTGCATCGTCAACCGGTATCGTTCATCCAGATTGCGCAGCCCCAGCGCCGCCGTCTCGGCCGGACGTGGGCGAGGACTCTTCGCGTTGGTCACCACCGCTTCTCCGTCGCTCCACTCTACTTTCACCACCAGCGGCTGAGCCCCTGAAAATTCGTTGTGCTTCACCGCGTTCTCTAACGCCATCTGCAATGCCGCCGGCGGTATCAGCACGCCGCTGGGCGCCTCCGACGGCGTCACCAACTGGACTCCGTCGTCGAATCGCAGCCGCAGCAGCGAATAGTAGGCGCGCAGAAAGTCCATCTCATCGCGCAGCGGCACCAGATCCTGTTCGCGTGTGCGCAGGATGTAGCGGTAGACGTTCGCCATCGCGACGGTGAATTCGGTGGCTCGCTCGGGATCCTCTTCGGTGAGACCGGCCAGCGTATTCAGGCAATTGAACATGAAGTGCGGATCCACCTGCTCGCGTAGCGACGCCAGTTCCGCCTGCGCCTTGGCCCGCTCCACCTTCTCATAGGCGATACGGTCATAGGTCCGCTGGCGGATCAGATAGACGGTTTCATAGCTGTGCACGATGAAGAACACCGAGATCAGGGTGAGGAGGACGGTGGCGCGAAGGACGTTCCAATCCGTTTCGGCCGCGGTCATCCGATACCACAGCCATAGCAGGAGCGTCGACACCGGCACCGTGTAGAAGCTGCTCAGCAGCAACAAGCTCGCCAGACGGCGTCTCGGGTGATGCAGCCAGTCCGGCTGCGAACCCATCTTCGGCAGCAGAAACCGGTTCCCGTGCCAAATCACGAACGACACGAATGTCGTATAGAGGAACCCGAGCCAATACGCCGGACTCTCGATCGGGAGGTGGCGGAACAAACCCGTGATCAGGGGAATCGCCACTCCCAGCACCGGCGTGAAAATCAGACGCGCGGGCCGGTCGTCGATCCGTAGCGTCGGAGCACTCATCGGCATGAGTTTACTGCGGATCGGTTTGCGCGCGGAGGTACACCGCTTGTAAGATGGCAAAGAAAAGGCGAATGAGCACACTCGATATCGAAGCGCAGATATTGGCTCTGCGAGAGAGAATGGTCGCGGCCGCCCAAAGCGCGGATCGTATGGTGGCTTTACGCCCGCCTCCTCCCCCGGCCCCGTCGCTCGAATCCACCGTGCCGGGCGAGGAAGTCCAGACTCCGCACGGCCGCCACTACGAAGCCACGCACGATTGGGATCAACACCGCCGCCACGGCAATGTGGAGCTGAGCGCGCTTCAGCAGCTTCCGTCAGATCTCCTGCAAGAGATCACCGAAGGCCGAGTGAAGGCCGCGCCGCCGGAGTCGTGGGCGTTTCTCGATACCGAGACAACCGGACTCGCCGGAGGATCCGGCACCTGCGCCTTTCTGATCGGCATCGGCCGCATCACTGCGGGCGGCTTCACGGTGCGCCAGTATTTCATGCGGGATTTCGCGGAAGAAGCCAGCCAGTTGTCCGCCGTTGCCGCCGCGCTCGAGGACGTGGAAGTGCTCGTCACCTACAACGGAACGTGCTTCGATCTTCCGCTGCTCGAAACACGCTATCGGATGACGCGCGCGATTCCGCCGTTCCAAAACATCCCCCATCTCGATCTGCTTTACGGTGCGCGCCGGCTATGGCGGCTGCGCCTGGAAAGCTGCAAGCTCACCGAACTCGAAACGCGCATCATCGGCCATGAACGCGAAGACGACATCCCCGGAGAGTTAATCCCGGTGGCCTATTTCGACTTTGTCCGCACGGGCCGGGTGTCGCGCCTGGCTCCGGTGTTTCTGCACAACGCGCTCGACATCGTTTCGCTCGCCTGTCTCACCGGAGTGGTGCCGGCGGCGTTTCGGCGCGATGAGTCCGGCGCGCCCGCGTGCATGGACCTGCATCACCCGGCTGAGTGCGTGGCGATGGGGCGATGGCTGCGGCAGGCAGGGCAGGCCGAGCATGCGCGGCTCCTGTTCCGGCGGGCGATCGGGCGGAATCTCGACGATCAACTGCTGTACCGGACGATGTGGGATCTGGCCGATCTCGAGCGCAAATTCCAAGAGCATGCGGCCGCCGTGGAGTTGTGGACGCAATTGGCGTCGATGCGGAATCCGCATCAGGCGGGCGCGCTAGTGGCGCTGGCGAAATACTATGAGCATCGCGAGCGCAACTTCGCGATGGCGCTCGAATGCACCGAAGCGGCGCTGGCGCTCGAACCCGCCGAGGCGATTGAACATCGCCGGCGCCGGCTGCGCGCCCGGGCCAGCCAAAGTCTGTTGATTTCCTGACCTTGTAGAATAAAGAGCTATGGAACTCAAGGGAAAAAGAATCGCGCTCCTGCTGGACCAGGGCTACCAGGAGATGGAAGTCTGGTATCCGCTTTATCGCCTTCGCGAGGCCGGTGCCACCGTGGTGACGGTAGCGGCCACCGCCGGCGCCACCTATCCGAGCAAGCTCGGCTATCCGTGCGTCGCCGAGAAATCGTATGACCAGGTCACCGCCGATGAGTTCGACGGACTGGTGGTCCCCGGCGGCTACGCGCCCGATCACATCCGGCGCCACGCAAGAGCCAACGCTCTGGTGGCTGAGGTAAACCGGCAGGGAAAGCTGGTTGCCGCCATCTGCCATGCTGGCTGGGTGTTGTGCTCGGCGGACGGAATGCTGCGAGGCCGCAAAGTGACCTCGTTCTTCGCGATCAAGGACGACATGATCAACGCCGGCGCCGAGTGGGTGGATGCGGAAGTGGTGGTGGACGCCAACCTCGTCACCTCGCGCAAGCCCGACGATCTTCCCGCCTTCTGCCGCGCCTGTATTTCCGTTCTCGCCGGCGTTCCGGTGAATGCATGAAACTGGCCGGCGTTCTGATTGCCGGCGCCATGACGCTGGCGGCCCAACCGGAGGCAACCCGCAACGATTGGCCGCATCACTTCGGCACGTATCAGGCCTGGCGGTACAGCGCGCTTGACCAGATCAACGCCACCAACGTCGGCCGTCTGACGCCGGCCTGGGCTTTCCAGACCGGCGACGAAGAAGGAGGCCTGCAAGCCACCCCGATCGTCGTCGACGGCGTGCTCTATCTCTCCACTTCGCACAATCACATCTTCGCCATTGACGGCGTCACCGGACGCGAGATCTGGAAGTACACCTATACGCTTCCGAAAGGCTTCACCATCTTCTACGGCCCTTGGAATCGCGGTGTGGCGGTGGGCGGCGGACGCGTCTACATCGGAACCCTCGACAATTCCGTAGTCGCCGTGGATCAGAAGTCCGGCCGCGAACTCTGGCGCGTCAACGTCGAGGAAGCCAATCAGTGCGGCTGCAATATCACCGGCGCGCCGCTTCTGGTGAAAGACAAAGTCATCGTCGGCGTCACCGGCGGCGACTCGGCTCATCGCGGCTATATCACCGCCTTCGACGCCGCCACCGGACGCCAGGCCTGGCGCTTCTGGACCATTCCAGCTCCGGGCGAAAAGGGGCACGAAAGCTGGTCCGGAGACTCGTGGAAGTTCGGCGGCGGGTCCTCCTGGATGACCGGCTCCTACGATCCCGAGCTCAACATGGTCTATTGGTCGGTGGGCAACCCGGCCGCCGATTTCTACGGCGGGTCCCGCAAAGGCGACAACCTCTATACCGATTCCGTGGTGGCGCTCGACGCCGACACCGGCAAACTGAAGTGGTACTTCCAGCAGGTGCCGCACGATGTGTGGGACTTCGACACCGCCTACGAAAACATCCTGTTCGATCTGCCCGTGAAGGGCCAGGTCCGCAAGCTCCTGCTCAATATCAACAAGGGCGGATACACCTTCGTTCTCGATCGTAGGAACGGCAAGTTCATCTCCGGCTATCCGATCGTCAAGCACATCAATTGGATCAAGGGCACCGACGAGGATGGCAACCTGGTTGGCCGCAACGATCCGGAAGTAGGCAAGAGCACGCTCATCTGCCCCGCCATCGGCGGTGGCCGCAGTTGGAATCAGGCCGCCTATTCGCCGTTGACGAAGTGGCTTTACACTACCGCCATCGAGTGGTGCCAGGACGTGGTTTCGCAGCCCGAGCAACCGCGAGAGGGACAGGTCTTCTTCGGAGGCACCTTCGTGCCGCGAGACCCGCCCGGTGAACGCGCTTACTCGCATCTGGACGCCTACGATCCGGTGAGCGGCGAGCGAAAGTGGACCTACCGGTCCAAATACCCGCTGTTGGCATCCGTACTCGCCACCGCCGGCAATCTCGTCTTCACTGGCGATCCCGAAGGTTACTTCTTCGCGCTCGATGCGCGCACCGGCGACAAGGTCTGGCAGTTTCAGACCGGAAGCGGCAATCGCGGATCGGCGATCACCTACGAGGTGAACGGCAGGCAGTACATCGCCACCCCGTCGGGCTTCGGCTCCGCGGTGGCTGGGCTGGTGACGCAACTGTGGCCGGAGGCGGAGCGCTTCCGGCGTGGATCCACGTTATGGGTCTTCGCGTTGCAGGAGCGTGCCCATTGAAGCCCTCCCCGCTCCTTCTGTTGCTGGCCGCGCCCGTCCTCGCCCAGGACATTTTCACGCAAGGCGAGCAGGTGTTCCAGAAGACCTGCGCCCAGGGCTACTGCCACGGCTCCGGGGGGACGCAAGGACGCGCCCCGAAACTCATTGGCCGCAACTTCGACACCGCCGTCGTCACCAAAGTAGTCCGCGAAGGTGTGCCGAACACCGGTATGCCCGGCTTTGAGCGATCGCTGCCGAACGATCAACTGCAAGCGGTGATCGCCTACGTGCTGCGCATTTCCGGCGCCGATGTCTCGAAGATGCCCAATGCCGCGGCGGCGGTAGCGGCAGGCGCGCCGGTTCGCCCCATGTCGGCCGGCGTCCGGCGCGGCAAGGATCTGTTTTTCGACGCGGTCCGCGGAGAGAAGCGCTGTGGCACCTGCCATGCGCTCGAAGGATGGGGCATTCCCATCGGCCCTAACCTCGCCGCGGGCGGCCCCTATGACGCCGCCGCTCTCCGATCCGGTAAGAAATCCTCCATCAAGACGGCCACCGCCGGCCGCGATTCTTTCCCCGCCGTCGTGGTGGAACAGAGCAAGGAACAAGTGCGTATTTACGATTTGACCGTCCTGCCGCCCGTGCTGCGAACCTTCGTCCCGGCCGAAATTCGGCTTTCCGATGGAAGCTCCTGGACTCACGCCGGAGTCACCGGGGCATACACCGACGCCGATCTCGGCGCCATTGCCATGTACCTCGGCTGGATGGCTCGCTGAACGCATGAGCGAAGCAGCAATCACAGTCCAGGGACTTCGTAAGTCCTACGGTGATTTCGAAGCCGTCCGCGGCATCGATTTCCAGGTGCAGCAGGGCGAAGTGTTCGGCCTGCTTGGACCCAACGGCGCCGGCAAGACGACCACGGTGGAGATTCTCGAGGGCCTCCGGCCCAGGTCCAATGGCGAAGTCCGCGTGCTCGGCCTCGATCCGAACCAACAGGTGGCGCGGCTGAAAGATCGCATCGGCGCCTGTCTCCAGTCCACCAATCTGCCGGATAAGCTCAAGGTCACCGAGGCGATGCAGTTGTTCGCGGCTCTCTATTCGCGGAACGTGGATGGCGACCAGCTCTTGCGGCGGCTGCAGCTTTGGGAGAAGCGCAACGAAAACTACGCCTCGCTGTCCGGCGGCCAGAAACAGCGTCTGGCTTTGGCGCTGGCCCTGCTCAACGATCCCCAACTCGTTTTCCTCGACGAACCCACCACGGGGCTGGACCCCCAAGTGCGCCTGGAGATCCACAAGCTCATCGAAGAACTGCGCGCCGAGAAGCGAACCATCCTGCTGACCACTCACTACATCGAGGAAGCCGAACGGCTTTGTGACCGCGTGGCCATTATTGACCAGGGCCGCATCATCGCCATCGGCACCCCGCGCGAGATCCAGGCGCGAACGCTCGGGCACTCGCGCATCGAAGTGGCCACCGAGCGTCCGATTCCCGATGGCATGCTCACCCCGGCCTCGTTTGAGGCCGAGACGATCCTGCTCAGCGACAACCGGCTCGCCATCACGGTCTCTTCCGCGCGGCCGGCCCGAACGGTCGTCGAACTGGTGAAGTGGATCGACGCCCAGGGAGTGGGCCTGGCGGACATTCACCTGAAGCGGCCCACGCTCGAGGACGTCTTTATTGAATTGACCGGTAAGAGGCTCCGGGAATAGCGCATGAAAGCATATCTGGCCCTCATTCGAATGAACCTCCGGCTGGCCTTGCGCGAGCGGTCGGTGATCTTCTTCAATTACTTTTTTCCGCTGATCTTCTTTTTTGCCTTCGCGCAGTTCATGGGAGGATCCACCGGCGGATCGGTCATGACGCGCATCGTCTCGATGGTGCTGGTGATCGGCATCCTGGGCAGCGGCCTGTTCGGCGCCGGAATGCGATCGGTCATGGAGCGCGAAACCGGGATCCTGCGCCGCTACAAGGTTACGCCCATTTCCCCGCTCCCCATCCTGGTTGCCTCGCTCGTAACCGGATGGCTGCTGTACCTGCCCGCGCTCGGCCTCATCTTCGCGTTGAGCCACTACTTCTACGGGATGCCGTGGCCGGAGCGGCCGTTTTCATTGATCTTCCTCATCACGCTCGGATGCTTCGCCTTCCGGGCCATCGGGCTGATCATCGCCGCCGTCGCCAACTCGATGGCCGAATCCAACATCCTCATCCAGATCCTGTACATGCCGATGATCTTCCTCAGCGGAGCCACCATCCCGCTGAGTTCCATGCCCGTGACGGCGCAGATCATCTCGCAGTTCCTGCCAGCGTCTTACCTCAACAGCGGCGTCCAGCATGTGCTGCTGCGCGCGCGCGGGCTCACCAGCAATCTCGAATCGGTGGGCGCTCTGGTGGTTACCACCATTCTGGCCACGCTCATCTCCATGAAGCTGTTCCGCTGGGAAAAAGAAGAAAAGCTCCCCAACAAATCCAAGGCCTGGGTGTTGGCGGTTCTACTGCCGTTTGTGGCGATGGGGATCTATCAGGCATGGTCCCGCGAGCACATCACCGAAACCAAGAACCTGGAGCGCCAGGTCCGGCGCAACTACACGCGGCTCATCCGCGGCGCTACGATCTTCACCGGAGATGGGACAGTGATTCGCTCGGGCGCGGTGCTGCTCAAAGACGGCCGCATCGCCGAAGTGTACGAAGGCGAAGTCCCCTCGGCCAAATCGCTATCGGCGGAGCCGCTCGAAGCGGCCGGCAAAACCGTCATGCCGGGCCTCATCGACACCCATGTCCATCTCGGCTCGCCCGGCGGCGCCATGCAGCCCGGTCCGGATTTCGATCTCACCGCCGCCATGGAACGGGCCTTGGCCGCCTATGCCTATAGCGGCGTCACCGCCGTGGCGAGCGCCGGGGACTTTACCACTCAGACCCTCGCCGCGCGCAAGCGCGCCATCGACGGCGAACACACCGGCGCGGAATTGCATCTGTGCGGACCGTTGTTTACGGCCAAGAAGGGCCACGGCACCGAATACTTCCGCGGGATGCCCACGCTCGTCCGCAATATGGCGGCACAGGAATTCACGCGCACCCCGGAGACGCCGGAGCAGGCGCGGGAAGCCGTCGCCGAACTCAAAAGGATCGGCGTCGATTGCATCAAGGCCGTGCTCGACGACGGCGGCCCGGGCGCCCCCTTCGAGCGATTGCAAACCACCATCCTGAAAGCCATCGCCGACGCCGCGCGTGAAAACGGATTGCCCCTTGCCGTCCACACAGGCGATGCGCGGGACGTGGCCGAAGCCATCCAGGCCGGCGCCAGCACCATCGAGCACGGATCGTTCCGCGATGTCATCCCACAGGAAACCTTCGCGCGCATGAAAGAAAAAGGGGTCTACTATGACCCGACTTTGAGCGTGCTCGAAGCGTTCGTGGCCGTGCGGGAGAGGAAGGCTGACCTGCTTTCCCGGTCATTGGTCCAGCAGGCCGCTCCTGCCGGGTTGATCGAGGCCACCCGCGCCGCCGTTACCGCCACTGGAGCCCAGCCCTGGCGAGACTGGATCGAGCGCTACCCCATTGACTATGCCGCCGCGGAAGAGAATCTACGACGCGCCCACAAAGCCGGCGTCACTCTGATCACCGGTTCCGACGCCGGCAACTTCCTGGTCATTCACGGCCCCACCGTGCAGCGCGAAGTCGAGCTATGGGTGAAGGCCGGTATCCCCGCCCCGGCGGCGCTACAGGCGGCCACCGGCAACGGCGCGCGGCGTTTGGGGATTGACAAGCGCGCCGGATTCGTACGCAAAGGGCACGAGGGGACCATCGTGGTTGTGGATGGCAATCCGCTCGAGGACCCCGCCGCGCTCGAGCACATATCGTCGGTGTTCCTGCAAGGCGAACGGATCGACCGCAGCGAATTATTTGACCAGCATTGATTTCGCCGCGCGGTACGAGGCGGATGCTCGAACCGCCGGTCAGACCGGCCGGCTCACGTCCCTGTGTTGGCAGGTGGCTTTGAATCCGGCCGCGTTCACGCGCTTGCGAATCGCGTCCGCGATGAAGACGGACCGGTGGTGGCCCCCGGTGCATCCGAACGAGATCGTCAGATAGCTCTTGCCCTCTTCAATGTAGTGCGGGAGCAGGTAGATGAGCAGTTCCGAAATGCGCTCGACGAACTCCATCGTTTGGGGAAACGCACGGATATAGCGGGCCACCGATGGATGGCGGCCCGTTAGTTGCTTGAAAGCCGGGATGTAGTTGGGATTGGGAAGAAAACGGACGTCGAAAACGAGATCGCTGTCGGCCGGCACGCCGTGACGGAATCCGAACGAGTTGATGTAGAGCCGGATTTTGCGCTCGGTTCGTCCGGCGGCGAACGTTTCCTTGATGTGATCCCGCAGTTCGTGAACGTTGAACTTGGTGGTGTCGATGACATGATCGGCCAGCGGGCGGATGGCGGTGAGCCGTTTACGCTCCGCCTTCACGCTCTTGGCCACCGACTCCTCCCCACCCAACGGATGAGGCCGGCGTGTTTCCGAAAAGCGGCGGACGATGGTGGCGTCGTCGGCTTCGAGAAACAAGAGCCGCATCCCGATCTTGCGCCGCAGTGAGCGGTAGATCTTGGGCAGGCGCGACAACGCCTCGCCCTCGCGCACGTCCACCACAAGCGCGGCGCGCGCGATGTTGGGCGAGTCCTTGGTCAGTTCGGCGAAGGTGGGAATCAGGTCCACCGGCAGGTTGTCCACGGCATAGTAGCCGAGGTCCTCAAACGAGCGCAGGACGGTCCCCTTGCCGGATCCGGACATGCCGGTGATGACGACGAGTTGGGCCTTGTCCTGTTGCATCCGTTGAATCGCCAGTCAGGCCTCAATCAGATCAAAGTGGCCATCGGGGCGGCGGAGCAACACGGCGAGCCGGTCGGTTTCGGCGTCGCGATAGAGCACGTAGCGGCGGGAGTCGTTCATCTCGAGTATGGCCTCTTCCGCCGTCATCGGCTTCTTGACCGACCGTGGGTTCACCCGGTAGATCTTCGGTGTCGATGGAGCGGGCGCACCGGCTTCCGCGGCGGGAACAGCCGCGGCCGCCGCCGACGGTTTCCCGGCGCGGCGCTTGCCGTCGCGGAACTTGGCTTGCACCTTCTGGATCTGCTTCTCCATCTTGTCGCAGGCTCCCAGCAGGGCTGTGAGGGAATCGGCCGCCTGATGGGCCGCGGCCAGGGGATGATCGTAGTAGTTCAGCGTGATCTCGGCCTCGCGCGTCTGGCGCTGCTGCTTCAGGATGACATGCGCATCCTTTTCGGACTTGCGGTCCAACAGCTTGCTCAGCTTCGACATCCGCGCGTCCAGCTTCTTCTGCGACAGCGCATCCAGTTTTTCGAGTTTTCCGGTGTAGTTGACCTTCATGTTCGTTTGGGGGCTCCCTCAGGCGCGGACGCGACGCTGGTGCGTGGAGGGAATCTTCATATCCTCGCGGTATTTGGCGACGGTGCGGCGGGTGACGTCGATGCCATCGGCGCGCAGCAGCGCCGTGATCTGGTCGTCCGTAAGCGGGTGGCGGGGGTCTTCATCCTCGATCATCTTCTTCACCCGGCGCTTCAAAACCAGCAGCGGCGTCGCGGCCCCCGCCGAACCTTGCACGGCTTCGGAAAAGAAGAATCGAAGCTCGTGAACGCCGTGCGGAGTGTGCGCGTACTTGTTGGCCACCGCGCGCGAGACCGTGGAAGGATGCACGCCGATCTCCTCGGCCACCTCTTTGATCATCATGGGCTTCAAATGATCGATGCCGTAGTCGAGAAACTCGGTTTGCCGCTGCACGATCGACTGGCAGACCTGCATGATCGTCTTCTTCCGCTGCTCGATGTTCTTCATCAACAGCAGCGCGGACTGGAACCGCTCCTTTACGTAGTTCCGCACGTCTTTCGACGGTTCCTGATCCCGGTCGAGCAATCGCCGGTACTGCGGATTCAATCGCAATTGCGGCACATCGTCGTCGTTGAGCGTGATGTAGTACTCGTCCCCGTCCTTGAAGATATGGACGTCGGGCTCCACCTGCCGCGCGCCGCCGCCCGAATATCGCAGGCCCGGCCGGGGATCCAGATGCTGGATCAGCGCCACCGCAATCTGGATGTGCTCCATCGGACGGCCGAGCGCACGGGCGATTTCCTTCAACTGCTTGGTCTCGAGCAGCTTCAGGTGACTTTCCACAATCTGCCACGCCACGCCGCCCCGCGCGTTGCGCGATTCCAATTGCAGCAGCAGGCACTCCTGCAGCGAACGCGCCCCCACGCCGGCCGGATCGAGCGTCTGCACGATTTTCAGACCCTGCTCGGCCACTTCCGGCGCAATTTCGAGATCCTGCGCGATATCCTCGAGCGGCTCAATGAGGTAGCCGTTTTCGTCGAGGTTGCCCACCACCGCCAGCGCCGCGTCCCGCACCTCGTCGTCGAGCGCCACCAGGCTCAACTGCTGTTCGAGATATTCGCTCAAGGTGACGGGCGAGGAGAGAAAAGTTTCAAACGAAGGCTTGTCCGGAGTCTCCTGGGCCGGGGATTTGAACCCAGGGTCCAGATAATCGTCCCAGTAGGACCCGAAATCGATCTCATCGAACGGATCGGCCGCCTGCGGGGACTCCGGCGCGTCGGCCAGAGTGGCTTGCGCCCTTTCCGTGGACGCACCCGCCTCGCTCGCCACCGCCTGGGTGAGTTCGAGAAAGGATTCGTCGGAGGGATGAGGATCGCGCTCGGCCTCGAGCGCCGCCTGCACCTCTTGCGGCGTCAGTTCCTCGGCCCCTTCCGCGGCCTCGTCGAGCACGGGGTTCTGCGCAATCTCCTGGGCGATCAGCTCCTTCAGTTCCTGGCGGGTCAACTGAAGGACGGTCACCATCTGCACCAAGCCTGGTGTCAGGATCTGCTTCTGCTGAACCTTGACCTGTAGCCGCTGCGAAAGCAAACTCATCTCTGTTCCCCATTATAATCCGGTAGCACGCCGAAACTTTGCGAAAAACACCCCATCCGGCGTTTTCGAGCCATCGGTAAATTTTGCCGAAACCGGGCCCGCCGGCCTTGCGTCTCCTGGTCCCGAGGCGTAAGCTCAATGCGGAAGGAGTGTGCACCGATGACGATCCTCGCTCGGACAGCGCCCGTCGTGCTGCTGGCCCTCCCGGTGCTGTTGGCGCCGGATGCCCTCGCGCAACGCGGCACAGGCAATCGCGGCGGTGGCCACATGGGCGGCGGCCGCGCCGGGGGTGGCGGCGGAGCGCGCATCGGCCCACCCGCAAGACCGGGCGGCGGCTTCGGAGCCGTCAATCCGGGCTACCCGCGCCCGGCGGGACTCGGACCCATCGGCCAGGGCTTCGGCAACGTCGTGTTCCCCGCCACCGGTATACCGCCCGTCACCGGCCACATTCCAGGCCTGAGCTCCACCATTCGCGGCGTCCCCTACTCGAATGCGCCTCGCGGCGGCTACGGCCGCTCTGGAGGCATCTATCCGGTGGCGGTTCCCGTAGCCGTTCCCGCGTATGGCGTCGGCTACGGCGGATACTATGGCGCCGGCGGGTATGACTACCAGTATTCCGCCCCCGCTCCGGTCGTGATCAATACCGCTCCGCCTTCACCCGCCGTGGTCATCAACCAGAACTACCAGCCGGACCGCGTGCGTCCCGTGATGCGCGAATATGGCGCCCCCAGCCCCGGATCCGATGAGCCTACCGTCTCGTCCTATCAGGCGCCCATCCCCTCCAACCCCGATCCTCCACGGTCCATCGAAGACGACAAACCCACCGTCTACCTCATCGCGATGGCGGACGGCACCGTCTATTCCGCGTATGCCTATTGGGTCGAGGGCGACACCCTCCACTACATCACCACCCGGCATTCGCACAATCAGGCTTCTCTGTCGCTGGTGGATGCGCCGCTCAGCACCCAGTTGAACCGCGAGCGCGACGTCGAGTTCCGGCTGCGCAAGTAGCCCGGCCAGCTCCTACCAGACCAGCTTCAAACCCAGTTGCAGGTTGCGCGGCCGCCCGGCGCTGGTGATGGTGCCGAACGCGCGATTGCCTACCTGCACGTTCGGACTTCCAATCGGCGGTGTATTGAAGGCGTTGAACGCCTCTACCCGAAACTGGGCCTGGATTCGCTCGGTGAGCACGAAGCGCTTGTAGGCCGCCAGATCGAAGTTCACGTTCCCCGGCGTGAACAGAATGTTACGGCCGGCGTTCCCGTAGGTGAAGGGCTGATTCGGAACGAACGCGGCTGTGTTGAAGAAGCGCCCGAGCGACCGCTCGTCGCGCGACAGCTGCCAGGCGCCCACCACATCCGGCCGGTCCCCGCGGGACGCCGTACCGGTGTTCGACGGGTTACCCGTCACCGAAAGTCCCATCGGCTGGCCATCGGTAAGCGTGGTGATGCCCGACAGCGCCCAACCGCCGGCGATCGCGTTCACGGGTCCATTCCAGCCCGCGCCCCAATTCTGGCCGCGCCCGAACGGCATCTCATAGATGTAGCTCACCACGAACCGGCGGCCCATATGCTGATTGTCCAGTGACCGGTTGGCCCGCCAGTTCAACGGATCCTGACCGGCGCTATTGGCCGTGTTTCCGGAACCGGAGAATCCCTGTACGTCGCCGATCGTCTTTGACCAGATAAAAGACGTGAGCAGCGTGAACCCATTCGAGAACCGCTTTTCGAGTTTGGTCTGCAGCGAGTGGAACAACGAATTGCCGTTGAACTGGTGGGCGTTGAACGAGGAAAGCGGACCCACCGTGAAGTCCTCGTTCGGCCAAGGCGCCCGCCGCACCAGACGGCGGTTGTTGATGTTGCCCGCCCCGGGCAGCGCATAGTTGGAGTCCCACCGGTTCACAAGGTGATTGCCCTTGGTGCCGTAGTAGCCGATCTCCCACACCCAGTCGCTTCCCAGTTGCTGTTGGATGTTGAAATTCCATTGCTGGCTCACCGGCATCTTGGGCGTCCGCTCGAAGGTGGAAAACGACAAAGAAGTCGCCCGGCGCGGCGTGAGTATGTCGCCCGGAATGCCGTCGGCGAGGTTGAGCGTCACGTTGCGGCTATCGGTGGAGGCGCGAACCCGCAGCAGGAACGGCGGGTTCCCTTCCAGAAACTGGCCGCCGCCGGTGCCCTCATACTGTGCGACGAACATCCCATAGCCGCCCCGCAACACGGTGCCGCCGGCCACGTGATACGCAAAACCGAAGCGGGGTACGAGCAGATTCTTGTCGTCCTGAATCAGCGCACGGTCCGCGCGCGATCCGCCCCGCTGCGGCAGGATCCAGAACGGGTTAGCCGGATCGCTGATGTCGATCTGCGAAATACCGTCGCGCGTCTCCACCCAGTTCCGGTTCAGCTCATAGCGAAGCCCGAAGTTGAGCGTGAGCTTGCGGCTGGCTCGCCACTCATCCTGGATATAGCCCTGCCAGAAGGGCGCGCGCAGGTTCATGTACGCCGACGTCGACACGTCGCCCTGGAACATCACACCCGTGAGAAAATCCGCGAACGGGTCTCCGCCGCGGTTGCCCTGCGGATTCCGCGTGTAATTACCGTTGAAGAAGAAGACTCCCAGTTCTTGCTGCGGATTGGTGAGATAGCTTTGCAGCCAGTTGAAGTTCACCCCGAACTTCACGCTGTGGGAGGCGCGGTTCCACGTCGTGTCGGTCACCAACTGCCGCGTCTGCGAATCGGCGAGATTGGGCGTGAAAGACCCTGTGCCGATGTTGGTGTACCCGGTGATGTTCATCGTGCCCATGCCCGGCAGCGCCTGGTTCACGCCCCGAATCCCCAGGCTCGCGTTGAGGTTTTCCTCGATCGGGAAGATACGCTCGGTGAACAGCTTGTTGTAGCCCAGCCGCGTGGAGGTGATCAAAGCCGGGTTCCAGACATGGTTCCACACCAGCGCCATGTTTCGCCCGTTGTGCTCGAAATCGGATCCATTGGCGCTGTCGTCGTAGGCTTGGCCAGGCAACCGCGGCGACGCCGGATCGAACGTCCGCTGGTAGCTGAACCGGAAGTAGATGTTGTCGCTCGCACCCGCGTTGTAGTCGGTCCGGATATCCCACTTGTCCACATCGGAGCGGCGCGGGGGATTGAACACGAAGTTATTCACGCCGCGATTGATCTGCGGCAGCGGATACAATCCAGCCACCGTGCGTGAAATCGGATTGATGGAGCTGGCCGGAATCACGCTCCCCGGAAATGGCGTCCGCGTCGTCCCGTTATAGCTGAATGGATCGAAAATCTGCGTTCCGGCGGCACTGAAGTCACCGCTTCGGATGGCCTCGGTCGGAACGGTCGAGGTGACGGTGCGCGATTCGCGGATCCGGGTCCACTCGTAGTCGCCGAACACGAACAGCTTGTTCCGCACGATGGGCCCACCGGCGGAGAAGCCGAACTGATTCCGCTTGAACGGCGGCTTCGGCCTGTCGGCGGGGTCGAACAGGTTCTTGGCGTCCATCGCCTCGTTACGCATGAACTCGTAGGCAGTGCCATGCAAATCGTTCGAGCCACTTTTGAGCGACACGTTCACCACGCCGCCCGCCGCGCGGCCATATTCGGCCGAAAACGAATTGGTGGCGATCCGGAACTCCTGGATCGCGTCCACGGCCGGCTTCACGGACTCGGCCTGCCGTCCTTGCGCCGCGATCTGCACGTTGTTGTTGTCCACTCCGTCGAGAATGTAGTTGTTCTGCGTGGTGCGCTGTCCCCCCGCGATGAATCCGCCGAACCGCCCTCCGATCGGCTGCACCGCTCCCGCCGACAGCAGCGCCAGTTGGATGTAGTCCCGCCCGTTGAGCGGCATGTCGACCATCCGTTTGTTGTCGATCACCTGGCCCTGCGTCGCTTGCGTCGTCTCGAGCAGCGGAGCGTCGGCGGTCACGTCCACCGTCTCGCTCACTGCGCCCAACTCGAGCGGGATATCGAGCAACGCGGTTTGGTTGATCAACAGCACCACACCGGTCCGCACCGCGCGCTTGAACCCTTCCGCCGTGATCTCCACCCTGTATTCGCCAATGCGAAGCGGGGGCGAAACGTAGCGGCCGTCGGCCTGCGTTTGCGTCCGCGCCACGGTATTGGTGGTCACGTGTGTGAAGGTCACCTCGGAACCGGGGACGCGAGCGCCGGTGGAATCGGTCACCGTGCCCGTGATGCGCGCCGTCTCCACCTGGCCTGCCACTGGCAACGCCGCCAACAGGCACACCACCAGCAATCCGGTCAATGAGTGGAATTTTTTCATGAGATACTCCCCTGACAGATTGTCGCCAGGGTAGCCCGATTACGAGTGGAAGGATTGCGATGCGGACCGCTCCCTCGCGCTCCCACAGTATATCATAAGATTACATTTTTTTAATTGATTGAGAAGGTTTAAGTTTCTTCTGCCCCTTCACACCAGCTTGCCCCGGGCCAGCCGCACGACGAAATCGATGTCCCCATCGAGAAAGTCGTACTCCGGGAACGCGCTCGCGGACTCCCACCGGATGTCCTGGAAGGCAAGATTGCGCGGCTCGCCAGCGAATCGATCCACCCGGAAGAAGATCAACTCGATCGGGGACCGCCCCGGGTATTGATACTGGTAGCGATCCAGTTCCTCCCCGATCTCGGCATCGATATCGAGTTCCTCCTTCAGTTCACGGCGCAGAGCCAGCCGGGGCGTTTCCGCAGCCTCCATTTTGCCGCCGGGGAATTCCCATTTGAACTGATGCCACTCCCCTTCCCGCCTCTGTCCGATCAGGATTCGTCCGTCCCGGACAATCACGGCAGCCACTACGATCATTGCGCCAACTCCAGTGCCTTGAATCGCTCGATCTCGGCGAGCGGAGCCGATTCCAGCCGGTCCCACCGCTGCCGGATCCAGGCCCAAGGGATCTCGAACAACTGCACCCGCGGCGAAAATTTCGAGCTCTCCTGGATGAAACAACTGTGGGTGCACCAACAGTTGGCCTCCGGGATGGCGTCCACTTCGGCCCGCATGGCGTCCGAGGCCAGCGCTGCGCGGATGTCGTAGCCATGATCGGCCAGATCACCCACGATCCCCCGCATTTCGCACGCCCGGAAGCGGCCGTTGTGATCGATCACGATGGTGGTTCGTCCTGCGGTGCAAGGCATCGGCCACGCCCGCGGGGCGTCGAAACACTTCTCGTGCAGGTCAAAATGCAGGCGCAAGTTTCCCAGGTAGTACATCTTCCCGACGGCGCGCGCGGGTCCCGGCAGGTGCGCAAACAGGCGATCCGCGTACAGGCGGTGAAACGGCATGATCTTCCGATGCAACTCGGCCAGAGTCTCCCGCGAGAAGTCCTTCAGCGTCGCATCGGGCGCGGCGCCGCGTACAGCTTCGAAGTACTGCCCGTCGAGATCGCCGCCCTCCAACAGATGCAGCCCCAGACGGATCATCTCGGCGTGGTTTTCCCGCGTCACCACGCTCAGTACGTTGCGCCGGAGCCGCCGAATGCCCCGGTAGCGCTTCGCCGCTTCACGCATGGTTTCGAGCGTGCGGGTGAAGTTGTTCGGCACGCCCCGGATGGCATCGTGTGTATTGGCCAGGCCGTCGAGAGAGAAGTTCAGGTCGATCGAAATGCCGGGAGCCTCGGCGAGCATCCGGTCCACCTGCGCGAAGATCTTGCCGGGCAGCAGACCATTGGTGGGCAAATTCACCCCCGCGATCTGATTGTTGCGGGCGAACATCGCGACGATCTCGCCGAGTTCCGGCCGCAGAAACGGCTCGCCGCCGCTCAGCCACAGCTTGCGGAACGGCGGAGCGGTTTCGGAAATGCGGCGGATCTGATCAAACGTCAGGTCATCGCGCGAATTCAGCTTGTCGAAATAGAAGCAGGTCCGGCACAGGGAGTTGCAGCGGGAGGTGACGAACAGAAACAGCGCGTTGAACTGGCGTTCGCGCACGCGGTCTTGCAGAATTCTGAAATATGGACGCGCTCCCGGCACAGTCTTAATATTGAACCATAGCCCCTATGCACAGCTCACAGCTCCTCGATCATTTTCAGAATCCCCGCAACGTGGGCGAGTTCGAACACAATGCCGTCACCGTCGAGGCGAGCAATCCGGCGTGCGGAGACCGGATGCGCCTGTCTGCCCGGTTCGTGGATGGGCGCGTCGCCGAAGCCCGCTTCCTCACCCGTGGCTGTACAGCGTCCATTGCCGCCGGAAGCGCGCTCACCGAATTGATCGCCGGAAGAAACGGCCGGGAACTGATGTCGCTCAACGCCGGCGACGTGGAGCATGCCGTCGGCGGCCTCGCTCCGGAATCCAAACACGCGTCGATCCTGTGCGTCGACGCCGTCCGGGCGCTGGTTCGCGCCGCCGGTAGGGCGCTGGAACCGCCATCTCCCCCAGCCGCTACAATAAAGAGTTGATCTCGCGAATCGCCTGCGGACTGCTGGTCTTCGCCGCGGCCTACTCCCAATCCCGCACTCCGCTCGCCGAGCCGGCCAAGCGTCCGGCCGCGGCCGGCACATCCACGGCGCGGCCCGCTCCCGCACCCGCCGCCGCCCAGCCGAAGCCTGCCCCTGGCGCCGCGCGCATGCAGAGCACGGCGATGCGCAATGAAAACGTCGCCATCAATCCGATCGACAACAACGCCATCAAGGAAGCCAACATTCGCGTGGGCACCACCACCACCCTGGTTACCGAGCCTCGCATCGAAAGCGGCTACTACGCCACCGAGTTCGGCCGCCCGGCCGCCGCCTCTTCCGTGCTCGGCCCCCCTGCCCGATTCGCCCCCTGGCACGGCGAGTTGTTCGCCAACCACCAAAACAGCGTCTTCAACGCGCGGGCGTTTTTCCAGGTGGGCGACGTAAAGCCCTCGCGGCGCAATCACTACGGCGGCCGCGCCTCCGGACAGCTCGGCAAATCCACTTTTCTCACTCTGAATGCCGAACAGCGCAAGGTGCGCGGCATGGTCAACGGTAACGTACTGGTGCCGCTGGCCGGCGAACGCACGCCCCTCGCCACGGACCCCGCCACCCGCGCCTTCGTGCAGCGACTCATCGACGCCTACCCCAAGGAACTCCCCAACCGGCTGGACTTCGATCCGCGCGCTCTCAACACCAACGCGCCTCAGCGCATCGACGAGATCAACTCGACCCTCCGCCTCGATCACGACGCGGGACGCCGCGGCCGCTTGGCCGCCTCCTACAACCTGCGGCGCGAACACCTCGACGCCTTTCAATTAGTGGCCGGACAAAATCCCGATGCCGACATTCATTCCCACCGTGGACAAATCACATGGCGGGTGCCCCTATCGCCTTCCACAAGCGCCGCCTTCGGCTTCACCTTCAACCGCACACGCAGTGACCTGCTGCCGGAACCGAACGCCGTCCCCATGCGAACGCGGTTCGGATTTCAGATTCAGGAACTGGGCCCCGACAGCGAGTTCCCCGTACGCCGTGCGGCCAATTCGTTCCGCTACGGAGCGGTGTTTTCGCGGCAAATCGGTTCCAGTCATCGTCTGCAGTGGGGCGGCGACATCACGCGTAACCAGTTGAACGGCGTCGAATCCGCCAGCTCGCGTGGTTATCTCAGCTTCACCAACAATTTCGGACGGCCCGCGCTGCAGAACTTCCTCCTCGGCGCCCCGTCGTTTTTCGAAATCACTCTCGGTGAGTTTGCACGCGGATTCCGCAACTGGTCCGCCAACGGATTCGTGGGCGATAGCTGGAAGCCGCACGCGCGCCTTCAGTTGACGCTCGGGATCCGTTACAACCTCGTCACCGGACCCACGGAGGTGAACGGATACCACTCCCGGCTCTACGCGTGCGACTGCAACAACGTCAGCCCGCGATTCGGCCTGGCCTGGCAGTTGGGCGGTGGTTGGGTTTCGCGGCTATCCTACACCGTGTCGTTCGGCGAAATACCGCAAGTGACCTATCAGCAGGTGCGCTTCAACCAGCCTCACGTTCGATACCTGCAGGTGCAAAATCCCGCCTTGCTCGATCCGCTTTCCGGCGTCGATCTGACCAGCGCCGCAGGCCGCAGTTCCCCCACCTTCCTTTCCCCGGACATGGTCTCACCCTACGCCCACCAGGCCGCGTTCTCGCTCGAGCGGCGCGTCGCCGGCGGCGCCATGTTGCGGCTCGGCTACGTAGGAAGCCGATCCGTGAAGCTGATGAGCGCCTTCGTCACCAACCGCGCCCAGCCGCGCGACGGTATTCCGCTCATCCTCGCCACCGTCGATCAGCGGCGGGCGGACCAACGCTACTACGAGGTTCGCAACATTCTCAACGCCGGCATCGGCACCTTCCACGCCGGACAAGCCTCGTTGGACCTTCCGTTTTATCACGGGCTCCGCGGCAACCTTGTCTACACCTTCAGCAAAGCCATTGACGACGGCGTCGACTTCGCCTCCACCGCGGCCAACGGCGACATGAATCGCGGACGCAGCCAAAGTGAGTTCAACGCCTTTCCGGACCGCCGCAGCCTCAGTTCGTTCGACTCACCGCACGCGCTGTCGGCCAGCTACAGCTACGATCTGCCGCGCCTTTCCCGCGGCCACTCCGGGCTCGGATGGCTACTCGATCAATGGCAGGTGGCCGGCGTCGTGCTCGCCAAAACCGGCACGCCGCTTACTCTCTACATCGGTAGCGACGCCCCCGGATTCGGCAACGTGGATGGCAGCCCGAGCGACCGGCCCACTATCCTCGATCCCTCGATTCTCGGGATGACCATTCCACACCCCGACATCGCCCCATCCATCCTCCGCCGGGACCGCTTCACCTTCATCACCCCCGGCGAGCCCCGCGGCACCATCGGCAGAAACGTCTTCCGCAAGGCGAGGATCGCGAACTGGAACGCCGCCCTCACCAAGCAATGGCACTGGGGCGGACGCCGGGAGAAGCAGACTCAGTTCCGCGCGGAAGTGTTCAATGTCACCAATACGCCGCAGTTCGATGAGCCGCAGCGGAACCTCACTTCGCCCTCGTTCGGGCGCATCACCAACACGCTCAACGACGGCCGTGTTTTCCAATTGGCACTGCGCCTCTTTTTGTGACGGATATCGCTATATAATTTGGAAGACGAATGCTCGAATCTTTTGGGACGTCCGACCCCGGTTGTGTCCGGTCCAACAACGAAGACTCGTACTTCAGCGACGGGCCGCTCGGGCTCTATCTGGTCGCCGATGGCATGGGTGGAGCCCAGGCCGGAGAGACCGCCTCGCAGATGGCGGTGGAGACCGTGGTGGAATACGTCCGCGGATCGCTCCAGCGCGATGAAGAAACTCTGATCCAGGCCTTCAGCGCCGCTCATCGCAGCGTGCTGCAGGCCGCCGCGTCGATGACTCATCTCAACGGCATGGGGACCACTCTCATCGGCGTACTCGAGGTCAACGACGATCTGCAGATCGCAAGCGTCGGCGACAGCCGCGCCTACCTCTTCGAGAACGGGCAGTTGCAACCCATCACGGAAGACCAGACCTGGGCCAACGAAATGGGCCGCCGCATCGGGCTCGACGACGCCCAGCTTCGCAGCCATCCAATGCGCCACGTCCTCACCATGGCCATCGGGGTGGAGGCAGCCCTGCGCGTCAATTCGTATCTGGTGCGGCCCGCCCCTGGCTGCACGATCCTGCTTTGTTCCGACGGGCTTCACGGAGTCCTGCAGCCCGATGTGATCGCCGGTATTTTGGGCAACGGCGGATCGCTCGACGAGCGCGCGGCCAAGCTTATCGCCGCGGCGCGCGAAGCGGGCGGACCCGACAACGTCACCGTCCTGCTGCTGCGCAAGTCCGACGATCGGGAAAAGACTGCGAGTGGTTCGTCCGGCGACCCGGCTTCCTGACCCGCCGCATTCCCCCCCACGGCGTCCATCGGCATGAACGCGCGAAACCGGAAAAAGTCGGCGAGACAATTCCCTGCCCCATCGCACTAAGTTCATAGCCGGTGGTAGAACCTCCTCCGACACTGCGTGCCGAACGCGATCGCCGGCTCACCGAACGTCATGTTCTCTCTCCGCCAGTGGGTGGCGCTCACGCTGGTAGTGTGCGTGCCGCCGGCGGCTGCCCAAACCGCCATACTACAAATCCAAGTACTCGAAGGAGAGGGCGCCGTGCAGGCCGCCGGGCAGAAAGCACTGCGGCCCATCACCGTCCAGATCACCGACGAGACCGGTAAGCCCGTAAACGGCGCGGCCGTGAGCTTCCGGTTGCCCGGCGAGGAGGTCACCGGCGTTTTTGGCAATGGATTGAAGTCCAACGTCGTTGTGACGGGCGTGGACGGCCGCGCCACCGAGTGGAGCATCCGCTGGGGTTCGGCGCCCGGGCCAGCCCGCATCAGGATCACCGCCGCGAAGGACCAGGCCCGGGCCGGCGCCATCGTCAATCAGTACGTCGCGGACACCCTCACCGATACCCGGATCGCGGCAGAGGCTCCGCATGCCGAAACGCCCGCCCCCGTCGCCCCCGTAAAAGTGGAGGCGCGCAAACTGCGCGTTGCGGCGCCAACACCCGCGGCGATCAAGCCCCCGGCCATCGAGCCCACGGCGATCCTGCCCACCGCCGGCTCCGGAATCACCATCTTCGAAACGCCGAAAGGCGCGCGGCCGGGCATGTCCCGTTCCTGGTGGCTCATGCTGGCGGCGGGGTTGGGCGGTGGCGCCGCGGCCTACTTCCTGACACAAAGGAACACGAACGGATCCGCCGCGCCGGACGGCTCATCCGCGGGCGCGGTGACGCAGCCCCCGGCAGGCATCCGGTTCGGATCGCCCGTGATCACGATCGGAAGGCCGTGACCGCAATGAGGAACACGATGAGCAATTGGATCCTGATCTTGCTGGCCGCCGCCCTTGTGCTGTCCGGACAGCAGCCGCCCTCGCTCGGATGTTTCGCCGGCGCCGGCGGCGCTATCGTTCCAGTGTGGGGCTTGGCCGGAAATCTCGTGGCAGGGAAATCCTGGCAAACCAAAGGTTCGTTGCTGGGGGCGTATGGCGGCCTCGCGGTGGTGCGGGGCGCCGGAGTGGTCACGGTGCTCGAAGGTGACCGCGAAGTGGCCCGCATTCCCGCGGAGGAGCCGGTCGCCGCCGGTTTCGATTCGGGTGCCGTCGTTGTCCTGCTGGCCGGCCGCCGCGCGATGTGGATCTGGTCCGGCAACGGCGAGCCCGTTGAGACCGGCTGGCACGGGTCCGGCGAACCGCTCGCGGTTACTCGCCACCTGTGGGTGGAGCGCTTCGGCGCCGAAGCGTGGCGGGTGGGCGCATCGGGCGCGCGGGTCGCGCTCGGCACGGGCGTCACCGCGGCCGCGCTATGGCCCGACGGCGCTGTGCTGATGGTTCGCGGCGCAAGGCTCGTCTTCCGGTCCCCACGCGGCGAGGAACAGGATCTCGGTGACGCCGATGGCGAGACGCTCGTCCGGGTTGGCGCGGAGTGGGCGCAGTCGGGACGCTACGCCATCCATCGCCGCGCCGCCACCGCCGAGCGGTTTCTCGCCCCGGAACCCTCCATGGCGACGGAGAACGATCTCCGATGAGACGGTCGGTCCTGCTGCTGGCCCTGACCGCTTGCCCCGTATGGGCGCAGCTCTCGATTCTCCTCGTGCCTTCGGAAGGAGTGGAGACGCTTGTCACGGAGAGCCTGCTTGAACTCGGGGCCGCCCATCCGGGTGACATGGCCGACACCCGGTTCCGGCTGCGGAACGCAACCCCGGCCACCATCGTGTTAAGCACCTTGCGTGTGGCCGGCGCCGGCTTCACGCTGGAAAACTATCCCACGCTGCCCTACCGCGTCGCCTCCGGAACCAACGTCGATTTCCGGGTCCGCTTCCGGCCGGCGGCTCCCGGAGTCTACAGCGCGACTTTTCAGGTGAATGAGCAGGCCATCATCCTCCGCGCCCAGGGCCGCGACGGCGTCACCGTGCTCGGACCCGATGGCGCACCGCTTTCCGCCGATCTCGCGCATGACTTCGGCCGCGTCGAAGTGGGCTCTTCGATCGAACAGCAGTTCCTCATCCGCAACAACACCACCGGTCCGCTCTTCCTGGCATCGGTCACCGTGACGGGGGAAGCCTTCGCCGCTACGCTCGGGGCCGGATTGCCGTACCGGCTGGAACCCGGCAATGAGATCGCGCTTCGCATCAGCTTCGCTCCGGCGCGCTCGGGCATCCCATCGGGCCTGCTCACCGTCGATGGCCGCGTGTTCCGGCTCCAGGGCTTCGCCGTCTCGCCCCAGATCCCGGACGCCATCTTCACCGTGGTCCCCGTGTCGCCCAGCGCGAAACAGATTCCGGTATCGATCCGCCTCGCAGCCCCGGCGCCGGTGGACATCGCGGGCACCGTGACGGTGGAGTTCCTCCCAGAATCCGGCTTGGGGGATGACCCGGCGATTCAGTGGATGCCCTCCGCTTCCCGCCTGGCGCAGGTCTCGATTGCCAAAGGTTCCCTGGAGGCTCTATGGGGCGCCGGGAACTCGGCCGGGGGCGTTCTCCAAACCGGGACCACCGCTGGAGAAATCATCTTGCGGACCCGGATCGGAGACCAGCCGCGCGAGGCCCGCATCACCATCGCCCGCGCCGCGCCCGTGATCGCCACGGTCACCGCCGCTAGGGGCCCGGCCGGCATCGAGATCGGCGTGGATGGCTTCGACAATACCCGGTCCACCGCCGAGGTCCGTTATTCGTTCTTTGACCCTTCCGGTGCCAGGATCGGCGAACCTCTGGCTGTGGCGATCGGAGATCAGTTCGCGCGATATTTCGCCGCATCCGGTCTGGGTGGACTGTTCCGCCTGGGCGCCCGCATTCCACTGCTCGCGGGCGATGCCGCCGGAGTAGCGGCAATGGAACTCGAACTCCGCAACGCCGTCGGAGTGTCCACGTCAGGGCGCGTCCGCTTCTAGCGCCGGTGCAACGTCAGTAAGGCGAAACCGGCGGACGCCGCGGATCGGCCACGAACCCGTTCCGATTCGGCATCTGGACCTTCGGAAGCGTCGTCGCGTCCATCCGGTCGCCCTCTTTGATGATGCCGTTCAACTGCAGTATGTAAGCCGACACCGCATAAACCTGATCATTCGACAGCGTTCCCGGATTCTTGAACGGCATCGAACGGCGCACGTAGTCGAACAGCGTCGTCGCGTAGGGCCAGTAGCTGCCGACCGTCTTCAGCGGCTTGGGGGTCCTGAGCGTGCCCTTGCCGCCGGTCAGAGCACCCTCGTCGCCGCCCTTGGCCTCATCGCCGTGGCAGCGCTTACACCGCGCATCGTAGACTTGCTTACCGTCGGCCGCCGTGCCGCCCCCCGGGGGAAGCCCCTTACCGTCCGGACCGATCGAAATATCCCACGCCCCAATCTCGTCAGCCGTGGGGACGCGGCCCACTCCATAGCGGCCCGGCTGCTGCGCCCATGCAGCCAAGCCAAAGACCGGAAGAAGATATATCAGGTGCTTACGCATCCACATTGCGCACGCTCCCATCGTTGGTAACCCGCCAGGACTTCATCGCATTGCAGTGATAGTTGGAATTGACGCCGCGCACCGCAACCAGAGCGTCCCGCGTCGGCTGCAAGTATCCGCTCTCATCCACCGCGCGCGAAACCAGCGTCGCTTCGGAGCCGTTCCAGCTCCACGGCATCCGAAACCGTGTGAACGCCATCGGAAGGATCGGTTCCTGCAGCCGCGCCGTCGCCCAACTGCGGCCTCCATTGATGGACACGTCCACGCGGCGAATACGTCCGCGACCGCTCCACGCCAGCCCCGAGATCTCATAAAGGCCCGGCTTTTCCAGCTTGTCGCCACCGGACGGATACGTGATGACGGACTTCGCGTCCATCTCGAATGTGAAGATGCGCGCCTTCCCGTCGCCCAGCAACTCCGTGTACTTGGAAGTTTCGTCCTTCGTGTAGGCCGGCCTGTCCACCACCTTCAGCCGCCGTAGCCATTTCACATTGATGTTGCCTTCAAAGCCCGGACAAATCAGACGCAGCGGGTAGCCCTGCTCCGGACGCAGCGCCTCGCCGTTTTGGCCATACACCACCATCGCGTCGCGGAGCGCCTTGTAGACCGGCACGCTGCGGGACATCTTGCACGCGTCGGCGCCCTCGGCGATCAGCCACTGCGCGCCCCGCTGCAGTCCCGCTTCCTGCAGCAGTATGCTGAGCGGAACACCGGTCCATTCCGAGCAACTCGCCAACCCGTGAGAGCGCTGCACGTCCGGAGCCGTCTTGGGTCCCCATTCGCTGCCGCTGTTGCCGGCGCATTCGAGGAAGTGGATGCGCGATTCCGGGGAGCCGCTTGATCTCGGCCACGGTGAGCATCAGCGGACGCGTCACCATGCCATGTATCATCAGCTGATGCCCGGCTGGATCGATATCGGGAACGCCGCTGTGATGGCGCTCGAAATGAAGACCCGATGGGGTGATGATCCCGTATTGCGAAGCGAGCGGAGTACGCGAGGATGCGATCTCGGGGTTCCGCACATCCGGCAACAGACGGGCTGCTTTTTCATGCTCGGATGGCTGTCCGTGCGCGCGGACGGGCTTGCCGAGTTGGCTCGGCTCCTCATCGCCGGCGGCGGTCCCGGGGCCCTGCGGAGATTGCTGGCATGAGGCGAGACCGGTGAGCGCCGCCGAGAGCTGAAGAAACTTGCGTCTGTGCGCTCGCGTCGGTTCTGTGAGCTTTGGCTGCATCGCTAACAATCTACCGCAAAGTGAGCGTGCGGCGCGGCTAGGCCCCTGCGCGGGTCCGATTGCACGGCGTCGGATGGTCAGCCGGCCGCCGCCATCGCCCGGACCGGCGCTTCCATCTCCTCCCAGGCTATGTAAAACGAAAACAACGGGGACGCCCCGCTGGTGTGCCAGCGGCACATGCGCCAGCGCGCGCGGATGACGCGGAGTCCCGGGCGGCCTGTGAGATCCAGCACGCGGCGATACGCGCCGCAATAGAACTTCTGCGAAAAATCGAGGACGGGTTTCCAATCCTCTCCGTCGGCATCGGCGGACTCGATGACGACATCCAAACTCTCGCGCTCCACAATGCGGGTGATGCCGAGCGTGATCCGAAGCAGAGCCGCTTCCGGGACGCTCGCCGTGGGGGAAACACCCTCCTCCCGCCGGATCTCCTCTTCCACCAGGAACGCTCGCTTCGTGAGGGATGCGGTCGGCATTTTGGTTCAGACTCCTTGCTAGCCGGCACAGGGCGGGGCGCCCTCGAGGCAGGTAACCAAGCGCCGCCCCAGTTCCGTTGTGCCGGCGTCTACTTAGATGAGTGGTGATCTGACCGGCGAAATTTTCTCCAGCCTCTCACACTCGAATCCCAAAGGGAATCCCCCCTTTTGCGCGGTGCCTACCTTCGCTATGCGTCCGGAAATCGCGGCGCCCGCTTCTCCAGAAAGTGCGCCACGCCCTCTCTGAAATCCGCGCTCCCGAGACTCGCCCTCATCTCCAGGAATGCCCGGTCAATCGACTCTCCCAGACGCTCGCTGAGACCTTCCCATATCTGCCGCTTCATCACCGCCAGTGACCGTGGCGACACCGTTGACGCCAGTTCCCCCGCGAATGCCTCCGCGCCCGCCGCAAACGCATCGTCCTCGAACACCCGCTGCACCAGCCCCATCCGGTGTGCCTCCCCGGCATCCACCATCCGGCCCGTCATCAACAAATCCATCGCCTGTCCCACACCGATCAGCCGCGGCAGTATCCACGCCATGCCGTATTCGGCAATCAATCCCCGGCGCGCGAACACCGTCGCCATACGCGCCGACGCCGCCGCCACTCGCAGGTCGCAGTACAGTGCGATCACCATCCCCAATCCCACAGCCGGACCGTTGATCGCCGCCACAATCGGTTTCGGGACCGTGAGCATCCACGCATAGCGCTTCCGCGATTCCTCCGGAAGCCCGTCCAGCCCACCGGCTGCGATTCTGTCATGACCGGCCACCGGACCCGCCGCCCGGGACGCTTGATCCAGCAGGCTCATATCGGCTCCGGCGCAAAATCCCCTTCCCGCGCCGGTCACTACAATCACTCGGATCGCGCTATCGGCCCCGGCCGCCAGAATCGCCTCGGTGAACTCGTCCTCCATCACCGCAGTCCACGCGTTCAGCTTGTCCGGACGGTTGAGCCGCACCGTCGCCACCGCGCCCGAAACCCCGTACTCGATCTCCCGGTAGGCCACTCTATTCGCCGCGCCTCATCCCGCCAGCCCGGCTTCGCTCAGCCACCCGCGCAGTTTCAGCAGGTCTGTCTTGCACAGCCGTACGAATTCGTCGCGAGGAATATCGAGTTTGTTCTTGCCGCTGTGAGCCGCGCCCAGCTCTTCGTACTCCATGTGCAATTGCAGCGGACCCTCGAAGCCTCCCTGTTTCACCAACCCCAGAAACTTCGGGAAATCCACCATGCCTTCTCCCAGGGCGCACCACCGCGGCTTCCATCCGCCTTTGGCGTCTTTTTCCCAACGGAAGTCCTTCAGGGCGATCCCGCGCGTCATCGGCATGGTGAGCCGCGTCGAGTTGATCCATCCGCCCAGCCCGCCCTCTACCGTCGCATGCCCGCAGTCCAGATTCACGCCCACATGGCGAGTGTCGAGGTCGCGAAGAGTCTCCCACAAATCCCAAATCGAGGAACCGAACTGACCCACTCCCGAGTGGGTATGGTACATCGCGCAGACGCCATGTTGCGCGTTGAGCGCCGCCAACTCCCGCGATCGCGATTTGTATTCGGCGATCTGCGCCGGCACCGGCTTCGACGCGTCGTAACGGAACCCGCCCCAACGGTAACGCCGGATGCCAAGCTTGGCCATCGTGCGAATCATGGTCTCAGCGTGCGGCGATGAAATGTCTACAATCCCGGCCGTCACCATGGGCACACTGATCCCGGCCTTGTGCGCCGCCTCCACCGCCTTGGGCAGGTCATCGGCCACGCGTTCGGGAAGAACATGGCCGCCCGCGCGCAGCGTGATATCCAGGCCGTCGTATCCAATGGAGGCCGCAAGCTGGGCGGCCTCGCCGATCGAGGTCCACTGGAAATGTTTCGAGAACGCGCAAATAGGAAGCCTGCGTTCCGGAATCGCCGCCGCGGAAAGCAAAGGAGCGGCCAGAAGAGCCCTTCGGCTGATACTCATATCGAGCATTAAACCACAAGCCCGGCCAGTCGAGTCCGCCTTCCAGCCGGCCTACTCTTCTTCGTCGGTGTTCACGAAGCACGTCTCGAACGCATGGTCGAGCACCTCATCGGTCAGCCGCCACATCCGCCGCTCGAACCGGATCAGATCCACCGCGTGCGTCAGCACGTCGCGCGGATGGCATCGCCTCCGCTTCTTGCCCGTGTTCCGATAGTGCTTTTGGATGAACCGGTCAAGCAGCGGCGGATCGTACGACAATTCGATCCCCGCGCAGAAACGGCGGAATATCTCGCGAAACTCGTCCTCGCCCGGGTTCCGCATCAGCATCTTGTACTGGATGCGGCGCAAGAACGCCTCGTCGCCCAGATGCTCCGGTTTCGGGTTGCTCGAGAAAATCAGGAAGCACTCGAACGGCGCATGCATCTTCGTGCCGTTCTTGAAGGTGAGATAATCCACCCGCCGCTCCATCGGCACGATCCAGCGATTCAGGATCTCGGCCGGCGTCGCCTTCTGCCGCCCAAAATCGTCAATCAGGTAGATCCCGTTGTTCGCCTTCAACTGCAGTGGCGCGTCGTAATACTTCGCCGTCTCGTTGTAGGCCAGGTCGAGCATCGGGAGTTCCAACTCGCCCCCGGTCACGATGAACGGACGCCGCACCCGTACCCATCGCATATCGTGCGTCGGCTGCCGCGCAAAGGCGAGCAAACTGTCCTCGGCTACCTCCTCCACCGGCGTGTGGTAGAGCGGATCGAACAGTTGGATCACCATCCCTTGCGCTTCGATCGCGTAGGGGATGTAGATCGGTTCGTCGTCGAGATCGAACAACGCTTCCGCCAAATACGTCTTCCCGTTGCCCGGCTGGCCGTAAATCAGGAACGACTTGCCCGCGTTCACCGCCGGCCCGATCGCCGACAACAATCCGTCCCCCACCACCATATGGCTGAAGGCCCGCTTCAACATCTCCGGCGTCAGCCAGCTATCGGGACGGCGCTGTTCCAGCACCATCTCGGTGTACTGCGCCAGCGGCACCGGAACCCTTCCCGCGTAGTGATTGGCCTCGAGATAGTCCCGCGCCAATTGCCGGCCGGACTCTGTCAGGCTGTACACCGCCGAGATCGCCCCCATCCCCATCGACTTCTTCACCTGCACCTGATACTGCCGCTTGAGGAACTCTACCTTCTCCTCAATCACGCTGAACTTCAATCCAAGGAGGATCGACAGGTCCCGGCCCAGCGTCTCGGACCGGAAATACAGCGTCTTCATGATCAAGTGCTCGATCATCGTGTCGGAGATGCCGGTCTCGGCGATCGTTTCCGGAATCTCCGGCCCTAGCAGCTCCTGCTCACTGGACCAATCCAAGGGCGTCGAGGAAGATGCGTCGGTTGCGATCGAAGTGGGCGGATTCATAGCAAGACAGGAAGACTTTCTTCTCTATCGGCGACACCGCCCATTCTGTTTAGGAAAAACTGTTCCGGCTACCCCTCGTTTCGCCGGTACCACCGCCAGGCCGTTTCCAGGATTTCCTCCAACCCCGAATGACTCGGCTCCCAATTCAACAGCTCCCGCGCCGCCCTCGAATCGGCCACCAGCGCCGCCGGATCCCCTTCCCGCCGCGGACGCTCCAACACCGGAACCTCGCGGCCGGTCACCCGCGACGCCGTCTCGATCACCTCGCGCACCGTATGCCCCTCCCCCGTACCCAGGTTCAGGATCACGCTCGACTCCGTACGCCCGATATGGTCGAGCGCCCGCACATGCGCGTCCGCCAGATCCGTCACGTGGATATAGTCCCGCACCGCTGTCCCGTCCTTGGTCGGGTAATCGGTCCCGAACAACTGCAGATTCGCGATCCTCCCCGCCGCCGCCGCCAGCGCCAGAGGAATCAGGTGCGTCTCCGGTTCGTGATCCTCGCCGATCTCGCAATCCGGGTCCGCGCCAGCCGCATTGAAGTAACGCAGCCGCGCTGAATGGAATCCGTGAATCTGCCCGAACCACTCGATCAGCTTCTCCACCATCCACTTGCCTTCGCCGTAGGCATTCACGGGAGCCTTCCGGTGGTCCTCGGGAATCGGCGTCGATTCCGGCATCCCGTACACCGCCGCCGTCGACGAAAAAACGATCCGCCGCACACCCGCCTGCTCCATCGCACCCAGCAGATTCAAGGAATTACAGACGTTGTTGCGAAAATAACGCTCCGGCTGGCTCATCGACTCCCCCACCGCGATGTAGGCCGCGAAGTGGATCGCCCCCTCGATCGAATGCTCCTTCATCGTCTGAAGCAGCTTCTCCCGGTCCGCCATGTCGCCTTCCACCAGCGGCCCCCACTGCACCGCCCAGCGATGGCCCTTCTCCAGGTTGTCGTAAACCACCGGAACGTGCCCGGCCTGCGCCAACGCCTTCGCCGTGTGGCTGCCGATATACCCGGCCCCTCCGGTGACCAGAATATTCACAGTTTCGCTTCCTCCGGAATTATCAGATCAGGGCCGCCTATTCGCGCCCTGTGCATGCGGCCCACGTGGCCTCAACCGAACATCGCCTCCAGACGCGATCCGGAAAGCACCATCGTCTGATTGCGCTCCGGTCCCGTCGACACGCACCCTACCTCGACACCTGTCTTCTCCTCCAGGTAACGAATATAGGATCGGGCGTTGGCCGGCAAAGCTTCAAACCGCGTCGCTCCGAACGTGGGGGTCTTCCACCCCGGCAGCTTTTCGTACACCGGTTTCACCCGGCACAGCGCCTCCTGCTGGGCGGGCATCTCCTCTCCCACCTCGCCGTCGAGCTCATACGCGACGCAAACCGGAATCTCGTCCAGTTCGTCCAACACATCCAGCTTGGTCAGTATCAGGCTGTCGAAACCGTTCACCATCGCCGTGTACCGCAGCAACGGCACGTCAAACCATCCGCACCGCCGCGGACGCCCCGTCACGCTGCCGAACTCATGGCCCGCCTTGCGAATCCGCTCGCCTTCCGGTCCATGATCCTCCGAAGGAAAGGGACCCGCACCCACCCGCGTAATGTACGCCTTCGACACTCCGGCAATCCCACCGATCCGGTTCGGCGGGATTCCAGTCCCCGTGCAAGCGCCCCCGGCCGCCGCGCTCGAACTGGTCACGAACGGGTAGGTGCCGTGGTCGATATCGAGCATCGTTCCCTGCGCGCCCTCGAGCAGGATGCGCTTTCCGTCCCGCAACGCATTGCCGAGCAGACGCGTCGTGTCGTGCACCATCGGCCGCAACCGTTCGGCGTATTCCTGATACTGCTCGAGAACGTCCAGATCCTCGCCCGTCACTCCGAAGGCGCGCGCCAGGGCCACTTTGTCTTTCCGCAATTGCCGGTACAGATCCGGAAACCCTGCCTTGTCGATCAGGTCCGCCACCCGGATCCCGCGCCGCCCGATCTTGTCTTCATAGGTTGGACCGATTCCGCGCGAGGTGGTCCCGATGGCCGCACGCTCGCTCGAATCCTCACTGATCCGCTCCACCAGCCGATGGAAGGGGAAAATCACGTGCGCGCGATTGCTGATGGCCAACTGCCGCTGCACGTCCACGCCCACCTTTTCGAGCGTCGTGATCTCGTCGAGCAAAGCCCTGGGATCGATCACCACGCCGTTGCCGATCACTGCCAGCTTGCCCGGACGCAGGATCCCGCTCGGGATCAGTTTCAAGATGTACTTCTGATCGCCCACATGCACCGTATGTCCGGCGTTGTGGCCCCCTTGATACCGCGTGACGATATCGAATCGATCCGCGAAAAGATCGACGATCTTTCCCTTGCCCTCATCCCCCCACTGGGCTCCGAGAACGACGACGCACTTCATGTCTGGTCTTTCCACCTGTTTCTGTCCAAACGGGTTATTGTAGCGCACGCGCCCGGCCCACACCCACCCGGGGCTGCGAGCGGCCTATCGCGGCCACCTTGATGCTACCCTGAGAGAACATGTCGCTGAGTGTGATTTTTACGGCCCTGGGCGAAGAGAATCTGAAAGGCTGCCTGAGCCGCATCTCGCTGGGTAAACTGCGCACCTACAAGCTTTTTGACCGTATCAAGACCCGTCTCCACCTGGGCAAGCTCAACCAGGACGCCCTTCGCCGCTGCTCGCCAAAGGTTTACGCCCGGCTCTCGGACACCGACGACGACCTCGCCACCGATTTGAGCCAAGCCATCCTCGTCTCGCACCTCGACCTCATCGTCGCCGTGCTGGACTTTCTCGGCGTCCCCCACCAGGACGGCTTCTTCGACAAAGACGCCGATGTCGCCAAATACCTCACCACCGGCTGGCAGCAGCGCGCCTACGACGAGTTCCAGACGCGCTTCCCCGCCCCCGTGATCGTTTTCTACGTCAATCACCTCGCCCATGAAGTCACCCCCGGCGCCGAGATCTTCCGGGCCACCCCGGCCGCCGGCAAGGCCGATGCATGACCCCTGACTCACTCTCTTTCCTGCGCGACGCCACCCTATCCCGCGTCGAGGATGCCCTCTCACTCGACGATCTCGAGTCCGTGCGCGTCGATGTGCTCGGCCGCAAGGGTTCCCTCAACAGCCTCGGCAAGGAAATGGGCAAGCTCGCCCCGAACGAGCGCGCCGCCTTCGGTAAGCTGCTCAACGAAGCCAAGCAGGCGGTCGAATCCGCGCTCCATTCCCGCAAGGCCGTCTTCGAGCAAGCCGCGCTCGACCGGCGCCTGGCTTCGGAATGGCTGGACCTCACCGTCCCAGCCCCCGGCCTCCGCCCCGGCTCCCTGCACCCGGTCACCATCGTGCAGCGCGAGATCGAAGACCTGTTCGTTTCCATGGGCTTTGCCGTCCTCAGCGGACCCGAAGTCGAAAGCGAGTACAACAATTTCGACGCGCTCAACATTCCCCCCGATCATCCCGCCCGCGACATGCAGGATACGTTCTGGCTGGACAATGGAGGATCGTCCGCCCACCTCCTCCGCACCCACACTTCCCCCGTCCAGGTGCGCGGCATGCAACGCTTCGGACCGCCCCTCCGCATGATCGCCCCCGGCCGCGTCTTCCGCAACGAAGAAGTGGACCCCAGCCACGAGCACACCTTCTATCAGCTCGAAGGCATGATGGTCGATCGCGACGTCTCGGTGGCCCACCTGATCTACTTCATGAAAACCCTGCTCCGCGGCATCTTCCACCGCGAAGCCACCGTCCGGTTGCGGCCCGGATACTTCCCCTTCGTCGAGCCCGGCTTCGAACTCGACATCCATTGCCTGCTGTGCGACGGCGCGGGTTGCCCGGTCTGCAAACAAAGCGGATGGCTGGAGCTTCTGCCCTGCGGTCTGGTTCACCCCAACGTGCTCCGCATGGGCGGCATCGACCCTGACCAGTGGAACGGCTTTGCCTTCGGCCTCGGCCTCACACGCCTCGCCATGATGCGCTACGCCATCGACGATATCCGCCTTCTGCAAGGCGGAGACCTGCGTTTTCTCAATCAATTCTGAACGGCTGCCATGCTCTTTTCCGTCAACTGGCTTTCTGAACTGGCCGGCGGTATCGACACCCCGCCCCAACAACTTGCCCTGCTCATCACCACTCGCACCGCCGAACAGGAGGGCGTCGAGGAAGTGGGAGCTCATCTCCGCGAGGTACGCACCGCCCGCGTCACCGAGGTCCAACCCATCGAAGGCTCCCACAACGTCCGCGCGACGGTGGACTTGGGCGGCGGCGCCACCGCCCAAGTCGTCTGCGGCGCCCCCAACTGCCGCCCCGGCATCGTCACCGCCTATGTGCCGCCCGGAGTTTCCCTCGGCGGCAGGCAAATCGGCAAGGCCGTCATCTCGGGCGTCGAATCCAACGGCATGCTCGCCAGCGGCGCCGAACTCGGCCTCAATCGCGATCACGAAGGCATCCTCGAACTCGACGCGGAACCGGGCATCCCCATCCCGGATTGCTTCCCCGACTCTATCCTCGAGATCGACAACAAATCCCTCACTCACCGGCCAGACCTGTGGGGCCACCTCGGGATGGCCCGCGAGGTGGCCGCCGTCGCCGGTGGCGCACTCCAGGACCCGGTCGATCTCTCCCTGCTCCCCGCACCCGCCGCCGCACCCGCCGTCCAGGTCGAAATCGAAGATCTCGCTCTGTGCCCGCGCTACTCCGCGCTGGTGTTCGACAATGTCACCGTTCAGCCCTCCCCGCTCTGGCTGCAGTACAGGCTCACCGCCATCGGGCTCAACCCCATCAACAACATCGTCGACGTCACCAACTACCTCGCCGCCGAACTCTCCCAGCCGACCCACGCCTTTGACCACGACAAACTCACCGGCGGAACCATCTTCGTCCGCCTTGCCCGCGAGGGTGAATCGATCACCGCGCTCAACGGCGAACGATACCCCCTCGATGCGCAAGCCCTCGTGATCGCCGACGCCGCCGGTCCGGTAGCCGTCGCCGGCGTCATCGGCGGGCTCGACAGCAGCGTCACCGCCGCCACCAACCGCGTGGTGTTCGAGAGCGCCAATTTTCACCCCGGCCACGTCCGCAAGACGTCCGCCCGCCTCAAATGCCGCACCGACGCATCCATGCGCTTCGAGAGGCACCCAGGACCCGGAAAACACCACCCGCGCTGGCCGCGCCGTCGATCTCCTTCGCCAGGTCTCACCGGGCATCCGGCTCGTGGGCGGCCTCGCCGATGTTTCCGCGCCACGCCCGGCGCCTCCACGCATCGAGTTACCGCTCGATTGGCTGACGCGCAAGCTCGGCCACGAACTCCCAGCCAGCGAGGTACGCCGGATCACCGAAGCGCTCGCCTTCACCGTCGACGAGATCGGCCCCGGCGTTTTCTCGGTCGGCGTGCCCTCATGGCGCGCTACCAAGGACATTTCCCTGCGTGAGGACTTGGTGGAAGAAGTGGGCCACATGCTCGGCTACGAGTCGATTCCGCCGGCCGCCCGCTGCTTCCCGCCGAAGCGCCCCCTCCAACCCCCAACGCGAGTACTTTCATCGTGTGCGCCATGGCCGCGGCGCAGGGGGTTTCACCGAGGTCTACAACTACTCATTCATCAGCCATGAGCAGGCCACCGAACTCGGCCTCGATCCCGCGGCACACGTCCGGGTCACCAACCCCATCGCTTCCGACCAGGGCCTACTCGGACCACGCTTCTCGGCGAATTCTCAAGAACGCCCGCGACAACGCGCCACTGGACCCAGTGCCGGTTCTTTGAAATCGGCAACGCCATCGAACCTTCTCGCTGGTGGCCTCCCACGCGAAACGCCCTGGCTCGGCGCTTGCGGTACGCGCGCGAAGGCGACGGCGCAGCCAGACTCATGGAGGCCAAGCGGCTCGCCGAATGCCTGTTGCCCGGAATCACCCTCCGCCCGGCGGCACCTCGTCCGCACGAGCACCCCGTCCGCTCCCTGGGAAGTGGCCACCAGCGCGACGCCGCCGTAGGACGGCTCGGCGAATTCCATCCTCGCCTCCTTGATGGCCGTGCCGCCGTCCTCGAGATCAATCTTGCCGCCGCGATAGAACTGGCGCCGCCGCCGGTACGCTATCGCCCCTTGCAGCGCTTCCCCGTGAGCAAGCTTCGATCTCTCCATCCACGCGCCGCTTCGGGACCTTGTGGGCGATCTCGACGCACGCCTCCGCGCCGCCGGCGAGTTGCTCCGCGCCATAGAGTTCGTCGGCCAATACAGCGGACCGCCGCTCCCGGAAGATCAAAAGAGCGTCACCTTTCGCATTACCGTCGGCTCGGCGGACCAGACTCTTTCCGCCGACGAAATCACCGCCATCCGCAACCGCCTCATCGAGGCGGTGCGCGAGGCCGGCTACCAACTGCGGGTATGATTTTTTCACCCGCTCATGAAATCGGGAGACCCATGCGACATCGAACCATTGCCCTCCTGCTCGCTGCTCTGATCGCCGCCGCACCCTCCGCCAACGCCTGGAATCACGTCGGCCACAAAGCCATCGCCGGTCTTGCCTACCAGCGGCTTGGCAAGAAGGCGCGCACCAGACTCGATGCCCTCATTCGCGCCCATCCTGACTATGCTCTGCTCACCGAAGGCGCGCCATCGGGCGAAAAGGAACGAGCCCGCTACGCCTTCATGAAGGCCGCCTATTGGCCCGACACCATCAAGGGCGACCCACGCTTCTACGATGAAGCCAAACGCGACGTCGTGCCCACCCCCATCCTGCCCGGGTTCGCCGATATGAAGCAGCGCCGCAACTGGCACTACATCAACGTGGCATTCTCTACCGACGAGACACCCGTCCCACCGCCTCCGGACGTGAATGTGCTCGCCCAGTTGAAACTCATCCTCGGCGTGATCGCCCATCGGCCCCTCGCGCCCGGATCGGTCCCCGCCGAGCAAGACCCCGTATACCTGCTGCCTTGGCTGCTACACTTGGCCGGCGACGTTCACCAGCCGCTGCACTGCGCCACCCGCTACAAGAAGGATCAGGTGAACCCGGCCAACGGCAAGCCGTGGAGCGATCTCGGCGGCAATACCGTCAATGTCGTCGGTGCCTACAATCTCCACGCCTATTGGGACGACGCTCTCGGCATCGTCGACACCCCCGTCTACGTCGATGGCGTCGTCAAGTATCTGAACAAGATGCCGAAAGAGAAACCCGCCGTCACGGACCCGGACCGCTGGGTGGACGAAGGCTTCGTGCTCTCCAAGGAAGTCGTCTATTCATTCGGCAACGACGGCGGCGGCAAAGAGGATCCGATCCGCCTGACGCAGGACTACACGATTCGCGCCAAAGACGTTGCCCGCAAGCGCGCCGCCCTCGCCGGACACCGGCTCGCCGTCATCCTCAACCAGCTTTTCGACTGACCGGATAGCAGCCGAGCACGCGGAACAAGTCCGCCACCTCGCGGAGATGGCCGAGCGCATGCACCACGTTCGCGTCCTCCACGTGCCCCAGAAAATCGAGGTAGAACAGGTATTCCCACGGCTGCCCGCGCAATGGACGGGACTCGATCTTCACCAGGTTGATGTCCCGCAGCGCCAACGCCGCCAACGCCCGGAACAAAGAACCCGGAACGTTGCGCGTGGTGAACACCAGTGACGTTTTGTAGTGAACCTCCGGATCCCGCGCCCGCGCCTCCCGCGTCAACAGGAAGAATCGCGTGAAGTTCCTACTGTCGTCCTCGATCGACTTGCGGAGAATCCGGCACCCGTATAGTTCAGCCGCCAGCGCCGAGGCGATCGCCGCCGCTCCCTCCGGGTTTTCCTCCGCCACCATCTTCACGCTGCCCGCGGTGTCGTAGTAGGGCTTCTTCTCCAATTGCGGATTGGACGCGAAGAAATCCAGACACTGGTTCAACGCCACCGGATGCGAGTACACTTCCCGGACGCCGGCGAACCGGACCCCGGGCCGCGCGATCAGGTTGTGGACGATGCGCACGCTCGTCTCGGCCACGATCGGCAACTCATAGTGCAGCAGATGGTCGTAGTTCTCGTGCACGGAGCCGTGCAGCGTATTTTCGATCGGAACCATCGCCGCGTCCACATGGCCGTCCACCACCGCGCGGAAAATACGCTCGAAGTACGGGTATGGAACCGCTTCGGCCCCGGGACCGAGCAGTTGCCGGATCGCCATGTGACTGAACGCCCCCAGTTCCCCCTGGAAAGCCACCCGCATCGGCTGTGCCTTCTTCCTCGAACGGCTCATTGTGAATTCACCCCTGTTCCTTGTCCGGCTTCGGTTTGGACGATGGATCCCACCGGAACGCACCTTCGGCGGGCAGCCCGAGCAGATCGAGCACGCGGTCGAGCGTATGGTCCACGATGTCTTCCACCGTCTTCGGTTGATGATAGAACGCCGGCACCGGCGGCATGATCACCGCGCCCATTTCCGCGAGCGCGGTCATCGCCCGGAGGTGGCCCAAGTGGAATGGCGTTTCACGCACAAGCAGGATCAGCGGACGCCGCTCTTTCAACATCACATCGGCGGCGCGCACCAGAAGATTCGATGCGATGCCGGCGGCGATCGACGACATCGTGTTGATCGAACACGGCGCGATCACCATGCCGGCGGTCTGGAACGATCCGCTGGCCAAGCGCGCGCCAATGTCTTCCACCGGATGCCACACATCGGCTTGCGCTTTCAGATCCGCCGCCTTCCAGCCGGCCTCGAGATAGGCGGTCCGCTCACCGCTACGGCTCAGAATCAGGTGTGATTCCACCCCGGCCTGCTTCAACTTTCCGAGCAGCCGCATCCCATATATCGTCCCGCTCGCCCCGGAGATCCCCACCACTACTCGCAAAATCGTCCCCCTTGTCCGCATTCTGTTCCGAAATCGGAACAAAACATACTGTTTGAGTTGCTACTCATGGCTGCCACTCGCTATAATTCTTTTCCAAGCTACGATCGGCCGGGGTATCCATCGGAATCCCTCCAGGCGGACAAAAACGGACCGGACGTTGCGGGAGAGGATAGGACTACGGGATGGAGGACGCCGGTCAGAAGCTCAAACGCGTCCGGGAACGCCTGGGGCTTCGCTATCGTGACGTCGAACAAGCCAGTCTCAGTATCGCACAGCGCCACGGCAACGACGAGTTCTTCCTCGCTCTCAGCCGCCTGTCCGATATCGAGAACAAGGGCAGTGTCCCGAGCGTGTTCCGGCTTTACTCGTTGTGCGTGATCTACCGGTTGGACTTTGTCGAAACCCTTTCCTGGTTCGGAGTCAGCCTGTCCCAGCTTCCCGCCGATGCGGCCTCGCTCCCCATCGACAATACCCATGCCATCGGTTTTTCGAGTAACGATTATTCGCAGACGCACATCCCCATCGCGCTCGATCCGGGAATCGACCTCCGCAAGACTACGTTCCTCAGCCGGATGATTCAACGTTGGGGCACGCTGCCGCTGATACTCCTCAACCGGCTCGACCTCAAGAATCATGTGTATGGCTTCATCGGCAACGAGGATTGGTCCATGCATCCCATCCTCGCGCCCGGCTCTCTGATCCTGATCGACACCACTCGGCGCGATCTTTCTCCCGGAGTGTGGGCGAATGAGTACGAGCGCCCCATTCATTTCCTCGAACACCGGGACGGTTTCCGCTGCGGCTGGTGCAGCCTCGATGAACAGCGCGCCAACCTCATCGTTCAACCCCACCCCGCGTCGGGAAAGAACCCCACGGTGTTCCGCTATCCCAATGAAGTCGAGGTGATCGGACAGGTGACCGGCGTGGCTATGCGTCTGGTCCAGGGTCCTCGACGCCGTACTCGTTCCTGAGTAGCTGCAACAGCACTTCCAGGTCCGCTACGTAGAGCCTTCGCTCCACCGCGTTGGTACGGGCCGGCATAAAATTCAGATAGGGCGTCAGCCGGACCCATGTGGTCAGCAAAGTTCGCTTGTCGGTGGAAAGGTCCGAGAAGTAGAGGTCGAGATCGGCCTTCTGACACTCCAGGCCAAATTCCAGCCATTCGGAGAAAGCCCGGCGGTGGCTCTCCCGCAGGGTACGGTCGGCCACATCCTCGCCGAACACCAACGCCAGGCCGTGATGCTCATACCGGCCGCTGTTTGAATCCCGCAGCGAAGCAAGGTAGACCAATCTCCCGAACACGGACGGAATCTGGGAGAGTGTGTGGCGCCACAGATCCGCCGCCGCGCCTCGGTCGAGTTCCCTCTCTCCCTTCGGTGTCATCGCCTCCCGCTCTTCGGGCCTCCCGCTCTTCGGGCCTCCCGGCCTCTCGAAGCACCTATTGTAATACGAATCACAGAAGGGCTGACGCCTGTTTCACAGTTTGAATGAATTCATATTTTCTGTTCCGATTTCGGAAAATGTCTCGCCAAACGGCCCGTAATGTTCGACGTTCGTGTATGTTCGCTGATGACGGCTTCGGCCACCAATTCACCATCGACCAGGAGACATTCGTGATCAGAAAACTCGTGCTCGCGGCACTGCTTGCCCTCAACCTCGGCGTCATTGTCAATTCGGCGACAGCGATGTTGCCGCTCCCCGTCTGCTTGCCCTGCCCTGACGATTGGGGCGACTAGCGCCCCTCCCGCCGACGTTCTTCCGGGCGGACCCAACAAGCCACCTCGGCGGAGGTCCGCTCGCAACCCTCCTCCTCCTACATCCGCTTCAGGAACGGCCGGAACCCCAGTTCCTCGAGCGATCCCTTCATCGCTTGCGCCTGAGATTCGCCCGCGAGCGGCCCCACCAACACGCGGAATACCGACGACGTTGGCCCCGGTGTCACACGCGCGGAGAAGCCCTTCTGTACAAGGTATTGCGCCGACACTTCCGCCATTCCCTTATCCACCGCCGCCACCTGAAAGAACATCTGACCCGATTCCGCGCTCGCTGCCGGCGCCGCGTTCATACGCTCTCCGCTGGACGCCGGACTCACCGCAGCCACCGTGGCGGCAACGCTGTCGACCCTGGTTGACGCCGCCGCTGGCGCTGCAGATGGCGTTGCCGCTGAGGCCAAGGGGGACTTGGCGGCGCTGGGCGCCGGCGCCGGAGGCGTAAGATGGGTTGGCGGATCGACAACGATGAACTGTTCCGGCGAACGGCTTGGCGATGACAATGCCGCTCCGGCCCCTCCCACTCGTCCGGCGCGAGCCTCCAGT
This sequence comes from Bryobacteraceae bacterium, assembly GCA_041394885.1. Lineage (GTDB taxonomy): Bacteria > Acidobacteriota > Terriglobia > Bryobacterales > Bryobacteraceae > DSOI01. Next base: position 235,747 of record JAWKHI010000002.1, on the reverse strand, counting down.
TCCGTGAGCCGGCCCGCCATATAGGCGAACCCCGCCACCACCGTCACCACCGCGATACCCCCGAAAGCCACCGCTGCCAACTGGCGGCTGCTCATGGCGAATAGCCCCCGTTTCTGCGGACCCAGTTCGTCGTTTATGATCGAATCGTTCATTCGGGTTTCGTTCATTCCGGTCAGTGTGGGAAACACGTCCGACTTCTCCTTTCGTCCTCGACTCACCGCGCCAAGACCGCATCCGCCGCTGGCGCCGTCCTTGGGAGCCACACCCGGCCCCGTCTCTCTTGCATCCATCGTCGGCAGTGGGAGGGAACTTTAGTTGAGCTAGGAAAAATACCTTAGAATCGCGGCGCCGGTCTCAAAAGCGCAAAGGCCGCTCCGGCGCGGCTCCAAACGGCGGAGGAACCCCCTCCATTCGCAGCCGGAGCGAGTCCGTTTTGCGCGTTCCTCAACAGTGCGAAGTGCAGCCGAGTCAAGGCAACAGATTTTGCCAGCTCAGCCAAAGATAAACCACGGGAAGCGAGAACAGAGAGGAGTCCACCCGATCGAGCCACCCGCCATGCCCGGGCAACAGCGTGCCACTATCTTTGACGCCAACGCCGCGTTTCAACGCGGACTCGCACAAATCGCCCGCCTGTCCCGCCACGTTGGCCACCACACTCAAAACGACTACCTCGGCCCATCCGCGCTCGGGCGCGTAGGCGCCCAAAAAGAACACGCCGAACAGCGCCGATGCCGCCGCCGATGCGGCCGTGCCCTCCCAACTCTTGGCTGGGGAGATGCGCGGAGCCAGCTTTCGCCTCCCCCAACGCGATCCCACGTAGAACGCCGCCATGTCGCCGATCCAATTGAGCGCCAGAGCGTAGAGCAGCCAAAAGGGCCCGATGATACGCAGTTCCCGCGCACAGCGCCAGGGTCCGAAGCAGTAGACAATCCCGAACACGAGCGCGGAGGTGTGCGGGAGCACTTCGGCGGTCGAGTCCCGGCGCAGGGAGACCACGAAAGCGAGCAGGGCCGCGCCCAACAGAAGAGCCGGATTGTAGGCGGGCATCCACAGCAGGAGGAAGCCGGAGACGAACCCGATCACCCGAGCCTCGATGCCGGCGACGCGAGCCAGCACGCCATACTCGAGAAAACAGAAGAACGCGACCACGGACAGCGCGATCGCAAATGGAGCCGTTGCCTGGCCGAGAACGACCCAGCAGACAAGCGGAGCCAGTACGGCCGCCGTGAGAACCCGCTTCATTCCCCGCGCGCGCCCGCTACACCCACCAACTGCTCTTCCGCCGCCTTGCTCTCCTGGGTCAGCCCGCCGAACCGCCGGTCGCGCTTCTGATACTCGATGATCGATTGGAGCAAATGGCGGCAGCGGAAGTCCGGCCACAAAACATCGGTGACATACAACTCGGCGTAGGCGATTTGCCACAGCAGGAAATTGCTGATTCTCATTTCACCGGAAGTCCGAATGAGAAGATCCGGATCTGGCTGTCCAGCCGTGTAGAGCGCGTTGGAAATTCGTTGTTCGTCGATCGCACCGGTGTCGCCGGAAGCCCGCATCTCGGCGGCGATGCGGTTGTAGGCATCCACCAGTTCGGCCCGTCCGCCGTAGTTGAGTGCGAGATTCAATTGGAGACCGGTGTTGGCTTCGGTCTTCGCGATAGCGGCGGACAGGTCTTCACGGGCGCGGTCCGGCAGGGACTCCCACCGGCCGATGGCGTTCAACCGGATCTTGTGCTCCATCAATCGCGGCAACTCACGGTTGACATAGATCCGCAATAGCCGCCAAAGCGTTTCCACCTCGGGCCTGGGGCGCTTCCAGTTTTCCAGCGAAAATGCGTAGAGCGTGAGGGATTCGATGCCAAGCCGCGCGCAAGTTTCCACCGTCTCCCGCACGGCATCGATGCCGGCCATATGTCCAGCGGCGCGCGGAAGACGGCGCTGACCGGCCCAGCGTCCGTTGCCGTCCATGATGATCGCGATGTGGGCAGGTAAACGCTGCGCATCGACCGCCTGAGCGAGTTCCCAGTCGAGTTCTCCGGGCTGCAACGTCTCCAGTAGAGCCTTCATGCCAAAAGATCTTTCCTAGTATACTCTCCATCCATCGGCGTGGCTTCGCGCCACAGAGAGCGCGGCACGGGGGGAGACTGGAAAAGCCGCCGGAAACGCTATACTGGCACGATGAGTAGATTTCGAGTCGCCGTCACCGGAATCGGGGCATTGAGCCCCAACGGGATCGGCCGCGAAGCTTTTTGGGAAGCTTCCAAGAATGGCGTGAGCGGAGTTGGCCCAATCACCCAGTTTGAATCCAACGGCATGGCCGCCACGATCGCGGGCGAAGTCCGGGGATTCGATGATGAAGCGTGGGTGGACGTGAAAGACAGACCTCACGTCTCCCGTTGCGTGCCCCTCGCCCGCGCCGCAACCAAGGAAGCTCTCGACGACGCCGGACTCGACCCCTCCTCGATGACCCGGGATCAGCTTCGCCAGATCGGCGTGATCCTCGGAACCGGAGGCGGCGCGCAAGCGTTCTCGGAAGAGCAGTACCGCCTTTGGTACGCCGGGCACGGACGCCAGTGCAGCGTCTATTCGATTCCCAGTTCCACCATCGGCACTCTGGCCAGCGAAATTTCGATGCATTTCGGGCTTCGCGGATTTTCCCACGTCGTTTCGACCGGGTGCACTTCATCCACCGACGCGATGGGATACGCGATGCGGCAGATACAGTGCGGCATTCTCGATACGGTGGTGGCCGGCGGCGCCGATGCGCCGATCGCGCCGCTGATTCTCCGCGGGTTCCTTGCCATGCGAATTCTCTCGACTCGCTGGAATGCGAAGCCCTGCGCGGGATCGCGGCCGTTCTCACGGGACCGGGACGGTTTCGTGATCGCCGAAGGCTCGTGGATGTTCGTGCTCGAAAACATGGACAAGGCGATTGCCCGCGGCGCGCGCATCTATGGCGAACTGGCCGGATGGGGTTCGACGTGCGAAGCCTTCCATCGTGTGAGACTCGAGGAGTCCGGCGAGGAACCCGCGCGGGCCATTCACCTCGCGCTCGCCGAAGCCGGCATCGGGCCGGAAGACATTCAATACGTCAACTACCACGGCACATCCACGGAATTAAACGACCGGATCGAAACCAAGGCGATGAAGATCGCTTTCGGAGACCGCGCTCCGGGCATTCCCGGATCCTCCACCAAGAGCCTCATCGGCCATCCACAAGGCGCATGCGGGGCGGCCGGAGTAGCCGCCACGCTGCTGAGCATGCGCGACGGCGTGGCTCACCCGACGCTCAACCTGCATGACCCTGACCCGGAGTGCGACCTCGACTATATTCCGTTGACGGCGCGGACGCTCGACATCGAGCACGCCGTGTGCAACTGCATCGCGTTCGGAAGCAAGAACTCGGCGCTCGTGGTGCGGCGCGTCTGAGCGCTCATCGCCGGTGCAGTTCCCGATACTTCCGCAGTAGCTCGTAGAGCACGACGCCGCCGGCGGTGGCGACGTTGAGCGAATGCTTCATGCCGAGCATCGGGATGCGCACGTGCACGTCCGCCATATCGAGCAATTCCCGCTGCGTCCCATCCACTTCGTGGCCGAAGACGAGACAGACCGGAAATCGGGGTTGCCAATCGAACAGATCCACCGAAGTGGCGCTGGTCTCCACGGCGGCGATTTCGTAACCGCGCTTGCGGAACGAGGCGCCGGCGGCAGCGGCGTCCCAATCGAACTCCCAGGGCACGCGCTCTTCGGCCCCAAGCGCGGTCTTTGCGATTCCGGACTTGGGAGGACGCGGCGTAATGCCGCACAGCACGATGCCTTCGGCGCCCACCGCGTCCGTGGTCCGGAAGAACGCACCCACGTTGTACATGCTGCGGACATTGTCGAGGATCACGCGCACCGGAAGAGCACGCAATCGATCATAGGAGGCGCTTGCCTCCGAGGCTAGAAATTCGAGGCGGTTCATCGTGACGCGTAGACCGAAATCCGGCCGGTGACCTCGAAGCCCATCCGGGCGTAAAGCCGAAGCCCGGCACGGGTGGCTTGCAGCATCGTGCGTTCGCACCCCGCGCTGCCGGCCGCATGTCGAATCGCGACGCGGGTTATCTGTTCTCCATATCCCCGGCCGCGAAACGATTCGAGGGTCCCCACACTGTAGAGCCCCACGCCATCGGCATCCGATTCGGTGGCGGCGATGCAGATCGGATCCCCATGCCGGTAGCCGACCCATCCGCGGTAGGCGCCGAGCCAGAATCGCTCGGACCCATACACCTGACGCCCCACCGGGACCGGAAGCCCGAACACGCGCGTGCAAACGGAGATGAAATCCACGCGCGTACGCTCGTCCACCACGGGACGGGCTTCCAGGTCCGGCAGTGGGTTCCGCGGCGGCAGCACCCGCTCGGCCACCATCGCCTGATGCTCGGCGACGCGGCGCAGGGACGCGCGCTTCAACACGCGGGCGATCTCGGCCCGGCTCGCTCCGGTTAGTTCGTCGCAATACCAGCAACTCCAGCCGATCTGCTTCCGCTGATAGTGCCGCGCCGCCATCGCCACCTTGTCCCCGAAGTCTGCAGCACCGGCGGAGGCGGAGATCACGGTTGCGTTGAAGACCGGATAGTCGATGCCGGAACTGATGAGGGTCATGCCGGGCATCTGGTCCACCGAACCGAACGGGGTCGAACCGGCGTACGCCGACATGGCGCGGCGCAGGCTCCGCGTCACCACCGATCGCTGGACCGCCGCCACCGGTATCATCGCGACCAGATTACAACAAACTCAGCGGGTCGACGTCAATGACCATCGCCGTGGCCGGCCACTTGCCTTCGATGGCGCGAGAGCGCAGATCCTGGAGCACTTCATTGAGACGTTTCCGGCTGGCCGATTTCAGAAGCAACTGGTATCGGAACTCCTGCTTGAGCCGCGGAACCGGCGCCTCGGCCGGACCGAGCACGCGCATCCCCTCCGGAGGCGGATCCAGCCACACGCCGACTTCGGCCGCCAACCGGGACGCTTGCTCCTGCGAAGTGTGACGGATCACCACGTTCGCCAGCGCGGCAAACGGCGGATAGCGCATCAGGCGGCGGAACTCCAGTTCCTTCTGATAGAAGCGGGCGTAGTTCTGCTCGGCCGCGGCGCGGATGGCGTAGTGTTCCGGATTGATGGTCTGCAGCATGACGGTTCCCGGAATCTCACCCCGGCCAGCGCGGCCGGCGGCTTGGGTGAGCAACTGGAAAGTGCGTTCGGCGGCGCGAAAATCCGGCATGCCCAAACCGATGTCGGCGTTCACGATCCCGACCAGCGTGACGTTGGGGATGTCGTGGCCTTTGGCGATCATTTGCGTGCCTACTAACAGGTCATAGCTGCGATCGCGAAAGCCCTGCAGAATGGTCTCATAGTCGTGCCGTCCGTTCACGGTGTCGCGGTCCATGCGCGCGACGCGGGCGCCGGGAAAATCGGCTTGCAGTTCGGACTCGACGCGCTCGCTGCCGATCCCGAGAAAGTATACGTGCTCGCTATCGCACTTGGGGCACACTTCCGGAACCTTTTCGGCGTAGCCGCAGAAGTGGCATAACATGCGGCGATCGCGGCGGTGATAGGTGAGCGTGAGCGCGCAATTCTGGCATTGGAGGCGCTCGCCGCAGGAGCGGCAGGCAGCGAAGCTCGAAAAGCCGCGACGGTTGAGCAGCACCATCGCCTGCTCGCCGCGTCCCAGGCGGTCATTCACGGCTTCCACCAGCGGACGGGAGAAGGTGGATTGCTTTCGCGTGGCGAGGAACTCCTGCCGCATGTCGACGATCTCGACTTCGGGCATTGGCCGTTTTTCGATGCGCTCAGCCATTTCAATGAGCGTGTACTTGCCGCGCTCGGCATTGAACCGGCTCTCGAGACTGGGCGTGGCGGAGCCCATCACCACCACGGCCTTGACGCCCCGGGCGCGCATGACGGCGACATCGCGGCCGTTGTAGCGCGGGGTCTCTTCCTGCTTGTAGCTTTGGTCATGCTCTTCGTCGACCAGGATGAGGCCGAGATTCCGGACCGGGGCGAAGACACCGGAACGGGTGCCGACCACGACGCCGGCTACGCCGCTGCGGATGCGGCGCCATTGTTCGGCGCGTTCCGCGTCGGTGAACGCGGAGTGGAGGATAGCCACGCGATCGCCGAAGCGGTGGTGGAACTGCCCGGCCACCTGGGGAGTCAACCCGATTTCGGGCACCATCAAGAGCGCGCCGCGCCCCCTGGCCAGCGTCTCGTCGATCAGGCGCAGGTAAACTTCAGTCTTGCCGGATCCGGTGACGCCGTGGAGGAGGAAGGCCTCGAACCGATCCGCATCGATGGCCGCTTTCACGGCATCGAGGGCCTTTTGCTGCAGCGGGTTTAGCCGGTGCGGCGGGCGGAAGGCGGCCGCGGGCATAGCGAGCGCCTCCGGACGCAGCGAGATCATGCCACGGCGAGCCAGGGCGCGGGCCGCGGGCGAGGCTTTGGGAAGCACCCCTTCCACCGCCGCCAGATTGTGCCCGCCGGGATGCAGTTCGAGATACGAGATCAGTTCGCGCTCCTGGCGGGTGAGCTTTTCGCCGTCCTGTGGGCGGCGTTCGAACTCGGCCCGGAGTTTGGCCGAGGGAGCGCGGAGTGGGTCGCGGTCGGCGATGGCCTCCTCGACGGCGATGAAGCCGCGCCGGAGGAGCGCCTTGATGGCGGGTTCCGATTTCGGGACGCGTTTGAGGAGATAGCCGGAAGAAAGCGGGCGCGCTTCGAGCAGGCGCAGCAACTGCGTGGCCGGGTCCTCATCGGCGGAGGCCAGGAGCAACTGGCGGGTGGCGTCGCGCCCGGCCGGGGTGAGTTCGTAAACGCGGGAGCGGCGTGTCTCCCCGCCGAGCGGGGTCATGGAGCGGAGCACTTCGCCGAGCGGCGCGCAGTAGTAGCCGGCGATCCATTGTCCGAGCGCCATCAACTCGCCGTCGAGGATGGGCTCTTCGTCGAGCAGGCGGATGATCGGCTTGGTTTGCGCCTCGGGTGCGTCGTCATGGACCCGGACGACGACGCCGGTCATTTTCCGTGCTCCGAACGGGGCGACGACGCGCGCGCCGGACTTCACGCGATTCCGCAGAGCGGCGGGAATCGAGTAGGTGAAGGGACGGTCGAGCGGAACCGGCAAGCTGACGTCGCAGTAGCTGCAACTATCGAACGAATCCGGTGTTTTTGTTAACATGCAGGCAATGAAAACATTTGCAACGAGAGCAGGCTCTTCCATCTTATCGTTGGCCCGGATCACCCTGGCCGGCCTTGCGATGGTTGCCTGTCTTACGATGACCAGCGCGGCGTTCGGCGCCGACCTGAATGGAAAATGGACCGGCGAGATGCAGACCAAGAAGGGCGGCAATCCGCTGGTGCTCGAGCTGAAGGCGGACGGGGCCGCGCTGACCGGCACGATGAGCCGCGGCAAACGGGGCCGTGGCGTCGAGATCAAAGACGGGAAAGTGGACGGCAACAGCTTCACCTTCACCGTGATGCAAAAAACGAAGAAAGGCGAGCGTGCGACGGAGTGGAAAGGCACGCTGGAGGGCGACGAAATCAAGCTTTCTCCCAACCGGAAGCGGGCGGCGGCAATCACACTGAAGCGCGGCTGACCGATTGGGTTTGACCGGCGAAACAAAGCCAATCGGCTCGGAGGCAAAGTGTTTTCTTTTCAGTATTCTGCCGCGAGACTCGATTGGCTTTGTTCCGTTCGATCGCGTTTCTCCGCCGGGGTTCGCCGTTTCCAACTACCATCAGTATCGTTTGCGGCGTCATGCGCGCGGGGAAATCAGCGTTGGCAAGGCTCTCGGATCGAACGGGTTGGGCGTTTCAAAACGCTCGTGAAAGGGCCTACTTGAGGAAGTTGTCGAGGAAACTTCGCATCTGGAAATAAGCGGGACCCAAAGTGACCAGGAGCACCGAGGGGAAGATGAGGAAGAACACCGGAATGACCAGCTTCACGGTGAGCTTACGCGCGGCTTCCTGCGCGCCCTGCCGCATCCTGGAGCGCAGGTAGTGGGAATGCGAGCGAAGCGCGGGCCCGAGCGGAGTGCCGAAGCGCTCGCCGTCAATGAGCACGGCCGCGACCTTTCTTAACTCTTCGTCGCCGCCACGCTCGCCCAACCGGTGGAGGGCGTTGCCGCGGGCGGTGCCGGCGTTGATCTCGAGGCTGCAATAGACGAATTCCGACGCCAGTTCGGGATACACCGTGCGGATTGCCTTCGAGGTTTCCTCCATGGCCTGCTCGAGGGGTTGGCCGGCCTCGAGGGCGAGCACCAGAAGGTCGAGGGCGGGGGGCAAGGCAGCCCGAATTCGGCGGACGCGGAACCGGACCACCCATTCGAGGATCCGGGGCGGCAGCAGAAAGCCGAAGCCCGCGCCGCAAATAGCCGGAATGAAGGCGTCGGGAAGACTCCTGGTGGCGAGGGTGGAGACGCCGAGAATGACAGCCAACAACAGACCCGCCACGATTTGGACTCCATGAAGGACGAAGGGAGCCGAAGGGGAGCGATGGCCGGCGCGGAACAGCAACCGCAAGAGCTTGCCATCCTGCCCGGCGGATTGATTCGCGGGCAGTAGCTTGCCGAGCGCGGCCAGCGCATCGATGGCCCAACCGAAGCCAGAGGAGGGATCGGGGGCCACAGCGCCGGCGCCGTTGCCATTGACCCAGGCGGCGCGTTCCTGGAGGCGCATGACGATGGCACCGGCCGCCATGACCGAGACGAGCACGACCACGAAGAACAGTGGCAGCAGCCAAAGCAGCGGGGTCATAGTTTGATATCCACCAATTTCTGAATGACCACGTGGGCGAGGATCAGGCACCCGGCGGCGATCCAGATGAGGCGATGGCCGACCGGGTCATTCCAAAGCACCAGGAGGCTGGTGGGATTCACATAGCTCATGATGGCCGTAATGGCCAAAGGAAGAACGGTCAGGAGGGTCCCCGTCATTTTGCCATGCGCGGCGATGGAGCGGACTTCGCCCTTGAGGGCGGTGCTTTCACGCATTGTCTCCGCCAATTTCCCGATCACTTCGTGGAGCTTGCCTCCGGTGCGCGTCTGCAACTGGACCGCGGCAACGAAGATGTTCACCTCCACGACTGGAACGCGTTGGGCGAGATGCGCGAGGGCGACGTCCCAACTCATACCGAGCTTGCGTTCATCGACCGTTTTGCGCAGCTCGAGACCGAGCGGATGGGGCGTTTCGCGGGAGACCAGTTCGAGCGCGACCGAGAAGGGATTCCCGGCGCGCATCGCTCGGGAGAGGGTGTCCATGGCCTCGGGGAACTGGTGCTCGAACAAGAGCATCCGCTTTCTCCGGCGGCGGCGCACGATGAGGTAGGGAGCGGACGCGGAAATGGCGGCCGCGGCGACCTTGCCCCACTGCGAGGCCCAACTCATGGGCCACAGGATGGCAAAGGTGGCGGCGCCGGCCAGCAGCATCATGGCCGTCAAGCGTCCGACCGACCATTGCATGCCAGCTTCGGCGAGGGCGTGCCGCATACGCTCGACACCGTTGACACGGGCAAGCAACTGATCCCACGCGGTGATGGAACTGAGTGTTTCCTCTTTCAGGATGCCGGGGGCGGCCTGGACCGGTTTGAGCCAGTCGATGGATTCTTCCTGAACGGGGAACTCACCATCGGCGGAGGGCTCGGAAGCCGAGCTTCGCGCGTAAAGGACCACCGCGACGGCGACCACCGCGAAGGTAGCGGCGAACACCCCGGCCATGAGCAGGGTGGGCATGGGCCTAGCGGACGCCACCCGTCCGGCGCGCCCCACCGCTTGCAGCCCCGGAGGGGGCTTGCATCAGGGCGCCTACGTCGAGGCGCCGCGCGGTATCGTCATCGGCGTTGTCGAATGGATTCCGGAGCAGGAGGCGGACCCTGGTAACGGCATCGGCAAGAGCAAGCGCGTCTGCTTGGGTGGGCGTGGCGAGCAGGGTCACCACCGGCAGAGCCGGTTTGCCGGGCGAAGGCTCGGGTTGCTTATTCACACGTAGGACTTCGAGATTCCGGAGCAAGGTTTTGGCCAGGGCCTGATTGCCCTCGCCGTGGATGGCCAGGACGTCGACGCGGTAGCCGGGCCGGAGGACAGTCAGAATTCCGGCTGAGTCGGCCACTTGGATGGAGATGGCCCGTTTTCCAACCGGAATACCCAGGCCGCCCCCGGCCTCGGCGGAGACCAGTTGCGCGGGGGAAAGGGGTTCATTGGCCTTGATGTCTCGCAAAGCGGTGAGCCCTTCCAACTGGGCCGGACTGCGGAAGACGCTGTCGGGAACCTGGCCCGAGACGGGAACGGCCTTTGCGTCGGCGGCCGATACGCGTTGTCCACTCGCGATGGACCGTGCGGCGACCAACATGGCGCCGTTCGAGTTGGCCGATGCGGGGCTGGTCAATCGTCCGGCGACGAGGCCATAAAAGACCGCCGTGCAAATTGCCGCGACAACGAACGCGATCGAAACCAGCGGGATCAGGTTTTTCTTCATAATCTGTGCTTCGGACAAGTCTCCGTGGTGGCTCCCCATTCCCTATCGGCGGGACTGGGGCGATCCTTTATGGAGCACACAGACTGCGGTATGGAGCACACAGACCGCGGGCGTATTGCGGCCCCGCTGGAGCCAGCCCGAAGCTCAGTGGGCGCGACATCAAAAATGGCCGAACGCGAGATTGTCTGAATTCGAGAAGTTTCAGAAACTCAGCCGGGCATTTGTGGAAGTGAATCGGAAGATCTGCCGCCGACGGCCCGTGGCAGCACTCTCGTTGATCGAACAGGAAAAGCGGCGGACGCCATGCAAACGGAACTCGGGCGCGAAGTAGAGCAACTCGCGGACCCGGCCTGCACAGGACCGGCCACGTGGGTGGGGGCGATCCCCGGGTAGCGGCGCGACGGCAGGCTGGTGTGCTGCCTGATTCCTGTTATCGCGCCGAACGCTTGCCGAATGCGGCGAGCCCCAGCAGCGCGATGCCCGCCAGAGCCATCGTGCCCGGTTCCGGCACTTGCGACGGAGACGAGGTGAAGTTGCGATAGGTAACGCCTTCGGCGGAGGTCACCTGTAAGCCGGGGATCAGGTTCATATTCGAGTCGTAGACGTCGGCATAGAGCTTCATGGTGCTTGACAGGTCATTCCGCACTTGCATATTGACTTCCGTCGCGTCGACGACCGTGCCGTTGAGAAAGGCAGCCTCGGTCAAGGAGAATCGGAGCGGGAAGGGATCGCCCTGATTGAACGGCACCAGCAGCTCGAGGTTTTCGACGACTGGGTCTGCCTCGCTAAACGAACATATGCCGTCGCCGAGACAATCGTGCGCCTTAGCCTTGTCTACTCTCCCGAAGGCGTGGTCTTCGACACCTGGCGCTCCACCGTCGAGGTTAAATACGACCGCGGTGGAGGTGTCGATCGGAGCGAATGAGTCCGGCGGCGCGATGATCGCGTTGTTCAAGCCTACCGATCCGGTGGCAACCAGATAGAAGTGCACAAACCCGATGCCAACGACACGGTTATCCACGCTGATCATGTCGTCGAATCGAATCGATTGAAAGCCCCTAACCTGAAGCGATTGCCATCCTGGGCCCTGATTGAGTCCGGATTGACGGGCGCGGGTATCCGACGTGGAGCGAAAGGTCGCCGTGGCGGGGTCGAAGCTAATCTCCAGGGAGGTTGAGCCCGAGCCGAACGGGACCGGCGCGTTCGCCTGAAAAGTCCCGCTCGAGTTTTCGTCGATCAGTTCGAAGTTCCCGGTAATGGGCGGGGCGTTGTCACCGGGGTCGTCAAGCAGCCATTCGGCCGTGAGTCCCTGCCGGTAAATAATGCCAGCCTGGAGCGATGCCGCAGCTGAAATCGTGAGGATGGTTACGAGAGCGGCCAAGGGGGGCCGAATCGCGCGTGGAGCGCGGGTTGAGACCGAATGCATGTAGATTCTCCTCTGGTAGTCGGCTGGCTAGGCGTTATTCTGTTGTGATTTGCCGCAGCTCGGTGAAACTAGTATAACCGAAGACATCTGCTAACGAAAAGCAATAAATAGAGACGGATGTTCGTCGATTTTTGTACTACTAGGACGCTCCGGAGCTTGTGGGACCGTGGACAGGTGTTCGTCTGATACGAGTGGCGCGCAGGGGGGGAAAACGATTATGGGACGCGTTCGACGGTCACCGCAGCGATGCGGATGGGCGCCACGGGACGTTCGGCATCTGTGGGTACCGCGGTCACCTTACTCACGACGTCCTGCCCCTCGACGACTTGCCCGAAGATGGTGTGGAGACCATCGAGGTGCTTCGTAGTACCGGGGCCACCCTCGGTGATGAAGAACTGACAGCTTCCGGAATTGGGGCCGGAATTGGCCATTCCCACGCGGCCCGGCCGGTCAAACTTCAGGTTCGGGTCAATCTCATCCGGGATGATGGTGGTGCCGCCGGTGCCGTCACCGAGGGGATCGCCGCCCTGGATCATGAATCCGGGAATGACGCGGTGAAAGGTGAGACCTTTGTAAAAAGGCCGGCGGGAGGGAAGACCCGTGCGGGGATCGAGATAGGAACGCGCGCCCTGGGCGAGGTTCACGAAATTCTTCACGGTGGCGGGAGCTTCCTTATCGAACAGGCGGAAGGTGATGCGGCCGAGTTCCTCTTCCGCACCCGGGCCGCCCTTGACAAGGTCGATGGAAGCATAGAGGCCGGGTTCGCGGGCAGGCGCGAGAGTGGGGGCCTGGGCGAAAACGATGACCGCGCCTGCCAAGGCCGAGAGGAGTAGTTTGATGCGAGAACGGTTCATACGAGGACGGTGAAGGCGGTCTCGGTGCGCTGCACGGGACGGTAGAGCGTATCGCGCTCGAGCGGCTCGCGGCCGGACCTTTTGATCAACTGGAGCAGTTCGGCGCGGCGCATGGACTGGGTGGTGGTCGCCCCGGCATCGTGATAGATCTTCTCCTCTACGACGGTGCCATCGATATCGTCGGCGCCGAAGCGCTGAGCGATCTGGGCAATCCGCGGCGTCATCATGATCCAGTAGGCCTTGACATGAGGGATGTTGTCGAGCATGAGGCGGGCCACGGCGATGGCCTTGAGGTCCTGAAACCCGGTGGTCTTGGCGATGTGGGACAGCGCCGTATTGTCAGGGTGAAAGGCGAGGGGAATGTAGGTGACGAAGCCGCGGGTGTCATCCTGCAGGCGCCGGAGGCGGACGAGGTGATCGACGCGATCCTGCTCGTTTTCAATGTGCCCGTAGAGCATGGTGCAATTGGAATGCAACCCGAGTTCGTGTGCCACGCGCGCGGTCTCGAGCCACTGATTGCCGTCGATCTTGTGATCGCAGATGATGCGGCGCACAGGCTCGGAGAAAATCTCGGCGCCGCCGCCGGGGAGCGAATCCATGCCGGCTTCCTTCAAGCGGGTGAGCGCTTCGCGAATGGAAACCTTGGCGCGCTGGGCGACGAAGGCAACCTCCACCATGGTGAGCGCCTTGAGATGAACGTCCGGAAAGCGCTGCTTGAGTCCGCGGAGCATTTCGCAGAACCAGTCCAGCCCCATCTCGGGATGCAACCCGCCGACGATGTGGAATTCGGTGATGGCTTCGGCGTAGCCCTTGGCCGCGGTCTCATAGACCTGATCAAAGGTCATCATGTAGGCGCGGGGGTCCTTGGCCTTTTTCCCGAAAGCGCAGAGGCGGCAACTGGCGACACAAACATCGGTGGGGTTGATGTGGCGGTTGACGTTGAAATAGGTGACGTTGCCGTGGAGGCGTTCCCGTACGAGGTTGGCCAGGTAGCCGACGCCGAGGAGATCGGGCGTGCGGTAGAGCGTGACGCCGTCGTCAAAAGAGAGGCGTTCGGCGGCGAGCACCTTGTCGTGGATGGGGATCAGTCTTCGGTCTTCAAATTGCGCGGACATCGGCGGCCCAAAACACCAAGAATAACATGCTGACCCAGCCATTCACGGTAAAGAACGCTGCGTCGACGCGGCTGAAATCGCTTGCCGACACGAGGCTGTGCTCATAGAGAAGCAGGCCGGCCACCAGGGCCACGCCGGCGGCGGCGAGCCATCCCATGGCGAAGGATGCCCAGAGAGCAGCGAGACACACGATCATGAGCAGGTGGAGGAAGCGGGCAAGCAGGAGCGCGTTGGAGAGCCCGAGCGCGGCAGGGATGCTCGAGAGGCCCTCGGAGCGATCGAACTCAAAGTCCTGACAGGCGTAGATGATGTCAAACCCGGCCGTCCAGAGAGTAACGGCGGCGGTGAGCCACAGGATCCGGGGGTCCAGCGAGCCGGTGATGGCGATCCAGGCGGCGGCGGGGGCGATACCCAAGGCGAACCCGAGCACGAGGTGGCAGAGGGCGGTGAATCGCTTCGTGTAGGAATAGAGCAGCACCACGCCGAGCGCCACCGGGGCCAATTGGAGGCACAACCGGTTGAGCATGCCGGCTGCGAGGAGAAACACGGCCACAGCGATGGCGAAAAAGCCCCAGGCGAAGCGGTGGGAGAGGGCGCCGGAGGGGAGATGACGGGTACGGGTGCGGGGGTTGCGGGCGTCGATGGCGGAGTCCGCAATGCGGTTGAAGGCCATGGCCGCCGAGCGTGCGCCCACCATGGCGACGACGATCCAGATGAGGCGGCGCACGATTTCGGCGGTTGGGACAGGGACGTCGCGCAAGGCGAGGAGAGCACCGGTCAACGCGAAGGGAAGCGCGAAGACGGAGTGCTCGAACTTGATCATGTCGAGCGCCATGCGGATCCTGGCGGTGAGGGACGGCGGCGGAGAAACGGACAACGACGGGTCGGCCACTACAATAGATTGTACCGATGGATGAAACGCAACTGAAGAATCTTCTGGCACAAGTGAAGGACGGGTCTGTGGACGTGGAGGAGGCGATCGGGCGGCTGCGCCACATGCCTTTCGAAGATCTGGGCTTCGCGAAGGTGGACCACCACCGTGCGCTGCGGCAAGGGATGCCGGAGGTGATTTTCGGACAGGGCAAATCACCCGATCATGTGTTGGCGATCGCGACGAAGCTGCTGGAGCGATCGGCGAACGTGCTGGCGACGCGGTGCGAGCAGCGCGCTGCGGAACTGGTGATGGAGAAGTTTCCGGATGCGGAGTATTTTCCGATGTCGCGCGTGGTGCGCGTGTGGCGGGACCGGGAAGTGCGCGGCAAAGGCCGGATCGCGGTGATCTGCGCGGGGACGAGTGACATCCCGGTGGCGGAGGAAGCGCGTTTGACGGCGGAGACGATGGGCAACGAGGTGGACAGCATCCAGGACGTGGGGGTGGCGGGGATCCACCGGCTGATGGCGAACCGGGAGCGGATCGCGGCGGCGCGGGTGGCGGTGGTGTGCGCGGGCATGGAGGGAGCGCTGCCGAGCGCGGTGGGCGGGCTGGTGTCGTGTCCGGTGATCGCGGTGCCGACCAGCGTGGGCTATGGGGCGAGCTTTCACGGATTGGCGGCGCTGCTGGGGATGCTGAACAGTTGTTCGAGCAACGTGTCAGTGGTGAACATTGACAACGGGTTCGGCGGCGGGTACGTGGCTAGCCTGATCAACCGGCTGTAAGTGTAACCGAGATTTCACGAAAAATTCGTCATACATAGACAGCTCACTTACTAATATCGGCACTGGACCGATCGAAGGTCCCAATTTTACATTTCGATTGGGAGAATTCAGTGACATTTAAACGTGTGCTGCGCGCAAGCCTGCTTGCTCTGTCATGCTGCCTGTACGCCTTCGCGCAAGGCGCCCCTAGCGTCCGCATCCTTTTGCCCGAGCGGACCCGATTGTTACAAGGCCAGTTGGTGGATCTGGTTCTGGAAGTCCGCAACGCCACCGCGGTGAGCGGACTGAAAGTAACGGCTGGGAGCGCGGATCTAACCTCGAAATTTTCAGCGCCAGTGAAAACGGAGCTCGATTGCGACACCTCCTCGGACTACGTTTTGCGGGCCAATTTGCAGTCATTCGAGACCACGGGCACGGTGAAACTGGAAGTTTCGCTATCGGCGGGCGGGACGACGGTGACCGATTCGCGGGACATTCTGGTGCGGCCGTTCACGAACCCGCAACGCCGGAATCTCATTCTATTCATCGGCGATGCGATGGGCACGGCGTATCGGGACGCGGCGCGGCTGGTATCGCGGTCGATCGTGGACGCCAGCGGCAAGAATTCGTTCCGGGACGGCTTCTTCGACAACCTGCTCGAGATGGACAAGATGCCGGTGAGCGGCATGTCGATGACGTATGGCACGGACTCGATCGTGCCGGATTCGGCCAACACTGGAACGGCCTGGGCGAGCGGCAATAAGAGCTTCCTGAACGCGGTGAACAGCTTCACCGACGGCACCGACTGCCGGTGGCGGTTCAACGGCCAGCAGAACGCGGCCAACAACGCGGCGATGTCGGACAATCCGAGAGTGGAAAATCTGTGGCAGTACCTGAAGCGCCGCGCGGGCTACCGGACCGGCATCGTAAGCACGGCGGCAATCACCGACGCGACGCCGGCAGTGCAGGGCGCGTATGTTCCGTATCGCCAGATGCGGCTCGAAATCGCGCGTCAGTATGTGGAGAATCCGATGCTCGACGGGCGTCCGGCATTCGACGTGATTCTGGGCGGCGGCGCCGATCCCTTTCTGGCGGCGGGCCGGACCGACGGGCGGGATCTGATCGCGGAACTGCGGGCGAAGGGATATCGCTACGTCACCAACGCGACGGAGTTGAAAGCGATCGGGTTCGGGCAGCCGACCATCGGGTTGTTCAAGAGCGGGACGCCGCGTCCGGCCAGCGATGGGATCCGGACGGCGAGCGACGCCAACATGGACGTGGCTTATGACAAACTGGGGCTGCAACGGCCGGCTTCGGAACCGGCGGCGAATCTGGGCGCGTTCACCGATCAGCCGATGCTCGACCTGATGACGCAGAAAGCGATCGAAGTTCTTTCGGCCAGCTTCGGGCAGGTGCCGTTCATTCTGATGGTGGAGGCGGCTTCGATCGATAAGCAGTCGCACCCCAATCAGGCGGTGGGCACGATCTGGGACACGATCGAAATGGACAAGTCGATCGGCGTGGCGCGGGCGTGGGCGGCGCAGCGCCCGGTGAAAGACACATTGATCGTGGTGACGGCCGACCATGACCAGTCGATGTCGATCATCGGCGTGAACAATACGCCCGACAGCGAATACTTCGATCGCAACAAGAGCGAGAAAATCAGCGTGAAGACACCGCGCGGCGATCAGGATTTCACGGTGTGGGGCGACTCCTACGCCAACGCGCGCGCGGGACTTCCGTTCGTCAACAGCAGCACGGGCTCGTCCAACAACGGCGGCGCGACGGGCATGCCGGGGACGTTCGCAGCGGCAAGTTCGAGCTCCGACCCGGCGTCGAGCACCTACTCGACGTACTTCGGGAGCCCGGCCTACACGATGCATCCGAGCAACGGGTATCCGAACAATTCGGGCCCGGGACTGCGTCGGTTGTCGGTGGGATTCCGGACGGGAGACCATACGGGGTCAAGCGTGCCGGTGACGGCGGAGGGTCCGGGGGCGCTGCTGTTTACCGGATACCTGGATCAGTCCGACATCTTTTTCAAGATGGCGGCGGCGGTGTCGACCGATACCACCGAGATCGACAAGGCGCTGGATTCGCTGGTGAAAGGCGATCAGTTCCCCAAGTCGGTCGGTAAGTAAGTGTCAGCCTGATGAATTCCGTTGCTCTAAAACTGGGGGTGCTGCTCATGGCGGCACCCCGTCTTTTTTTCGCAGGCGACGTAGCGCGGGCCCTGATTGCAGAGCCGCGGGTGGAAGCGGAAGCTTTCACATGGTTCACGCTCAACGAGACCCAGGAGGAAATCCAGCGGCTGCTGGGCGCGCCGCATCTGGCGGCGGAGTTCGGCGCCGATTACGTATCGTGGCAATATCGGATCGCGGCGGACGCGGACGATCATGACCATTCGCATGTGCTGGTATTCCGAAAATCGACGGGCAAGCTGGTGAGCGTGACGCGGATGTATGAACCGGAGCGGGCGGTGGATCCGTTTTTTCCGGAGTCCGAGAGCCAGGTCCATGCGCTGCCGGGCGCGGGCAAGCCGCAGTACAAGATCACCGTGAGGAAGCTGCCGGGAGAGCGTCTGCTGGTGGCGATGGGCGTTGGCAAGCGCGGCGACCCGACGGGTCAGTTGACGATCCTGCGCCGGGATGCGGTGCGGGTGTTTCATCCATGGCTGGATGAACAGCTCAAGGACGGTCAATCAGCCGGAGCAGCGACAGGTTCACGGTGAACCAACGATCGTCGGGCGGGGCCTGCCATTGGGGCGAGGCCTGCACCTCGACGATGTATTCGGCGGCGGGCGGGACGTCGGTTTCGAGGACAAACAGACCGTTTCTCTCGAGGGGAAACGTCTCAAGGAGCGCGCCGTTGACCTTCACGGCGACGCGGGCGGGCTGTCCCTGCTCGAGAATCTTTTCGTGGGCGTGGCCGCGGATGCGGAGGCGCTGGGGGACTTCGCGGACCGGCTGCAAACGCGCGCGGGCCGGAGCGCCGCTTAGCCAACGGTACTTGGCGCCGAAGACCCCTTCGAGGGGCCCCCAACCGTCGAGCAGGGCGGATTCGTGTCCGGGCTGCGTGAAGTCAATCAAATCGGCGCGGGCGCCGGGGTAGAGTTCCTTGCGATCGGCGTCGCGCAGAAGGTTGTAGACGCCGCCTTCATCGGGGGCTTGGTAAGAGCAGGCGCCGCAGCGAAGGGTTTCGTCGTGCGACCGGGCGAGCGGGCCGTGGCAATCGGGACAGCGGAGGAAATCCTCGAAGCGGGCAAGTGGGGGGAAGTCCGGGGGCACGCCGGCTTTTCTGCAGAAAGCGGCGAGGGTGCCGCCGAGCAGACGCGCGGGGACCCAATCGGTGCGATGACGGTCAATACGGCGTCCGAGGGATCGGACCCAGCGCTCGGCGAAACCGCGCTGGGGCACGACGATCTCGGTGCGATGTTCGGGGAAATGCCTGGCGATCAGGGCGGCCCAATCGGGCAGCGTCATGCGGTGGTTCTGGCGGATGCCGAAGCTTTCTTCCTGATGGGCGCCGATGACGTCTTTGACGAGGAAGCCGAGCAGACCCCAGTCGTAGAGCTTGCGCTCCCAGGGCTTCATGGTGTCGTAGTAGGGGCAGCGGTAGAGCCGCAAAGAGAGCATGCGGCGAATGGGCTCCTCCGAGAACAGGAACACGCCGCCGGGCGCCAGCACGCGGTTGATTTCCGCGAATACGGCATCGATGTCCATGAACTGGCTGAGGGTTTGATGGGTCATCACGAACCGCAGCGAGTTGTCTCGAAAGGGGAGATTGAGGGCGTCGCCGCCGATCCGGACGGGCGCGCGAGCGTAGCGCCAGTGGTCCATGAGGAAGATTCCGTGACGGAGCGCGTCGGCAGAGATGTCGAGGGCAAAGCCGGCCGCGTCGAACTCGTTGGCGAGCAGATACGCTGTGTGGCCGGCGTTGGCGCCGACTTCGAGAAAGGGGGTGAGCGGACCGGTAAAGTCGAGGTTGCGCCGTATGAGGTCGCCGCGGCGGCGATTCTCTTCCGCGTAGACCGGCAGACTGACGTCGGGTTGGCCGAGCGAGGCGAAGTTGTGAAACTCGACTTGCGCACGCTTGACGGCGATCGATTGGGCTTCGCTCACTGCAGCCATTTTCCTTCACGCATGGTGGTTCGTGGGGGCGCACCGGCGGGATCGGAAGCAAGGACGAGGTTGGCGCGTGCGCCTTGGCGCAATTCGCCGCCGGCGTCGGGATCGGCAAGCAGGTACTTCCCTGCCCCATCGACCTTGTCGGAACCGGCGGGAATGGGCGTTTCAGCGCGTGTGCCCAGGCGGATGAGACGGGTCCCTTTGACGACCGCGACGGAATCGGCAATGGATTCGCCGCCGGGCAGAAGAGCCGTGGCGCCGACGATGGCCGTCGTACGGGCGTCCGGCGCGGCGCAAGCAGAGAGCAGGACGAGGAGTGAAAGAAAGATTCTCATACTAGAAGCAGGTCGAGCGAGAGGGCGCGAAGATCGTCGAGGAGGAGGTCCGGCGAGCAGGCGGCGAGTTGATGGCGCGCGGACACACCGGTGGCGACGGCAACCGAGCGAACGCCATTGGCGCGGGCGGCGGCGATGTCGTTTTCATGATCGCCGATCAGCCAGGTGTTGCTGACGGCGTTGGCGGGGCGCAACGGGCGGGCGTGGCGGAGGGCGATTTTGACGAGGCCAGCGCGATCGCGGGCCTGTTCGGCGAAAGCGCCGAATTGGAAATGTTCGCGGATTCCCGCGCGCTCCATCTTGAGCCATCCGATGCGAGTGAGGTTCCCGGTGACCAGGCCCATGGGAATACCGGCGCGCTTCAGTTTCGTGAGAAGAGGACGTACTCCGGGACACACTTTGGAGCGCAGCGACGAGGGAGCACGGCGGACGTAGAGGCGCTGCGCGGTGTCGACGATGGCGGGCATGGCGCGGGCGATGGCGGCCTTGGAGGCCCCGGCGTCCCGCATCATCCACTCGACGATGGCCCGGTCCAGCATGCCTTGGAGCGGAATATGATCGAGCGGAGCATGGAGACCGGTGACCTTGGCAACGGCGTCGACAAGCGCCTGGCGGTGATGGGGACCGGCACGGCGAATGAGGGTGCCGTCAATATCGAACAAGATCACGGCGGGAGGGGACGGAAGACCCTGTCTGCGCATTCATTCTTTACGGTAACAACAATTACCACTACGATAGGAGCATATGGTCGTAACGATAGGGCCCAAACACTTGCGGCTCCTGCAGGGCGATATCACGAAGGTTCTGGCCGAGGCGATCGTGAACGCGGCCAACCCGGCGCTGGCGGGCGGAGGCGGCGTGGATGGGGCGATCCATCGCGCGGGCGGACCGAAGATCATGGAACAGTTGGCCGAGATCCGGACTCGAATCGGGGATTGTGCGCCGGGCGATGCGGTGATCACGACCGCGGGCAGTCTGCCGGCCAAGTATGTGATTCACGCGGTGGGTCCTGTTTATCACGAAAAGGCAGTGGATCAGGAGGAAGTGCTTGCTTCGTGCTACCGGAAGGCGATGCGGCTGGCGGCCGAACGCGGGGTGCGAATCATCACGTTTCCATCGATCAGCACGGGAGCGTACGGCTATCCGGTGGACAAGGCGGCGGAAATCGCGGTTGCCGCGGTGGGCGAGGCGCTGCAGGAGGCGGGGAGTCCGGTGGTGAACGCGATCTTCGTGCTCTACGACGGGGCAACCTACGAGGCATACGAACGAGCGCTGAGGAAATGGAGCATCGAATCCGGGGCCGCAACGGGATAGAATGAGGGCAGCATGCAGGTGATGCAAGTTGGCGCGCACAAGGTCTTGTATCTCGAGTTACAGACCGAGCCGGTGCAGGAGATTTGCCGCGAGCTAGGGGTGGACTGCCAAGTCCAGGAGACGCCGCGGGCGATCGTCGTGGAGGCGACAGCGACCGGCCGGCAGGCGCCGCTACTGTTGTTCGACGCGCGGGATCCGGGGAACCTGGGATGGTTTGCGCGATGTCAGTTTTACGTGGACGGCCAGACGGCAGCGGTGCTGCAGACGCCGATCACGGTGGCCAATCAGCGCGACGCACGGGGTCAGGTGGTTCCGAACGCGATTCGACTGCAAATCAGTAAGGAATTGCCGG
Source organism: Bryobacteraceae bacterium (assembly GCA_041394885.1). GTDB lineage: Bacteria > Acidobacteriota > Terriglobia > Bryobacterales > Bryobacteraceae > DSOI01. The sequence goes on along the minus strand of JAWKHI010000002.1, from coordinate 214,090 downwards.
CGGGTTTCCGGTTACCGGGTCCGCATGCGGTGAGCGAACAGGTGGTCTACAACGTATTCGCGAATTTCATGACGGCGCTCCTGAACAAGGGTGTGGCCGTTTGCGGCGGGGGGTTGGTAAAGCCGCTGGCCGGGCGTGGCGACAGTGCGGGTCCACAGGGTTAGCGAGCGACGTTGGAATTTTCAGTACCAGCGACCACAACATTCCTATTTTCAATTACATAAAGCCCATCTGGGACTGAACTCGGGGTACGGACCAGACGTGTTTTAGTACCAGCCAGTATTTCCATGGACCCTTCCGTCATGCCATGTTGAGGGTGACCGGAGCTGGGGAGGACAGCTTGGGTTGCCGTGCTGCGCGCACGGCAAGGGCGCCCTCGCCGGAGGAGGAGCCGGCGGGTGGCGCCAACCGAATTCATTCCTGAATCGGGGCAGGATCGTTATAGTAGTTCTGCGCTTTTGTAATCCACCAATAGCTGTCGGACGGCGGCTCCCCAACGCTGGAGGTGCTGGCACCGACACCGGCCCCGAACAGAATCACCCGTACACCGGCTTGGGCGGCATCGCGGATGTGAGAAGACCAAGTGATGACGCCCTCGCCGGCGGCGAGCCCGGGGTCCGCGGAGGCGTTGGAGGCGAAGTAGGAGGCCCGCGGTTCCGCGGCGGCGAAGGTGTCGCCGAAAAAGAATGTGGGCGCTGAATCTTCAAACAGGCGGTGGGCGTTGGGAAGATCCGGAAAGGTTCCTTCTGAACTGTAGGGGTTGCTCTCGCGTGTGCCATTGATACGCCCCACCGGAAGCTGCCACAGGACGACGGGGAGGCCTGACGTTTCGTGCATGGCGCGGACGAAGGCGAGATAGTTGAGCCAATGATCGTTGTTCCAGAACCAGATGGACTCGGCGGGATTGGCAGCCGCGCCGGGTTCAGCGCCGGCGTCGAGGCCGTATTTGTCAATAGATACGAACCGCGCGCCGTGGGTGGCGATGCCGGCGTCGAGGTAGAAGCGGGTGATGGCGGCGGCTTCGAGCGCGATCGCCTGGCGCCCGGCGTCGATCCCGGCCTGGTCTGTCTTGCGGATGATGCCGCGCCCCGGGATGGATGTGGTGAATCCGCCCGGGGGCGACGCCCACAAATTCATCTGCCATCCGAACTCGACGCGGGGGGCGTATTTTGAGATCGAGTAGTTGATCGCCTCGACGAGGCCGCGGATATTGTCTGGAAAAGCGGGGTCGTCAGGGCCGAGGAGGCCGGAGTCATAGGCGCCTCGGGTGGCGGCGGGGATATCAGCAGGAGCGCGGCCGGCGTTTTGCGCGAGATAGCCAAGAAAGTCCGGTTCCAGGATCACGCCAACGGTGTCGCCCGGCGATTCGCGCCGCACGATATCGAGAAACAGGCGCAGATTGGCGAAATACGCGGTCATGTAAGAGAGGCTTTGCGCGTGCTCGAGATCGCGCTCGTAGCTCTCAGACCCATCGGGAATGTTGTAGAAGACGAAGTAGGGCACGATACCCAGCATCCGGCTGTTGCGGATATAGTTGACAGCCCGGCTGCCCGGGCCGTTGCCCCAGGTGTCCCATCCATTCACGGGCCCGCCGTTGAGGTAGATGTATCGAATATCGATCCGCTTGTTGCGGCGTCCCGGCTGCACGACGGTTTCTCCGGAGTCGTTCTTGGTTTCCACCGATTCGATGCCGCGCCAGAATCCCAGATCCGCGGTGGTGTCTTCGCTCACGCTACCGAGCGCGACGTAGGGCGGAAGCCCAGGCGGCTCGCCATCGGCGCCGTTGACGCGAATCCCAACAGCGCGGGATGCGCCGCCAGCGAGATCGTCGATGCGGACGAAAGCGCGTCCGGGTTGGAGTGCGTGGACGGTGAGAAGGTCGGCATGCACGGCAACACGGGCAACACTCGGGTTGCTGGATGTGGCGCGAAACACGGCGCCACCGGCCGGGCTGGACAGCTTGTACGCAGTTGCGCCGCCGGAAAGAAGCCACTGGGTGACGGGTTTGCCTTCTTCATCGCCGGAAACAGCGATGGGCGGCCGCTGGGTGGCGGCGACGAACCTGGCGACTGTCATCGCGCATTCGCCGCCATTGAGTGTGCAAGAGCCGGCGGCGGCATTCTCCAGATTCGGAGAGCCGGTGAAGCCGACGACCACCGATCCGCCAGCGGCAATCGCTTCGACGGCGGAGCCGGCGGAAATTTCGTGCCAATCGCCGTCGCGCCGATAGGTTCCGCCCCAGGCGCTATCGATCGAGGCATCGAGGCGGAAACGGAGGGTCCACCTGCGGATTTCCTGGGTGGCGCTTCGGTTGGTAATGGTGATGGTGGCGGAGAACCCACCGGTCCAGCGGCCGGTCTCGCGAATCGCGGCGATGGCATTGGCGCCGGTGGAGCCGGGGGTAGGGGCCGGAGGAACCGGCGTCGCACCGGGAGCACCTTCCGATCCAGCGACGACCACGGCGTTGGCCGGACCTTCCTTCACCTCGCCGGGCGAGCCGGTGAATCCGAACGAGACGCTCTGGCCGGGTTCGATGGAATCGTTCCATCCGGCCGACCGGACGCGATAGCGATTGCCCGAGCGCTCGACGATGCGGGCGTCCCAGATGTTTTCTATCTTGCGCGCGAAGTCGAAATCGACCTGCCAGGCCCGTAGAGGGACCGCGGCGTCATTCTTCACCGTGATCTGGCCGTTGAAACCTGCACCCCAATCGGAAGTAGTCCTGTAGGTGACGGTTTGTGCGTGGACGGCCGGCGTCGCGAGCACGGCCAAAACAAGTAGGAGTGCGGCGGCGGAGAATTGCCGCGAGGGCGAGTAGACACACTTATCACTAGTCACGGCTAAGGGTCTATCGTCACCGGACCGATCGGGCATTAGCCGGTTGGGTGGAATGCCCCACTCGAATCGGCCTACATACTTAATTCACGTGGGCTTCGCCGGCGCATCCTAAGGTTCTGGTTCTACGGAGCCGATAACACAAACGTCCTACAAAACTTGTCGGTGTGCTCCCGGGTAAACGGAGCGGATAGAAACCAGTCGTCTTGATCTGGATATGAAACTAACGGGATTTCAACCTCTCGACACCAATGCAGGTGGATTGGGAGACACGGGGTCATACTTGATCCGCGGCCCCGAATCCGGGGGGAAAACCAGCTTTTGCCTGGGGTTCGTGCATCGCGGACTGAAAGCGGGCGAGGCGGTTGCACTGGTGACGAATCAATCGCCACCGCGTGTTCTGGACAAAGCGCGGCAACTCGGATTCCACCTGAACGAGTACCTGGCGTCGAGACAGTTACTGATCTTCGAGTATCCCGAGCAGGTGGAGGCGGCTGTTGCCAAGGTGGAAGACCACTCGCGCATCGTGGACGAGTTTCACGGACTGCTGGGAAACCGGAAAGTGGAGCGTGTGGTGTTTGACCCGGTGAACCCATTGGTCGGCGCGGATCCGGGGAGCCGCCCGAGCCGGTTCGAGCAGGTGGTTACGTCGTTCGGCCGGCTGCGGGCGTGCGTAGCGTATGTATTAGAGGAAGCGGGCGACCGGCATGAAATCCCGATCGATTCCCTACACGGGGTGCTCACGTTCCGCAGAGGCAGCGGCAAGGTGCGGCGAATGGACGCCGAGTTGTATTCGCCGGCGCAAACGTCACACCGATTCCACTTCGAGATCCGAGAGGGCGCCGGGCTAATCGAGGCGGAGGAACCGCTCGAGGAGAAGGTAAGAGGGGCCAAATTCAGCGCGCCGCGGCCGGTGGCGGAGGCGAGTTTCCCGGAAGAGGAACTCGAGGACGATTTCGGCGGCACCCCTTTCAGCGCCGTGGAAACCGTAGCGGAACGCGTGGAGAACCCGCCGTTGGCGCAACTGCACGCGCACGTGGGGCCGGAAAGACAAAGGGACCCGGCGTTGCGTGTGCGGGTGACATCGAATGCGGCGCCACCCAGGGCGCCGTCCAACAACGACGAACAGGGGCCCCGGATTCTATTGGTGGAATCCGATGCATCGAGGCGGATGAACCTGCGCGCGCAACTGGAGCGAAACTTCGAGGTAGTGGAGGCGTCGGGAGTGCATGACGCATTGACGCTGGCGGCGATGGCAAATCCGGCCGCGATTCTGGTGGCGATGGAAATGCCGGGTGTGAGCGGACTGGAACTGGCGCGGATGCTGCGCGAAAAAGGTCACAACATGCTGATGGTGGGCATGGGAGACCGTACGCGGCACATCAGTGAACGGCTGGCAGCGTTAGCAGCGGGGATTGACCTGTGTTTTGCCTACTCCACCGATCCGCGTCTGCTGCGGCTAACGCTATTGAACCTGATGCAGCGGTTGAGCCGGATTCCGGGAAAGCAACTGGCGCAGCAAGCCTCGCGAATCACGCGGAAGCAGGACGATGACAGCCACCGGTGCACACAGGATCTGGGACGGTTCTGCGGCCGAATCGCACGGGAGACCCTGTATGCGAGGGAGAACGGGCTACCATTCGTGATCGTCGCTTTCCGTCTGCCGGAGGTGGCCGAGGCGGTGGAACAACTGGCGGCCTTGGCGGCGTCACTGGCGTCGGTGTCGGACCTGGTGTACGCAGGTCCGCACGGGGTTGCGTGCCTGTTGGGCGAAACGGACTCACCGCAGCGGTTTTTGGCGCAGTTGTGGGAGCACTGGGGAGGCGGGTTCTCGCCGACGATCGAGGAACTGCGGTACGCCAATCAAGATGCGTTTCTGCAGCGTGCGCGGGAGTTCGTAGTGACCCGGGCCGGCGCCGCGAGCAGCCGGAAGCCGGTGGCGATCGCGGCGGTAGCGGGAGCGGGCGGACCGGGCGGCGAAGCGTTTGTGGAACGGTGGAGGGGCCGCCGATGACACGATCGGGGGTTCGTTTGTTGTCGGCGGCAGCTTCGCTGCTGGCATGCGCGACAGGGGCTTTGGCGGCCGAATCGGTGGGGGAGCTGTCGATCCGGGGCCTGGAGTTCTACCGTCACGGCAACTGCGCCGAGGCGAAACCGTTGTTCGAAAAGGTGCTGGCGCGGCAACCCAAGAACACGGCGATTCAGAAGCTGCTCGAATCGTGCGTGGCTCCCAAACGCAGCAGCGCACGCCGGCTGCGGAGCCCTCGCGGAGAAGACGCAAAGCCGTCGCCGTCGCCGTCACCGAGGAAGGTGGCGCGCAAGACGGTAGCTCCGCCGATTGCTCCTCCGGTGGCTCCGGCGGCCGGGACGGCCACCGAACGGGAAATCGCGGGAGCGCGGTTGTACGAGGCCGAACGGTTCATCAAGGAGAAGAACATCGACGAGGCGGCGCGCATTCTCGAGTCACTGATCGAGGACAAGCCGGAATTACGAATCCCGCGGCTGCGGCTGGCGGAAATCTACAGCCAGAAGCGCCGGTTCTCCGACGCGGCCGCCCAGTACGGGCGGCTGGCGTCGATGGAAGACGCCGAACCGGAGGCGCGGTTGCGGCAAGCGCAGAACCTGGCATGGGCGAAGAAGTTGAAGGAGTCGGCGTCGAGCTACCGGCAATACCTGGCGCTGCGCCCGCGCGAGGCGGAGGCACGGCTGGGGCTGGCAAACGTGTTGTTCTGGTCGAATGACCTGCCGGGAGCTTCCGAGGCGTATGCCAACTATCTGGATCTGAACGCCAGCGACAACGAAGCCCGGCTCAACTACGCACGGGCGCTGTTGTGGTCCGGCAAGTACGGCCCGGCGCTGGGCGAGTTCACGCGGTTGAAGGAAGCGGCCAAACCGGGGAGCACGCCGGACCCGTCCTTGGACCTGGCGATTGCGCAGTGTTACGAACAATTGGACCAGCCCGAGCGCGCGCTGGCGCTGCTCGAGCAGGTGGCCGTGCAAGCGCCGGAGAACCGGGAAGCGACTGCCGGGCGGGAGCGTCTGCTGCCGCATGTGCTGCTTCGCAACGCGTATCAGTTGCAGGAAAAAGGCGATTACCAGGGAGCGATCCGGGCATTCGCGGCCTACCGCGAAAACACGCCTTCGGCCGACGACGCGCTGCTGCAAATCGCGCGGCTGCACGGCTGGGCCAACGAGATGCCGGATGCAATCCGCGCCTACCGAAGCTACCTGGAAAAGAAGCCGGACGACCACGATGCGAGGCGGGAACTGGCGCGTATCCAGATCGCGCTGCCGGACTTCGCGGGAGCGCGAGAGTCCTACGCCACGATCGTTGGAGCGGGCGCGGCCGGTGCGGACGACTATGCGGGACTGGTGAACGCGCACATCTGGGAAGGCCACTACGACGCCGCGCAGCCATTTCTCGATCGGCTGATGGCGATCGATCCAAACCATGAAGCGGCACGGAACGCGCGCCGGGTGGTGTTCGAGAAAAACCGGGTCCAGGAGTTGGAAGGGGCGCGGGTGCTGGCGGCGACGGGGAAGTTCTCCGACGCGCTGCAGGCGTACCGGATCTACAGCCAGAACTTCGGCGCGGACCGCGAAGTGGAGCTGGCGATGGCGCGGCTGCTTGCCTGGGACAACCAGACAGGCAAAGCCGTGCAGGCCTATCACGAATACCTGCACCGGTACCCGGGGGACGACGCCGTGCGGTTGGAGATGGCGGACCTGGAGCGCTGGAACGGCAAAGGCGCCGCGGCGTCGAACGAGTACCGGGAAGTGCTGCGGCGGGAGCCAAAGAACACCCAGGCGTTGTTCGGGCTAGCGCAGATGGCGGACCAGCGCGGCGACGACCGGTTCTCGGTTTACCGCGCATACCGGCAGGTGTTGGCGTTCGAACCGGAGAATCGTTCGGCGCGGAGCCGGATGGGGGAGATCGCGCCGGAGATATCCCCGTCGGTGGAATTCCGGCAGTCGACGTTTCGCGATTCCGACCAATTCAGCCGCAACGTGAGCACGGTGGAGGCAGGCATTCCATTCCGGGGAGGACTGCGGCTGTCTTCGCTGTTCAAGTATGGGTACTTCAACCAGTTCCGGGAGGTGGGCGGACGGTTGTGCGGATCGGGAGCGTCGAGCGATGTTCCACAGGGTCCGGCCGAGCGGGCCTTGTCGGAAGAGATTTGCTCGAGCCGGGGAAACTTGAAAGGGATCGGCGGCGGCCTGGGGATCGAAGTAGAGCCGAACCAATCGATCCTGTTCCGAGCGGAACTATCGGCGATGCAGATGAGCGCGCAGGCGCGGAACCCGGCTGGGTGGAAGCTGGGCGGATGGAACCCGATGGCGACGGCGGAACTGGTGCTGCGTCCGGGCGGCGGCAAACGGGTTGTGCTGGCTTTCCGGCATCGGGACGCGATCTACGACGTGAATACGATCTCCAGCCTGTACGCGGGAGTGACGGGCGACACGCTCGAGGCAAGCTTCGAGATGCCGATGTCGGACCGGTGGAATTTCTGGATCTCGGGCGGAGCGGCGCGCATGTCGGCGAGCCGCGACACGCTGTTCACCAACAATCTGCAGCGGCGGATCACGGCGCGGGCCAACTACAACGTCACCGAATGGATGACGGCGGGCTACTATGTGCGGGCGAGCAACTTCCGGAACTTCTCTCCGCTCTACTTCAGTCCGGAGTTTTACGGAACGACGGGCCTTTCATGGACTTGGGACCGAACGCTAGCGCCTGGAATCCGATTCCTGGGCGATGTGGAGGTGGGCTATGGAAGGATCAACCGGTACGACACAGGGGGCGTGAACAACCTGGAAATGTCGATCTACCCGGCGATCGCGTGGGATGTGAGGCCGGACCTTACACTGCGGCTCGGCTACCGATTCGGCCGCGGACGCAGCAGTGCATTCGGGTCTCCGGTTTACAGCACCGGGATGCTGGACTTGGGACTGGGAACCTACTTCACGCCGGCGACGCCGAGACCGAATCTAAACCGGATCGAGATCCGGTGAAGGAACAACGAACCCCCACATGCTGAGAAGAGCACTGCAAATCGCGTCGATCGTGGGCTTGATCCTGCTGACGCTCGGGTTGATGACGGCGTTCTATTTCGACGTGTATGTGTCGCGGCTGATGGTGACCGATGTCTTTCTGCGTGTGTCGGGCGTGGTGGTATTCGGGTTCCTGATCGCGATGCTGATCCGCTATTGGATACTGCTGTGCCTGGCGACGCTGTACCAGTTGGAGAATCCACCGCTCGAGGCGGAACTGGATCACTACCCGATGGTGACGATGATCCTGCCGGCGCATAACGAAGGTCCGGTGATCGAATCCTCGATTCGCGGCGCGATGAACATGGACTACCCGAACTTCGAGGTGATCGTGGTGGATGACGGATCCACCGACGACACGTTCGAGCGGGCGCGGAACATGGTACCGGAATACGGCGGGAAGCTGCAGGCGATCACGCAGCCTAACGGTGGGAAGTCGAAAGCGTTGAACAACGGGATTTCCTGCGCGCGCGGTGAGTTCGTGCTGTGCACGGACGCCGACTCGAGGCTGGAACCCCAGACGCTGAAAGAAGCGATCAAGCATTTCTCCGACCCGGAAGTGTGCGCGGTGGCGGGGAACGTGAAGATCGCCAACCGGCTGAACATGCTGACGCGGCTGCAATCGCTCGAGTACATCGAGGGTCTGAACCTGGTGCGGGCGGCGCAAGCGTTCCTGCAAAAGATTACGGTGATTCCAGGACCATCGGGCGTGTTCCGGAAGCAAGTGATCATCGACATCGGCGGATACCTGAGCGACACCTTCGCCGAGGACTGCGATTTGACGCTGCGTCTGATGCTATCGGGGAAACGGATCAAGTACGAAAGCCGGTGCGTGGCATGGACGGAGGCTCCGGAAGAAGTGGCGGCGTTGTTCAAGCAACGCTACCGGTGGGGGCGCGGGATTCTGCAGGCGATCCTGAAGCACCGGAAGGCGCTGTGGAAGCCGTTTCCGGATCCGCTGGGCTGGCTGATGCTGTGGAACATGCTGTTTGAGAGCGTGGCCATGGTGGCGATGGACTTCGTGGGGATATTGTTATTCCTGCTGATGGCGCTGGGCGGCGGCGTTTCCTCGCTGGTGTTTCTGTGGTGGCTGGAACTGACGCTGTTGGACGTGTTGGCGGCGCTGTTTTGCCTGACGCAAGAAAAAGAGGACCTGCATCTGGTGGCATACGCGGTGTTGTACCGGTTGTTCTTCATCCCTTTCGTGGACGCGATGCGGTTCTTCGCGTCGCTCGATGAGTTGTTCAACGTGCGAATGGGGTGGTTTACCCAAACGAGAATGGGAAGGATTTGAGCCCATGGATATCGAACTTTACTCGCTGCTGGCGCTGGCGATCCTGCTGACGAGCGTGGGAACGATCCTATTCGCCCTGTTCACGTACATCATGTTCCGGATCCGCGAGACGAGAAAGCTGAAAAAGACGGCGGCGGCGCACTCGGCGGCACCGGAGCCGGTTCCCGCGCCGCCGCCGCCGCAGTTTTTCAAACCGTACGAACCGAGCCTGTAGAGCGATGTCGACGCCGGCCACCCACGCGAAGAAGCGGATACGGCCCTTCGGGCTGTACCTGACGCTGTGGAGCGTCGCGTTGATGACACTTTCCGGCGCCTCGTATATGCGGATCGTGGATCAGACCATCGGCAAACTTCCATTGATGCAGCGGCTGCATTGGGGCAGCGAGGAAAAGTCGTTGAAGGTGGCGGTATTGCGGAGCGCGGCGACGGCGGTCCGCAGTGGAGACCACCCGGAATACTACTACGATCTGGCTGCGTATTGGGAACACAACATGCACGGGGCGAGCATCGAGTTCTACAGCCTGGACGACAAGCAACTGGCGGCAGGGCTGGATCCGGACACGACGGTGCTGGTGCTGCCGTGGGCGGTGTGCATGAGCGAGCGGCAGAGGGCAGTGGTGCGGGACTTCGTATCGTCGGGCCACGGGCTGGTGGCCACCGGGCCGCTGGGAGCGCGGAACGAGGACTGCGGGTGGAACGGGTGGGAGTTCATGACGGCGCTGACGTCTGTGGACAACATCGAGAGCTTCACGCCGGAGCCGGGAACGTACGCCAGTTTCCGTGGGCGCCAGTTCTATTCGGGCGGCGTGCCTCCGGGGTTGCTGGTGGAACTACCGGCACACGAAATGACGGTAGGCACAGCGAAGGCGCCCGATATCTATTGGAGCGACGGACATTGGCATCCCCACGATGGCGACGTACCAGGCGATTCGGCGATGGGAGTGCATTCCACCTACGGCGAGGGGCGCGTGGTGTGGATGGGATTCAACGAGCGGCTGGCGGCGGCGCGTGACCAGAAGCCGCTGGACCATCTGGCGGTATCGGCGATTCGATGGGCGGGCCGGGAACCCTTGATAGCCGCCGCGCCGTGGCCGGACAAGATGGAAGCAGGGGTGGTGGTGACGGCGAATGCGGGCAGCAACCGCGAGTCGGCGGACGCGGTGGCGGGAATGCTGCGGAGCGCGGGAGTGCCGGGGACGCTGTTCGTAGAAACGGCGGGACTGCCGAGCGATTCGCAAGGAGTGGAAATCGCGGCGGCGGGGGATCCGGACGCGCCGGTAGCCGACCAGAGCGTGTTCGTGCAGATGCAAACGCTGCAGAAGGCGCGGCAGGCGGTGGAGCAAGCCGTGGGAGCGCCGGTGCTGGGGTTCAAGCCCGCGCACGATTTGTGGAATCTGGATACGGTGGTGGCGCTGCGTTCGTCGGGATACCGGTACTTTCTCGACCGTGGGCAGAGCCGGAGAGCGTCGCCCGAGCTGATCGAGTTCCCTCCGGCGACCTGGTTCGGCAAGCGCGTGGAAGTGGCGCGGCTGGGCGCGGGCTGGTCTGATGATTTCGAGGTAATCGCACGTTATCAGGGTCCGACGCCGTGGACCGAGGATCTGGCGAACGGATTTCTGGAGGAGTTCGCGTTGGCGCGCTACCTGAGCGGCGCGTACACGTTGAGCGTCCGCAGCCTGCTGCTGGGGGCTCCGGGGAACGTACATCTCGCGCGGCGCGCGGTGGACGAGATGAAGAAGACGCCGGTGTGGTTCGGATCGGCGGCGCAGTTGACGCAGTGGTGGTCCGCCAGGGAAAAGGTTCGGGTAGAGACGCGGCTGGTGAACCAACACCGTTTGCGGGTGGCGGTTGTGAACCGGGGCAAGCAGGACATCGATGGATCGAGTGTGTATCTGTATCTGCCGTACCGGCCGTCGAAGGTGCGAATCATCTCGGAGTTCATCGGAAAGTCACCGCCGCAATGGGAACTGTCGAGCGAGGAAGAGGCGCTGCGGCTGGATTTTCCGAAGCTGGCAGGCGAAAGCAGCCATGTGTTTCTGGTGGCACTGGACGAATCATGAGATCCGCGCTCATCGCAATCGCGTTGTCGGCTGGTCTGGTTTCGGCTCCGGGCGGAGATGCGCCACGGGCGCCGCTGGCGCAGTTTTACTATGTGGACGACACAGCGGCATACCAATCGCTCGAGCAAAACAGCGGGAGCATCGGAGTGCTGTCGCCGGCGTGGATCGTGGTGGGGGCCGATGGGGCGATCAAGACGACGATTGACGCACGGGTGGCGCGGCTGGCCGCCGAGCGAGGGATCGCGCTGATGCCGATCGTGATGAACGGAGACTTCGAAGTCGCGGTGCTCCGTGCGGTTCTTCGGGACGACGCCTCACGCAGTGCGTTGGCGGGGAAACTGGCGCGGCTGGCGCTGGCTGAAGGTTTTCAAGGCCTGCAGCTGGATTTCGAGAATCTCGAAGCCTCCGACCGCGAACCCTATGCGGACCTGGCGTCGCGGCTGGGGGAGGAGTTGCACCGTTACGGCAAGCAGTTGAGCGTGGCGGTGGCGTCGCCGGTTTATTCGATCGGGGCGGTGGACGCCAAGCCCGCAAGTTGGACCCCGACGCCGCGATCGGAAGGGTTCGACTATGCGCGGCTGGCATCGGCGTCGGACTTTCTGACACTCATGGCATACGATCAATACGCCACGGCCGACACGCCGGGTCCGGTGGCGGGAATCGCGTGGGTAGAAGCGTGCATCCGAACGGTGCTCGAGACGGTTCCAGCGTCGAAGATCATGCTGGGTTTGCCGCTCTATCACCGGCATTGGGCGGGAACGCGCGTGACGACGGGCCCGTGGGCGGAAGCGCAGGCGGAGGCGATGCGGGCCGATGCGCCTCCGGTGTGGAGTCCGCTGCATGAAGAGCCGTCGATCCGCTTCGATCGAGATCGCGTTTCGCACGTCATATGGTTTCACGACGCGGCGAGTCTTGCACGCCGCATGGAGTTGATGCGGCGGTACCGGCTGCGCGGGTTCTCGGCGTGGAGGCTGGGGCAGGAGGATCCGGCGGTTTGGCCGCGCGTATTCGAGAGGAAAGGAGACCCGGCGTGGCCCTGAGATCTCGTCATTGGGCGCTCATCCTTTCCGTGGCCCTCACGATGGCGAGCGGCGCGCCGCCGATCGAGCCGCATCACCGCGTGGTGCGCGTTCCAGCCGATACGGAAATCGAGATTCGGCTGCGCAAGACGCTGTCATCGGCGGAGTCCAAGGTGGACGAGCGGGTGGAGTTCGAGGTGGTGGAAGAGGTCCGGCTGCGGGATGTGACGGTGATCCCGCGCGGAAGCCTGGCGTGGGGCGTATTGACAGCGGTGGAGCCGAAGAGCCGCTTGCGGAAGAACGGAAAGATCGATCTGGATTTGCTGGCGGTATGTCTGCCGGATGGGTCCGCCGCGGGATTGCGGGCGGTGCCGCGCGGCATGAAGCATCGGGGCGCGGTGGACACCAATGTGAGCGACAGCGTGCTGGCGCTGCCGGCTCTGCCAGTGCTGCTGTTTCTGTACGGCAAGGACGTGGTGATCCCGAAGGGGCGTGAATTCACGGCGTACCTGGCCGAGGATGTGGCGCTTGACCGGACGGGCCTGGACAGGCCGGCGCCGGGAGTGTGTACGCCCGGAGCGGATCCGTTCCAAAACGAACGGGCGGATCCGGAGACCGCCGCGTTGTCGACGCTGGCGATACGGTCCAACCCCGAGGGCGCCGAGATTCTGATCAACGGGAAATTCATGGGATACACGCCGTCCACGCTACGGCTACCCGCGGGCGAGCATCAGATAAAGCTGTTAAAGCCGGGCAAGGCGGCGTGGGACCGGTTACTGGTGGTGACGCCCGGAGGCGACGCCACGATTCAGGCGGCGATGGAAGACACTCTGGTCGTCCAGCGATGAGGGTGGGCGAGCCGAAGGAGGAACGATGCGAAACATAGTTGCGATCGGGATGTCGGTGATATTCGCCTTTCCCGGATTCGGGCAGGAAGGCGAATTGCGCGTGGTTGTGCTGCAGGGGGATGGGGCAGTGAACAACATCCGCCGCCGGGCGGTGAGCCCAGTGGAGGTGGAAGTTCGGGATGCGAGGAACCGCGCGGTGGAAGCGGCGAAGGTGCGCTTCACGCTGCCGGAACTCGGACCGGGGGGGCGGTTCGTGGACGGCAGCCGGACCATCGAAGTGCTCACCGACGACAGGGGCCGGGCCGGATTCTCCTCGTTCGTGCCCAATGGGCAGGAAGGCCGTTTCAGCCTCGCGGTAGATGTGGCGGCCGGGGGGCGGGAAGCCGGGACGGCGATCGTGCAATCCAATAGCCTGTTCCAGTACGCGGCGCCGCGGACCGATGAGCCCGAGGTGAAGCGCACGGGACGGGGCCGCGCCTTGGTGCTGGTGCTGGGCATCGGTGTCGCGGCGACGCTCGGAGGCGTGCTGGCGAGCCGGGGCGGCGGCGGACCGCAATCGCCGCCGGTATCGGTGGGCGTCGGAGGCGTCGGGGTGGGAGGGCCTCGTTGAGGCGATTGTTCCACATGGCCGTTTCGATGACGCTGCCGGGTTTGCTGGCGGCGCAGGTCTCGTTGGTGGGGCCGCGGTCCGGGTTCGTGTTCGATGAGATCCGAGGTGAGGTGCGGCCTGTGATCGGGGAACCGGGCGGGGCGTATCTGGGGCGCGCGGTTGCGCTGGAGATCGCACCGAAACAGATGGAGATCCGGAACGGCGGAGCGATCGCGATTGCGATCGCGGAAGCCGATGGCGCGCCATCGGCGTGGCGGGTGACGGGTCTGGCCGATGGAGCGCCAGAGTTGCTGCCGCTCGGCCCGGCGACGCGAGTGGAACTCGATCCCGCCGGAAGAATGGCGCTGCTGTTCACGGAGGAAACGGTCCGGCTGGTGACCGGTCTCGAGAAGGAACCAGTGCCGGGGCCCGAGGTCGCGCTGGCTTCCCTGCCCGGCGTCCTCAGCCCGGCGCAGGGAGCGGTGGCGTTCCAGCATGAGCCGGGATGCGCGATTGCCGCGGCTCGATCGGAGAACGCAACGGCGCTGGTGATGCTTTGCGCGGACGCGCCCGGCGAGCCGCGGGTGGCGCGATGGCTCGAAGGGGTGGACATCGCACGCATGATTTACCTGGAAGCGCAGGGAGGCCTGTGGATGGCGGACCGCACGGCGGCACGCGTGTTGCGCGTACACGGCGCGCCGGACTCGGGAGAACTGGAGACGATGGCGGAGGGCGTGTCCCAGGCCGCGGGCATCCAGGCGGTGTCGCGCGACGAAGTTGCCGTTGCGCAAGAAGATGGATGGCTGGCCATCGTGAGCATCCGGGAGCGGGGCGTAACGGGCTATCTCGAATTGCCCGCGCTGCCGGACCGTCTGGACTATCTGGTTCCAGGCCGCATCCTGGTCTGCACGCGTCTGCGGCGGGATCCGGTGCTGGTGATCGACTTGGGGCAGGATCGAGCCAGCTTCTTCATCCCGATGCCCGGAGGCGCGCGGTGAGGCGGCTGGCGCCGGCGATCGGGCTGTTCGCCGTTGCGGCGATGGCCCAGGACGTGGTGGTGAGCTACGTCAACTACAACGCCGGCAACCAGACGGTGCTGAATTCCGGAGACCCGATTCCGTTTCCGGCCATCACGGTGGGGACGCGCGGATCGCTGGCGGTGATCATCAACAACCGGACCAAGGCGCGCATCAGCGTGATCCAGGTGGATGCGGCCGGCACGGGGTTCGAAATGTCGCAGGTGCCATTGCTGCCGGCATCCATCGTGGAGGGCGGCGAGTTGCGATTCAATGTGCAGTTCGCGCCGGTGACGCCGGGTGAGTTCAAGGGGCAACTGCGGCTTCATGTGGCCGGCGTGCAGCGTGTGTACGAGTTGCGCGGGCTGGCGACGGCGCCGATTCTCGACCTCGAACTGTTGAACGACGCGGGCGAGGTGAAGAGCATCGCGGGGCCGGTGATCTCGTTCGGCAACGCGGCGGTGAACATCAGCCGGAGCGTGGTCCGGATGCGACTTCACAATAGCGGGAACGCGCCAGGACAGTTGGGGAACCTCGCGGTTACGGGAGGGATGTTCACGCTGTTGGATCCGCCGCCGATCCCGTACCCGATACAACCGGGCGAGTCCATCTATTTCGGTATTGCGTTCGTGCCGCGAGAAATCGGGGAACTGCGCGGGCAGTTCCGGCTGGATCAGCGGCAGTACGTGTTGGCCGGGCGCGGGACGGGTCCGCAAATGAGCTCCGCGCTGGCGTTCGGCGACGTCCGGATTCCGTTACGGAGCACCGTATCGGCGGTGGTGCCAAACACGCCGGTGGGAAGCAAACGCACGTTCTCGATCGAGGTGTCGAACACGGGAGACGAAACAGGATACGTCGCGGCGGTAAGCGTCGGCGGAGACGGCTTCTCGCTGGCGCGCGACGTGCAGTTTCCGCTGGCGGTGCCACCGGGCCAATCGGTGACGGTGCAAGCGGTGTTCGCGCCGCTCGAGGTGGGAACGATCACCGGATCGCTGCTGGTGCATGACGAGGGCTACAAGCTGATCGGGGTGGGGAGCGAGCCGCCTCCGCTGCCGGAAGCGCAATTCATCGGCGTGCCGGGGAAAGCGGAAGCACTGGAGCAGCCCGCGGTGGGTCTCGAGTTGAGCGAACCGTATCCGTATGACCTGACGGGCAAGCTGATCCTGAGTTTTTCGTCGGAGTCGTTCCTGGACGATCCGGCGGTGCAATTCGTCACCGGATCCCGTTCGATCGAGTTCCGGATTCCAGCCAACACGACGCGGGCGCTTTTCGGATCGTCGCTGCGAACGGTGCGCATGCAGACGGGGAGCCTGGCGGGAACGATCACGCTGGTGGCATCGATCAGCGCGGGGAAGTTCGATTTGACGCGCGGGTCCCCGCCGGTAACGACCGTGGAGATCCCACCCGGCGCGCCGGTGATCCGGTCGGTGAGCCTTGTGGCGCGCAACGCGAAGAGCTTCGACCTGGTGATGCGGGGGGCGGCGCCATCGCGGTCGGTAGACCGGCTGGAATTCGCTCTCACCCCGGCGCCCGGCGTCCGGCTGGCGGCGACGTTAGTGAAGGTGAACGTATCCAGCCAGTTCGACACCTGGTTCCGCAGCCAGGACTCACGCCCTTACGGGAGCCAATTCACGGTGGTGGTGACGTTCGATCTAAGCAGTGACTACTCGGCCATACAGACGATCGATGTGCGGGCGTTCAACGCGCAAGGCGGGTCTGTAGCACGTCAGGTGAAGGTGACCAGCGAGTAGACGATCCTACTCGGCCTGGGGCATGAGGTAGATCACGAGGGTCCGCCCATCGGAGTGAAACTCCTCGCCGTGGGCGGTCTTGGCGGTGGTGATGGTATTGGCCGGGGTCATGTAATCGAGCTTGGCGACGTTGCCGGTATTCTGCAGGGTCTTGCCGATGTAGTCACGCTCGAGGTCCGTGTCGGGGTCGATTTTGTGGGTGACGCCGCCGGTGCGCTGGTCTTTGTCGAAGCCGATGTCGTGGGTACCGGCGCCGGCAAACACGGTGACGCCGTCGAGGGTGAAGGGGGCCTTCCACACGCGGAAGTGGTGCCGCGCCGCCACGACCTTGAGCGGATCGCCCTGAGCAAAGCCATAATCCTGATTGCGGCCGAATAACTGGAGTTCGCTCATGGGCATGGTGACGTAGGCCTGCTTCTGGAAGGTGCCGAAGGCGGCGGCGAGGACGGCGGATTTCTTATCCTTGTCAACGATCACCCAGCCGGCCTGCTTCAAAGCGCCCACCAGTTGCTGCTCGCCGCCAACGACGATGAAGTTCACACGGTCGCCGGGAGTTCCGGCAGCATCCTGAACGCGTGGGGCAATCGAATCCAGCAGTTGCTGCGTCAGGACGGGGAGTTTGAGTTTGCTGACGTCGACCGGGGGAGGGGCGGCGGCGAGCCGTTCGACCTTGGCGGTAAGGGAGCCTTCGGCCTTGTCGGAAGCGCCTTGATTGAGGCCGAGAAACAGGCGTCCGCCGACAGGGGCTTTGCCTTCCCATTCAGGACCGACCAGGAAGGGGAGAGCGTCGCCGATGCGGGCCACGAGCGCGCCTTTGCCGGCCGCGTTCACAGGCAGGGTCTTGATGAGGTCACGAAACCCGCGCTTGAGCCCGGACGGAGCGGCGGTCTGTTTTTCGCCTTTGTTGTTGGTGTAGGCGATTGAGCCCTCCCCGGTGATGCGAAGGGTCTCGCCGGCGGCGACGTCGAGCTTGGTGTCGACCCAGGTCTGGTCCCCTTGTATGGCGATCTGCTGGGCCAGAGAGAGCGAGGCGAGGGCGAACAAAAAGGGAGCGGTCCGGAGTGTCATTGGCTACAGAATAGCGCCGGAGAGGGCGGGTTTCCATCGCCCGGAGAGGGGATTTTCGCTGCCTATCGCTCGAACTCGAGAAAATACTGATACTCGAGCAGACCGCGATGTTCAGACTTCAGCCGGAAGCCTGCGTGCTCGAATTCGGCCTTGACCTGCTCCGGTTCGAGCTTCATCGGGGGCTTGGGCCCAACGGGGAGTTCGCGCTTGTGGAAATCCACGATGACGATCCGTCCGCCGGGCTTGAGCGCGGCGTTCAGCTTCTTGTAGTAGGCCGCGCGGTTTTCGATGTGATGCAGCACGTCGCAGAAAAAGATGGTGTCGACGGACTCTGGAGGAAGCTTCGGATCATCCGGTTTGGCCAATACGGTTTCGACGTTGGCAGGCGAGGAATCCTTGGTTTTGGCCAGGAGCTTTGCGTCGAGATCCACCGCGAATACCTTGCTCACGTGGATGGCGATGCGACGCGTAAAGTAACCCGAGCCGGCGCCGATATCGGCGACAATTTCATTGGGACGCAAGCGTAAAGCTTCGATGACCACGAGCGGCTTCTGCCAGCGATCCCGCTCGGGGTCCTCGAGGATCTTTGCGTAGGCTTCGGCATCGCGGGGCGGGTGGTGGCCGCCGTGTTCGGTTTGGAGCATGAGTAGAAAGATGAAACCCAACACCATGTTAACCAGTGTAGTGCCTCTCACAGACCGGCGGTGCGGCGGCGGCCATAGGTCCAATAGATAACGAGACCGACTGCGAGCCAAACAAAGAACCGGATCCATGTTTCGATGGGCAGGCTGGTCATGAGTACGGCGCAAAAAAAGATCGAGATCGCAGGCAGGACAGGCACCCAGGGAACACGGAAGCCGCGGGGGCGCGCAGGCTGAGAGCGGCGCAAGACGATCACTCCGGCGGAAACGACGACAAAGGCGAACAGTGTGCCGATGTTGGCGAGATCGGCAAAGGTCCCGATATCCCAAATGCCGGCGGGAATTCCAACGATGAGACCGGCCACCCAGGTGGAGACGTGGGGCGTCTTGTAGTCAGGATGAACGTTGCTGAAGGCGTCGGGTAGCAGGCGGTCCCGCGACATAGCGAACCAGATGCGCGTCTGGCCGTACTGGAACACCAGGAGCGAACTGACCATGCCGACGAGGGCTCCGATGCCGACAATGGCGCGGATGCGGTGGTAGCCGAGATTGCGCAGGACGTCGGCGACGGGGGCGGCCGAGTTGAGGGTCTTCCAGTTGGCGACGCCGGTGAGCACCAGCGCCACGGTCACATAGAGCAGGGTGCAAACGATCAACGAAACGATGATGCCGAAGGGGAGGTCCCGCTGGGGGTTGCGGCACTCCTCGGCGGCGGTGGAAACGGAGTCAAACCCGATGTAGGTGAAAAAGACTATGGCGGCGCCTGTGAGGACACCGGGAAAGCCGTTGGGCATGAACGGCTCCCAGTTTTCCACTTGAACGGCACGGGCGGCGCCGAACACGAAAATGAGAATGGCGGCGATCTTGATGGCGACCATGGCGTTGTTGGCGCCAGCCGATTCGCGGACGCCCCGGACCAGGAGCACGGTGAGCAGCATGAGAATCAGGAACGAGGGCAAATTGAACCAAGCCCCGGTGAGCTGTCCGCCCACAAACATGGGCTCCGATAACTGTTTGGGTAGCGAGATGCCGAACAGGGCGTGTAGAACGTCATTGAAATAAGCAGAGAACCCGACGGCGACGGCCATGTTGGAGACGGCGTACTCGAGGATGAGGTCCCAGCCGATGATCCAGGCGAAAATCTCACCGAGGGTGGCGTAGGCATAGGTGTAGGCGGACCCGGCCACCGGAATCATGGAGGCCAGTTCGGCGTAGCAGAGCGCGGCGAAACTGCAGGCGATGGCGACCAGGAAGAAGGAAAGGGCGATGGCCGGCCCCGCGCCGGGACGTCCGATTGAGCCGATGGCGTCCGGACCCTGGAGAAGGAGATCGAGGAGCGGGGCGTGGAGAATCGATTCAAACGCGCGCACTTCGCCAGCGGCGGCGGTGCCCGTGAGAATGAAAATACCAGACCCGATGACCGCGCCGATGCCGAGGGCGGCCATCGACCAGGGTCCTAGCGTTTTGGCGAGCCGGCGGGCTGGATCTTCGGAATCGGCGACCAGCCGGTCAATGCTCTTGGTCCGCAGTAGGCTCATGGGCTGAAGGCTTCAGCATAGCGCGGGGCGCAAGCAGTTGAAGCCTCGGTCCAAGCCGTCAGAGTATTTCCCGCGCCGATGCTTCCAAGTCGCGGCCGGCACGACGGAACAGGGGCGGCGATTACTTTCCTGCCTCAAGGGCGCCCCGTCCTGTGCCGGCTAGCGCTTGCGCTGGCCTTTGCTCGCGTGCGTGATCTTTTTCTTGTTGGACCCGCGCGCGACGCTGGTGGGTCGCTTGGCCTTGGGGGCGGCTTCCTTGCGCGCCTTCCGCTTGGCGGTTTTGCGTTCGGTCCGGTCTGTGATGTGTTTCGTGTTCATGCGTTTTTATTGAAGCCCTGCGTATTTCGCGATTAGTTTTTTCAAGCCGTGGCCTGGGAACATGACGGTCAGCTTGGCGTCGTCGCCATCGCCTTCCTTGCGGACAATGGTGCCGCGCCCATATTTGGGATGAACGACGGTGCTACCCGCGCCTCCCGTCTTTTTGGAAACCTGCCTTGCCGCTGTCTGGACAACCGGCTTGGTCGCCGGCGGCCTAGCCGGAGCTTGGTCCGGCCGCTTGGCGGGAGTGGACGGCGACTCGTTGAAACCGCGCGCTGGAATCCCACGTTCGCGAAAGAACCGGCTGATGTTCTCTTTAGAATTATACGCCGTCGAGCCCGTGCTCTGCGAGGGGCCCTGGGGAGACGGGGAACCGCTCCCGGCGGGCCGTGGCTTGGGGGAAACCGAAGTACCGGTGGACCAGGGGGGAGCGGATGAGGCGCGCGGCTGGGGCGGCGACGCCGGCTTGGAATATCCGCCGGCGGGCCAGCGGGCGGATTCGCGCACGAAGCCACGCTCGGCAAAGAGATCGATCTCACCGGGAGTCTCGAAGCCGGCGTCTTCCAGCGGGTCGCGGCGGACGCCTTCGAGCTGGCACAACTCCGGGGGCAGTTCGGCGATGAATCGCGACGGCACGGCGGGTTCCGGCGGGGTGCCGCCATAGCGGCGGCGTGAGAGGGCGTGTGTGATGAAGAGCTGCTGCTCGGCGCGTGTCATGCCGACGTAACAGAGACGCCGCTCCTCTTCCATCATCGACTCGCTGTCGAGCGACCGGGCGTGGGGGAACAGACGTTCTTCCATGCCGGCCAGAAATACGACGGGGAATTCGAGGCCTTTGGCATTGTGGACCGTGAGCAGCGACAGGCGCGCTTTTTCGTCCACCTGATCGGCGTCGGCCACGAGAGCCGCATGGTCCAGGAACTCGGCGATGGTCTCGCCGCGCTCGGCTGCGTCGGCGGCGGCGTTGAGCAACTCGTCGAGGTTTTCGATGCGGGATTCCGCGCCGGGGGTCTTGTCTTCCTTGAGCATCCGGCGATAGCCGGTAAGCTCGAGCATTTCGTGAATGAGTTCGTGAAGCCTGGCTGTGTTGACTTTGTCACGCAGGTGGTCGACGAGGCGGCGGAAGCCGGCGACGGCGGCCTCGGCGCGGCCGGAGAGGACGCCCGTATCGAGCATTTCCACCAGAGCATGCCAGGGGGAGAGACCATGATCCCGACCATACTGCTCGATTTGTTCGAGGGTGGTTTTGCCGATGCCGCGGGCGGGTGTGTTGATGATGCGATGGAGGCTGACGCCGTCGCCGGGCACCATGAGCATCTTGAGATAAGCGAGCACGTCTTTGATTTCGGCGCGCTGGTAGAAGCTAAGCCCGCCGACGACGACGTAGTTGAGCCGGTAGCGGCGGAGCGCTTCTTCGATCTGGCGGGATTGCGAGTTGGTGCGGTAGAGAACGGCGGCGCGGGCCTTGGCGTCGCGGCGGAAGATCTTGTCGACCGTATCGGCGATGAAAAGCGCTTCGTTCTCGCTGTCGTGCGCGGTGTAGACGGTAACCTTGGGTCCGCTTTCGGACTCGGTCCAGAGCCATTTGCCCTTGCGCTGTTTGTTGTTGGCGATGACGGAGCTGGCGGCTTCGAGAATGGTCTTGGTGGAGCGGTAGTTCTGCTCGAGGCGGATGACGAGCGCATTGGGGAAGTCGCGTTCGAAATCGAGAATGTTCTGGATATCGGCGCCGCGCCAGCTATAGATGGACTGGTCTTCGTCACCCACCACGCAGACGTTGTCGTGGCCAGTGGAGAGTAGGCGAATCAGTTCATACTGGGCGCGATTGGTGTCCTGATATTCGTCCACCATGAGGAATTCGAGCCAGCGTCCGAACTTTTCGCGCGTGGGCGCGTCGGATTTCAAGAGCCGGACGGACTCGAGCAGCAGGTCGTCAAAATCGAGCGCGTTGGCGCGGACGAGGCCATCGTTGTATTGCTCGTAGAGCTTGGCCATCCACTTCGACTTGTCGTCGCGAGCGGACTTGAGCCAGTCTTCCGGCGTCTCTCCACGATTTTTCCCGGTGGAGATGGCCGACAACACGCTGCGGGGCGGGAGCGCTTTGTCGTCGATGGCGTGCTGTTTGTAGAGCGATTTCAGGAGGGTGAGCTGGTCATCATCGTCGTAGATGAGGAACTGCCGGGTGAACGAGGGCCGGAACTGGGCAAGCGGCGCACCGTCGCGGCGCAACAGGCGCACGCAGAAGGAATGGAACGTGGAAACGTCCGGGCGGCGTCCGGGAACGAGCGAATCGCCGAGCAGGGAAGAAATCCGATCGCGCATCTCGGCGGCGGCCTTGTTGGTGAACGTAACGGCGAGGATGCGTTCCGGGCTTACCCGATGGGCGGCGATGAGGTGGCTGATGCGATGGGTTACGACGCGTGTCTTGCCGCTGCCGGCTCCGGCGAGGATGAGGAGGGGTCCGTGAACGTGGGCGACGGCTTGTTGCTGTTGGGGATTCAGACCGGCGGTGAAATCCATGAGAAAGGTCCGGCTCGGCGCGGGCAACCAGCCGGGGGGTTCGGCTTTGATTATCGCACAGCGGACCCAACCGGTCTCCGCATGCTATACACTGCTTGGTGCCGCGCACGAGAGCGGCTAGAGACCAGGAAAGGGACAGAATGCCGAAATTCATGGTTCATGCGAGCTATACCGCGGAAGGTCTCCGCGGGCTGATAAAGGAAGGCGCGGCCAAGCGGCGCAACGTGGTGAAAAAGACGATGGCCGCGGCGGGCTGCAAGCTGGAGGGCATGTACTTCTCCCTCGGCGGCGAAGATGTCGTGCTGTTGTGCGACGGACCCGACAACGCGACCGTAGCCGCCATCTCCGCCACGGTGTCGTCGACCGGGGCCGTCCGTTGCCGGACGACGCCGTTGCTGACGGTGGACGAATTGGACCAGGGTTTGTCCAAGGCGATCTCGTACGCACCGCCGGGCGCGTAAGCCGTCTGGAAAGAAGTCGAGGAGCCGGTTCGATATCCTGGAAGAGTGAATTATGAAACCATGTTCATTTCTCTAGAGAAACTGGGACCGGCATTGGTCTGGCCGGCGGCTTTGTTCGCGATGGTGGTGGTGGCGGGCTGGATCGTCCGGCAATCGCTGTTTCGCAAGCTCCGAAAGTGGACCTCGTCGAACCAACTGAAGTTCGACGAGGTCCTGGTGGAATCGCTGCGGTTCCCGTTCCTGGTCTGGGTGTTGATCCTGGCCATTCACGTAGCCACCCAGAACGCGGATTTGCCGGCGCGCCCGGCGGCGTGGGTGGGCCGGATCCTGCTTGTGCTGTGGCTGCTGTCGTTCACGGTTACGTTGGCGCAACTGGCCGGGAAACTGGTGAAGCTTTATGGCGACCGTCTGCAGGGCGCGCTGCCGGTGACCACGATGACGCAGAGCCTGGCGGTGATCGTGGTCTCGATCCTGGGCGGGACGCTGATTCTGAATGCGCTCGGGTTTTCGATCACGCCGATCCTGACGGCTTTGGGCGTGGGCGGGTTGGCGGTGGCCCTGGCGCTGCAGGATACGCTAGCAAACTTCTTCGCGGGATTCTACATCAGCGTGTCCGGCCAAATCCGGCTGGAAGACTACATCAAACTCGAATCCGGCGAGGAGGGCTACGTGGCGGACATCGGATGGCGGGCCACCACACTGCGTACGCTGCCGAACAACATGGTGCTGATACCGAATTCGAAGATGGCGCAATCCATCGTGACCAACTATCACCTTCCGAATCCGCCGATGTCTCTGCTGGTGCCGGTGGGTGTGAGTTACGACAGCGACCCGGCGCACGTGGAGCGGGTGCTGATCGAGGAGGCCACGCAAGCCGCGGCTGAAGTGCCGGGACTGCTGAGCGACCCTGCTCCGTTCGTGCGCTTCATCCCGGGATTCGGCGATTCGTCGCTGAACTTCACGCTGATTTGCCGCGTGAAGGAGTTCGTGGATCAGTATCTGGTGCAGCACGAACTGCGCAAGCGCATCTTCACGCGTTTCCGGAGCGAAGGGATCGAGATCCCGTTCCCGATCCGGACCGTGTATCTGAAGAACGCGGGCGAGGACACCGAACAGGCGCGAGCCGCCGGAGTCAACGCGCCGGGCGTGTAGGAAGAAGCCGCTATTTCGGCGACCAGGGCAGGATATCCATGAAAACGGACTCTACCTTGGCCACGATCTTACCGTCTTTTTCCGATTCGGTGCGCGCCTTGGTCCAGGCAGGATCCTGACGGAAAGCGTCCCAATTCTTCTTGGCCTGCTCACGGCTGGCGTGGCTGATTACATAGATGAGCGTGCTACTCTTGGCAGGCTCATCCTGGGGCACCCAGTAGGCGATGTTCTTCATGCCGTGACGCTCGAAGATTTTCATCGTATGGTGCTCGAATCGGGCGAGGAGCGCCGGGAGGCGGCCCGGCTCGCAATGGTAGGTTCTGAGTTCGTAGACTTCGGCGTTCATGGCAATCACGCTGGCGAGGAGTAGAAACGCGGTGCGGATCATTCCAATACTATAGCGCCAACACGGTGAACGGTTCCGGACCGCGTGGATTCGAGGCCGAGCGGGGCAATGTGCCAAAGCCAGGAGGAGGCGGGGGTTCCTGGGGAAACGCCATAGAGCGCGGATTCCACGGTGATGGTGGCCGGTGTTTCGCCCTCGGCGGCGCGCCATCCTTCTTCGGCCGACCATATCACTGGCGGCGGCCGATGACGGAACCTCGAATAGGGGACGCCGCCCGAGTAGTAGACGTATTCGAGATCGGCGATGAGCAGGATATGCTCGGCCGAGGCGCGGAGCCAGTCCAGGTGGCGCTCCACCAAGAGCCGCGAACCGGGCTCCACCGCGGCGAGCCATTCCGATTCGTGCCTGGCCACGAAGCGTTTTCCGAACCGGGATTCGAGCAAACCTTCCACGGCGTCCTGCCAGGCGATGGGAATCTGGCTCAACAGGCTGAGCGATAGCACGGCATCGGCGCGGCGGGCGGGCGGATGGGCAGGAATGGCGGCGGCAGCGCGGACCGCGTCGAGCGTTTCGGACCAGGGCGCGGACGGGAGGCTCGCCACCCAAGCGTGGAGACAGCCGGCAACATCGGCCACGGTCCACTCCACACCGACGTCCGGGCTCAGGCGCGCGCGCAGGCGTTTCCAGGCGGCGGCGTTGCGGCGGTCGGCGTCGAGCAGTTCGATGGAGGCGAAGCGGCGCGCGGCTTGGTCATTGAAGTCGTTCAAGCGTCCGGCGCCAGCCACCAGCAGGCGCGCGCCAGCAGGCAGCGGAAGGGTGTCAATCCATTCTGCTTGGGCCGCCTTACTGTGCTCGAAATGCGGACGCCAGTAGCGCGAGAGTTCCCGGCGGCGGCGCTCGATGCCGCGCCCCATCGACAGGAACACGCGGTCCACGCGGTTACGGCGCAGGATCCAACCGAGGAGGGTCCCGATCACCGGAGTTGACGGCGCAGAAACTTGCCCGACGCCGTCTTCGGGATCTCCGGCAGAAACTCCACCTGGCGCGGATACTTATAGGCGGCCATTCGTTCGCGGCAAAAGGCGATGAGTTCGCCGGAGTCGGCCTCGCATCCGGCCTTGAGAGCGACGAACGCCTTGACCGTTTCGCCGCGGTAGGGGTCCGGCACGCCGATCACGGCGGCTTCGCGCACGGCGGGATGCTGGTAGAGAACGTCTTCGACGTCGCGCGGCCAGACTTTGAATCCGGAGGCGACGATCATGTCCTTCTTGCGGTCGACGATATAGAACCAGCCTTCGGCGTCCATCACCGCGACGTCGCCGGTAAGGAACCAGCCTTCGTGGAAGGCGTCGCGAGTGGCTTCGGGCTTGTTCCAGTAGCCGGGCGTCATCATGGGGCCGCGCATGGCCAGTTCGCCGGGTTCGCCGGGCGGGAGATCCTTCGATGGATCGGTGAGGTGTACGATCTTGGCGTCGAGCCCGGGGATGGGCAGCCCGATGGAGAGCGCTCCGGAAGCGGGGTCGACGGGGGCCTTGGCGCCGAGGGGCGTGGCGTGGGAGGGCGAATTGCTCTCGGTGAGTCCGTAGATATTGTGGATGTATGCGCCGAGCTTCGACTGAAATTCGGTGACGACCGGAGGCGCCACGGGAGCGCCGCCGCTGTAGCACTTGGTCATGGAGGCAAAGGCATTGGGCGTGGCGGCCGGATCGTTCATCAGGGCGATGTAGGCCGTGATCGCCGCCACCATGAACGTGGTGCGATGCTGGGCGGCCATCCGCAAACAGGTGGCGGTGTCGAAGCGGTGGAAAAGCACCAGGGGGATTCCGGTAAGGACAGCGGTGGCGATTTCAGCCACCAATCCGGTGACGTGAAAAAGCGGGGCCGCGCCGAGGATCTTGTCGCCTTCGCCAAGGTTCATCCAGAGGCGGAACACTTCGGCGTTGTAAAGGATGTTGCGGTGGGTTCCGATGGCGCCCTTGGGATTGCCGGTGGTTCCGGATGTATAGACAAGCTGGGCGGTGGAGTCCGGCGGGGCGTGTGTGCGGTGAGCGGGATCGGGCCGGGCGGCGTCGAGCGCCGATTGGAAGGCGGCCGGCGTGGTGAGGACGTGCTCGACGGCGGTGGCGGCGATCGCTTCCCTTCCCTGAGACTCAAAGACGTCATCGAGGCAGACGAACACGCGCGCGCCGGAATCGGCGAGATGGTAGGCGAGTTCCCTGGTCTTGAACATCGGGTTGAGCGGAACCACGATGGCGGCGCGCTTCCAGGCTCCGAACTGGGCTACGAGGAACTCGGGATCGTTCTGGGTGCAGATGGCCACGCGGTCCCCCTCGCCGACGCCCCAGCCGGCGAGCACGGCCGCGAAGCGGGAGGCCAGATCGTCCAACTCGCGGAAGGAGATGGTGCGATCGATTGAGGACTCGCCGGCCAGATAGTGAATGGCGACCTGACCGGGGCGGTGGTGAGCCGTCCGTTCGAGCGCGGCCGCAAGGTCGCCCTGGGGAAGCGCAAGCGACGCAGGTATCCCGGCGGCATAGTGCGCCAACCATGGGCGCGCGGGCGGAAACGGCATGAGAGAGAGTATCGCAAACGATGCGCTATACTTCCAGTTCAGCCTTTTTTCAAGCCATTTCATGCGGGCCGCGCTTCGACTGGGGAATGCGTACGCCCTCGAAGGGAGACACCAGCTTTGCGAGTCGGCATCATCGGCACGGGCGCGATTTCCAATCTACACGCGCGCACCTACAAAAACATCGGATACGAGATCGTATGCTGCACCGATATCTTCGAAGAGGCAGGACGCAAGTTCGCCGACGCCAACGGCTGCGAGTTCGTCAAGACCTACGAGGAGGTGTGCCGGCACCCCAAAGTCGACTATGTCGATTTGTGCACCTTTCCGGATTTCCGGCTGCAGCCGGTGGAATTGTGCGCGCAGAACAAGAAGCACATCCAGGTGCAGAAGCCGATCTCGACCAATCTCGAAACGGCGCGTAAGATGATCGACACGGCCAAGAAGGCGGGCATCACGCTGGGCGTAGTGAGCCAGCACCGCTTCGACGATTCATCGCGGTTCCTCATCCGCGCGCTGCGCGACGGCCGTCTCGGGAAGCTGCTGCAGGCCGACGCCTACGTGAAATGGTACCGGTCACCGGAATACTATTCGCGGCCGATCAAGGGAAGCTGGGAGGTGGAAGGCGGCGGTGCGCTGATCAATCAGGGCGTGCATCAGGTGGACGTCCTGCTTTGGCTGATCGGGCCGGTGAAGGAATTGTTCGCATACTGGCAACTCGGGGCGCTACACAAGATCCAGTCCGAAGATGTGGTGACGGCGGTGATGCGCTACGCCAATGGGGCGCAGGGCGTGATCCAGGCCTCCACGGCGTTTTGGCCCGGGTACCCGGAGCGGATCGAGATCCATGGAACCAAGGGGACCGCGGTGTTGACGGGCGACAAGCTCACGACGTGGGATGTGCAGAACGACGAGGGTGAGCCGGCGCCGGTGGAATCGCTGGCGAAATCGGGCGCATCGGACCCGATGGCGATCCCGCTGACACCGCTCGAGCGCCAGTTCCAGGATTTCGGCGACGCGATCAAGGAAGGGCGCGAGCCACTCGTATCGGGCGAAGAAGGATTCCGGGCGTTGGAGCTGGTGCAAGCAGTTTACCGGTCATGCCGGGAAGGGCAGAAAATCACGCTTGGCTGACCCATCGATGGCGAAGTCCGGCTGGCGGGTGCGCGTCCCGGCATCGAGCGCGAACCTAGGTCCGGGTTTTGACGCACTAGGGTTGGCATTGGGGATCTACCTCGACTGCCGTTTCCGGCCATCGGAAGCGCTGCAGATCCGCCTTGCCGGACGTGACACCGAGGGGATTTCGACGGGCGAGGACAACCTGATCTGGAGCACGGCGGTCCAGGTGGCGATCGATCACGGCCGCAGCCTCGCTCCGATCGAGATCATCGTCGACAACGGAATCCCGCTGGGCAAGGGCCTGGGCTCGTCTGCGGCGGCGCTGGTGACGGGCGTGGTGATCGCCGATTGTCTGCTAGGGCTGCACTGGAAAGCCCCGCGGATTCTGGATGAAGCGGCACGGATCGAGGGCCACCCCGACAACGTGGCCGCGTGCGTGCTGGGCTCGATCGTGGCGACGGCGCTCGACTCGGGCAACGTCGCGCGCGCCGTGCGATTGGAGATGCACCCGAGCTACCAGGTGGCCGTGGTCGTCCCTGATTTCGTGCTGCCGACCAGCAAAGCACGATCCGTACTTCCCGACAGCTACTCGAAAAGCGATACGATCTTCAACGTGCAGCGGGCGTCGCTATTGATCGCGGCCCTCACCACCGGGACGACATCGGCGTTCCCGGCCGCTCTCGAAGATCGCATGCACCAACCCTACCGTTGCCCGCTGGTACCCGGCCTCGAACAGATCCTGCACTTGCGGGCCCCGGGGCTGCTGGGATGCGCTCTAAGCGGAGCGGGCCCGTCTGTACTGGTGTTCCACGAAACGGGCCAGGAGGATGTGTGCGAACTGGTGCGGCAAATCTTCCGGCATCACGGGCATGGGAGCGAAGTGATGAAGGCGGCCATCTGCACCCAGGGATACTCGATCAAGGAGGATCACCAACCATGGACGTAGCGAAAGACATCGGCACCAAGGCACTCGCGGCGCTGGGGATACCGGCCCACGATCTGGCTGACAGTCCTGCGTCGGGCAAACGGTTCGCCGACGGCGCCCAATACAGAATCGAGATTCCATCCACGGAAGGTCCGCGCGCGCTCACCGCGGTACTCGAAGAGGCCAAGCAGCGGGCAGTTCCGGTGCATCGCGTGTCGCAGGGATCGGGCATCATGCTGATGACCGACGACGAGGTCCGCGAGATGCTCTCCATCGGGCAAAACCATAACGTGGAAGTGAACCTGTTCATCGGACCCCGGGCCACCTTCGATATCGGCGCGCAGGTGTTTTCCCCTGCCGGCAAGGCGCTCGGGTTGTCGCTGCGCGGCGCCGATCAATTGCAGTTCGCGATGAAGGATCTGCAGCGGGGCGTGGAACTGGGCCTGAAGAGCGTGCTCGTTTCCGACATCGGCCAATTGCAGGTGATCGGCAAGATGAAGGAGACCGGCGAGCTGCCAGGGGATCTGATCATCAAGACGTCGGTGATGATGGCGCCGTGCAATCCGGCGTCGGCGCGGCTGCTGGAGGATCTGGGCGCGACGACGATCAACATCCCGTCGGATCTCACGATGCCCCAAATAGCGTCGATTCGCGCGGCGATCGACGCACCGATCGATTTCTACGTGGAGGCTCCGGACAACATCGGGGGCTTCATCCGGCACTTCGAGATCCCCGAGATCATCCGGGTGGCCGCGCCAGTATACCTCAAGTTTGGCTTGAGGAATTCGCCGGATATCTATCCCTGCGGGACACATATCGAGAGCACCGCTCTGGCGCTCTCGCGCGAGCGGGTGCGCCGGGCGCAGATCGCGATGGAGATGATCAGGCGCTACTGTCCCGAAGCCGTGATGTCGAAGTCCGGCTAGCGCCGAGTGGCCCGTCTCGTGCCTGGGTAGAGCGCAGGGAGTGCCATATGGTCACCAGATTCGAAGATCGGACGCACGCGGGAAAATTGCTGGCGAAGGAGTTGCTGGAGTTAGACTACCCTGGCTCCGGGGCATCGATGGTGGTGGCGTTGCCTCGCGGCGGCGTGGCGATTGGGGCGGAGGTTGCCCGCGCGCTGGGCATCCCGCTTGACGTATTGATCGTGCGCAAACTCGGGGTCCCATGGCAGCCCGAACTGGCGATGGGGGCGATCGCCGAGGGGGACTTCGAAGTTCTGGACCGTGAGCTGATCCACAAGCTGCACATTTCACCGGCGGAGGTGGCCGAGGTTCGAACGCGGGAACAAGCGGAGCTGATCCGGCGGCAACGGCTGTACCGCGGCGAACATGCGCTGAAGGATGTGCCTTCGAAAGTGATCCTTGTGGACGATGGCATCGCGACGGGGGCTACCGTGGAGGTAGCGATTCAGGCGCTGCGCGCGCGAGGGGCGGATACGATCGCACTGGCGGTTCCCGTAGCCGCGCCGGAGACGGTGTACCGGCTGCGCCACCTGGCCGACGATGTGATTTGCCTGCTGGAGCCGGCTCCTCTCGTGGCGATCGGGCAGTGGTATGAGGAGTTCGAGGCCGTTCCCGATGCGGCGGTGATCCGGATTCTCGCGGCGGCTCATGCCGCGCAAACGTAGAAGCCGCGGGCCCGCGGCAAAAGAAGAAGCCGCGTGCCGGGCGACAATGCGCGGCGGCACGCGGCCATCGAATGCGAGCGATTGGCTGCTGCTACTACTTGATGAACAACATCTCCTGATAGGTAGGCAGGGGCCACAAATCGTCGGCCACGTAGGCTTCCAGTTGGTCCGCCACTTCGCGAACGGCAGCCATCGCCGGGAGCACGGTGGAGCAGAAATACTCGGCCTCGGCCTGAAGCCCGTCGACGTGCTTGCCGAAAACGGCTTCCAGTTTCTCGATACTCTCCTGTAGGCCTTTCACAAGGCTGGTGACTTTGTCGAGTGTATTGGTGTCGAACTCATAGCCCACCAGCTTGAGATTGGCGCAGGTGGATGCCAGCTCATTCTGATAGCGCACGGCGGCGGGGAAGATCATGGTTCGGGCCATTTCGATCATCAGGCGCGCTTCCACGCGAACGGACTTGCAGTATTGCTCAACGTAGATCTCGTAGCGGCTTTCCATCTCGCGTTCGGAGAGGACGCCGTACTTGGCCATGACGTCTTTGACTTCCTTGCTGAGAAGAACCGGCAAGGCATCGGGGCTGGTTTTCAGATTGAGCAGCCCGCGCTTGGCGGCTTCGGCGTGCCAGGCCTCGGAGTAGCCATCGCCGTTGAAGACGATCGCGCCATGCTCGTTGATGATCTCGGTGAGCAGTTTCTGCAGCGCGTCGTTGAGTTTTTCCGGATCCCCACCGGTGTCCTTTTCGAGCCGGGTGGCGCAGTAATCGAGCGACTCGGCGACGATGGTGTTCATGGCCACCAGGGGACCGGCAATCGACTGGTTGGAGCCGACAGCGCGGAACTCGAAGCGGTTGCCGGTAAAGGCGAAGGGGCTGGTGCGGTTGCGGTCACCGGCGTCCTTGCCGAGCGGAGGCAGAACGTCCACACCCACCGTCATCTGTCCGGTGGGAAGCGACGAGGTGGCGCCGCCCTTCTTGATCTGCTCGAACACGTCGGTGAGCTGGTCACCGAGGAAGATGGAGATGATGGCGGGGGGAGCTTCATTGGCGCCGAGACGGTGATCGTTGCTGGCGGAGGCGACCACGGCGCGCAACAGCCCCTGGAACTTGTGCACGGCGCGAATCACGGCGGCACAGATGAGAAGGAACTGCGCGTTGGCGTGCGGGGTGTCGCCGGGATCGAGCAAATTGCCCTGGGAGGAACTGCCGAGCGACCAATTGACGTGCTTACCGGAACCGTTCACACCGGCAAAGGGCTTCTCGTGCAACAGGCAAGCCATACCGTACTTTTCCGCAATGCGCCGGAGCGTCACCATGATCATCTGCTGATGGTCCGTGGCGAGGTTGGCGGATTCGAACACAGGCGCGAGTTCGTACTGGCTCGGCGCCACTTCGTTGTGACGGGTCTTGATCGGAATGCCGAGCTTGAACAGCTCCCCTTTCGCATTCGAGCATGCAGGCCAGAACGCGCTCGGGAATGGCTCCGAAGTAGTGATCTTCGAACTCCTGTCCCTTGGGCGCGGGGGCGCCGAACAGGGTGCGTCCCGCGGTGAGCAGGTCCGGGCGGGCGAAGAAGAAATTGCGATCCACCAGGAAGTATTCCTGCTCAGGTCCAGCGGTGGAACTAACCATGGCGCCATCTGTGTGCCCGAACAATTTGAGTACGCGCTGCGTCTGCGCGTTGAGCGCCTGCATGGAGCGCAGCACCGGAGTTTTCTTGTCGAGGGCTTCGCCGGTCCAGGAGACGAACGCGGTGGGAATACAGAGGGTGGTGCCGTTCGGATTCTCGAGGATATAGGCCGGGCTGGTGATGTCCCAAATCGTGTAGCCGCGGGCTTCGAAGGTGGCGCGAATGCCGCCGGTGGGGAAACTGGAGCCGTCAGGCTCGCCCTGGATCAGTTGCTTGCCGGAAAATTCAGCGAGCGCTCCGCCGCTACCGTCCGGGGAGAGAAAACTGTCGTGCTTTTCCGCGGTAAGGCCGGTGAGAGGATAGAACACGTGGGCGTAATGAGTCGCGCCCTTTTCGATGGCCCAATCCTTCATGGCGGAAGCAACCACGTCGGCGACCGAAGGATCCAACTTCTCGCCGCTTTCGATGGTGCGGAGGACGGACTTGAAGATCGCTTTGGGCAACCGTTCCTTCATCACCTTTTTGCTGAAAACATTGGAGTTAAACAGCTCGCTGGCGGGGGTATCGATAAAGTTCATGGGCGGCGCCGTCGGTTGGTAGTTGGTGACGGCGGAAATAGCGGCCTGCCTGGCGGATCCCGTGGAGGCGATGGTCCGGGTTCTCGATCCTGCCGATCCGGCGATCGCCTTACCTTGGGTTGCAACGTTGGAACTCATCCAGTTCTCCTATTCTCTTGACATTCTAAAGACTCGCCGGCACAACGGAGCTGGGGCGGGCCACACCTTCCCTGCCTTTAGGGCGCCCCGCCCTGTGCCGGCTAGCTTGGGTTACTCTACTACGGGTAGCTTCTTCTAGATACTCTACTAGGTCCGCGGCCCGGTGAGCTATCGGAACTTTTTATCGGTGCGATAGCCACGGCATGGGGGTCGGGACAGGCGTGCGGAACGGACCTGCCACTCAATGGTAGCCGGCGGCGGCCAGAGCCCTCCCGTAGAAGTCTTCCGAGCCAAAATTGCCGGATTTCAGGACAACCGGCACCTCGACAGCCCCCAGGGACCGGCACAGGGGGACGCCCGGTTCGATGTTATCCCCGATGCGCAAGGCGCCCATCCCGAGGGCTCGGCAGACGGCGGTGGATGTCTCGCCTCCGGCCACCACGAGAGCGCCCGGCTGCGTCTGGCGCACCAATTCGCCGGTGAGAGCAGCCACGGCGCGCGCGATGGCCAGACCCGCTTCGGTGGGCGACAGGCCTTGCCCGGCCGCCCAGGATTGTGTGGCCTCCACTTCCTTCCGAGAAGATGCGGTCCTCAACAGCACGGGACGCCCGCGTTCGAATTCGGCGTCTAGGATCCGGACAACCTGTTCGCGGGGAAACCCCGGGTCCAGCAGCAGGCGCGGCTCGATGGTGACAATGGGTAGCCCCTGCGCTTCCCACCAGCCATTCTGCGACTGCGTGGCTTCTGAACAACTTCCGGCAACCAGCAGAGCGGGCCGGGCTCCGGGAGCGAGGGGCGGCACCGCCGTACGATCCTGGCCGGGCGCGGCCAGGATGCCCCAGGCCGAGCCTCCCGTGACCAACCGCAGGTGGCCGGTGGCCGTGCCGAGCACGGTGAGGTCGGCGTCGTCCAGACAATCCAGTATCGCGATGGCGACCCCTTCGGCGCGGAGCTGATCGAGTCGCGCGCGGGCGGCGTCCGGCCCTTGGCGTAAGCAGGGATGCGCCAGCAGACCGACGCGGCGCGAGGTCTGCGCCTGCAGGTGCGAGACGAGGTCGGAATTGGTCATCGGCGTCAAGGGGTGGTGACGCATCGGCGAATCCGAGAGGAGGCGTCCGTGCACGAAATGGTAACCCATATAGGTAGTGCGCCCGTTGACCGGAAGGGCCGGCAGCGCGACGGTGAAGCTCTCACCGAGTTGATCGAACGCCGCGTCGATCGACGGGCCGATGTTACCTTCCGTGGTCGAGTCAAACGTGGAGCAGTACTTGATGGCATAGCGCGCGGCCCCGCGTGTGGAGAGAAGGGCCAGGGCGGCCCGTGTTCGGTCGCGGGCCTCGGCTGGGGAGGCGGCTCGTGTCCCCGCGGCGATGACGACGGCGTCGGCTTCGCCGGTCCACCGGGCAAACGCGCCCGATTCCGGAACGCCGATCACCTGAACGGTCCGCAAGCCGCGGGCGGCGAGCATCCCGGCCAGATCGGTAGCGCCGGTATCGTCGTCGGCGACCGCGGCGAAGGCGAGTTCGCTCATCGGAATCTCCGGCGCAATTCGGCAATCTGGTCCGCGGTGAGGGGATTTCCCCGCCCTTCCAGGATGAAATAGAGCCGTGACTGTTCCTCGAGCTCTTCGGCCAAGGCGACGGCGGCGTCGAGCGTGTCGCCGATGGTGATAGGGCCGTGG
The DNA here is from genome assembly GCA_041394885.1 of Bryobacteraceae bacterium. GTDB lineage: Bacteria > Acidobacteriota > Terriglobia > Bryobacterales > Bryobacteraceae > DSOI01. Next base: position 179,313 of record JAWKHI010000002.1, on the reverse strand, counting down.
TTGCGCAGCAGGATCGCGGGCGTCTCCGCGGCCCTGGCCTCGACGGCCGGGCCGAGGGCTGGATCGCCGGGCGGGTAGTAATCCACGACGGCCAGTTTTGGAATCCGCATCGCGAAATAGGGCGTGAATACCGGCAAGGCGTCTTCCATGTCGATGTCGCGCAGAGAGGCGACGGCGGTGGCGTAGGTGGAGTGCAGATGAACGACGGCGGCGGCCGAGGGGCGGGCTCGGTAGGCGGCCAGATGGAAGTGAGCTTCTTTACTGGCTTTGGGACTGGGTTTGGGGCTGGGGTTTCCGGGATCCGGAGAAATCGGGGCGCCGTCCAACCCGATGAGCGCCATTTCCTGCGGGCGCAGCGTGCCGAAGGAGGAATTGGTGGGTGTGATCCAGACACGGCCGCCGTCGCGGACGCTTATGTTCCCGGACGTGCCGTAACTATAGCCCCGGTCAAACAGAGAACGGGCGGCGGAGACGATCTGCTCGGGAATACTCATCTCAGTGCATGGTATCGCGGGGCCTGCTATTGCGGCGGCGGGGTCACACCCAGGCGTTTGGCGATCGCGGTCAGTTCGCCCCACAGGGGTTCCGAGACAGGAATGCCCTGCTCCCGGCGCCGGGCTTGGGTGCGCCACTCCGGATCGCCGGCCACGAGCACTTCGTCGAACCCGGCCGCGGCGGGCGCGTTCTTCACCATCGCGATAAGGTCCGCCAGCCGGGCGCGGAACTGGTCGAGCGGAAGGAAACGCGCCACGTCGATGGCGAGGAAAGACTGGCTGACACGAAAAGGGCGGTCCTTGATGCGAAGTCCGCCGAGTTCAGTCCCGATGGCTCCGGCCGAGAGCACACCGCACAGGATTTCGACCATCATCGCCAACCCGGAGCCCTTGTATCCGCCGAGGGGCATCAGCATGCCTTTGAGCGCCGCCTCGGTGCTGGTGGTGGGGACACCGTCGGCATCCATGGCCCAGCCGGCCGGGATATCGGGCCGGTTTTCGAATCCAGCGCGGTAGATCTTCCCCATCGCGACGGTGGTAGTGGCCATGTCGAGGAGCCAGTTGGCGGAGGGGTCCCCCGGGACCGAGACACAAATGGGATTGGTGCCCCAAACCGGACGGCGGGCCTGCCAGGGGGCGACGATCGACGACGCGTTGCACATCACGATCCCGAGCATTCCCTGGCTCGAGATACGCTCCGCCCAGAACGCCGCCGCGCCGAAGTGATTGGATTCGCGAGCGACCACGAGTCCGAGGCCGTAGGTATTGGCCAACCGGACGGCGTGAGCGGTGGAGCGGTCCGACACAACTTGCCCCAGGGCGTTTTCGCCGTCGTAGACCATGGTGGCGCCGGACTCGGTGGCGATGTGGCCCTCCGCGTGAACGTCAACGCGACCGTCCTCGCACTGTGCCAGATAGAAGGGCAGCAGTTGAAAGGCGTGGGAATCGACGCCCCGCAACCCGGCGGCGACGAGCGACTCCGCCATGAGTCTGGAGACGCGAGGCGGCGCGCCGGCGGCGTCGAAAAGGGATACCGTAAACGCGCGGAGAGCATCGGCGGGGAAGAGCAAGGTTGCGCGCATTTACGGGAGGTATTTCTTGAGATCGGGCTCGAGGAGCGCCGCGATTCGCGGATCGTCGACATTGCTGGCCGTGACCAGCACTCCCTGGAGGTCCTGGCGTTTCGCCGGAGTTTTGCCGGCCAGTTTATCCGCAATGGTTTTAACAGCTTCGAAGCCAATCTTAAACGGATCCTGGATCACCATCGCGGTGAGCGTTCCATCGCGAAGAGCCTCGAGCATGGCGTCATTGGAATCAAACCCAACCAGCTTCACCTTGCCGCTGAGGCCGCGGCTTTTCAGGGCGAGGATGGTGCCGGTGGTGGAGGGCTCCGTGGAGGCGAAGAAGGCGTCGAGGTCGGAGTGGGCGGTGAGGATGTTCTCGGCCACGGCCATGGCTTTGGACCGGTCCGACATGCCGTAGAGCTTCTGGACGATTTGAATGCCGGGGAAGTCCTTGGCGATGACTTCGTCGAAGCCGGCTTCGCGATCCATGGTGGAGACGCTGCCGGGAACGTGCATGACGACCGCGATCTTGCCTTTGCCGCCGAGAATACCGCCCAAGGCGCGGGCGGCGATTCGTCCGGCCTCGACGTTATCGGTGGCCACATAGCTCATGTAGTTGTCAGAGTCCAGCCCAGAGTCAAAGACGGTGACGGGGATGCCGGCGGCCATGGCGCGATCGACGGGCGCGGCGAGCGCTTTGCGATCGGTGGCGGCGAGCACGATGCCGTCCATGCGGCGGGCCACCATCGAATCGACGATCTGGATCTGGCGGGTGAAGTCGGTTTCCTGGGTGGGTCCGTTCCAGACGACGTCGAGACCGAACTCCTGTCCGGCGGCGATGGCGCCGGCCTGGACGGTGAGCCAGAACACGTGAGAAGTAGCCTTGGGGATGACGGCCACCTGCTTCTTGCGCTCGCCGCCGCAAGAACAGAGAAGGATTCCGGCGAGCAGAGAAGCGGCCGCAAGACGGGGGGACATTACTGCGCGCACCAACCACCGTCAATGACGATATCGGTGCCGGTGATGAAGCCCGCGTCGGGGGAGCAGAGGAATCGCGCGAGTTGGCCCACTTCCTCAACCTTTCCCCATCGGCCGACGGGGATCTTGGAGATGAATTGCGCGTTGAGTTCGGGGTTGTTGACGATCGGGGTGTTCATCTCGGTGGCGAACGGCCCCGGGCTGATGCCGACGACGGTGATGTCATGCGGCGCCAGTTCTAGGGCAAGGGCGCGATTGAGGCCGAGCAGGGCGGTCTTGGACGAGGAGTAGGCGGCGCGGCCGGGGAGCGAGACGTGACTCATGATGGAGGTGAGGTTGATGATGCGCCCGAAGCCCAGGTCCTTCATCTGCGGAACGAAAGCACGGCACATCAGGAAGACGCTGGCGGTGAGATTGGCGTCGATCACGCTGTGCCATTCCGCCAGAAGAAACTCGTGAATCTGTTTGCGGAGATTGACGCCGGCGTTATTGATGAGGATGTGGACTTTGCCGAAACGCGACATCACTTCCTTTTGCAGCCGGTCCACGTCGCCCTCCTTGGTGACGTCGGCAAGGAAGATCTCGGCGGCGCCGCCGGCCTCGCGAACGATGGCGGCGGTCTCCTGAAGTTTCTCCCGGTCTCGGGCAACGAGGGCCACCGCGACGCCATCGGCGGCGAGCGCGATGGCCATCGCCTTGCCGAGGCCACGGCTGCCACCGGTAATCACGGCCACGCGGCCGGCCGGAGAGTTGATCTGCATGGAATGCTGCTCCTGAACGTTGAATGGAAGGAGAGACGGAGAACGCCGCCGATGCTCCAAGACGCCATTGTATAGCAGCCCCTCCACGGAACGCTCGAAGCGGTTACTCTTAATAATGGGATCACCCCAAGGAGGAGCCATCATGCGGAATGGGATTGTGTTTGGCTTGGCGGTCACGTTGACCGCGGGCATGGCGTGGACAGCCGACTTCACCTATACCGACCGGACCGAGATGACCGGAGGCTCGTTGAAGCGCCTGATGGGCATCGCGTCGAAGTTTGGCGGCAACAGCGGACCGCAGACCACGGTGCACCGATTTTCCGGCTCGAAGATGTCGACCGAATCCGGGGACACGCGAACGGTCTTCGACCTGGCAGCAGAGAACATCACGGCCGTGGACCTGAAGAAGAAGGAGTTCAGCGTGATCACCTTCGCCGAGATGGCGGAAGCGATGCAGGCGGCGATGGCACGGCTGAGCGCGGCGCGCACCAAGGCGAAATCCGAGAGCAAGGATGGGCAAGAGGTGCAGATGAACTGGAAAGTTTCGGTGGACCGGACCGGGAAGACGGCCGACATCGCGGGAGTCAAGAGCGAGCAGGCGATCATGACGCTTGCAATGGAAGCGTCGCAGGCGGGCCAGCAGCAAGGCCCGATGGCGGTGAGTTCGATGAAGATCGAGACCTGGCATGGGAAGCCGCCGGGATGGGAAGAAGCGCAAAAGACCATGCGGGCTCTGGCCGAGAAGATGGTAATGAACAACACCGGCATCGCGGCCTTTGCGCAAACGAGCGCGGGTGCGATGGACGGACTGCGTGAGGCGTCGAAAGAGATGGCCAAGCTCGAGGGAATTCCGATGCGGTCCATCACCCGGATGGGGGGCGGCTCCATGGGCGGGGGCGCAAACGGCTCCGCCGCGGCCGAGACGCCATCGGCGCAAAAGAATGAAGATCCGAAGGACGCGCGCGAAGCGGCCGCAGGCGCGGTGTTGGGACGCCTGGGCGGATTCGGCCGGTTCGGGAAGAAAAAGCCAAAAGATGAGCCGAAGCAGGAGGATCGGGCGGCTGCCGCACCGGCGCCCGCAGGTGGCTCGAGCGACGGCGTGCTGATGGAAGTGACCGGCGAGGTGATATCGTATAACAGTAATGCGGTGGATCCGGAACTGATGAAGGCGCCGGACGGATTCAAGCAGGTAGAGCATCCGATGAAGAAGATGCTCGAGAAGAACAAAAAATAGGGACGCGAGTCCCCAAACGAGAGGGTGAGGGTTTCTACCGGAGGAACGGGGCGCTAGCCTCAGTTCGGCTGGAGGATAAGCAATGAGGGTAGTCGTGCGAGCCGCACGAAGCCGCGAGCTTGCGTTCGCGGGAAGTGCGGCCGTTGGGCTGTTGATGGCAGCCGTGGTGGTGGGGAGCCACCAACGTGCGTTATGGGCGACCGGCGAAGCATGGCCGCTCGATACCGTGGTCCGGCAGCAGAACCGGATCGAGGCCGTATTCCAGCGTGAATACGCCAGCCCGGATACGGTGCCGGCTTACAAGTTCCGTTCCCTGCGCAATCGAAAGCCCGCGATCGCGGTGCTAGGATCCACGCGCATGGCCGGCGTCCGCGGATCGCTGTTCGGCGAGGAAAGCCGTTTCTACAACGCCGCCGGTCTGGTGCGCAGCCTGGGCGACTTGCAGGCGGTGCTCGATCGTGTGCCCAAGACAGAGACACCGCCGGTGGTGCTGCTGGGTCTGGATCTGTGGTGGTTCAGCTATGAATGGCCAATGGCTCCCACCGATTGGAACCGGGACCCGGAGGGTGGATGGCTGACCCGAGGGGCCACCATCGCCCGGCTGGCAGCGCAGCCATGGCTGCTGTGGTCGGCTCCCAAGTCCACACCGCGGGCGATGATCGGGCTGGGCGCGCTGCGAAGCGGCGAAGGATTTCGCAGCGACGGGAGCATCGTGCGCATCGTCAGCCCCGGGGAGCAGGTGGGCAGCCAGCCGTTCGTGGACACCGCCGATCCGCCTGTGGCCGAGCGCGTGAAGAAAGGCACTTACGAATTCGCCGCGAATTCGGTTGTCTCGCGCGAGCGTTTAGAGCGGCTTCGGCTGATCCTGCGGCAGTTTCGGGACCGTGGCACGCTGGTGATCGGGGTGGCGCCACCACTGGCCAGTGCCGCGGTGGACCTGTTGGGAGCGGACCCGCGGCATCGCCAGTTCTGGAAGGAGTTTCGCGAGGAGACGTCGCGCGTGTTCCGCCAAACCGGCTTTCCTTTCCTAGACGCATCCGATCCCCGCACTCTGGGGCTCGACGACCGCTACTTGTTCGACGGCTTCCAAGCGGGCGAAGTCTTCTGGGCTCCGGCCCTGGAGCGGCTTGCGAAAGACCCTAGGGTTGAGCGGGTGCTGCCATCGCTGAGGGCCAATCTGGCGGCGGTGCGGCAGCAGGAACCGGAGCGACTGCTGCAACTGGGTCCGGCGCTTTCCTCGAGTCTGCGATAGGGAAACAGGACGCGGCTGCTCAGGCTAAGGAAAACCCCTAGTCGCTATCTAAGGTGTTTCCCCGACCATGGTTTGAGTACGATTCTCCGATGTAGGTACATACGCCCATTACCCGCGTTTAGCCCTACGTAGCATGGAGGATGATTGGTCTTATGCCCTGTCGCTTTTGCGGTGAAACCCTCGGTCTGGTCGCGCGCCTGCGCGGCGCTGAATACTGCTCGCACGCACACATGCTGGAGCATCGCGCCGACATGGCTTCGATCGCTTTGATACAGCCTTACTACGGTCCGAGAGGATCGCGGACAAAACGCGTGGAGACGCCGTCGGGCGACAACGGTCCGGCGAGGCGGGCGCTGCTGGCCACCTCGATCGGGCTAGGACTGGGAATGCTGGCGCAACCGGAGTGGCTGTTCCCGGGCAAAGCCGGCAAATCGGACGGAAGCCTTCCACTGGCCGCGGGGACGGGACCGCGGAGCGTGGACGAGCCGATGGACGGCCCGGCCCGCGACCCCGCGAGGGAGATGACGCAGCCGTTCGAGTTGTCCGCGCAGGCCCTGCCGGACGGTTGGACCACGCAAGGACGCGGCAAGCTGTGGGAGGTGGAAAATAACTGGCTCACGCCGCGCGCGTCCGGCTTGTTCACCCCGTCCCAGGGAATGAAGGACGGAACGATGGCCTATCTGCTCCAGATCCTGGCGGGAGGCGCCAACTTCCTGATGCGTGCGCAGGACCTGGGGAATCACTATGCGGTGCGGCTGCGAAGCAATGGCACGAGCGTTAGCCCCTCAAACGGGCCGATGACGCTCCAGGCGGTGTCGGTGCGAAACGGCGTGGAACGAATCGTGAGCCAGGAGCGCATCGCCGAAACGGTGACGTGGTTCCGGACCATCCACCACCTGGATGTTCAACTGGACGGAGACTTCTTCACCGCACGATTGAACGACACCATCGTGGGCACGTGGCGGGACCGGACGTTCGCCCGCGGAGCGATCGGCGTGGACGTGACGCAGGCGGACCAGTTCCGCGTCTATCAGGGCAAAGTCACTCCAGCATGAGCGCGAGAGGCTAGGAAGAGGCCATCCGGTCTTCGAGTTGAATCGCCGCCCGCAGCAGTTCGCCATCGCGATTGCGCGCCGCGGCGAGTTGCAGCCCGAGCGGCAGCGCGCCGGGCGATTCGGCGGACGGCGCGATCGGGATGGATAGGGAGGGAGTGCCCAGCCCGGTCCAGGGAGAGTTCATGCGGGGATCGCCCGTGGAGGCAAGGGTGGGCGGGGCCGGGCCGACCGCGGCGGGCGTGAGAATCACATCGTACTGGCGGAAGACCGCGTCCATATCGTCGCGGCCGGCAGCGAGGGTATCGAGCGCAGCCTGATACTCATCGGCGGTGGTGGCCAATCCACGCTCGATCATCTCGGCGAGCTTCACGCCCACGCCGCGGCCATGTGCGCGGTAGGTTTCCTCGAGGGAGCGGGCGCCTTCGGTGTCCTGAATCCGGCGGACTGCGGGAAAAAGCCGGAGATAGACATCCGGAGGCTCGATCCATGCGATTCCGAGCCGCTCCACGAGGGCTTCGAAGGCGGAGCGCATCGGCGGCTCCACCTCCGGTTCGAGTATCCGGAAGGCGGCCAACCGGGGTGTATCCGGCCCCGGAAACGCGTTGCAAGCGTACCCCATGCGCTCCCACAGCAGAAGCATGTCGCCAGCGGTTTGGGTGAACAGCCCGGCGGTGTCGAGGGTGGGCGCGAAGGGCATAACGCCTTCAAGGGAGAGCAGCCCGTGCGTGGGCTTGAATCCAGCGACGCCGCAATAGGACGCCGGACGGCAAACCGAACCCTGCGTTTGTGAGCCCAGCGCAAAGGGAACCATACCGCAGGCCACGGCCGCGGCCGATCCGGAGGAGGAGCCACCCGGGGTATGCGCGCGGTTGTGCGGATTCACGGTGGGGGCGGGATCGAAGTAGGCAAACGACGTGGTGTGCGTCTTGCCCAGTACGCGTCCGCCGCGCTCGCGCAGTTGGCGCACCAAGGCGGAGTCACGCGGCGAGACACGGTCGGCGAACAGGGGCGATCCGAACGCAGTACGGGTGCCTTCGGCATCGAAGATATCTTTCACGCCGAACGGGGCGCCCTGAAGCGGCCCCTTGCCGAGCGGCGGTAATTCGATCACCTGGCTCCATGCGCGCAGATCCGCATCCAACTCCGCGATGCGGCGGCGATAGGTGTCGAGATCCGTTTCGCCGTCGAGAAATTTTTTCAGCTCACCGTGTGCCATAGAATTTGCAAACCTTCCTCGAAGGCCGCCGGCGGAGTCAAGAGGCTGACCACGGCATAGCCGTCGGCTTCGAAATCGTAAAAGTATCCGGGCTGGACCAGGACGCCCCTGTCCATCAAGGCCAGGGCCCATTCCTCATCGGTACGCGTAACCGGCAGCCGAACCACGCCATACCAGCCGCCCTGCACCGTCAGCGGGGAAAGGCCGTGCATGCGTTGCAGAATGCCGAGATTGCGGGACAGCCGATCCATCATCGCACTGTGAAAGCGGGGCTGGAGCGCGAGCCAGCGGGGAAGGGCGTGCTGCACCGGGGCGGAGACGGAGAGGTAAGAGTCCGCGATGAGGTCCAGCCGGTGGAGATGGGCGTCGAGACCGCCGGTATCGGGGACGACGATCCAGGCGAGCTTCATCTGCGGAAGGCCGAGCAGCTTCGAGAGTCCGTTGAGGCGGAAGATGCCGGGCGGAGCAGGGGCGGGCGCGGTGGCGTGCGCGTAGACCCGGAACACTTCGTCGGCGATGACCGGGAGACCGAGCGTGGCGAGCCAGGCGAACTCATCGGCGGTGACGTACGATCCAGTGGGGTTGTTCGGATTGACGACCACGATGGCGCGGGTGGCCGGAGTGATGGCGCGCAGCAGGGATTCGCGATCGAGCCACCAGCCCTCCTGGTACCGCAGCGAGTAGTGGCGTAGCGTGAGCCCATCGAGCGACGTCAGAAATTCGAGCAGTGGGTACGACGGCCGTGGCGCGAGAATCTCCGCGCCAGGATCGGCGAACAGCTTGAAGAGATACGAATAGGCTTCCGACGTGGAGGCGGTGAGGATGACGCGATCCGGGTCCACGTGCTCGAAGCCGGCAACTGCCTGGCGGGCACGAGCCAGCCCGCGCGGCGAAGGATCGTAGACCAGGGCCGCTGGGTCGCCAAGCGCCCCGGCGATGGCGGCTTCGTCATACGCGATACCGGCGCGAGTAGGATTCGACTCGGTGAGATCGAGAAGGCGGGCCCCGGCGCGCCGCACCTGTTCGAGCCGCTGTGTGAAGCGGTTGGGAGCTGCGTTCCAGGGGAGCCGCGAGGAGTACAGGCTCAAGGCCGAATGCCCATCTGGGTGGTGAGAAAGCTGAGCGTGTCGGTGATTTCGTCGATGGTTTGGGTGGCCGATTGCCCGCCGGAGTGGCCGGCCTTGACGTCGTAGAGCAGCGCCACGGGCCGGCGCCAAGCGGTGTCGCGCTGCAGCAAAGCGGTCATCTTGCGGGCGTGCAGAGGATCCACGCGGGTATCGGCGTCGCCGGTGATGAACAAAACGGCCGGATAGTCCGTACCTGGTTTCACATGATGATAGGGCGAATAAGACAACAGGTACTTGAACTGCGCGGGATCGTCGCTGGAGCCATATTCGGGCACCCAGAACCGCGCCACGAGAAACTTCTGGTAGCGGATCATATCGAGCAGTGGATAGCCGCACACCACGGCCTGAAACAGATCCGGACGCTGGGTGAGGGCGGCGCCCACCAGCAAGCCGCCGTTGGAACGTCCGGTGATGGCGAGCCGTTTGGGATTGGTGTATTTCTCGCGGATGAGATACTCGGCGGCGCCGATAAAGTCGTCGAAGACGTTCTGCTTTTCAAAGCGCATACCGTTCTCATGCCACTGCTCACCGAACTCAGACCCGCCGCGCAGGTTCGGCAACGCGAACACACCGCCGAGTTCCGCCCACGCCACGGCGGTGGCGCTGAAGGCGGGTGTCATCGAGACGTTGAAACCGCCATAACCGGTCATCAGCACGGGCCGGTTGCCGTCGCGCTGGAGGCCTTTTTTGTAAAGCAGGAACAGGGGGATCCGGGTGCCGTCCTTGGATTGGAACCACTGCTGATCCAGCACGAAATCGCCGGACTCGATGGGCACCGGCTGCTGAAACCACATTTCCGACACGCCTTTGGCGGCATCGAGCCGGTAGATGCGCGAAGGGATGTGGAACGAAGTGAAGTTGTAGAAGGCTTCGTTCGACTTCCAGCGTCCGTAGATGGCGCTGGCGGACCCGATGGCGGGTAGCTCGATTTCCCGCTCGTAGTTTCCCGATGCGCTGTAGACGCGAATGCGCGACTGTACGTTCTCGAGATAGCGCACGAAGAGACGCCCGCCGGCGAGCGAGATGCCGTCGATGGTGGCGGTCTTCGATTCCGGGACGATCTCCTTCCATTGTTCGGGCGGGAGAGGGCCTTCCTCCGCTTTACGCGCAAACAGAGCCGGGAGATCGACCGACAGCACACGCCGGCGGGGGGCGTTCCAGTTGGTGTCGACGATCAGCGTGTCATCCACGACCGTGCCAAGAAACGAGGCCCGCACGCCCTTCACCACGGGCACGATGGGGCCCGCGGTGCGGAGATCCTGCGCGAAAAGATCGATGACGTCGCCCGCTGAACCGTGGAACACCGTGATCAGCAGCCAATGACCGTTCTCGGAAACCTCGCCGAACACGATGTGCTCGGCCCCGTACTGATCACCGAAGATTTCCTTGTCGGCGGAAAAGGGCGTCCCCATCACAGGGACGCGGATGCGCGGGTTCGGCCCACCGAGGCTGGCGTAATAGAAGCGCTTCTTGTCCGGCGTGAGGCTGACATCGGTCCACTTGCCTTCCGGGAGCGCGTCGTCGAGATGGCGCCCGGAGTCGACGTCGAGAAACCGCACGGCGATCTCGTCTTTGCCGCCCTGCTGGATGGCATAGGCGAGAAGCTTGCCGTCGTCGGATACGGCGGAGATTCGCGCCGAGGCGGTATGGTCGGCGGAAAGGGTGGCAGGATCCACCAGCGTCTTATCTTTACCGTTGAGGGACTCGCGCATCAGGATCAGCGGCTGTTCCGCCCCCGCCGGACGGCGGCGATAGAAATATCGTCCACCTCGCTCCATTGGAATCAGCACGGTTTCCACGCGGAGCAGTTCGCTCATCCGCTTGCGGATGGCTTCCCTGCCCGGGGCCGGATCGAGCAGCGTCCGTGTGAATCGGTTCTGCTCGGCGATCCAGGCGCGTGTCTCGGCACTTTGCTGATCTTCGAGCCAACGATAGGGGTCAGTGAGTGTGACGCCGTGGAGGGTTTCTTTGACAGGAGCCTGTCTGGTCTTGGGCTTGTTGGGGTAGGAGTCTGCGGCCATGGCTGGGACGGTGACGAGGCAGTGCAGAATGAGCGGGACGAACGCGCGCCGAATCATCTCCATTTCAGTGTAGACGCAGTGTCACGAAATTCATCTTTCCTCGCGCATTATGTTGTGTCAAAATCATGTTGACAGTGTTACGATACCGTTACGACCATGCGGACTCTACACTTACTAGTCGTCCTAGGTAGTACATGCTCCCTCGCTGCTCGCGAGGTGCCCCTCTGTATCGATAATGCCGCACAGGTGGATCCCTGGACGATGCAGGCGATGAAGGAGGAACTACGAACGATCCTGTCGGAATCGGGACTGGGCGTTCGTTATAGCTCCTGCGGGGAAGGGATTCGGCTCACGCTGCAAACGGCCCCGCCGAATGGGTCCGACGGCGCGTTGGGTGCGGCGCGGCGCGCGGGCAAGGCGATCCTTCCGGAGATGACGGTGTACGCGGCGCCGGTCCGGAGGCTCATCGGCACGGGTTTGCCGGTCTATCTCGGGAAAGCGATGGCGCGCGTGGCGGTGCATGAGATCGGCCACTACTTGCGCCAAAGCGGCGATCACAGCGGGGAGGGTCCGATGACGGAATACTTTGCCGGACCGAAACTTCTGGCGGCGCGAAGCCGCGACTTTCAGATTCGCTGATTGCGCGGGCGGCAGATACCGCGCCGGGAACCACGGATAAACGCCACCAGGCGCTTTGCATGCGGGGTATCGATCTCGGATTCGATCCGCGCGAGAGCCGTTTCCAGCCGCAAGCCGGACTGATAGAGAATCCGATAGGCCTGGCGGAGGGCGATAATCTCATTACGAGAAAACCCCGACCTGCGCAATCCCACCAGATTCAATCCCACCGGCTCGATATCGAATCGGGCGTAGAGAAAATAGGGCGGCGCGTCCTGATTCACGCGCACGTTGCCGCCGATCATGGCATGGGCGCCGATGCGGGAAAATTGGTGGATGACCACACCGCCGGAAACGAACGCATGATCGCCGATCTCCACGTACCCGGCCACCAGGGCGCAACTGGCGATGGTGCATCCGTTGCCGATGGTGGCGTTGTGGGCGATGTGGCCGCTGCCCATGATGTAGTTGCCATCGCCGACCAGGGTGACCGATTCCGGCTTAGTGCCGCGCGAAATGGTCCAGTGCTCGCGGATGCGGTTCCCGTCGCCGATGCGAAGGTAGCTGCGCTCGCCGGTGAACGCTTTGTCGAAAGGATCGGTGCCGAGGCAGGCTCCGGCAGAGATTTCGTTGTCCTGGCCGAGCGTGGTCCAGCGCTTGACGAACACGTAGGGTTCCAGGCGGCAACGAGCGCCGATCGACACATCCTGTTCAATGACGCAATAGTCGCCGATTTGGACCCCAGGGCCGATATCGGCAGCCGGATGCACGCGCGCGGTAGCAGCGATGGTGGCGGAAGGATGGGCCGGCATACAAACTCGTATGATACTGGAGCTATGCGTGCTGGCGAGATTGCGGGGTGGCTGGGTGCGCCCATCGAGGGCGACCCCGAACTGGAAATAACGGCCGCGGCCGCGCTGGAGACCGCCGGCGCCGGCGATATCAGTTTCGTGGGGCGCAAGAAGGCGCAACAACTGGCGGCGGCCTCTGGCGCGGGTTGCCTGCTGGCCGGAAGCGACTTCGACAACGCCGCGGGACGCACACTGATCCGCGTGGCTGACCCGCGCGCCGCCTTCGCGCGCGTGGTGATGCGGCTGCACCCGCCGCGTCCCGTTCCGCCGGGCATCCATCCGACGGCGGTGATCGGCCCGCGGGTGGAGTTAGGGGCCGAGGTCTCCATCGGCGCACACGCGACGTTGGCCGAAGGAGCGAGGATCGGAGAACGGACGGTGGTGGGCGCGGGATGCGCGGTTGGCCGCGGCACAACCATCGGCACGCACGGCCGCCTGGCGCCGAATGTGACCATCTACGACGATTGCGAAATCGGAGACCGCGTGGTGATTCATTCCGGCGCTGTGATCGGCGCCGACGGCTTCGGCTTTGTGATGGCCGGCGACCACTATGAAAAGTTCCCGCAGGTGGGCCGCGTATCGATCGGAGACGATGTGGAGATCGGCGCCAATACGTGCATCGACCGCGCCGCGCTAGGCGTGACCGTGATCGGTGACGGCGCCAAGCTCGACAACATGGTCCACATCGCGCACAACTGCGCGATCGGGCGACACGTGGTGATTGCCGCGCAGACCGGGCTTTCCGGGGGCGTGATTGTGGAAGACTACGCGGTGATCGGCGGGCAGGTGGGCATCGGCGACAAGGTGCGCGTCGAGTCCAAGGCGGTGCTCGGGTCCGGATCCGGCGTGCTGACGTCGAAGATCGTACGCGGGGGCAACACGTATTGGGGGACGCCGGCGCGTCCCTTGAAGGAATATTTGGAACAATTGGCCAACATGGGCCGGGTGGGCGAACTGCGCAAGCAGGTGGCGATGCTGGTCGAACGGATCGAGGAGTTGGAACGTGCTGATCGTGGTGGGCGGGCATAGCCGCAACATCGGAAAGACGTCCGTGGTGGCGGGGCTGATCGCTGCGCTGCCGCAGGCGCGCTGGACGGCGCTGAAGATCACCCAGCATGGGCACGGCGTGTGTTCGGCGGTGGGAGAACCCTGCGACTGCGCGGTGGAATACGATCATCCGTACGCGATCTCGGAAGAGACCGGGCCTTCCTCCACCGACAGCGGCCGCTACCTCGGAGCCGGCGCGTCGCGTGCGTTCTGGCTGCGCACGGCGCAAGGACAGCTCGGCCATGCGATACCCGCAATCCGCAGGCTGCTCGATGAAGGCGGCAATTGCATCGTGGAATCGAACAGCCTGCTCGACTTCGTGTCGCCAGACCTCTACGTCGCCGTACTCGACTATTCCGTGGCCGACATGAAGGATTCCGCGCGCCGGCATCTGCCGCGGGCCAACGCGTTGGTGACCGTGCATCGCGGGCCGGCGCCTTGGCACGGCGTACCGGAACGGTGGCTGGCGGGTAAGCCAATTTTCGAAGCCGCACCGCCGGTGTACGTGAGCAAGGCCTTGGCCACCTTCGCCGGCGAAAAGCTCCAAGCCCGGCGCGAAGATCGCTAACGGCAGCTTGCCGGAAGGCCGACTCTCGCGATCGATGCGCCATCGTCGTCGAGTAAAAAATCGTACTCAGCCATGGCGCTGCACGTGGGCGGCGATCCCTCGGTGGCCGCCCGCATCTTCACACGATCCACCGCGATCGTGCGGGAACCGTAGAGCAACTGAACCAGGAAATACGGCGTCCACTCGTCGGTGTGGAAGCGATCCCGCAGAAACAGGATCCGTGATTGCGGACCCACCGGCAAACGAAGATCGCGAAGCTGGCGCAGCGCAGTCCCCGCCGGCGGTGGATGGTCCTGCGGCTCATAGGTGCGGGTGTGAGCGATGAACAGGCCGGCGAACAACAGAGCGAACCACGCCAGCGCGGGAACACGGTTCCCCACCAGGCGCGTGCGAATGGCTTCAGCCAGTGCACCGGCGTAGACGCACCATCCGATGAGCGGAACGTAGTACGCAAACACGCCGCGGGCGGGGATGAACGAGACGGGTAGCGGCGAAACCAGGATGAAAATCGCGCTCCATCGCATGGGGCGGGAACGGAGCAGACAAGCAGCGGAGGCCATGGAGAGATAGAGGAGAGCGGCGGTATACGGAGAGAATGCGCCGCGATCCAGATAGAAGAGCCGGTCGAGAAATGCCGTGGTGTTTGCCCAATAGCGCGCCACTGTAAGTTCAATCCGGTATCCGCCTACGTTGTAGAAGGTACTCATTGGCGAAAGCTTGTAGTAGACGTACGGCAGCAGGAACGCCGTGAACAGTGCCGCCGGACCGAACGCACGGGGCTTCCGTTGAAATACAAACTCATACGCCAACAGAGCCACCGGAAATGTCACCGCGATTTCCTTGCTATTGAGGGCGGCCATGTAAAGGATGGCCACCGCGGCCAACCGTTGCCGGGAGAGCGCGCCACCGCGGCGTCCGGCCACGTAGACGCTCAGGCCAGCGCCGTAGAAGCAGTAGCACAGCAGATCGTAGACGGTGCCGGTGTTGTAGTGGAAGTCAATGAATCCGGCATGATGAGCGCCGAACAGGACCGCCGCCGAGGCCGCTTCCGGCGACGCGGCCAGATTGCGCGCAAGGCGGTGGAGCAGGACGAGGTTCGCCAGGAGGAGGGCATGGCAGAGGACGCGATAGGGGAGCGGATCCAGCCCAACGGTTTCATACAGGATCCGATAGAACGCGCCCCCAGCCGGACGATAATACGGGGAAAAGGCGATGAGGTTCGCTTGAACCAACTCGATCCACGGCCGCGACCAGGCTCGATGCATGTTCATGGCATCGTCAGCGGTGAAATCGGCGGAAAGCCCGCCGCCGCCGAACCAAATCGCGAAGAACAAGGCCGCGGAGGCGGGAATGAGCGCGGGCAGACCGGTGACAGCGGGCGCCGGATGGACGCACGAAGGGCGTCCGGACGCAGTCGAAATGCTCATGATTTTGGGTTGTGAGCCTCTGCTCGAAAGAGTCTTTTTGGAGGGAGTTCAACTACACGTGCCCGAACTTCTCTTCGGAAAAGGGGGCTGAGCACCGTCGAGTTCGACCATCGGTTCTAGGAAAGTTCGCCCCCTCCCACTGGTACTTTTTCGCGCGCCGGCCCAGCACCAGCGAGCTTGACACCCCCAACCGGCCCCTGTACAAGTGGTAGAAATGCTGGCTACTATTTCGCCCCCCGAGACCGCCGTAACCTGTTGGTGCGGCCAATCTTCCTGGACTGTGTCGGCGACCGGCCGCGGGTTCAAAGTGCTGCATTGCGCCGCCTGCGGCAGTTATAAGAACGACCCTCCCCCGGTGGAGCCCTCCGACATCAAGGCCCATTACGACGCGTACTACGTCGACCGGCTGGCCACCACCAAGCCGCTGCCCAATCCCGCCACGGCGAAACACTCGCCTTTCTGGATCGTGGCGGACCGGTTCCAAGAACTCTACAAGCCGGGCAACCGCGCGATCGATCTGGGGTGTGGCAACGGGCATCTGTGCGCCGAACTGAAGGCGCGCGGGTGGAAATGGGTGGCCGGGGTGGACGTGGCGACGCCGCGGGTGGAGCGCGCGCGCATCAATTATCCGGATATTCCCTTCTACGATTGCTACCTGCAGGACAGCGACATCGAGCCCGGGTCACTGGACCTCATCTCGATGGACGCCGTCGTGGAACACTTCACCGATCCAGTGGGAGCGGTGAAAGGCATCGCCAACTACCTGGCGCCCAATGGCCGCGTGGTGATGACCACTCCCAACATGGACTCGGGATCGTTCCGCTTTTTGAAGGGCCGCTGGACCGGGATGCTGTGCCCGCACGGACACGTCTTCCTCTACGGCAAACAGGCGATCGCGAATCTGGTGGAAGCGGCCGGACTCATCGTGGACAAGGTAGGCAGCTACCCGTACGCGATGTCGAAGCCCGGAGAGTATTGGAAGCGCGCTATGAGCGGCGATGTGAAGGGAACCGTTTGGCGCGCACATCAGGACATCGGCAAAGCCTACGGAAACATGATTGGAGAAGGCGACGCCCTATTTGTGGTGGCCCGCCGTCCGTAGACGCTATTCCGTCAAGGCGCGAATGAGCCGTATTGCGCGTTGCAATCCCGCGCCATCGGAATCGGTTTCGGGATTGTAGTTGGCCACGCAAACGGCCGCCACCGGCAGTTCGTTCATCACGACGCGCGCGATGTCGAAGGCGCGCTCCATGTTTTCTCCGCCCGCGCCCACCACGTCCACGTCCAGGTGGAGATAAATCGCCCCGGCACTGAGCGGATACTCACCGGAGATTGCCGAGACATCCAGGCGTTCCCGTTCACCCGGCTCCACATCCCAGGAAAACGGCAGGCAAATGCGATCCTCGCTCACCGCGGCGGCAAGTCCGCTGCGTAGCCGCAGATCGTCGTGACAATGGCCGGCGGCGATGGCGAGCGCCATACCGTCGAGCCATCCGCTGCGGCTGGTGGCGGGAGTGTGGAAGTCCGGATGACGGTCCAGCCACACGATTCCGATGTCGTCGCGCTCCATGCCTGCCAGCACTCCGACGGCGGTGACACAGTTGCCAGCCAGCACTACGGGGATCGATTCCTGATCAATGGCCGTGCGGACAGCGGCGCGGACCAGCCGGTTCACGTCGACCACAGCGTCCAAGCCGCGGGACCGCATATCGCGCATGCGGACGTGCTCCACCTGCGCGGGCATGTCGCGGTAGGCGAGCGTGGAAGCGACATCGGCTTCAATCAGTTTGGCAGGACCGGCGCCGGCGCCCACGCCCTCCACACCCATGTTGTAGGGAACCTCGATGACTGCAAACGAACGGGCCATGGCCTAACTTCGCGTCCGGAATTGAATGCCCAGTTCCCGGAGGTTGCGTTCGGGAACCGGGGAAGGCGCGTCGCACATCAGGTCCGTGCCCTTGGCGGTCTTGGGGAACGGGATTACGTCGCGAATGGTTGCCTCGCCCACCAGAATCATGATCAGGCGGTCAAAACCGATGGCGGCGCCGCCATGCGGTGGCGCGCCATACTGGAGCGCTTCGAGGAGAAAGCCGAACCGCCGCTCGGCTTCTTCGGGACTGAATCCGAGCGCCTCAAATACTTTCGATTGCACGTCGCGGCGATGAATACGAATCGAGCCCGAGGCGAGTTCGACGCCGTTCAGGACGAGGTCATAGGACTTGGCGCGGCATCCGGCCGGATCGGTGGACAGCTTGTCGATGTGATCGTCGAGCACGGATGTGAACGGATGGTGCGCGGCCATCCAGCGGTTGTCTTCTTCGTCCCACTCGAACATCGGAAAGTCCACCACCCACAGGAAGCGGAAATCGCGCGGGTCCAGCAGCTTGTGGCGGTCCGCGAATTTGCGTCCGGCGAGCAGACGGAAATTGCCGCAGGCTTTGAGGACGGTCTCATCGGGGCGTGCGCCTTTTGGCTCTTCGGCAAACCCGGCGAGCATGAGCATGTCCTCCTCGCCCGCGCCGGTCCGCTCGCGCACTTTGGCCATCGCCTCCGGAAAATCGCGATCCAGACGCTTGGGGTCGTCAAAGATGCGGAGCCCCAGTTCGAGACCGGAAGCTTTCAGTTCATCGCGCTCGCGGCGTGTCAGGGCGCCGGTTTTGGGGATGTGAATGGCGACGAGGGGGCTGGCGGCGGCAACGAGGTTGGCGCCTTCAAACAGGTCCGACACCACGTGGAACGGCGGCAGGCGCATCTCCGGTTTGTCGGTTCCGTAGGCGCGCATGGCCTGGTCATAGGTCATCCGCGGGAACGGGGCGGCGATGTCGACGTCGACCAGTTTGCACAATCGCTGCATGAGCGGCTCGATGGCTTCGAAAACGCGATCCTGCTGAGGAAACGACATCTCGAGATCGATCTGCGTGAACTCGGGCTGGCGATCGGCGCGCAGATCCTCGTCGCGGAAACAGCGCACGATCTGGAAGTATTTGTCGTAACCGCTCACCATCAAGAGTTGCTTGAAAATTTGCGGCGACTGGGGCAGCGCGTAGAACGATCCCGGATGCACGCGAGAGGGAACCAGATAGTCCCGCGCGCCTTCCGGCGTGGACCGTGTCATGAACGGTGTCTCGATCTCGAGGAAGCCCTGCTCGTAGAGGCACTGCCGCGTTGCGAAAGCGGCTTCCGACCGCAGTATGACGTTGCGTTGCATCCGAGGACGCCGCAAATCGACGTAGCGGTACTTGAGCCGCGCTTCTTCGCTCACGTCCACGTTATCTTCCATGGGAAACGGCGGCGTGCGCGATTCGTTGAGAATCCAAACCTTATCCACCACCACTTCCACCTCTCCGGTAGGGAGATTGGGATTGATGGTATCGGCGGAACGCTTTTCCACGTGGCCTTCCACCGCGACCACGTATTCCGAGCGGATCATCTCTGCTTTGGCGTGAACTTCCGGCTGCACGTCTTCGAGAAACACGGCTTGCGACACGCCCCAGCGGTCCCGCAGGTGGATGAAGATGACGCCGCCCAAATCCCGACGCCGGTGCACCCAACCCATCAGCAGGGCACGCTGGCCAGCATGTTCGGCGCGCAGTTCCCCGCAGTTATGCGTGCGCCGCAGGTCGCCGAGAAAATCCAAAGGTACGGAGGTTTCCATAGTTGATTGATTCGATCTAGTTGAACTTTGCAAGCAAGCCGGCGCGATCGACGGTGACCTGTTCGCCGGATGCCATGTCTTTGAGCCCGTAGGCGCCCGCGTTCATCTCATTTTCGCCCACCAGCAGAACCGATCGCGCGGCGAGCTTGTTGGCGAGTTCCAGGGCGCGCTTCAATTTCACGTCGCCGCCCAGTTCCACCACCGCGCCCTGCTTTCGCAGGTCCGCTGCAAGGGCGGCGCAATGACGGAGAGCGGCGGCGCCCATGGGAGCGATATAGAGATCGAGCGTGTGCCGGTTGGCCTCAGGAGCAGTCTCCTCGAGCGACATCACCAGGCGGTCTTCGCCGATCGAGAAACCGATACCGGGCGCAGGCACCTTCGAGCCCAGGTCTTCGGCAAGCCCGTCATACCGGCCGCCACCGAGAATCGAGTTCTGCGCGCCGAGCGCTCCGTGCTGGAACTCGAACGTGGTGCGCATGTAGTAGTCGAGCCCGCGCACGAGTCGCGGACGCACCTCAAACGCGATCTTGCGATCTTCGAGCAAAGTGCGGACGGTGGCGAAATGGGCGCTGCAGGTCTCGCAAAGATGATCGAGAATCGAGGGGAGCGCGTCGATGACCGGCTGATCGGCCGGCACTTTGCAATCGAGGACGCGCAACGGATTGGTTTGGGCGCGGCGCTGGCAATCGCCGCACAGGCGGGCGGCCTCGGTTTGCAGCCGCTCGCGCAGCGCGGCGGTGAATCGCGGACGGCACACCGGGCATCCCACGGAGTTGACGAGAATGTTCGAGCCAGTCAGCCCGCATCGCGCGAGAATCTCCGCCACCATTTCGATCACTTCGGCATCCACCACCGGGGATTCACTTCCGATCGCTTCCGCGCCAATCTGGTAGAACTGGCGGTAGCGCCCCTTCTGTGGACGTTCGCGGCGGAACATCGGGCCGATGTAGTACAGCTTCTGCAGGCCCGGCTGCTGATCCAGCCGGTGCTCGATGTAGGCGCGGATCACCGAAGCGGTGTTTTCCGGGCGGAGCGTGAGCGACGTGCCGTCCTTGTCCTCAAAGGTGTACATTTCCTTGCCGACGATGTCGGTCTCTTCGCCGACGCCGCGAGCAAACAACTGCGTTTCTTCGAAGATCGGAGTGCGCACTTCCTGGTAGTTGTAGACGCGGAAGACCTCACGCGCCACGCGCTCCACGTGGTTCCACACCGCGCTCGATGGCGGCAGAATGTCGCGCGTGCCCTTGATGGCGCGGATCGGGCTCGCGCCGCTCATCCGTGTTCTTCCCGATATTGCGCGCAGAGTTCGAGGTAGTGATCGGCGTTGACGCGGAAGCGTTCGCGCTCCTCGAGCGTGACCTCGCGGCGCACCTTTCCCGGCACGCCCATCACCAGGCTGTAGGGCGGAATCTCGGCGCCCTCGGCTACCACGGCGCCGGCGGCGATGACGGAACCTTGTCCGATACGCGCGCCGTTGAGCACGATGGCGCCGATGCCGATGAGCGACCCGTCTTCCACGGTGCAGCCATGCAGCACCACCGAGTGCCCCACAGTGACGCGGTTGCCGATGCGCAGCGGGAAATCAGGAAAATCGGCGTGCAGCACCGAGTTGTCCTGGATGTTGGACTCCTCGCCGATCTCAATGCTGTGGACGTCACCCCGGACGCTGGCGTTGAACCATACGCTGGAGCGCGGGCCGATGGCGACATCGCCGATGATTTGCGCGCTCGGATCCACGTAGGCGGAGGGCGCAATCTGAGGGACTTTGCCCCGGAAAGCTCGAATCATGACGGGAATCAACCTAGGGTAGCATGCCGGCTCCTGCGCGTATCGCCCCCGCGGCGTCCCGATTGCGCGTGAACGCCGCGGGGACTGCGGTACACTCATGGATTCGTCAACTCCCAATCGGAAAGGAACACGCGCTATGGCCATCACACGCACCGCCATGATCGGGACCGGATTCATGGGCAAAGTACACACCGAGGCCGTCCGGCGGCTGGGCAACGTCGAGGTGGTCGCCGTTGCCGGATCGTCGGACCAGAAGGCGGCGAGCTTCGCTGAATCAAACATCATTCCCCGCTCCACGGGAGACTGGAAGACGCTGGTGGGCGACAAGGAAGTCGACGCCGTCCACATCCTCACGCCCAATTCGCAGCATTGCGAGATGGCGGTGGCATTCGCCAAGGCCGGCCAGCACGTGCTGTGCGAAAAGCCCCTCGCCATGACGGCGGCCGAGGCAAAGACGATGCTCCGTGCGGCGGAAAAGCACGGCATCGTCCACGCCACCAACCACAACCTCCGCTACTATCCGATGGTGCAGCACGTCCGCGAGATGGTGGCCGCCGGAGATCTGGGCGATGTGCTCGCCGTCCAGGGAACCTACTACCAGGACTGGCTCCTCTACGACACCGACTACAATTGGCGCATTCACAAAGAGACCAGCGGCGCGCTACGCTGCGTTGGCGACATCGGCTCGCACTGGATGGACATGATCCAACATCTCACCGGGCTGAAGATCACCGCTCTTTGCGCCGATCTCCAGACCTTCCACAAAAAGCGGAAGAAGCCGAAAGGATCCGTGGAGACTTTCAGCGCCAAGCTGGCCAAGGGCAAAGGCTACGAAGAGTACGACGTGGATACGGAAGACTTCGGCGCGGTGCTGCTGCGGCTGGGCGATCGCGCGCGCGGTTGCTACTCGGTGAGCCAGGTTTCCGCCGGCTGTAAGAATCGCTTCGAGTTCGAGATCTTCGGCACCAAGGCCGGCATCCGTTGGAATCAGGAGACACCGGACCTGTTATGGATCGGTCACCGCAACGAACCGAACCAGATCATCGTGAAAGATCCGTCTTTGATGCGGGGAGCTTCGGCCTCGTTCGCGGACCTGCCGGGCGGACACTCGGAAGGCTACGACGATTCGCACAAGCAGCTTTTCAAACGGTTCTACGAACGCGTGGGCAATGCGAAGGCGAAAATCAACTATCCGACGTTCGAAGACGGGCTGTGGGGCATGACTTGCCTGGAAGCTGTCGGGCGCAGCCACAAGAAGGCAGGCTGGGTCAAGCTCTAGCTCCTAGCGCCACTGTTCATCGAACAGGCCGGCCGCTGCCACCGTGCCATCGGTCTTGATCACGGCCCAGTCACCCAGGCGCGGATAGAGCAGCGCATTGGTTCCGCGAAACGCCTTCTCGCCGAAGGTGTGCCCGCTATTGAGCACCACGTAGCGATTGGGGTTCAGCGGATTCGGGTAGATCATCACGAGGGTGTGGCCCTCGGCCGGAAAACTCTGGCCCGCCACCTGAATCCGCTCGCTCGTCCATTTGACGGGTAGCTTCGGCAGCACCTTGGCAATCCAGCGATTGTTGGAAGCATTGCCGAACAGAGCGAGATTGTGGTCACGGATATGCGCCGCGGTCACCTCGCTCTCATCGAGCACGCGCGGGTCCGCGCGCATCCACTTGGCGAACTCGGCGAGAAAGCGATCGAGGGCCGGCAGCGACGCGGCACGCGGACGGACGACGGCGAAGGAATCCATGAAGGCATCGTCGATGGGGCCCTGCAGGCCGTGGCGCTTTCGAAGACCTTGCACGGCGCCCTTGCTCCAACGGCCGTTCTTCTTCACGAAGCTGCCCGAAGATGGAAATTTCTGTCCATCGATTTCGAGGGCTCCTTTACCCGCGATCGTAATTCCGGCGATGTTGCTGGTGCTCACCACGCCGTCTTTCGCATCGGCCTGCGCCCGCGCATAGTGCCTTTCGAGAGCGTCCACGGTGACGCGAAACGCCCGGTTGTATCGCGTGGTGTAGGTGACAAAAGAGATCGCATCGGGTTCGTGGCGTCCGCGCGCCACGTGGCGATCGAGGAAGGCGTCGGATTCCTTCTTGCTGTCGGGGTGAAACTTGTGCCCGATACTCGGCCCCACCAGGAACAGCGCGCGAAGGGCCGGGCTGCCCATGAGCCCCTCGGCTTTGAGTTGCTGCTGCACGTTGAGCGAGGCTTGCAGTTGAGGGTCCTGATCACCGCCATAGCCGACGGTGGGAACCAGCAGCGCATTGCGCGCGTAGTCCATCGCGTCATAGATGTGCAGCACCGGCGCCACCCACGGCGAGGGATCGGCGAGCTTGGCATAGCGGCGCGTTTCGTTGAATCCGGCGCCGGCTTCGATGGCGGCCCACCGGTCCGGATGGTGGAGGCCGACGTGCCACGTGCCCGCGCCGCCCATGGAGAAGCCACGGAGCAGGATGCGGTCCGGATCGATCTTGTAGCGCGACTCGACCGAGGCCAGCGCTTCGAAGACGTCGGTTTCCCCAGCCCATCGATAGGCGTTATTGGTGCGTCCGAACACGTGCAGTTCGAGGCGGTCCGGATAGGTGACGGCTCCGGGTTTTGCGTTCTCGGCGGCAGCGAGAAAGCTCACTTCGGTGAGGGTTGCTCCTCGCCCGTGCAGGACCAGATCGAGCCGCGAGGGCCGCGAGGCATCGTAGCCTGGCGGGACCACCACCGCATACGGCTGCAGGCTGTCGTCGACGCGCGAACGGTAGGCCCGCGCCACCCTGCCCTTTGCATTCACCCACGGCGACTGGCCCTCATCGAGCGCCTTGGCGCGGGCGATGCCGCGGTCCAGGATCAGCAATGCATTGGCGAGATAGGTCTTGTTGAAGAACTCCTCCGGGTGCCGCATCAGCCACGCGCCGGATTTGTGATAGATTTCGACGTCGGCAAGCAGGGCGGCGTCGACGCGGCCGCGCAGCAGCGAAACGCGTTTGCCGAGTTCGGTGAGTTTGCCGACCACCGCGGTGCGTTCGGCCTCGGTGGGGACGTAGGAAGGCGGTGGAGGCGGGGGCGCCTGGGCACGCACCCAGAGGGCGAGGGAAACAAGCAAAACGAGCGTATGGCGCAAATGCATTCCCACCACTATAATGGGAGAGATCGCTGTGGCGCTATCGTCTAAGGGTTAGGACGAAGCCCTCTCAAGGCTTAAATACGGGTTCGAATCCCGTTAGCGCTACCATAAACCCCTTGTTATCAATAATTTCACTGCCAAAATTGCCACAATTGGCAAAAACCCGTATTTGATCACCTGTTTGCAATAGGTTACAGTCAGCCACGAGGACTGCGGCTCACCCGCCGGCGCTCCCTCGCAGTGGTAGAGCAGGCACGTCTCTCATGCCGCGCGGCGTGCCGGGGGCCACCGCCCGTGGGATCCTGCCCGGCGGTGGACAATAACGTCGGAAACCGTCTATCTGTCCGACGGTACTATCCTAGGTAAAGCCGCGATCGGCGGGCGACAGGGCCCTCCGGACTTTTGCCAAGCATGGCGGAATGCTCCGCACTGCGCGTGCGATTCGTCTCGGCATTCACCCGCGCACGCTCTACGCACTGTGCGACGCCGAGCAAATCGAGCGCATCAGCCGCGGGCTCTTCAGGCTGGCCAGCGCGCCGCCACTCATCTCGCCCGATCTGACCTCGATCGCCGTGCGTGTCCCCAAAGCAGTCATCTGTCTGATCTCGGCTGTTGTCCACCACGGCCTGACAACGCAGATCCCACACGCGGTCGACATCGCCCTACCCAGCCACTCACGGATTCCAGCGGCGTACGATGTCCCTATTCGAGTGTTCTGGTTCTCCGAGCCGTCTCTCAGCGCGGGCGTTCAAATAGCGGCTATCGACGGGGTACCGATCCGCCCCTACTCACCGGAGAAGGCCATCGCAGACTGCTTCAAATACCGGAACAAGATCGGTATCGACGTCGCCATCGAAGCGCTGACGCTCTATCGTGAGCAGACACAGAAACCGAATTATCGCGCCGTCGCGCACTACACGAAATCAATCGAGTGCAGCAGGTGATGCGGCCTTATGTCGAGGCGGTCCTGTGAGTGGACGCGATTTAGGAGCATCCATACGCCAGCGGCTTCTCAACGAAGCCGCCTGGCCATCTCTCGGTTAGCCCATCAGTCGTGCCCAAGGGCGCACTCCTTCTCACGGCTTGGCGCATGATGCCGGGCAAATCGGGCGCGTTAGACTTGGCGTAGCATGCGCGCTCGGCATTCGGTGCTCTACCGCAATCTGCCGCGTTCAAGCGAGGATGAAGCTGCCCAGCGGCACCGATACCATCGTTGAAATCTCCAAGCTGCGCGACTACTGCATGGACCCGCATCATCCTCGCGGCCGGTACAAGGCTCGAGTGTTCCTCTCGGCACTGGGGTTGGTACAAGGCGACGCCGATTTTCTAAGGGCCGCTCTACTGTCTAAGGGCCGCTCTACTGAAGGCGGCGCTGGAAGCGGATGCCGTGGCGGGCGAAGCCGACGAATACGGTGCTCGTTAGACGGTCGATTTTCTGTTCGTCCACCGAGATCGCCAAGCCAGGGTCCGGAGCGCCTGGATCATTCACCGGCGAATCGACGCCGAGGCTCGTCAGTTTTTTTGTACTATCGATCAAGATTCACGATGGGCGAACTCGAACTACTATCGGTGGTTGCGTTGCTCGAAAACGCTGCTGACCACGGCCTAATGCGCGGCCAGGTCGGCACGGTGGTCGAACGACTCGCTCCGGGCGTCTATGAAGTCGAATTCAGCGATGACGACCGCCGTACATACGCTACTTTGTCCCTGCGCGCCGATCAGTTGCAGGTTCATCACGAACCGAGCCATCAGGCGGCTTGATCATCTCGATCCGCACTTTACAGGCCGCCTGCTCTTTCGACAACGAGTTTGGGCAAACGCTGATCTCGCTCATCGCTGTCGTTTTCGATCTAGCAACGCTCGCGTGGCAGCCCCAGCGGAACCCTCACGGCCGGACTCCGTTTCTTACGCGAGGGGAGGTCTGCCGTACTGGTCAGACACTCGCCGGAAGCTCCGGTCTGGATTCGATTCGATGACGGGCCAGCTTGCGATACAGAGTCATTCTCGACCATCGCAGGTTCGCCGCCGCCTGGCTCTTGTTCCAGTGCGACTGTTCGAGCGCCGCGATGATGGCGGTGCGCTCGCCAACCTCGGCCGGCACATCGGCGAGAGGACGACCGAACCAAGAGGGGAAATCCGATTTGCCGATTGTGCCCACGGCGGTCTCCACCGCCACCGCTTCGATCAGGTTCTTGAGTTCACGGACATTGCCAGGCCATGCGTGGCTTACCAGGGCGGCCAGCGCCTCGGGGTCGAAGCCGGCGATGTCGACGTGCGTCGTGCGGTTTAAGTCCCTGACGAAGTAGGCGGCCAATTCGGCGATGTCCTCGGGCCTCTCGCGGAGCGGGGGCAATTCCACGCGGGTGACGGCGAGCCGGTAGTAGAGGTCCGCGCGGAACTTTCCGATACGGATCATGTCTTCGAGGGGCTGGTTGGTGGCGGCGAGGAAGCGCAGGTCCAACGGGATTCCGGCCGTACCGCCGAGCCGCACCACCTGCCGGGTCTCGATGGTGCGCAGCAGCTTGGCTTGCATGGTGAGAGGCAATTCGCCGACCTCATCGAGCAGCACGGTGCCGCCGCGGGCTCCGGCGAGCAACCCGTCGCGCCGGCAAACGGCTCCCGTAAATGCGCCGCGCTCAGACCCGAACATCTCGCTTTCGAAAAGGCTCTCCGGGATAGCGGCGCAATTCACCGCCACGAAGGGAGCGTTGGCGCGCCCGCTGCGATCGTGGATGGTGCGCGCGGCCAGTTCTTTGCCGGTGCCTGTCTCGCCGGTGATCAGGACGGGGCAGTCGGAGTGCGCCAACTTGGAGAGGTAGTCTCGTGCGCGGACGACGGCCCCGCTGCTGCCCACCATTCCCGCGGCCGTTGGCGGAGGCTGCTTCAGGGCGAGAAAGCGTTCCACGGAATCGGCGAGGGCGTTGAGATCGGGAGAGCGTACGTAATCGTCGACGTGTTCGCGTAGAGCCGCGATCACCTGCTCCTCGGAACTGCTGGCCGGAAACAGAATTGCCGGCGGATGGCCGGGCGCCCGGCGCAGGCGCCGTATCAGTCCGAGGGAATCGGGAAAGCCGCGGCCGAACTCGCCAACGATCGCGAGGCAGATCCGATGTTCTTCAGCCAAACGGGCGGCATCCACGGCATTGCCGGCCTCGAGGATCACGCAGGGGATCCGAGCGGTCAGGCAATGCCCCACGGTCGACCGGAGCTGAGGGCTTCGGTCGACGAGAAGCAACACTGATTTAGTAGCCTGCACGGTCAATCAGTACCAAGGCGGCTGAATACTCGGACTTAGGGTAGTGACACGGATCCGGCAATCGTTTCAGCAGGGCTGTAACGCGCAATCGTAAAACCTGCAACACCTGCCTGTGACACCCAAAATCTGTTGCAACACAACTGGTTGGCATGTTTCGCCGCCGGCTGCTGTCACACCCGGAGTGACAGGCGGCGCCTGCGGCCGATAGATAGCAGCGTTCGCCATCAACCACTTAGCTCGGCGCGGCGGGATGGCGGCAGAGTTGCAGTTCGATAAGGGCGCGGCAATGGCCCACCCCGACAAAGATCTTCGCCCGTCCGACACGCGGTATGCCAACCACCTGAAAGTGGGATTCAACCGCGACGAGTTCATCATTGACGTGGGCCAACATTTCTCCGACAGCGAAAATTTTTTCTGGCGGGTGGTCTGCACGCCGCCCCATGCCAAGGAATTCCTGACGGTACTCCGTGAGTCGTTAAAGCTTTACGAGGCTGAGTACGGCCCGATCCGCGGATTGGAGGAAGCCTGAATGCCAACCGAGCGTACCGGACTGGCGGAACGCCGTCCACCCGATTTCGAGTTGGACGGGCTGTGGCAGGCGTTGGGGCGGCTGGATCAGATTCTGGAGCGCGCCACCGCGTCGGCGGATGCAGCCTTTGCGGCGGGATCGGCCACGGAACCGTATCGTGGTCTTTACATCACTTCCGACGACGCGCATCGGATGCTGAAGCGCTTGCCGGGCGAGCCATATCTTGCCGGGCAGGACGATAGCCGGGAGAAGGGGCTACCGGAAGCTTCGCGTTTTCCGTGGCTGCAACGGCAGTTCGACCTCGATGCGTTCGACCTCGACGTGATCCTGGTGGCGCTGGCCCCGAGGTGGATCTGCGTTACGAACGTCTCTATGCTTATCTGCACGACGACGTGACCCGGCGCCGGCCGTCGGTCGACCTGGCGCTGAATTTGCTCAGCGGGTCGCGCGAAGCCAAGATCGCGGCGCGCGGACGCTTCGGGCCGGACTCGCCGCTGATCGGAGGGCGGCTGCTGCATTTGATCCCGGAAACCGGAACGCAGCCGATACTGCTGGCGCACGCGCTGAAGCTCGACGATTCGATCGTGCGGTTTCTACTGGGAGTGAGCGGCCTCGACGCGCGGCTGCGGCCGTTTACCGAGCTCGACGCCGAGCCGGAAGCGAGCGAACCGGCGGAGACGGATATGGCGCGGATACTGGATCTGGTGATTTCCGGGTCCGGCCGGCTCCCGCATCTGTATTTCGAAGGCGCAGCACATGGCGCGAAGACAACCGCGGCCCGCACACTCGCGGCCCGGCTGGGCACACCGCTGTTCACGGTGGATCTGGCGAAAGCTGGTGGATTACCCACCGCGGAGTTCGACGCGGCGCTGGGAACCTTGTTCCGCGATGCGAGGCTGCAGAACGCGGTGGTGCTGTTACAAGGTTTCGATGCTCTCCGCCCGGCAGAGCGCGCACCGCAACTCGAAACGCTGCGGACGGCGCTCGAGGAAGCTTCGGCCTGCGTGATCGTAGCTGGCGCGGGCGCATGCGACCCGCGCTTTGAGACACTCGTGCCGGTGCCATTCGGAGAACCTGGCTTCCAAGCGCGCCGCGGCGCATGGCAATCGGCGTTGCGCAAGCGGCAGGTTGCCGCGGACGCGCGGACGGTGGACGAACTCGCCGCGCGTTATCGGCTCAGCGGCTTGCAGATCCAGAGGGCGGTGGACAGCGCGGTGCGGCAAACCGCGCTGCAGCCGGACGGTCCTGGCCACGAGGAACTCGCGAAAGCTTCCCGGATCCAACTGCAGCGCGACCCAGGATCGCTGGCGCAGCGCGTCCGGCCGCTCTACCGTTGGGAAGACCTCGTCCTGCCGCCCGACCAGATCGCGCAACTCAAAGAAGTTTGCACGCAAGCCCGCTACCGCCACATCGTAATGGGCGACTGGGGCTTCGAGAACCGCCTCTCGCTCGGCAAAGGGCTGACCGCGTTGTTTTCGGGGCCCCCGGGAACGGGCAAGACAATGGCCGTCGAAGTCATCGCCAACGATCTTGGCCTCGACCTGTACAAGATCGATTTGTCGCAAGTGGTGAGCAAGTACATCGGCGAGACCGAGAAGAACATGGACCGGTTGTTCAATGAGGCCCATGCGGGCAACGCGATCCTCTTCTTCGACGAGTGCGACGCGTTGTTCGGAAAGAGGACCGCGGTGCAGGACGCGCACGACCGGTACGCGAATATCGAAATCGCTTATCTGCTGCAGAAGATGGACGAACACGAAGGCGTGAGCATCCTGGCTACGAATCTGCGGCAGAACCTGGACGCGGCGTTCACGCGGCGGTTGACGTTCATCGTGGAGTTTCCCTTTCCGGACGAGAACAGCCGGCGGCGCATCTGGCAGGGCATATGGCCCAGGAAGGTTCCACGCAGCGGCGATATGGACCTCGAGTTCATGGCGAGCCAGTTCAAGCTGCCCGGCGGCGCGGTGAAGAACATCGCGCTGGCGGCGGCGTATCTGGCGGCGGCGGAAGACAAGCCGGAGGTGACTACGGAGCATCTGCTGTGGGCGACCCGGCGGGAGTTGGAGAAGTCCGGCCGTAGCGTGTCGCGCACCGAATTCGGAAAGTACAGCGGGCGAATGCAGGAAATGGCAGCGAGCGGAGGACGGATATGATTCACCAGGTCACCGAGAGCCTGGAGGCCTTTCTGAAACAGCCCGGCCTCGATCCGCCGCTGCGCGACGCAGCGATCCGGTTCGACCGGCCGACGGATCCGTATTCGCTCGAACAGACCACGGTGAACGTGTTCCTGTACGAGGTGAAGGAGAATGTCGAGCTGCGGAATAACGAGCCGGTGGTTCGGCGGGTCAACGGGCAGAGCATCGTCGAGCCGCCGCCTTACCGGCTGACCTGCATGTACATGGTGACGGCGTGGCCGGTGGACGGCACAGACCTACCCAAGCAGGAACACCAGCTTCTGGGCCAAGTGCTGCAATTGCTGGCCGGCGCGCCGGTTGTTCCGCCGGCATTTCTGACGCCGGACCTGCAACTGCAGGAGCCGCCGCTTCCGATGATGACGGTACAGCCGGACGGCGTGCGCAACCCGGCCGAGTTCTGGGCGGCGATCGGCAACCGCATCAAGCCGTCGCTGCTGCTTTCGGTAACCGTGGGGCTGCGGGTGTTCGAGAACGAAACTTACCCGAGCGTGATCACTAGTGAGATCCGGCTGAAGAAGGAGCCGGGCGGAGCGGCGCTCGAGGGTCCATTTTTCCGCATCGGCGGCGTAATTACCGATGCCGCCACGAACCCGATTCCCAGCGCCGGCGTGCGCATCCTGGAGCGCGGCCGGAGCACACTCACCGCCAGCGACGGGACCTACTCGCTGGCGGCGCTTCCGGCCGGCACGTTCACATTGCGAGTTACGACCGGCGCATTGACAAAGGACAGGTCGATCATAGTGCCGGCGCCGCCGCTGGATAACTACAACCTGCAAATCACTTAACGGAGCCGGTCAAGAAATCCCGCAAATCGGGAAAAAGGAGAAAGAACAGATGGCGACAGTATATGAGGCCCCCGGGGTATATGTGGAAGAAGTACCGCCGGTCGCACGGCCGATCGCGGGAGTGGGAACCAGCACGGCGGCCTTCCTCGGGGAAGCGGACCGGCTGGCCGCAGGCGATCTCGGCAAACCGAAAAAATTCACGAACTGGGCGGAGTTCTCGGCCTTCATCAAGGGTCCGGCAGCCACGGATACCACGCCGGTGTTCACGACAGCGAACCGGACGCTGACGCTGGCGGTGTTCGGGTTCTTCAACAACGGCGGCACCGCCTGCTACGTAGTGCCGGTGGCGGCGGGGGGCATGGCCACGCTCGGCGCGCTGCTGACCACACTCGACCCGATCGACGAGATCGCGATCGTCGCGGCTCCGGGCGTGGAGGACACGGCGCGGAAGGTGGAGATGCTCGATCATTGCTTCGCCATGGAGGACCGCGCGGCCGTGCTCGACGGCGTACGGGCTCCGGCTTCCGACAGCACGCCGGCCGACATCTATGGCGGCGCGATGCCTGGCGGATCGCCGAGCACGCCGGACAAGTTCAGCTACGGCGCAATCTACTTCCCCTGGCTGACGGTGAGCAATCCGCTGTGGACCGACGGGGGCGCCGAGCCGAAGCTGATCGCACAGCCGCCGAGCGGCCATGTGGCGGGGGTCTGGGCACGCGTGGATTCGACGCGCGGGGTCTTCAAGGCGCCGGCCAACGAAACCGTGAACGGGATCGTCGACATGGACCGGCAGATTGGCAAGGCGAAACAGAAGTCTCTCAATCCAGACGGCATCAACGTGATTCGTGCGTTCGGCGGAGCCCAGATGGTCTACGGCGCGCGAACGCTCGGCGGCAAGCGCAACGGCGAGTACACATATCTGAACGTCCGCCGTTACATGAACTTTCTGAAAGAGTCGATCGACGAAGGCACGCAGTTTGTGGTCTTCGAGCCGAACAATCCCGCGCTTTGGCAACGGATCATCCGGTCGGTGAGCGACTTTCTTTACAACCAGTGGCGCGACGGTGCATTGTTCGGCGAGACGCCCAAGCAGGCCTTCTTCGTGAAATGCGACGCCGAGACCAACCCTTCGAGCACGCGCGAACTGGGGCAGGTGATCACGGAGATCGGGGTGGCGGTGACCAAGCCTGCCGAATTCGTCATCTTCCGAATCCAACAGACCACGGGCTCGTAGACGACAGGAGAAAACACCAATGGCAAGAGTAGATCCATACAAGAATTTCCGCTTCCTGGTCGAGATCGACGGGATCGTCCAGGCAGGCTTTTCCGAGTGCAGCGGCTTCGGCTCCAACGTGGAGGTGGTCGAGTACCGGGAAGGCGGCGAACCCTCGACGGTCCGAAAGCTTCCGGGGAAGATTTCCTACCCCGATATCACGCTGAAGTGGGGCGTGACCGATTCGCGCGAACTCTACGATTGGCATCTCACCGCGGTGAACGGCCAAGTCGAGCGCAAGAACGGGTCGATCATCCTGCAGGACGATGCGGGCCAGGAGAAGCTCCGCTGGAATTTCTTCAGCGCATGGCCGAGCAAGTACGACGGACCGGACTTCAACGCCAAGGGCAACGATGTCTCGGTGGATACGTTGACGGTGAGTTGCGAACGCCTGGAGCGCGTGTAGGCGTGGAAGGAGAATCGCATGTTCCAGACAGAGTATGAACTAACGCTTCCGCTGGGTTTCGCCGACGGCGAAGGGAACCTCCATCGCGAAGGGGTGATGCGGCTGGCCACGGCAGCCGATGAGATTCTGCCGCTGAAAGATCCGCGCGTGCAGAGCACCGAGGCATACCTGACGGTGATCCTGTTGTCGCGGGTGCTGACGCGGCTGGGGTCAGTGCCGCAGGTGACACCGAAAGTGATCGAGGGGCTGTACGCGGCCGATTTGGCGTACCTGCAGGAGTTCTACAACCGCATCAACCGGAACGGCAAGGCGAGCGTGGAGGCGGAGTGCCCGAAGTGCGCGCACGAGTTCGCGGTGGAGTTGAATCCGCAGGGGGGATTTTAGGCTATCCCCTGCGATCGCTGTACAGGGAGGTAGCCTTCATCGCGTATCACTTTCATTGGCCACCGGACTCGGTGCTCGATCTCGAGCATGGCGAACGGCGGCGGTGGGTGGAAGAGATATCGGCGATCAACGACAGATTGAACAGCGAGCCAGCTTAGGACCAGCTTAGGAAAGGAGTCGCGGAATCAATGAACCGATGGAGCGGGTGGGCTCGCCAATTCCGGTCGCGATACGGCCGGCGCGAAGGAAGGACCGGCGCCGGGGCGCAGGTGTTTCTTCGCCGGGCCGGTATAGGCGCCCGCTTGCTTATCGCGCGGCCGCGGATGGCGGTGAGCCTTTCGGTGAACACCGGGACGTTGCAGCATATCGCCGCGCCCATGACGGTGCTGCGAAGGTCGTCTACGAAGGTCTTGGCGCCCAAGGGCGGGCACTCGACCGAGCGCTTGGTCCACAGTGTACGCGGCGCCGCGCCCGGTTTATCGTCACCGTCGTTTGTAGTGGCGCGGCAGACGCCCCTTTTTGTTAGAGCCGCGACGGACAGCGCCGCGACCCGATCGACGGCTCCGGCGGTTTCGCGGACACTAACGGAAGTGGTGCGCCAATGGCGCGAGAGGCCGGCGCGGGCAACGCGGGCGGCCGAGTTGCCGGGAGCGGTGAGGAGTCGCGCCGTCCGGAGTGAACCGATCGTTTCCGAACCACCGCGTGTTTTGGTCAGCCGTCCGGCGGCGAATGCGGGCGGCGGAGCAGGCGACTCTTCGCTGAAGTTTGGGCGGGCCGCTGACGAAGCAACTCCCGCCAAGTTCGCGCAGGCGGCACAGCCTCTGAACGTGGATGCGCTTACCAGCCACGTGATCCAGCAGATCGACCGGCGGCTGGTAGCGTACCGCGAGCGAATGGGGAGGACGTAGAGCGATGGCACTGGCAAAAGCGCGAATCACCATCGAGCACACCGGCGAGCGGTTCGACGTGATGTTCAACCCGGAAGAATACAGCCTGAACAAGGACAACAATTTCGCCTCGATCGCGATCCCTGGGCTGAGTTCACCGATTCTCCAGTTCGTGCATGGCAATTTGCGCACGCTAGAGATGGAGTTGTTCTTCGACACCACCGATGCGCGCGCCGACGTGCGTGACCAGACTCGAAAAATAACGGATCTGTTGAAGATCGACTCAGACCTGCACGCGCCTCCGGTGATTCGTGTGGCTTGGGGATCGCTCGATTTCCGCTGTGTTCTCGCGCGAGCCAACCAGAAGTTCGTAAAGTTTCTGGAGGACGGACGGCCCTCCCGCGCGCGGATCACCGTGAGCTTCAGTGAGTTCGTCGACCCGGAGCGCGAGGCCAAGGAGGTGAACCGGCAGACGGCGGACTTCACCAAGGTCCACGTGGTGAGCCGCGGCGAGACGCTTTCGGGAATCGCTGTGCGGTTTTATGAAAACGCGGCGTCGTGGCGGCCGATCGCCGCCGCCAACGGAATCGACGATCCACGGTCGATCGAGCCTGGGCAGCAGCTTCACATTCCTTCGCTGCCGTATACGGATCCAACCACCGGCGAGGTGACGCGCTGATGCCGCTAGTGCCCGAATTCGCGCTGAAGATCGAAGGCGATGCAATCCCGGCCGCACTGCGCGCCGCCATCACGTCGATCACCTACACCGATGGGATCGAGGGCGCCGACCGCGTGGAAGTTTCAATCGCCAACCCCTCGCTGCAGTGGCTGGATCATCCGCTGCTGCAGGTGGACAACAGCTTCCGCCTGTCGATCGGATACGCGCCCGGTCCTCTCGAAGAGGTCTTCGTGGGCGACATCACCGGCATCGAGCCGTCGTTCCCGTCAAGCGGCATGCCAATGATCCGCCTCACCGCGCAGGACCATCTGCAACGGATGCAGCACGGGACCAAGGACCGGTCGTTCCGAATCAAGATTCCTTCGGTCGGAAACTTCCCACTGCCGGACCCGGCGGTCGCCGCCATCGTCAGCGGCACGAACGCGCTGATTCCGGAAATCGATCCGGTGGGCGGCACGCTATCGACGCTGGTGAGCCTCGCGACATTTCTCGCCTTTCCGCAGTTCGCCCAGATGGCTGTGCGGAAACAGAAGGGCGTGAACGACTTTCAGTTCCTCACCGAAGTGGCGAAGGAAAACGGCTGGCAGATGTTCATCGATCACACGGTGGAGCCGCGGGGCAGCGTATTGAAGTTTCAATTCCTGATTCAGGACTACTCGCCAAGCCTGACGCTGCGGTGGGGCGCATCGCTGATGGACTTCACCCCACGGCTGACCACGGTCGGCGAGATCGAGGGGGTCTCGGCTCGCGTGTGGGTGGACAGCCTGAAGATGGAGTTCGTCATCACGCTGAACTGGGACTACGATCGCGCATTTTTCAATCTGTCGATCATGCCCGGCGCGGGCGAGATCGGCGATTTGGTTGGCGTGAGCAAGACCACCACGATCAACCCGACGAGCTACGCCACGGCGCCACGCAAGATCCTTACCGAGTTGCTGCCGAAGCTGAACAACAGGCTGACCGGATCGGGAAGCACGGCGGGCGACCCGCGAATCAAGGCCAGCCGTGTGGTGAACCTGGAAGGACTCGGGGACCAGTTCAGCGGCTTGTACCGCGTAACCTCCACGACTCACACGATGGACTCGGGCGGATACAAAACCAACTTTCAGGTACGGAAGGAAGTGTGGTTTGGTTCCATTCCAGCGCCCAAGGGCGCGGGAGGATTGATGCGTCTGCAAGGGAGATTCGCCATATGAAACGGAGACCGGCCGATGGATGAAGCTCTATTCGAACGCCTCGATCAGTTGGGCCCTGAGTCGCTACCCGACGGATTTGCGATCGCGCCCGGGGTGGTGACGAACAACCTGGACGCGATTGCCGAAGGCCGGGTTCAGGTCCGGATCCCATCGCGGCCGGACATCGAGCCGTGGGCGCGCGTGCCGGCGGTCGGCGGCGGATCCGGCCGGGGCTTCGTCTGGATCCCACAGATAGACGATGAAGTGCTGGTGGCGTTCGCGCAAAACGATCCGAGCGGCGCATATGTGCTCGGCGGGCTGTGGAGCACGGTGGACCGTCCCCCGCTGACGCTGCCCACGGACTTTCTCGTGAAGCGCACGATCAAGACCGGCCTAGCCGGCGGGCTGGGGCACGAGGTGGAGTTCGACGACGCGCTGCAGTCGATCAAGATCACCAGCAGCACGCAGCAGAAGGTTACGATCGATCCGCTTCAGATCAAGGTCGAGAATACGGCGGGAACGTTGTCGATCACGCTCGATAATGCGTCGCAGACGGTCTCGATCCAATCGGCGTTGAAGATCGAAATGAAAGCCACCCAAATCTCGCTCGAAGGTGTCCAGGTGGACATCAAGGGCAGCATGGTCAACATCCAATCGGCGGGCCCGTGCTCCGTGCAGGGCGTGCCCATCAAGTTGAACTGAGGAGAAGCGAATGCCAGCAGCAGCCAGAGTTGGAGATCCCACGGGCCACCCGGGCGTGGTGACCGGGCCGGGCGTACCCACCGTGCTGATCGGCGGGATGCCGGCGGCGGTGGTGGGCGATATGCACGCCTGTTCGATGCCACCCACGGCCGGTCCGCATCCGCCTTCGCCGATCGTAAAGGGAAGCGCCACGGTTTTGATCGGCGGACGCCCGGCTGCGCGAATGGGCGATATGAGCGGGTGTGGCGCGCCGATCATCATGGGCATGTTTCTCGTCGAAGTGGGAGGCTGACATGAACCGGCCCATAATCACGCCCGCGTTTCTCGGAGCCGGCTGGGCTTTCCCTGTTTGCGAAAAGAGCGGCCGCACAGACACGGCCGCCTTCGAGGAAGACGTGCGGCAGGCCATTCTCATCATCCTGGGCACCGATCCCGGCGAGCGCGTGATGCGTCCCGAATTCGGCGCCGGGCTCAGCACGTTCGTCTTCGAGCCGATGACGCCGGCAACGCTCGAGTCCCTGCGCGTCCGGGTGGAAGAAGCGCTCGTCGATTGGGAGCCGCGCATCGATGTGGAGCGTGTGACGGTAACGGCGGTTCCGGACGAAGGCAAAGCCGTGATCGAAGTGCGGTACCGGATCCGAATAACCAACTCGCATCACAACCTGGTGTATCCGTTCTACCTCGAGGAGGGGTCTGCCCGTTGATCGCAAAACCGCAGATCGAGCCCGATCGCCGCGACGCGCGCCAGATCCTGGAGGCGGTGTTGGCGCGGCGGCTTGGCTACACGCCGCAGTGGCTGGCTCCGGAAAAGAGCGCCGGTCATGCCTTGGCGGCGGTCTGCGCGCGATATCTCGAAGCGGTGGTACAGCGTTTGAACCAGGCGCCAGCCAAGAACAAGCTCGCGTTTCTCGACCTCGCCGGGCTGGGACCGATCGCGACACAGGCGGCACGCGCGCCGATCGTGTTTCAGCTCTCGGCTCAGTCGGCGGGCGGATCGGCTCCGGCGCATACTCCCGTGGCGGCTCCGCCGGCTCCTGGCGGAAGCCAGCAGATTTTGTTTGAAACAGAACAGGCAGCCGGTGTTACGGCCGGAAAGTTGATGCAGTTGTTCAGCCTTTGGCCCGGGCGCGACGAGTATATCGACCATTCCGAGGACTTCCTCGCGGGCAAGCCGGTTCAACCCTTCTCGACGGAACTCCGCAAGCCCACGCCGCATCAACTGTATCTGTCGCATCCGGTACTGCTGGCGCTGGCGGGAAACGTGGAACTGGCGGTGGAATTCGAGGTGGCCACGCCGTCGTCGAACGCGCTCGAGATCGTCTGGGAATATTGGGACGGCACGGTGTGGCGCGGGTTTCTGTCCTCGAGCCCGGAATGCGGGTCACAAAGCGACGACCTGGATAGCACCGACGGGCTGTCGCAAAGCGGCCACTACATTCTGCGGGCCGACTGCGCTCAGGCCGGCAAAACGAAGGTGAACGGCGTGGAAGGCTTCTGGCTCCGCGGGCGGCTCGCCGACCCGCTGCCTCCGGATCCCGGAGAAGCACTTCCTCAAGTAGACAGCGTACGCATCGCGAGTTCGGTGGATCGTGCGCTGCAAGGACGGCTGCGTGTAGCTGAACCGCGCGTTTCCAAAACGAAGGCGATCGTGTTTTCGTCTGTCGCGAGTCTCCCGGCTGCGCCTTCGCTCGAGGGAATCGTGAGCAACGAAGCCGGCCAGCCGGTGAAGGGAGCCGTGGTGCAATTGATCGACCCCGCACAGCCCGGGCAGCCGGCGCACACATCGCCCCAGACGGACGACGCCGGCTTCTACAGCATCCCGAACGTGGATTTCACACGGCCTTATCGATACAACGTAACGTTCGCCGGGATCCGATTCTCCGGGCCCGATGCGACACTGATGCCGAAGGAATCGCCTTCGCAAACGAAGTCCGCGGTGGACATGGCCATAGCTGTTGAAGGCTTGACGCCGGACAAGGCATTCGCCGACGGAACCGCTCTCGACGTTTCCAAGCCGTTCTATGCGCTGGGCCAACAGCCGCAGCCCGGCACGGCTTTCTATTTCTCGAACGAGGAAGCGTTTGCCAAGCCGGGCGCGAAGGTTCGCATCTACCTCGCGCGGACACTCTCGCCACAGGACCAGGGCGGCATCTCAGGAAGTCCGGAGGAGCTGACACACAAGCTCGAATGGGAATACTGGAACGGCCGGCAGTGGGCTCCGCTGGCGGTAAGGTCCAACTTCGCCGATTCCCGGATCGACCTCGACCGCACGGAGGTTATCGAATTCACGGTCCCGATCGATTTGGTTGCAGTGAGTGTGAACGGCGAGGAGGCGTTGTGGGTGCGCGCGCGGCTGCAAAGCGGGACCTATGGGTTCCGGCAGGAAGTGAAGTTCAACACGGGCGAGGTGGTGATCAACGGAGGATCGGGGGGCAGCCGGTTTACGTATCTCGTTACGCAGCCGCCGGTACTCGCCTCGTTTCAGATCGGGTACACGTGGCAGTACGGTCCGTTCTCTCCGGAGCAGGTAATCGCGTACAACGATTTCACCTATCGCGACCACACGCAGGAGGCAATCTGGCCGGGCACGACCTTCCTGCCTTTCGAGCGCGTGTCCGACGTGACGCCGGTGCTCTACATGGGCTTCGACAAGAAGCCGCCAGCCGATCAGCTGGGGATCTTTTTTGACGTCGAAGAGGTTTGGGGCGAGCCGGCCGGGCCGGTGCTGGTTTGGGAACATTGGGATGGCTTTGCGTGGCGTCGCCTGACGGCGCGGGATGAGACCGGGAATCTTCGCCGGCCCGGAATTGTCAACGTGCTGGCGCAGGCCGGCGACGCCGCGTTGGCCCGGTTCGGCACATCGCTCTATTGGATCCGCGGCCGGCTGGAGGAAGACGGCCCGCCGGGGCAACCGGTGTTCAGCGGCATTTACCCGAATGCCGTTTGGGCCACGGAGCGCCGCACGATGCGGGATCTCCCGGTGGGAACGAGCAACGGCACGCCCAACCAGGCCTTTTCGGTTCCGCACACGCCGATCCTCGGCGGCGATCAAATCGAGGTCCGCGAATTGAATGGGGCGCGCGCGAATGTCGAATGGCGCATCCTGGCGATGGAGATTTTCTCGGGCAGCCTGGAAGCCGTGCGCGACCTCGAACTGCTGCTGAGCCGCGAAGGTACCGGCCCGGACGTTACGCGCGGAGTGTTGCGCCTGCGCCGGAATCGCCAGAAGCAAGTGACGGAAGTCTGGGTGCGCTGGGAAAACCGGGAACATCTCTTCTTCTCCGCCGCCGGCGACCGGCACTACGCGCTCGATCGCGCGCTGGGCCGGCTGCATTTCGGCGACGGAACGACTGGCCGCGTACCCCCGGCCGGGGCGGCTATACTGATTCGCGAAATCAGCTCCGGCGGCGGGTCCGGCGGAAACGTGGCCGCGCGCGCCATTACGCAACTGCTGGGAGTTATTCCCGGTATAGAGGCCGTGTTCAATCCCCGAGCGGCCGAAGGCGGCGCGGACGGCGAGATGCCGGAGGCGATCCTAGACCGGGGTCCGCGCACGATTCGGCATCGCGGCCGTGCTATCGATGCCGGAGGCTACGAGACGCTTGTAATGGAGGCGTCGCCGGCGGTGGCCATCGCTCGCGCCGTTCCCGGACGCCACCCATCGGGCGCGCTACGTCCGGGTTGGGTAACGCTACTCATCGTGCCGCGCTCGGAGGACGCGAGGCCGTACCCTTCCTTCGCGCTTCGCGAGCACGTGCGCCGTTTCCTCGAAGAGCGTGCTCCAGCCGATCTGGCGGCGCTGCACAGGATTCAGGTGACGGGGCCGGTGTATCTTCCGGTGGACGTTTCGGCGATCATCGCCGCGGTGGACCCGAGCGAGTCAGGCACGGTGGAGAGGCGAGCCCGCGCGGCGCTTGAACGTTTCCTCCATCCGCTGACGGGCGGTCCTGGGGGACAAGGATGGGACCTGGGGCGCGACGTTTATCTTTCCGATATGGCCGCGGTGCTCGAGCGTACCGAGGGGCTGGACTACGTGGAAGAACTCACGCTTTTCCGCGACGGCGTTCCGCAAGGGGAGTCACTGCCGGTGGACGACACCGAGATCGTGGCGGCCGGTGCGATCACATTCCTGCTGCGGGAATCGAGGCCTTAGCTCATGCCGATCCCACTTCCCAATCTCGACGACCGGCGCTGGGCCGACCTTGTAGAGCAGGGCCGCGCGCTGGTTCCTCTCTACGCGCCGGAATGGACCGACCATAACGCCTCCGATCCGGGCATCACGCTGATGGAGTTGTTCGCGTTCGTGGCGGAGATGGACATTTACCGTCTCAATCGGATTCCGGACTCGCACAAGCTCCAGTTCCTGGCTTTGCTCGGCATTCGACCCTCGCCGCCCCGGTCGTCCGTCGGCGTGCTCGAGTTGCGGCACTCTCACACGCCGGATCCGGTAAGGCTGCCGGCAGGCGCCGAGTTCTCCGGAACAGGCTTGGATGGCACGGTCGTGTATTGCAGGTCCACCGCCTGCATCAGTATCGCGGCTGGTCGGCTTCAGACTCTGCAGCGCCGCGTTGCGGCCGGCTTCCAGGATCTGACCGCCGCTCGGGAGCGGCGCGAACCAGTGGCGCTATTCGGCGAGAGCCCAGAGCCGGGCGTCGAGTTCTATTTGGGCTTTGACGCGGCACTGCCGCCGGGCGAATGGGTGAGCCTGTATCTGGCTTTCCAGGGCGGCCGCACGGGGCAAGATGAGCGCAAGCGTTTGATCGAGGAATCGGGATCCGCCTCGCTGCCTCCGCACCACAGCGTCCGTTTGGAGTGGGAGTGCTTCACCGCGGGGGGCTGGGTGGCGGCGGCACAGCAGGACGATACACGATCACTGACCTTGGACGGCGCCGTGCGGGTTCGGGTCCCCTCGGCGATGTCGCCGTTGGCTGCCGGGAAGATTTCCGTGCCGCGGTATTATCTGCGATGCCGCTTCGCCTCGGGCGGCTACGACGCGCCTCCGTTGGCGCGCCGCGTTCTCATGAACGCGGCCGAGGTGGAGCAGGCCGTTCCAATGTGGCAGACGTGGCCGATCGCCAAGGGTGCGGCGGTGAGCGGCACGGCGTCGCCGGGTGATTTAGTCAGCGTGGTCTTCAAAGTGGCAGCGGGTTCGATTTCGGAATTGACGTTCGAATCACCGCGCGGCGATGCGCCCTCGGTCCGCGTGCTGGGATTGGTCACGCCGACGGCGTCCACCGCCGGAAGCGTGACGCTCGAAGCGGTGCAGGCAGGCACGGGGAACGCCGAGCCAAACCAGGCGTTGATTTTTCCGCGGCATCCGTTGATCGAGGCGAGCGTCCGGCTGTACAGCCTGGAGGGCGGGACATGGCGCTCATGGAACCGCGTGGACGGCTTCACCGCTTCCACGCGGGATTCGGCGCACTATGAACTCGACCCTGCCACCGGCGTGGTCCGCTGCGGCGATGGGGAACGCGGGCGGACATTTCCCTCCGGATCGATCGTGCTGGTTCAGGGCGACGCGACCTTGGCCGGCTCGGGATCCGCCAGCATCACTCGCATCGCCGCCAGCCCGCGCAACCTCGCCATGGTCAAAGATCCTGGCGCCGGTACTGTCACGGCGGGCGGTCAGATTGAAATCGAGAGCGGGCAATCCGCCGAATCGCTTGCGCACGCCATCGGCCGTGCCATCGAATTGCGTGAGGCGAGCCTGCGAGCGATCACGGTCCGCGATTTCGAAACGATCGCAGCGGAAACGCCGGGCACCCAGATCGCGAGAGTGACGGCGATCCCGAATCTCTACCCGGGACTGGACTGCGTGACGGCGCCCGGTGTCGTAACGGTGATTGTCGTCCCGGCCATGCCCGGACCACGGCCGTCACCGGATGCGGGCCTACTTGCAGCGGTGGCCGCGAGGCTCGAACGGCGGCGGATCATCGGAACGCGGGTCGTGGTGGTGGGTCCGAACTATCTTGAGGTCGCGGTGAAAGCGCGCGTCCGCGGATTCGAAGGGATCGACAAGACAAGGCTGGGGCGCGATGTTTCCGCCGCCATCGATGCGTTCTTCCATCCGCTGCGGGGAGGCCCGGAGGGCAAGGGCTGGCCATTCGGGCGCGACGTGTTTCGCTCCGAAGTACTGCAAACGATTGACGAGGTCCCCGGGGTGGACTGCGTTCTGGAACTCCAGTTCTTCGCCGAGGGCTGC
Source organism: Bryobacteraceae bacterium (assembly GCA_041394885.1). GTDB lineage: Bacteria > Acidobacteriota > Terriglobia > Bryobacterales > Bryobacteraceae > DSOI01. The sequence goes on along the minus strand of JAWKHI010000002.1, from coordinate 136,572 downwards.
GGCCCCTCGTGCGCCAATCTATGCCTGCCCGCGACGTGGCTTGTTGCCTCGGGGCGGCACGAAATCGAGGTGGTTTGGTCATGAGCGCCCGCTACACTCCCGAAATGCTGCGGCTCAGGCACTGGCAGGGCAGACGCTGCGATCCCGTGACTTTCGCGATCAGGACCGGCTGGATACGCTCCGCGCCCGGCTGCACAATCAGGCGCTGCACGGAGTACCGGCGGCGCATCGTCTGGACGTAACGGTGAGCACGAACCCGTTGGTGTTGACGGTGGCCTGCGGACTGGCGTACGACTGCGTGGGACGTCCGGCGGTGCTCGCGCGGGCCTGGCGACATCGAAGCACCATCGCAGGCGGCGGCGCTTGTCATCCGGTTGCGCGAGGGCGGCGGAGTCCTCCTGCCACTCAAGCGGAGCGATCCAGGCTGCAGTCCGCCGGAATCGCCGGACCGACACCGAACTGGTCTGGCAAGTGGATGGCAGTTTCGAACGTACCGGCGGCGTGATACTGGCCCGGGTCGACGACGGTGTCCGCGACCTGAGTTACCGGCCCAGCATTGCGAGGCCCATCGCGAGACCGCGCCTGGCACGGGGCGCAACGATTCGCGGAAACACACCTTGGGAGCGTTGGGAGATCGACGAACCCGACGGACGAGGGGGGCTCAGCAAGAAGGTTGTGGGCGTGCAGACCCACATCGATACCTCCGCCGCCGGATTCACGGCGACGCCGAACTACTTCGCCACGCTCGAAACGCCGTCGTGGGAACTGGACAAGGCCGAGTTAGCGCCGGCGTTCTTCCCGCAGCTGGCCAACCAGACCGTTGACGGATTTACGTTTCGGCTATTGATGGCCGAAATCGCGCGGCGGCGGTATCCGGCCGCGACTGCGATCGGGCGGGTGTCCAAGGTCTCCGCCGATGCCGGTGGCCGGGTGCGGATCACGCTTGAGGATAGTTCGATGTTCCGAAAGTTAGACGCCGTGGCTTTGTTGCGCCCGCGCGGCAGTTCGGCTGTCTTCATCGAGCAGCAGTCTGGCGTCAACCTGACGCTCGCCGCTCCTATTCCGGCCAGCGTTGAACCCGGGAAGACCGTACTCGCTCTGGGCAACGCGCCGCGTACCGCGAAGGTGACGTCGGTTGCTCCCGCCAATCCGGGCGTCCTGGTTTCTTTCACGGCGCCTGTGGCGATCAAGAAAAACGATATTCTGGTTCGCCTGTCGGATTCGATGGCCACACTCGTCGGCGGGACATCGCGCGGCCGGTTGAAAGTGCAGCAGCCCTTTCCCGATTGGAAGCCGGGAGACAGACTCGGGTTCGCGCCGCGTAGCGGCTCGGTGGAAGTGAAGAGTGCGACGGCGACTGAAGTGGTGCTGAGCACGGCGGCGCACGAGTTTGACGAAGGAGCACTGGCCGTACACGTCGACAAGGATGGCGAGCCCCTGGGCGGCGTGAGCACGATCAAGAAACGGACGGAAGACACGATCCATGTGGAACCGCCGCTGTCGGCCGCGACGCTGTTGGCCATGAAGAAAATGTCGCTCGTGCGCACGGCGATCGTGGTTACCGATCTTCAGCCGCAATCGCCTGGATCGGTGGTGAAGGTGGGAACCACAGGTCCGTTCAGCGAGGGCGATTTTGTCGTTTCGACGGCCGACCGGAAAACGATAACCACAATCGAGAAGGTGGACCAGGGGAAAAAGGAACTGACGCTTCGCGCTCCCCTGCCGCTGCCCGACGGCGCCTCATTGGTAGCAGCGAACTGGCTCGGGTCAACCACCGTGAACCAGCCGGCCACCAGCGTGGATCCGCTCAAGATCGAGGCCGGCCGGGCTGACGCGGTTCCAGTGTCCGCCTTCGTGGTAGCGCGCGACGGGGACGGGTTCGAAGCCGTGACGGCGGTTGTGAAAGCAGTGTCGGGGACCGCGGTGACTCTCGAAACGCCGTTGCCGGATCTGCAGCGTCTGGATACGCTCGCCATCGGGATGTTCCCCGGGGTAGCGACGGTGGTGGTGCAGGAGCCGGATGCGGTGCGGATCGCCGAAGCGGGCGCGCTCAAGGCTGGGGACATGGTGATTCGCCTCGGCGGTGGGGCCGTTCCAGGGACCGTGGCATCCGTTCAGGCAGTGACGGGCAATGCCGTTACGCTGCAACCGGCACTCGACGGTTTGCAGACGGGTGACCAGCTCGGCGTGGTGCACTACCGCGACACGGCGCTGCTTGCCAGCGTGAATCCCGGCGACCCGGCAAAGATCAAAGTCGACCGCTCTATTGATGTCCGGGAGGGTGATTTGGTCGCTCCGCTGACACACTATGCGGACAACTCAGCCAGCGGCTACGTCCAGGAAATGGAAGGTTCGACGATCGTTCTCTACCCGGCGGCATCGGCCGGCGACGGAATCGCCGATCGCGATTGGATCGACGGCGGAATACTGGGTCTGGCCGCTGTCGCGCCGTACCCGCCGTCGCAACCGCTGCTGCGGCTGGAGTCCACCGAGGGCGTGGATTCCTCGCGCATCGCCACCGTCTACGGGCTCGATTTGCTCTCCGGCCAGTTCTTGACCACTTCTGTTTACGCCTTCGTCATCGACGCTCCAACGAGGCGGGTCTACTTGTCGCCCTCCGGACCTGGCAGCCCCCGCCGTTACCGCCCGGAGACGATGTCGCTGGTGACCACCTTCAATGCCGACTTCGCGGGGGCATTTGCCACGTTCGCGCAGAGGCAGCAACTCGCCGTCTGTTGGACCGGTTGCCAGAACGAATTCCCGAGGGCCTCGGAATGTCCGGCTGCACATCCAGCGGAGGTCGACCCGTGCGCAGAGGAGGAGAAATAACCATGCCGCTTACCGATACCGCCGGATCCGTGGAACGCAACCGCTTCTTCAACGGCCAGCGATTGTTCGCGTCCGATCTCGATGCCATTGACGCGCTGCACCGCCAGATGCGCTGGCTACACAATCAAAGCCTCCACCAACCGGGGATCGGCAGCGGTTTCGCCATCACCGGCAAGAAAGGCGACCGTCAGGTGACGATCCAGTCCGGGTACGCCATCGATTCTTCGGGCCGTGAGATCGTGCTCGCAGAAACGGTAGTGGAGCCGGTGCCTCCGGTGGCCAACGATGGCTACGGTGGCGCTGTGTACTTCGATCTGACGGTTTCCTATCCGGACGAGAAGCTGTTGAAGGCATCGGAGACACGCGACGGAATCTGCCTGCCCGGTGGAGCGATCCGTCTGCGTGAGATACCTGTCTTCTGCTGGGTGCGCCTTGGCCCGCCCCCGGACAGGCTTCCAATCGATCCGGTTCTCAGCGCAGACTTGCAGAACGGCCGGCGCCTTCGGCTGGCGCGGGCGCAGGTTCTGAACTGCCAGTTGGACCGCCCGCTGTCGCTCGCGCAGCGCCGTAACGCGCGGCCCTCTGAACAGCCTTACGTTGCGTGCGGCAGAGCGGAGGAACCCGCCTGGACACTCCCGGCCGGGCCGAAGGCGCTGGGCGTCGGCCTGCAACTGACCACGACAGTGGATACGTCGGCAGCGGGTTTTCGGACCACTCCGTGCTGCACCGCGCACTTGGTTGGCGATCGAGTGTTCAGGTTCGAGGTGGGCAGCCGTACCGTGCAGCGAGTGCTCGACGGATTCGTCACGCTGCTCAATCCCGGACCGGCGGGCTTCACATTTTCGATCCTGATTCCCGACACTCTCTTCACGCGGCAGCCTGAATCGGAGAGCGACCCCGACCCTCGGACGGCCTCGGACTTCGAAGAGCAGCTTATGAATCAGATCGCCAAGAAGAAGTGGACCGTGGAGTGGATGGGAGCCGAAGGGTAAGCCGATGGCGAACGACACGCGCCCATTCCGTTATTGCAACGCCGGCGGCCAATGGCCGGGTTTTCACTGGGAGGGACTGCAATTGGAGGCGGACGGAACACTGCGGCTGGAGCCTTTGCCCCGGCTGGACGGAGCGCTGCCCGAGCCGGTGGCGAATCTGCCGGGCAGCCCGCCACCCGGAATCGCCGTGGACCGTGACGGCACCATATTCTTTTCGGACTGCACCGGCAACCGGCTGCTCCGAATGAACGGGTGCTCGGGTGACGCCGAAACGGTTCCGGGTGTGGGAGCCGATTTGAACCGGCCGGCCGGGCTGGTGATTCCTTCTCATCGCCGCGCGCTCTATGTGGCCGACGCAGGCTCCGGGCGCGTGCTTGTATTGCACGCGGAGTCGCTGCAGCTTCTGGAAACGATCGGGGGATTCGAAGAGCCGGTTTCGCTCGCCGCCGGGGACGATGGCAGCCTTTACGTCGCCGATGTGAAAGCGCATCGGGTGGATCGCTTCAGCATATCGGGCGATCGCGACCCGTGGTTCGGGCAACGCGTGGCGGAGTCCGGGTGCGCCGGCGATCCGCTCGCGCTGGCGGAAGAAGACGGCGTGATCTATGTTCTCGATGGGCAGACGCACAACGTCTGCCTGTTCGACGCGGCGGGCCACCTGATCGAGGAAGCCGATTTGGCGGCCGCCGACGCCAGCGTGTTTACGGTGATCGGCGGCGTCCTTTACGTTGGAGATCCGGGACGCCGACGGATCGCCGTGTACCGAAGGGATCAAAGGGGCGAGTACGCCTTCGCCGGTGACGCAGCGGGCTACGAAGGTCCGGTGGCCGCTCTCGTGAAAGATGGACGCGGCGGATTGCTGGTTACGCCGTCCTGCGGGGTTGCGCCTCTGCGTCTGTCGATCGACGCGAGCTACCGCGGCTCGGGCCTGCTGTGGAGCGGCGCGATCGCCCTCGACACGGAAAAGCACTTCTGGAATCGCGTCCACGCGGACATCGAGACCCGGCCGGGTTCGAGCTTTCAGTTCTTCGTTCACACCGGTCCCACTTCAGCGCCGCCACCGGATCCGAGCCCGGGCCCGCTTCCCTTCCCCGCGCCCTGGCGGCCTGTGGAGGGTTCGATCGCGGACTTCTTTGTGGGCGGCGAGCCGACGCAGGCATTGTGGATCGGCGCGCGTCTCACAAACGACCTCGACGCCACGCCCGAACTTTCGCAGATTCGCATCGACTTCGACCAGGACAGCTACCTCGGATACCTGCCGGCGATCTACCGTGAGCGCGAGTGCGGCGACTTCCTCCTGCGCTTCGTCAGTTTGTTCGAGAGCTTCTTCGATGAGTTGGAAGGGCGCATCGACGATATTCCGGCGCTACTCGGCGCGGCGTCGGCACCAGAGGAGACACTTCCTTGGCTTGCGGGATTCCTCGCCCTCCCGCTGCCGGAGAACTGGACCGAGGCTCAGAAGCGCTCCGCGATCGCGGGTACGTTCGCGCGCCACGCCAGGCGCGGTACAGTGGGCGGGCTCCGCGAGGCGCTATTGATCGAAGCCGGCGTCCACGCGGTGATCGACGAACCGATCCAGTCGATGGGCTGGTGGTCACTACCGCCGCACCCGGCCAGTTGCAAGGCGGGCGCAGCGGAAACATGGAGCAGCGGGACGGGCGCGAGCCTTGGATTGAACACGGTGCTTGCGTCGTCGGAACCGCAGGGAGCCGTCGCCGGAACGACGGCCACGCTCGATCGCTCCGAGTTGATCGCCAACGCCGAGTACGGAATGCCGCTGTTTGAAGTATGCGCGTTCCGGTTCACGGTGAGCGTGTATCCGGGCGAAGTGGATTGCCCGGAGCGCATGGATCGGGTGATTTCGGTCATCGAACGGGAGAAGCCGGCGCATACGATGTACGAGCTATGCGTAATTCAACCGGGTGTCCGCGTCGGCTACCGGTCCCGGCTCGGCGTTGACACCCTGGTCGGCGGCGGATACCGGCCCACCCGCCTGGGTGAGGGCGGCTTGGTGCTCGACGGCGCTCCGCGCGGGCAAATCGGGATGCGCAGCATGGTCGGAGTGGACACCCAATTGTGATCGCAGAAAAAGGAGAAAGCATGAACTACACTTCGCACGGCTTCACCGGGGAAGGGTGCGCCGGACTGAAAAGCTTTTCGCGCCCGCGCTATTTCTATGGGCAACTGCTAGACGTCCGCCACTTCGAGTCAGAGCAGGATTATTTCAAGCGAAAGATTTGGATGCTGAATCGCATGGTTAGCGGTTACGGCGTGGTTTGCGGCCTCGACGTCCAGGTAGGCGCCGACGACCACAGTGTGATTGTCAAGCCGGGCCTCGCCCTCGACAAATGCGGGCGCGAGATTGTGGTCCACTGCGACTCCAATGCAGTGACCATCGAGCCGATGCCGGCCGATAACGATGGCGATAAGAAGGAACAGGCCCGCCACTGCGAAGACGAGTGGGTGCATCTGGCAATCTGCTACGAAGAGTGCAAGACCAGCCCAGAGCCGGTGATGGCCGGAGGCTGCGACAGCTCCGAGCGGTGCTCGCCGGGCGCCATCCGGGAAGGCTATGAGCTTCGCGTGATCCCGGGCAAGGCGCCCGAGATTTCGGTGGATTGCGACATCCCGAATCTGATCAAGGGCAACAGCGTGAACTATCGGGCGCTGGCCGACTGGGTGAGCGCGCCATGCGAGAGCGAATCCGAGACGTGCATCACGCTCGCCAATATACGGCGCGGCGCGACGGTGGAACTCTCCGATATCGACATCTCGGCGCGTCCGATTGTCTACAGTCTCGATTTGCTGTGGCAACTGGTGGTCGCGCTTACCCACGAAACACAAAGCCGGCGTTCCGGCAAGAACTGACTATGGCTGAGGAGTCACTATGAGCATGAACGATTGCAACTGCGGCACTGCCGCTACCGCCACAATCGATAAGACGATGATTGAGCGGCCCCGATTCTTTCCGCGCCAGTTAGTAACTCCGGACGACCTGACGCTCGGCCAGGACTATTTTCGGAACAAGATCCGCCGTATCAACCGGTATCTGCACGGCTGGGGCGTGGTCTGCGGCACGCGGGTGGTCAATCCCAAGACCCCGCAGCCATGGAAGGTGGTGATCCAGACGGGCTACATTCTCGGCCCTTACGGCGACGAGATCGTGATCGACCGCGATATTTGCTTCGATCTGCGCGTACGGTGCATGGAGGCGGCGGCCGGCGACGCCTGCACCGAAGTGGCGGACCCGCTTTGCCCGGATCAAACCATCTCCACGCGCCGCGGCGAGAAGCCCTACTACATCGCCGTCCGTTATAAGGACATGGCGGCGCGTCCCGTAAGGGTGCAGCCAGCCGGGTGTGGCTGCGACGATTCCCAGTGCGAGTACTCGCGGTGGCGCGATGGCTACGAAATCTGTGTCCTCGATGAATGTCCCGACGCGGGAGCAGAGCCGCCCGATCTTGACCAGATATCCAAGCAGGAAGGAATCCCAGATTGCCCGCCTTGCCCTTCGGTCCCTTGGGTGGTGCTCGCCGAGGTTACTACCGACGGCCAAGGCCGGGTTACTAAGATCGACAACTGTAAGTGCCGCCGGATGGTCCGCACGCTCGCGCCGTATTGGTGGCGGTGCAAGGAGCCTGCGATCGTGATCGACCCGCCTCCTGGCCCGGTGGACTAGATCTCGCTAGGACCGATGCATAACAGCCGCACCACCCAAGCCACGCCTACGAGGCAACCTGCCACTGCGGCAGGGGGCCGCGAACTAGGCCCGATGCAGACGGTCGAGCGAACCCTGGGTAACCGCGAGTTGATCCGGCTGATCGCGCCGGCCGGCATCCAGGCCAAGCAGGCTACGGGAGCCACCGGAGGCGATGCATTTGAAAAGGAAGCCGGCCACGCGGCCGATCTGGTGTCGGCAGGGAGCACGCCAACCGGCACGCCTGCGCGCGGCGCCTCAATGGCTTCCGGTCGCGGCTTCGTCGTCGAGGATGACTCCGATCAAGAAGCCGGCCAGATGCGCCGGACGGAGTTTCTCGCGGCCGTGCGGCATGCCGTCTGCGACGCAGCAGATAAGAGCCTCGAGCCGTCCGGGCGAACTTCGCAGGATTGCCCGTGGATAGAATACTGGCTCCGCCACTACGGCCAGCGCGATGCGCAGCATCTCAACCGGACACTCCGTGAAATCGCGCCGGAGACCGCCGCTGCACCGGACGCTGGCCGGGCCGTCGCGATGATCGCGGCCCGCGTGAGGCGAAGCGTCGGCCAGTATGTCCGGACTGGCGAGCTCAGTGGCATCCCCGACGGCTTCACTCCGGAACTTCCCGGCACTGGACTGCTCGGCAGTCTATTCGGGAGGCTGCTGCTCAAAGGACGGCCGGGCGGCCCGATCTCATCGGCGCAGGATCCGCACATGGTGAAAGCGCTGCTGGGCTCCGGAGAGCCCCTTGGCGGTACGCATCGCTCACGGATGGAAGCGGTGTTCGCCACCGGATTCTCACACGTGCGCCTCCATCGCGACGCCACAGGTTCCGGCCTTTCCGAACGGTTCCAGGCGCGTGCGTTCACCGTCGGGGAGCACATCGCGTTCGCGGCTGGCGAATACCGCCCGGGGACGGTTGCAGGCGACGCGCTGCTCGCACATGAACTTGCCCACACGATGCAGCAGGCCAATGGCCGCGTGGCCAACGATGTTTCCGTCGAGGCGCTCGAGTCCGATGCGGACCGATCCGCCGTCGAGGCCACGTCTTCGCTGTGGGCTGGCCAAAGTCCAGAGGAGGCCCCCGCGCCGCGCCTTCTCTCGGGCCTGCGCCTCTCGCGCTGCGGTGGCGACAAGACGTCGAAAACTCCGGCCGCGCCGAAAGCAGAGACAATGAAGCCGGATGCCGCTCAACAAGAGGCGAGCGACGACAATCCTCCCGACCCGGAAAACTCCTATTGGTTTCAGGATCCGAAGAAGCAGGTGCCCGACGATGAGGGCGACCAGAGCATGGACTTTTCCAAGGGCGCCAAGGAACAAGGCAACAAGATCACAAGCACCGCGCAGACGCGTCAGCAAGTGTTGGTCGACAAGCCGGCGGATTTCTCGAGTGCCGGCGGCGTCGTGGTGCGCTTCGCTTATCCGGCGTCGTCGATGGCATCGGGCAAGCAGTCCACCCAGCTCACGAACGCCAAGTCGGCGGTGCTCGACGCGTTAACGAAAGTGTTTACCGGCATCGACGCGCTGGGCTCTGGAGCCATCGAGTGGGAGAACGCCAAAGAGAAGGCCGAGAAGTTGAAGAAGAGGAACGAGGAGGAAACGCAGCGTGCCCGGCTCAAGGAGGTTCTAAAGGGCTTCACGACGAGCCATCCGCTCAATGTGTATCTTGCGCCGGAAACACGCAAAGAAACGATTTCCGGCCAATACTTCCCGATTACCGCGCAGGTCTGGGTAAACATGGCCGATGTCGGCGACGCCACGAAACTGCAGACCGCGATGCGCTTGCCGTTCCAACATATCCTCGGCGGCCCGAACCCGGCTAAAGGCAAGGCCGATGCGCCTGCAGACATGCCGCGGACGATGCTCCACGAGGGCTTGCACACGCTACTCGCCAACCGGGGCGCGGACAGTTTTACAGCATGGAAGGAAGCTGAATCGAAGATGAAGATCGAAGGCCCGGAGGAGGTCAAGAAACTTTTCAGGAATTTGGTCCGCGGCTATATGCTCTCGCAGGAGGAACTGTTCGCCTACAACAACGAAGAGTCCCTCTACGGAGCCTCGACTGGTGAACAACAGGGCGGCAAGGTGCTGTACGAGATATTCATGGGCGGCGTCGATCTCTTTTACAAAAGGAAGAACGTCTCCTTCACGACGATCAACAGAAAACTCGATGTCGGCGAGAAGGTAGAGAAGAAGACAATTCCTTGGGAGGTTAGTTATAAGTACCCGGCGGCGATCACATTGGGAGACTCCGACAAAGCATCCATCGAAACGATCATGATGGCCTGGCCGATGAAGTAAGTCCGGGAGAAGTGCCGATGAAACGACCCAGCCGACCGAAACAGCCCCGATCCGACGAGCAAGGCGGCGCAGCCCCCCCCGGCCGGGGCCTGAGTCCGTCCCCCGTTCCGAATCGGGGCAACCACGCTACCGAGCGTCTTCTCGCCGAATCTGCAGAGCGGCAGGGGGACCGCTTCGAACGCCAAGCCAGCCAGATCGCCGAAGCCTTCGACCGGTCGGGTCCGGTCTGGCCGGGCGGAGTGGCCGGTCCTCTGCGAGAGTCCCCGAGAGTCCGCCGCGCACCCCTGCAAAACGGCCAATCGGAAGCCTCCCCTGAACCGGCGGGCGCGGAACCGGCTGGCGATGTCCGAACGCCCGCCGCTGGTCTGCTGGTCGGCGAGGACGTAGAGCCGGGCCGGGGCCAGATGCGCAAGTCCGACTTTCTCGCCGCGCTGCGAAGCGCAGTCTGTGACACCGCTAGTGAGGGCCTTGCTGGCAGCGGGTACGACACCGATGGCTGCCCTTGGATCGACTATTGGTTTTCCTACTACGACGGCCGCGACGCCGGACAGGTGGAGCGGGCCATTATTCGATACGCGCCCTCCGCCCGCGGCGCTTCCTCGGCCGGAGACTACATTGCGGCGGTCGCAGCGCGTGTCCGCCGGAGCGTCGATATCTGGGTCAAGACGGGAGAAGTTACGGGCATCCCGGACGACATACCCTCGCCGATGCCGGGAGGCGACGTGCTGGGTGCCTTCGGCGGAATGTTCTTCAAGGCGAAGCCGGGCGGACCTCGCCAAGCGAACCCGGCCGCTGTCCGGGAGCAGCTTGGGTCCGGACATCCGTTGCCGGGCGACGTCCGCTCCCGGATGGAGTCCGCGTTCGGCTCGAACTTCTCCGGCGTAAGAATACACGACGACGCCACCGGCGCCCAACTCTCCGGCGAGTTGAACGCGCGAGCGTTCACGGTGGGCGAGCACGTTGCTTTCGGCGCCGGCGAGTTTCGTCCGGGTACAATCGCCGGCGACGCCTTGGTGGCCCACGAATTGGCGCATGTGGTGCAACAGGGCGGCGCGCCGGACGCCGCGATGGGAAAAGCGCCCGGGGGCGATGCGGCCCTCGAGGAAGACGCCGATCTCTCGGCCATCTCGGCGGTATCGTCGCTGTGGGCCGGAGTCAAGCGGAACGCGGGCCCGGCCATCCGGTCCGGGTTGCGGCTACAGCGCTGCGGCAAGTCCGAGCACCAGAAAGAGGTAGAGCGGCTGGGCGCCAAACAATATGCGTTCATGGAGGACAAGCGAAAGAAGGAGGAGGAACGGCTAAAGAGGGAACAAGAGGAGGAGGCAAAAAAGAAAGGCCTGGAACCGCCGAAGGAGGCGCCCAAGGTTGAGCTTGGCGAAGTGATCAAGAAAGATCAGGAGAAACACGCACTCAAGGGCAGCCCTACCACCGAGTGGGACACCGCCGATCAACCCGCTTGGCGAGCACGCGCCGACGCGGCATGGAAGGCGGTTGTCGCGAGCGTGAAGGGAACCGAACTCGAAGACATCGCCGATGGTGTTACGTTCAACTTCGACCCCGCAGCCGCTCTGAAGGGGGGCTTCTATGCTTCGCAAAATGGCCACACCCTCACGGTCGGCATGTCGTGGGTGAGGTTTGCCGAGCAGGATCCTAAGAACGTATGGGAGAATCTCGCACATGAAATGGCTGGGCATTTCGAATACGGTGAGACTTACTCGAAGGAAATCATGGAGGCCGCGCTCTCCGGTCTTTCCGACGAGGATCGCAAGAAGTTCAAGGGCGATCCGCAGAAGTTTTTCGAAACTTACGAGTATCCTGAAACTGAGATCTACGCTTCTTTGTGGCAGCGCCGGTATCGCGTTCCGGTTTCGGGTAAGGAGCGGCCGTCCGGCGGGATCCACCCCGATAAGAACATAATGAACAAGCTCAACGTCATGAAGGATACCCTAGAACCGGAGGTCGCCAAGGCAGTGCTGAAGGAGTTGAAGAAGCGCGTCGACGCCAACAAGCAGATTTTGCAGCGCGACAAAGACTTCCTCGTCGAGAAGGTGAAAGAAGTGTTCAAATACGGCATATGAAACCAACGCCACAAGAGCAGTTAGTCCGGCTGGCGAGCGACAGTCAGTCAATCTACGAGGACGCTTGGGAATGGTTCCGGAGCGAGGGGCCTTCGTCGGCTCCGGTGCTCGTCGAAGGACTCGGGAACGACCGTTTGGGATTGGTCTGCCACTGGCGAATCCTTCTGTTGCTGCGAGAGTTCGCATTACCGTCCACGCTCCCGGCCATTCTGGCGGCTTTCCGCAAGTCCCTTGAGAGAAAGGATCCGATCGTGCTGCCCGGCGCGATGGAAGCGCTGGCGGTGTTCCCGTCGGAAGAAGCGGCGTCGGCGCTCATTTCAGTTCTATCGGCGGGCGGGACCGACGATGTGAAACACGCTGCCGCGCTGCTGGGTCAGAGGGGGGATGCGCGATCAGTGGAAGCACTCGGCGCGCTGCTCGAAAACAAGCTGGCGACGATCCGCCAGAGCGCCATTAGCGCGCTCAAGGTTACTAGCTCGAGCCGGGCGGGCGAGCTGCTGAAGAAACATCGCGCGAGGGAGACCGATCCCGGCGTTCTGAAGTCGATGCCATGACCTTTGCGCTTGACCGCATTTTCGACCGCCTCGTCCGCCGCGAACTGTATTTGGGCGGGCGCAGGATCCGCGCGTTTCACGCTTGCGGCGTTCTCGGCATCGCTATCGCGTTCGCCGTCTGCGGAACACTCGCGATGCGCCGCGGGCTTTCGCTTGCGATTCTGTGCGTGCTGGCCGGCGCCGCCGTGATCACGTTCTTCGCCCTGACGATGATTACGAAGATTATATCGGGCTACGAAACCCTCATCTACTATCACCACGAGATCGCCGTATTTGCCGTTTGTGCCATGCTGCTAGGATTAGCCGATCTGCCCGTGCTGCCGTACCTCGACCTTGTCGCCGCCGGGCTCGGCATCTTCCTGATCTTCGGCCGCGTGGGCTGCCTGTGCGCCGGATGCTGCCACGGGAAACCGCATGCATGGGGAGTCCGGTACGAGGGCCGGTATGTGGCCGATGGCTTGAACCCGCGATTCTCGCAAAAGCGATTGTTTCCCGTGCAGACTCTCGAGTCTCTATCGGTGGCGTTGCTGCTAGGATTGCTCGCAGTGTCAACCAACGGCCACGGGGATATGTTCGCCGGGTATGCCGGCGGCTACGCGGCAATTCGCTTCTGTCTCGAGTTCCTTCGAGGAGACGAGGACCGGCGCTACTGGCTCACTTATTCAGAGGCACAATGGACATCCTGCATTGCCGCCGCCGGCGTGGTGGCAGCCTACACCGGGCCGGCCGCTCTGCTGCTTGCGGCAGCGATGCTAAGCGCCGGCGCCTGCCGTGGCCGAATACGTCAACACAGGAGGCTTCTCGCGCCGAGCCACTTGGAGGAGTTACGAGGGGCCATCGACATCCAGCCTCAAGTTCTTCGCAGCGCCCTCGGAGTGCGGCTTTCGGTTGGGCGGATCGTGTGTGCGGAAGGATTGGTAACGCACTACTCGGTTTCACGCGACGGTCCGCCTTTGGCCGAGCGCGATGCGCGCGCTCTATGTCATTCGGTCGCCTCGTGTTACACCGCCGGTTCCGGGCGCTGGATTCGAGGATCGATGGGGGTGTTCCATCTTCTCGTGAATGAACCTCACTAACCTTCCCATGGACGCAGAACCAAGAAAAGTAACCGGACCACCGTGGCGGGCCACGCCGCAACCGGGAAGGGCCTTCACGGCCCCGTTTCTACTCGAGCTGCAAAGGACAGCGGGCAATCATCAGGTCTCGAAGTTATTAGGTGCGCATTCCCGTCCAGCTGCGGGCGCACCCAAACCGGAACCTGAGCCCGCCGAAGTTCCGGTTCAGCCGCCGGAGTCCGGGCGAAGAACGCCGTGGCTCGAGGCCGGCCTGTCCACCGTGTATCGACTCTTCGTCCGAAAGCGACCGTTGCGATAGCCGGCGCGATCGATGATGATGAGCATGATGTCCAGCCGAATCGATCGCCGTACCCTTCTGTTTGCTGGCTGTGCGAGCGCCGCTCTTGCCGCCGACTCCGAACCAACCACCCATGTTTACAAGACAACAACCGGTGGCCACCAAATCAAAGCCGACGTGTATCGGCCCGGCGGGAGCGATTCCAGGACGCGCCCGGTGGTGGTCTGGATCCACGGCGGCGCACTGATTAACGGCAATCGGGCGGGGATCAGCGCTCCGGTTAAACGTTGGGCGCTGGAGACGGACTCTGTACTGGTTTCGATCGACTATCGGCTGGCCCCGGAGACGCAGCTTCCCGAAATCGTTCGCGACATTGAGGATGCTTTCGCGTGGGTGCGGCGGGACGGCCCGCGCCTTTTTCGCGTCGACCCAAAGCGGGTCGCAGTGGCGGGAGGATCGGCGGGCGGGTTTCTGACGCTGGTCACAGGGTATCGAGTGAATCCACGTCCAACGGTGCTGCTGTCGTTGTGGGGATACGGCGACCTGGTGGGAGATTGGTACAGCACCCCGAGTCCGCACGCGAGGCATCAGGGGATCAAGGTGACACGCGAGGAAGCCTACCGGCAGGTGAGCGGTCCCGTGGTCTCGGACTCGCGGGACCGTAAGGGCGATGGCGGCGCATTCTATCGGCACTGCCGGCAGAACGGCACGTGGCCGGCGGCGGTTTCGGGCTGGGATCCGAAGCGGGAGGAGCGGAACTTTTACCCCTACATGCCAGTGAAGAATGTCACGAGAGACTATCCGCCCACGGTGTTGATCCATGGGACCGCCGACACGGATGTCCCGTACGAGCAATCGACGCTAATGGCCGCGGAGTTTGCCAAGCATGACGTTCGGCATGAGTTGATCTCGATCCCCGGCGCCGAACACGGACTCAGTGGGGGCGACAAGACGGCGGTGGACGCGGCCTACCGGAACGGATTTATGTTTTTGAATCGCGCCATGGGTTTTTAGCCGGCCGGAGGCGCGCCGTGGAAGACTCGCGGGCCGATTGCTAGCATCGAAGGGATGCGAGGTTTGCTGAACCAAACGGCGGAGTTGGCCACGCGTTATCTGGAGACTCTGGACGAGCGGGGCGTAGCGCCGGACTCGAAAGCATTGGCGGGGCTGTCAGAATTGCGTGAGCCATTGTCGGAGGAGCCGGCGGATGCGGCTTCGGTGGTTGCAAGGCTCGACCGGATCGGATCGCCGGCGACGATGGGTTGGCGGGACGGCGGTATTTCGGATTCGTGATCGGCGGATCGCTGCCGGCGGCATTGGCGGCGAACTGGCTGGCGGGCACTTGGGACCAAAAACTTGGCTACTCCAAGCCGCTATCCGAAGAGAAGCGAATGGTCACTCCCATGGACCTGCCAGCCGGCACCTCAGAAGAGGAAATCCTGAACATCTGCGAGCGGCATTGCCGGTCCGATCACTTCGTCCTGATCGACGCCTACAAGCCTATTCCCGAGACCTTCATGCTCGGGGCCGCCATGAGCGCGGGAGAATATCTGGACAGGCCTGTAGATCGTGGGCTATAAACACCCCATAGGGTGGGGAGAATGTATATCCACGAGCTAGCCGACTGGCCGAAGTTCCACTGGAGCGCCGAAGCATTCGCCGCCCCCTCGCCTCCGTGCGTGAACGGCAAACTCGGCTGATCCCCAACAGAAGTGCCGGGCTTGACTTCCAGCGGGGCAGCAATACCGGAACGCTCACATGAGGATGTTCTCAACAGTAGCGAAATCGAAGTCGAGAAACTCGATGCCGAACAGGTGCGCCTCGTCGCGCCGCCTAGGCATGGATATTGGCCCATCGAAGTGGGCGGACCGGGATGTTGAAACCGTCGTCGAAATGATGCTCTACGCGTCCCGCCGCCATGACCAGCCGCTGACGGCCACTAGACTTGGACCGGCATGCCTCGCTGTTTCCGGCGGCCGCAGAGGAGCGCCATCACGGTGGGCGGCTGGCGTGATGAAAAAAACAGGGCCGATGCAGATGGCGTCCAGCCCCCTGGGAAAAGAACGCGTCCACTCCGAAGCACCGAAGGCGGGGCTTCTTGACCGGGAGATGAACTCTGGTTTGAAAGCGACAAGCCGGTCGATCAAGTCCTCGTGGCAGCTCTTGCACATCTCTGGTTTGTTACCATTCACCCGTTCGACGATGGCAACGGGCGCATCGCGCGCGCCATCGCGGATATGGCCCTGGCACGCTCGGAGCATAGCCCGCAACACTTCGACAGCATGTCAGCGCAGATCAGGCTGGAGCGCGGTGACTACTACAACATCCTCGAACGCGCGCAGAAAGGTACGCTAAACGTGACCCTGTGGATTGCATGGTTCCGCTGCCTTGGCTGCGCCATCGACGTCGCGCGGGGAAGCCGGCTTTGCCGGACAAGAAGCGGTTCTGGAATCGCTGCAAGGACGCGGCGTTCCACGACCCTCAGCGGAGTTTTATTAAGCGCCTGCTCAACGGCTTCCGGGAAACGGCAATCCTGCAAAACCCCTACGGCACGCTCACTTCCCAATGCCGAGAGTAACGCGACGTGCCCTTGGGGCTCCCACCGGGCCAACACGTTGGTGCGGATCGAAGGCTTGGCGTACTGGTGCACCGGGCTGCGCTCCTGCGACGTGGTCCCATCGCCGAAATGCCACGTCCACTTAGTCACGTCGCCGATGGACTCGTCCTTGAAGTAGACCAGCCGCCGTGCGGGGTCGATCACCTGAAAGCTGAACTTCGCTTCGATGGCGGGGAGGAATCGTTCCTCCAGCGGCATCAGGCGCGCGGCGCACAGAGCCGATCCGTCTTTCACGCTCACAGGGTCGGAAGACAAAGTGCAATTCCCCGCCGCTTTCTTCGCACCGCGGTCGAAATCCAGCACGGCCCAGGAGAGCCCGATCAACTGATTCTCCACGAGCTTCGACGTCACTGCGCGGGCCGGGCCGTCATTGGGAGCGTAGTCAAACGGAGTGATCCAGAACTCGAGCACGAGCTTGCCGCTCTCGGCATGCTTGAAGCTGTAGTCATAGGCCGAGTGCGCCCACGGGAACTCGGCAATCCACGGATTCGCGCCCCACACCATGCACCACTGGTTGTGAATCGGCGGCGTAAAGATGTGATAGTTCTGCGCGTGCGCGCCGGCGAAGCGGAGATGGTCCTCCACCGGATCCTTGATCTGCGGGTTGGCGATGAAGGGCCCGCCCGACAGGTCCGCATCCACGGGATTTCGAATATGTCGTTCTGATAAGGACGGTTGTCGGAATACAGAATAAAGTCCCAGTAATCGTCGTAGGCTTCGGTAGAAGTGGTACGTTCAATCCCTTGACCCAGCCGACCTTCACCGGAGACGTCGAGATCCTGTCCACGCCTCGCGGATGCCCGCAGGCGGCGCCGTGAAGCTTGTCGTTGCGATAGGTGTACGGCTCTCCGGCAATTTTCCAGTCATCGGTCTTGCCGTCGATATGAGGCATGAGCGCCGGGGGAAACTGGAATATTTTCACTTCTCCCTTGCAGGCGTCCAGGGCAAACGCCGGCGCGGCGAGGGTGAGAGCGAGAAGGATGCTTTTCATGGGAAGCCTCAGCCATCTATTCTCTACTGTTCCAGTCGCCACGCGCCGGGCGTGGCATAATTCAGGCTAACAGGCCCTCACCCGATGCGACACCGTGTGTTCCCCGCCCTGCTTGCCACAGCCATCCTCGCGGCCGCGGCCGATCCGCCGGGGTCCTGGATCGACCCCGACACCGGACATCGCGTGGTCCGCCTCACGCGCGAGAAAGGAAGCGCCAGCCTTTACTTCAATCAGAACGGCTACACCGCCGACGGCCGAAAGCTGGTCTACACCACCGCGGATGGCATCTCCGTGCTCGACCTCGAGACCAAGGCCGCGCGGCAAATCGTTTCCGGACGCGTCCGCATGATCGACGCTGGCCGCCGCACCCAGAAGATTTTCTACATCCGCGACGGGGCCGCCTGGTGGACCGACGCCGATTCCGGTCAGTCCGCCAAAATCGCCGATCTCCCCGCGCGCGGATCGATCTCCACGGTCAACGCCGACGAGACGCTGCTCGCCGGAACCATTGAGGGCGACGGCCGCGATTACAACAACGCGCGTCCCGCGCGCCCCACCGGCGGCACGCCGCAGCAGCAGGGACACCCGCTCGATCAACCGCGCAACAAGGGCCAGATGATGGAGGAGCGCTGGGCCGCCCATCTGCCCATGGGTCTGTTCACCATGAATGTCCGCACCGGCGCGGTGAAGACCATTCATCGCGACAACAACTGGCTCAATCACCCGCTGTTTTCGCCCACGGACCCGTCGCTGCTCATGTTCTGCCACGAAGGGCCATGGCACAAAGTGGACCGTATCTGGCTGCTGCGCACCTCTGGCGGCTCGCCCGTCAAGATCCACTCCCGCACCATGGCCATGGAGATCTGGGGGCATGAATTCTGGAGCGCCGACGGCAAGACGGTCTGGTACGATCTGCAAACACCGCGCGGCGAAGACTTCTGGCTGGCCGGTTATGACACCGAAACCGGCGAGCGGACACGCTATCATTTGCAGCGCGATGAATGGTCCATCCACTTTAACGTCACCCGCGACGGTACGCTGTTCGCCGGTGACGGCGGCGACCCCGGCCAGGTGGCCCGCGCGCCCGACGGCCGGTGGATTTATCTGTTCCGTCCCGAACTCATCGCCAATCGCGGACTGGACGACAAGAGTCTTGTCCGTCCCGGGGTGCTGCGCGCCGAGCGCCTGGTCAACATGGCGAAGCATCAGTACCGCCTGGAGCCGAACGTCAGCTTCACGCCGGATCAGAAGTGGGTGGTGTTCCGGTCCAACATGTTCGGCGACACCTACGTGTTCGCCGTTGAAGTCGCCAAAGCCAATCCGTAAAAGCATGTAGCGGCGATTGCCACCCGCGTCTCTGTGTGATATTAATGTTGCAGCATGGTAGCTGCTATTCGTGTATCCATCGGTTCGTTAGTCATTGTTTGCTCTCTCCCGTTTCACGCAGCCTACGGACAGCGTGCTCCCTTGTTCAAGGATGAGGTGCTGCCGATCCTGAACAAGAAGTGCAATCAGTGCCATAGTCCTGAGAAAAAGATGGGCGGACTGGATCTTTCCACCTTCGCGGGTCTGATGGCCGGCGGCGGCAGCGGCCCTGCGCTCGCACCGGGCAAGCCGGCCAACAGCCTGATGTGGATCATGATCGAATCCGGCAAGATGCCCATGGGCGGCACGCTCACCAAGGCGCAGAAGCAGACCCTGCACGCCTACATCGAGCAGGGCCGCTTTCCCAAGGGCGCCATCGATTCGCAGCAGGCCGAGCGCGAGGCGCGGCTGATCACGCCCGAGGCACGGAAGTGGTGGTCGTTCCAGACGCCCGTTGAGCCGGCCCTGCCCCAGCCCGCCGACACCGGCAAGGTGCGTACGCCGATTGACCGGTTCATTCTGGCCAAGCTGGAAGAGAAGGGATGGACGATGCAGAGCGAGACCAGCCGCCTCAATCTCCTCCGCCGCGCCTACCTCGGCCTGACCGGCCTGCCCCCCACGCCGGCCGAAGCCAAAGCCTTCCTCGACGATCCGTCTCCCGACGCCTATGAACATCTCGTCGACCGCCTGCTCGATTCCCCTCACTATGGCGAGCATTGGGGCCGTCATTGGCTCGACGTCGCCGGGTATTCCGATTCCCGCGGCGACGCCGGTGACCGTGATCGCGAGGTTTCCTACAAGTACCGCGATTACGTCATTCGCGCCTTCAACAGCAACAAACCGATTGACCGTTTCATCGTCGAGCAGTTGGCCGGCGATCAACTCGTCAACTACGATTACAAGCTCCAACCCACCGAGGCGCAGCGGGAGCCGCTCATCGCCACCGGATTCCTGCGCACCACCGCCGACATCACCGACAACCAGACCATCTACGAAGTGGACAAATATTTCGACGCGCTCCAAAAATCCATGGAGACGTCGCTTTCCGCCTTAACCGGTCTCACCATCGGCTGCGCCAAATGCCACGATCACAAGTTCGACCCGATTCTGCAGAAGGACTACTACAAACTCACCGCCTCTTATCAGGCCGTGTTCGATCCCGAGAACTGGCTCGCCGCCAATCTGTCCTATGGGCCCTGGCCCGGCCGCATCATCCCGGACATCCCGCTTGACCAGCGCGCGGCCTGGATCAAGGATGTCACCAGCAGCGATGCGAAGGCAATTCGCCGGCTGGACGATCTGCTGGAAGCCACCTACCAGCGCTTCCGCGCCACCGCCAAATCCGGAGGCGACATGTCCCCGGCCGCGCGTGCGCAGATTCGTCAGGTGATCGAGAACGATCCGGATCTCGAAGTGGATCGGTCCGCGTCCAAGGAAGGCCTGTCGGACAAGGAACTGGAACAGCGATACCCGGAACTGCTCCAGTGGAAGGAAGAACTTATCGCCCGGCGCGCTGCGCGCCGCAAGATGTCGTCCGCCATCGATCCCAACTACATCGAGGCGGCCTGGGACGTGTCTAAGACGCCCTCGCCCACCTACATTCTTCAGCGCGGCAACTATCTCGCTCCGGGGGCGGAAGTGCAGCCGGGCATACCCACCGTGCTCGACAATCCGGATCAGCCGTTCCAGTTTCCTGACCCCACGGCGCATCCGGAATGGAATCACACCGGCCGCCGGTTGACGCTCGCCAAGTGGCTGGTCTCACCCGGACATCCTCTCACCGCCCGCGTCTTCGTCAACCGTGTCTGGCAATTCCACTTCGGCGAAGGCATCGTGCGGTCCGTGGACGATTTCGGAAAGCAGGGCGACAAGCCCACCCATCCCGAGTTGCTGGACTATCTGGCCGTTCAGTTTCAGAAACACGGGTGGGACCTGAAATGGCTCACCAAGCAGATCATGATGTCGCAGGTCTACCGGCAAGGCTCGACCGAATTGCCGGCGCAACTGGCAGCGGACCCCTCTGCCCGCCTGCTGTGGCGCAAACCTCCGTTGCGCATCGAAGCCGAAGCCGTGCGCGATTCCATGCTCAAGGTAAGCGGCCTGCTTAGCGAAAAGATGTACGGCCGGCAGGAGCCGATCAAGCGCGGACCCGACGGGCAATGGCTCGAGGACGAGAAGGGCGATCCCAACCGCCGCAGCATCTATATTTCCCAGCACCGCACGCGGCCGGTGGCGTTCCTACATGCGTTCGATCAGCCAAGCATGACCGCCGACAATCAGGCGCAGCGTTTCCGTTCCGCGCTGCCCATCCAGTCCCTGGCGCTGCTGAACAGCCCGTTCGTCATGCGGACCACCAAGGCATTCGCGGACCAGTTGATGGAACAGTCCGGAGGCAATCCGGAAGCGGCGCTGGACCGCGCTTTCCTCGCCGCCTATTCGCGCCCGGCTACCGAGCGCGAGCGCGCCCTCGGCAAGGAAGCCATTTCCACCTCGGGCGATCCGTCGGAGGGACTTCGACTGTTCGTCCAGGCGATCTTCGGCGCCAACGATTTCTTGTACACGTATTAAAGGACCAGGAGACCATCCATGAAACGATACCTCTCGAGACGGCAAGCATTGCGGGAAGTGGCCACCGGCTTCGGCGGAATGGCGCTCGGGTCCATGATCGCGCTGGAAGACCGCGCACGGGCGGCCGAGACCAACATTGCCGCGAATGCCCTGCCCGTCTACAATCTGGAGCCGAAGAAGCCGCACTTTGCCCCCAAGGCCAAGAACGTCATCTTCATCTACATCGGCGGCGGGCCGTCCACCATCGACATGTTCGACCCCAAGCCCATTCTAAGCAAGTTCAACGGCAAGCCCGCCCCGTTCGAGATCAAGGGCCGCGCACTGAACGGCTCGCAGGAAATCATGGCCAGCCCCTGGGAATTCACCCGCTGCGGCCAGAGCGGACGTGAGATTTCCAATCTGCTCCCGCATTTCCAGAAGGTGGTGGACAAGGTCAGCTTTGTACGATCCATGCGCACCGATCGCATCGATCACTCCACCGCGCAATTCACCTTCGTCACCGGTCGCGGCTTCACCGGGTTCCCCACCATCGGCGCCTGGGTGAGCTACGCGCTCGGCACAGAGAACGCCAATCTGCCGGCCTACATCGCTCTGGGCGAAGGCGCTTCCATCGGCGCCCGTGCGCATTCCTCGGCTTGGTTGCCACCGGTCTTTAGCGGCACCTCGATGCGCGCCGATGAGCAATCGCCCATCTTCAATATCAAGCGGCCCGAATCGATGAGCGCGGACGAACAGAATCGGCTGCTGCGTCTGGTGAACCAGCTCAATCGCGAACAGAAGGTTCATCACCCCCTCGATCAGGATCTGGAAGCACGCATCGCCAACTATGAGCTCGCCGCGCGCATGCAGGTGGAAGCGCTCCGCGTGGCGGACCTGTCCGGCGAAACCGAGGCGACGCGCAAACTCTACGGCGTCGACGAGCAGGGCTCGGGCGAATTCGGGCGTCATTGCCTGATGGCCCGCAGGCTGGTGGAAAGCGGCGTCCGCTTCGTCCAGGTTTACGGCGGCGGCGGCTGGGACACGCACTCCAACATCGGCGGACAACTGCCGGGCTTGTGCCAGCGCATCGATCAGGGCATGTCGGCTCTGCTCACCGATCTCGATCAGCGCGGCATGATGGACGATACCCTCGTTGTGTGGTCCGGCGAGTTCGGCCGGCTGCCCACCATCGAGGCGCGCAACAACGCCCCCGGCCGCGATCACAACCCCTACGGCTTCTCCATGTGGATGGCCGGCGCGGGCGTCAAGCGCGGGTTCGATTACGGCGCGTCCGATGAACTGGGCTACGCGGCGCTGCCGGAATTCGCACTCGGCCACGCCGACATCCACGCCACCGTACAGCATCTGCTGGGTATCGACTACGCCAAGAACACGTTCTTCTACGAAGGCCGCGATGAGTCGCTGGTGGGCGTCACCCCGGCCCGCGTCGTCAAAGAGGTGCTCGCCTGATGCAGCGCCGTGACTTCCTCTCCCTGGCCGCTTCGGCCACTGCCGCCTCCGCCGCTGCGCCGGCTTACGCCGCGGCTGCGCCTCCCGTGCTGCCCGATGGCGGCGTCAAGCGCCTCACCCCGGGCACACGCATCCGCATCGGACTGAATGCCTATTCGTTCAACCGCCCGTTGATGGCCGGCGCCATGACCATCCCCGACGTCCTGAACTACTGCGCCAAACAGCAGCTCGACGGCGTGGACCTCACCGGCTACTACTTCAAGGGCTACCCGAACGTCCCCACCGACGAAACCATCTACGCCACCAAGCGCGCCGCGTTCCTCAACGGCGTCACCATCACCGGCACCGGCGTCCGTAATGACTTCGCTCTCACCGATGCGTCCAGCCGGCGCGGGCACATCCAACTGGTAAAGGATTGGGTGGACGTCGCCGCCAAGCTCGGCTCCGATATGGTCCGCGTCTTCGCCGGCCGTGAAGTGCCCAAGGGCTTCACCTTCGATCAGGTGCTCGAGTGGATGGTGCCCGCGTTTCAGGAATGCGCCAAGTACGGCGCCGAACGCGGCGTGATCGTCGGCTTGCAGCATCACGACGATTTCCTGAAGACGGCCGCCGAGACCATCCGCGTAGTGAAGGCGGTCAACTCCGACTGGTTCAGCGTGATTCTCGACGTCGGCAGCCTGCGTCAGGGCGACCCTTACGCCGAGATCGAAACGCTGCTCCCCTACGCCTCCAACTGGCAGATCAAAGAGCATGTCTGGTACGGCGAGAAGAAGGTGGAGATTGACCTTCCCCGCCTGCGCAAGATCATCGACAAGGTGGGCTACCGCGGCTTCACGCCGATCGAGGCGTTGGGAGCGGGCAATCCCGAAGACGTCGTCACCGCGTTCCTGACCAAGGTTCGCGCGGCGTTTTCCTGATCCCTGGGCGCCGGGGCAATGAGTGAGTCCGGGAAACCGTTCGGGGATCGTTACGTGCTCGCGGCGGGCCGCAGCGGGCATGACCGCCTCCGCATGCTGTGCCGGATTCATGACCCCTACACGAGACAGTGGCTGACCCGCGCCGGGCTCGGACCCGGTCACCGCTTCGTCGAGTTCGGCTGTGGCCTGGGCTTCGTTTCACGATGGGCAGCCTCGCAGGGCGCGCAAGTCACCGCCGTCGACCTCAGCGCCGAGCACCTCGAACAGGCGCGGCAAATGGCCGAGGCCGAAAATCTCACGAGCATCTCATTCGAGAACCGCAACATCTACGATCATGGTCTCCCGGAAGAATCGTTCGACTTCGCCTACACCCGTTGGATCCTGGTTCATCTCGCACGCCCCGTGGAGGCGTTGCGCAAGATCGCCAGTGCGCTGAAGCCGGGAGGGGTGCTGGTCTGCGAGGAGGCCGAGGTCAGCCAGGTGTACGCCGAGCCGCGGGGCGAGTCCTATCGGGCCTATGTCGAAATGGTTCTGGAGGTAGGTAGGCACAGAGGGGTCAACTACGAAGGCGGCCGCGTCCTGCATACCTGGGCCGCCGAGGCGGGCTTCGCCGTCGAAGCCGTGTCGGCCTACCAGCCCCACTACATGGAAGGCGAAGAGAAAGGCTTCTGGAGTTGGACGTTCGAGGAATCCGGCGCCAGCCTGGTGAATGAAGGCGTGCTGAGCCAGGAAAAGCTGGACGAACTGGTGAGCGGAATGCGCGCCGCCGATGCCGATCCAGGAGTGGTGGTAGGCCACTGCCGGACCCATCAGATCATCGCGCGCAAAAGACCCTAAGCGGGGAAAAACATGGTGAGCCGGGCGGGACTCGAACCCGCGACCCTTTGATTAAAAGTCAAATGCTCTACCAACTGAGCTACCGGCCCGAAGGGTGATTCTTCAGATTAGCACGCCAAGCCCAGCTCACCCAATCCCTAGAATCGCAGCGTCAGGCCAATCTGGTACTGCCGCTGATCCTGTTCCGCGCCGTTGATCTGCCCAAATTGCGGCGACTGCGCATTCCCGTTCGGATTGCTGTAGTGCGGCGTGTTGGAGAAGTTGAAGCTCTCCACACGCAGCGCGAGCGCCATCCCCTCCCGGAGGCGGAAGTCACGATGCAGCGCCGCGTCCAGATTCACCACTCCAGGACCCTGGATGATGTTCCGGCCGGCGTTGCCGAGCGTGTTCTGCGCGGGCGTCGAAAACGACGCCTTGTCGAAGAACTGCTGCCCTGGACCCGCGCCGCCGATGTAGCGCACCGGTGCGATGAAGTTCGGGCGGTCCGCATTGCCGGGCGCATTCACTACACCCGAAACCGACGGCGAGAACCAGGACCCGGTCATCATGCTGAGCAGTCCCTGCAACTGCCAGCCTCCGGCAATCCACATCGCCGGGCCGCTTTGCGCCCACCGCTGTCCCTTGCCGAACGGAAGCGTCCACATGTAGCTCTGTGTGAACACGTGCGTCCGGTTGTCGCTCATACGGCCTTTGTTGAGCGGCACGCTGATCGGAATCGCGATGCCACCGTCGTCGTCGGTGAAGTTCAGCCCCTTGCTGTAGGTATACGCCGTGGTCAGGAACAGACCGTCGCCCACGCGGCGGTCCAGTTTCAACTGCATGGAGTTGTACCAGGTGTTGGTCCCTACCGGCATCGTCGTATCGGTGGTCCGGCGGAACTGCTGGAACAGCGGACGGCCATTGTTGCCGGATCCGGGAATCAACGAGGCGTTGATATTGAGGCCGGATTGATTGTTCACACCCCGGTTGCCCACATAGGCCGCGTCAAGCGCCAGCTTCCATGGGAGTGCCCGCTGGATGGCCAGGTTCCAGCTCTGCACGTAGGGGCTCGCCAGATCGCGCGGCGTCACACCGTAGCCGTTGGAAAGCGGCGCATTCTCGATCACGCCGCTTGACGGAATCGCAAACGGAGTGAAGGCCGGGAATCCCGTCGTCATGGTCACTGCCGTCGCCGTGAACGCATTCGGAGCCGGGTAGCCGTTGTTTTGCAGGATCGGGAAGTTCGTCTGCCCCATCCGGCGCTGGTAGTAGCTGATCCCATATCCCGTACGCACCACCGTTTCTTCGTTCAACCGGTAGGCGATCCCGATCCGTGGTCCGAAATTGTTGTTCGCGTTTGCGATGTTGATCGGTATCGAGCCCAGTCCGGAGAGCTCGAGCGAATTGTTCGACGGGTTGTAGTTCGAGTACCCACCCGCGAACCGGGGCCGGCTCCCGCGCTCGCGTTCCATGCGCAATCCGAAATCGAGCGTCAGCTTCGAATTCACCTGCCACTTGTCCTGCACATACAGGTTCCAGATCAATTCCCGCCGCGCCGGAAACACGAACGGCAGATCCCGGCCGCTCTGGTTGGGCACGTCCAGCAGGAACGACGCGAACCCGTTGGCGAAGTTCCGCCGGGTGTCGCCGGCGTCGCCGGTCTGGCCCGGTTGATATTCGAAGCGTCCCCGGGGGTTGAACGTCTGCGTCTGCAGCAGGTCGTTCCGCTCGCGCCGGATGTCCACGCCAAACCGGACGATGTGCTTGGTAAACGTCTTGGAGACGTTGTTCACCAACCCGAAGCTGGTGACGCTGCGCGCCCAGGGCAGGCTCGGCGAAAAGCCCACCAGCGGCGACGAATAGCCGTTCACGCGAATTTCGGTCAGCCCGCTGGTCCAGTCGTCCAGGTTCACGCCGCGGATGCCGATATCGGCCGAGGTCTTCAGTCCGGCGTCGGAATTGACAGCGTCGTTCCGATTCCGCACCACGCCCAGACGCGTTTCCCAAACCAGCGTCGGGCTCAGCACCTTCGAATAGGTGAGCCCGCCGCTTTGCGTCCGGGCCGGGCCGCTTCCGCCGAACCCGCCGTTCCGGAAGCCGCCGTAGATGCCGCCCGGCCCAAACAGACCCGGATCGCTCACCACGGCCTTCTGGAAGCTGTAGCGCACCGCAAGACGGTCATTGTCGCCAATCACCCAGTCCACTTTCGAGTCGGTTTGGTCGAGCGTCTTCACACGGACGCTGTTCTGCGAGTAGTTCACCTGTCCTTCCGGACCATTCAAGTTCGGGGCCGGGAGAAAACTGAGAATGCGCTGCGAAATCGGACTGATGCGGCTGGCCGGCAGGATGTTGCCCGGGAAAGCGGTGCGCCCGCGGCCGCTCGCATCGCCGGTGGCCGGATCGTAGATCGTCACTCCGCCCGCGCTCAAATTCCCGGACCGGAATTGCGCGCCGGGAAGCGTGCCCCGGTTTACCTGACCGAGGTGATCGCGGCTCCCCTGATAGTCAGCGAAGAAGAACAGTTTGTCGCGGATGATTCTTCCTCCCAGCGTGCCGCCAAACTGGTTGTACACCGTAGGCGCCTTGGTGACCGCGAACGTATTCCGCGCCTGGATGTTTTCGTTGCGATGAAACTGGAACAGGCTCCCGTGAAAATCGTTGGAGCCGCTGCGCAGCGTCACGTTGGTCACCGCGCCGCCGGCGTTGCCGAATTCCGGGTCGAAGTTCGACGTCGATACGTCCACCGTCTGGATCGCCTCGGCCGGAGGCACCAGCGCCGTCAGGTTCCCGTTGTCGATCTTGTTCTCGATGCCCTCGATCTGGAAGTTGTTGAACTGGCGTCCCTGTCCGTTCACACGCACCGAGAGGGAGTCATGCGAGTTATAAAACTCCGAGTGCGGACGAAACGGCCGGCCTACGCCGGGAACGAGCAACAGCAAGCCCTGATAGTTCCGGTTGTAGAGCAGCGGCATCTCCTGCAGCTGCTTCTGCTCGATCTTGCCGCCGGTATCGGCGCGGTCCGTCTGCAGCAGCGGCGCCGCCGACGCGCTCACGTCGATGGTCTGCGTCACCGCGCCGGGCGTCAGCTCAAAGTTCACGCGCGCGGTGGTGTTCGGCAGCAGTTCCACGCCGGAGCGCAGCGCCTTGTTGAAGCCGGTCTTTTCCGCCTCCACGCTATACTGGCCCGGATCCAGGTTCACAAAGAAGAAGTTGCCGGCGTCGTTGGTTTCGCCCACACGCTGAAAGTTGGTGCGGGTTTCGGTGATCTTGACCGTCACGCCGGGAATCACGGCGCCGGTCTGGTCCGTGATGGCGCCCAGTATCTGCCCCTTCAGCACCTGAGCGTTCAGCTTCCCCGCCCCGAACAGGCTCACGGCGCAAATCACCGCCGCGGCGTGGCGCATCGCCAGTCGATTCATAATGCAAGACCCCTGAAAAAGATTCATGGAAGGAAGCGAGTCCTTCGATGCCCTCAAGCATACACCCGGCGATGGTGTTCCGGAAATGGAAAATCAATGAATTCTTCTTCATTATGTTGAAGTTGCACAGCCTCTTCCGGCGCGCGCGCCCGCCGGCGCGCGATGCACCATTGCCGCTCCGGGGAAACGAAAATGCCTCGCCAACGTCTTGCTATACTGAGACTTCCCATCCATGAAAGCCGTTTTCTCCTTCCTGGCCCTCGCCGGTCTGCTTTTGGCGCAGCCTTCCAGGAACTCGACCAAGAAAAATCCCCGTCGCGGCAGCGCGGTTTCGCTTCCCCTGCCGGGAGCAAAGCCCGCGGCCGCCAAACCGGCATCCGCCACGCCCTCGGCCCCGGCCCTGACCGCGGACCATGTGGTGGCCACGCTCAACGGAAAACCGGTCACCGCCGGGGCCGTGGAGAACATGCTCCACGGCGCGCCGCCCATCGCGATGCAGTCTGCCCGCAACGATCCCAAGAACTTCCTCATCTGGTCCAATACCATGCAGGAGTTGGCCGCGCTGGCGGAAAAGAACGGCTTGCAGGACAAGACGCCGCACAAAGACCGTCTCCAGTGGACCCACAACCAGGTCCTGATGATGGCCGCCATCGAAAAGCAAAAGCGGGACTCCGCGCCCAGCGAAGCCGAGGCCAAAGCCTGGTACGAGGACAACGCCGCCAACTTCGGCTCCGCGCGCACACGCCTCATCTATGTAGCCGAGCTCGAAGGCAAAGAAGCCGAGGCCAAAGCCAAGCTGGACCGCGTGCTGGCCAAACTCAAATCCGGCGCCGACTTCGCCGCCGTGGCTCGCGCGGAGTCCGACGACGACATGACCGCGCCCACCGGCGGCGACTTCCCGCCCATCGACAAAACCAGCAAGATTCACCCCGACATCCGCAAGACGATCTTCCACACCAAGCCCGGCGCCTACACCGAACCGGTGAAGCAGGTAGCCGGCTACTACATATTTCAGACGGTAGCGATTGACCTGAAACCGTTCGAAGAGGTGAAGCAGGAAATCATCGGCCAACTGGGCGAGCAGCGCACCGATCTTTGGATGGCCGAGCAGCGGCGCCAAGCCGAAGTGAAATTACTGAACGACAACTTCTTCAAGGTGTTGCATGTGAAATCGTTGGCCGAACAAGGCGGACTCGGCACCGTGCCCGATAGCGGCGAAGAGATCAAACCGGACACCGTTCTTGCCACCATGGGCGGCAAGAACCTCACCGCCGAAGAGTTCACCGGGCTGATGATGGCCGTGCCGCCCCAGGTGCGCACCAACGCCATGCAGCAGCCGATGCGGTTCCTGCAGGAGGTGACGCTGATGCGCAATCTCACCGCGATGGCCGAAAGCCAGGGCCTCGACAAGCAGCAGCCCTTCCTGGGACGCCTGCGGTACAACCGCAACGAAATCCTCACCCAGGCCGCCGTGGACGACTACAACAACAACATCGTCGTCGGCCCGGACGCTCCCAAGCAGGAGTATGACTCGAGCCTCGATCGCTTTCGTTTCGCCAAGGTCCGGGCGCTGTATGTCGCCTTCAGTCTCACTCCCCCGCCCCAAACCGATCCCAACGCCAAGAAGATCCTCAACGAAGAAGAAGCCCGGCTCCGCGCCGAAGAGCTCCTGAAAGACATCCGCGCCGGCGCCGACTTCGCCACCACCGTCAAGGATTACTCCGACGACGAAGGCACTCGCGAACGCGGCGGTGAGTTGCCGCCCATCACCGCCACCGATCCCAAAGTTCCCGACGCCATCAAGCAGCCCGTATTCGCGGCCAAAGCTGGCGACGTGATCGGGCCGGTGAAGCTGTCCAATGGCTTTTATCTGGTGAAGGTGGAGGAATCCGGCATTCGCCCCTTCGAACAAGTGAAGGACCAGATCTACGAGGAACTGCGCGCCAAGCGGTTCCAGGCCTGGTTTGACGGCGTGCGCGGGCAGTTCCAGGTGGAGATCACGGACCCGGCCGCGTTCCAACAGGTCGTCGGACCCGCCAAGACCGAGTAGCGCGCTCTCGATGACGGATCCGGCCCGGGTGCGCACACTGCGGGCGCTCGTTCCCACTAGCGCCCCGCTCATGTGGCAGCGTTCCATCGGCGTTCGCTTCGAGGATTGCCTTCCCGCGCCCAACGGCGACCAGGTCCACGCGGCCAGCGACATCCGCCGCCGCAGGGTCCTGCTAGACCGGTCTCTCCTTGCCCAACCCGCCGAGTTGCGCCGCATCGCCGTCCATGAGGCGTTCCACTTCGTGTGGATCCGCCTCGGCAATCCCACGCGGCGCTCGTTCGAAAAGGTCCTTGCCGCCGAGCACACCCGTTCCGCGCGCGGGGAACTCGGCTTGTCCGCCGAAGTGCGCAAGCAGCGGCTTTGCGAGGCCGATGTGCGTAACCGGACGCGAGCCTGGCGCGAATATGCGTGTGAGAGTTTCTGCGACACCGCGGCCTGGCTCTACGCCAGAGCCGGCCGCCATCGGGAATTCACGCTGGCAGAGCGATTTTGCCGGCAACGCACCCGGTGGTTTGAGCATCAGTTGAAGAGAACAGAGTTTTTGATCTAGTGACCTCGATATAATGAACAGCGTGAGTACCCACCAAACCCGCATGGCGCTGGCCGCCGCCCTGGCCTTCGTTGGCATTGCCTGCTCCACCTCCTCGCCAGTTCGAGCCGCCGTCAAAGCGGAGAAGGATCGCAAGAACGCGCCCGGGTTCGCCCTCAAGGACTCCATGGGGCGCACCGTGAACCTCTCCGACTACAAGGGCAAGGTGGTGCTGCTCAACTTCTGGGCCACTTGGTGCGGGCCCTGCAAGCTCGAGATTCCCTGGTTCATGGAGTTCGAGCAGAAGTACAAGGACAACGGCCTCGCCGTGCTCGGCGTCTCGCTCGACGAGGAGGGCTGGGACGTCGTCAAGCCGTACCTGGAACGAACCAAGATCAACTACCGCATCCTCCTCGGCGACGACGCCGTAGCCCAGATGTACGGCGGCGTCGACGCCCTGCCTTCCTCGTTCATCATTGACCGTGAAGGCCGCATCGCCGCCGTCCACATCGGCCTCGTCAGCAAGAGCGAATATCAAAAGGATCTCGATGCCCTACTTGGACTCAATGGTAAAAAGAGCGCTGCCGGTTTCCCCATGCCTGCTGTTGTGGCTCCTGCCCTCCACCTTGGCGGCGCAAGGTAGCAGCGGCATCCTAAACGCACTTCCCGCCTCCAGGCTTACCATCAAGGCCGGCGAAAGCGCGGCTTCCAAGATTTCGTTCCGCCTGACGCCCGGCTACCACACCAACAGCAATACGCCGAGCGAGGAGTACCTCATCCCGTTGCGCCTCACCTGGGACGCCACTCCCCTTCGCGTCGAGGGCGTGGACTACCCGAAGGGCCACATGGAAAAGTACGACTTCTCCGAGAAGCCACTCTCGGTGCTGACCGGCAACTTCGACATCTCCACACGCTTCCAGGCGCCTGCCGACACCCCGAAGGGTCCCCATACGATCAAGGGAAAGCTCCGCTTCCAGGCGTGCAGCAACACTACTTGTTACCCGCCCAAGACCATCTCCGTCGACCTCGCCGTCCAGGTCCACTAGCCACCCGTGCGCCGGCTCCTCATTCGCCCCGGCGCCATCGGTGACTTCATCGTTTCTCTTCCCGCCCTCGAATATCTGCGCGCGGCGTATACCGAAGTCTGGGCGGCGTCTGCGAACCTGCCGCTCGCCCGGTTCGCCCATCGCGCGCGATCCATCGCCTCCACCGGGCTCGACCTGCTGGAACTCGGCCAAGCCCCATCCTCGTTGCTCGAGACGCTCTCCGGATTCGACGACATCGTTTCCTGGTACGGCTCCTCACGGCCCGAGTTCCGCCTGGCGGTCGCGGATCTCCCCTTCCGCTTTTACAGTGCACTTCCGGACGGCGTGCACTCCGCGTCCGATTTCTACCTGCAACAAGTGGGTGCATCCCTTGGGAGCCCGCCGCGCATCGCCGTTCCCGAGCGTCCGCGGTCCTTTCTCGCCATCCATCCTTACTCGGGAAGCCCATCCAAGAACTGGCTGCGATTCGGCGAACTCGTCCGCGCCCTTCCCCCGGACATTCCCGCCGAACTGTGCGCATACGGCGAGCACCAGCACCGCTTCGACGATCTATACGACCTCGCCTGCTGGCTCGCCGGCGCACGGCTCTACCTCGGGAATGACTCTGGCATTACCCACCTCGCCGCTGCCACCGGCACACCCGTCCTCGCGCTGTTCGGCCCCACGGACCCTCGTGTCTGGGCTCCGCCCGGGGCACGCGTCATCCACCGGCCCGTCCTCCACGCGCTTTCCGTGGAAGAGGTCCGCGCCGCCGTGATAGATTGCTGGTAATGCGAACTCTCCTCCTCACCCTGCTCGCCGCGGCCACCCTGCCCGCCGGACAAACCGTTACCATCGCCGGCACTGGCGAAAAGGGATTCTCCGGCGATGGCGGCCCCGGAGCGCAGGCGCAGGTGAACAACCCCTATGGCCTCACGATCGGACCCGACGGCGCTCTCTACTTCTGCGACATCGACAATCACGTCATCCGCCGGCTCGACATGAAAACCCGCGTCATCTCCACCGTCGCCGGCAACACGAAGAAAGGCTACTCCGGCGATGGCGGGCCCGCTCTGGAAGCTTCGCTCAATCAACCCTACGAAGTCCGCTTCGACAAAGCCGGAAACATGTACTGGGTGGAGATGCCCAACCACGTGGTGCGCCGCGTCGACAAGAAGACCGGTATCATCAGCACGATCGCAGGCACCGGCGAGCCTGGTTTTTCCGGCGATGGCGGACCCGGCCCTAAAGCGCAACTGCGACAGCCGCACTCGATCGCCTTCGATCCCCAAGGCCGGATGATGATCTGCGACATCGGTAACCATCGCGTCCGCCGGCTGGACCTCCGCACCGGCATCATCGAAACCTGGCTCGGCACCGGCGAAAAGAAACCCACTCCCGACGGCGCGCCCCTCGCCGGAACCCCGGTGAACGGGCCCCGCGCCATTGACTTGGACCCCAAGGGCAACGTCTACCTTGCCCTACGCGAAGGCAACGCCGTGTATCGCGTGGATCCCAAGGCCGGCAAGTTCATCCACATCGCCGGCACCGGCGAAAAAGGCTACTCCGGCGACGGCGGCGATGCCCGCCAAGCCAAGCTCAACGGACCGAAGGGCATCGCATGGTCCCCCGACGGCGGCGTCTACATCGCTGACACGGAAAGCCACACCATCCGCCGCATCGATCTGAAGAACGGCACCATTCGCACCGTCGCCGGCAGCGGGGAACGCGGCAACGGCCCCGACGGCAATCCATTGCAGTGCAAGATGGCGCGTCCGCACGGCGTATTCGTGGACCGGAAGGGTGTGCTCTACATCGGCGACAGCGAGTCCCATCGCGTCCGCATGCTGGCAAAACCGTAACAGCGCTGGGCTCCGGTGCGTCACAATGTACCGAGGAGGTGCATGTCGATGCCTAGAATCTCCCTGCTTAGAATGTTCCTGGCCTTGGCAGCCCTGCTGCTGGCCGCATTCGCGATCGCCCAGCAAGCGCAGGACCCGAAACCCGCGCCGCAAAAATCGGACTCCGAACTCGCCCGTCAGCTCGAATTGAGGCGGATGGTGCAATTGGAAGTGCGGGAACAATTCCAGCAACTCCGCGCGCTCAGCGCCGGCGGCGGCGGGGGTGACCTGGCGGACTCGCGCTTGCGGATGATGGAAAACGAGATCGCATCGCTCCGCCGCGAGGTTCAGTCCTTGCAGCAAGCGCTGTGGAATCTCCAGTCGCGGCCTCGTTAGCCGCGGCGCCCTACCCGCGCTTCAGTGTCACGTTCGAAAACTTCGGCATGCCCGGCATCGCCTGCCGGGCCGGCAGTTCACTCACCAGAGTCCAGCCGGTCATTGGACGGCTGACGCCCACGGCCGGCCCATTGTACTCCACCAGTTCGGTCTCGCTATCCATCCCGGCCACCGATTTGAACCCGCCGATGATGGTCCTCTGATCCGGGGTGATGCCCACGGCGAAGGTCAGCGTCCCCCCACCACCCAGCACAGCCAGCTCATGAACCGTCACCAGCGGCCGCCCGTTTACCTTCACGTCGGCGATGTCCAGTTCGGTCCTTCCTCGGCGCAGCTTGAAAGTCTTCATAGCCGGGTAGTGCGCGACGGCGCGTCTGCGTTTCGCGGCCCTGAGCCCGGGTCCTGCTTTCAGTAGTTCACGATCAATGAAAACGAGTTCGCGTCCAGACTCGCACCGCCCACCAGCGCTCCGTCGATATCCGGCTTCGCCATCAACCCGCGGACGTTGTCCGGTTTTACGCTGCCGCCGTACAAGATCCGCAGAGCCGCCGCCGCTTCCCCGCCATACTTGTTCTGCGCCAGAGACCGCAGATGTTGATGCGCGTCCGCGGCCTGCTCTGGAGTCGCCACCCGGCCCGTCCCGATCGCCCACACCGGCTCATACGCGATCACGATCTTGCCGAAGTCGGTGAGTGGCAACTCGGCGATCCCGCCCGCGAACTGCGCATCCAGCACCTCGTTGGTCCGCCCCGCGTCGCGGTCTTCCAGCATCTCGCCCACGCACACGATCGGCGTCAACCCCGCCGCCAGCGCCGCCCTGGTGCGCTCGAGCACCGTAGCGTCGGTCTCGCCGAAAAACTGGCGCCGTTCGCTGTGCCCGATGATCACCGCCGTGCAACCCGCCGCCACCAACATCGGCGCCGACACCTCACCGGTGAACGCGCCTTCGTTCTTCCAGTAGACGTTCTGTCCGCCCACGCCCACCGCGCTTCCGGCGCAAGCGGCCACCGCCGCCGCGATGTTCACAAACGGCGGGCAGATCAGGACGTCGCAATGGGACGAACCCGCCACCAGCGGCAGAAACGTTTCGAAAAACGCCGTCGTTTCGGCGGGTGTCTTGAACATCTTCCAGTTGCCCGCCATTAATGTCTTTCTCATCGTGCTCCTTCGACAAGCGCAAACGTTCGGATTGCGCAAAGGGTTTCAAAAAGCAATATTCAGTATCGCAGCCAACCGGCCCGCGATGCGCAACATGTCCACCTCACCCAACCGCTCCCGCTTCACGCCCGGTCCCCACAACACCAGCGTGGAACGGTAGTCGTCCCGCAGCGGCCAATACCCATGCGTTCCCGGCTCCTCCGCCTTCGCCCGCAGGGGCGCGTCTTCGCTCCGCGCAAACTGCACATGCGGCTTCGATTGAAAGGCAGCCAGCGGAACCGGCTGATCCGGACGGAACCGTTTCCACTCCGCCAAGGGAATCTCGGTCACCAAGGGCGACTTCCGCAAATAGGCCGCCGCCCCCGCGTCGCCGGTGATGACCACCGATCCCATTACCCGTATCTTCCCGCTCACACCGTCGTTGTTCAGCGTCGCGTACAGGTTTATCACCTCATCCACGCGCTCAAACCCGTGATCGCTTACCAGCGCCACCGCCATCGCAGCCGGACGCGCCGCCAGAATCTGTCCCAGCAACTCGTCCTGATATTCCAGCACCGCCTTGGCATGCATCGAGAAGGGACCGGTGTAGTGCGCCTCTCCATCGTGATCGATCAGGTGCAGCAACACCAGGTCCGGCTTCTCGTACTTCAGGAGATAGATCGCCGCCAGCGCCCGCACCCGGTCGTCCACCCATTCCTGCGGCATGGAGGGGAACTTCGCGATCATGCGGTCCACCAGTCCCGGGGTCGCCTTCGCCGCCGACGACTCCCAGTCCATCGCTGCCCCCTTGCGCCGCTTGAAGTGTTCGGGAAAGTCCCACGTCACCGTTTTCGAATCCACCGTCACCGGCCAATGCACGGCGCCGGTCTTCAAACCCGCCGCGTGCGCCGCATCCCAAAGCGTGGTCGCCTTGAGGTAGCGCGCGAAGAAGTATCGCTCGCCACTGTCGGTGTTGTTGTTCACGATGCCGTGCTGATCCGGCCGCGCGCCGGTCATGAGCGTGGTGTGCGAGGGGAATGTCACCGTCGGGTAGACACCGATCACGCCGCGTTCGGCCCAGGCGCCTTCCGCAATCAGCTTACGGATATGGGGGATCTCGAGCCCCAGCTTGTCCGCATCCCGCAGGTATCGATGGTCCAATCCATCGATCGAGATCACCAGCAGGGGTCTCGCCCAAAGCGAAACGCTAGCCAACCAAAGCAGACAGAAAACTCGTGCCATGCGCAATGTTCACTCCAAAATTCCCGGCCACCGTTTGCCCGATGTCGGACAACGTCGGCCGCGTTCCGAGATTCTCGCCCCGCCGGACGCGCGAGCCCGTCACCAGCAGCGGAACGTACTCGCGCGAATGATCGGTGGACGGCGTGGTCGGATCACACCCATGATCCGCCGTCAGGATGACGAGATCGCTGACATCGAGTTTCGATTCGAGCACAGGCGTCCATTCGTCAAACTCTTCGAGCGCCCGCGCGTAGCCCTCCACATCGTTGCGATGCCCGTAGAGTTGATCGAAATCAACCAGGTTGACGAAGATCAGCCCGCGACGGTCCACCTCCATCGCCTCGATCGTCTTTGCCATGCCGTCGGCATTGCTGCGCGTCCGCAGCGATCGCGTAATGCCCCGCCCCAGGAATACATCGTGAATCTTGCCCACGGCCGTCACCGGGACGCCGGCCTCCTCGAGCCGGTCCAGCAGCATGCCCGGCGTTGGCGACAACGCGTAGTCGTGCCGGTTCGGGGTGCGCACAAAGGCGCCCGGCTCTCCCACGAACGGCCGCGCGATCACGCGGCCCACCTCATGCTCTCCCCGCAGGATCTCGCGCGCCGTCTCGCACATCCGGTAGATCTCCGCCAACGGAATCACATCCTCATGCGCGGCGATCTGAAAAACGCTATCAGCGGATGTGTACACGATCGGCTTCCCCGTCCGCAGGTGTTCGGCGCCCAACTCGCGGATGATCTCGGTGCCCGAAGCCGCCACGTTGCCCAGCGTCCCGCGGCCGATCGCCCGCTCAAAGCGGTCCATCACGACGCGCGGAAAGCCGTTCGGATACAAGGGCAGCGGCTTGTCCAGGTGAATCCCCACCATCTCCCAATGCCCGGTGGTGGTGTCTTTGCCCGGCGAGGCGAGGGCACAGCGTCCGTAGGCTGCTTCTGGATGTTGCGCGGCTTCAAGCCCTTCGAATGACCGGATGTTCGCCAAACCGAGCCGGCACAGGTTCGGGAGCCGCAATGGCCGTTTCCGCGCGAGGTTGCCGAGCGTATCGCTGCCGGCATCGCCATAAGCGGCCGCGTCCGGCATCTCGCCGATTCCCACACTATCGAGCACGATCCAGATGACGCGCTCGAACACTCCGTTACTTCTCCTCCAGCAACTGCTTCACCCGCTCCGACAGCACCTCCACGAAACGCTCCGGGATGTAGCCGTTCATGCGCGACGCTACCTCTCCTTTTCGATCGAGTATCACCGTCGTCGGTATGGACGATACACGCAAGTGTGACGCCAGACCGTCCTCGAAGTACACCGTCTTGTTCCACTTCTCCCGATCGAGAAACGGCTTCACGATGGCGCGGTTCTCATCCGTGTTGATGTTCAGGAACACCACATCGCTTCGCCCGTCGAAGCGCCCTTTCACTTCCTCGTAGAGCGGCTGCTGCGCCCGGCACGGTCCGCACCATGTCGCCCAGAAATCGAGCACCACCACCTTGCCCACCAGCGACGCCATCTCGAGTTTGTCCCCGGCGATGCCGGTGATGGTGAACTCCTTCACCGCACCCGCGCTGGCATTGGGGTCGATCTTGCTCATCTCGGCGCGATAGGCATCCACGCGCGCGGCGGTGCGATCGTAAGCCTCGAGCAGCATATCGCCCAGCCCCGTCTCCGACCCCTTCGCCTTCCGATACCACTCGCCCAACCGCGTGCGATCCTTGCGCCGGTCTTCCGGCGTCGCATTCGGATCCGGGATCATGAACGCGTCGGCCAGCAATGGCAGCGCCTCGGCCGTCTTGCCTTGCCGGTCAAGCCAACGTGCAATCTCGCGCGCCGATTCCGCGCTCGGAAACTCTTCGTAGCTCTTGCGCGCCAGGGCTTCCGCCTCGGCGAACTTCTCGATGTTGCCGGACGCCCGCGCCTGATACACCAGCGCCTTGCCCAACAGGATCCGGCGCTCTTCGGCAAATCGCCCCGCTCCGCGCGTGCCCGGCGCCGGCCCGCCCATCTCCCTTGCCAGATTCTCCAGCCGCAACGCATACTCGAGGACACGCTTGGAAGAAGGAGCATCGCTCGAGTTCAGCAGGTACCGGCTCACTCGCTCGAGTAGTTCCAGATTCTGCGGCTCCCGAGCCAGCACCCGCTCCCCGAACTTCACCACCAAGCCCGGATCCCGCGCCTCTACGGCCGCCCGCGCCGCGGCCCGTTCCAGATCCGGCCGTTGGCTCGAAAGCGGATATCGCTGCAAGTGACGGTCAATCGCGCGCGCGAAATCAAGCTGGCTGGACCCTGCGTCGGCCAGCGCCGCCTGCAGCGCGCTTTGTTCTTCTTTTTCCTGCTCGGGAGTAACCGGCGGCGGCTGCTGGGCCACGGCCATTCCAGCCATCAGGGCCACCCAGACTACCGTTGCCCGCCTCATTGCGCCGGCTGCGGCTTTCCGTTCTTGATCCAGTCGATCAACGTCGCCGCGCGTTCCTGGTCCATGTGTAGATACGACGCATTCTTTGTCACCCGCTCGAGCAAAGGCAGGAACTGCTCCAGGCCCACCAGACGGTCCCGCTCCATAGCGGCCTGCATCCGCAGCAACGCCTTGTTGGTGCCCAGCTTGTCGAACTTCACCGCCCGCTCCACCGCGATGAAATGCTGCTCGGTCTCGGTCATCTTCTCGAACCACTGCTGCAGCGCCTGCGCATCCAGATCCTGCGAGTAGTTGTACTTCACTTCCTGCTTGGCTGCGCCGTCTTCCCAGCGGAACGTCTTCTCGCCCATCTTGGCCACTGGCAGCCCGGATTCGAGCGGCCTCTTGAAGTGCTCCATCTTGTCCGCGAGCGCAAACACCTGGTCCACTTCGTCTTTCCGGATCTGAAACGGCAGAGGCTGCGGATCGTCCGGCGCCTCCTTATATACCGCCTTGCCGTCCCGCTCCAGGGCGATCTCCACCCACGCCGGCACACTGCCCGGGAATGACTTCATGAACACGATGCGCGGTTCCGCGCAGAGCACAGCCGCCCACAAAACCGAAACGATTCCGAGCCGGACTCTCACGCTACCGCCCTCGCCATATGCGTGGCGTGGCAGATGGCCACCGCCAACGCATCGCAGGCGTCCGGCTCTTTCGACGGCGTCTCCGGACCCAGTAAAGAACGGATCATGAACTGCACCTGTTCCTTCTGCGCATGGCCGTGTCCAACCACACTGCGTTTGATTTCGAGCGCCGAGTACTCTCCGCACGGAATCGCGCCCTCGTCAATCACCAACAACGCCACGCCGCGCACCTGCGCCAACTTCAAAGCGGATTTGCTATTGGCTGCGTGAAAGACTTCCTCCACCGCGGCGATCCCGGGCGCATGGTCCCGGATCACGGCTCGCAGCCCCGAGGCGATCACAGTCAACCGCGCGCCGAAGGCGTCCGCCGGGCGTGTCCGTATCGTCCCCGCCGCCACGATTCGATGCCGCCGCCCGTCGCTATCGATCACGCCGTATCCGGTCCGCTCCGATCCGCAATCGACGCCAAGGACA
Source organism: Bryobacteraceae bacterium (assembly GCA_041394885.1). Taxonomy (GTDB): domain Bacteria; phylum Acidobacteriota; class Terriglobia; order Bryobacterales; family Bryobacteraceae; genus DSOI01. The sequence goes on along the minus strand of JAWKHI010000002.1, from coordinate 96,898 downwards.
CGCATGGCTATCCCGGTCAGGCCGACATTTCTTCGAGCACGCTCTCGTCCACGTCGAAATTCGCATAGACGTTCTGGACGTCGTCGTGGTCGTCCAGCGCATCGCTCAACTTCAGCATCCCCTTGGCCTGCGAGCCTTCCAGCTTCAGCAGGTTTTGCGGCACCATCGCGATCGACGCCTCCAGCGTCGGGATGCCCGCGGCCTGAATCACCTCCAGAACCTTGTCGTGCGCATCCGGCGCCGACAGCACTTGCCACTGCCCGCCTTCGTTGCGCACATCGTCGGCGCCCGCCTCGAGCGCCAGTTCCATCAATTGATCCTCGGTCGCGTTCTCTTCCTCGATCAGGATCTGGCTCTTGCGGTCGAACATCCACGCCACGGATCCGATTTCACCGAGATTCCCGCCGTTTTTCCCGAACATGTGCCGGATCTCGCTTACCGTGCGGTTCCGGTTGTCGGTCACGCACTCCACGATCACCGCCGCCCCTCCCGGGCCGTAACCCTCGAAGGTGATCTCCTCCATTTGGCTGCCTTCCAACTCACCCGTGCCGCGCATGATCGCCCGCTTGATGTTGTCGGCCGGCATCGACATCGCCTTGGCTGCCGAAATCGCCGTCCGCAATCGCGAATTGGAATCGGGATCGCCCCCGTTCCGCGCCGCGATGGCGATCTCTTTGATCAGGCGCGTGAATACCTTGCCTCGCTTGGCATCGATCGCTGCCTTCTTATGTTTGATTGTGTGCCACTTGGAATGTCCTGACATAGAAACCCGCTTCTACCTGATGGGGATGAACTCTCACATGATAGCAACGATTGTGGTTGCGTCCAAACCCTCTCGTCCCCACCTGCTGTATGTGGTAGCCTATGCCAAGTGTCTGCCCCCTCCAAAGATCTCTACGCCTTCGATCCCGCTGAAGTTCTCGAACCCCCGATCGGCCTCATAGCCACCTTGCGGCGCATTGGACCCGGGCTCATCCTGTCCGCCTCCATCGTCGGTTCCGGCGAATTGATCGCCACCACCACCTTGGGCGCCGAGGTCGGCTACATATGCATGTGGGTCATCATACTCAGTTGCCTGGTCAAGCCCGCCATCCAAGCCGAAATCGGCCGCTATAGCGTCTCCACCGGCGAAACCGGACTCGCCGGCTTCAACCGCGTCCCCGGACCCAAACTCGGTGTCAACTGGATCGTCTGGGGCTGGGTGCTCATGATCTCCATGACCCGCTTCCAGATCGGCGCTATGTTCGGCGGCGTCGCTCAGGTGCTCAATCAACTGATCCCCGGAGTTCCCGTCAGCGCCTGGGTGGTCATGCTCCTCGGCATTACTTTGCTGCTACTGCTCGGCGGTGGTTACGAACGCATCGAAGGGATAGCTACGATTAAGGTCGGCTTGTTTACTATGCTTACTTTCCTCTGTGCCCTGATCCTGATGCGTTCCGGTGACTTTACCTGGGCTCAGCTTTCCGAGGGCCTCCAGTTCCGCCTGCCGCCCGACGGACTCACCACCGCCGTCGCTGTGTTCGGCATCACCGGCGTCGGCGCGTCCGAACTGTTCATGTACCCCTACTGGTGTGTCGAAAAAGGCTATGCCCGGTTCGCCGGCAAGCGCGATGGCACTCCGGTCTGGCGCAACCGCACCCTCGGGTGGATCCAGGTGATGCACGTCGACATCCTCGCCTCCATGGTCATCTACACGGTAGCCACCATCGCTTTCTACCTCCTCGGCGCCGGCATTCTTCACGCCCGCGGACTGCGTCCCGCCGCCAACGACATGATCCCAATCCTGTCCAATATGTACACCCAGACACTCGGATCCTGGTCCTTGTGGCTGTTCTACATCGGGGCCATTGCCACCCTGTACGGCACCATCTTCGCCGCCACGGCCGCCGAATCCCGCGTCGCCTCGGACCTGTGCCGCCTCCTCGGAAAGTTTGAAACCACCGACTACGAGACACGCCTGAAGTACCGGAGACTGTTCGTCTGGGTACTCACCTGCGCCTCGGCCGGCCTGTACCTCATCGTCCAATCGCCGGTCAACATGGTCAAGGCCGGCGGCGTCGCCCAGGCCATCATGCTCCCAGTCATCGCCATCGGGGCACTGTATCTCCGCCACAAGGAGACCCCCAGGGAAGTACTTCCGAAACCCTGGATCACGGTCGCTCTCTGGGTAGCCTCCTCGCTCACTATCTGCTTAATGGCCTATTACACATTCCTGTTGATAACCAAAAAATAAGGTTTTGTCAGTTTTGATGTTTGTGTTACCGTGTAGTTAACTAACGTCATCAAGACGTGACTGGATGAGTTGAGCGATACCTCCGAGTCGCCCACCATACCAGAGCCTAACAAGGCTGGAATGCCGGCGGGCGTCTTCCTCCGAGTGTCCGCCGGTATTGCAATTTCCACTTCCCACCGCCACCGCCGATGGCCGTGCCGCCGGGAACCTCAGTAAAAGTACAGGATGTCCGGCCGAAACCCGAATCGGATCTCGGCGCAAGGCCCGCATTCCATCCGGTACCCCTCCCAGGCCTCCCGCGCCGCCGCCGGCACCGCCACCGGATGTTCCGGCGCATGATAGGCCGACAGCGCCATGCGTGGATGAAACCGCCCGATCGTGCTCCTGCCGCCACGCAGGGCCCTCACCTCGGCCCCCTCGATGTCCATCTTGATGAAGTCGACGCGATCCAGACTCAGTTCAGCCACCAGTTTGTCGATCGTCGTCACGGCGATCTTTTCCTCCCCGTGGGACCCCTCCCGCTCGATCACGAACGAATCCGCCGCCGAGTTGTGCGGGTCCACATGCAGCGTCAGCGTATCGTCCCGGTCCCACACTCCCTTTTCGTACACCACCACCCGCCCCGCCTCGATCTCCGCCTTGAAATTCCTCCGCAGGCATTCGATGTTCTCCGGCGCCGGCTCGATCGCGATCACTTTCGATGCGCCCGCGTCCAGCGCCACCCGCGTGAACACGCCCGTATTGGCGCCGCAGTCCAGTACCACGTCCCCGGCGCGCATCCGAGCCTCGGGCCCTCCCGTGTATATCGCCATCTCCTGCTCGGCCAGATTGAACGGCAGCACGAAGTGAGACCCCTTGGGGATCCAGTACTGGCCCGCCGGCGTGTCCCAGTGCTCGAAACCCTGGGCGTCGGTCTCCAGCCGTTTGCTCGCCGCAAGAATACGATCCTTGATCGCGATACGCCGATCGATGTCGCCCTGCGCCGCCAGCACCCGCTCCATCGGACACACCGAGGACCGTCCTGCCCAGGTCAGTACCCGCGCTCGCGCCGGACGCCATACCCACACGGTCGCCGATACCGCCGCCAGCCCCATCGTCAACAGTACTGTTTTTCGCATTCGCTCGAATCAGGATAGCGCGGCCGCCACCAGCGATAAGCGCGACCACGGCCGATGGCGCCGGATTCGCGGATCCGCCAATCCCGCCCGCGCAGCCAATCGCACAAGGTCCGGCCGCCGGAATGACGCCCGCACAGAAACCGGACCGTCATGCAACGTCACCGGATGCCACCGCAGCACCGGACCGGTCGCCGGCAGAAACCACTCCGCCAGCCATGTCCGCTCCAGATCCACCGCGATCACCGCCCGCCGCGCGATCCTTCCGAAGGATTCGAGCAGCCGCACCACACCGTCATCAGGGAAGTGGTGCAGCAACAGCGAGCAGAAAACGTAGTCGAACGCGCCCGCCGCAAAGGGCAGGCGAAACGCGTCGGCCACCAATTTCGGCATGGGCGCGTGCGCCATGTGCCGCGCGTGCAGATCCACGGACACCACCCTGGACTCCGGATAGACACGCCGCACCAATCGCGCGAAATCGCCCGACGCCGCACCCACGTCCAGCATCGTGAACCGCGGGGGAGGCCGCAGCCCGCCAAGCAGCCCACGCACGATTCTGTGCCCTCCCATCCACCGGTTGATCCGCGCCAGATCCGCCAGATTCGCCCCCGCCGCCTGCTCCGGCGATTGCTCCAGGATCTCGCCTTCGATGCGCCTCGTCTTCATCGCTTGAACGTCATCGCTTGAACGTCATCGCTCGAAAGTGAGCGCCGCGAAGCTCACCACACTCTGCGGGTCGATCTGCCAATGCTGATATCGCCGCATCTCACCCCGCGCCTCCGGAACCGCTTTCAGGAAGGTGTAGAAGGGCGATGACCCGCACCACTTCAACTGGTCCTCCCCGCCTCCGCCCTCGCCCACTTCGGCCCAGAAACCCTCGCTGTCCCCCGCCGCGATCCGCGCCACCCGCTCCTTGTCGCGCGCCGAAACCGGCAGCATCGTTCCATCGTAGGCTTGCGCCGGCAGCGCATCTCCGTACCGACGCCCAATGTGCGCCATATCCACGCCCAGCACCCACATCAGTTCCCCGCCCCGGGCCGCGTTCAAGTCACCCAGCGCCCCCAGGAAACGCCGTACCGCTTCGTCATCTTCCGGCATGCCGCCGCCGGCGATGCTCGGGTAAAACGATCCAACCAGAATCGGCAGCACGCGCACCCGCGGTCCATACAGATGCTGCAGAAACGCTACCTGAAACTCGATGGAGTGCTCGCTGGCGTGGCAGTAGTCTTCCATCGTCACGGCCTCGGGCGCCTGCGAAGCCAGCAGATCCACCAGCGCCGTCTCGGTCCGGGTGCGCCCGTAGGGGGTCACGAAGTCTTTCCGCGTCAGGCCGAACCGATTCGGCGCTCCGTAGTGGGACGTACCGAGAATCACGAAGACCCGTTCGGCGTGCTCGGCCGAAAGCGCCCGGTAGGCGTCGCGATAGCTCTCCCATCCGCCTTCCGGAGACACGTGCGGCGCCGCGATGCCAGCCAGGCGCCCGGGATTGGCCGCGGGTTCGCCTCCCTCGAGAAATCGGTCAAACAGGGCCCGCAGATCCTCTTCGTCGCCCGGGTACGCCAATCCCGCATGCGCGGCCTCGCGGACCTCCGCACCCGCGAATTCGCGATGCCGGGCTTCCCGCATCCGTTCGTACACTTCGTTCTGCAGGAACCCGCCGTCACTCAGCGCTTTGGTCAAATGCTGCTGGAGTTCGCTCACATCGAACTGCCCGGTGATCTCCACCAGCCGCTGCCGCAGATCGAGCTCCGTCGATTGGCCGTCGAACATTTCGAGCGCGGGGATCAACTCGGGGGGAACCACGATCGTCGCGTCCGAGTAATGGTACGGATCACGCACCATCAGTCCCGGATGCTCCGGAACAGGACTCGACATGAAATCCAGATCCATCCGCAGGCGAGGCAACGTTTCACTCATTGGGATATCATCGCACTGGATTGGCGGGAGGCATCGCAAGATCCATCCGCCGGCCGCCGCTTAGGAAGCCGCTCACGAGCCTCTGAAGGCCTTCTGCCGCCGCGTCAGGCCTTCTTCCGGCGAGTGCGGGGCGCTGGCCCCTCGGACTTCGCCGGACGGCGTATAGCCCCGCGCAGCACGGACCGCACCGCCCGCAGCAACTGCGGGATCTCGTTCGCGTTCTTCTGAATCACCACATCGGCGCCCGTGTTCTTCTGGCCGAGGCCCAGCGTCTCGGCGAAGCCCGAAAGCAGAATCGCCGGCATCGTGGAGCCGTGCTCCCGCACCGCGGTGATCAATTCCACCCCCGTCATGGCCGGCATGCGGAAATCGGTAATCAACAGGTCGAAGTGCTGGCGGCTGCGCAGCTTCTCCAGCGCCTCGTCAGGACACCTCACCGACACCACCTCATAGCCATGGTCTTCAAGCACGGTTTTCCGCGCCATCAACCCCATCGAGTTGTCGTCCACCATCAGGATGCGCGCGTTGACTTGTGAGCGGGAAGAGGAAGGAATGCCCATCGGAAACAGCGATAGTAGCGAACCCGGACTGGAATCGTCAATGACTCTCTATCGGGTTGTTTCCGCGAGGAAAAAAGTTCTTGACATCGATTCCGTGTTTCAATTCCGTCAAAGAATCGGCGGCTCCGCGCACTTACTCCACCGCTCTCGGAGCGTTGTATCCGGCCTTTGCAATCACCTGGTACTTGAGCGACTTTCCCTTCTCGTCCACGATCTTCAACGCCTGCCCGGTGGCCGGGTTCACCAACTCCACTTTGATCTTCCGGAACTTGCCGTCCCGCGCCTGATTGGAAGGCTGGTAGGCCAGCGAATATTGATTGCGCAGCGATTCCGACACAGCCCCGAAAATGCCTGGAAACTCGCCCTGGAAGCGCGGGAAGAACGACTGTCCCCCCGTTTCTCGCGCGAATACCCGCATCTGATTGTCGGCCTGCAGGAAGTCCAGACGTTGAATCGGGCCCATCATGCCCCGCGCGTCGTAGATCTCGCGAATGTACTGCATGATCCCGATCGCGTAGATCGGCACGCCCGCCGTCTGCAGCGCGCGCCGCGTCTTGTCGAACGTCAGTTTGCTGAACGTATCGATCCCCGACGCGATCAGCACGATCGCCTTGCGCCCCTCGATCTCCGACATCCGGTCCGCGGTGTCCACCAGCGCGTCATAGAGATTCGATTCCGAATAGGCCGCGATCCGCAACCGCTGCATCGCTTCGTACGCCTTGCGCTTGTCGGTGGAGAAGTCCGATAAGATCTCCGGACGCAGATCGTACGCCACCACCGCGACGTAGTCTTCCGGCTTCAGGGTCTCCAGGAAGCCATAGGATGCCTGTAGCGTCTCATACCACCCGTACGACCAGTACTGTTGAAACAGGTTCGAGAACTCGATCACCATCGCCACTGTCATCGGCGCTTCGCCCATCGCGAAGTTGGTAATCTCCTGCGGAACGTTATCTTCCAATACGCGGAAGTTACCCCGAGGGATGTTGGGAATGAACCGTCCCTTGTTATCGAGCACGGCCACGTCCAAAGAAACCGTATCGACGTTGCTGCTGAACGTCGGCAGCCCCGCCGGAATGTCCGGTTTGTCCTTTTTGCTGAACTCCGACGGCAGTGTCTTCTTTTCCGGCTCGGGCTCCGCGGCTGTGTCGGCGCCCTTCTTTCTCGGACGCGCCACCGTTTCCCCGGTCCGCCCGGGCCCTTGCTGGGCGGGCGTTACATACCAGGATGCGATTCCGATCGTGGCGAACGCGATGGCGAGAATTCTTGGCAGCCGCATGTGGATCTTCCTTTGCAATCGTTGTCAGCCCGAGCTGTTGTCAACCCAAACTATATCAAGCCAGAGTCATGAGAAGCGCACCCACGGAGATGCCGGCTCTCGATCTGCGCGCGGACTTGTCTATCGAACGGACGTGGCAGAGCGCGTTCCGGTTGCGCGCTTTGCCGCTAATGCCGGAACCGGTCATTGTCCCGGTCGCCGTGTTTCCGCATGTAAACTTGAAACTTTCGCCGTGCCCGCTGCAGCTTCCAACGCCGGTACCATTCCTGCGCGCCGCCGAATAAGTCCATCTTGCCCAGGTTCGTCTTCAGATACAGGTAGCCCCAAATCATCCCGCCCAGATGCGCCACGTGGCTGACACCCGATCCGGTGGAGCCCAGCGTCATCATGAACGTGATCGCCCCGATGATCATCACGAAGTACTTGGCTTTGATCGGAAATAGAAAACTGAACAATATCGTGGCATCCGGAAACAGCACCCCGAAGGCGAGCAGCAGCCCGTAGATCGCCCCGGACGCCCCGATTGTCCGCTCCAGCCCGTTGCCGAACAGGGCGCTCGCAGCCAGACAACACAATCCCGCACCCACGCCGCAGATGAAATAGTACTGGAGAAAACGCCGCGTCCCCCAGATCGCTTCCAGGTCTTTCCCGAACATCCACAGCGCCAGCATGTTCCACAGAATGTGCGAGAATCCTCCCGGATCGTGGAGGAACATGTATGAGAACAGTTGCCAGACCGCGAACAGATCCAGCACCCATCGCAGGCTGAGCCAAAACGGGTCGAAGACGGCTCCATAACCGGCGCGAATCCCGAAAAAATAGACGACGAACAGAGCCGTGTTGACGATCAACAGCCATTTCACGCCCGGCGGCATGTTGGGCGACATCCCGGAAGGGCCTCGTAAGACGTAGCGGCCGCCGCCGCCGTAGGAACTCGTTGCCATCGTGAATTGCTGCCCCGAAACCGGTCCCGCGAAACAGGGCCGGAAACGTCAGGATAGCAGGTACGGTTCGCATGCCACAGTATGTTGACGTCCGATTTCCGCCAGTCAGCCCGCCGCCTTTCCGCCATACTAAGTTCATGGCCGGCCCCGAGGATCCAGATTCAATCGCTCCCGCGCTCGATCACGCCGCCTGCTACCGCGCCCTCCAGGCCCGGGACCCGCGCTTCGATGGTCACTTCTTCACCGCCGTCCGCACCACCGGAATCTTCTGCCGGCCCGTCTGCCCGGCCACTACTCCCAAACGCGCCAATTGCGAATTCTATCCCTCCTCCGCCGCCGCCCTCTCCGCCGGATTCCGTCCCTGCCTCCGCTGCCGTCCCGAAACCGCGCCGGAGTTCTTCGACGGGCTCGGCACGGCGCGATCTCTCCAGCGGGCTCTCCGCCTCATCGACGAGGGCGCGCTGGATCGCGGATCCGTGGCCGCCCTGGCGGGCCGCCTCGGCATCGGCGACAGGCACCTTCGCCGCCTCTTCCGTCTCTACCTCGGCGCATCCCCGCACCAGGTGGCCCATGCGCGCCGCATCCTGTTCGCGCGCCATCTTCTGTCCACCACCTCGCTCCCGGTTTCCGGCATCGCGCTCGAGGCTGGATTTCGCAGCTTGCGGACCTTCCAGGAGGCCTTCCAAAAATGCTTCCGTTGCACGCCGCGTCAAATGCGGCGCAACCGGTCCGGACACGATCCCCACGCCATCGTGCTCCACCTCGGATTCTCCCCGCCTTATGAATGGGATGGCGTGATCGGCTTCCTGGCTCCCCGCGCCATTCCAGGAGTCGAGCTCGTCACCGCCGACAGCTACTGCCGCACCTTCCGGCTCGGGGACCATACCGGCCGCATCGAAGTCCGCCGGCCGGCCGCCAACACGCTCGCCGTCCGCATCGCCGCTCCCCATCCTCGAGGGCTTCGGGAAATCACCCGCCGTGTGGCGCACCTGTTCGATCTTCATGCTCAGCCGGCCTCGATCGCACAGCACCTTGGGGACCTGGCAATCACGCCAGGATTGCGGGTGCCCGGAGCCTGGGATCCCTTCGAACTCGCCGTGCGCGCCATCCTCGGCCAGCAGATTTCCGTCAAAGGCGCCACCACCATCGCCGGACGGATCACCGCCGCCTTCGGCACGCCACTCCAGCCCTTCGCTGGCGAGCCTTCCCTCCTGTTCCCCGAACCCGCCGCCCTGGCCGCGGCAGACCTCACCAGTGTCGGGCTCACGCGCGCCCGCGCCGCCACCGTTGGTCGCCTTGCCGAAGCCGTCCTTCGCGGCGAGATTCCGTTTGACGACCCCGCGCACTGCGTCCGCGCCCTGCTCGCCCTGCCCGGCGTCGGAGATTGGACGGCCCAGTACATCGCCATGCGAGCCCTTCGCGAACCGGATGCGTTTCCCTCCGGGGACCTCGGCCTGCGCAAGGCCGTCTCCGACGGCGGTCCGCTCGTTTCCGCCGCAGGGTTGGAAGCCCTTTCCGCCCGATGGCGGCCATGGCGAGCCTACGCGGCATTCCACCTCTGGAGTACGTTATGAAAACGGAAGAATCGAAAATGCAGTTCGATCTCGAAACCTTCGACTCTCCCCTCGGCCAGTTGTTCCTCGCCTCCACCGCCGGCGCCGTGGTCGCCCTCGAGTTCGAGGGCTTCGACGACCGCATGCGGCGCCTCCTCGGGACAACCCGTTTCGTGCCTTCGACAGCAAGATCCGATTTCCGCCGCCGGGTGGAAGACTACTTCGCCGGTGACTGCGGCGCCGTCGATGAGATTCCGGTCCGCTCTCTGGGAACTCCGTTCCAGACTCTTGTCTGGCAGGCCTTACGCACCATTCCCGCCTCCCGCACGGCCACCTATGGGGAACTGGCCACGCTCATCGGCAAACCGGCGGCCGTGCGGGCGGTCGGGCACGCCAATTCACAAAACCCGGTCGCCATCATCCAGCCCTGTCATCGTGTGATTGGCGCGAATGGAACGCTCACCGGCTACGCCGGCGGGCTGCATCGCAAGCACTGGCTGCTCCGCCACGAAGGCGCCCTGCTTCTCTAAGCCGTCAGCCGCCGGCGGCGTTCAGAACAGCGAATCTCCGCCCCGCCCGTAGCGGTTCAGCTTGATCGCCGCGATCGCCAGCATCGCCGCGAGCAGCACCCAGACATGCCAGTGCGACAGCGGTCCTTCGGCGATGGCGAAGTTGGACGTCAACGACAAGTCCGCCGCCAATCGCCATAGCGCGAGAATGAAGGCCATCACGGCGGCAGGCGCCAAGAGCCCTGCGCCTGCCAGCGCCAGGGGGCGGTTCTTGCCTTCCCGATGTTGAAACTGAGTGCCTCTTCCAAGGCGGATTCTCACCCACATCGTTGTGCCTCTCCAAACAAAACCACCTTTTATTGTAGCGCCGCCGCCGCGAGTCACGCCGGGCCCCCACCGCGTGGATCTCCACTTCCGTCTTCATTAAGATTCTGCTACACTTTTACTCACAGATTAAGACCTGCTCAGGCTTCGTAGTCCATCTTGCAATAGGTCGCACAACAGTAAGGAGTCGCAGATGACACGTTTACTCGCAGTCGTCCTTCTAACCGCTATCGCTGCTTTCGGGCAATCCACCACGCAGTCGATTCAAGGCATCGTAACCGATACGTCGGGCCTTGTCGTCTCCGGGGCGCGAGTCACGGTAACCAACGTCGATACTGGAATCGCCAGATCGGCGGAAACCAACCCGACCGGAAACTACACGTTTCCGCTCGTCCCCGTGGGCAACTATGTCGTCCGCGCGGAGATGCAGGGCTTCAAGTCCGAGGAGGCCCGCAATATCCGCGTGGAAACCGCCGCTCAGGTGCGCGTCAACTTCACCCTCGAAGTGGGCGCTGTCTCGGAGGTGATCGAAGTCGCCGCCTCCGGCATCCTGCTCAACACGGAAAACGCCACTACCGGCGGCGTCATTGAAAACCGCCGCATCGTCGAACTTCCTCTCAACGGGCGGAACATGCAGAACCTCGCGGTTCTCGTTCCCGGCGTTCAGTTCGGCGCCCGAACCGGCAAGGCGGATGGCTCCAGCGGCTTCCCCATCCCAGGCCAAGGCTTCTCGGTCAGTGCCAACGGGCAACGTGAGATCCACCAGGTGGTCTCCCTCGACGGTGTCGACGCCAAGGATCCCCGCATCCACATCACCAACTTCGTTCCCTCCATCGAAGCCATTGAGGAATTCAAGATCCAGACCAACGCCTACTCGGCCGAGTACGGCTTCGGCGGTGGCGCGCAGGTTTCCATCACTATGAAGAGTGGAACCAACCGCCTCCACGGCACGTTCTTCAACTTCCTCCGCAACGATGTCTTTGACGCGGAGAACTACTTCCTGAACTTCGAGCGCGCAGCCGGCACCGAGCGCTTGAAGAAGAACACCCTCCGCCAGAACCAGTTCGGGTTCGTCCTTAGCGGACCTGTCATGATCCCCAAGGTCTACAACGGCCGCAACAAGACCTTCTGGGCGTTCAACTACGAAGCACGCCGGACGCGGCAAGGCCAGTTGCAGACCGCGGTCTGGCCCCTGGACGAGTTCCGCGAAGGCAACTTCTCCCGCCTCCAGGCCGGCTACACCGCCAACAACCGCTTTGTCCGGCCCACCATCATTTATGACCCCGTCACCGGCGTCCCCCTGCCCAACAACACCATTCCGCGCTCCCAACTCCATCCCGGAGCCTTGAACGTCCTAAACACGTTCGTGCCCAAAGCGCAGTTCGTTCAACAAGACCCGCTCGACTTCACCGCACGCGCCGCGGTCTCCCAGCCCGTCAACGTCAACACCTACTTCGCCCGCGTGGACCACAACTTCTCCGACAATGACCGTGTCTTCGCGCGCCTGGCCTGGGACCGCTCCGATCTCAGCCGTCTCAACATCAATCCCAACCTCCCCGTGTTCGTGAACTCCAAGGTCAGCAACCTCGCCACCCAATGGATCCACACCTTCAATCCGCAGATGATCAACGAGTTGCGAGTCGGCTTCAATATCTCCGACGACCTCACTTCCAATCCCCGCACCGACAACACTTCGTTTGACCAGAACGCGCTCGGCGTCGGTGAGTTCGTCGTCCCCTCCGACGGGAACCGCAAGTTGACTCCTCGCGAGCACGGCATCCCCAGATTCACCGGACTCCCGTTCACTCTCCAGGAACTCACCAACGGCAACGGCTTCGACAACATGGATACCATCCAGATCGGTGACCATGTGTCCCTGTTCCGCGGCCGCCACAACCTGAAGATGGGCGCCGAAGTCTATCGGATCTCCATGGAACGCGGCGCCGCCAATCTCGAAGAGGGCTTGCTGGGCTTCTCGGGCAACACCTGCGGCTACGCCCTCGCGTGTTTCCTGATGGGACGCCCATCCACCACGCAGACTCCGGAAGGCCTGCCCTTGACCTATCCCCGCGCCAACCGTTTCGGCGCCTACATCAACGATGACTGGAAGGTCACTTCCCGCCTCACCGTCAACCTCGGTCTCCGCTTCGACTACAACGGCTTCCCCCGCGATATCAAAGGGCTCTGGCGCACTCTGGATATCCCTGGCCTCGGCACCGACATCGGCCGCGGCACCGGATTCACCAAGCCGGACGGAACCGTCATTCCCGACGTCTTCCCGGAGCGCGTTGACGAAAGCGGCGGCGTCAAGCTGGCCAAGCAGCGCTCGGTCCGGTTCATGATGCCCCGCATCGGAATCGCCTTCCGGCCCACCGACAAGTGGGTCATCCGGACCGGCGTCGGCTGGTTCGACAACATCAACCACGTCAACACCTGGACCATTTTCAATCTCATGCCGCCGAAAGCCGGCAGCCAGGTCTATCTCACGTCGATGACCCGAGGGCAGACGCTCCAGATCAACGGCTCCGATGGAAACAGCTATCCGGTGGTGACCCAACGCTACGCCCCGGGCACCAACCAATTGACCCTCGACGATCCCTTCCTCACCCGCACCGCCGGACAACGCGTCGTCCGGCCCATCGACGTGCTGTACCTTCCGCCAGACTACGTCGACGGCGACGTTTGGAAGTGGAGCTTCGACATCCAGCGCGAACTGCCTTGGAACAGCGCCTTGACCATCGGCTACGCCGGCAGCAAGGGCTCTCACATCGGCAACAGCGTCGCCAACTGGAACGATCCCATTCAGCCGGCGGCCACCTTCCTGCAGCAAAACCGGCCGTACCCGGAATTCTACGACGCCGCCAATCCGCAATTGGGCGTCCAGGGCGTGGGCCGCATCCGCTACATTGACTCGTTCGGCGAATCGTTCTATCACGGCTTACAGGCCAAGTTCGAAACCCGCGCCACGCACGGTCTCACCTTCGGGACCTCCTACACCTACGCAAAAGCCCACGGCGACGGCGAGAATGGCGGGCAGGAAGGCGCTCAGCTTTCCAATCCTCGCGACCGGCGCGGATCCCGTGGCGTGTTCAATTTCGACCAGACCCAACGCTTGATATCGAATTTCGTCTATGAACTTCCCGGCCGCAATATGACCGGGCCGGCGAAATGGGTGCTCGGCGGCTGGCAGGCCAACGGCATCATCTCTTTCTCTTCGGGCTTCCCGATCAACATCGGGCAGTCTGCTTCCGACCTCGCCTTCCCCAACGGATCGGTTCGTCCGGACGTCATTGGGAATCCGGAGTTGAGCAACCCGACCCGCAAGCTCTGGTACAACCCGCAGGCGTATCAGCGCGTCACGTGCCGCGTTCCCTCGCGCCCCGATCTCTGCCGCATCGGGAACAATGGCTACAACGCCCTCCGCGGTCCCGGACAGAAGAACATCGACTTCTCGATGTACAAAAACTTCGCCGTGACAGAAGACGTTCGCATCCAGTTCCGCTGGGAGGCGTTCAACTTCTTCAACACACCCTGGTTCGGCAATCCGGGCGGCATCAGCTTCTCCAACCTGAACCAGCTCATCCCGGATGGCTCCCGCAACGGCGAGATCCGTTCCATCCAAACGCCGATGCGCATCATGCAATTCGGCTTGAAAGTGTCGTTCTAACAACCCGGGTGGCCGATGGCGGACCATGCAGTCCGCTATCGGCCACTGGCCAACCTCAATTCTTCTCCTTGTAAGTCACCCACATCGGGCTCACCCAAACCACTTCCCCATCGGCCTGCTCTCCGCGCACGTAGTAGTAGCTTACTTTTCCCGCCACCGGCTCGCTGTCGCGCCACGAAAAGCTCACCTTCGCCGCATTCGGCTTCGTCACATAGGCGTACTTTCCGTCTTTGATCACGTGCACCCGCGCGAACGGCGCCGTGCCCGCCAGCTTCACCTTGAACTCGGGCTTGGAAACCGTCGTGAACTCATCGCCCATGATGTGGCCCCCGCTGCTGAACTCAGCCAGGATGTTGTCGGTGGCCCCGTAGACATGGCGCTTCTGAAATGCGTCGAGCAGCGCCCCACGCGTCAGATCCGTGGTCAGGACGTTGCTGTAGCTCATGTGCGTCGAGATGTGATCGGAACTGGCTTCGAACGCCAGCTTGTATCCCATGTCCAGCGCCAGATTCACGAACCCCTTCGGCTCCCAGCCGCCGATGCTGTCGCCGGCGCTGTTGGTGCGCGGAGCGCCCGGCATCTCGTAGTTCTGGCGTTCGCCCTGATAGATCTCCACCACCGGTTCGGTCAACGGATCGTTGTCGCGCCAGTCGGTTCCCATGTTGGTCCCGGACGTATGCATCGCCACGATGCCGTTGAATTGCTTCAAATACCGGTAGAGCATCTGCGTGTCGGGAGCCTTCACCACCTTGTCACGGCCGGTGATGGGAAGCCGCGGCAGCGTCCGGACGTTGCGCTGCGCGAAGATCACGTTCCGGTGCCCCTCCGGATACCGAACGCTCCGCTCATAGCTGAACATGGGCACGAAGCGGCCCGGGCTGTAGAAAACGTCGGTCAGCTTTTGCGCGGTCCACCAGGTGTACTCGCGGCCTCCACCGTTGTCGTGATCGCAGCAACCCACCCAGTCCATATAGGACGCGTCGAGCGCGTACCGCCACTGGTCGAGCAGGGATCCATCGCCACCGCCGTCGCCCGATACCTCGCTGTGCCGGTGGAACTCCCCACGCGCAATCCGGTACTTGCCCTCGATCCTGGCCGCGCGCATCGCCGACACTTGCAACTGCTCGGCCGCGTCCGGCGCGCGGCCCGCCGGCATCGCCGCGCTCGACGGTCCCGTCCGCGCCGCCTCCGCGGCCGGACCCATCACCACTGTATGCGCATACAGGTCGAAATCGTAAGGATCCTGCTGCCCGCGGCGGCGCCCGCCACGGCCGCGCCCCAACTCCGACTCCCGCCGCCCATCGCTCGATCCCATGATCATCAGCGTGCCCGCTTTGGGCGACGCCAGCGCCGGCCGGTTGTCCAGCACCGCGTCGCTATGGGCGAGGAACGCCGCGCCGGTCCACGATCCCCCGGCGTAGCTGGTCACGTATTCCGACCACACGGTTCCGAGCGTATTCCACCACGTGGGGTGGCTGCTCCGCACCGCCAGCCATACCCGTCCGCTCGCATCCACCAACAGCCGCGGATAGCTATTTTTCACCGCGCCGAATCCCTGCGTCGGGCCTGACCGCGGCCGGTTCTTCCACCGGTCCGGCTGCGGCGCAAACCAATCGGTCGAATCCGCCTGCAAGCCCGCCTTCTCCACGTGAGCATTGGCCGGCCCCGGCAGAACGCTGCCCACGTCGCTCACCGCGTCCAACATCTTGCCGTCCGGCTCGAACGCGCGCACGCGCACCGCGCGGCCCTGATAAAGCGACACGCCGGAACTCTCATCCGCTCCCCAGTCCTTGCCCCACAGCTCGGAGCCCTCCTCGAATGCCAGCCACAACCGTCCGTCTGGCGCATAGCTGATCGACGGGTGCGCTTCGTAACGCGCCGTCGCGGCCGCTGGCATTTCCCTGCCCCATCGCCCATTGGTGAGCGTCCGCATCATCACGTCGTAGCTGCCGTTGCGATACGTGTCCCACGCGATCGTCATCCGGCCGCCCGCCCCCGCCGCAATCGAAGGATTCCATTCGTTCGCCTTCGATGCCGCCACCTCCATCGGCGCCGAGAACCCGCCACCGCCCTCCTTCTGCGACGACACGAATATGCGCGCCCGCCCGTCCCGCCAGCCCTGCCATGTCACCCATACCCGGCCCGCCGAATCGGTGGCCGCCGCTGGAAACACGTCGGACCCGGCCGCCTTGGAAATCCGAATCGGGGCCCCCGCCGCCGATCCTTCCACCGGACGCGCCCACAAGTCGAAGTCCGCCACCGCGCCCGGCTGATTCCCCGTGAAGGGACCATAGTTGGCGTTCTCGCTCCAAAACACCCAAGCGCGGCCGCCTCCGTCCACCGCGATCGCAGGCCGGTAAAGATCCTTGCCCGGCTCACTCACGGCCACCGGTGCGGACCACTCCCCGTTGGCCCACTTCCGCGCAAATACCTGATCGCCGCCCGCCGGCAGCGTGCGCTCGTCAAAGTTCGCCGGCTCGCTCGTGAAGTTCGCCCGCAGCCGGTTGTGCTCGGGATGATGCCGGAACTCGAGCCACGCGAGCCACACCTCGCCCGTCGATGACGTGGCCGCCGCGGGATAATCCTGCTCCTGGTCCGATTCAAGGATCGCTTCGGTGGCCGGAATACGATCCACGTAAACCCGGCCGTCCATTGCCATCGCCGGCTTGCCATACGGGATATCGCCCAGCCGCACGGTGAAGTCGCCCTGCGCGGTCCGAACTTCGAGCACCGTCTGGTTGCTCACGCCGGTCAACTGCGCCACCACGCCGTTTCCCACCATCGGCGCCCGGTTCGCGTTGGCCCCCCGCACCCGCATCCGCCGCGAAGCGCATTTCCAGCTTTCCTTCGACACGATCGCATCGGTGTCGGCGAACCGCCAACCTTCGAGGGTCCGAACGCTCCCGCCGCCCCGAACCGTGAGCGACCCGTCCCACGGCTTGGAAGACGCGTCGGTCCCGCCCAGGATCAGCCGCACTCCGAAATCCTCGGCCCACACCGTGCATGGTGTCAACGCAAGCAGGAAAAGGAAACTCTTTTTCATGGACGCAATTCTACACGATAGTTGCGTCGCACACCGTGAAAACGAAAACGCTCAACAGGGGCCGTTCAGCTTCCGTATCCGCGGCCAATCCCCCGATACACGAACCCCATCTCCGCCATCCGCTCGGGCTCGTACAAGTTCCGCCCGTCCACCATCGCCGCCCCGCGCATGGACTCCCGCACGCGCGTCAGATCCAACTGCTTGAACTCGTTCCAGTCCGTGCACAGCACCAACGCGTCGGCCCCGCGGGCCACTTCATACGCATCGGCGCACAACTGCAGTTGCGGCATCATCCGCGCCGCTACGCCCATCGAAACCGGATCGTACCCGCACACCTCGCCGCCCGCCGCCACCACCGCCCGCGCAATCTCGAGCGCGGGCGCGTCCCGCATATCGTCGGTGTTGGGCTTGAACGCAAGCCCCAACAAGCCCACGCGCTTCCCGCTCAAGTTAGGCCCCATCAGCTCCCGTAGTTTCAGCATCACCAGCCGGCGCTGATGCTTGTTGATCTCCATCACCGTTTGCAGCAGTTGCGGATGCTTGCCCTGCACGTTCGCCATGTAGGCCAGCGCCTTCACATCTTTCGGAAAGCACGATCCGCCATACCCCAGACCGGCGTCGAGAAAAGACCGCCCGATCCGCGGATCGTACCCCATGCCCGCGGCCACTTCTTTTACATCGGCCCCCAGCGCCTCGCAGATGTTGGCAATCTCGTTGATGAAGGAAATCTTGGTTGCCAGAAACGCGTTTGAAGCGTACTTGATCATCTCCGCCGTCCGCAAATCGGTCACCACGATCGGCGCGCGCAATGCCAGATGCAGATCCGCCACCTTGTGCGCAGCGTCTTTATCCATCGAACCCAACACGATGCGCGCCGGATTCATGAAGTCCTGATCGCTGCCCCCTCTCGCAGGAACCCGGGCAAGACACCACGCTGAACGGCACCTCCCCGCCCCGCTTCCCCCGCACGATATCCGCCACCCAATCGCCGGTGCCCACCGGCACGGTGGACTTGTTCACGATCACCAGCGGCCGCGTCATGTTCTCCGCAATCGCCTCGGCGGCCTTGCGCACGTATTGGAGATCAGCCTCGCCGTCCACCCCCTCCGGCGTTCCCACCGCGATGATCGCGATTTCGGCGTCCTTCAGAGCCTCGGCGTACGACGTCGTGAACCGGAGCCGGCCTCCGCTCACATTCCGCCGGACCATCTCCTCGAGCCCAGGCTCGTAAATCGGGAGCATTCCCTCATTCAGCTTGGCAATTTTTTCTTCGTTGATGTCGATCCCGACTACCCTGTTGCCCAAATCAGCGAAACAGGTGCCGCTCACAAGGCCCACATAGCCTACACCAACAACGCAAATGTCTCTCACAAATTCAAATTAGCACGTACGGAATCAGCAGTTTGGCCCGCACCCCGCAAACCCTCAAACCGGCTGCGCCACCGCTGAAAGAAATCGCTTTACCAGATCCACCGCCTTGCGCGCCCGCGCCTCCGCGTATGCCGTCAACCGCGTCCCTTCGCTGAAATCAAGCCCAGGCACGTGGCATACGTAGGCATTGCCCCGGAATGAGAAATTTGACCGCGCCAAATCCACAATCTCGGCGGTATCCGACGCACCCCGCGCCGGCTCCACCCACGGATCGCCCAGTTCCTTCGAAGCATCGATGAACATCACATCCTCCGCCCTCCCGATCTCCTCCGCCAATCCAGCGTTCAGCTTCGGTACATCGTGTACGAATACGTTGGGCTCGGCCCCTAACAACTCCAATACGCGGTGGGCGACCCCCTCATCGCCTCGCCGGCTGTCTCCGGATGCGATCACGATCGTCTGCATGGGCAGTAACTCCTGACTTGGTCTTTGTGCGGCAATCAAGCAACTTGGCTTGCAATCTGAATGCCACTAGCTCCCAGGATTATTCCGCCAGCTCTCTCTCTCGTTCGACAAGCTCCAAAAACGCGCGGGCCGCATGGCTCAAGGCCCGGCGGGCGGGATAAACCAACCGGATGTTGCGCTCCACGTCCAGTTCCTCGACACGCACTTCACGCAGGATCCCTTGCTGGATCTCCTGCTCCACACACATTCTGGGCAGGAACGCCACTCCCTCATTACGTTGCACCAGACGCCGGATTGTCTCAATCGTCGGCATCTCCACGTCCATATTTAACGGGATCCGATGCCGCTGAAACTCACGAATGACAATATCCCGATACGGAGAAACGACGTTGTGGGCAACGAAGGTCTCCATACCCAACTCCGAGATCGACACGCTCGCCCGATCCGCGAACCGGTGCTGTGGCGAAACGACAAACGCCAAGTGATCTTTATATATCACGGTCGACACCAGACCGCTATCCCCCGGATCGAAGCTAAGCATGCCTAATTCGAGGTCACCGTCCATCAATTGTGCGGGTATCCGCGACGACAAACTGCGCCGCACCTGAACCTTCACCTTCGGGTACTGACGCCGGTATTTCTGGATGTGCCGCAATAGGTACAGCGACGTCGATTCGTTGGCTCCTATGATCAGCCGTCCCGTCGCATTGTCGCGCAGTTCCTCCAGCGCGGTGCCCAGTTCCCGCTCCAGATTCTCGAATCGCCGGGCGTACTCGACGACGATCCGCCCCGCATCGGTCAGCAGCAAATCCTTCGCCGAGCGGTCAATCAGTTTCTCACCCAACTCGTTTTCCAGCCGTTGCACCGCCAGCGACACCGCCGGTTGTGTCCGCAGCATCTTCTCCGCCGCCCGCGAGAACGATTTCTCGGTCGCCACCGCCAGGAACACTTTCAAAGGATGTAGCTCCATATGCGTTTCTTATTGCATTATAAAGCTAGACGGACGACCATGGCGTTTCCCAACGTCCCAAGACAATCCCAACCCCGCCGATGTACGATGGATGGCGATCATGTCCGCAAACAAGAACGATCCATCCGCCGCCGTCTCCCGCCGCACCATGACCGCCGGCGCTCTCGCCGGCCTTTCCATGATGCCGGCCGCCGCCGCGCAAAACAACGCGCCCATCAAGCCAGGCGATCCACTCAAAGTCACCAGGCTCGAGACATTCCTCGTCAAGCCCCGTTGGCTATTCCTCAAGATCCACACCAATGCCGGGATCACGGGCCTCGGCGAGCCGATCACCGAAGGCCGCGCACTCACCTGTGCGCAGGCGGTCAAGGAGATTGAGCCCTACCTGGTCGGCAAAGATCCTCGCGCCGTCGTCCACCACTGGCAGGCCATCTACCGCCATGCCTTCTACCGCGGAGGACCCATCCTAACCAGTGCCCTCTCCGGCATCGATCAGGCACTCTGGGATATCAAAGGGAAAGCTCTCGGCGTCCCCGTCTACGAACTCCTCGGCGGACCCACCCGCAACAAAGTCCGCGTCTATTCCCACGCCCGCACCCCCGACGCCATGCGTGCCGACATGAAGAAAGGATTCACCGCCTTCAAGACCGGCCCCGCCAAGCGCCGCGTCAACGGCGGTCGAGGCGTCTCCCGCTACGTCGACACTCCAAAGGATGTCGCCTACGCCGTCGAACAATTCGCCGAACTCCGTAAGACCGTCGGCGACGACATCGACATCGGTATCGATTTCCACGGCGCCATATCCCCGGCTACCGCCAAACTCCTCATCAAAGGACTCGAGCCCTACAGCCCGATGTTCGTCGAAGAGGTCATCAATTGTCAGAACCACGACATCATGGCCGAAATCGCCCGCGGCACCCATCTCCCCATCGCCACCGGGGAGCGCGTCTTCACCAAGTGGGGCTTCCGCGAGGTCCTCGAAAAAAAGGCCGCCACCATCCTGCAACCCGACCTCTGCCACGCCGGTGGCATCACCGAAGTCCGCCTCATCGCCGGAATGGCCGAAGCCTACTACGCCTCCATTGCTCCTCATAATCCCCTTGGCCCTATTTCTCTCGCCGCCGGCATTCAGGTAGCCGCCTCGATTCCCAACTTCCTCATTCAGGAACAAGTCTCCCTCGGCGAAGGCTACATAAAGAAACCCTTCGTGGTGAAGAACGGCTACGTCGACGTGCCCACCGCCCCGGGCCTCGGCATCGAACTCGACGAGAACGCCATGGCCAGCCAAATCGGTCACGACTGGCGCAACTCGGAAACCTATGATCCCGACGATGGCTCCGTCGTCGACTGGTAGCCCAGCGCGCGCAGGCGCCGCCAGACCATCGAGACCGGTAAGCCGACCACGTTGAAGTAGCAGCCTTCGATCCGCTCCACGTGTCGCGAAGCGAGCCCCTGGATGGCATAGGCGCCGGCTTTGTCGAGCGGCTCCCCCGTCCCGGCGTACGCATCGATCTCCGCGGCGGTCATCGGCCCGAACAGGACACGTGTCACCGCCGCGTCCACGATCTCCCGCTCCGCGCCCGCCGCCAACGGTGCTCGGATGCAAACTCCCGTAATCACCTCATGCCACCGGCCCGCCAGTAGCCGAAGCATCCGCGCCGCGTCATGCCGGTCCTCCGGCTTGCCCATGATCTCCCCGTCGACAACCACGGTCGTGTCGGCGGCTACTACGATCAGGCCGCCTCCGTCCACGGCACGAGCTTTCGCCGCCGCCACTCGCCGCACGTAGGCGCCGGCATCTTCGCCCGGCGCAACGTCTTCCGGTACGTTCGCCGCCTGCACGATGAAATCGATCCCCGCCGCGCGTAGGATTTCAGCCCGCCGCGGAGAAGCCGACGCCAAAACAATCATTCGTCTATCGTAGGGGATTCGGGGCTGACAGCCACACCGGCGCTACTACGCAACCGCGGTCAGCACGTTTTTCTTTGAGGACCCGGCGCTCATCGGCGTGACCACTCGCCGCTCGGAGGTTCCGAGCAGCCCCTGCATCTGCATCGCGTTCACAACACTCTTTCCGGCCCCATGGTTGGCGAATACCACGAACGTCTGATCGGAAAACCGCGCCACGCGGTCCACACGCTGCCTCCAACCTTGTAGTTCTGACAGTGTGTAGAGGTAATCTTTACCGGCCGCTTCTTCCCTGATGTCGTCTTCCGGCCGCCCGAAATCCTCGTGCGATGGGCCCGCCACCTGTCCGTGCAGCTTTACGTACCCAATTCGCCAGGTCAGGTGCGCCGACGGAGCCGCCGCACGCACTGTTTGCGGCTGATCCAGGTTGCAGTATCCGACATGGTAGTCGATCAGAGTGCCGATCCCCTCCTGCGTCGACCATGTCTTGTGCCGTAACTCGGCCACGAGCGGCATCGGGTGAAGAGCCCTGCGCAGGCGGATCAGGAAATCCTTGTTCTCCTCCGTATACCGGAACGAGTAAGGAAACTGCATCAGTACGCAACCAAGCTTGCCCTGATCCACCAACGGCCGTAGCCCCTCCGAGAACTGCTTCAATTCGTCCCTGTCCAGGCTCCGTTCGTGCGTGAAACGCCGATTCAAACGCGCCGTGAACTGGAATCGCCGGTTGTGATCCACCTTTGACGCCCACAGCCGCGCCAGTTCCGGCCGGATCATCTCCGTGAAGGTTTGCGCGATCTCGAGCATGTCGAAACGGTCCGCTAGAAATTCCACCGGATGGAATGACCGCCCGCACGGACGTGGAAACACTCGACCTTCCCAATCCGGATAAGACCACCCTGAGGGCCCGCAGCGAAGTTCAGCAGCCATTGGCGAAACCGTCTCCTTCCATCTCAACTCGTCCGGCGGGTCTGCCTGACGATGCGATTCGCTATTTCTTCGCCTTCAGAATACGCCGCTTTGGCGCCGATGTCAATGGTCTTGTTCGCCTTTTATTCGCACGATGAAGAAATCATTAAAGCTGGCACTCCACACGTAACCATCTCGGCATTCTGGATCGCCTTCACAGCATCCCCGTTACGACAGCGGGCGCTTTCACCCCTCATCACCCAAACCGAGAGCGCCCGCACTTCCAATCACTTACAGACCAAGCCACAAGTATTACTCCAACGCTCAAACGAAGATTTCCTCGTGCTCGGACCGCCGGGGCTGGCGCTTGAGGTCCGACAATCCTTCGATCACCAGTTCCAGAACCTCTCCCACGTGTTCCACGAACACGAACTCCATCTCGTTGATCGCATCCTCCGGCAGATCCCGAAGATCCTTACGGTTCGCCTTCGGTAGGATCACGCGCCGTATCCCGCTGCGCCGCGCTGCCAGCACCTTCTCCTTGACGCCCCCTATCGGCAGCACGAGCCCGGTAAGCGTGATCTCGCCCGTCATCGCCGTATCGGTGCGCGCCGCCAGCCTGGTGTAGAGCGACGTCAACGCCACCGCCATCGTGATACCCGCCGAGGGCCCATCCTTGGGCGTAGCCCCGGAGGGAACGTGAATGTGGACCCCGAAGTCTTTGAACTTCCGCGGATCGATCCCCAGTTCCCCGGCGTGCGACCAGATCCAACTCTGGGCCGCCTTAGCCGATTCCTGCATCACATCGCCCAGTTGCCCGGTGAGGGTGAGCCCTTTCGACTCCGGCAGCAGAGCCGCTTCGATGTAGAGCACATCGCCGCCCACTTCGGTCCAGGCCAAACCGGTCGCCACGCCGGGCGGCACCGACTTCCTCGCCTCTTCCGGCATAAATGGCTCGGGACCCAACAAGTCCGTCAGATTCTCCCGGGTCACCGCGAAGGGCCCGTCTTTCCCCTCGGCGAAGTACAGCGCAGCCTTCCGAGCCAACTTGCCGATCACCCGCTCCAGCCGCCGCAACCCGGCCTCACGCGTATACCGGCGGATCACGTCGGAAAGCGTCGCCGCGTCGATCTGGAACTGATCCTCGGCCAAGCCCGTTTCTTTCACTTGGCGCGGAATCAGATAACGCCGCGCGATCTCTACTTTCTCCTCTTCGATGTATCCCGCCAGCCGCAGCAACTCCATCCGGTCGAGCAGCGCCCGCGGAATCGTGTCCAGGGAATTCGCCGTCGTGATGAACAGCACCTTCGACAAATCGAACGGCAGGTCGAGATAGTTGTCCCGGAAGGTCGAGTTCTGCTCCGGATCGAGCACCTCGAGCAGCGCCGAGGAAGGGTCGCCCCGATAGTCGCGGCCTAACTTGTCCACCTCATCCAGCAGAATCACAGGGTTGTTCGAACCCGCCCGCCGCATCGCCTGAATCAGCCGGCCGGGCATCGCGCCGATATAGGTCCGCCGGTGCCCGCGCAACTCGGCTTCGTCATGCAGCCCGCCAAGCGAGAACCGTTCGAACTTCCGCCCGATCGCCCGCGCAATCGATTGGCCCAGCGATGTCTTGCCCACGCCGGGCGGTCCCACCAGGCACAGAATCGGCGCCTTGGCGGAAGGGTTCATCTTCAGCACGCCGAGATGCTCGAGAATGCGCGCCTTCACTTCCTTCAGATCGAAGTGATCCTCGTCGAGAACACGCCTCGCGTTGGCGATATCCAAATTGTCGTCGGTCCGCGTCCGCCAGGGCAGCTCGAGCACATACTCGAGATAGGTCCGGATCACGTGATGCTCGGGCGATTGCACCGGCGTCCGCTCCAATCGCTTCAACTCCCGCTCGGCCTCCGCGCGGACCTCGTCGGGAATATCGGCCTTCGCCAGCTTCTCCCGCATCTCATCCACTTCGGCCTGCTCGGAGCCCTTCTCGCCCAGTTCGGTCTGGATCGCGCGCATCTGCTGCCGCAGCATGTACTCGCGCTGCTCCTTCGACATTTCATCCCGGGCCTTGGTCGCGATGTTGGCGCGGATCTCGAGCACCTGCAGTTCGTGCGAGAGGAACGAATGCAGCAGCCGGTAGGCATCGGCGATGCCTTGCGCCTCGAGCAGCGCCTGCTCCTTCTTCAGATCCAGACTGAACAACGAGGCGAGCATATAGACCAGCCGCATCGGATCCTGTTCGTCGTCGCCCAACTGCTCGAAATCGAACGGAACCTGCGTCTGCGCGAGCGCCACCGCTTTCTGCGCGATCTCGATCACGCTGCGCTTCAACGCATCGATCTCGGGCGAATGCTCCACCGGCATCGGCGCCGGCTGCACGCGCCCGATCAGGTACGGCTCGCTTTGCTCTAGCTTCAGCAGCATCACACGCTCGCTGCCGAGCACCAGCACTTCCATATGATTCTCCGATGGACGCGCCATCTTTCGAATCACCGCCTTCGTGCCGTAGGTGTATAAATCCCCCTGTCCCGGATTTTCCACCTCGTTGTCGCGCTGGCTCACCAGGACGATCTCCTTGTCCTCGGTGGTCAGCGCGGCTTCCACCGCGGCGAGCGATCGCGCGCGGCCCACCGACAACGGCATGACCAGGTAGGGCAGCAACGCCGTGTTCTTCATCGGCAGAATCGGATAGTGATCGTTTTTCTCTTTCACAACAATGGCCTCACTCATAACGACGCTCCTCGCCCGCTTCCGGATTCAATCGTCTCCGGTTCCTGTTCCGTCACCGGCTCGAAAACGAGCCCTTCACCCAAACGGCTCACATCCACCAGCACCTTCTGCCGCTCGCGTACCGCTCCCTCCAAGATCATCTTTGCCAATGGCGTTTCCACCTCCCTCTGAATCGCCCGCTTCAAGGGACGCGCGCCGAAGGCCGGTTCATACCCAACCCGCACCAGATGCGCCAACGCGCCATCGGTCAACTCGAGCCCGATGCGCCGCTCCGCCAATCGCGCCCGCAGCGTTTCCAGTTGGATCAGAACGATCTTTTTCAGATGTTCCTCGCTCAACCCATGGAACACGATCGTTTCATCGATCCGGTTCAAAAACTCCGGACGGAAGAAGCTCCGTAGCTGATCCACCGGCAGGTTCGACGTCATGATGATCAACGTGTTCTTGAAATCCACCACACGGCCCTGCCCATCGGTGAGCCGGCCATCGTCGAGGATCTGCAGCATCACGTTGAATACGTCGTGATGGGCCTTTTCCACTTCGTCGAAAAGCAGCACCGAATACGGCCGCCGCCGCACGGACTCGGTCAACTGCCCGCCCTCCTCATAACCCACGTATCCGGGAGGCGCCCCAATCAGCCGCGCCACCGTATGCTTTTCCTGATATTCGGACAGATCGATGCGGATCATCGCGTGCTCATCGTCGAACAGCGTCTCGGCCAGCGCCCGCGCCAGTTCCGTCTTGCCCACGCCTGTTGGCCCGAGGAACAGGAAGCTCCCGATCGGACGCTTGGGATCCTTCAGCCCCGCGCGCGCACGCTGCACCGCCTCCGCCACCGCCGTCACCGCCTGATCCTGGCCCACCACGCGGCGATGCAAGTCCCCCTCCAGATGGAGCAGCTTCTGCATCTCGCCCTCCATCAGCTTCGATACCGGCACCCCGGTCCACCGGCTCACCACTTCGGCGATGTCTTCCTCGTCCACCTCTTCCTTCAACAGGCGAGGCGCGCCGCCGCCGGCCAGCTTCTCCTCCTCCGCCTTCACACGCCGCTCCAGATCGATCAGCTTGCCGTACTTCAACTCCGCGGCCCGGTTCAAATCGTAGTCCCGTTCAGCCTTCTCGATTTCCACGCGCGTCTGCTCGATCTCCTTCCGCATATCGCGCACCTGTCCGAGGGCGGCCTTCTCGGTCTGCCAGCGCGCTTGCAGCGCGCTCGTGGTTTCCTTCAATTCGGCCAATTCCCGCTCCAGCCGCGACAACCGGTCCTGTGACGCCGAGTCGGTTTCCTTCTTCAGCGCTTCGCGCTCGATCTCCAACTGCATCGTCCGCCGCATCGCCTCGTCGAGCTCCGACGGCAGCGAATCGATCTCGGTCCGCAGCCGCGCCGCCGACTCATCCACCAGATCGATGGCCTTGTCCGGCAAAAAGCGATCCGAGATGTAGCGGTGCGACAGGGTCGCCGCCGCCACCAGCGCACTGTCCTTGATCCGGACCCCGTGGTGGACCTCATACCGCTCGCGCAGTCCGCGCAGAATCGAAATCGTATCTTCCACCGATGGCTGATCCACCAGCACGCTCTGGAACCGCCGCTCGAGCGCGGCGTCTTTCTCAATGTGCTTCCGGTACTCGTCGAGTGTGGTCGCACCGATGCAATGCAGTTCCCCGCGCGCCAGCATCGGCTTCAGCAGATTGCCCGCGTCCATCGCTCCTTCGGCCTTCCCCGCCCCCACCACCGTGTGCAGTTCATCGATGAACAGGATGATCTCGCCCTGGGAGTCCTGCACTTCCTTGAGTACCGCTTTCAACCGTTCCTCGAACTCCCCTCGGAACTTCGCCCCGGCAATCAGTGCGCCCATGTCGAGCGACACGATCATCTTGTTTTTCAGACCCTCCGGCACATCGCCCCGCACAATCCGCTGCGCCAGCCCCTCGGCGATCGCCGTCTTGCCCACGCCAGGCTCCCCGATCAGCACCGGATTGTTCTTGGTCCGCCGGGACAGAATCTGGATCACCCGCCGAATCTCTTCATCGCGCCCGATCACCGGATCGAGTTTGCCTTGCGATGCCAGCGCCGTCAGATCCCGGCCATACTTCTCGAGGGACTGGTAGGTCGCTTCCGGATTCTGCGTCGTCACCCGCTGCCCGCCCCGCACAGACTGCAAGGCTTTCAACAGCCGATCCCGGCTGAGCCCCAACTCCTTCAGAATCTTACCCGTAGCCCCCCCATCCGCGGTTAACGCCAGGAGGATGTGCTCGACGGAAATATAATCGTCCTTGAGTTTCTTCGCCTCACCCTCGGCGTCCGACAACAGACGTTGCAACCGTCCCGTGATGTAGATGGACTCCGCTGGCTGCGACCCCACCGACACCTTCGGCAACCGTGCCAGCTCTTCCTCCAAACGCTGATGGAATCTCGTCGCATCTATATTTGATTTCAATAAAATAGCGGGAGCAAGGCCCTCTTCCTGCTCCAGTAGCGCCGAGGCCAGATGCTCGACGTCCATCTGCTGGTGGCTCAGACGCACGGCCTTGGATTGAGCCGCCCTTACTGCGTCCTGCAGTTTCTCGGTGAAACGATTGATGTCCATACGAAGTTCTGACCTCCTAGAAAAATCATATCACCTAGTGACACTAGAAGCAATAAATATGAGTGTAATCCTGTCAAGTAAAGACGCTGCTCCTCGCCGCCCTTCGGTGATACCCTTATCCATATGATCCGCTCGATCCCCCGCTTGTTTCCCCTCAGCCTCTTCGCCGCAACACTCTTGTCCGCCGCGCCTGGTGACTTCAACGGCCGCTGGAACCTCACTCTCGCCGGCGATGCTCGCGGCCGTGCTTGGTGGCTCGAGGTCTCCGGCGCCGGTACATCTGCGATCAAAGGCTCCTTCGTCGGCGCTCCCGGCGGCCAGCTCGACGTCATCCCTTCCATTGAAGTCAAAGGCGGCGAACTCATCTGGATCTTCGAGCGGGTCTATCGCCGCAACCCGAAGGACCGGCAGAAGGCCAAAGGCGTCTACCGCGCTCGGCTCGAAAACGGACGTCTCACCGGTTCCTTCCAGGTAGAGGGCCGTCCCGCCACGCTGATGACCTTTATCGGTAAACGCGCCCCTGAACTTCCCGACACCGACGATGGGCGCTGGAAAGCCGGCACTCCGGTCGAACTGTTCAATGGCCGTGATTTCAATGGGTGGGAATGCCGTGTCCGAAACCGCTCCATCAATGAGTGGAGCGTCGCCGATGGCGCGATGAAAAACGGGAAGGGCGCCCCCGACATCACCTCCACCGCCAAGTTCTTCAACTTCAAGCTCCACGTCGAATATCGCGTGGCGCAGAAGTCCAATTCCGGCATCGGACTTCGCGGGCGCTACGAAGTCCAGATCTTCGGCGACTATGGCGACCCGGTTTCCCTCCACGGAAACGGAGCCCTCTACAGCCGCATCCTGCCCTCGCGCAACGCCAGCAAGCCGCCCATGGAGTGGCAGGCATTCGATATCACCCTGATCGGCCGTCAGGTGACCATCGTCCTAAACGGCACAACCATCATCGACCACAAGGAAATCGAAGGACTCACCGCGATGGCCACGGATCCGAATGAAGACCAACCCGGGCCCATCACGCTGCAGGGGGATCATGGAGCCGTCGAGTTCCGCAAGGTGACCGTCACCCCGCTCACCCGGTAATTCGCGCCCTAACGCCGGCCGATCGCCTGCTCGAGGCTGCTCGCCGTGAGAAGCCTGCGCGCCCATCGATCCAACTGCGCGACCCCAGTCCCCGCCACCCGCGACTCCGCCCACTGCGGCAGCGGCCCGAACCGCGCCTCCAGCAGTTCACGGACTACTTCCGCCTTACCCTCCGCCTTGCCCTCCGCTCTACCCTCCGCTTTACCCTCCGCTCTACCCTCCGCCCGGCCTTCCGCGATCCCTCGCGCCGTCGCCTCGCTCAGGTAACGCATCAGTACAGGATTCTTCGTAACGTCGATGACCACGCCCATACGCTTCATCTCCCATTCTACTTCCCTCGGCAAGCCCCGCAGTCCGGATAACACGAGCAACTGCGCCAACGCGCGCTCGCGAGCCCCACCCTTCAAACGCGCTGCCCGCTCGACAATCCCAGCCAGACGCTTCTCTCCCCCGCCCGCTAAAATCGCCAGCGGGATGTCCCCGCTGCTTCCCCCGCGCAACAAAGCCTCGCTATCCAAGGAACGGATGTCCAATACCTGGTATTCCACAGTGGTCCTGCCCACCCGGATACGTTCCGGCATGCGCATCTTCCCCCTGCCCACGTACAACAGACTCTGATGCACATCGCATCGATAGCGCTGCCCGAGCATCAAGCAGTAGATCCCCTGCCGGTACCCGATGTCCCTGTCGTTGCCACTCTGAAACTCTACGTGCGCGATCGTTCCATCGGCCAGTCGCATCACCAGATCCGCCCGCCGCGTCTGGACCATCGGCAGTTCGACGTTCAGGAACTCACTCACGCTGATGCCATTGGTCAGCGTCGTAAGCAAACTCGGCGAATCCCGTTCGAAGAGCTCTTTCAGCGCGCCATCGAAATCGAAGGCCCCGCCGTCAAGGAGAGGAGGCATCTGGCTGAGGACGCCGCGGCGTCCCAACCAATCAAGTGCAGTTCGATCGGAGAAACTCTCAGTGTCCCAGCGCCACCAAGACCCGTTCGGTGATCTCCTCGATCATCGCCGGAAGCGCCGCATCCAGTGCCAGCGTAATCGCCGCCCGAACACGCTCCGGATCCACCTCGGCGGGCCGTGCCCGTTCCACCGCCACCGCCTCGGCAACCGCTTCGGCCACCGCCACTTTTTTTTCCGCTACATGTTCGCCGAACAACCCCCGCGCGAAATGCGACGCCTCCACCAGCGGCTTGATCGTCTCCATCACCACCGACGCCTCGAATGGCTTCCGCAAAACCGCGTCGCAGCCGGCCCGCCGCGCCTCTTCTTCGTCGAACGGTTCCAGGATCCCCGCCGTCAAAACCACCCGCACATGGCGCCACTCCGGCTGGCTCTTCAGCCATCGGCACAACTCAAACCCGGATCTCGTCGGCAGGTATGCATCGGCCAGCACCACGTCCGGATCTACGTCAGCGAATCGAATGAACGCGGTTTCCCCGTCGGTGACCGACACCACTTCGAATCCCTCTTCGCGCAAAATCCGCTCCCCCATCCGTTGGGCGTTGGGCGAGTCGTCCGCCAGCAGGACGCGGCTCATTTGTTGGTCGGCTTGTCCTTCTCTTCCGGGGTAGCGGGCGTCTGCGGATTCTGAGATCCCAATCGCGCGTCGGGCTGTTTGTCCAGCGCCGAGTTGCTGCCCTCCACCTGCGTTACCGTCACATCCGCGGTCGCGCCCGCGCCCGTCTCCGCCGAAGGCACGCTCACAGGAATCACGGGCCGCAAACTGGTCATTGCCGGCTGCCCCGACTTCGCCGCCGCGTGCATGTCCGGAGCCTTGCTGAAAATGCCCCAGAACGGCGCCAGCATCCCCGGTTTCACATAGTTCTCCTGCTCGAACTTCATCCGCGCCACCGCCACCGGATCCGGTTCCGGAATCTCCTTTTCGAGAGTCTTCAATTGCTCCTTCGCCTGGTCCACCAACGCGCTCAGCGGATAGTCGCGCACGATGCGCTGGTAGGCCGAAACCGCTCGATCCTGAAAACGCGGCCCCAGTTTCGCGTACGCCTGTCCGGTCATCCAAAGAGCCTGATCCGCCTTGCTGTACAGCGGATAGTGGTTCACCATCGGCTCCAGCCGCGCCGTGGCCGATGGAAAGCTCCCTTTGCCGAAATAGAACTCGCCGCGCCGGAACTCGCCCTCCGCGATCCCCTCCTGGATGTTGCGAAGCGTCTGCGCCACCCGCGGAGCGAACTTTGAGTTGGGAAACTGCAGCAGCAGCGTCCGACACTCTTCCTCAGCCCGCAGCGCATGCATGTTGTCCCGATCCGGCTTTTCCATCTGGCGGTAGTGAATGTCACACACCTTTTCCTGCGCCTCGGCCGCCTCTTCCATCGTCGGATAGAACAGGATGAAGTCCTTGTACTCGGCCTCGGCCTGCGCCATCCCATGCGATCCGCCTTCGCGCATCCAGCTATCGGCGATCGCCAGTTTTGACTTCGCCATGTACTCGCTGGTGTCATACGTATTCATCAGCGTGTTCAAAGTCAGCCGCGCCACTTCGTAGCGGCCCTTCTCGATATCGGCCACCGCTTTATCGAAAAGAACCTTATCCGGCTGCTCGGTGTCCTTCGCGATCGGGTTCTCGTACTTCTTGCGGCGGAATCCACATCCCCCAAGCAAAATCGCCACCAACGCGGCCGTCGCCGTCCAGCGAATCGTGTTTCGGTGATTCATGATAACTGCCCTTCACTCCTACACACGGACGCCCATGGCCTCGCGTGCGATCTGTTGCATTTCCCGGCGGCCTCGCCCAGAGTCCTCTGCGCCGAATATGCTCGTGCCCGCCACTAACCAGTTCGCGCCCGCCTGCACCAGCTCGCGGACGTTGCTTTTCACTACCCCGCCATCCACTTCGATCGGGAACGTCAATTCCCGTTCCTGCCGCCGCCGGTCCAGTTCCATCACCTTGCGCAACGTCGTCCGGATGAACTGCTGCCCCCCGAATCCCGGATTCACGCTCATCAACAGAACGTAATCCACGATATCGAGCACTTCATCCAGTAGCGGCACCGGTGTGGCCGGATTCAGCACCACTCCTGCTCGCATGCCCTCCGCCTGGATCGCGCGCAGCGTCCGGTTCAGATGCGTACACGTCTCCTGATGCACCGAGATCAGGTTGGCCCCCGCACGCGCGAAAGCCTCGATATACCGGTCCGGATCGGTGATCATCAAATGGACGTCCAGTTCCACCTGCGTCACCGAACGGATCGCCGCCACCACAGGCGGACCGAAGCTGATGTTCGGCACGAAGTGACCGTCCATTACATCCAGGTGGAGCATCGAGACGCCGGCTCTTTCCACGCGTTCGATTTCTTCATTCAAACGCGCAAAATCGGCTGCGAGAATCGAAGGGAGGATTTGGACCATGCGTGTCACGAACTCGAGGCGCCAACCTGACGCCCCCTAACGTATCCTTGATGCTAACATAGCCGCGAAAAAACCGTCACCCGCATCTTCGCCCGGCGTTCGCCGCCGCATCTCCAACACTTTGTAAACATTCCCGGTCTCGGCCAGCGCCGCCTCGACGACCATTTCGTTTTCTTCGTTTTCAAGCGAACACGTCGAATAGACCAGCTTTCCACCCGGAGCCAGCACCGCCAACGCGCACACCAGCATTTGCCGCTGCCGCTCGGCATGCCGACGGATATCTTCCTCGCTGACGCGCCACTTGATCTCGGGGTTTCGCCCAATCGTTCCCGTTCCCGAACACGGCGCGTCCAACAACACCCGATCCCACACCGGCGCGAACGGCAGAGGCGCCCGCCCGTTCATCCTCACTCGCGCGCACCCGATTCCGCCCATCTCCGCAAGGCGCTGCCACGACGCGTCGCAAGCCGTCGCGAAAACGCCGGGTACTTCCAGAATCTGCGCCGTCTTGTTTCCAGGAGCTGCTGCAATATCCAACACTTTCATCCCTGGCCGGACGTCCAAGTGCCGCGCCACGATGCTCTGTGACCCAATGTCCTGAATCCGAAATCCGCCCGTACCCTGCCCCGCCCTCCAACAGCCCGGCACCTCTGTCGGCGTTGCACCGAGCGACGCCGCTTCTTCTTCCCGCCCCGCCGGCACCCGGATCCACGTCTGGGGAGGCTCCAGCGACGCCGCCGCCACCCGCTGCGCCCGCTTCCACCCCATCTCGGAAGTCCACTTCGCCCAAAGCCAGTCCGGCAAGTTCCATTCCACGGCGGCAGACCCCCACGACGGTTCCGGGCGCCGCACCTTTCGCAAAACCGCATTGACAAACCCAGCCGCGGACCCGATCCGTGCACGCCGCACCAACGACACACTCTCCGACACCGCCGCGTATCCCGGAACCCGGTCCAGCTTCCAGATCTGATAGATGCCCATCCGCAGCGCCACCCGCACCGGCTCGTCCAATGTATCCGGATCCCGCCCGGACGCATGCGCGATCCACGCGTCCAACTGCCGCTGCCGCCGCAGGCACCCCATCACCAACTCGGTGGCCAAACCCGCGTCCGCCGTCGAGATCGTGCTTCCCAGACCGCGCAGTTCATCGGAGGCAAAGCCCTTTCGGCACAAAATATCGAACGCCGCCCGCCGGGCTGGTGAAATTGGGTTCAGATCCGCCACGCTACTTCTCTATAATAGGGTCTTGGAACTCGAACGGATCCTGCTCCGAAAGGTCGGCGAAGCGATTGCCCGGTTCAAAATGATCCGGGAAGGCGATAGGGTCGCTGTTGGCCTTTCCGGCGGCAAGGATTCGGTCACCCTCCTCGAAGCCCTTCTCCTGCTGGCCGCCCGCAGCCCCGTCAAGTTCACCGTCTGCGCCTTCACCATCGAACAAGGCAAATTCCTCAGGCCCATCCAGCCGCTCGGCGAATGGCTCCGCGCGCGCTCGATCGATTGGACCTACTACCAGGACCAACCTTCCTTCAACCTCCTCGAGCAACAGCCCGGCCATGGGTGCGACTTGTGCTCCCGTTACCGCCGCCGCGCCGTCTACGAAGTGGTCTCCTCCCTGGGCGCCAATGTCATTGCTTTCGGCCACACCGCCGACGATTTCTGCGAGTCCCTGCTCCGCAACGCCATGTTTACTGGTAGGCTGAGCGCCCTTCCACCGGTCACCATGTCCCGCGACCGGCAGTTCCGCCTCATCCGGCCCCTGTGCTACGTCACCGAGGACATCACCACCAAATTCGCCGAATCGCTCCAGGCGCCCGTGATCCCTTGCGGATGCTCCCAGAAAACCGGCACCGTCCGGCGGACCCTGCGCGATATCTTCTCCGACATTGAAAAGGACTACCCGAACCTCAAACAGAATATGCTCACCGCGATGGGCAACCTCCAGCCGGACCGGCTGCTCGATCCGCGTTACTGTGACCCCGACCAGGCTCCGGTCCAGGCCCTCGAAGAGTTACTGCCTATTCTGACTGAATCGTAACCCTTCTGTAATAACACCCACCTAGTATGGAATGTTAACCCCGCATGCGACTACTCCCACGTGAAGAGAAGTTCTTCGATTACTTCCTCCAGCAAGCGAAAGTAATGTGCGACTCGGCGCGAGCACTGGCTACCGGAGCCCGTGCCGGTGGCGCCGAAATGGAACAGGCCGCCATCGCCATCGCCGGACTCGAGAAGAAGGGCGACGAGATCATCCACGAAACCTTCGTCCGCCTCAACCAGACCTTCATCACTCCGCTCGACCCTGAAGATATCCACGTGCTCGCCTCACACCTCGACGACGTGATCGACGGAATCGAAGAGGCCGCCCACCGGATCGTGGCCTATCGTTTGGATCCGGTGCCTCCCGAGGTGATCGAAGTTTGCGATACTCTCGTCACCGCCTCCAGCGAGATCGAAAAAGCTTTCTTGTCGCTTTCCAAGGACAAGGAGCTTCTCGCGCACTGTGTGGAGATAAACAGGCTTGAGGACAAGGTCGAGCAAATCGTCCGCAAAGCTGTCGCCGCCTTGTTTGAGGTCGAGACGAACCCGATCCAGTTGATCAAGCTCAAGGAAGTATACGAAGTGCTCGAGAAGTCAGCCGACAATTGCGGAGATGTCGCCGACGTCCTTCAGGAAGTCGCCGTCAAGAACAGCTAGGCCCCACCCCTCTCATGGACTCCACCCTCGCCCTGGTCATCATCGTCGTCGCGGTGGCTCTCGTTTTCGACTATATCAATGGTTTTCACGACGCGGCCAACTCCATCGCCACCGTCGTCGCCACCCGCGTCCTCACGCCCCTCCAGGCCGTCGCATGGGCAGCCTTCTTCAATTTCTCGGCCATTTTCTTTTCCGGGACCGCCGTCGCCAAAACGATCGGATCCGGATTGGTGGACCTCACCAAGATCGATAACTACGTCATCCTCGCCGGCCTCCTCGGCGCCATCACCTGGAATCTCATCACCTGGTACTGGGGACTCCCCTCGAGTTCCTCCCACGCCCTGATCGGTGGTTATGCCGGCTCCGCTATCGCCAAAGCCGGGATGGCTGGCATCATCTGGGGAGCGCAGTGGCGCGATACCTTGCTGTTCATCTTTATCGCCCCGCTCATCGGCCTGGGCTTGGCCTACATCCTAATGTTCGCCGTCTTCTGGCTGTTCAAGGACTCCTCGCCCAAGAACATGGATCACTGGTTCCGCAAACTCCAGTTGGTTTCCTCGGCCTTCTTCAGCTACTCGCACGGCACCAACGACGCGCAAAAGACCATGGGCATCATTACCGGCGTTCTGGTCACCGCCGGCTACCTGCCCGATTTCAGCGTGCCCCTATGGGTGGAAGCAGCCGCCTACACCGCGATCGCACTCGGAACCATGAGCGGCGGTTGGCGCATCATTCGCACTATGGGCGCCCGCCTCACACGCCTCAAGCCCCGTTCCGGCTTCTGCGCCGAAACCGCCGCCGGACTCTCCATCATGCTCGCCACCTTCATCGGCAAGCCCGTCTCCACCACTCACACCGTCGCGGGAGCCATCGCCGGCGTCGGTTCCATCCAACGCGTCCGCGCCGTACGCTGGGGAATCGCCTCCAACATCCTATGGGCTTGGGTGCTTACGATTCCCGCCTCCGCCGCCGTCGGCTTCATCTCCCTGAAGATCGTCGGCCTGTTCGTGTACTGAGCGAAACCGCATATCGATGCGATTCAGGACGGCCAACCGCGTTTGAAAGGCGCGGCCTCCGTGCCCAGTGCACCACACGATGCATCTACCCGGCAAGACGTGTCGGATTCAACAAAGGACCACATCGAAAGCGCCGCGATTTCACTTTCTCAGAGAGAGCAGGTACTCTCGGACCGCCATCTGTCCAAAGAACGTCGCTGCTCCAACAGCGTCACCGTTGTGCAGATCGTCGCGTATCGATGGATCGGCTCCTCTCGCGATCAGCAACTTCACCATGGAAAGGTGCCCGTATTGCGACGCCATGTGCAACGCCGTAATTCCCTGGCCGTGCGTGATCCCACCGAATGTGCCTTTGTGATCGACGGTGGCGCCGTGGTCGATCAGCCATCCTGCGGTCTCGATCCGGTTGCACACCGCCGCCCAGATCAGAGCAGTCCCCCGGTAAGGGTCCGCGTCCAGACGCGCCCCAGCCCGGACGAGCCGCGACAGGACCTCCGTGCGGCCGTTCTTCGAGGCCCAAACAAGAGCCTCGTCCAAGACTTCTTGCGGATCGGATGACGGCTGCCAATCCGGGAACCCGCTGTGCGGCCGGTAATATCCCCGCGCGGCGCAAGCCTCGGGCGTCAGAATCGATTCCCCACGGAAGCATCGCTCCATTAGGTCGCCGTTACCGAGCCCCGCGGCAACTCGCAGATTCCCTGGAGCTTCGGAGTAGCGGCCCAGAAAATCGCTCACCTCGCGATGGCCCCAGAACAGCGCCACGATCAGCGGCGTGCCACCAGAGCCGTGCGCTTCTACCTCGAGGTCGGCTCCAGCCCTGACCAAGACAGAGGCAATCTCGCATTGGTTTGTGTACGCGGCCTGATGCAGTGGCGTCCAACCGCGGTCGTTGGAATCATTCACGTCCGCACCGGCGGTAAGCAGCGCTTGGATCGTTGCCAGGCCCAACCCTGGGTCCGCTTTGGCGGCCTTGCTCACCGCCAGGTTCAAGAGCGAATTCCCATTCGTGCCGCGTTCTCGAGCAAGCCGCGGATTCCCGCGTAGCAGCGCCTGCAGTGCTGCAACGTTCCCCGCCTCAGTGCGAAAGGCTGCGAGAAAGAATATCTCGGTTGCCTCGGCGCCAGACGTGGATGCAAGCAGTTTTACCCTGCGCACCAAATCATCCCAGGTATCGAACCCGTGTTCCCGGGCATAAACGAGCCGGGCATCTGCCTCGGTGAACGGCGCCTGACGAATCCCTTCGTCCGAACATTGGCCAAACCGCGGGTGCCATTCGCGAATCTGGTCAGCCGCTGCTGGGCCCGCTGAAAGCCGCGTCCGCAAGAGGCCATGGACCCGGTCCGTGATCCACCGCATATCCGCAACGAACAGGCGCGTGTGCCGGGAGTGTGGAGACGGCTCGGCGTATGCCTTCAGTTTCGTCCAACTGACGAACCCTTGCTCCCGCGCAAGGACGAATTGAGCGTCGTGCAACGCCACATCCCGGCGCACAGCCGCTTCCTCGATGCCGGCCCAGCGAAGATTCTGGCTACGGAGCCGGGCAAGCGCGTCGGCCCTTCCAGCGCGAACGGCACGCAATAGTTCACGAGCCTGCTTTTTTTGTTGTTCGAGATTCAAGACGGCCTCCTTCGTGTGCCTGGTCCGCATGACAGGCGAAAGAGGTTCGCAACTGGAGCCTCGAAAAGTGCAGGGGGCGCAGCCCTTTCCGCGGACAGGACGCGTCCTGCTCGCGTCTTTTGCCAGAATACCAAGAACGCAGTGTCCGGCGATGCACTACGGGGACGGCCCATCCGGTGGGATTCCGCGGTCTACGCCAGACGTTGCCGATACGGAAGTGATTGATTTCGGTGGAAGAAGACGCCGGAAATGTTGCCCATGGTCTACGAGGATAGTATGCTCAGGCAAGATGTGGAAACGCGTTCTGATCGTGGTTCTGGGGCTGGCGGGCATCTTCGTGTTCGGCGCCCTGGCCGCGTTGTACCTGCGTCCGGTGGCTGTCGCGCCGCCGGCTGGGTTGACTGTGGACCGGAGCCTGGAACACGTGGAGCGGGGCCGGTATCTGTTCTTGCGCCATGCCTGCGTGGATTGCCACTCCGAGGTGGATGGGACACGGTTTGGATACCCGCCGATCGAAGGCGGCCTTGCCAAGGGCCGCGTGATGCCGGCGGAGATGGGACTGCCTGGAACCGTGGTGGCCGCGAACCTGACGCCGGACGCGGAAACGGGTATCGGGAACTGGAGCGATGGGCACCTGATCCGGGCGATTCGGGAGGGCATCGGGCACGATGACCGGGTTTTGTTTCCGCTAATGCCGTACACGGAATACGCCATGATGAGCGACGCCGATGTGCAGGCGATCGTCGCGTACCTGCGGTCGTTACCGCCGGTCCGGAACCGGCTGCCGCACACCGAGATCCGGTTCCCGGTGAATCTGATGATCAAGTCGATGCCCAAACCCGTGGGTTCGGTGGCGGAGCCGAACCGGGAAGATCCGCTGGCCTATGGTAAGTACCTGGTGAAGACGGCTGGGTGCGAATTCTGCCACACTCCGGTCAACAAGGGCGAATTCGACGTGGGGCGGTTGTATGGCGGCGGGCAGGAGTTCCTGCTGGCACTGAATACGCGGGTGGTGAGCGCGAATATCTCACCGCATGAGCAGACCGGGATCGGACGTTGGAGCGAGCAGGAGTTTCTCGACAAGTTCGCGCAGTACCGCGGCTATGCCGACAACGGGTCTCCGGTTGTGGAACCGGCCATGAACACTGTGATGCCGTGGCTCGCGTATTCGCGGATGGAAGAAGGGGATTTGAAGGCGATTTTCGCCTATTTGAAGACGGCGAATCCGGTGGACCAGGCCGTGGTGACCCACCCGGACGCTACCGAAGAAATGAAGCTGCGGGAGAAGCAAGCGAAATGAAATGGATGGTTTTGTTGACGATGGGAGCGGCGCTCCTGCAGGGCGCCGAGCGCAAGGCGGTGTTCCCGGAGGCGGGGGCGAAGCCGGTGGGTCCTTACAGCCCGGGGATTCTGGCGGGTGACTACCTGTATATCTCCGGGCAGGGTGCGCGGGATGCCAACGGGAACTTTGCCCCATCGCCGGAGGACCGCGTCCGGCAGACGTTCCGCAATATCGAGGCGATTGTGAAGGGCGCGGGGCTGACGATGGAGCACATCGTGTACACGCAGGCGTATCTGCATGAGTCAGTCAGTTACCAGGCGCTGAACCGCGTCTGGAACGAGGTCTTTCCCAAAAACCCGCCCGCGCGCGCCATGCTCGGGGTGTACAAGATGCCCACCGGCACCACCGCGGAGATCAACGCCGTGGCGGTGCGCGATCTGGCGAAGAAAAGACCATCACGCCGCCGGGAACGCCGAAGACGATGAACATCGCGCCGGGTGTGCTGGTGAACAACGAGCGGCTGTACGTATCGGGAATGCTCGGGTGGGACCCGGCGTCGGGAAAGATTCCGGCCGACCCGGCGACCCAGGTGAACATGGCGCTGGACAGGATCGGCGCGATCCTGAAAGCGGCCGGCATGGACTTCCGCCACATGGTGTTCGTGAATCCGTATCTCACACGGAACATCCCGATGAACGTGATGAACCAGGAATACGCGAAGCGATTCGAGTTCGGCAATACACCGGCGCGGGCCACCATCGGCGTTCATTTCCTGGCGCATGGGGCCAACATCGAGTTCACCGGGGTGGCGGTGAAGGATCTGACCAAGCGGAAAGCGGTGCGTCCGAAGAACATGCCGCCGAGCCCGACGGCGAGCCCTTGTGTGTGGGGCGGCGATACGCTGTACTGCTCGGCGAAGTCGGGCTTCATCCCGGGACCGAACGGGGGGATCTACGCGGATAACGTTGAGGATCAGGTTCGCCAGTCGATGCGGAATCTGCTGGATGGGCTGGAGGAGGCGGGGCTGGACTTCTCGAGGACGGTAGCGGCGAACGTCTACGTGGACGATCTGGATGAGTTCAGCAAGATGAACGCGGTGTACGGCAAGTATTTTCCGAAAGAGGCTCCACCGACGCGAACGACGATTTCGCCATTGGCGCCGGTGGTGCGGCAGCGGACCGCAAGCGGACACTACCCGAAGCTGGAGGAAGTGTCGATCGTGGCGGTGAAGTAGCCGGCCGGGTCACGCATAGCGCTCCCGAAGGATCGCCAGGTGGTGCGCCGAGTGTCCGGCGACGATGTAGGCGAGCGAATTGACGGTGAAAGGATTCTCGCTGGCGATGCCGGTCGCGGTCCACGCGTGTTCGGGAAGACTGCGAAAGAACTCGATCGAAGCCTGGCGCACGGCCCGCCACTCGGCGACATGACTGGCCCAGGCGATCGAATCGGCCGACGCGGCTTCGACCGCGGAGTTCTGTTCGAAAGCGGGCAGAGCCGATGGGAAACCGCGCGCGAACCACAAGGCACGGAAAACGAAGACGCGTTCGGTATCGTTGATGTGGTTGAGGACTTCGCGGATGCTCCACTTGCCGGGCTCATAGCGGTGGAGGGACCGTTCCTCGGAAATGGAAGCGCACCAGGCTTCCAGTTCGGTGAGTTGCCGCTCGAGCGTGGCGATGACGTCACCGCCGGGAACCTGATCGATATAGGTGAAATAATACGGGGCGCATTCGCCGGGTTGGGGTTGGGAGGGCATCCGTCTATTTTCGCGCCTGCCACGCCACGCGGGCAATGGTGGAGCCGATGATGAGGACGCCGCCCGCCAAGGCGAGGCCCGAAGGACGTTCGCCATGGAGCAGCCATGCCCAGATGGGGCTGAAGGTGGGCTCGGCCACCATGAGCAGAGACGCTTCCAGCGCGGAGATCCCGCGCACACCGCGTGTGAGCAGCACGTAGCCCATCGCGATCTGGATGCAGCCGAGGTAGACGATGGTGGCCCAGTCCGTCCACGACGCACCTGAAACGGGGAGTGCGAGCCCGAGACACAGCAGAAACGAAGTCGCGTTGCCGGACATCACCACGGCCATCCCCGGCTCACCGCCCGCGCCTTGCCGCTCCATCCAGCGGAGGATGCCGATCACCATCGCCCAGGAGACGGAACTGATGACGGCCACCATGTTCCCGAGCGATGGATTGGGGGCAGTGGCGGACGCTGATTGTTCCCCGAGGAAAAACAAAGACGCGCCGCCGGCCATCACGATCAGGAAGACGACGTCGGAGCGGCGGACGGCTTCCTTGAGCAGCAGGGGTCCGAGGAGGATGAGGTAGAGGGGAGCCGAATCCTGGAGGAATATCGCGTTGGCGGCGGTGGTGAGTTTGTTCGCGAGCGAGAAGCTGACCGTCATCACGGTGTAGATGAGGCCGATGAGGGCGAATCGAGGCGTCCAACTGGCGCGGGCGGGCGGCAGGAGCATCGCGATGGTGAGCGCGGCGAAACCGGAGCGGAACCCGGCCACCTGCCAGCCGGTGAAACTGGTGGCCTTGATGGCGGCGCCGCCGGTGGAAAACAGGAGCGCCGCGGCCAGAACATAAAGTCGGGAACGCGTTTCCGGAGACATGCGCGGTATGAATGGGAATCAGGAGGAGGCGCTTGGGCGGCGGCTGAGCGCCAGCGCGGTGACGACGACGACCACGCAGCCGATGACATTGAACCAGAGGAAGGAAATGCCGGTGAAGAATCGTGCGCCGAAGATTGCGGCTTCCCCGGCGAGGACGCCGATGAAAGCAGCGGTTCCGCCGACGCGCGGGAAGCCGAAGGCGAGGACGAACACGCCCAGGAGCCCGCCGTAGAACAGGGAGCCGAGCATGTTGACGGCTTCGATGAGGGAACCGAGGCCGGCGGCGTAGCGCGCGGTCATCACGGCGTAAATGCCCCACAGGAGCGTCGCGATGCGGGAGGCATTGAGGTAAGGGAGGTCCGATGCGCTCTGGCGCAGGAAGCGCTGATAGATGTCGATCACCGACACGGTGGCGAGGGAGTTGACCTCGGCGGAGATGGTGGACATGGCGGCGGCGAGAATCGCGGCAAGGATGAGCCCCACGACGCCAACGGGCAGATAGCCGGTGACAAAAGCCAGGAAGACATAGTTGGTGTCGTTGGCTTCTCCCGGCGCGATGGCGCGAGTGCGTTCGCGCGATTTCTCGAAGCCGTCGAGCGCGGCGCGCCACTCCGCGACGCCGGCCGAGCCATCGAGGTAGGCGCGTGCAGCGCGGCGGCGGGTTTCAAAGGCAGCGTCGAAACCGCGGGCGGCTTCGCGGTAGGTGGGCTGTTGCTCGATGCGCGCCATCTCGGCCGGATGGAACGTGACGGGTGGTTT
The DNA here is from genome assembly GCA_041394885.1 of Bryobacteraceae bacterium. GTDB lineage: Bacteria > Acidobacteriota > Terriglobia > Bryobacterales > Bryobacteraceae > DSOI01. The sequence continues at coordinate 54,379 of JAWKHI010000002.1, read as the reverse complement.
TTCAAAGACGTAGAACACGAACACCAGCGCGCCGATCAGGAGGATGAAGAACTGCATCGGAATTTTGGCGATGGCGTTGAACAGCAGACTGATGCGGCTTTGCGCGATGGAGCGTCCGGTGAGGTAGCGCTGCACCTGAGACTGGTCGCACCCGAAGTAGGCAAGGGCAAGGAACATGCCGCCGAGGAGCCCGTTCCAGATGTTGTAGCGGTCGTTCCAATCGAAGCTGGTAACGACGGCGTTCAGTTTGCCGGAAGCGCCGGCCAGGCGCAGCGCATCGAACAGGCCCACGTCGCCAGGCAGTAGGTGGATGGCCATGGCGAGGGAGATGATCAGCCCGGCGAACATGATGAGCATCTGCTGAAAGTCGGTCCAGGTGACGGCCTTGATGCCGCCGAAGGTGGTGTAGGCGACGACGACGACGCCCATGATGGAAGTGGTCCATTGGTCCGGCCAGCCGAGGATGACGGTGAGCACGAGCGCGGGGGCATAGAGGGCGACGCCGACGGCGAGGCCGCGCTGGATGAGAAAAATGGCGCTGACGAGGGCGCGGGTCTTGGCGTCGAAGCGCTGCTCGAGGTACTCGTAGGCCGTATAGACGTTGGCGCGATGGAAGATGGGGACGGCGGTGGCGGAAACCACGATCATGGCCAGGGGCAGCCCGAAGTAGAACTGCACGAAGCGCATGCCGTCGACATACGCTTGGCCGGTGGTGGAAATGAAGGTGATCGCGCTGGCCTGGGTGGCCATGATCGAGAGCGCCATGGCGTACCAGGGCATGCTCTTACCGGCCAGCAGGTACTCGCGTGTGGTGGAGGTGCGGCGGGAACGCCAGATGCCGTAGGAGACGATGAAGATCAGGGAGAAGACGAGCACCGCCCAATCGAGCGTTCTCATGGAGCGAACGTCCGAGTGAAGAGATAGAGGGCGGTGATCAGGGCGGCAAGATAGAGCGCAACCGCGGCGTAAACGCGGTTCCAGGTCTTTAGCACCGGAGGCGGATCGTCATCGGCGCGGCGGCCGTTCATTTCATCTTGCCGGCACTGAGGAAGTTGGCGAAGATACGATATGCCCCGGGCACTCCGGCTGGCAGTTGGCGGAACCAGGCCATGGGAGTGAAGATGTAGACGCCCTTGCCGTAGCGTGTGTAGAGGGTGCCGCCGCGAGACGGCTTTTCACCAGGGTCATTCGATTCCCAAACGGGCTGATAGTGCTCGTCGAACTCCGAAGCGAAATAGAGGCCACGTTCCTGGACCCAACCCGCGTAGTCGGCGTCCGTGATGCGGTTGGGCGCCATGAGCAGCGGATGATCCATCGAGACGGGTTTGAGAGGGGCGTCCTCCACGGTGACACGATCGCGGCTCACTTTGAGGGGATAGGGCCCGATCTTGGCCAGGCGCGTAGGATCGCCGCCGCCGAAGGGTCCGCCGCCCTCGGCCACGTTGTACTGGACGATGAGGGTGCCGCCGCCGGAGGCATAGTCGAGCAGCCGCTGCTGATTGGCGCGCAGATCGTCACGCACGTTGTAGGCGCGGACGCCGGTGACGATCGCGTCGTAATGAGACAGGTCCGCCCGGGCGAGATCGTCGGCGGACAGGATCACCACCTCGACGCCCAGCTGGCGCAGCGCCTGGGGAACCTCGTCACCGGCGCCCATCACGTAGCCGATGCGGTGCGAGAGGACTTTGGCGTCGGCGCGAACGATCGGCACGGCGGCGAGCGGGTAGATGGTCTGCGGGGGAATGTGATCGTACTCGATGGTGTGCATGCCGTGACGAATCTCGCGTCCGGCCACGCGCGCCACCGCCTCGAGTTGGGCACGGGTTGCAGCAACTGGCGGCGTGACCATGAATGCCACGGTAGCCATTTCTCCCGCGGAGGCGATTCGAAAAGCCTGGGACGCCGGCTCGATCTTCCAGCCGGCCGGCGCGTGTAGGGCGATGTCGCCAGACTGACCGGCGCCGTTAGCGCGCAGTTCGACTTCGACCTTTCTCGCGGCAACCGAGGGGAACAACATGGTGGACCCGGCGAAGGCGACGGCCACGGACGGGGCAATCTCCAAGGGCCGGATCAACTCCCCACGCTCGCGATCGACATAGCGGTGCTGCACCGCGCGCGTAAGCTCGATCGGCTCGCCGGCGATCTCGAGTCTGAATCGCGCCATGAGGGCGGCGGCGGTTTCCGGAAGCCCAATCAGAGATGGATCGGCGATGCGGTAGCGTGTTTCCGACGGCGGCTCGCGGAGCCAGTAGGGTTGGGTATACGCCGCGCCGGATGGGATGGCCGCTTTGTCGGTCCATGTATTGGGTTTGTTGAATTCGAGCGGGCCGAGATTGGCTTGGGAGGCGGCGACGTCATCGACGGTGACGGCCTTGAGCGAAACAGCGGCATGGGACCGGTTGATGGCGGTGAAGCGGATGCCCAACGTGGCGCCGGGGGAAGTGACGGGGCGTTCGGCGGAAGCGTCGAGCCAGACGCCGGCGCTATCGGCGATGAGTTCATCGAGATCGGAGAGTTTCTCGCGGGCGAGCGGATCGTCGATGGCGGCGATGAGCCGCCGCGCCTCCACCAAAGCAGGCAGGCAGGCGGCAGGATTGTCGAGGCGGAACTCGCGCAGGGCGCGTTCGAGCACGGGGCTGACGGCCGCGCCGCCGGGGACGCGGTTCCAGGTGGTATCGATGCCATCGAAGGGATCGTTGACCGCGGGGTCTCCGGCCAGCGGATTGAGGTAGTTCAACTGCGGACCCTTACGCTGCGGAGCGCCCATGCCCTGACTGCGATGCTGGCTGCGGCTGAGTCCGGCGATTTCGCCGTAGGACATGCCCAGTGTGGGATCGAATTCTCCGACGTCGATCTGGAGATTGCCCTTCATCGAGGCGGCCTGTTGTTCCATGGCGCGATTGAAGGAGAAGACATTCCAGTAGAGGCGGCGGGCCTTCCAGGGCGCGAGGCCGGCCTTGGCGTGTTCGGGAAAACGATTGGGGTCCGCGGCAGCGGCGAAGGCTTCCTTGCCGAGGATGGCGGAACTCTGGTGATGACCGTGGCCGTCGCGCGGGGTGCCTGAGAAGCGAAGCAGGACGATGTCGGGACGGAAGCGGCGTATGGCCAGAACCGCGTCGCCGAGAATCTCATCGCGGCCCCATTTGGCGAGTGTCTCTTCGGCCGTCTTGGAGAATCCGAAATCGATGGCGCGGCTGAAGAACTGCCGGGCGCCGTCGATGCGGCGTGCGGCCAGCAGTTCCTGGGTGCGGATGAGGCCCATCTGGGCGCCCTGCTCCGCGCCGATGAGATTCTGGCCGCCCTCACCGCGGGTGAGCGAGAGATAAGCCGTGCGGAACTTGCGGCCCTGGGCGAAATAAGCGAGGACGGCCGTATTTTCGTCGTCGGGATGAGCGGCGATCATCATCACGCTGCCCATGCGGCCAAGCCGCTCGATGCGTTTCCGGAGATCGAGGGAATCGCCGGGAGCTGCCTGGGTGGAGGGGATCGCCACGATGGCGAGCAGCGCGAAAGCGATGAGCCGGTGCATGGTTCTATTTCGGGTCGGCTTGAATTTGGGTGGCGAGATAATTTTCGATGCCCACTTCCTTGATCATGTGAAGCTGGGCTTCGAGCCAATCGACGTGCTCTTCTTCGTCGACGAGAATTCGCTCGAAAAGGTCGCGGGATCCGTTGTCGCCGGCTTCGGTGGCCACCTTGATCGCATCGTTCAGGCGGGGGATGGCATCGAGCTCGAGCTTGAGATCGTTTTCAAATTGCTCTTTGGGCGTGCGCCCGATGCGGAGCGGAAACATCTCCGTCATATTGGGGTCCCCATCGAGGTAGAGGATGCGTTCCATCAGCTCTTCGGCGTGGTGCATCTCCTCGATCGATTCCTTGCGGGTGTAAGCGTAGAGCTTCTGATAACCCCAGTTGTTCAACATTTCGGCGTGAAGGAAGTACTGGTTGATGGCGGTCAACTCGCCCTTCAGCACCTCGTTCAGGTACGCGATAACTTTGTCGTTGCCTTTCAAATGGACCTCCCAGTCGGAACTTTACATTGTAGCTTGGCCGGAGCCGGACGGCTGTAGAATGAATAGCGTGAGGCGTGATCAGAATCCAAGCCGGCGCGTGGCGATGGCGGCGGCGCTTGCCGCCGCGATGTCGGCGGGCGGGTTGCAGGCAGCCACCTATACGCATGCCGAGGCGCGAACGTTCCTGCGCACCCGCTGCGCCGCTTGTCACACGGGGCCAAAGCCATCGGGCGGCTTTTCGATCGCGGCCGCTTCTGACGCCGGCAGCCTCCTCGAGAATCCGCGGCTGTGGGCACGGATGATGCGCCGGGTCCGCGATGGCGACATGCCGCCGAAGGTGACGTTACCGGAAGCCGAGCGCGACGGTTTCACCGGATGGGTGGACCACAATCTGCGTACAGCCGCCTGCGCGGACGGCATCACGCCAAGGGCGTTCCCGTTGAAGCGGCTGAACCGTTCCGAATACGCGGCCACGGTGCGGGATTTGTTGGGGATCCAAGTGAACGCGGGGGCGTCGCTCCCGGCCGACGGCGCCGGTGGCGAAGGCTTCGATAACGCCGCCGAGACGCTGATCGTCTCGCCGATTCACGCGGAGAAGTATCTGGAGGCGGCGCGGCTGGGGCTGGAGTACGGATTCAAAGACCCGCGGTCCCGGGTGAAGTTTCTGGTGGCGGAACCGGGCGGAAAGTGGAGCGATGGCGAAGCGGCGCGGCGCAATCTGGAGAACTTTGTGACGCGTGCGTTCCGGCGTCCACCGCAGACGGGGGAAGTGGAACGGTATCTGGCGCTCTACGAGGCGGGGCGCGCGCGCGGCGACAGCTTCGATCTGGCGATGCAGTTCGCGATGCAGGGCGTGATGGTGTCTCCGGAATTCCTGTTCCGGATGGAGGAAGGCAATGAAGCGCCTGAACCGCGGATGGCTGGGCATCACGCAATGGCGTCGCGGCTTTCTTACTTTCTGTGGGGCAGCATGCCGGACGCGGAATTGTTCCTGCTGGCCGAGTCCGGCCGGTTGCACGACGAATCGGTGCTGCGTGGGCAGGTGGCGCGCATGCTCAACGACGTGAAGTCGCTCGAGTTCGCCGAGAGCTTTGTGGAGCAGTGGCTGGGAACCCGCGAACTGGGCCGGGACATCAAGCCGGACGAGAAGCTGTTCCCGGAGTACTACGACGACGAATTGCGGTCGGCGTTGAAGTACGAACCGATCCTGTTTTTTCAGGAAGTACTGGGGCGCAATCTCCCGGTGGAGACACTGATCGACTCCGAGTTCACCTATCTGAACACGAAGCTGCAGAAGCACTATGGGCTCAAGATCGAACGAAAAGAACGGCTACGGCAACAGCCGCTGCATGTGGAACTGCCCGAAGGCAGCCATCGCGGCGGGCTATTAGGGATGGGCGCGGTGCTCGCTGTGTCGTCGCTGCCGAACCGGACCAGCCCGGTGCTGCGCGGCAAATGGATTCTGGATGCCATCCTGGGCACGCCGGCGCCTCCGCCTCCTCCCAACGTTCCGCCGCTTGAAGACAACGCGGCGGGCGAGAAGCCCAAAACGGTGCGGGCGCGATTGGAACTGCATCGCACCAACCCGGTTTGCGCGAGCTGCCACAACCGGATCGATCCGTTGGGATTCGCGCTGGACAACTTCGATGTGCTGGGCCGCTGGCGGAGTGAAGAGGCGGGCGAACCGCTCGACACCGGCGGGCAGATGCCGGATGGAACGCGGTTCAACGGGCCCGAACAATTCAAGCAGATCCTCCTGGAGCGCCGCGAAGACTTCGCCCGGCATCTCACCACCAAGCTATTGGGATACGCGCTGGGGCGGGGATTGACGCTCGAGGACCATTGCGCGGTGGAGCAAATTGTGGCGAAATTAAAGAGAGATGGCTATGGAGCGCGCCTGCTGATCGAAGAGATCGTGCTGAGCGCGCCATTCCGTTATCAGCCAGGGACAGCGCCCGGCTTGGCGGTGCGCATCGAGGGAGGCAGTGAATGAAGTGGATTCCGCTATCGAGGCGAACGCTCCTCAGGGGCGCGGGCGCGGCGCTCGGGTTGCCGTGGCTTGAAGGAATGCGGGCCGCGGCCGCTGAAACGCGCGGCAATGAAGGACCGGTATCGCCGCGGCGCATGGCGGCGATCTACATGCCAAACGGCGTCCGGGAAGACATGTGGACGCCGGAGAAAACCGGCCGCGATTTCGAACTGTCGCCCACGCTTTCTCCCCTCGCCGATTTCAAAGACGATCTGCTGGTGGTGACCAATCTCTGGAATCAGGGCAGCAAGGGCGGCGAGGGACACTACGTCAAGATCTCGGGATTCCTGACTTGCACCACGATCACCAAGACGCAGGGCGTGGACCTGAGCTGCAATGGCGTATCGATGGACCAATTGGCGGCCAAGGCGCTGGGGAACCGGACACCGTTGCCGTCGCTCGAGTTGGCGATTGAGCCTGTGAGCACGGGTGTGGATCGCAATGTGGGCTACACGCGCGTGTACGGATCGCACTTGGCGTGGAGCGGACCGAATACGCCGTTGGCGCGGGAGATCAATCCGAAGCTGGTTTTTGAGCGCCTCTTGCGGGCATCGGGTCCCCAGGGCAATGGAGCCAAACAGGACGCACAGTTGCTCGATCGTGTGCTCGAAGATGCGGGACGGCTTCGCGGCCGTTTGGGCCGGTCCGATCAGCATCGGCTGGACGAGTATCTGGCCGGCGTGCGTTCGCTCGAGGAGCGGCTCGACCGCGCCAGCCAGCCCGGCGAGACGCCCTGGAAGGCTCGCAAGGATCTGGACCCGTCGCAATGCCCTTCCGGGATTCCGAAAGAACACGCCGATCACGTCCGCCTGATGATGGACATGATTGCGCTCGCTTTTGAGAGCGACACCACGCGCATTGCCACCTATCTGCTGGGCAACGAGGTGACCAACAAGAACTTCTCGTTCCTCGACGGTGTGGATGGCGGGCATCACTCGACATCGCACCATGAGAAGGACGCCGACAAGATGAGGCAATATCAGCTCATCAACAAGTGGTATGTGGAGCAGTACGGCTACCTGCTGCGGAAACTGGCCGCGATGAAGGAAGGCGATAGCAACGTGCTTGCGAATTCGATGATCCTGCTGGGCGCGGGCATCCGGGATGGAAACAAGCACGATCCGCACAATCTGCCGATCGTGGTGGCGGGCCGTGCCGGCGGGCGTCTGGCGACGGGCCAGCATTTGGTTTACGGTCCGGATTCGCCGTTGTCGAACCTTTACGTGTCGATGCTCGAGGCATTCGGGACTCCGGTGGAACGGTTCGCCGACAGCACGGGTAAACTGGCCGGCGCGCTAGCGTAGGCACGGAATCGGTCAAGAGATCGCGGTGGTTCCCGGCCTCCTGTCGGCCTGGATCCACGCGCTTGCACGCACTATTTCCAAGAAAGTAGCGGGGCGGATTGACACGGCTGGACCAAACTATGCATCATAGATGCATATTATGTCTTCTTCCAATGCTAGTCTTTTCGAACAACTGGGCGGCCAGCCATCGGTGGAGGCCGCCGTAGACAACTTTTACCGCAAGGTCCTGGTGGACGATCGTGTGAGCTCCTTTTTCGACGACGTCGATATGGAGCGGCAGCGCGCCAAGCAGAAGGCGTTTCTGACGATGGCGTTCGGTGGACCGCATAACTATTCGGGCAAGGACATGCGCAACGGCCATGCGCATCTGGTGAGCAAGGGGCTGAACGACTCGCACGTGGATGCGATCGTGGAGATCCTGGGCGCGACGCTCCGTGAAATGGGCGTTGCCGAGGGGCTGATCCAGCAGGTGGCCGCGATCGCGGAATCCACCCGAAACGACGTACTGGGCCGTTAGTGGCCACGGTTCGTTTCCAAAATCATAGCTGCGAGCTGATCGCCGGAGAATCCGTCCTGGACGGCCTGTTGCGTCACGGAGTGGCCGTACCGCATGCCTGCAAGGCCGGCAGTTGCGGCTCGTGCCTGATGCGCGCGGCGGAGGGTGAGGCCCCCGCTGCCGCGCAAGCAGGCTTGAAGGACTCGTGGAAGGCACGCGGCTATTTTCTGGCATGCCAATGCCAGCCTGATCGCGATTTGGCGGTAGCCGAAGTGGGCGGTGACGCGCGGGTAGCCGCCATCATCGCCTCGCTCGAACGCCTATCGCCGGATGTGCTGCTTGTCCGGCTGCTATGCGAAGGAGGATTCGCGTTCCGCGCGGGACAATACGTGACCCTCGTGCGGGAGGACAATCTGGCGCGGAGCTACTCGATCGCGAATCTTCCCGGCGATGGCAGGGCCGGCGAGGGCACGATCGTCGAACTGCATGTCCGGCTCATCCCTGATGGGCGCATGAGCGGATGGCTCGCCGGTCGGGCTCGCCCGGGGACGAGGGTCCACCTGCTGGGGCCGTCCGGGGAATGTTTCTATGTTCCTGGCAGAGAGGAACAGCCGATCGTTCTCGCGGGCGCCGGCACCGGACTCGCGCCACTGTATGGGATCTTGCGCGATGCCCTGGCCGCCGGACATCGCGGGGAGATCCATCTTTTTCACGGAGCGGTGCGGCCTGCGGGGCTTTATCTCTCCGGCGAACTACTTCGGATGGCGGCGGCGAACGAAAACTTCAGATACACACCGGCGGTGTTGTCGTCGGACGAGCCCGGCCCGTTCGAGGTGGGTCCAATCGATCGCATCCTCACCGGCCGGCTTCCAAAACTGGAGGGCTGGCGGGGCTTCGTGTGCGGCGATCCGGGGTTGGTGCGATCCCTGCGGAAAACCCTGTTCCTGTCCGGTATGTCGATGCGGGATATTTACTCGGATTCGTTTCAACCGGCCGTGTAGTGGAGCCTGCGGAAGGAACGAGGCATGTTTTAATCGACTAGATGCACCTGAGTCTTCACGCCGACTACGCGTTGCGCGTTCTCATTTACCTGGGAGCGCATCCGGGCGAGCGACACTCCACGGAGCAGATCAGCCGGGCCTATGGCATTTCGAAACATCATCTGGTGCGCGTGGTCCAGACGATGGCGGAGCATGGATACGTGACGGTGACACCAGGCCGGTCAGGCGGTGTCACCCTGGCCAAGGACCCGGGTGAAATCCTTCTCGGGGAAGCGGTTCGATGCGCGGAGCCGAATCTCCATCTGGTGGAGTGCTTCGATAAGGAAACCAATACGTGCCCGATTGTTTCTGTCTGCGGGCTGAAGACCTACCTGCAGGAAGCATTGCATGCGTTCCTCGCGGAACTGGACCGGCACACCCTGGAAGAACTGCTGCCGGAGAAACAGCGCGGAAAGATCGCCGACACGCTGACGCGAATCAGCGGCCCCGCCGGGGGCGCAAGCCCGGAGCTACCCGGCATCGCGAGGAGGCCTTCCGGCGTCGGCAAGCCCCGCCGTCCAGCGCAGCAGCGCCCACGCGATCAGCGGGCACAGGGCGATCAATCCGCACAGTAGGCCGAAGCCGGAGCGGTCAATCATCCAACCCGCGGCATAGAACAAGGCCGATTGCATTGCCCCATAAGCGAACGTCAAGGCCGCGACGCCAGAGCCAGCACGCTCGGGCCCGAAGAAGTCGATAGGAAGCGCGTAGAGGTTCGCACTGAGTGACGCGGCCCAAAAGAAGCTCCAGCAGACGGCGGCCACCGCCCAGCCCGGCGAAGGCAGGTGTGGAATTGCGGCTGTGACCAGACTGGCGCAGGCAGCCACCAGGATGGCGCGCAGACGCGCCGAGGCGAAAGCAGTGGACCCCTGCGCCATGCGGTAGGAGAGCACGCCGCCGCTCAGCCCGCCGAGCGAGGCGAACACGGGCGGCATCCAGGCAAGACGCAGATTGGCGTCGCGCTCGGTGAGATGGAACGTTTCGACGAAGAAGACAGTAGTCCAGTTGGTCCAGAGGCTGTAGACGGCCATGCCGAACATGGCGCCGGCGATGAGTCCCCAGAGGCGGCGGTCGCCGGTGATGGGCGCGGGTTTGGCGGTGGGCAGCGGATTGGTAGGGACGCGGCGGGATACCAGCCACCACAGCGGAATCCAGAGAAAACCGAGCAGTCCTGCAACCACGAACGGCGCGCGCCAGCCGTATCGTGGGGCCATCCACCCCGCCAGGAGGGTGGCGCTGGTGGCCCCGAGCGTGATGCCCCATTGACCGGTAGCGGACCCGAGGGCGCGCTCGCGCGGCTGCAAGTACATGCCGACCGCCTTGCCCGACGCCGGGATGTTGGCGGACTCGGCGATTCCCAACGCTCCACGGCACAGCACCAATCCGGCGAAGGATCCGGAAAAACCGGTAGCGATACCGGCGAGCGACCAAAGCGACAGTGCCGCGCTCACCGCGCGATTGAGGCCAAGACGGTCAATGAGGAAACCCGAGACGGGGGCTGAGAGCGCGTAGGGAATGGAGAATGCCGTGCCCAGCAGGCCGATCTGTGCGTTGCTGAGGTCGAACTCGGCGCGCAGGGTGGGAGCAACGGCGACAAGCAGTTGGCGATCGAGAAAACTCAGCGTGTTGGTGAGCGCGAAAATAAATATCGCGATCCACCGCAGCGGGATGCCGGCGATGACGCCATTCATGGAAGAAACTCGACGGTGAGCACTTCTCCGGACTTGCGCGCTTCTACTCTTACTCTGCGGGGCGGCTTTTGCAGCCCGCAGCCAAGCGACACCTGGGCCGCTCCGACGATGGCCAGGCGTGACGGATCCGGCACGCGGAACGAATGCAGCTTGCCGGCGGAATCGCGGACCGACCACTGCGCCGGGGCGTTGGCGCCGCGCCCGCACACGATGCGATCGAGCGATCCGGTGACCACGACGTCCGGCTTGGGGCCGTCCCACCACTCCACTACTTTTTGTGCTGGATCGACGGGAGTGTCGCCGGCGTTGGCTTTTTGTTCCGCCTTGCGGATGTTGGCGAGCGCTTCTTGCTTCAAACGCTCCAACTCGCGCTGGCGCTCTTCCTCGATACGGCGCTTTTCGGCCGCCTCCAGTTCATAGCGCAGTTGATCGTATGCTTTGCGTTGCGCGGTGATGGCGGCGCGCGATTTCTGATCCGGCGCGGCGATTTCGGCCGATCGCCAGGAACGTGCGGCGCCGGCGAAATCCTTAGCGTCGCTTTGGGCCTGCGCCAACGCGATCCAGTAGGCGATGTTCCGCGGATCGAGTTCGGTGGATTTCCGAAGAGGCGGCACCTTGCGTCCGGCGTCGGTCTCCAATTCGGCCCAATGCGCGTGAGGTGCGGCCCATCGCGGGTTGAGGTCAATGGCTTTGCGCAAGGCCAGCCGCGCCTTCTCCACATCCTTTTCCTGCACCGCGTAGCGGAACCAGGCGCGGGCGCTTTCGCTGCCGTTTTGGGTGGCTTCGAGCAGCATGCCAGCGCCTTCGAAGGCATCCGGGTTCTTGCCCGTGGCATTCAGAATGGCCGTGTAAGCTTTGGCGTCTCCGGCAACGTCGGCGAGCAAGAGCATGGCGCGAGACTCTTCGCCTGGACGTTCGCGGTAGTCGCGATCGGCGTTGAGCGCTTTGCCGGAGACCTGCTGGGGTTCGAAGCGTCCGGCGCGGAAGTAGCTATCCACTTCGGCTTCCACTTCTTTTTCGGTCTTTTCGAAGGCGTTGCGGTAGGCGGTGTCGAAGGGAGCGCCTTGTTGGAGGTTGGAGAAAAAGACGCGGGAACGGCCGGCCCAATCGGGATCCACCAGAAACAGATGCATGCGCGCAAAATCCCGATCGGGATTGCCGGGAGGCTTGCCGAGCAGGATCCGGCTGTTGGTCACCTCCATGGTGGAAAGCAACGCGATCAGGCTGTCTTCGATGTGGCGCGGCATGACTTTTGCGTCATCATGAAGCAGGATGCGCGCATAGTCGGCCATCCAGGTCACCGGCACACGGTCCTTGGCGCCGAGCAGGGCTGTGTAGGCGTCGCGCTTCAGTTCCAGGTGCGCGGTGCGGCGCTCGCCCGGTTTTTTGAGCACCATCAGCCGCACTGGCCAAAGCGGCTCAATCTCGTCGCGTCCGAGTATGCGGGCGGTCCAGTAACGGAGCTGATCGAAACTCGCGAGCGTGGACCGTGCGGTGTCCTCATCGCCGTCGGTCCAGACCTCGACGGGGCCGGATCGGAAGTAAGACCAGTCGGCCGCGCCCAGGAGGATCGCCGACACTGCCAGCAGCACTGCCAGCCGTCGAAATCGTGCCACGCTGGTAAGGTAACATAAAGCGCGAAATCGACGATCCCATGCCGCCCGAGTCATGATCCCCAGCCAAGCGATATTTCCATCCGACGACGAAGCCCGCGCGCGCATTCGCGGCTCACTCGACGAGTCACTGATCGTGGAGGCGGCGGCGGGGACGGGCAAGACGTCGGAACTGGTGCGGCGCATCGTGAACGTGCTGGAATCGGGGCGGACGACGGTGGACCGGATTGCGGCGGTAACCTTCACCCACAAAGCGGCGGGCGAGTTGAAGCTCCGGCTGCGGCAGGGGCTGGATCAGCGGCGGACCTCGGCCCCGGGCCCGGAAGAGCTGCACAACCTGGAAGACGCGCTCGCGAGATTGGAAGAGGCCACCATCGGAACCATCCACTCCTTCTGCGCGCAGATCTTGCGGGAGCGTCCGGTGGAGGCGCGCGTGGATCCCGCGTTTGTGGAGATGCCCGAGACGGAGGCCGACCGGATTTACGATCGAGCGTTTCGGGGATGGATTCAGGAGAAATTGAACGAGTCCGCCCCGGGGCTGCGGCGGGCGTTGATCCGCCTTGCCTGGCGCGACAACCGCGACAGTTCCCCGCCCCTCGATCAGCTCAAATACGCCGGGCGCTCGCTGATTGAATGGCGGGATCATCCGGCGGCGTGGGAGCACGCCCATTTCGATCGAGAGAACGAGATTCGCCACATGGTGGAAGTGGTGCGGGCGGCGTCGGCGTCTCTGAACCGCGCTCGCGCCAACCAGCCCGTGCACGAGTTCGCGCAGTGGGTGGAACGCGCCGGCGCGGGAGGCACGGATACCGACACCCTGGAAGCTTTGCTGCTGAAGACGCAGCGCGAAATGCGTTTTGCGCGTACACAAGGGACGGCTGTGCTGCGCGAGGCGCTCGACAAGTTCCGCCGCGATGCCGACGCGGACCTGGCATGGCAACTGCGCGAGGAGATGAACGGTCTGGTGGAGCGCTACGAAGATGCGAAGCGCCATGCGGGGCAATTGGACTTCTTGGACCTGTTGGTGCTGGCGCGGGACCTGGTGCGTGACAACGGCGAAGTGCGCGCCTATCTGCAGAAGCGTTACACCCATCTGTTCGTGGACGAATTTCAGGACACCGATCCGCTGCAGGCGGAACTGATCCTGTTGCTGGCGGCCGATGACGCCGGCGAGATGGACTGGCTGCGCGCAAAGCCTGTGGCGGGCAAGCTGTTCGTGGTGGGAGACCCCAAGCAATCGATCTACAAATTCCGGCGCGCCGATGTGGTGCTCTATCAATCGCTACGCGAGAGGCTGGAATCGTGCGGCGTGGGGGTGACGTATCTGCGAAGGAGTTTCCGCTCCGTGCCGCAGATTCAACAGTGCGTGAACGCCGCTTTCGCCGATGAAATGACGGGAGACCGTGTCTCCGGCCAAGCCCGCTATGTGCCTTTGGAAGCGCACGCGGAGGGGGCGGACTCGCAGCCGGCCGTGGTGGTGCTTCCGCCGCCGGAACCATACGGCTTCCGGAACATTTCCAAAGCAGCCATTGAAGCTTGTCTGCCGGAAACGGCGGGAGCGTGGATCGCGTGGCTGATTCACGAAAGCGGCTGGACGATCCGGGATCCGGAAGGCGGCGGCGAACGCATCCCGATCTCTCCCCGCCATGTGTGCCTGCTGTTCCGGCGATTCACCAACTTCGGCAACGACATGACGCGAGACTACACCAGGGCCCTGGAGGCGCGGGGGATCCCGCACTTGCTTGTGGGTTCGCGATCGTTTCACAGCCGCGAGGAAGTGGAAACGATGCGCGCGGCGCTAACGGCGGTGGAATGGCCAGGGGATGAGTTGTCGCTGTTTGCCACTCTGCGCGGGTCGTTGTTCGCCATCTCCGATGCGACACTGCTGAAATTCCGGCACCGGTTCGGACGCCTGCATCCGTTCCAGGAGCGCAGTGAAGACGATTCGAGCGACTACGCCCCGGTCTGGGACGCGCTGGAGGCGATGGCGAGGCTGCACCGGCGGCGCAACCATCGAGCGGTGGTGGAGACGGTGAATCTGTTGCTCGAAGCGACGCGCGCGCACGCCGGATTCGCGCTTCGCCCGGGGGGGCATCAGGTGTTGGCGAATGTGCGCCGTATTTCCGACCTTGCCCGGTCTTACGAAATGGAGGGCGGCATCTCGTTTCGGGGGTTCGTGGAATTTCTCGAGAATCAGGCGAAGAAGGGCGATTCAGCGGAAGCGCCGGTGCTCGAAGAGGGCGCCGAGGGGGTCCGCTTGATGACGGTGCATGCGGCCAAGGGCCTGGAGTTTCCCGTGGTTCTGCTCGCCGATATCACGGCGAACATCCAATCGACCGAACCGCAGCGGTACGTGGATGGCGCAAAAGGGATCTGTGCGCAAAGGATCCTGGGATGCACGCCCTGGGAATTGGCCCAACATCGGGGCATCGAGGCGGACCGGGAGCACGCAGAGGGGGTTCGCGTCGCGTACGTGGCGGCCACGCGCGCGCGCGATCTGCTGGTGATACCAGCGGTAGGCGATGAAGAACGCGACGGGTGGCTGGAGCCGCTGAACAAGGCGATCTATCCGGCCTGGGATCGCCGCGCGATGGCGGATACGGCCCCGGGATGCCCACCGTTCGGACGGGCCACGGTGTTCAACCGTCCGCAGGAATTGGTGGGCGACGGTGAACTTTCCGTGAGGCCGGGCCTGCATGTCCCGCGAACTGGCGAGCATGGCGTGGTGTGGTGGGACCCATCGCGATTGGGGTTGAAAGTGGAGTCGAGCTTCGGCATCCGGCAGCGCGAAATTCTGGCCGAGGACGGCGGATCGAGCCACGCGGAAATGGAGCAGTGGCGGGAGCGGCGCGAGACGTTGAACCGGAAGGGGTCGCGCGCCCGGTTCGAGATCTTCACGCCGAGTGAGACCGGATCGGCGCCGGAAGGGTTCCGGTGCGAGATTGCGGTGGAGAGAACCGACAGGGTGGAGGGACGCCCCATCGGACCACGATTCGGAACCCTGGTGCACGCGATGCTGCGGGACGTCGATTTCAAAGAAGGCTTGGGCGAGGTGGTTCCGCTGGCGCAGTTGCATGGGCGGATGCTGGGCAACAGCGAAGCTGAGATCGAAGCAGCGTGGGAAGCAGTGCAAGCGGCGCTGCGGCATCCGGTGATGAGAGCGGCGGCGCAAGCCGCACAGTGCAGGCGGGAATGGCCAATGTTGCTCCGGTCCGGCGATCAGTTGATCGAAGGAGTCATCGATATGGCTTTCGAGGCCGATGGCGTCTGGACGGTGGTGGACTACAAGACAGACGATGATTTCGACTCGCGCCAGTCTCACTACGAAATCCAGTTGCAGTGGTACGCACACGGGGTGACGCGGCTGACCGGGCTTCCCGTGCGCGGGTGCCTGTTGCGGGTATAGCGGCGCTACTTGTCGCGCAGCCCGAGATTGGTCACCAGGCGGTGCAGATTGTTGGGATGTAGGCCGAGATTGCGGGCGGCGTCGGCGAGTGTGGGTGTGGCGGCCAGCGCGCGCCGGACGATGTCGCGTTTGGCTTCGTGAACCTGAGCATGATAATCGCCTTCGCGTGCCGCCGAAGGCACGGGCGTGGAGGATTCGGCGACGATCTCCGGGAAATCCTCTGGTTCGATTTCCGGAGTGAGACCCAGCACCACGGCGCGCTCGACCGCATTTTCAAGTTCACGCACGTTGCCCGGCCAGTCATACCGGCGGAGACAATCGAGCGCTTTGGCGGTGATGCCGGCCACGGGACGCTTCACGCGCTCGGAGTGCTTGCGTATGAAGTGGCGCACCAATGGCTCGATGTCGTCACGGCGCTCCCGCAAGGGGGGCATGGTGATGGAGACCACCTTGAGGCGATAGTAGAGATCGGACCGGAATTCCTTGTTCTGGCTGGCTTCGCCGAGATCGCGATTGGTGGCGGCCACCAGCCGGACGTCGGCCCGAATCACCTTGTTGCTGCCCAGCCGCTGGAACTCACGCTCCTGCAGCACGCGCAACAGCTTGGCCTGGATCGTCAACGGCATCTCGCCCACTTCGTCCAGGAAGAAGGTGCCGCCGGCTGCCTCTTCGAGCTTGCCTTTGCGCTGGGCGATGGCGCCGGTGAAGGCACCTTTTTCGTGGCCGAACAACTCACTTTCGAGCAACGTTTCCGAAAGCGCGGCGCAGTTGACGGCGACGAAGGGTCCCCGGGCGCGAGGGCTGTTGGAGTGGATGGCGCGCGCTACCAGTTCCTTGCCGGTGCCGCTTTCCCCGTGCACCAGTACTGTGGAATCGGTGGGCGCGACGCGGCCGATGAACCGGTAGACGGATTCGATTTGCGAACTGTTGCCCACCATGTTGTGCTGCAGGGCGATCTCGGCACGGAGGCGGCGGGTTTCCGCTTCCAGGTCCGCCAGGCGGTTGCGGGCCGCGATGGGGCCGGCGGCTAGTCCGGCGAGGGCCACGAGAATCTGCAGGTCCGAGCTGTCGAACCGGCCGAGCGTGCGGTCCAGGTACAAAATGCCGTCGATGCGGTCTCCGGTGAGGATGGGCGCGGCCGCCACCGACGCCAACTTCGCGATCACGATGCTCTCGCTCGGGGCGGCGCCGGCGCCCACGGAAAACTCGACGGCCGCACGGTCACTGGCAACCTGGCGGAGGATCGAATTGGAAATCGTGTGCGTGGAGGCTTTGGCGCGGACCGAAGCCGAGAAACGCCGGCGAACTTCGGACCCGTCCGGCGTGGTGGTCAAAAGGAACGCGTTCTCGGCGGGCACCAGCTTCAGCACAGCCTCGAGAATTACTCCGGCGAGTTCTTCCAGGGAATCCATCGCCGTCAGGGTCTGGGCCAACGAGAGCAGCGTCTCGAGCGCGGGGGTGGCGCGCGGGGGCGTTGCATTGGCGATGCGCAGGGTGGCCGTGGCTTCCAGCTTCAGGTCATTGGTTTCGACGACCGTAACGTGTTCGGGCTCTTCTTCGACGAAAAGAAACCGGGAAAGCCCCACTTCGATCTCGTCGCCATCGGTGAGCATGCGGTCAAAAACGGTCACCCCGTTGACCTTGGTGAGATTGGCCGATCCCTGGTCGGTGATGCGGAACCCGGCGGGGGTGGGCGTGATGGAGCAGTGCCTGCGCGAAACGGAACGATCGTCGAGCGCCAGGGTGTTGTCCTTCGCCCGGCCGACGGTGAAGACTTCCGACAATGGAAAGCATCGGCCTTCCACCGGACCCGCCACCGCCTCCAAACGGGCTCGGGCCACACGAGCTAAACGTTCCATATTCATTGACTGTATCGAATATAGCCTATCGAATCGGATTGACCCATATCCAAATCGATGGGGGGCGGCCGGAAGGGAGCTTCGTAAGCCGTTGATTGTGGTAGGTCAGAGGTTTGGCACGGCAACTGCACTATAGAAGGCGTTACCGTTCACGCGAGAGCGTGGCGCTCTTGGGGAATATGGGCCCCCCGAGGCGAAATTGGGGCCACGCGGCTATCTGCTGGTCGGAGCAGGACCACCTGGCCCCATACGGAAAACACTTGTTGCGCTCGCGGCCGGTCAGTGAGCGGGGCTGCACCTTACGGTTCGCCACGCCCCTCAGGAGGAGACACCCGCGAGCGCATTTTTCTTTTAATCGATTCGATACTGTGCGCGGAAGGCCGGGGCTGCGCCCGTTGCGTCGACGGGCGCGATTCCCAGGCATGCGATCCACGTGGTTTACGTCACGGGATTCTGAACCCGGCCACAACAGCCGGGTCCAATTCGGCCAGGCGCCTCCTCCGCGGCTCCGCATTCTTCGCCGCTGCGCCTGTCGAAAAATCGTTTGGTTCAACGCGCCGCAACCGGGGCGGAGGGCTTGCGAAACCGCCGGACCGCGGCGAGTCCCCCCAGCCCGGCGCCCAACAGCATAGCGGCCGAAGGCTCCGGGACCGGCGAGGTTCGGGACCCTGTGATCAGGTCGATGGACCAACTGGCGGATACGCCGGTTTGGGTGTCTTGCAGGTTGATGCTGACGCTGTTGGCGGTGAACGATACGTCGGAGCTGTCGAGGCCGGTGAACCCGGTCTGGTTGAAGACGATGCCCGTGATCGGTGAACCGAGATCGAGGCTGAGGAAGACATAGCCGTTGAAGTCATCGGGATCCCGCACGGTGCCCAATCCGGACTGGAGGTTCAACGTGAACAGGATGGCGTTCGACGTGAAGTCGATCGTGGCCCCGGGAATCACGAGTATGTTGGCACACGGCGCCGCCGGACACGATACTTCGACGCCCGGGTCCGCGACAACGAAGTTCTGGCTTTCCGTAGTTGTCGCAAGGTTGGGAAAATGAGTTTCCACGGTTACCGTGTCTCCCACCAATCCGGCATGCATGAGAGAAACGGGCATGAGGCACACGAGTGCCAGCGTATTTCGATTCATCGATCCACTCCTCCAAGGTCTGGTTCTTAGTTTTGCAGGCGTTCGACGCCTGTCAGAGGAGTATGCGCCGGCGAGGGCGGGAACATAACATCGGCGCGCGGGAAATGACGCCTCCGGCGGGCAATACCGGATGTGGGCGCACTACACCGAAATGCGTGGCAGAGGGCGGAAATCGTACAAAGATATCGCGCACACGAGAAGATGCGTCAAACCGCGCGAGAATATAACAAGCTTTCCTGAATCGCTATTGAAATGCAATCCAAGGTCCTGGCAAAATCGGGTAGGTGCCCGCAACGGGAGGAGACTCGTGGTTGAATTGCGCCAGCAGGAAGACAACGTCACCGTACTGATCGAACAGTGGAAAGAGGGAGAAGCCTCGGCGCTCGGAAAGTTGATGCCACTCATCTATTCCGAACTCCGGAGATTGGCGCGCGCACAAATTGCCGGGGAGCGAGCCAACCACACGCTGCAACCGACGGCGTTGGTGCATGAGGTGTATCTTCGTCTGTCCGGATCGGCGCCGCCGCCGGTGGAGGGCCGCAAACAATTCTACGGCGTGGCCGCGCGCGTGATGCGGCAGATCCTGGTGGACCATGCCCGCCGTTACCTACGGGCCAAGCGCGGCGGTGGAGCGCCGGCGGTGGCTCTCCGCCACTTGCTCCCGGGCCCGCCCACTTGCGCCGCGGACCTGTTGGCGCTCGATCAGGCGCTCGACCGACTCAACGCCATCGACGAGCGCAAGGCGCGGGGCGTGGAGCTGCGCTATTTCGCCGGGCTCGAGATGGCGGAGGTGGCCGAAATCCTCTCTATCTCCGTGATGACCCTCCATCGCGATCTGCGATTTTCGACGGCATGGCTAGCCGGCCAACTGCGGCATCGGGAATAGCAAGCGATGCCGGACCGCGACTGGCGAGCACTGCGAATACTGGAAGACTTGTTCCACGAGGCGGGTGCGCTGCCCGCCCAACAACGCGACGCCTTCGTCGAGCGGCAACCGGAACCGCTGCGAGCGGAGTTGTCCGCCCTGTTGCGGGAGTTGGACGAGACCGGGGAAGGTGCAGAGGCTCGGATCTCGGAGGCGATCGGCGCGGTGGCCGAGTTCGCATTGCGTCCGGGTGAGTGGGCAGGGCCCTACCGGCTCATTCGTTGTCTTGGACAAGGCGGGATGGGCTCGGTGTATCTGGCCACGCGAGCCGACAACGCGTTCGAGAAGAATGTGGCGGTGAAATTCGTGCGAGCGGGCATGGACTCGCCGGCCTCGCGGGAGCGGTTCGAAGCGGAGCGGCGCATCCTGGCGCGCCTGGACCATCCCTCCATCGCGCGTCTGCTAGACGCCGGCGCCACAGCCCTCGGATCGCCGTATTTCGTGATGGAGTACGTGGAAAGCGCCGGCAATATTCTCGAATACTGTGAGCGCAACGGACTCAGCGCCGCGGAGCGGCTGCGGATCTTTCGCGACGTATGCGATGCGGTGCACTACGCTCACAAGAATCTGGTGATCCATCGCGATCTCAAGCCGGGCAACATACTCGTCAATCCGGAAGGGACGCCGAAGCTGCTGGATTTCGGCATCGCCAAAATTATCGACGCCAACCCCACCGGATACACGCAGCCGCGATGGATCACGCCGCGCTATGCGAGCCCGGAGCAGGCACGGGGTGACGCAGTGACAACCGCGAGCGACATCTACAGCCTGGGAGTGATTCTCACCGAGTTGTTGCAGGCGGCGCTTCCGCTCGACCGCGATCTGCGCACCATCGCGGGTAAGGCCACGCGGGAGTCCCATGGCGACCGTTACGACAGCGCCGCGGCGCTGATGGCGGATCTGCAGGCGGCGGCGGATGGGCGCCCGATTTCGGCGCGCAATTACACGCGGCGGGAGCGTGCCTGGCAATGGGCGCGCCGCAACCGGTTGCCGGCGGCCGCTTCGGCAACGGCCGTGTTGAGCCTGATGTGCGGAGCCGGGGTGGCGTTCCGGTCCGCGATGGATGCGCAAGAGGCCCGATCGGTGGCGTTGGCGGAGAAACGGAAGGCGGAACAGCAAGCCGCCCGCGCGGACAGACAGGCTCGCCTGGCCCAGCGCGAATCGGCCAAGGCGGCCGCGCAGGCAGCCCTCGCCGCCGAAAGGGAGCGCGTGGCCTTGCAGGCGCAAGCGCTGGCGGACCGGCGATACAGCGACAGCAGCCGGTTGGCCGGTTCCTTCGTGCATGAGATCTACGCCGAAGTCTCCGCGCTGCCCGGAGCGGCGAGAGCCAGCGGAAAATTGTTGGCGGCGACCATCGCCTACCTGGAAAAGCTGGCCTCGCAAAACTCCACCGACGATACCGTACAGATGGACCTGGCGAGCGCTTACCGGCTGTCGGCGATGCTGGACGCCGGTCCCGGTGTCCGCGCGGGTGACGGCACACGGGCTCTCGAGTTGCTGGAAAAGGCGCAAGCGATCCTGCTGCGGCTGAATTCCCGCCATCCGGGCGACCTCCGGACTCAACTGAGCCGCGTGGAAATAACGGGAACCCTGGCGGCCATACGGTTGGAACAAGGAGGCAAAGCCGACCACGCGTTGGACGAAGAACAGCGCAACCTCGCATTGGCGCGCCAACTGGCGGCGGACCATCCGGGAGATGCGCGGGCACGGTACATGTTGGCCAAGACGCTGACGCGCACGGTCTTCATGGCTCTGCAGGCACGGCCGGCCGCCGCCAGCGAAGCCATGGCGGACGAAGCCGTGCGTCTGTTGCGTCCGCTGCTCGAGTCCGCGCAGCCCGGCGAGCCAGAGTGGCACGATGCGGAAGATGTCCTGGCGGACTCGTTGTCGGCCCAGGCGCAGGTGAACGCCGTCCAGAACCGCTTCGCGGAAGCGCTGCGCCTGCATCGCGAAGGCCTGCGTCTGCGCGAGACGATCATGAAGCGATATCCGCTCGACACAATCAGGCGCCGCAATGTGATGTTGAGTCATGCATTCGTCGCGAACCTGCACAACAGCATGGGCGAGCCGAATCATCCCGAAGCCCGCATGGCGGTTGAGCGGATGGCCGCCATCGCCAAGGAACTGGCCTCGGAAGATACCGCAAGCAACGGCGCGAAGTTGGACTACGCGATGAGTTCGCTTCGCATGGCCGCCTTTCTTTCCGGCGAAGGGAACATTCGAGAGGCCGCGGAGCTCGAACGCGAATCTGTGCGCGCCCTGGCCGCGCTCGGCGCCGCGGACCCAGACAATGTCAACTACCGGAAACACTTGACCGGCGCGCTCCGCCAACAGGGAGACACGTTGCGCGCAATGGGCCTGTTGCCGGAATCACTGGCGGCGTTCGAGTGGATGGCGCGTGAGGGAGAAGCGCTTACCAAGCGAGCGCCCCCCTTGTACGCGCTACGGCTCATCAGCATCGCTCTGTCGCGCATCGCGTTGGTGCGGACCCGCATGGGAGAAGACGACACCGCGCGCGCGGAGCGGGCTCTGGAGGCAGCCACTCGGGTATTCGAAAACGACACCAGTCCGGCCTCCCAGGCTAGCTTGGCGCGGGCCATGGCGCGGACCGGCGAAGTGTTCGCCCTTTGCGCCGCGCGTGGCGGACGGCCGGAGTATTGGCGCCGCGCCGCCGAATTGCTCGGAAATTGGGACGAGGCCAAGCGCCGTCTGCCGGGTGCGGTGCTCCCGCTGGGACTGGCGGAGGGTGAGGACTGGGATAGCCTCCTCGCGGCCGCACGGCAGGCGACGGGTCAGGTGGCTGCAAAACGCTGACTCCGGATGCACTATCAATTTTGATGGGTTTGCTATCGATACCGATGGTCCGCGGGCTGTGGAGCCGAGAGCGGAGCGGCGGGTGGGCAGATGCCTCCTGGCGGGCCAAACCTCTCAAGGCAAAGAGAACCTGCGGCGATGGCGCCGAAACGATGGGCGCCGTAACGTTTTGGCAGCCTACCTGCACTACGTAGTGCGTCACCGCTTGAAGCTGTAAGGATTATGGGCCCCTTACAACCAGGACCGGTTGGCGCGGCAGCCGCGGAGCGGAACCACGCCACTGGCGGCGCGTGACTCCCGCGCCTGCGGCAGGCCGCGGACGGGACAGTGCGCATTCGCACGTCCCGTCCGCTCTCGGAGGAGAACTGCCGCGGCGCGATTTTTTTCTGCGCCCCGCTTGCCGCGGCGTACCTCCGCGTAAAATAGGAAAAAGATGATCGAACAGCTTCGGCCGGGCGCCAACGCCCTTCGCGCCCGCGTCGCGCTCTTTGACTTTGACGGCACCGTATCCCTGATTCGATCCGGATGGATGGACGTCATGGTGCCAATGATGGTGGAATCTCTGGTGGAGTTGAACTCAGGGGAATCGGAGGATGAACTCACGGCGGTGGTCCGCGAGTTCGTCGCCCGGCTCACAGGCCGGCAGACGATCTACCAGATGATCGAACTCGCCGGGCAAATCCGGAAACGCGGCGGTGAACCGCGGGATCCCCTCGAGTACAAGCATGAGTATTTGCGCCGTTTGTGGGATCGCATCCAGGGGCGGATCGATGAATTGACGTCCGGCCAGTGCGCGCCGGAGAAGTATCAGGTTCCGGGGACGGTTCCACTGCTCGAAGCGCTGCGGGAGCGAGGGCTCACCCTCTATCTGGCCAGTGGCACCGACGACCCTTACGTCCAGAGCGAAGCACGGCTTTTGGGTCTCCATCACTACTTCGATGGCGGCGTGTTTGGCGCGCTGGACGACTACAAGAGCTTCTCGAAGGCGATCCTGATTCAGCGCATCATCGCGTCCTCGGAAGCCGCCGGCGAGGAGTTTCTGGGCTTTGGAGACGGCTACGTGGAGATCGAGAACGTGCGCCAGGTGGGCGGCATCACGGTGGGCGTGGCAACCGATGAGCCGGACTGCGCGCAGGTGGACCCATGGAAGCGCGACCGCCTGATCGGCGTGGGCGCCGACTACATCGTGCCCCACTTCGCATCTCATCGCGAGTTGATGAACCGCCTGTTTCCCGGATAGCGAACTTACAATCGCCGTGAAATCGAAATACGAAATCTTTGACCGGTCGCGCCTGCTGGTGAAGCCCCTCGACGAGCGTGCGCATGACCTGCATCTGGACCGCTGGATGGCTCTCGAGGGAGAAGCGCCGCCGTTCGACGATCCCAGCCTCGATGCGGTGGCGGACCGGCTGCGCGCGGCCCGCCAACGCGGCGCGGCGCGCATCCTGATGATGGGCGCGCATGTGATTCGCGCCGGCGTCAACCGTCATCTGATCGACCTGCTTGAAAAAGGCTGGATTACTCACGTCGCCACCAACGGGGCCGGCGCGATCCATGACTACGAATTGTCGCGGATCGGTGCGACCACCGAGAGCGTGGCCCGCTACATCCGCAGCGGTGAGTTCGGTTTGTGGCGCGAAACGGGCGAACTGAACGACGTGATCGCCGAAGCGGCACGGGAGTCACTCGGGCTGGGCGAAAACACCGGACGCCATATCGGAGCGAGTGACTATCCGCACCGCTCGCTGAGCCTGTTCGCCGCCGCCTACCGTCTGGGCGTCCCCGCCACCGTGCATGCCGGCATCGGATACGACATCCTGCATGAGCATCCCAATTGCGATGGCGCGGCGGTGGGCGAGGCCAGCTATCGCGATTTTCTAATCTTTGCGCGGGCGGTGGAGAATCTGGAAGGCGGCGTGATGCTTAGCTTCGGTTCGGCGATCATGGCGCCCGAGGTCTATCTGAAGGCGCTGGCGATGTCGCGCAACGTGGCGCACCAGCAAGGCCGCGAAATTCGCCACTTCGCCACGGCCGTATTCGACGTGGTTCCGATCGAGGGCGACATCCATCGCGAACTGACCAAAGCCGACCCTGGTTACTACTTCCGCCCCCACAAGACGATCCTGGTTCGCACGGTGGCCGACGGAGGCGAGAGCTTCTATTTGCGCGGCGATCACCGCGCCACCGTCCCGGCCCTGTGGCGGGCGCTCGAGAGGCCGGATTGACCACCACGGAGATACTCGCGAAATTTCACCGGCTGCAGGCACTGGTGGTCGGCGACATCTGCCTGGACCGTTGGTGCCGCTACGACCCTGCGCTCGCGGAGGCGTCGCGAGAGACCGGCATCCCGCGCATCGCCGTCACAGCCGTGGAGAATACCCCCGGCGCCGGCGGCACCGTCGCCAACAACATGGCTGCGCTCGGGGCCGGACGCGTTTCCGTGCTGGGGTTGATCGGCAACGACGGAAACGGGTGGGAGCTCAGGAATGCGCTGGCGGCGCGCGGCATCGACAGCGCACTGCTGGTCGCCTCGCCCGCGATGCAAACCTTCACTTACACGAAGCTGCTGAATTCACGCAACAACGACGAAGACCAGCCGCGTGTGGATTTCGTCAATGCGCAGGATCCCCCACCGGAGGCCGAAGCCGCGATCCTCGCGCGGATCCGGGAGCACGCCCCGCGGTTCGACGTGGTGATGGTTTCCGATCAGGCCGAGACCGAAGCCGGTGGCGTGGTCACCGCCGCGGTCCGCGACGCGATCGCCGGGCTTGCGCTCGCCCATCCCGGCAAGGTGTTCTGGGTGGACTCTCGGCTGCGCTGCGAGCGCTTCCGCCACGTAATCGTGAAGCCGAACGAAAGGGAGGCGCGGGAAGCCTGTGAACGCGCATTCGGTCGCATCGACTTCCCTGCCCTGCGCGCGATGATCGGATCCCGTCCGATGGTGGTGACGCGGGGTGACAAGGGCGTGGAAATCTGGGATGGGCAAGGCGTGCAGCCGGTGGCCGGGCGCGGGGTGACCCCAGTGGATATTTGCGGCGCCGGCGACAGCTTCTCGGCCGGATGCTCGCTGGCGTTGGCCGCGAGTGGCTCGATGGCGGACGCCGCCCGCATCGGCAACCTCGTGGCATCCATCACGAGTCAGAAAAAAGGCACCGGAACAGCAAGCGCCGATGAAGTACGGGCGGCCGAGCGTGGCGGCGCATGACCACACTGGCGATCGATATCGGCGGGACCAAGTTCTCGATGGCCGTTTTCGACGACCGTGGCGGCGCCGGCGCCATGGTGCGCCGGCATTCCGAGGTCACCGATCGCGAGGGCGGTCGCGATTGGATGCTCGGACGCATCGAGGAGATCGCCCGGGAGTGGAAGCGGGAACTGCCGTTCGCGCGATGCGGCGTCGGCTTTGGCGGACCGGTTTTGTTCGAGCAACAGAAGGTCGCGCTCTCGACGCACGTCGGCGGATGGAGCGATTTTCTGCTGACGGAGCATCTCCGCGGCCGCCTCGGCATGCCGGTGATCATGGACAACGACGCCAACGTGGGGGCGCTCGGTGAGTGGCTCCACGGGGCGGGACGCGGCATGGATCCGCTGTTCTACATGACGCTCTCCACCGGCATCGGCGGCGGCATGCTCGCGCAGGGCCGTGTCATGCGGGGCGCCGATTCCTATGCGGGCGAAATCGGACACGTGCCGATCGATCCGGGCGGGCCGGAATGCTTGTGCGGCGCGCACGGCTGCTACGAACGGATGTGCTGCGGCTTGTGGCTCGAACGCGATCACGGCAAGCCGGCGAGCGAACTGCTGCGGGATCCCCGATTCGTCACCGGCTATGTGCGCCATCTTGCGGCGGGATTGAAGGTGATCCTGATGCTGTGGAACCCGGCGCGCATCGTGATTGGCGGCGGTATCAGCAAAGCCGGCGATGCGCTGTTCGTTCCGCTGCGCGAGGAATTGCGGCGGCGGATGACGGCATGGTCACGGGCGCGTGTAGACGTGCAGCCGGCCGCTTTGGGCGATGACAGCGTCCTGTGGGGGGCGCTCGAGTTGGCGAAAATGGAGTTAGAAAAGCTGGAGGGACCGAATCGATGACGTTCACCGAAACATACAGAAAAGAGTTGTTAGACACCCTGGACCGGATTGACCTGAGCAAAGTGGACC
This sequence comes from Bryobacteraceae bacterium, assembly GCA_041394885.1. Classification (GTDB taxonomy): domain Bacteria; phylum Acidobacteriota; class Terriglobia; order Bryobacterales; family Bryobacteraceae; genus DSOI01. Next base: position 27,891 of record JAWKHI010000002.1, on the reverse strand, counting down.
AGGCGATCGAGTGGCTGCGGGAGGCGCGTGACAACGGGCGGGCGGTGTTTGTGTGCGGCAATGGCGGGAGCGCCTCGACGGCGTCGCACTTTGCATGCGACATGGTGAAAGGCGCCAGCTACCAGCGCGACCGCCGCTTCCGGATCCAGGCCCTCACCGATTCGCTGCCGACACTGTCGGCGTATTCCAACGACGTCGGCTATGACTGCGTGTTTGAAGAGCAACTGCGCAACTTCGCGCAGCCGGGCGACGTGGTGATGGCCATCAGTGGGTCCGGCAACTCGCCGAACGTGCTGCGCGCCATCGGCTACGCCAACGATACCGGCTGCCGCACGATCGGTCTGACGGGGCGCGACGGCGGAAAACTCGGCGAGATGGCGCAACTGAACGTGCAGGTGCCGGTGCCGCACATGGGCCGGATCGAAGACGGGCACATGATCGTGTGCCACATGATCGGATACTGCTTCATGGAGCAGGACGGACGGATCTAGCGTCGCTTCCAGCTAGACTGGAATCGTGGCCACCAGTACCAATTCGGCGAGCTCCGCGCCCGGACAACTGAGCCGCGAAACCTTCGAACGTGTGTTTCGAACGATGCTGCTTTCGCGCCGCATCGACGATCGCGAAATCCTGCTCAAGCGCCAGAACAAGATCTACTTCCAGATCTCGGGAGCGGGTCACGAAGCGATTCAGATTGCTGCGGGGTTGGCGCTCGAGCCGGGCCGCGATTGGATCTATCCTTACTACCGCGATCGCGCCTTGTGCCTCACCCTTGGCATGACGGCGGAAGCGATGCTATTGCAGGCGGTAGGCGCCGGCGCCGATCCCTCTTCCGGCGGGCGCCAGATGCCCTCCCATTGGAGTTCGCCGGAACTCCACATCGTTTCGGCTTCGTCGCCCACCGGCACCCAGTATCTGCAAGCTTGCGGGTGCGCGGAAGGGGCGCGGCGGCTGGCGCCGGGCTCTGGCGAGGTGGTGCTGGTATGTTCCGGCGATGGCGCCACCAGCGAAGGCGAGTTCTGGGAGGCGTTGAACATCGCTTGCCTCGAGAAGCTTCCGGTGCTGTTTCTGGTGCAGGATAACGGGTACGCGATCTCGGTGCCGATCGAGAAGCAAACCGCCGGAGGCAGTATCACGCGGCTGGCGGAAGGCTTCCCGGACCTGCTGCGGATGGACGTGGACGGAACCGATTTCAACGAGTCCTACGCGGCGATGCGGGAGGCGGTGTCGTTTTGCCGGTCCGGCGCGGGGCCGGCACTGGTGCGCGCCACCACAATCCGCCCGTATTCGCACTCCCTCTCGGACGACGAACGGCTGTATCGCCCCGACGCCGAGCGCGAGGCGGAGTCCGCCCGGGATCCGCTGGTGCGTTTTCCCAAGTGGCTGCTGGCCGAGGGTATTCTGGACGCCAACGCGCTTGACCGTGTGGCGAGGGAGGCTCTCGAGGAACTGGAGCGGTCCGCCGCGGCGGCGCTGCGAGCGGCCCCGCCCCAGCCGGGCTCGGCGATGCGCTACCTCTATTCCGAGACCACCGATCCTACGTCGGCGGCCTTCGCTTCCGCTCCCCACTTCCACGGCGATCCGCGAACGATGGTGGACGAGATCAACCTTACCATCGCGGAGGAGATGCAGCGTGACCCGCGGATCGTGGTGTTCGGGGAAGACGTCGCCGATTGCAGCCGTGACCAATACCTGACCGAGATCAAAGGAAAAGGCGGCGTATTCAAAGCCACACAAGGTTTGCAGCGGCGATACGGGTCCCACCGGTGCTTCAACACGCCGATCGCGGAAGCGGCCATCGCGGGACGCGCCATTGGCATGGCCACGCGCGGACTCAAGCCCGTCGCCGAGATCCAGTTCTTCGACTACATCTGGCCCGCGATGATGCAAATCCGGGACGAGATGGCCACGCTCCGTTGGCGCAGTCACAATGGCTTCTCGTGTCCGCTGGTGCTGCGCGTTCCCATCGGCGGCTATCTCACCGGCGGCGCCGTCTATCACAGCCAATGCGGCGAGGTGGAGTTCACCCACATCCCGGGGCTGCGCGTGGTGATGCCGTCCAACGCGCTCGACGCCTGCGGCCTGTTGCGCACCGCCATCCGCTGCGAGGATCCGGTTCTCTTTCTGGAGCACAAGAAGTTGTATCGGGAAGCCTATAACCGTTCCGCCCATCCGGGGCCGGATTTCTGCATTCCGTTCGGCAAGGCGCGGATCGTAAAGAGCGGGCATCGGCTGACCGTGGTCACCTATGGCGCGACGGTGCAAAGATCCGTGCAGGCGGCGCTGCAACTGGACGCCGCGGGAGAAACGGGCGCACTCGAAATCATCGACCTGCGGACGCTGAATCCCTATGATTGGGACGCCATCGCGGAATCGGTTCGCAAGACCAGCCGAGTGATGGTGGTTCACGAGGACACACGATCCTGGGGATACGGCGCCGAGATCGCGGCGCGCGTCGCCGGCGAACTGTTCACGCATCTGGATGCGCCGGTGGGGCGCGTGGCCGCGCTCGACACATGGGTCGGATACAATCCCAACCTGGAGGACGAGATTCTTCCCCAAACCGCCGATATCGTGCGTGAAGCGGAACGTCTTCTTCGATACTGACGATAGAGAGTAACAATGGCTGACAAGATCTTCGATGTTGTGGTGGTGGGCTCGGGGCCATCGGGTGGAACGCTGGCGGCCCATCTCGCCCGCGCAGGCGTGGATGTGGCAGTGGTGGAGGGCGGCCCGGTCATCAACACCCGGACGGATTTCAACACACACGGATTGCCGTTCCAGTTCGCCAATCGCCAGATCCCGCGAATGAAGACCGGTAAGCCGGGCTTCGATTCCGAGCGCGCCCGCGGGGTGGGCGGCAAGAGTCTCACGTGGAACGCGGTGGCGTGGCGATTCGGTCCGCGGGACTTCAAGGGCAAGACGCTCGAAGGGGCGGGCGAGGACTGGCCGATCTCCTACGACGAGTTGGCGCCCTATTACGAGGCGATCGAGCGTGAGGTTGGCGTGTGCGGCAATCGGGACGGGCTCGAAGACCTGCCCGACGGGCATTTTCTACCGCCGGTGCCGATGAAGTGCACCGACGTGGCGGTGATGCGCGGCGCCGCCAAACTGGGTGTGAAGGTGATCCATGTCCGCAAGTCGACGCTGTCGCGCAACCAGTCCGGGCGGCCAGCCTGTCACTTTTGCGGCAACTGCATGGCGGGCTGCGACGTGGTGGCGAAGTACAACTCGGCCGATGTTCATCTGCGGCCCGCGATGAAGACGGGCAAGCTCACGATTTTTTCGAACTCGATCGTGCGGGAGGTGAGCGTCACCCAAGAAAATCGCGTGGATGGGGTCAAGTTTCTCGATCGCGAGACGCTGCGCGAAGGCGAGGTGAAGGGCCGCGCGGTGGTGGTAAGCTGCGCCTGTGTGCAGACGGTGGCGTTGCTGCTGATGTCGAAGTCCCGCCTTTACCCGAACGGGCTGGCCAATTCGAGCGGCCAACTGGGCAAGCACTTCATCCCGCATTTCACCAATGGCGTGTCGTGCTTTCTGACCGATTTCGTCGGGAAGCCGCCGGTGAACGACGAAGGCTTCCTGGATCACGCCTACATTCCGTCGTTCATGCACACCCGTCAGCGCGACTATGCGCGCAGCTTCGGCGTCCAGTTCAATTATCAGAACCGGCGGTCTGTGGGGTGGGCGCGCGATGTGAAGGGATTCGGCGCATCCTACAAGCAGGCGGTGAAGGACCGCTACCCGGCGTTCCTCACCTTTTCCCCTTACGGCGAGAAGCTCCCCGATCCGAAGACCTACGTGGACCTGGACCCGTCGAAGAAGGATGCCTACGGGTTGCCGGAAGCGCGGCGCCACGTCAACTGGAGCGACAACGACTGGAAGATTTTTCGGGATATGACCGAATGGTCCCGCCGGATCCTTGGTGAGACCGGGGCAGAGATTCAGGCCGTGGGCGAGGATCCGCGCACCAATCACGAACTGGGCGGGTGCCGTATGGGCGCCGACCCGAAGACGTCGGTGCTGAACGCCAATTGCCAGGCGCACGACATGAAGAATCTGTTCGTCGTCGACGGGAGCGTTTTCCCGTCGGCGTCGGAGAAGAATCCCACGCACACGATGATGGCGCTGGCGGCGCGTACGGCGCGGTTCATCGCCGAAGCCGGGCGCAAAGGAGAACTCTAAGATGGCTGACAATCGCCGCGACGCGCTGAAGATCATCGGGACGATCGGCGCCACTTGCGCGTATCCGTTTTCCGCCGATGAGTTGTACGCGCAGCACACCGGTCATGCCGAGTCGGCGGCTGGGAAAGCCGCGCTGCCAGCCCCGTCGTATTTTTCCAAGGCGGATCTGGAGACGGTGACGTGCCTCGCCGGCCTGATCATCCCAAAAACCGATACACCGGGTGCGGTGGAGGCCGGCGTGCCCGCCTACATTGATTTCGTGGTCGCCAAGAACAAGCAGGCGCAAGGGCTATTCAAGCGCGGCTTGGCGTGGCTCGACACCGCGGCCAAACGGAAGGGTAAGACACGCTTCGCCGAGTTGGACGAAGCGGCGCAGATGGCGATCCTGCAGCCGCTGTCGGACGCCGCTGACACCGTCGCCTTACCGCCGCCCGGGTATCGCCGCGCCGCGCCCCCGAAGATGAAGCCCGAAGCGGCATTCTTCCGGGCGATCAAGGGCCTCACCGCGGACGGCTACTACACGTCCGAGATTGGCCTCATGCGCGAACTCGGCTATAACGGCAATACCGCGCTCGCCGGGTTTCCCACCTGCACGCACGAGCACTGACACGGGCGCGCGCGAGAGGTTACACCGCCCCTCTTGCCATTGGGCCTTCCGCCAACGCAGACTAAGATTGTGGTCCGCACGCATACGCTTCCTTTCGCATTGGCCCTCCTCGCCCTGCCGGCTCTGGCCCAGGATCCGGTCCAGTGGTCACTCACGGCGGACCCGGCAACGGCCGCGCCGGGCAGCCACATCCTGCTGCGTCTGAAGGCCGTGATCGAGCCGGGCTGGCATCTGTATTCGACCACCACACCCGCCGGTCCGATTCCGACGCGCCTTTTGTTGGATGAATCTCCGGACGCCTCGGCCACTCGCGCGCTGCAGCCGGAACCGGCTCGTAAGTTCGATCCCAACTTCAAGAGCGAATCGGAAACCTACGACGGCCAAGTGGAGTTTCTCATCGAAACGGCGATCGCCACCGGAGCGCCGCCGGGTCCGCGGGAGCTCACCGTACGCGTCCGGTACCAGGTGTGCAGCGACAAGGTCTGTCTGCGGGCGCGCACGAAACCGGCGTCGGCGACCGTGACGATCGCGCCGGGCGCGGCGACGGTGACGCCTGCCATCCCGGACGGCTACGTCGCGGCGCAGTTGGGTTCGCCTGCGGCGCCGGCAACCTCGGCTGCGGCAACGCCGCCTCCGCAATACGGTTCCGGGACAACGGGCAACGTCGACCTCGGCCGCTTCCTCGCCATCGCTTTCGGCTTCGGACTCGCCGCGATTTTCACCCCCTGCGTGTTCCCGATGATTCCCATCACGATGTCGTTCTTTCTCAACCGGCAGGAAGGGACCCGGGCTCAGGCGGTGACGCAGGCGGCGATTTTCTGCCTCGGCATCATCGTCTTGTTCACGGGAATGGGGCTGGCCACCACCGCGATTCTGGGTCCGTTCGGCGTGGTCCAGCTTGGATCGAACCCTTGGGTGAACGGTTTCATCTCCGTGGTGTTTCTGGCCTTCGGGCTGAGCCTTCTCGGCGCGTTCGAAATCACACTGCCCTCGGGACTGCTCACGCGACTGAACGACGCCTCGCAAGGCGGCGGCATCGCGGGCACGCTGTTGATGGGGCTCACCTTTTCGCTCACCTCGTTCGCATGCGTCGGCCCCTTCGTGGGCACCCTGTTGGCGGCGTCGGTGCAGGGTGGCGGCATGTTGCCAGCGCTGGGGATGGCGACCTTCGCGGCAGGCCTGGCGGCTCCGTTTTTCCTACTCGCCCTGTTCCCCGCCTACCTCAAGAAGCTGCCCAAGAGCGGCGGATGGCTGGCGCGGGTGAAGACCGTGATGGGTTTCGTGATTCTCGCGGCGATGTTCAAGTACTGGAGCAACATCGATCTGGTGATGCAGTGGGATTTCCTGACACGGGATCGTTTTCTGGCCTCGTGGATTGTGCTGTTCGCGCTCCCCGGACTTTACCTGCTCGGGTTTCTGAGGCTGGAAGGCATCAAGCCGGATGAGCCGCTCGGTGTGGCGCGTACCCTGATCGGCGCCGCGTTCCTGATCTTCTCCGTCTCTCTGCTGCCAGGAATGAACTGCGGACGGCTCGGCGAAATCGACGCGTATGTGCCGGCGTGTCCGGAGGGAGCGGCTTCGGCGTCGGGCGCAACGTCCGGCCTCAAGTGGATGAAGAACGACTACAAAGCCGCGCTCGAACGGGCGCGCACGGAAGGCAAGCTCGTCTTCGTCAACTTCACCGGCTACGCCTGCACCAATTGCCACTGGATGAAGGCGAACATGTTCCCGCGTCCGGAAATCGCCGAAGCTTTGTCGAAGTACGTCCTCGTTGAACTGTACACCGACGGGACCGACGAAGCCTCCCTCGAGAATCAGAAACTGCAGGAGACGCGCTTCCAGACCGTCGCCATCCCGCACTACGCCATCATCGATCCCAACGAGAAGATCGCGGCCAGCTTCGTCGGTCTGACCAAGGACGCCAAGGAATTCCTGGCCTTTCTGGGGACACCCACTCCATGACTATGAAAACGGTTTTCGCCCTGGTTGCCGCCGCGCCGATGCTGTTGAGCGCCGCGGACCCGGCCCCCATCCGCGGCTTCCTAACCGAACGCCTGGAGGCGCAGCGCACACTCGAAGCCAAGGCCCGCGCCATTCCGGACCCCGTCCGCGCACGGCAATACATGCGGCGCATGGCGGCCGAACCACACCACGCCGGTTCGCGCGGATCCAAGGCCGTGGCCGATTATGCCGCAGGTCTGTTCCGGGACTGGGGGCTCGAAACCCGCATCGAAGAGTTCGAAGCGCTGCTTCCCTACCCCACGACGCGGCGCCTGGAAATGACGGCGCCCGTCCGCTACCGGGCGCACCTGGTGGAGCCGGCCATGCGCGAGGATCCGGACTCCCGCGACGCCGATCAGCTTCCCACCTACAACGCCTACTCCGCGTCCGGCGACGTGACCGCGCCGCTGGTCTACGTCAACTACGGCGTCCCGGCCGACTATGAGCAACTGAAGAAACTGGGCATCGATGTGAAGGGGAAGATCGTGCTGGCGAGGTATGGCGGCAGTTGGCGGGGCACCAAGGCCAAGGTGGCGCAGGAGCACGGCGCCATTGGCTGCCTGATCTATTCTGACCCGCGCGAGGACGGCTTTTTCCAGGGCAACGTTTTCCCTTCGGGCCCCTTCCGGCCGATGGAGAGCGCACAGCGGGGAAGCGTGATGGACATGCCGGTATATGTGGGAGATCCACTGTCGCCGGGCTGGGCGTCGGAGAAGGGCGCGCGCAAACTTCCCCGCGAGCAGGCATCGACGATCATGCGCATCCCCGTGCTGCCGATCTCCGCCGAGGAGGCGCTGCCACTGCTGCGGCAGATCGGCGGACCCGTTGCGCCGGAGGCTTGGCGCGGCGCGCTGCCGGCGACCTACCATGTGGGGCCGGGTCCGGCCGAGGTGCATTTGGCGGTGGACTTCGACTGGTCCACCCGGCCGATCTACAACGTAATCGCCACCATCCCGGGCCGCGAACTGCCGAATGAGTGGGTGATCTACGGGAACCATCACGACGCTTGGGTGAACGGCGCGGCGGACCCTGTGAGCGGCGCGATCGCGCTGATGGAAACCGCGCGCACGGCGGCGGAACTGGTTCGCGGTGGATGGCGTCCTCGGCGGACGCTCATGTTCGCGCTTTGGGACGCCGAGGAATTCGGATTGATCGGTTCCACCGAATGGGTGGAGAAGCACCTGCCTGAGCTGCGCGGCAAGGTTGTGGCCTACATCAACAGCGATATGAACACGGCGGGTACGTTGTCGGCGGGCGGATCGCACGTGCTCGAGACGTTCTTCCGGGACGTGGCGCGCGATTGCGTGGACCCGAAATCCGGCAAGACGCTCCTCGAGGTGGCCGAGGCGTCCGATGGTGGCGCCAAGCCGTCGCCGTTTCGCTTGGGCTCGCCCGGAGCCGGGAGCGACTACGTCGCTTTCGTGCACCATGCCGGAATCCCGGTCTTGAACATCGGATTCCGCAAACCCGGCGCACAGGGAACCTATCACTCCATCTACGATTCGGTGGCCTGGTTCGAGAAGACGATGGACGGCGACTATCAGTATTCGAAGGCGCTGGCCCAGGTGATGGCAACAACGGTGCTCCGGCTTTCCGAAACCGACTTGTACCCCCTGGAATTCTCCGGGCTCGACCGGACGGTGACCGAGGCCGCGGCGGCGCTACAGGCGAAGAAAGTGAACGTAGCGGCTGTGACCGCGTCACTCGCCCGCTTGCGGGCTGCCGCTGTGCGCTACGAACAGGCGTACGGCAGCCGCCTGCAAGGTGGGGCAGGAGACGCGATTGCCGCGGCCAACGAAGTGTTGCGAACGGCCGAGCAGGCGCTACTGCGCGAGACCGGACTGCCCGGGCGCGAGTGGTACCGGCACCAGATTTACGCTCCGGGTCTCTATACCGGCTACAGCGCGCGTGTGCTACCCGGCGCCGCCGAGGCTGAGATTGCCGGGCGGACCGAAGAGGCGAACGAACAGGCGTCGATCGCTGCCGAAGCGATCGACCGGTTCACGGCATTGGTCGAGCGGGCTACCGCGGCTCTCGGCGCCCGCGCTGAGTAGCTCTTGCGCTCAGCCATCCCGCACCTCGACCGGACCAACGCGCGGCCCGCACCGGCTTCCGGCCTCGGACCGCGCATTCTCTCCTCAGTCCGGTCTCAGTCCTTGCACTTGCACCGGCACGGATACAGGTTCACCATCGAGATCGTCCGCCCGTCGGTCGACTCGCAGTAGGTGACGCCCATTCCGTACTTGGCGGCGCACTCGAACGTTTCCTTGAACTTCTTCAGCGCGTCCACGTTCGTGATCACCGCATTGTCGAACTGGACGTAGACCAGATTGTCGGACCCGGTGCCGTAGCGCAGCATCCGGATGCATCCGGCGTTCTTGAAGGTGACCAGCAGCGCATCCGAGATCGAAATGTTCAACCCCGGATTCTGCGTGAAAACGTCGATCACCGCGCTGCTCAGTAGCAGCTTGCTTACATCGTCGGCCATGTGCTTTTCTCCTGTTGTTTTGATAGGGAGATTGCATTCGCCGCGCCTCCGACGGTCGCTGCGAACTTGTCTCCTGACAGGGTTGTGACACTCTCCGCCGATGCGTTACGTGGCGATTCTCACCGCCACCAATCTATTTGAACTCTCGAATGAGGAGCTCCTTGAACCGCATGGAAAAGGCCGGGCCACCGTGCAACTGGAGTGCGATGAATCCTTCCCTTTCGATAGAGGAATCGGACTCTTGGTAGTCGACCGTCGTCTTCCCGTTCAGCATGAGCGTGATCCGCCCGCCCCGCGCCGTGATCGTATATTCGTTCCAGCCGCTTCTGTCCAATCCCTCCAAACTCGCCGGCGGCGCCTGCACCAGCACCTTTTTTCGTCGCGACTCGTCATACAGACAGCCCCAATATTGTTGACCCATGTCCGCCTGATAGCCAATCACCTCATGCGACCCTGGCATGGGCTTGCTCCTAAACTGGACTCCGCTGTTCGCCCGGCCCGTCGGATCGGTCATCTTGAACTTCACCTTGAGTTCGAAGTCGCCGTAACTCCTCCGCGTCCGAAGAAATTCGTTGTAGCCGAGCCCCGGTGACTCGCCGACGATCTCGCCGTCTTCTACCCGCCACAGACCGGCCGTGTCCACCACGAAATCGGTGAGGTCCACCCCGTTGAACAGCGGCTCGAAACCCGCTTCGGGCTCGCGCCCGGCCATCATCGCCGCAATCAGAAAAAACGCCGTCGCGATCTGCTTCACGTTACGATCACTCCCAATCGGTTGATACCGTCGAACGCAGCAATTTTATACCCTTCCGCGAGCGTCGGGTAGTTGAACACCGTCCGCACGAAGTAGTCCACCTCGCCGCCATAGCTCAACACCGCCTGTCCAATGTGAACCAGCTCGCTCGCTCCCTCGCCGATAATGTGGATCCCCAGCAACTCCCGCGTCTCGAAATGAAAGATCAGCTTCAACAGTCCCGTGTGGTCTCCGATGATCTGCCCGCGCGCCACCTCGTTGTACCGCGCTTTCCCGATCTCGTACGGAATGCCCTCCTGCGTAAGGTCGCGCTCGGTCTTGCCGACCATCGATATCTCCGGAATCGTATAGATCCCATAGGGAAACAGCTCTGGCGCCGCCTTCGCGTCCAGTCCGAACGCATGGCACGCCGCCAGCCTTCCCTGCTCCATGGACGTGGACGCAAGGCTCGGAAACCCGATCACGTCCCCCACCGCGTAAATATGCGGCACGCACGTCCGGAAGTGGCCATCCACCCGGATCCGGCCACGGTCGTCCACGCAGACTCCCGCTTTGTCCAGACCCAACTGGCCCGTTGCGCCAGTACGACCCACGCTATACAACACCTTCTCCGATACCACTTGCTTCCCGCTGTCGAGCACTATCCGGATTTGCTCCCCATTCTCCCCCGGCGCCCGGTCCACCCCAGCCACACCCTCTTCCAGACGCAGTGTCACCCGGTTCTCGCGTAAGTGGTAAACGAGCGTGTCCCCGATTTCCTTGTCTACGAATCCCAGCAGGTCCGGACGCTTGTCGATCAGCGTCACCCGCACACCGAGAGCCGCGAACATGCTCGCGTACTCACACCCGATCACCCCGCCGCCCACCACCGCAATCGTCTTTGGAAGCCGGTCGAGTTGCAGGATATCGTCGCTCGTGAAGATCGACTTCCCGTCGAAAGGAATATGCCGGTCGCGCGCCGCCGTCGTCCCGGTCGCGATCACCACCTTGTCCGCCGTGACAGTGCGGCGATTGGCGCCCTCGGCCCCCTCCACCGTCAACGTATGCGGATCGAGGAAGCTCGCCATTCCCTCCAGCATGTCCACGTTGTTTCGCTGTAACTGATGCCGCGTCACGTCCACTTCATGCCGGATCACATATTGCGCCCGGAACAGCAAATCCTCCATCGTGATCTTCTTCTTCACCGTGTAGGACGCGCCATAAATGCCCCGCTCCCGATACCCCGAAAGATACAGCACCGCCTCCCGCAACGTCTTGCTAGGAATCGTTCCGGTATTGATGCACACCCCACCCACCACGGATCCCTTCTCAACGATCGCGGTTTTCTTGCCTAACTTCGTCGCCTGGATAGCCGCCTTCTGCCCCGCCGGCCCCGATCCAACCACCACCATGTCGTATTCGTATTCGCGAATTTCTTCCACGCTCCTTCCTTCGGCTACGCATTTCTCTCCCGCTAGAGAGTAAGTGACTTCCACGAAAGCGGTAGCTCTGCCCGAAACACGGAATAGCCCGTAAAATGAAAGAGGACGCCGCCCGTCGCTGATCGAGATCCAATAATGCTCCTCCGCAACGCTTTGCTCTGGTTGTCACGACAGCGATGGCTACGGCGCTGGCTGGAAAGTTCTTCGGCCGGCGTACGCATTCGTGCTCGCTTCGTAGCCGGTTCCACCCTCGATGAAGCCATTGCCGTCTGCCGGCTCCTCCAATCCGAGGGCATTCTCGCCACCCTGGATCACCTCGGCGAGAACGTCCACACCGAACACGACGCGGACCTCTCCCTCACCGCGGCATTGCAAGCGCTCGATCGCCTGGAAAAGGAAGCCCTCCCAACCACCATTTCCATCAAACTTACCCAGTTCGGCCTCGATCTCGACCCCGGCCTCTGCCAGACCCGCATCGATACCCTAGCGAAGACCGCCGCCGCCGCCGATAGAAAGGTGGAAGTTGACATGGAGTCCAGCCGCTACACGGCCAGGACGCTGGATCTCGTGGCCGCCATGCATGCCCGTCACGGCAACTTCCGGGCCGTCATACAGGCTTACCTTCGACGATCCGGTGACGACGTCGAAAAACTGAATCGCCTCGGCATCCCCGTGCGGCTGTGCAAGGGAGCATACCTGGAGGGTCCCAGCGTCGCGTTTTCGTCCAAGCCCGACGTAGACGCCAACTATCGCCGCCTGATGCGCTTGCTGCTGATCGACGGATCCCACCCGGCAATCGCCACTCACGATGAAGTCATGATCAAGGAGGCTCTCGAGATTGCAGCCAATCACAACCGGCAACCGGATCAATTCGAGTTTCAGATGCTGTACGGCGTCCGCCGCCAGCTTCAGCGTCAAATCGTGAAGGGAAATCATCAACTGCGCGTCTATGTTCCCTACGGCGAGGCTTGGTACCCCTACTTTATGCGCCGCCTGGCCGAACGGCCGGCCAACCTCTGGTTCGCAATCCGCCAGATGGTGTCCGGTTAGCGGGAATCGACCAACGCCGCGGAACTTTTCCGGCCGGAATGGAGTCTATTAGACATGAGGTATTGGGCCTACCTACTCGCAAAGCTCGCCGCCGCCTGGGGCCTGCTGTTCGCACTCTGGACGGGGATGCACGCCTTGTGGCCGGAACCGGAGCCCTTCATGCGTGTCCGGCTCCAGCCGTTCGCCCGCGACCTCGGCTACACGGCCGCGGTCATGCTGTTCGGCTTGGCCGCCGTCGGCGTCGTCTACCTCATCGTCCTTGACCAGCGCTTCCGCTGCCGCACCTGCCTGCGCCGTCTCCGCATGCCTGTCACACGCGGTTCCTGGAACCAACTCGTCCTGATGGGGCCACCTCGCACGGAATACATCTGTCCGTTCGGACACGGAACCCTCCGCGTTCCGGACCTTCACCTGGAATCCCCGGAGAAACCGGACTGGCACCCCATCGACGACATGTGGAAAGAACTAGCCGAACTGCAGGATAGCCACAAATAGCGCCGGTTCCACCCAAGAATCCGCCACCCTACCGCGGCGGCGCGCCGCACGACTCTCGGATCTTCAGACTCGTCGGCAGGATCACCGTCTGGGCCTCTCTCCCGCGTTTGTGCTTCATCCGATGTTCCAGTAGTGCGAATGCCTGCTCGCCAATTTCACGCGTCGGCTGCGATACCGTCGTCAGCGCCGGGCTCGTCGCCGTCGCCCAGTCCGGATCGTCGAACATCAGAAAAGAAACATCGCCGGGCATCCGCAAACCCCGCTCCCGGATCGTGCGCAGAGCCCCAATCGCCAGAAACGTATTGGTCACGAATAGCGCCGTCGGCGAATCCGCCAAATCGAGCAACCCATTCACGGCGGCCTGCCCGTTCTCGATGCTGGTGGCCACCACCACCTGGTATTCCTCGCGCGGCTCCACCCCTCGCGCCAACAACGCGTTGCGATAGCCCACCAACCTCCCCGCCCGTGTCGATACACCCGTCGTCAACCCGCTCACGATCGCCACCCTGGTATGCCCCAGCTCGAGCAGGTACTCCACCGCCTTCCCCGCCGCCCCTTCGTTGTCCACCCGGACCGTATCCAGCGGCAGAGTCGGATCCCCCCGGTCCACCAGCACCACCGGCACTCCGGCTTCGTGAATCCCCCGCAGCACCTCGTTGGTTCCGCCGTTGGTCACCACCAGCATCCCATCCACCTGCCGCGCCCGCAGCGCGCCCAGCACCTCGCTTTCGAGCTCGGCGTCATAATCGGTGTTGCCCACGATGATCGTGTAGCCCGCCGCCCGCGCCGCGTCCTGAATTCCCCGCAGCACAGCCGTGTTGAAAGGGTTCAGGACACTCGTAAGGACCACGCCCACGGTGCGGGTAGACCGCCGCCGCAGCGACGCTGCCAGCGTATTCGGCTGATAGTTCAGCTCCCTCGCCACGGCAAGGATGCGCTCTCTCGTCTCTCGCGAGGTCTGCTTCCAGCGCCGGTTCAGCACGTTTGAAACGGTCGATGGCGATACCCCAGCCTCGCGAGCAACGTCCTGAATCGTCGGTGCCCGTTTCCTCATCGCTCTCGCCTCTTTATTGAAGAAATCGCCGCTGGGCGAGGGCTAGGTGAGCCTCCGCTTTCGCAGTTCGTCCACCGCCACCGCCGCAATGATCACCGCGCCGATGATCACCTGCTGCAGGTAAGGAGAAATTCCCAGTAGGTCGCTCCCGTTCGACAGCAGACCCATGATGAACGCTCCTACCAGAGTACCCACTACGCTGCCCTCCCCGCCACGCAGGCTACCCCCGCCGATCACCACCGCCGCAATCGCTTGCAACTCGTACCCCTGACCCGCCGTCGGCTGCCCCGTCATCAATCGCGACGCTTCGATCATGCCCGCCAACCCTGTCAGCATTCCGCCGATCGTGTACACCGCCACCGTGATGGTGGAAACCGGGATCCCCGCATAAAGCGCCGCCTCGGCATTGCTGCCTATGGCGAACGCATAACGGCCCAGCTTGGTATGCTCCAGAATCACATGAACCAGCAATGCGCAAATCACTAATACCCACAGCACGAACGGCACACCCAGCAGCGTGCCTTCCCCCAGGTAGGAGAACGACTTCGGCACGTCGTGCACCGGTAATCCGCCCGAAATAATGAGCGCCAGGCCCCGGATGATGCCGAGCGTTCCCAGCGTCACGATAAAAGGATTGATCCGCAGACGAGTGGTCATGACGCCGTTCGCCAACCCGCACAACAGTCCCGTGCCCAGCCCCACGGCCACGCCCACCGCCACCGGCGCCCCTTTCTCCATCGCCATCGTTCCCACCAGCCCGCCCATCGCCAGAATCGACCCCACCGACAGGTCGATCCCTCCTCCGATGATGATCAGCGTCATTCCCAACGCCATGATGTTGATCACCGCCGTCTGGCGCACCACGCTCGACAGATTCGTGCTCGACAGAAAATTCGGAGATGCCACCGACAGCCCGATGAACAACGCAATTAACGTGAAGAAGGGCAGCAGCCTTTGAATCATGCCGCCTCCTCCCTGTTTCCGGCGCCGCCAGCTTCATGATTTGCTCCTGACTGGCGTCCCCGGGCAACTCACCCGTCAGACGCCCCCGCGCCATCACCAGAATCCGGTCCGCCACCTGGATCAACTCCGGCAGTTCCGAACTCACCATTAGGATCGCCGCCCCGGATCGTGCCAGTTGGTCCATCGTCTCAAACACCTCCGCTTTCGCGCCTACATCGATTCCACGCGTCGGTTCGTCGAACAGAAACACACGCGCGCCTCGCACCAGCCACTTCGCGATCACCACCTTTTGCTGATTGCCCCCGCTCAGCCGGCCCGCCAACTGTTCCTGCGAGTCCGCCTTGATCCGCAGCCGGCCGATGTTCTCATCCACAATCCGCCGTTCGTCCTGCCTGCGCAGAAATCCCCACCGGCTCACCGCATTCAGATGAGCCAGCATCACATTGTGGCCTACCGATAGACCTCGCGCCAGTCCCGCGTGCTGCCGGTCCTCGGGCACCAGCGCGATTCCGGCCGCCACGGCGTCCCGAGGAGATTGGATGCGCACCGCCCTCCCAGCTACTTCCACCGTTCCAGCCGCCACACGGTCCAGGCCGAACAATGCGCGGCACAACTCGGTTCGCCCCGCGCCTACCAGCCCTGCCATTCCCACAATCTCGCCTTCGCGCAGCGAAAAGGAAATATTCCGCAGCAACCCCGCGCCCAACCCGGTCACCCGCAAGAGCTCTTTTCCCGGCGTCAGCGCCTCCCGGTGGTAGATCGCGTTCAACTCCCGGCCCACCATGTGCCGGATCAGTTCCTCTTTGGGCAGATCCGCCAGCGCGCACGTGTGCACCGTTTCCCCATCCCGCAAAATCGTCACCCGGTCCCCCACCGTACGCAGCTCTTCCAGACGATGCGTGATGTAGATCACCCCCACTTGCCGATCCCGCAGCGTCTTGACGATCCGGAATACCTCCGCCGTCTCTGCCTCGGAAAGCGACGAGGTCGGCTCATCGAAAATCAAAAGGCTGGACCCATGCTGAATCGCCCGGCAAATCTCCACCATCTGCTTGCCCGCCGGGCTCAGCCGCTCTACCCGCCACTCCGGCTGCAGCGGAAACCGGTGGTCGGCGATCACGCGCTTGGCCTGTTCCACCATCTTGCGCCGGTCCACCATGCCCCACCCACGCTGTGGCGCCCGCCCCAGAAAGATGTTCTCCGCGATCGTCAGATGAGGCGCCAGCAGGGACTCCTGATGCACCATCGCGATGCCCACCGCCGCTGCATCGGCCGGTCGCCGGAAGCTCACCCGCTGCCCTTTCCACACCAGTTCGCCGCCCCCGGGAGCAATCATCCCGGCCACGATTTTCATCAGCGTCGATTTGCCCGCCCCGTTCTCCCCCATCAGCAGATGCACCTGCCCTGCCTCGACCGCGAGATTGCCGTCGCGCAACGCCGTGATTCCGCCGAAACGTTTGGCGATATTCCGCGCCTCTAGCAGCATGACGAAACCACCTAGTGTACAACGGATGACTGAACCAGGACCTTACTAGTGAGCTAGTCCGCAAAAACGGCCTGTTGATTCACCCATTCGCGGGGCTGACACGCCGCGCCGTTTCCTGTTACCCTCTAAGGCGAATCACGAATGGCGCGATTCCCTCGCTGGCATTACGATTAGAGTGCTATAGGAGGGAACGACATGCTCAAAGTTGGATTTTTCTGTTTGGTGCTCACCGCTACTGCCGGTGCCCAGGCTATTCTTCAACAGGGCGTGGCGGCCGCCAGTGGGACGCTAGCCGGCGCCCTTGCCGGGAAAGCGGTTAGCGACGCGCTGGACAGCACTCTGAAAGCCACCGATTCTGCGGCTCGCACCGGAGCCGTCCGAACCGGTAACAATGCGAAGTCTCGCCAATCATCAGGCGCCAAAGCCTTTGGGACGACAACGTCCGCTTCGTCCGGTTTCAACACAGCTCACCAAGGCGCAACCGCGCAGGGCAGCGCGCCCCAGGGGACTGGTGTATTGGAAATCGACGCAGTGGAGCTATCGGAGTCTCCCAACCGGGGAGCGAGACAAGGAGGAGTGTCTCGCTCCTCCACGCGTTCGCGCCGCAACAGAAACGCCCGCCAGTCGGCGGCCAGCCTCATGGCCATGACCGCTCCCCAACCCCCACTCACCCCAACGCCCCCACCGGAACTTACCCTCGAACAGGCTCTCGATCTCGTCAAGTCAGTCCAGGTGGGCGCCGATCGTCCCGCGGTCATCAGCCAACTCGGCAAACCCGCGGCCACAATCCTGATCCCTGAGTCCAGCGGCCTTCGAGAGGTACTCTACTACACCAGTCATGGCGACATGATTGGAGCCGTTTCGGTCAACCCCGAAGGCAGCGTCACCGAAGTCCGCACCAAGCCCTGATCCCACGCACCCTCACCGCGTCAGTATACTGGGTGCCATGTCGATCATCGACACCCACGCGCACATATACTCTCCCGACGAACGCAGGTATCCGCCGATCGAAAAGCCCCTCCGTCCCCCCGGAGGTGTCGGCTCGGTCGAGGATCTTCGCGCCGAATCCAAGGCCCTCGGCGTCGATGCCGTCTGCGCCATTCAGACCAGCACCTTCTACCGCTTCGACAATCGCTATATCTGCGACTCCGCCGCCGCCAATCCCTCCTGGATCGCAGGCGTCTGTACACTCGATCCCGACGATCCCCAGTCCCCCGCCCTCCTGCGAAGCCACGTTAGCCGGTTCGGGCTCCGCGGCATGCGCTCCATCCCGGCCCGCGACGGTCGCCTCGACCATCCTGGCGTTCGCGCCCTTTGGAAAACAGCCCTGGACACGGGCATCGTCATCAACGTCCTCATCGGACCCGACAAAGCCCCCCAACTCCATCGCATGCTGCCGGATTTCCCTCGTCTCCCCGTCGTGCTCGATCACTGCATGAACCCCAAGCAGGACGCCACGCTTGACGCCACGGTCGATGAGGTCCGCAAGCTCGCCACCTATTCCAACCTTCACGCCAAACTCACCTTCATCCCCACCGGAAGCACCACCGGTTACCCCTGCGCCGCCATGCACGCTCCATGCATGAAAATCATCCAGGCCTTCGGGCCCGAACGCTGCGTCTGGGGAAGCGATTTTCCCTGCCGGCTCTGGTGCCCCAAGGTCTCCTACCGCGAACACCTCCGGATCTTCACTCATGACCTCCCACTCTCTCAACTGGCAAGGGAGCAAATCCTCGAAGCAACCGCCCGCCGGCTCTGGTTCCATCCGCCCAGGTAACGTTTCGCTCGAGATGAAGGGAGAACTCGAGCTTTTCCATCGCCAAACCTGAAGTAGACTGTTAAACGGTGCCCGAAGGAACGCAAAGTAGCGGTCCGCAGCTTCCGAAGAATTCGTTCCTCCGCCTGTTCGTCAAGGAGATCAGGACCCGTACGCCCACTGGTGACCCCTGGCACACCTACGAACCCCAGGTCCGCGCCGTCGAACGCCACCAGCACCCCCTCGCGGAAATCGCCGACGCCGCCCGCATCGGGCTCGGTCTCACTCCCGGCAGACCCCAACTCCTGGCCGCGCTCGCCATGATCGACGGCAAGATCGTCGAACTCGCACCCGGCGCCGGCAAGACAATCCCCATCGCGATGGCCGCTGCCTACCATGCCTTGCGCGGCCAGTCGGTCCACGTGTTCCGCCGCGACGACGTCCTCGCCCATCGCGATGCCGTCTGGATGGAGGGACTCTTCTCCGAACTCGGCCTTACCACCGGCTACGTCACCGCGGAAATCGAACCAGACCTGCGCCGCCAGATGCGTCGCCGGCAGATCCTCTATACAACCCCGGTGGAAGCCGCCCGCGATTTCCTCCACGAGTCTTTGGCCGTATCGGTCCCCGAACCCGCGCCCGAAACCATCCTCCTCGCCGACGATGCCGAGTGGACCCTCGTTGCCCTCGCCTCACGCCAGGTCGAGCTGTGGTCCGGTAGCCAGTTGCCCCCGGCCTTTGCCCGCCGTGTCACCGATCTGGTTGCGCTCCTCGAAGGCGGTCTGGACTTCGACGGCAGCGAACAGGCCCTTCAACTCACTGACCGCGGCCTCCATCGCATGGAGACCGGGCTCCTCTGCAGCCTCCATGATCCGGCGAATCAACCGGTTCTCGCCGCCGTCGCCGACGCACTCAGCGCCCTTGCAAAACAGCGCTCGGCAGGGACCGCGATCACCGTCGCCACCGCACCCGGCGACGGCTACGCCACAACCACCGCCGTTGCCGAAGGAGCACGCCCCGAGTTCTCCGGCCGTGTCCTGAACACCATCACCATCCGGACCCTTGCCGCCCGCTATAGCCGAGTGGCCGGAATCGGATCCCACACCGGCGCCGAAGCCGCCGAGTTGTCCGAGATCTACGGGCTCGATGTGGTGCCCATCCCCAGCGGCTACGGCAGCGTCAGGATTGACCAGCCGGATCTCGTATTCCCCACCGCCATTCTCCGGGACCGCGCCGTTGCCAAAACAACCGACCTCGAGCACTCCCACGGCCGCCCCATCATCATCGCCGCGCTCTCCATTCCGCAAGCCTCGCGGCTGAGCGAGATGCTCGATACTCTGGGCGTCGACCACTGCATCGTTTCGGGCGCACTTCCGGAAACAGCGGCGGACCTGCTTTCTCGCGCCGGCCAGAAGGGCACCGTCACGATTCTCACGCCCCACGCGCCCATCGGAATCGACATTCCTCTCGGCGATGAGGTGCCTGCCCTCGGCGGCATCCTCGTCCTCGGTGCTTCTCGCAGCCGATTCCGCCGCATGGACGACTATTTTCGCGGCATCGCCGCCCGCCGCGGGCTTCCCGGTGAGACTCGCTTCTACGTCAGCCTTCAGGACGAAGTCGTTACCGAGTTCGGGCTCGACGGGCTCCTTCAGGATGACGGCCGCCCCGACACCCGCGCTGTCGAAGACGTCCAGTGGGTCGTCCAAATGGAATCGCTCAGCCTCGTCAAGGCGCTCGCCCGTTACGAAGATTTCGTCGAAGAGCAGCGCCGCGTTCTCCGTGCCCTCCGCAACGCCGTCCTCAAGGGTGAAGCCGCCACCCTCCTCGGCGATCTCGATCCCAGGCTCCTGCGCCGCCACATCGCCCGGTACACGGAACGGAAGCTGGCGGAGATGGAACGCCGCGCACGGATCGAGCGCATCGACGACGCATGGGCCGAATACGTCGCTTGGGTCGCCGACTATGCCCAGGCCCGCTGGCTCTCCGCTACCGGACTCGACCCCCTTCGCGACTTCCAGCAGGAAGCCGAGCGAACCTTCCATGCCCTCCGCCGCGGCATGGAAGAGGAGGTCACTGCCCTGTTCGACAATGAGGAACCGCCCGTCGAACCGCCGGCCAGCTTTGACCGTGGTCACGTCGGCAGCTACCAGCTTCCGGAACCGGTTTGGGCCCGGTCCAGAGAGCGCGTCTCGGAAGCCGTCTTGAAACGCCTGTCCGCGCTCGGAGTCCTCGAGGCATGAAGAATCCCTGGGCCAAGGGCGGCGCCTACGCCGGCTTGGCTTTCGTTCTGCCAACCGCCATGTATATCGCCTACCTGGGCGGCGATTATCTCGACCACCGTCTCGGGACGAAAATCTTTTACCTCATCGGTATCGTTGCCGGCTTCGCCGCCGGCCTTTGGGAAACCATGCGTCAAGTGGATCGGATCGAAAATGGACCTCGACGAACAAACAAACCCGGCCAGTGATCTCGCCAGCCTCCGCATCATCCGGCGCGTCCTGCTCTGGCAGATCGCCATGGCCCTCGCGGGAATTCCCGCCTGGTGGTTCTGGCGGGATCGCCTCCATGCCATCAGTTTCGCCGCCGGGGCCCTCGCCGCCATCGGCAGCTTCTGGCTGCTCGAACGCTTCACCGCCGCCCTCGGCGGCAGCCCCACTTCAGGGGGCTCCCTCATCGTCTCCGCCCTGCGCCTGGTGTTAATCGGAGGCGCGCTCTTTGTTATAATTCAGAATTACAAGCTTCTGACGGTCCCGCTCGCTACCGGTGTGCTCCTGACCGTCGTCGCCATCACAATCGAGGGAATTCGCGAACTCCTTTATGCACGAACTCTGGATAACTAAGCTGTGCAACCAGCTTTTGGCCGGGCCCGCCAACGCTGTGCTCCAACTGGCCGGCATCCACGCCGAAGACGCCTCCAAGCCCTGGTCCAACTACATGGCCATGCTCATGCTCGTGGTCGTCATCTTTCTTCTTCTGCCCGTTCTGGTCCGCACCGGTCTTTCCATGGACAGGCCCGGAAAGCTACAGCAGATCTTTGAGGTCATCTACCAGTTCCTGGCGGACCTTGCCCACGAAATCATCGGACACGGCAGCCAGAAGCATGTCGCCTTTTTCGTCACCCTCTTCCTGTTCGTCCTGGTCTGCAACCTCGTCGGCATCATCCCCTCGCTCGAGTCCCCCACGATGTTCGCTCCAGTTCCTCTCGGCATCGCCGTCTTCACTTTCCTCTATTACAACCTTTACGGTTTCGCCGAACAGGGCCTCATTGGGTACCTCAAGCATTTCGCCGGACCCATCTGGTGGCTCGCCTGGTTCATGTTTCCTCTCGAAATCATCAGCCACCTCGTCCGGCCCGTCTCGCTCACCATTCGTCTCTTCGCCAACATGCTGGCCGGAGAACAGGTGACCATCGGCTTTCTTTCGCTCGTCCCGCTCGCGGTTCCTGTCGCATTCATGGGACTGCACGTTTTCGTTTCCTTCGTCCAGGCTTTCATCTTTACCGTCCTCGCGATTGTCTATGTCGCCGGCGCGGTCGAGCACGAACATTGATAACGGCTTTTTGGCGCTTTCAGCGTGAGCCCTCTCCGTCCCAACGGCAGATGCGGAACCACCTCCTGGAGGCAAACTTAGTTCGAATCGATAGGAGTCTTCTATTCACATGAGAATCAAAAATCTCTTCACGCTCGCGGCACTGATGTTGGCGGCCGCGCCCGTCTACGCCCAGAGCGATGCCGGCCACACCTCCGGCGGCATGCTTCCGGTCGCCTTCGCCATGGCCATTGCCTCCGGCCTCTGCGGTCTCGGCCAGGGCAAAGCCATCGCTTCGGCCGCCGAAGGAATCGCGCGCAATCCCGGCGCCGGCGGCGCCATCCGCACCCTCCTCCTGCTCGGCCTCGCCTTCATCGAGTCCCTGGCGCTGTTCACCTTCGTGGTGGTTTCGCGCTAACAACAAGTCTTTCATCCGGCGGGGCAGGCATCCACCTGCCCCGTTTGCTTTCTCACTCCATGCTGAAGTTCCAGGGCATCCTCCCACCCATAGCCACGCCGTTTGACTATTCCGGCGAGATCTACAGAGCAAAGGTCCGCCATAACGTCGAAAAGTGGAATCAGGTCAAACTCGCCGGCTACGTCGTCTGCGGATCCACAGGCGAAAGCGTCTACCTGACAACCGAAGAGAAGACCACCCTCTGGGCCATGGTCGCCGAATTCGCGGCTCCGGACCGCCTCCTCGTCGCCGGCACCGGCATGGAAAGCGTTCGCGAAACCGTCGCCCTCACCAATCGCGCCGCCGCGATGGGTTATCGCGCCGCGATGGTCCGTACTCCGCACTACTACAAGAACCTCCTCGACAACACCGAAGCCCAGGTGCTGTTCTTCTCCGCCGTAGCCGATCAGGTGCGCATCCCCGTCATGATCTACAATTGGCCCCAGGCCACCGGGCTCGACATCTCCATCGACGCCGTCGTCCGCCTTTCCCACCATCCCAACGTGATTGCCATCAAGGAAAGCTCCGGAAATCTCGACAAGGTCCAGCAGATGATCCGCGAAGTCAACCCCGGCTTCCAGGTCCTCACCGGATCCGCCCCCACCCTTTGGCCCTCGTTCCAGCTCGGCTCCCCCGCCGCCGTCCTTGCCTTCGCCAATGCCGCCCCCTATGCCTGTATCACGATCTGGGAGGCGCACCGCACCCGCGAGCAGGAAGCCGGACTCGATTGGCAAACCAGAATCGCCGGACCTGCCCAACTCGTCACCACGCGCTATGGGATCCCCGGCTTGAAGTATGCTATGGATCTGAACGGTTACTACGGCGGCCCGTGCCGGCTGCCCCTCCGGCCACTGACCCCGGACGCGAAGTACGAAATCGAATCGGCCTTCGCAGATCTACGAGGTTGAACATGACTGATTACTATCACGAGGATGACCTTGGCCGCCTGAACGAACTGGGCCAGAACGCTCCCGAGCTCTGGCGGCGCTTCCAGTCCTGGTATTCAGCAACCTTCGCCGAAGGAGCCCTCACCGTCCGCGAGAAGAGCCTCATCGCCCTCTCGGTCGCCCACGCCCTCGAAAGCCCCTACCTCATCGACGCCTACACCGAAGAATGCGTCGAAAACGGCGCCACCATGACCGAGATGACCGAAGCCGTCCACCTCGCCGCCGCTCTCCGCAGCGCCACCACGCTCATGCACGGTCTCCAGATGCGAAAGGCAGCTCTCAAGGACCGCTAGCCCGGCTGCCTGTCGATCGCTACGCCTCCCCTTTTTCCTCCCCGTCCGCCTTCTCCTTCGCCTTCCCGCCCAACTGCTCCATCAGCGACGGTATGTTCAAACCCAGCGCCTCCAGTTGCTGCAGCAACCCGAACGCGACCGTCGGCCCCACGCTCGCCAGCCGCGAAATCCCGCCCCCATTGCCCCCCGTCCCGTTTCCCTGATCGATCACAACCACCTTGTCGATGTTGCCCATCGGCGCCGCCACCGCGCCGAAGACGCCCGTGGAAGCCTCGATGATCGCCGGCAGTTTCTCGAGCACCGTCTGCAGACGCGCCGCTTCGTTGAACTCCTTCCACGCCTCGGCCTTCTTCAAAATCGCCGTCGCCTCGGCCACGCCCTGTGCCTCGATCGCCTTGGCTTGCGCCAGCCCGATTGCCTCGATCTTCGCCGCCTCCGCCCTTCCCTCCGCTTCGATCGCCGACGCCCGCCCCACGCCCTCTTTCCGCAGCTTTTCCTGCTCGGCTTCCGCCATCGCGATCAATGCCGATCGCTGCCCCTCTGCCTGCAGAATCGCCGACATCTTCGCCGCTTCCGCCCGCACCACCGCCGCCTGCCGCTCGGCATCGGCGGGCTTGATCACCGTCGCCTCCAGCTCTTTCTGCCTACGCATCACTTCCTGTTCCTGCAGCGAAATCATTTCGCTCGTCTTGATGCGCTCTACTTTCACTTCCTCCGCCACCACCGCCTGCCGCGCCTGCGCATTCGCCAGCGGACCCGCCTGCGCCGCTTTCGCCTTCTGGATCTCCACCTCGGCCTGATACTGCGCCTGCTTGATCTGGAAATCCCGCTGCGATTCCGCGATCGATGCCTCCGCCGTGTACTTGGCCCGCTCGCCCATCTGCAGCGCATCCGCGGACTTCGTCTTCGAATCCCGCTGCGCCTCCGCTTCGCCCACAATCGCGTCGCGCTTCACTTCCGCCGTGCGCCTCCGGCCCAGCGCGTTCAGGTAGTCCTCGTCATCGGAGATCTCCTGGATCGTCAGCACGTCCACCCCGATACCCATCTTCTCCAGATCCAGCGCCGCCTCCGAGGTCAACTTTTGCGCGAAGCTCTGCCGGTCTCCATTCACTTCCTCTACCGTCAGCGTTCCCAAAATCGACCGCAGATGCCCCTCCAGCGTCTGAAAAATCACCCGCTGGATCTCCTCGCCCCGCATCCCCAGGAACCGTTCGGCCGCCGCATGCAGCGACGCCTCATCGCCCCGGATCTTCACGTTCGCCACTGCCTTCACCGACACCGGCACACCCTGCACCGTGTAGGCTCGCTTGATCTCGAGCGGTATCGTGAATACGTTCAGCGACAGATAATCGACTTTCTCGAGCAGCGGGATCTTCAGCGCCGCGCCGCCCCGCACCATCCGATAGCCCACCATGCGCCCGTCGGCCAGTTTCCGCTTGCGGCCGCTCAGCACCGCCACCATGTTCGGCGACACCTTCAGATAGTTCCTGCTGAACAACGCCATGGCAACCAGGAATGCCACCACGATTGCCAACAGGAGAACGGGAACGAACAGCGATTGTGCCGAATCCATCGAGAGGCCTCCTTGCCCGCGCTACGCCGGCCGCACGACAACCACTTCCCCCAGAACCGATTCCACCGTCACCGGGGTATTGGAGGCGATGCCTTCGCCGGAATTTGCCTTGGCTATTTTATCGACGATTTCCTCACCCAACTGCAGACGCACCTGCCCGACGCCGCCGGCCGGAATGGCCACCACCACGCGGCCCGTCCGCCCCACCATATCCTGGTTGCCCACCGACGTCGTCGCCTGCTGGCCGAAAAGGAACTTCGCAAACCAGTAAATGAGCGTGCCGAAGAATCCGCCGCTCAGGAACCCCGCGACGCTCGATGCCGCCGTCCCGAATCCATACTGGATACAGATCGCTCCGGTGGCGCCGAATGCCGTCGTGAACACAGCCAGCACTCGCGGACTGAAAAACGAAGGTCCGTCGCCACCGTCGGTATCCCCGTCATGACCGTCGAAGTGCTCGAAAATCTCGCCGAACACCAGCGTCAAGACCAAAAACAGAAATCCCACCCCAGCGATCCCGAGAAATACCGTTAATGATGATGTCTGCCCAAAGATATCCGGCATCGATCAACCCTTCGCAGATGGTGAGTCTACCACAACACGGCTCGCGCGCTTACTCTAGCTTCGCTTCAAGGATCGAGCCCCCCGCTCGGTCCTTGCCAGCCACCACCGTGGCAGCAGGCTCTCCCGGTAATCCCGCCAGTTCGACGCCACCACATACGCCCCGAACAACAACGTCGCCGTCGCGAACAGGATCACGAAACTCAACGAAACCCAGTGTAGGGAAATCGCCGTCCGCGAGGGTTGGAATACCCACTGCCCGAACGCTCCCGAAAAATTCATCCCGAAAAATCCCGTCACCACCGCCCCCGCGCCCAAAATCAAACTCAGCATCGCCAAACGGTTCACCGCTTCCGTGTTCCGGAACTGGTAGTAGTTGTGCAGCGATTCGTTCAGCTTGTCGATCTCCACTTCGATCTCGTTCTTCATCACATCGATCCGGTACTCGTGCACCTGCTTGCGAAAATGCTCGCTCTCCTCATCCTTGTTCGCCAGTTCATCGAAATACCAGTAGTTGGAGAAGTGCAGAAAGTCGCTCCGTAGCTCGCTCGCCAGCCGGATGTTCTCGCTGGAAATGCGCGCCCCCTCCGCGTCTCGATACAACTGCCGCGACACCAGCGCCGTCCGCTCCGCGAAATCGAGCAGCGTCACCCGGTAGAACAACGTGATCAGCGCGATCGCCAGGTAACGGCTCCGGTACATCCGGTGAATCAGAAACCCCTCGGCCAGCTCATGCTCGTCGCAATCGAACTGCCCGATGCAACAGGTGACGTTCGAGTACGTCGTCGATCCGTACCACGTCCCCTGATGCGCCCAGCGCCGGTACTGCTGCCGCAGCATCAACTTCTTGGTGAACGCCGTATCGTAGCGGAAATCCTCTCCCCATCGGTCCACGTACAGAATGCGGCTCCGCAGCACTTCGTACTCTCGGGAATCCACGAATCCTTCCGGGATTGTCGCCGGATCCACCGCCACATACGTGTACACCACCATCCGCTCGTCCAGCACCGGTTCGTATTCCTGCTGTTCGTAGTCGGCAAAGTACAGCAGCGCCCGGATCGTCGCCGCCAACGGCGGATGGAAACTCACCATCTCGGCTCGCTCGAACCGCTCCTCCACCAGCACGTCCTGTTGTCCCTGCCCATCCTCCAGCACGAACGCCAACCGCACCGGCATCCGTCCTTCCCGCAGCTGGCGCCGGCTCGATGGATACACCTTCCGCATCATCTCGTTGATCCACAGCCCCTCGCTCGCGCTGATGTTGAACGCTTCCACCCCGATCGACAGGACCCCGATCGTGTTGGCGTACAGGTGCAGCCGCAGATCCGTCACCCGCACACTCGCTGATCGCCCCTTCGCATCTTCGGCCACGAACCACAGATTCTGTTCCTCGAGCGGTATCTGATAAAACTGCAGCAGTGATTCCGGACCCTGCCCTTCCTCAGGCGGCTCGGTGGTGTCGAAGAACACCCGCCGGACATAGGAATGGAAAAAGACCATGTCCTGATACGCCGGGCTGTCGATGTCGTAGCGCGTGTACGGTGTACGCTTCCATTTCCCCAGCCTCTCCACCAGCTTCGCGCCCACTCCCTCCGCCGGAAGGTTCAACCATTCCGTCACTCCCGTGATCCAGTGCGGATGGCGCGCCCAGATCCCCATGTGGTCCTCGCACACCGCTTCCTTGTCGATCGAGAACGGCAGCAGGAAGTGGGTATGCAGGTGTTGAAAACGAATCACGGCTGCTCCGTCACCAGGGCGTTGAACAGTAATTTCAGCGTCAGGTAACTCTGCGCCCGGTACTGCGGCCGCATCCCGAACAGGATCATGCTTCCCTTCCCCACCCGCGCCTCGACCAGCGCAGCCCTGCCAGCCAGATAGCGCTCCCCGAGCAGCCACCCCGACGCCAGCACGCCGCTTTCCGGATACGTCGCTACCGCCGTCACGGACTCGTTCACCCCCACCTTCCACGCAGGGCTATCCTCGAACCACACCGCCACTTCCACCGGCAGGCCCCGCGTCAACCGGTGCCCCGGATCGAGACGTACGTTCAACAGAGATCCCGGACAGTAGAAATCCCGCGTGGCCACGCCCCGCAGCACGTTCGGCGCGGGCGCGCCCAGATGCCCGCTCGCATAGTTAGCGGATTCGTTCAGAAACACCAGCGTCCCGCCCGCTTCCACGAACTCCACCAGCACCTTCGCTCCGCCCTCCCCCAGCCCGCCCACGTATTCCGGCGGCATCGCTCCCGGCCGGTAGCCGTTGTGGATCGCCG
>JAWKHI010000001.1:0-508546 GCA_041394885.1 Bryobacteraceae bacterium | reverse complement strand
GACGGCTTGACGGAGGCAATCGAGGAGCGAGTCCAACCCTTGATCGGGATAGAACTGTGCGTGCGGGATGAGACGACTGGCGTCGTCGAGAGTGGCTTGGAGGAAGACCTGGCGCTTGCCGCCGGCGGGCCGTGAGCCCCAAGAACCGAAGAGCATGTCGGAGTACTTTTTGTGAGAAGAAGCGGCGGCCTTTTCCAGGAGGAGTTGGCGTTGCGTGAGGCCGCGAGCGCGCGGGAAGCGGTAGAGAGTGGAGGGCGACATCTCCGGGTTCCCGTCCGAGGCCAAGGCGAGTTGGTGAAGCAGCGCGGTGCCGGTGCGATGAGGATTCTCGCGCTGCAAACGTTCGATGAGAGCGGCGGTTTTCTCCGGGATGACGCGCATCTGGCCGCGATCGTTGCGAGGTTTGGGGGCCAGTGCGTGAAGGCCGTTGCGGCGATAGCGCAGAGTCCGCATGCGTACCAGCAAGCTCGATCCGTTCAAAGGCAACATCGACGAGTGGCTGGAGAAGGACCCGTAGGTCAGCGCCGCCGTCATCGAGCAGATGCTGCAGCCCCTCGGCTATAACGGCGGTCACAGCATCCTGCAGGAGTACGCGTGCGCAAGGCTCGGCCGCAACACAACGCCTCGCCGCGCGTTCGTTCGCATGGAACATTTGGCCGGGAAACGATTCGAAGTCGATTGGGCCCACTTCGGCGAACTGAGGTACTCAGGCCATTCGCGTAAGCTTTACGCCTTCGCCTTGGTCTGCGCCCACAGCCGGATGCTCTTTGTCGAGTTCATTCACAGCCAGATCTTCGAGACCTTCGCGCGGTGCCACGCGCGTTCACCGCGACGGCCAGCGTGGTGCGAGAAATCGCCTACGACAATCTTGCCACCGCCGTTGCCGAACACGACGGCCGCCTGGTTCGCTTTCTTCCACGCCTCCTCGGTTTCGCTCGTGAATATGGTTTTGTTCCTTATTATGCCTGCAATCCGGTCAGTGGTTGGAAAAATAGCATTCGCGCAGCG
This sequence comes from Bryobacteraceae bacterium, assembly GCA_041394885.1. GTDB lineage: Bacteria > Acidobacteriota > Terriglobia > Bryobacterales > Bryobacteraceae > DSOI01. The sequence goes on along the minus strand of JAWKHI010000001.1, from coordinate 507,538 downwards.
TGTTCATAGGATGCCTTTCCATGCGGAACCAGTGAGCCTGAGCGCTGAGGAGCAGAGCGAGTTGGAGGCCATGTCGCGGTCGCGTACCCTGCCGGCTACGGATGTCTCGACGGCCGAAATGATCCTTCGGCTGACACAGGGACGAACCTATCGCGAGATCGAAAAAGGATTGGATACCACCGCGCCCACCATTTCCCGTTGGAAGGCTCGCTTCCTGAAGGACCGCATCAACGGCTTAGTGGCTGAGCGGCATCCGGGACAGACACCGTCCGTGCGCACGCCGCGATTGCAAGCCAAAGTTCTCACCGCGATCAAGAATGGCCCCGCGATGGCTCCACCCACTGGTCCTGCCGCAAGTTGGCCAAGCAGTTCGGGGTCAGCAAGGATTCGGTCCAGCGGATCCTGGTGCAAGCCAACATCAAGCCACATCGGCTGGAACGCTACATGGCTTCTAACGATCCCAATTTCGAAACTAAGTGCTCCAGTTCAGAAGTTCGCTAACGTATTCTCGAAGCGGTGAGGTCGGGCTTGCGTTTGAGCTTGGCGAGCAGTTTGGCGAGGTCGGCCTTGGAGCACTTCCACTCGAAGGGTTGAGCCGTGGCCTGCCAATAGTATTGGATGTCGAAGAGGCGTTCGGCGAGTTGATCGAGGCTGGTGAAGTTGTTCGGCGTGAGGACCTTGCGTTGGATGATTGAGAAGTAGATCTCGATCTGGTTGAGCCAACTGGCGTGAACCGGGGAATGGATGAGGACCAACCTCGGGTACTGTGCTTGGAGACAGGCAACGGAAGCGGCGCCGCGGTGAGAACTTCCATTGTCAACAATCCAGAACACACGCCGGGCATCGTTGTAGGGAGGTCTGGACATGACTTGGTCAACGAGATTGGAAAAGGGGACGATGCCGGTGGTAGATTCGCAGCGGCCGAAGACCTTGGCGTGGTGCACATATAATGGCGAGAGAGACAGGCATGAACGTGGCGGAGATACGATGGAGGAGTTCTTGAACTTTCGGAGCAGAGACCCTAGCGCGTTTGGCCCAGGTCATCCAGGGCAGAAGGATGCATCCGATGTAGAAAGCTGCCGGATGCCTTCGAAATGTTGATGATGCCAGACTGGAAGCACGGCGCAATTGGTCATCGCCGCCGGCAAAGCCTCGGCCACCTGCCTGACATGATGGAGGAAGCGCGGCCGAAGCGGGGAGGCCAGGCGCTGAGTGATATCGTCGTGTAGTTCCCAGGCAACCTCCGGGCTGCCGCCTTGAGTTGTTCCGAGACGTCTTCGATCAACAAGATAGCTCTGAGATCGCACCTGCCCTTATCGTGAAGGAGCGCCACGGATGCGGAGACCGAAATGGCAGAGATGTCCTCCCCATCTAAGTTGTATGCGAAACAACCATTGTGGCCTGTAGAGGTCTGGGTGAGCAGTCCGTGGAGGCGGGGAGACCGGTCCTTCGGAATCGGGAATCCGAGCCTTTCACTCGCTGAATACCCGAAGACTTGTTCGGCGGCCAGTTCAGCCCGTGTAACTCTTAAAGTCAGATCCGCGCGATCACCGCCAACGCCGCTGATTCAATCAAGGCGCCAAAGCTTGAATGCCCGACTCGCGGCGGAGTCAACTCGGCGAGCATGTCTGACTACCGGCCTGCCGAACACCGCGCTATCGCGCTCGCGCTCGCTGTGATGGCATGCGGTGTGCCACCAGACTTTCAGATCGAAGTGGGGCAGGCCGCGCAACTCGATATCGGCCGATGGCACAACTTCATTCGGTCCCATGATGGTTTGCCCTCCTGTCGTCGTTGTTTCACGGAACCCGCTCATCGCGGCCTGCGCCGGGTCCCGATCCGCCGATGGCGGCCTAGTGCTAGTGTCTGAATTAGCTATTAATAACAGCCTGAAGCCCCTTCCTTAGCCCGCGCGATCTTCCGGAGGATCTCTTCTCCCTTGGCTCGCCACACATATCGTTGGGATTCTACTCTGCAGTGCCAAATATTCCTCGATCGCCTGGACAGAGTTCGCGGACGCTAAGCTACCCTCCCGAATGCATTCGTTGGTCAGGTCGGCAAAGCGCTCAATGCCGGTTCATCCAGAACTGCCTGTCGGCGTAAAGTGCAGATGAAAACGAGGATGTAGCTCAGCCGAGCTTTGACCTTGGCGTGCTTGTGGGTAGCATAGTTGTCGGCGATGACATGAATGTCCAACGCGGCCGAGGTGTTCCCGATCAATCTGGCGCAGGAAGCGGAGCCATTCTACGTGGGTGTGCTTGGCTTCAGTCCGGGTGATCAGCTTACCTTCAATGGTTCAGCGCCGCGAATAACGTGATCGTGCCGTGTCGCCGATAGTCGTGCGTCTTAGTGCGAATCTCGCCGATCCCCAGCGGCAGCCCGAGCTGCGTTCTCTCCAGCGCTTGGCATTGGCTCTTCTCATCGCAACACAGCACCAGCGCACTTGTCCGGTGGGTCCAGGTAGAGGCCGATGATGTCCCAGAACTTCTCTCAAATTGCGGATCGTTGGAGATCTTGAAAGTCCGTACCAGATGCGGCTTGAGGTCATTCTTTTTCAAATGGCATGCACGCTCTGTTCGACATGCCCACCGCCACCGCCAGCGTGCGGGTGCTCCGTGGCGTCGACGCTGGGCGGCCAGAATCACTCGGTGACCACCTTGCGGATTTTCTCCGGCGCCAGCCACGGCTTGCGGCCCCGCCCTGGCGCGTCGTCGAAAGACCGGCCAAGCCTTGTTCCTCGAAGCCGCTTTGACCACAGCGAGACCGTGATGCTGGTGCCGACTTCCGCCGCTACATCCGCTTCCCGCCGGCCCCTCTGCGCGCAACAATACGATGCGCGCCCGCGCTCTGTCCGCTGGGCGGGCAGTAGGCGCTCCAACGCGTCGCCGCAAAGTGGCGCATCGGGGGTGAGTTCAATGACTGCAATGGGTCGCGCCATAGCTCGGTATGGCAGACCTCGTCTTTAATTCAACCTATTTCGATTACACTACACTAGGAAGGCGCGCCCGAGCAGACTCGCTCAGCCCCATCCAGATCGCGATCTGCATGTACCGCTGCCAAATGCGCGAGAACGCCGTCTCCCGTCCCTCGCGCGCCGCCTCACCCCAGTGCATAATTCAGAGCCTGCCCGGTCAACATCCCCTCGTCGGGCTGGCCAGCATCCCGTTCTTCGCCAACTCATCGGCCAAGTACTCCCAGTGATCCCGCGCCATCTTCAACCGCGCGCGTCGCCGCGTCCTGGATCTTCCCGGATCTTCGCGTCTGGGTGCTGACTCTTGCACGAAGCGCCAAACTTGAGCGAGTCTGGCATCGGCGGCCGGCCGCGACGCGCTTCGAACGCCTCCGCAAGCGCCGCCTCGTGCTTTTTCGCGCCCCGTTGGCGCGTATCGCCTGCGCGCGCTTCTGGGCAATCGGAATGGGCGGACGCCCTCATCCCGCGTACTCCAGGTGCTTAATTTTGCCGATTTTCGTATTCGGCTGCCTCGCGGTCTCGTTGTTATAGCGTCCACGAGATTCCGGACGCCCCACAACGCCTGGGCAATCATCGGTCCGCTCCCCGCCGCCGCCAGCAGCATGAAAGCTGGTTCGACAACCCGGACAAAGCCGAGCATCGGACCAAACTCGATCGCCGCACTCCTCGCAAGCGCCGGAGCCCACTACTTGGAATGGCCGCTGCACCGTGAAGACCGAGTCTCTTCTCGCTCACCACCCCGGTGTTTCGCTGGCGAACGAAACCATAGCGAAGCCTTCACCAAGGCGCGGATCACCGAACAGAGTTCGCCATGGTGGCGCCGGCGCCGACGTAGACAAACCGAGCGCCAGTCACGGCTTGTCGGTCTCCGCAGCTGCGACGATACAGCCGGTCGCCCTGCAACAAACAGCCCGGTCGGAGTGGCGCTGCCAGTGCGCCGCCCTCGTAGGTCCGATGCGACTCATCCTCGAGTCCATCGGCCGGCGAAGCCGGCTGGTGTAGAGCCGCCGAAGTGCGCCAAGCCCATTCCACCGGTCCCAGTCTTCGGCCGCCGCCTGCGGCCACTGGAGACCCTCTACGGTTCCCCACCATGGACTCGATGGTCTCCGCAATTCGCTTTCGCGCTGCCGGCTCGCTCGGGTAGATGGGGATTACCGCCCATGCCTGCACCGTCGCGACGATCTGGTCCCGATCGGGTTTCTTCAGCCTTCCATCGCCCATTTTTCCAGTTCTCCATTTCGCTGGGCCGCCGATTGTTCGCCCCGAGTGATCGGCCGGATTACGCGGCCAGGTGATTTGCGGGTCCAGTGGCGATCGCGTAGTACCGTCAGCGGCCGCGGGATGTAGCGAGCGTGTTCTCTGGTCCGCCACTCGCCGATAGCCTGGTCCCGTGCCCACTGGACCGCCGCTCGCCGCTCGGCCGGCGTGATCGAGATCCATACTCTCCCCGCCTGGAGCAGGTCGTTCTCGCTCAGCTCGACTCCATGGGACATGAACGCGCCGACAAACTCCTCGAAGTCAGGGTCCCGATTCCCGACCTCGGTGAAGGGTTCAGGGTGAGACACGCCTCCGACTCCGTCTTCGCGCTTCTTGCCCGCCGCCTTCGCCTCCGACTCCGACTCCGGCTCCGACTAGGCCGTCATTTGCGGACATTTGCGCGCAAGTGACCGCATTTGGCGGCGGGTATCGACTAGGAGTTCGAGTTCGCTGACCGAAATTACTGATTTCAAGATACTTGCGGCCATCAACCACGTAAACGGCCACGAGTGGCTTGCCGTCAGTTGTCAGCATATGACTGCACTCTGCGAGCATTTGCGAGCAAGAGTCAGCGGATGCCCGCGAAAGTTGGCGAGGGTACAACTTCGCCAGGAGCAGCTCGGGATCCGCCTCGTAGCGGCCGTAGTCGTCGACCACCGACATCAGCCGCCGATAGAAAACCTCGGCCTCGGCGGTCAGCTTGTTGACCGCCACGCTGGTTATAATCGCTTCTCGGAGGATTCGATTCGGCATTTTGTATCGCTACGGCCTCCCATCTCCGTGCTGTGACAGGAGCCTCTCGAGTGCGACCCGAGGCACAAGCAGCCGAGCCCCAATCCTGATCGTAGGGATTTCTCCGCGGGCCGCTGCGGAGTAGGTAGCATTCCGGCCGAGCCCAAGGATCTTGCCAGTTTCCGGCCACAGATCCAAAGTCGCGCGTTCGGTGTTTTTCGGTTGGTCTACAGCGTTGGCCATGCCTAATGATCACCGATACGGCTATTGCATGTCTAGCCGTTATAACGTACTATAGACGTAACACATGCAATCAGATGTCTTTCATTTCGTCTGGAGGGTTCCGAAGGACGGATTCCAGTGGATCGAAACGGAGCCGGTCGACCTTCCCACCGAACGAAAAGATTGGTTCCTCAGTGATGGTGTGCCAATTGGGCATTCGAGTTTGATGCGGGCGTTTCACCCGTTATCCGAGACGGGACTGTTCCGAACATTTGCAGAACTTGAGGCGCGCCAAAAGACCATCCTCGAGTTCGCGAACCGGTATGGGCGACTGGGAGCAACGATCGCCAACAGCATTCGTGTGGCCCCACACCCAGCAAAACCGGGCGCCTCGCTCCTCGGATCTGGTGAGTCTCTAAGCAAGTGGGAGCATGAGATTTGGGAGGTTCGCGAATCTGTCGCCCTCCTAGATGGAGTTCAATCTGCCATCCAAGGGGCGGACTCGGTGCTGAGTGAGCAGATCAAGTGGGAAGCTGAGCGCGGTACGGTTCAGTACACAGGGCCGACTCGGGGCCGGCTTCCAAATGATCCAAAACAGCGAGAAGTCAGGAATTGCGAGATCATCGCGTTCTCAGATTCAGAACTGCATCGCCACTGCCAGCCCGGAGATTTGATTGTTCCGGCTAGGTACTACTTACAGAAGCGCGTCAACCGGAAGTTGATCGAACACGGCGTTACGGCTCGTCTTCTTTGGGACGAGCGATGGCAGGGTTTGGGTCTCTACCTCGTTCCTTCGAATTTGATCGGGGCCATTTGGCTGCAGATTGCCAGGGCAATCGACGGTAACCGAGAGTACCGACGTTGCCTAGACTGCCGAAAATGGTTCGAAGTGACCCCCCACGTCACCCGGGCAGATCGCAAGTTTTGCTCCGGATCGTGCAAGGCGAGCGCCCACCGAAAGAAAATTGGAGACGCCAAGATCATGCATGCTCGCGGAGTCTCTGCGAAGGAGATCGCCGCCGCTCTCGAGACTGATGTCAAAACACTGAAAGGATGGCTGAAATGACGGGCTCGCTCATAAAACGCTCGGAACATTCCTACTCGATTGTGCTCTACCTGGGCCGGGATCCGGTGACCGGAAAGAAGCGGCAGAAGTGGCACACTTTCAACGGAAACAAGAAGGGTGCTGAGAAGGAGATGACGCGGCTACTTCACGAACTACAGACAGGCACGTATATCGAGCCGAACAAGTTGACAGTGAAAGACTACCTGCTGCGATGGCTCAGCGACTACGCCAAGGTGAATGTGGCGCCCCGCACCTTCGAGAGGTACAAGGCCATCGTCGAGCAGCACCTGGTTCCGGAACTCGGGGCGATCCAATTGGTGAAGCTGTCGCCGTTACACGTGCAGGCTGCGCACGCCAAAGCGATGAACGACGGGGGACGGAAGGATGGCCGCCAGGGTGGTCTCAGCGCCCAGACGGTACTTCACCATCACCGGGTCCTCAGCGAGGCATTGAAACAGGCGGTTCGTTGGCAATTGGTACCTCGCAATGTCTGCGAAGCAGTCGAACCACCGCGGCCGGTCGAACGCGAGGTAAAGGCCCTGGAAGAGTCTGCCACAGCGTGGTTGCTCGATGCCGCCCATGGAACGCGGCTGGAGATTCCGATACTGCTCGCGGTGACAACAGGAATGCGCCGCGGCGAGATTCTTGCGCTGCGATGGCAAGACGTGAACCTGGACGCAGGCCTGCTCACTATCCGCCGCTCCATACAAGAGACGAAGGCGCAAGGCCTCACGTTTAAGGAGCCCAAGTCGCGCAAGGGCCGACGGACCCTAACACTGCCAGCCATAGCCATCGAAATGCTTCGAGCACATCGTAGTGTTCAGGGAACCCGCAAGGCCTCGATGGGGACAGACTATCAGGACAACGATCTCATCTGCTGTCGGGATGACGGTAGTATTTGGCCGCCGTCGGCGTTCACGTCGGCGTATCGGGCGCTTCTCGGTCGGCGCAAGCTTGGGAACATCCGATTTCACGATCTCCGTCACAGCCACGCATCGCAACTGTTGCGCGCAGGAATCAGCCCGAAGGTCATTCAGGAGCGTCTTGGGCATTCGAAGGTGGGGTTCACGCTCGATGTGTACAGCCACCTGCTACCCGGCATGCAGGAGGAGGCTGCACGAAAGGTTGATGCCGGACTGCGACTCGCACTCCAGGAGCAGCGCCGAAATCTCGTTTGAGAGGCGAACGATCGAGTTCGCCGGATTAGCAGGAGATTAGCAATCGGTGCGAGAGAAGCAGAGCGGAGGAACGAATACCACCTGTAAACTGTTGATGGCGGAGAGGGAGGGATTCGAACCCTCGGTAGACTTTAAAGGCCTACGACGGTTTAGCAAACCGCTGCTTTCGACCACTCAGCCACCTCTCCGCGACGAAAAGAGCGAGCGATCCTTCTCAGAGTATCACAGCCCCGGATTGGGCGGCTTTCCCGTCTCCGCCTAGAAGAATACTCAGAGATGCGGGCCATCGATGCCGAGCGTCGTGACGCGAGGCAGCGGCGGGGATAAACCGGCATGGCCCGCATCGCAATTCCTGTCTCGTTTCTCCCCGGGCGGCGGATCCTGCTCCGTGCGGTCCACACCAGTGTTGGCGCGGGCCCCAACACAACGGGGTGCTAGGTCAGTGAGTCCAGGATCTCCAGCGTCGCTTCGAACGCCTCCAGATGCTGGAACGACGCCTCCATCAGGTTCGAGTAAACGCGCTTGATATCGAACTTCACCGCCTGCTGGATCGCATCCTCCAGGTCGGCAATGTCCACCTGCTCGATCTTCACGCCCACCTCGAGCGCGTCTTTCAGTGACAGCGCGCCTTTCGACGTCAGTTCCCCATACAGCGCCGAGATCCGCGAGTTGCTGAACACGCCTGCGGTCGCCGCGGCCGGATCTGCAATCCCGTAGCGCACCAGCAGTCGCCCGATCGAGGCGAAGTGTTGCTCCTCGCTATCGGCGATCCGGTCGAATATGCTCGCGCCCCAACGCTCGTACAGGAATTGGTAAACGTCCCGAGCCATCTTCTCTTCCTCGCGCATGAACGTCAGCGTTTGGATTTCCTCGGCGCTAGGCGGTGGCTGCGGAAGCGGCGCACGTGGTCCGCCCGGTCCCCGCTGTGCTGAGGCTTGCGTGGCTGCCCCGGCCGCCAATGCCGCCAGCAGTGCACGCCGGTCGAATTTGCTATCCGGCTTCGTCATGGTCGTCTCCTTATCTGAACGGCAATCTTGCGGCCGCTCTACTTACTCGGGTGCGTTTCCAGGCCCGAAGGTGACAACTAAAGCGACAAAGCGCAAGGCCGCTCCGGCGCGGCTCCAACCATGACGGAAACCCGCCCTCGCGAGGCGCCGGAGCGTGTCCGTTTTGCGCGAGCTCAAAAGCGCAAAGGCCGCTGCGGAGCGGCTCCAGCCATGACGGAAACCCACCCTCGAAAGGCGCCGGAGCATGTCCGTTTTGCGCGAGTATCTCAAGAGCGCAAAGGCCGCTGCGGAGCGGCTCCAGCCATGACAGAACCCTGCTCGCGAGGCGCCGGAGCGTGTCCGTTTTGCGCGAGTATCTCAAAAGCGCAAAGGCCGCTCCGGCCGCGGCTCCAGCCATGACGGAAACCGGCTCCTGGCAAGGCGCCGGAGCGTGTCCGTTTTGCGCGAGCTCCTCAAAAGCGCAAAGGCCGCTGCGGCGTGGCTCCAACCATGACGGAAACCCGCCTTGGCAAGGCGCCGGAGCGTGTCCGTTTTGCGCGAGCCTCAAAAAGCGCAGTCGCTGCGGCGCGGCTCCAGCCATGACAGAAACCAGCCTTGGCAAGGCGCCGGAGCGTGTCCGTTTTGCGCGAGCTCCTCAAAAGCGCAAAGGCCGCTGCGGCGCGGCTCCAACCATGACGGAAACCCGCCCGCTGCAGGGCGCCGGAGCGTGTCCGTTTTGCGCGAGCCCTCAAAAGCGCAGCGCTGCTGCGGTGCGGCTCCAACCATGACGGAAACCCGCTCTGGCAGTGCCGGAGTTGCGTCCGTTTTGCGCGAGCCTCCTCAAAAGCGCAGCTGCGGCGCGGCTCCAACCATGACGGAAACCCGCCCTGGCAAGGCGCCGGAGCGTGTCCGTTTTGCGCGAGCTCCTCAAAGCGCAAAGGCTGCTGCGGCGCGGTTGGCTCCAACCATAACGGAAACCCGCCCTCCCAGGGCGCCGGAGAGTGTACGTTTTGCGCGAGCTCCTCAAAAGAGGAGCGGAACGAGTCCGCCAGAATGATATACTTCGATTAAGAAATTACATAACGTTAATGGGAGGTTTCATGCTCAGTCAATCCTTACACGCAGTCTCCGTCCTGCTTCTCGCCGCGCTCGCCGCCAGTGCGCAAACCCAGTTCGCCTCGCTGCGCGGCGTCGTCGAGGATGGTTCCGGCGCCGTTGTTGCCAACGCCGCCCTCACGCTCACCAACGTCAATCAAAACCGTTCCTGGAACACTCACAGTAACGATTCTGGAGCCTACGTCTTCCAGCAGATCCCGCCCGGCAGCTATAGCCTGCAAGTCGAGGCGCCCGGCTTCAAGCGTTTCGCGCGCGATGGCATGATCCTCCAGGTGGCGCAAATCGCCGAGATCACTGTCGCGCTCGAGATCGGCGCCGTGACGGAAACCGTTCAGGTCTCCGCCGAGACGCCCTTGCTCGAAACCGCCAGTTCCACCCTCGGCGAAGTCGTGAACTCCGTCACGAGTGAGAACCTGCCGCTCAACGGCCGCAACGCCCTGCAATTGGTAGCGCTCACGCCCGGCATCAATAGCAATTCCAACTTCAACAACGGCGGTCAAGGCGGCGGCAGTATCGTCGCCGTCGGATTCTCCGCCAATGGCGGACGCAACGTCTCCACCGCGGTGATGCTCGACGGCTCGCCCCAGGAGGTGATGGGTTACAACCAGCCCGCCTACGTTCCTTCCCCGGACGCTCTCCAGGAGTTTCGCGTCCAGACCAACTCCATGTCCGCCGAATACGGACGCACCGGCGGCGCCGTCGTCAACATGGTGCATCGCTCCGGCACCAGTGACTTTCACGGCGTGCTCTACGAGTTCCTCCGCAACAATGCGCTCGACGCCAACGGCTTCTTTAACAACCTGAACGGGCGCAACAAAGCCGCCTTCCGCTACAACCAGTTCGGCTTTACCGCCGGCGGCCCGCTTACACCCTCCCGGCAGACCACGTTCTTCTTCGTCAACTACGAGGGCATCCGCCAGGTGAATCCCGGCGAGGCCACCTTCAGTGTGCCCACCGCCCAGATGCGGCAGGGCAACTTCGCGGAGATCCGAAACGACATCTATGACCCGGCCACCATCAACGCCCAAGGGCAGCGTCAGCCGTTTCCCAACCGTCAGATTCCCATGGCCCGCGCCAACCCGGTTGGACTCAAGTTCATGTCGTTCTACCCGCAGCCCAACCGCCCCGGCGTGATCAACAACTTCTTTTCTCAAGCCGGATCCAATACCGGGCGCAACAACGTATCGTTCAAGATTGACCGCCGCATCTCTGACCGGCAAAACCTGTTCGGCCGCTTCTCCTGGGAAAACTCCACCACTAACCAGGCCAACCACTTTGGCAACCCCGCCACCGGAGCGCCTGGCTTCACCGGCGCCCGCAACCGTAGCGGCACCATCGACGATTCCTATTTGTTCGGTAGCTGGATCCTCCACGGCAACTACGGCTACTCCTATCACGCCAATCCCCGCGGCCCCCTCGACAACACCATCACTTCAGCCGAGCTCGGGCTGCCCGCGAACGTCCAGGCAGCCGCTCAGTTCGACATCTTTCCCACCGTGGGTGTCACCGGCTACTCCGCCCTCGGTCCGGCCTCCAGCTACATCATCGGAAATAAGTTCGAAACCCATACATGGTCCGGCGACGCGGCACGCCTCTTCGGGACGCACACCATCAAGCTCGGCGGTACGCACCGTCTCAATCGCGTCTCGAACTTCCGCCCAAATAATCCGAATGGCAGTTACAACTTCAACGACGGCTTCACGCGCCGTATCTTCAATCGTGCGGGCGGCGGTGACGCCATCGCTTCCATGTTCCTCGGTCTCCCCGGCGGCGGCCAGATGCGGAGCGAACCCGTCCTCGCGCTCCAGGTGAAATACACCGCCTTCTACATCCAGGATGACTGGCGCGTTTCCGATCGTCTCACCCTCAACCTCGGCCTCCGCTGGGATGCCGACTTCCCACAGACCGAGCGCTTCGATCGCGTCTCATGGTTTGATCTGCAGGCTCGCAATCCCATTCAGGCGCCTGGCTTCGACAACTTCCTCGGCGGGCTCGTCTTCGCTGGCTCACGCACTCCCGGCGCTCCCCGTGGCACCAAGGATCTCGACAAGAACAACTTCGCGCCCCGCGTCGGCCTCGCCTACAAGCTCACCAATCGCCTCGTACTGCGCACCGGCGCGGGAATGTTCTACGCCCCCACCACAGGGTTCGGGCCAAGCGCCGCAAATGCCGGCGCACTCGGCTTCAATGCCATTACTCCTCTCGTCTCCTCGATCAATGGTGGCCGCACGCCTTTTGTTACCCTCAGCAATCCATTCCCGGATGGCATCAATGCTCCGGAAAACGGAGAAAACGGTTTGCGTACCTTCGCCGGTCAAAGCATCAACGGCAACTTACGCTTCGATCGCGTCCCCTACAGCGTGCAGTGGAATTTCAACCTCCAGTACGAATTGCCCGGTAGCACCCTGTTCGACATCGCCTATGCCGGTAACAGCGGCGTCAAACTGCAGGCCAACTCCCAGTTGAATCAGCTCCCCGATTCTGCGCTCGCCCAGGGCGATGGATTGCTGCGCACCGTCCCCAATCCATTCGTCGGTATTCTCCCGGCCACAACCGCATTGGGAAGGGCCACCACCACGGTTGCCCAACTGCAGCGGCCCTATCCCTGGCTCACCGGACTCACGCATCAGTGGGGAGCGCAGGCTCACTCGAGTTATCACGCCCTACAAACAAAGTTCCGCAAGCGTTACGCCAACGGACTCCAGTTTCTCCTTGCTTATACCTGGTCAAAGACGATCGACGATGTTAGTTCCGTCGCCGGATTCCTCGGCGATCAGAATCCCGGCTACACCAATAACAACCGCCGCGATCTCGACCGGTCCCTCTCGGCCATGCACATCCCCCACAACCTCGTCTTCAACTACCAGTGGGAATTGCCCTTCGGCAAGGGCCGCCGCTTCCTCGATATAGGCGGCGTGGCCAATCAGTTGCTCGGTGGTTGGATCCTCAACGGCATCACCTCGGTCCAGTCGGGAAGCCCAATCTCGATCGCGTCCCGCAACAATACCACAGCTTCCCAGGGTGGCGGCCAACGGCCCAACTCCACCGGTATCTCCAGCGTAACTCCCGGCTCCGCCAAGGATCGTATCTTTGGCTGGTTCAATCCCAACGCTTTTGTCGACGCTCCGCCCTACACCTTCGGCAATGTCGGCCGCTTCCTCCCCGATAACCGGGGCCCAGCGCGCCACAACTGGGATGTTTCCGTTCTGAAGAACTTCCCCATCGCGGAGCGCTTCCGTCTGCAGTTCCGCGCGGAACTGTTCAACGCATTCAACATCGTCAACCTCCGCAACCCGGCCGGAACCACGTTGGGTCAGCCCAATTTCGGTAGGATCACCGCGGCGGATGCGGCCCGGATCATTCAGTTCGGTCTCAAACTGTACTACTGACCTCGCGCTCCGGACGGGCTTCCCAAACCGGCCGTTTCGGATCGATAAACGCCCAACACAGCGCGCCCAAACAGTAAAGGACTCCGGTGAGGTAAATCGGGAATGTCCAGTTATTGTAAAGTTGCACCATCTGCCCGACTAAGATCGGGCAGATGAAGGCGCCTACCTGGCCCGACGTGTTCATCGCCGCGCTCACCACCCCCGAGTGATTCCCGCCGATGTCAAGGCACGTCCCCCAGGCCGCGCCCAGCAGAAATGCGGACATACCGCCGCCGAGCCCAATCAGGATCGCCGCTGCCACGGGATTCGCCGTCCAAACCCCGGCGATCAGCAGGAGCCCGGCTAGAAACAGCGAGCCGCCGCCTACCAGCGCCCGGCCAAGCCGCAAGCCGTACCGTCGGCTCATGCGGTCGCTCATGATCCCGCCGAAAAGATCTGCCGCCACGCTGAAGGTAAGCGGTAGTCCGGAGAGAACGCTGAACGTGAACGGGTCCGTAAAACCACGCTCGGTCTTGAGGTACGTCGGCAGCCAGGTGATATAGAACATGAACCCATAGGATTGCGTGAAGTACATCGCACAAAGCCCCAGTACGCTCGAGTTGGAAAGTAACTCCTTCCACCGCGCCCACGTCAGTTCGTGCGAGGCTGCCGGCACGCGGCCCATTTCAATTAGCTCCCGTTCGGCTGTGTTCACCTGCGGATGCTCCGACGGTTCATCTCGGAACCACCGCCACCACACCAGTGCCCAAACGAAGCCAATCAGTCCGAACAGGACGAATAGCGCCCGCCAATGGAAATAAGCCAACAGTGCTGTCACGATGGCTGGTGTCAGACCTCCGGCCAAATGTGCGCCCATGAAGAATATCCCTTGCGCGGTGCCCCGATCCGCCAGCGGAAACCACCGCGAAAATGTCCGGGCCACGTTCGGCCACGCCCCCGCTTCTCCCGCTCCGAAAAGAAATCGCAGGCAGAGCAGTGACCCGTAGCTGAACGCCGTGGCCGTCAGGATGGTGAACGTTGACCACCATAGTACGATGCGCGTCAGCACACGGCGCGTGCCCAGTTTGTCGCCCCAATGGCCGGTTGGGATCTCGAAAATCGCATAGGCCAGCGTGAACGCGCTGAACACAAAACCCATCTGTCCCTTGGAAAGGCCGAGGTCTTCCATCATTCTCGGCGCCGTGATGGCGATGCAAATTCGATCCAGATAGGTGATGCCCGCCAATAGCATGGCGAGTCCCAGAACCTTGTAGCGCGTGCGCGTCGGCATGAGCAGGCAGGATATCATGAACCCGATGCAACGCATCCCAATCTCGCGCCGTGCGATGCTCCTGCGCATAGCATCATCGGCGGTTCCGCCCTCGGCCGCACTGGCCGCTCCGGCTCGCCTTCGGCTCGGATTCAGCCTCTACGCTCTTCCCAAGCTGCCGCTCTCGGAGTCGATCGACCTGTGTCGCGACATCGGCTATTCCGGCGTCGAGCTCTGCCTCCAACCCGGCTGGCCCGCCGAGCCCAAGCTCCTCGAGGCTTCTTCCAGGCGCCGGCTTCGCGATCAGTTCCGCCGGCGGCGTATCGAGCTGGTCTCCATGATGGATCAGCTTTCGCTCGTGGCTGCACCGGACGATCACGCGGCGAATCTCCGTCGCATTGAAGAGGCTGCCCGTCTGTTTCGCGACCTTTCTCCGCGCACCGCCCCGCTCCTTGAAACCGTCCTCGGCGGCAAGCCGGACCAATGGGAGCAACTGCGTGAAACCATGGTCGAGCGCCTCGAAGACTGGGCGCGGGCCGCTGCGCGCCTCCGCATCGTTATCGCCATCAAAGCGCATGTGGCGGGCGCCGTCAACCAACCGTCTCGCCTTCTTTGGCTGCTTCAGCGCGTCAACTCCCGTTGGATTCGCGCCGCGTATGACTATAGCCACTTTCAATTGATCGGGCTCGATCTTACCCGCACCATCGCTGACCTTGCCGCGTCCACCGTCTTCGTACACGTCAAGGATGCTGATGGTGATGCTACGAAGTTTCGATTTCTTTTGCCCGGCGACGGCCGCACGGATTACCACGAGTACTTTCGCCTGCTTGCCGCCAACAACTATCGCGGCTGGATCGTTCCCGAAGTAAGTGCTCAGTTGCAGCGCGCCCCCGGCTACGATGGTGTGGACGCCGCCCGCCGCTGCTACCGTCACCTCGCCCCAATCTTGACCGAAATCCTGGAAAGGAATCGCTGAGTAGAAATGACTCGTGCTCTCGCCATTGTCGTCGCCGCTTTGCTGCTCACACTTGCCGCGCACCGTCTCGGTGGCCAGGGGGCGGTTCCGCTTTCCAATCCCGGACAAGAGGACCTTACTTTCTGGATCAACCACAACGGCATGCAGCAGTTGGATGTCGAAGGTCCCCTTGGTTTCGGAGACGCCGCCCGGATCCTTATGCGCCGCCGCGCCAACGCGCCCGCCCTGCAGGCGCTGCGGGACCGCTTCGTTTTCCGCGAGCGCGACTTCGCCAAACTCCCCTTCGATGCCGCCTCGAGCTATGTCATCGCCGCCGGACGTGTCTTCAACCTCATTGATTCCTCTGGCCGCGCCCATCGGATTCTTGAGAAGGCGCCGGGCAAGGTCACTCGCAAGGTCGCCGGCCGCGGCATCGTCCTCGATGTGCGCCCGCTCGTGCGGTTGAAAGTGAATCTTGATCGCCCCGCCCGCGTCTATCTTACCGGCGCCGACGGGCTCGCCTATGCGCCTGAGGGCGCCATCAACCGCTACGCCGCCCTGCCCGCCGAGCCCTACTTCCACGCGGCTGGATCCTTTGAAATCGACTTGCCTGCTGGCGGAACCCTCATTGAAGCGACACGCGGCATCGAGCACACCCTTTCACAGCGCCAGATTGACCTGCGCCAGCCAACCACCATCGATCTCGAGGTTACTCGTTGGATCGATATGGCCGCCGGCGGATGGTACTCCGGCGATGCCCACATCCACGCGAATTACACCGCTCCGCATCATCAGAACATAACTCCGCAAGACGTTCTCACTTATACCCTCGCCGAAGACTTACACGTCCCCAATATGATGGTCGCCAACTCTTCTGGGGATTTCCTCCATGACAAGGATTTGTTCGAGGGCCGCCCCCACCGCCTCAGTCAGCCCCCATATTTCATCTACTGGAATGAGGAAATGCGGAACTCCGGCTCCTACGGTCACATGTGCTTCTTTGGTTTGAAAAGCCTCGTCGAGCCCCTCTACACCGGTTTTCGCGACACTCCATATCCGGACGACTATCCTCCCAACTATGTTCAGGCGAAAGCTGCGCGCGCGCAGGGCGGGGCAGTCACCTACGCCCATCCCGGTTACAGCGCCACGATCGACGGCTTCAGTGCCCGCGAACTGCCCGTTGACGTCGCCCTGGGGGAAATCGATGCGCTCGATGTGATGAGTAACAATCCGGAAGAGTTCGCCATGGAGAATTGGTACCGTATTCTCAATGCCGGATACCGCCTCGGTATCTCCGCCGGAACGGACTCGTTCACCAATGTCGCCGATCACTACACCCCCGGTGGACATCGCGTCTACGCCTACACCGGCGGAGCCCTCCGCTACGATGCCTGGATCGATGCCTTCAAGCGCGGCCGCACCTTTGCAACCAATGGACCCATGCTGTTCCTTGAAGTCAATGGACACAAGCCCGGCGCCGAGATCCGCTTGCCAGCCGGAAGGCATTCCCTCGACGTGAGGCTGCGGCTCCAATCGGCAATCCCCACGGGCGCCGCCGAACTTATCGTCAATGGTGTGGCCCGTCCCGCTGCGGCCAAGCTCACGCTGGACCGCAGCGCCTGGATCGCCGCCCGTGTCCAAGGGCCGCCCCACCGGCTCGTCCTTAACGACACCGCGGCGTTCGCCCACACCAGTCCTATTTACGTCTCCATCGGCGATCAACCGGTTCGGATCCGCGAGGACATTGAGTTTTGGATCGCGTGGATCGACAAACTCAGCCAACGCGTCGGCGCGCGCGGCCGCTTCTCTAAGCCGGAACAGAAGGCCGAAGTTCTCGCTCTGTTCCGGGACGCCCGCCGTCGTTTCGTGGATCGCCTTTCGCGATAATGAAACGTGCGGCTTCTGGTCGCGGCGTTCGTCCTCGTGTCTATTGCTACGGCGCAGCCGCAGCCGCGGCGAGTCTTGTTCGTCAGCCACTCGGCTGGTTTCCGTCACGACAGCATCCCCGTGGCGCGCGCCGCCCTGCAGCGAGTCGGCGCCCGGGCCGGGATAGAAGTCACTGCCACCGAGGATCTGTCCTTCATTCGCCGCGACGCCCTGCGGCAATTTGACGCGCTCTTCTTTTTTACGAGCGGCGAACTGCCGCTCGACAACGCCCAGAAAGCCGATCTCCTCGATTTCGTCCGTCAAGGGAAAGGCTTCGGCGGCGCGCACTCCGCTACTGATACTCTCTACTCCTGGCCTGAATACGGAGACCTCATCGGCGCGTACTTCGACGGCCACCCGTGGACGCACGTGGCCCGCATCGAAATCGAGGATCCCGCTCACCCGTCCACGCGCGGGCTGCCGGTCAGCTTCACCCTGCTCGAGGAGTTCTATCAGCACCGGCAATTCTCGCGGGACCGCGTTCGCGTCCTTATGACCCTCGACACCCGCAGCGTCGATCTCCGCGACCCTGCCGTGCATCGCACCGACGAAGATTTCGCCCTCGCTTGGTGCCGCGATTTCGGCGCTGGACGCGTCTTCTACACCGCCCTCGGTCATTTCGATCAGACTTGGCAGGACCCTCGGGTCCAGATCATGTTGGAAGGCGCGCTCCGCTATTTGACTAATCTCGAACCCGCTGACTGCAGTCCCCGAGGTGGCCTCTCCGCGCCCATTCCTCGCATCCACCCGTTACCGGACATAGCCCCTGGTGGCGTCTACGAGTTATTCGGCGAACAACTCACGCCCGGCGCCACGATGGTCGCCGATCCCGTCCTATGGGCGTCACGGTCGGCCGGCGTCTCCATCCGCATCGGCGGTTCCGTCGCTCCGGTGTTCTTCGCCTCCCCGTCCCAAATCAATTTTCAGGCGCCGTGGACTCTTCGCATCGGAGACGATGTCCCCGTTGCCATCTCCATCGGCAATCGCGAGCTTGCGGCAGTTCTCTCCACCGTGCATGAGTCGCTCCCGCGTATTCTCGCTGTCACCGCGGACGCTGCCGTGTGGACGCTGTGGTGCACCGGGCTCGGAGCAGTAACTCCCAGCGTGCCTCTCGGCGCGCCCGCACTGACGTCGGTTTTGTCGCGAACCGCCGCCGAAGTAACCGTCCTCGTTGACGGGCAGCCGGTTCCTGTTTTGTTCGCCGGAGCCGCCCCCGCAGCCATCGGCCTGTATCAGGTGAACGTGGCCACTCCGGACCTGTCGTCAGGCTCACATGCTATCGTTCTTCGCATCGCGGGAGAAAGCACGCATGTCAGTGTCACCTTGCACGAAAGGCCCACCGTGTACGGTCAGCCGACCCTATCGATAAACCCAATCATCGAATAACTGACTCAGGCTTCCCTTCGCGGCCGCTTCCATGGACGCCTGGAAATCACGAGACTCCACCAGCTTCCCCGCATGCCGTGTTGTGTACTCCGCAATACCGCGCCAAAACGCATCCTCGCCCATCTGCCCGCGCAGTAAGTCGAGGAAGACAGCTCCCTTCACGTAGGGCAGTCGACCCAGCGCCTCGCGGGCCGTCGTCCATCCCGTCCAGTGCAAGGGCCGGTCGGCGCCCTTGTCCCGAATCGCAGCCAACTGTTCCTTCAGGCTTGCCAGATGCCGGTCATACGCCGGCCGGCCCTTCCGATGCTCCAGATACGCGGCCGTGAAGAATTCCGCCATTCCCTCGTTCAGCCAAAAGTCGGACCATGACCGGATCCCCACCAACACGCCCCACCACTGATGAGCCGCCTCGTGAGCCATCAGCGCCACATCGTCTTCCTCGCCGGCCAGCCGCGCCCGGTACGCCTCGCCCATCAGGGCGATTCCAGACGCCTCTTGCGCCAATCTTGTATTGGGAAGAAACGCCTGCGCGTAGACACGGTGCCCTGAATCAGCTCCGGCTTTCGCTCGCAGGAACGTCCATGCATCGCGCGTCTTCTCCACAACCGCCGCCTGATCCTTGTCGCGCGCATACACCACAAACCCGTCGCGCTCGAACTTAGTAACGACGGCAGCGCCGAAGCTGAACAAGTAGGTCTGCGCCGGCACGGTCTCTTCGAATACGAAATAGTCGTACCCGTCGGCACGCCGCCGTTCGCGTAGGTTCCCAGGACCAGCGACGGTCCACCCGGTCCGTACAGGTGCCGCCACCTCTAACCGTAGCGTCGCTCGCTCGCCCGGATCGGGGTCGCAGATCATCCACGCTTCGCAATGGAATGCCGTGAAGAATCCCGAGCCATCGGCCAGCCAGCGGAAACCCTGCCCGGACCGAATCGTGTACTCCATCCGGACAGGTTTGCCCGCCGGTATCGTAGCTGTGTCGCCGCGGAACTCCACGTCGCTTCGGCTTACCGACACGTTGGCGCCCTTTCGCACTGGACGCTCCCGCGAGACGGTAATCACCTCCGTGGCCGTCATTTGCTGTTGAACGGGATCGGCCATCAATCTGACATCGTAGTGAACCTCAGCGGCCAACAAAGCCAGGAACGAGCCGTAACAAAACGAAAATCTGAGCGCAGTGAGAAACAAGTACGCAAAGTCTAGCACGTGACGTTATACTGTCAATAGTGACTTCCAGCGGCAATCCCCGGAATCAGGCCCTGCGCCGGTTCTGCGCGTTGTTGTTGGCCGTCTCCATGGGCTCCGCTTGGGCCGCTCCCCTGCTTCCGAATCTCACCGTGGAGCAGTCCGGGATGTCCTGCTGCCGCCGGGGTAAATTACACTCCTGCTGTAAGAAGACGAAGCCCACGGGTGCGGCTTCGGTTGCCCCGCAACCCCCGTGTGGCGAAGTTTGCGTCCCTCCGGTACTTTCTTTCGGGTCCATCGTTGCCACGCCCGTGGCGCCATCCCGAATCGGGAGCGCCGCTGAGTCCACGCTGGGAGTGCATCGGGTTTCCGGCCCCTCTTTAGTGGCTCGCCCTCTCGCGCATCAACTTCATCAGCGTCCGCCTCCTCGTTAGGTCATTCCTCGTCCAGAGTCTGGAATGCGGCAAGACAGCCAGGCCCGCAGCGCGGTGGCCCTGTGCTCAACGCCGCTATTCAGACTGAAAAATTGGTCCCCGCAAGCTACTAAGGAGCGACGTATGTCCTATCGATCTCTCTGCGCGGCCGTCTGTTTGCCCATCGCCGTTTGGGCTGCCGGTCTGCCGGTAACTTTTGAATCAAAACCCAGAACCGTGGTTTCCGGACGCGACCCCGTCCTCTCGGTCCGTGCTTCCGGCGCCGTTTCCCTTCTCAAGGTCGATGGGTCGAACCTCTGGCTGCACACGTCTTTCGATGGAGGGGATAGCTTTGAGGATCCCGTTCGTGTCAATGATGTGGAAAACGAAGTTTCCTCCCACGGGGAAAGCAGTCCGCAGATGGTGATTCGGTCGCGTGGCGAGTTCTACGTGGCATGGCAATCCCGCCGCACTCCGGATAAGTCTGTTCTCCGCTTCGCTCGCTCCAACGGATGGGGAGAGAGCTTTGTCCCCGCTATTGACGTGGATCCCGAGGGCCCCTCCTCCCAGTCTTTCTTCACTATGAACGTTGCGCCCAATGGCGCGATCTACGTCGCCTGGCTCGACGGTCGTGAGCGCGGCAAGGGACGCCCCGGCACCTCCGCGGTCTACATTGCGCGTTCCACCGATAAGGGTGCCACCTTCGCGCCCCCGGTGCGTATCGCGCTCGATGTGTGCCCCTGCTGCCGTCCGAACATCGCCTTCTCGAGTAAAGGGAAAGTCTACGTCGCATGGCGCGGTGTTCTCGATGGCAACGTGCGCGACGTTTTCGTGGCTTCGTCATCGGACCAAGGTGCTACCTGGAGCGCATCCGCCCGCGTGGCCGAAGACCAATGGGCCATCAACGGTTGTCCCCATTCCGGCGGCGCCATGGCCACCGTCGGCGAGCGTCTGTTCATATCCTGGTACACGGTGCGCGATAAGCAGCCGCGTCTCTACCTGGCCTGGTCCGATGACGGCGGCGCGACCTTTTCCCAACGCACCGATGTCTCCGGCGAATCCGTCCTCGATCCCAACCACCCTGTCCTTGCCAACACCGGTGACCGCATTGCGCTGATCTTTCAGGCCCGCGATGCAACCCAAGGCGACGGATGGGGGCCCCTCGATGCCTACTATCGCGAGTTCGACGCCCAAGGTACCCTCTCCCCCCTTGCGAAACTAGGTCACGCAGAGGCGAGCGTCGTCTATCCCGCTTTCGCGTTCGAATCCCCGGGACGCCTCTTCATCGCCTGGACCGAGTCCGGAAAAGAAGGAAAATCCGTAGTGATGATGAGGGGCCGGCGTGCCAACTAACCGTCTTCTCTATGCGCTGTTCCTGCCCCTGCTTGCCGGACCGCTTGCTGCACAGATCAACACGGCCGAGCTCGCCGGCGTCGTCCGGGACCAGACCGGAGCCGTCCTTCAGCAAGCCTCCCTCACGATCGAGAACGTCGCCACGGGAGCCCGCCGTGAGACTCGCACGGGTGACGCTGGCCGCTATCGATTCTCCAGACTTACTCCCGGCGAGTATACACTCACCGCCAGCCACGATGGCTTCCGCCTCGAACGCCGTCGCGGCATCGTTCTTACTCTCGGGCGAGTGGCTGCGGTGGACCTGACTCTCTCCCTCGGAGAAGTAACCGCCGAGACCGTCGTCACCGCCGGCGCCCCCCTCGTCGAAACCGAAGATACTTCCCTCTCCGGCGTCATGGAGACCCGTGCCATCCGCGAACTCCCGTTGAATGGCCGGGACTTCGCCCAGCTCGCCATCCTGGAGCCTGGAGTCGCTCCGTCGCGCCGATCGTCCGATTCCGGCGGCCCCGGCGCCAAGCTCGTCATCGGCGGCAATCGGCCCAGCCAAAATAGCTTCCTGCTCGATGGTGCCGATATCAACGACGCCAACAACAATACGCCCGGCAGCGCCGCCGGTGTTCTCCTCGGCGTAGACACCCTTCAGGAATTTCGCGTTCTCACCAATGCCTATAGCGCTGTCTACGGCCGTTCGGCCGGTGGTGTCGTCAGCGCGATCACGCGTTCCGGCACCAACACCCTCCATGGGTCGCTCTTCGAATTCGTGCGCAACAGCTCCTTCGATGCCCGCAACTTCTTCGATGGTGGCACTCAGCCTCCCTTTCGCCGGAACCAATTCGGCGTCGAAGTGGACGGGCCCATTGTTCGGGACCGTACTTTTTTCCTCGCCAGCTACGAAGGCCTCCGTCAACGCCTCGGAGTCACCCGTCGCACCGTTGTTCCGGACGCTAATGCACGCCGCGGCATCTTCCCCAACGCCGCTCCTTTTGCCGTCAACCCCGCCGTGCCTGCGTATCTCGATCTCGTTCCGCTTCCGAATGACCGCAACTTCGGCGATGGCACCGGCGAATATTCTTCTTCCACTTCGCAATCCACGGGCGAGAATTTCTTCGCCGCCCGCGTGGACCACCGCTTCAGTGACGCCACTTCCCTGTTCGCGCGCTACACCCGCGACAAAGCCAACGTCGCCGTCCCGGATGGCATTGAGCTCGTCCGCGCCGATAGCCTGTCGAACAATCAGTACTTCAGCACGGAACTGACGCACCTTGTCAACACCAACCTCCTCGACACCTTCCGCTTCAGCGTCAATCGGTCCAATTCGGCGAACGACAACACATTTCTCCGAACCGTCGATCCCTCGCTCTCCTTCTTCCCCGGGCGCCCCCTCGGACAGATCTCCGTCACGGGTTTCTTCGCCATCGGACCCAGCCGGTTTGGACCTTCATTTTCTGACTACGCGCTCTACCAGTTCACTGACGACCTTGCCTATGCCCGTGGCCGTCATTCCCTAAAGATCGGCTTCGATCATCGCTTCTATCGTCTCGCCACCAGCCGCCCTCAGTCTCCCTTCGGCTTCTACCAGTTCAACGGACTTACTAACTTCTTGCGTGCCATTCCCGCCTCCGTCGAACTCACACTCCCGGACTCCGAGTTGAACCGGAATTGGAGGCAGTCCATGACCGCCGCTTATTTCCAGGATGACATTAGGCTCGCCTCTAGCATCACTCTGAACCTCGGCCTTCGCTATGAGCGCGTCTCGGTTCCGGACGAAGCCGATGGTCTCTCCTCCAACTTCCGCGATTTCCTCAATGACGCCGCCACCACCGTAGGCCCCATGTTCACCAATCCTTCCAATCGCAACTTCGCGCCCCGCGCGGGCATTGCTTGGGACCCCTTTGGCGATGGCCGTACCAGCATTCGGTCCGGGTTTGGCATCTTCTTCGATCCCGTTTGGACGGACTTCTACGCCAACGCCGGGAATCGACTCGCTCCCTTCTACACCCTCGGCAGCATCCGCAATCCGTCCTTTCCACGCGCGGAACAACTCGTTGGCAGCCCGAACTTCGTGCTTGGGCGCCAGGATGTCCTCGTATTTCAGCCCTCTAACCCTTACAGTATGCAGTACAACTTCACGGTGCAGCGTCAAATCGGTCCCACCGGAGTCTTCACCGCTAGCTACGCCGGCCAACGTGGACTCCACTTGGTGCGGTTCATCGATGGCAACCAGGCCACTGGCGTCATACTTTCCGATGGCCGCAAGTTCTTCCCCGCCGGTTCCACAACACGCAATCCCAATCTCACCGGTGTGAGATATAAAGTGACCGATGGCCAGTCCGTCTACAACGCTCTTCAACTCTCTTACGCGCAACGCCTCGCCCGCGGACTCATGCTTCGCGTCAACTACACCTTCGCCCGCAACATAGACGAAGGCTCGATCACGGTGACACAAGGCGGCGACAATGATCTTCCACAAGATCCGGATAGCCGAAAAGCCGAACGAGGCCTGTCGAACTACGACGTTCGAAACTACTTCGTCACCTACTGGAGTTATGACGCTCCTGATCTGCCGGGACCGAAGTGGTTCGGGCGCGGATGGCAGTGGAACGCGATTACCACCGTGTCGTCCGGGAACCCATTCTCGGTCGTCGTCGGGTTTGACCGTGCACGTGCACGCTTTCAGGCCGGCACCTCGCCCCAGCGTCCGGATCTCGTCGCGGGTCGCTCCACCAATCCTGTCCTAGGCGGACCCGATCGTTACTTTGACCCTTCGGCATTCGCCCTCCCGGAACCGGGCTTCTACGGCAACCTCGGTCGCAACACCCTGATCGGCCCCGGACTCGCCATGGTCGATCTCTCCGTGAACAAGAAGTTTCCCGTCACCGAGCGAGTGGCCATCCAGTTTCGCGCAGAGTTATTCAATGCGATGAATCGGTCTAATTTCGCGATACCTTCCAGCCGGACCGTATTCTCCACAGCCGGTCCGGTCGGCTCGGCCGGACGCATCACGTCCACGCTCACGGCGGCCCGCCAACTGCAGTTGGGGCTCAAGCTCATTTTTTAATCCGGCCGCGCCAATCCGGCCGCGCCAAATCTATGGATTCGCCATCCACCGGATACAATGAAAGCCGCTATGCTCCGGCACACGCTCCTCGCACTCGCCATTCCTGCGGCCCTCTCGGCGGCGCCCGTGGAGCGTTTCGGAATCTTTGATCTGACGCTCGAATCGCAGTCCGGCGCCGGCAACCCGTATCTCGCCATCTCGGCCGATGCGAACCTGCTTGGGCCCGGCGGGGCTAGCTTCTCCATTCCACTGTTCTGGGACGGGGGAACGAATTGGCGCCTTCGCTTCAGCCCCCAAGGGGCAGGGCGATGGACCTTCTCCGTCAAGTCGAACGACCCTGCCTTGAATGGGCGGAAGGGCGCGTTCTTCTGCGATCCCTCCAATCGGCCCGGCGGCCTTCGGCCATCCCAAGCTTGGCCTGGACATTTCGAGAGAGCGAACGGTACCCCCGTCTGGTTCCTCGGCGACACCGCCTGGGGTTATCTCACCGACAACCCCGATGACAATCACTACCGGGCCCAGGCCGAACTCCACGCCCGCACCCGGGCTGCTCAGGGGTTCAACGTCTTCCATGTCATGGCCCTTAGTGAGCAAGGCGTCGGCAACAATGGAGGGCTCCCGTTTGCGGATCTCGATGCGCAGGTGATCAACCCCGCCTACTGGCGGGAAGTCGACCGGCGCATTGCGTTCGCGAACGCCAACGGCATCACCGCCGCGATGGCCCTGGCCTGGGGCAACAAGAGGAACATCGAGCCTTTCTCATGGGGACGCTTCCCAAATGTCGAAGCACGCAAAAGATACGCCCGCTACATGGCCGCTCGCTATTGCGCTTTCGACGTCTATTTCATCGTTGCCGGTGAGTGGCACGGGGAAGTCCGTAACCGCAAACGCTCGTCGGAGCACGAGGTATTCCAGGAATTCGTCGAAATCGGTGACACCCTGGCCGCGGCCGATCCCCATCGCCGCATGATCGCCATTCATCCCATGACTGCGCACGGCAGCACCCGGGAATTCGGTGCCGCCGGATGGATGTCGTTCGCGGACTATCAGCAGAACTATCGCGATCTTCATCAGCGGACCCTTGCCGCCCGCACTGCTCGGGGACCCGTCGTCAACTCCGAGTATGGCTACCACCTTCGGGACCAGGATGGCGACGGCAAGCCCGACAAGGCCAATAGTTACTCCCTGGAAGATATTCGTTTCGCAAGCTGGGATATTGCCATGGCCGGCGGCTACATGGTTACTGGCTTTGGGACCACTTACTTCGGCGGACACCGCGACCCCGGTCCCTGGAACATCGACGACCCTAAGAACGATGCCTGGGAAGCTCAGGTATCCCATATGAAGAACTTCTTCTCGAAGCTCGAGTTCTGGCGCCTTTCTTCGGCCGACGACTGGATCCACTCGCCGGAGCCGCGCCTCCCGGATCGCACCGATCACATCGAGGGCGCGGCGCCTCGGCAAAGCGTCCATCCTCCAGCTCGCACCTGGTGGGCCCTCGCCGATCCTGGCCGCGCCTACGTTGTCTACGTGCGTGGCGCGCGCCAGCCCATCACCCTCGAGTTTCACGCGCACCTTCGACCGTACCTCGCGCGCGAGTTCAATCCGCGCTCCGGCGAGTTTCGCCCAATCGAGCCCCCGGCCGGATCCACCTATGTTTACCGCCCGCCAAGCGATGACGATTGGGTCGTGCTGCTCCAGGCGCGGGAGAAAAAGTAAGGTTTATGTCCCAACTCAAAACAGCTCTCGTCACCGGTGCCGGCAGTGGAATCGGCCGCGCCACCGCAATCGCACTGGCGGAAAAAGGATGGCGTCTGGCCCTGGCCGGACGCCGCCTGGAAGAACTGGAGAAAACGGCAAGCGTCATCGGTGTCGATACCCTGGTGGTGCCCACCGATGTTGCGGATCCCGGTTCCGTGGAAGCGCTCTTCGCGAAAATTCACGACCAATTCGGACGGCTCGATCTCCTGTTCAACAACGCAGGCATCAACGCCCCCGCCATTCCCATGGAAGACCTGTCCTATGCGCAGTGGGCCGGTGTCGTAGGTGTCAATCTCACCGGAGCGTTCCTCTGCGCGCAACACGCCATCCGCATCATGAAGGCCCAGTCCCCGCAAGGCGGACGCATCATCAATAACGGTTCCATCTCCGCGCACGCCCCACGGCCGCACTCGGCTCCCTACACCGCCACCAAGCACGCCATCACCGGACTAACGAAGTCCATCGCTCTCGATGGCCGCTCGCATAACATTGCCTGCGGGCAGATCGACATCGGCAACGCCGCCACGGAGATGACGCAGCGCATGACCGCGGGTGTCCCTCAAGCCAACGGAACCACGATGGTGGAACCGCGTATGGATGCCCGTCACGTCGCCGGCGCGGTGGTCCAGATGGCGAGCCTCCCGCTCGATGCAAACATCCTCTTCATCACCATCATGGCCACCGCCATGCCGCTCGTCGGTCGCGGTTAGTAGCCCTTCTGCTTATCCACCACGTTGATCAGCGGCTGTCCGTCCGCGAAGCGGCGGATATTCTCCTTCACCGTCCCGAGCATCCGGTCCCGGTCCAGATCGCTGCGCCCCGCGATGTGCGGCGTCACAATCGCGTTCGGGAACTTCCACAAAGCATGCCCCTTAGGCAGCGGCTCCGGATCGGTGACATCCACGCCCGCGCCCACTACCCGCTGCGAGTCGAGCGCTTTGACTAGCCCGTCGATATCGTAGATCCCGCCGCGGCTCACCGCGATGAAATACGATCCCTTCTTCATCAGCTCGAACTGCCGCGGACCCACCATCTTGTGGCTCTTCGGCGTGTGAGGCGCCGAGATGAACACCACGTCCGCCTCCGGAATCACCGTATCCAGCATGTCCGGTTTTACCGTCTTCACAATGAACGGCGAGAACGGGATGTCTTCCGGATCCACGCAAGTTACCTTCATGCCAAACGCCCACGCCCGCAGCGCGATCTGGCTCCCGATGCCGCCGCAGCCAATCACCAGCGCTTTCTTCGTGTTCAGCTCGATCCCGGGGAACTTCTCGCGCCGCCAGTTTTCCACCTTCCTGTCGTCGGAGTAAACATGCAGGTTGCGCGTGAAGTATAGCAGCATCGCCAACGCATGATCGGCAATCTCCGGACCCTGTACGATCTGGTTGTTCGTCAGAATCGCGTTGGAATCACGCAGGTCATTCCCGCCCGAAAGGTGCAGCACGCGCTCCACGCCCGCGCTGGTCACCTGCACCCACTGCAGCTTCTTCGCCGCCCGCACCATCGCCGGTGAGATGTCTCCGCCCACGTAGGCGTCCGCGTCGGCGATTTCGGCCATCGCCGTTTCTTTGGTCACCGGCACCAGCCTCACCTTGGAGGATGCGGTCTGCCAATCCGCGATCACTTCCGGTGGTTGGCCCGATACGAGGATCTTTTTCGTCTGTGCCGGACAAATCAGCACCGAGGCTAGGAGAACAAGGAGGAGTCGCATGGGACAAATTCTACCGCACGTTGGCCCGCTCGGCATGCTTTGTCAGAAATTTCTCCACCTTCGGCGCCACTACATACACACAATACGGCTGCCTGCCGTTGTTGTTGAAGTAGTCTTGATGGTAGTCCTCCGCCTGGTAGAACGTCGTCGCCGGTGCGATCTCCGTCACGATTGGATCCCGGTACTGGCCTGACTTTTCGAGCCTCTCCACTGCCGCCCGCGCCGCCGCCTCCTGCTCCGCGCTGTGCGTGAAGATTGCGGACCGGTATTGCGTCCCCACGTCGTTCCCCTGCCGGTTCGGCGTCGTCGGATCGTGGATAGTGAAGAACACGTCCAAAATCGCATCCAGGTCCGCTACGGCCGGATCGAACGTGACTTGCACTACCTCGGCATGTCCCGTAGTTCCCGTACAGATCTGTTTGTAGGTGGGGTTCGGCGCGTCGCCGCCCATGTATCCGGATACGACAGTGCGTACGCCTTGCATCCGCTGAAACACCGCCTCCAAACACCAAAAACATCCGCCGCCCAGAGTGATCGATTCGTCAGCCATTTCAGTTTCACTCTACCAGCCCGCAAAAAAAGGGGGGCAGGCCCAGGGATTACCCGCCCCCCACCTGCGACGGATGCTTGCGGCGCAAGCCGCGGGGTACGCATCCGGCGCAAACTCAGAATTCCCGCCTGGTTCAGATCGCTCCAGGGTTCTTGTAGGTCGCCCGATCGTAGATCAGCCCGGCCGCTGCCCCGATCGCCGCCCCCACGATCGCACCCTTGGTCCCCTTGCCCGTTGCTGACCCGATGGCCGCGCCTGCCGCCGCGCCACCCGTGATCAGGATCATCGTGTTCCTCGCGGAACGCTGCTTCACCGCCGGTGATCCCTCGCCGCTTCCTTCGGCTTCGGTCTCCACCTTCGCAACCGGTTCGGCTGGCTGTCCACCTTCAACCGCCGCATTTCCGCTCGGCGCGGCCGCCGTGCCCGTGAATATCGTCCCAATCGCGCTCATCGCGTCCAGGAACTGCTTCACATCCGCATCGCCGGGCTTCGCGGCTGCGGCCGGAGCGGGCTTCTCCACTTGGAGTTCAGGCTGGGTGCCCTGCGCCGCCAGAGCCAGACCGGCGGCGCCGGCCAGAATCATCGTCATACGGGTGATTGAGGTCAGGTTCAATTCTTTCTCCTTCACTGGCTAATCCGGCGCCGGTAGCGCTCGAGGTCATCCCACTGATTCACGGACCGCTCCGTTGCGCACACGTTTCTTCCCAAAATTCCGGGCGCGTTATGAGAGACGTGTCCCAGCCAGGGAAGTTGCAACAAACGCTGGTCTACCTCGAAAAAGTAACCACCCGATATGGCCTCGGCGCACCGATGGTGCCCCACGATGGAAAAGATTACAATGTGAGGCAAGTCCGCATGGAGATTTCACCCAACCTTCGCTTTCTCGTAGCGGCATCTTTGGCCCCGTTCGCCGTCTCCCTCTCTGCCGCCGAAGCCATCCCCAAGGCCGCTTGGGCCTACACGAAACCCGCCAGGATCACGCCTCCCCTCACCGGCTCTTCCTGGATCCGCACGCCCGTCGACGCCTTCATTCTGGCCCGCTTGCAAGCCGCCGGAATCGCGCCTGCTCCCGAAGCGCCCCCAGCCGTCCTCGCCCGCCGTCTCTATTTTGATCTCCTCGGCCTCCCACCTACCCCCGCCGAACTCGAGGCATTTCTTGACGATCGCCGCCCCGACGCCTATGACCGCCTCATCGAACGCCTCCTCGCGGACTCCCGCTACGGTGAGCGCTGGGGACGCCACTGGCTGGATCTCGTCCGCTACGGCGAAACCAGCGGACTCGAAGGCGACGGTGCCATCGGCAACGCATGGCGATACCGCGATTGGGTCATCCAGGCCTTCAACGCCGATCTCCCCTATGACCGTTTCGTAACCCTCCAGCTTGCCGGCGCGGACGAGCATTCCCAAACCCGCAACAACTACCAGCCTGACATCCAGGGGCACGTCCCGTTGGGCTTTCTCCGCGTCGCCCCCTGGGATCGCTCCAACTTGGTCGCCGCCGAAGTCCGCGCCAACTACCTCGCCGAAGTCACCGCCACCACCGGATCCGTGTTCCTCGGCCTAACCATTGGATGCGCCCGCTGCCACGATCACAAGTACGACCCCATTCCGCAGAAAGACTACTACCGCTTCCAATCGTTCTTCAACACCGTTCAGGTGGAAAACGTCGACGTCCCCTACGCCGATCCTGCCTTCGCCGCCAAAGCCGATTCCCAGGTCAAGCACTATCAGCGCTTGCTCGATTCCGGCGACGACAAGAAAGCGCTCGAAGATCTCGAAAAGACACTCCTTGCCAAACTCATCCCATTGAAAAAGACGAAGGCCGCCGGCAAGCCCCTCGACGCCGCGGACCTCCGCCTTGAACTTCGCCGCGATTCCGCGCTCCTGTTCTCACAACAGGAAAAGGATCGCTACGCCTCCCTCCTCGAAGATGCCAATCGCACCCTGGACGCCGCCGACAAGACTCTCCTGCTTGCCTACGAATCGCAGCTTCTCGCGCGCCTTCGCGACGCCTACGCCACTTCCAAGCCGGAGCCCCTCTCCCGCTTCGATCTCCTCAACGCCGATGACGTTCGCGCCGAACTCGGCAAACGGGAATCGCTGTTCAACGAGGATGAGATTCAACGCCACCAGGCCCTCAGCCAGCGCCTCGAAGTCTATCGCCGCCGCCTCGGCCGCTGGCGCTCCACCGCCCTCACCGTTCGCAACGTCCCCGGTCCCCCTAACGGACCCATGCTTGCTCCCGTCCGCGTACTCAATCGCGGTGACTACCGCCAGCCTGGCGAGGCCGTCGAGCCCGGTTTCCCCAACATGCTCACTGGCGGCGAAAAACCCGCGGACCTCATTACCGATCGCTACCGCCAGTTCCCCACCAGAGGCTGGCGGCTCACCCTCGCCCGCTGGATCGCATCCCCAAGCAATCCCCTCACCGCCCGCGTCATGGCCAATCGCGTCTGGCAGCATCACTTCGGCCGCGGCATCGTCGCCACACCGAGTGACTTCGGCGCCAACGGTGAAAAGCCCTCGCATCCTGAGCTGCTCGATTGGCTCGCCGTGGAGTTCATGGATCGCGGCTGGTCCGTCAAGGATCTCCATCGCGTCATCCTTCGCTCCAATACCTACCGCCAGGCCGCCGATAACCCCGCCTCCGCCGGCGCGGATCCCGATAACAAACTCCTCTCTCACTTCAACCGCCAGCGCCTCCAGGCCGAAGCCATTCGCGATTCCATTCTCGCCTCCAGCGGCCGCCTCAATCCCGCGATGTACGGGCCTAGCATCTTCCCGGAACTCCCCGCGGATCTCGCCGACTTTGCCCGCTACGGGCGCTCCGGGGGCATCATGTGGGAGCCCAATGAACGCGACGAAGATGCCCGCCGGCGCAGCGTCTACATCTTCCAGCGCCGCTCACTCCCACTGCCCATGATGTCGTCGTTTGACGCGCTTCCTTTCGCCGAAAGCTGCGATCGCCGCAGTGTCACCACCACGCCGCTACAGGCTCTCTCCATGCTCAACGGCAATCTCGTCCATGAGGAAGCCGTCCATATGGCCGCCCGCCTCCAGCGCGAAGCCGGCCCGGACCGGCGCGCTCAAATCAAGCGTGCTTTCGAGATTGCCCTCAACCGCAACCCGAATCCCGACGAACTCGAAAAGTTCGCCGCTTTTGACGGAGACCTCGCGGCCATCTGCCGCGTCTTGTGGAATTCCAACGAGTTTGTCTATGTCGACTGAACATCTCTTCTCCCGCCGCCTCCTCCTCCAGAACTCCTACCTCGGGCTCGGGGCGCTCGCCCTTGCGGATCTTCTTGCCGCGGACGCAACCGCCGCCTCCGTCGATCCACTCGCGCCCAAGAAGCCTCACCGCGTCCGCAAAGCCAAGTCCTGCATCTTCGTCTTCATGGAAGGCGGCGCCTCCCAGATGGATCTGTTTGAGCACAAGCCGATGCTCACAAAGTTCGCCGGCCAGAAAATTCCCATGCCCAAGGGAACCACCGGCGAGATCGCCACCTTCTCCGCCGCTCCCAATCGCGTCATCCCGCCCGTCGCCCCTCTCCGCCAGTGCGGCCAATCCGGACGTTGGATCACCACGCTCATGCCTGGGCTCTCCGAAGTCGCCGATCGTCTCGCCTTCATTCACGGCGTCAAAGTCG
Source organism: Bryobacteraceae bacterium (assembly GCA_041394885.1). GTDB lineage: Bacteria > Acidobacteriota > Terriglobia > Bryobacterales > Bryobacteraceae > DSOI01. The sequence continues at coordinate 475,424 of JAWKHI010000001.1, read as the reverse complement.
ACAACAACAATCACGGTCCCGCCGTCTATCACACCCTCACCGGCAGCCAGTTCCCCGGCAGCGCCTCCGCCGGCGCCTGGGTCACCTACGGACTCGGCAGCGAAAATCGTGACCTCCCCGGTTTCATCGTTCTCGGCGATCATCGCGGCGCCACCATCGGCGGCGCCGGCGTTTGGGGCAACGGCTTTCTGCCCGCCGCATACCAGGGCACGCTGTTCCGCAATGGCGATGTTCCCATCGTCGACCTCCGCGCACGCCATTCCAATCAACGCGCCGAACTCGACCTCGTCAATTGGATGAACGCCCGCCACGCCGCTGCTCGCTCAGATTCCGGCGAACTCGAAGCCCGCATCGCCGCCTACGAACTCGCCTTCCGCATGCAGGCCAAAGCCCCTGAACTCGTCGACCTCTCCAAGGAAACCGCCGCCACACGCAAACTCTACGGGCTCGACGATCCCATCTCGGAACCCTTCGGACGCCAATGCCTCCTCGCCCGCCGCATGGTCGAACGCGGCGTTCGCTTCGTCAAGATCCTCCACGGCGCCGGCGGTGACCGATGGGATGATCATGGTGACGTCGCCGGGCGCATTCCCAAACACTGCAAGGAAGTCGACCGCCCCGTCGCCGGTCTCATCAGTGATCTCGCCTCTCGCGGCCTCCTCGATTCCACCCTCGTCGTCTGGCTCTCGGAAATGGGCCGCACTCCCTTCGACAACAATATGGTCACCGACAAGCCCGGTCGCGATCACAACCAGTACGGCCTCGTTTCCTGGATGGCCGGCGGTGACGTCAAAGCAGGCGCCACCTTCGGCGATACCGATGACTTCTCCGTCCGGGCGGCCGAAGAACCGATCCCGGTCCGCGATGTCCACGCCACCATCCTCGACCTCATGGGTCTCGACCAAAATCGCCTCACCTATCTCCACGCCGGGCGATACAAAAAACTGACCGACATCGGAGGCCGCGTCATCAGGGAAGTCATGGCATGAGCGCCCCTGCCGGACCTTCCGCGGCGCTCCATACCCGCCGCACTTTCCTGTCCGCCGCTGCCACCCTCGCACTCACCGCTCAATCCCGCCGTCCCCCCAACATCCTCTTCGTGTTCGCCGACGACATGGGGTGGGGCGATCTCCCCGCCTACGGCCGCCGCGGACGCATCGCCCATGGAGGCTGGATCCAAGGGGGCGACCTCAAAATGCCCAACCTGGACCGCCTCGCCGCCGAAGGAACCCGCTTCACCCAGTTCTACGTCGCCTCCGCCGTCTGCTCCCCCAGCCGCGCCGGCATCATGACCGGACAGTTCCCGGCCCGCACCGGAATACACGACTATCTCGGCACTCCCGAACTCAACCGCAAACGAGGCGTGAAAGACTCCCTCGACCCCGCCACCCCAACGCTGACCGGAATGCTGCGCGACGCCGGCTACGCCACTGGACACTTCGGAAAATGGCACCTCTCCAGCGGTCCCAGTGCGCCCAAACCCGAGCAATACGGCATCGATCGCTACGACGCTTGCCTCGCCGGCCCGCAGGGCCGCGTCCGCTCGTCGGAAACCATCGCCGATCGCGTCATCGAATTCGCCGAACAGAACCGTGAGCGGCCCTTTTACATCAACGCCTGGATGTACGATCCGCATTCGCCCCTCCACCCCACGGAAGAGATGATGGCGCCCTACGCCGAACTCTCGCCCAAGTGGGGCAATCAAAAGGGTGCGATGCAGGTCTACTACGGCGTACTCACAAACCTCGACAAACAAATCGGAAGAATGCTGGACTCCCTCTCCCGTCTCCGACTCGAGCAGGAAACCATCGTCGTCTTCTCGAGCGACAACGGCCCCGAGTCCGGGCTCATCCCCTTCACCTCTCACTACGGCGGGGCAGGCTCGGCCGGACCCTTCCGCGGCCTCAAGCGTAGTCTCTACGAAGGTGGCATCCGCACTCCCTTCATCGTTCGCTGGCCCGGCGCCACGCCCGCCGGTCGCGTCGACAATGAATCCGTCATCGGCGGCGTCGACCTCCTGCCGACCTTCGCGCACATCGCCGGAGCCAAGCCCACCGCCACCCTCGACGGTCAGGACCTCACTGCCGCCTTGCGAGGCCAACCCGTCCCGCGCGCCCGTCCCCTGTTCTGGGAAAATCGGTATCCCGTCTACGGTCACGTCCTTGACCGAAGCCCGATGCTCGCCATGCGCGAAGGCCGCCTGAAACTACTCACCAACCCTGATGGCTCGCGGACCGAGCTCTACGACATCCCCAACGATCCATCCGAGATGAACAACCTCGCCGCCGCCCGTCCTGAGGTCGCCCGCGACATGACCGCCCGCCTCCTCGCCTGGCAGCGCACCCTCCCGAAAGGCTACGTAGACCCCGGAGCCGGCAAGAACGACTACCCCTGGCCCAGGTAACAGTGGGGCCGTGCCCCACCGTGTCACAGCGTCGGTCACCACGAGCCAACCAGATCTTCCAAACGGTCATAGCTGATCGCGGCCCCCCGCGACATTCCCGATCCCAGCACCATGTCCCGCACCTCTACCGACGGATACCGCACTGTCGCCGTCAGCCGTGTCTTGCTGCCCTCTTCCCGATACTCACTCGTCACCACCGTCACCGCATCCGGAAAACTCTCGAAAATCTCGGTGAAAACCAACCGTCTTCCGGGCACGATCTCCAGATACTCGCCATGGAACGCCGCCTCTCCCTTCGGGTGCCGATTCACAAACCGCCATCGCCCGCCTACTCGCAAGTCGATCTCGCACACCGGAACCGAGTAACCCTCGCCCAACCGGCCCCACCACTGTTGCACGTGTTCTGGCTTCGTCATCGCCTCGAACACCAACTCACACGGCGCGTCGAACAATCGCGTCAACTGGATCTCGACCTCCGACGGCGTCGTCACCGCGAAACTTCCGCTATTTGCGCTTCCGCTTCCGATCATGCCCCTTGGCCTCCTTCTTCTTTTTTTGAACCTCGCTCAGATAAACGTCCAACCGGTCCAGTCTTGCCTCCCAAAGACCGCGGTAGTGCTCCGCCCAGGCCGCCACGTCTTCGAGCGGCGCCGCCTCGATGCGGCACCGGCGCCACTGCGCCTCCCGCCGCTGTGTGATCAAGCCCGCGCGTTCGAGCACACGCAAGTGCTTCGACACCGCTGGCGGCGTGATCGAGAATGGCTCGGCCAGTTCCCCCACCGAGCACTCGCCCAGACTCAGCCGGGCCAGTATGGCCCGTCGAGTCGGGTCTGCCAGCGCCGCGAAGGTGACGCTGAGCCGATCCCCATCCGTCTGTATTTCACCCACTGGTTAATTAAACAGGAGGTGAATAGGCACTGTCAAGCTCGATCTTTGCCACTTCCGCAAAACTGCTACCCTGCCACCATGCTTCACGAAATCACCGCGGGCCGCACGGACCTCGTCTTCGAATACCTCGCTGCCGGACACCCTGCCACTGCCGCCGACGCACACGGCGTCTCCCTCCTCCAGCACTGCGCCTACTACGGCGACGTCAGCGCCATCCGGTTCCTGCTCGCCAACGGCGCCACCCTCGACGTCCTCGGAGAAAACCTCGATCTCAACGGAGCCGCCTTCCATGGCCACTGGCGTCTCTGCCGCTTCCTCATCGATCGTGGCGCCGACGTCAATCACCCCTTGCCCGATACCGGCGAAACCCCGCTCCACGCCGCCATTTGCAAAGCCAACCATCCCGCCTGCAGCCTCATCGTGCGTGTCCTGCTCGCCGCCGGTGCTGACCCCAACATTCGTACCAATCCCGGCGTCGAAACCGGCGGCTTCATGCGCGATGCCCGTACCCGTGGCGAAACTCCGCTCCACCGTGCCGCCGCCTTCGCCGATGAAGAGACCATCCAGGCCCTCCTCGATGGAGGCGCGGCCCTCGACGCCAAGGACGCCCACGGCGATTCGCCTCTCTCCTGGGCAAGCTGGCGCCTCCGCCCCGCCTCCATCCTCCGCAGGCTCTGCTACGGTCGCTTCCACATCCGTCCTGACTACCGCGACATGGCCTCCAACCTCCTCGGCCGGCCGGTTCTCTGACAGTCACACCTGCCATCGGAAAATCGGAAAAACCGGATTTGCGGCCGATCCTTGCGGACGGTCTACCATGGAACGGAATCTGCGGACGTGCTGCGCGATTCGGGAGCCAATGGAATGAATTGGAAGGAACAAAGCCAATGAAAGGCAATCGAATCAGAAGGATGCCGGACAATGACAAACCCGGCCAAACCCAATCTTCACTTCTCGTTGTAGAGGTCCGGTAGATCGTTCTCGAACAGCAGCACATCCCCCGGCCGCAGCAGCTTCGGAAACAGCGCCGTCGCCTCATCCAGATCCTTCACCACATGCAGACTCCCCTCCGCGAACCCCGCCGACCGCAGCCCCTTCTGCACCGGCCGTGTCTGCTCCCGGCCCACCAGAATCACCACATCGGCTGACTCCGCCGCCAGCCGCCCCAGTTCCTCGTTCTTCTCCTCATGCAGCACCCCCAGCTCGATCATCCCCGGCGTGATCAGGATCCGCTTCCCGCCCGTGTACTGCGAAAGCACATGTAACGCCTCGGCCGCTCCGATCGGATTCGAGTTATAGGAATCGTCGATGATCGTCGTTCCCCCGCCGCCCGGTTTTACTTCCAGACGATGCGGCGCGGGCTTCAGTTTCGCGATCGCCCTCGCGCACTCCTCGAGCGTCAACCCCAGTTCCAGCGCAATCCGCGTCGCGCCCAGAATATTGAGCACGTTGTGGCGGCCCACGATCGGCGTCGCCGCCTCGGCGCGCGTACCGTCCCTCGTCACGATCGTGAACCGCAGCCCCTCGCGCGTATGTTCCACGTTCTCGGTCCACAAATCGGCGTCGTGATGATGGTCGTACAGCGAATACAGCGCCACGCGTGTGTGGGTGGTTTGTTTGGCCAGCTTGCGGCAGTGCTCGTTGTCGCCATTGAACACAGCGAGTCCCGCCGCCGGCAACGCTTCGATCAGCTCGTAATTGGTTTGCTCGATGTTCTCCATCGTCAGGAACCGCTCGAAGTGCTCCGGGCCGATCGAGGTGATGATCCCCATCTCGGGATGCGTCAGGTCCGCGATCTCCTTCACTTCGCCCCGCTGGTAGGCGCCCATTTCGGCGATGAAGATCTTATGCTCCGGTGTGAGCATTTCGTTGATCACACGCGTGATGCCCAGCAGCGTGTTGTAGTTCCCCGGTGACTTGATCACCGCGTGCTTCTCGCTCAACAACACATCCAGGAAGTACTTCGTGGATGTCTTTCCATAGCTGCCCGCCACCCCGATCACACGCGGCTTCAGTTCCGCCAATCGCGCGGCCGCTTTGCGCACGAACCCCCGGTTGATCCGGTTCTGCATTGGGCGCAGCAGATATCCCGCCGCCAGAATCGCGCCCGGCGCGGCATGGAGCAGCACCAGGCCTCCCGCCGGCGCCGGCATCGTCAACAGGCCAACGGCGGCCAGCACCAGGATCGCGCGCGCCGTCCACAGCGTTCGCTTCGCCCGCACCGTGTAGTCGAGCGGCTTCTTCACCGGCGTCGTGTCCTTGCGCGCCAGCAGCCACACGTTCCAGGCGATCCAAAGAAAGGTTCCATACGGGAGGAACAGCGCCACCGCCGCCACGCCCGCCGAGGGCAGGTCGAAGAACCGCTCGAACGGCTTGGCGAATAGCCACTGCACATAACGGCGGTTGATGTAGCTGTCCATCTGCCACATGTGCAGCGCTCGGGTTGCCCGCCGGCAGGCTACTATCGCCGAAAGCACCAGTGCGGCCAGCGCGGGTCCGAGGATCGTTACCGGTGGCATCATGCGGCTTCGTCGCGAAGAAACTTCAGCGCCAGCAGGTTGAACTTATGCAGTTGATCCAGATACGGGAAATGGCCCGCCCCCGGAAATACGATGTATTCGTTGTGCGGCAGCAGCCGGTGCATCGTCTCGCCGCAGTATGGCGGAGTCTCGTGATCCTGGTCGCCCCAGATCAACAGGCACGGCGATTGCACCGAGGCGAGCAGCGGCGTCAGATCTTCGTCCACCACATGCCGCAGCGTGGGACGCAGCGCACCCGCGTTGGCATAGTCGCTTGACGCCAGATACGGCGCCGCCCGCTCGCGCAGCCCCGCCGGCGCCAGAAACTTCAATTTCGCCGCCGCCCGCTTCAGCTTCTGCTTCGCCGATAGGGGCGGCTTGACGCCGGCGCCCGCGGTGAATAGCAGTTTCCCCGCGCGCTCGGGATGCTGTGCCGCCAGTTTGATCGTCACCCGTCCGCCGAACGAGTGGCTCACGATGTGCGGCCGCTGCAGTTCCATCCGGTCCATGAACCGCATCGTCAGGTCCAGAAAGTCGGAGACATGCCACGGCTCCGGTGGCAGGCTCGATTGCCCGTGGCCGGGGAAGTCGATAGACGTGGCCCGGAAGTACGGCGTGATCGCGTTGAAGATCGGGTCCATGCTCTCGAGCGATCCGCCCCACCCGTGAAGCAGCAGCACCGGATCGCCGTGGCCCGCCTGGCGATACCGGATCGTCATTCCGCCGATGTCGATGGTGGCGATCTCAGGCACCGGTCAAGATTCTATCGTGTCCGTTTACCGCGGACCCGACAACAAATTCGCTTCCATGGAGTATTTGGTTTCCCGCCGCGCCTTGTGGCGCTCCACCGCGCCGTCAACCAGCGTCTGCACCAGTTTGTCGAACGGCAGCCCGGACGCTTCCCACAAATAGAACGACAGCGACCCCGGAATCGTATTGATCTCGTTCAGGAAAACGGTCTGACCGTCGGCGTCGAGCAGAAAGTCCACCCGCGAGATCCCATGCGCCCCGATGGCCTGAAACGCCAGCGACGCCAGATTCTGAATCCGCGCCGACAGCTCATCGGGAATCGGCGCCGGGATCTGCCGGTTGAGCGACGCCATTCCGCCCTTGCTCATGTTGGCGCCCTTCACGCCGCCCTTCAGCCCGCCTTTGCCATGCCCGGCCCGATACTTGTTGTCGAAGGTGAGCAGATCGCCATCCGAGCGCGGCATCTCGCAAACGCTCGACCGGTTCGGCGGCCCGATGACGGAGCAATTCACTTCCTGGAAATTCACCAGCGCACGCTCCACCATCACCCGCTCGTCGTAGGTCAGCGCCACTTCGATGGCTTGGGTCAGTTCCGCGCTGTCTTTGGCCCGCGCAATCCCGATCGACGATCCGAGCGACGACGGCTTCACGATGAGCGGATAGGGAAAGGCCTGTTCCACTTGCTTCACAAACCGCGCCGGGTCTGCCTTCCACGCCCTGCGGTGCGTCGATACACAATCGAGCACCGGAATGCCCGCGAACCGGAAAATGTCTTTTTGCGCCACCTTGTCCATGCCCGCGGCCGACGCGAAAACGCCGCAGCCCACGTAGGGAACATCGGCCAGTTCGAATAATCCCTGCGCGCAGCCGTCCTCTCCGAATGCGCCATGCAGCACCGGGAAGAACACATCGGCCCACAACACCGGCGGCTTGTAGAAGAATCCCTTCGCTCCGTTGGGATGCATCACCATTTGCCGGATACTCGGGTCCGGGGAAAGGCTCACCCGATGGGCGTCGCGCAACTCGGTGGGATAGAATCCCGGATTGGCGTATTGACGCAGGTTGTACAACCCGCGCCCGGCATACCACGCTCCGCCCTTGTCGAGAAAGACAGGCAGGAGATCGTATCCGGCAACTTCAAGCGCATCCATCACCTGATGGGCGCTGATGATGGAAACCTCGTGTTCGACGGATCGACCGCCAAACAAAACGGCGACGGTTTGTTTCGGCATAGGGACGCGGGACAGGTAATCATTTATTGTAACCCGCGATTGCTGTAGAGGAACTTCCCGCCCGCCGCCGCCACCTCATGCAGAATCGCCGGCCGCGCCAGTTCTCTCACACGGGCCACTCGCGGCCCCTCCACCAGCAGGTAGTGCCGCTCGCTCCCTCGCCACCGTTCCGCGAAGCCTTCGTCGTCGAGGAACACCGCGGGGGCCCCCGGCGCGTAGGACCCATACTCCAAGTTATTCACGCGGCCGTTCCACAGCAGGCCCGGCCGGTTTGCATAAAAGAACACGCTCGAAAACGTGTAGTACTGATTGTCGTAGATCACCGTTCCCGGCGGCGACTTTGCCAGCGCCGCCGCCAGCCCGCGGGAGGACAGGTAAGGGTCGAAGGCCACCAGCGCCAGCCGCGCCGCCTGAAAGAACACGATCATCGCCCCCGCCAGCACCACCACGCGAGCCGTCCCCCGGCTCGCCAACAGCCCCGCCGCCCCGGCCAGGAATGCCGCCGCGGCCACCGCCAGCGGCGTACGCAGGTAGGCGAACGCCCCGAGCGTCAGGTCTTTCATGTGGCCCAGCGACAGCGTGTACGCTTCCGGATTCAGCGTCAGAGCCTGCGAGATGTCGCCCGGCGCCGGGTACGATCGCACCGCCAGGAAGATCGCCGCCAGCGCCACGCCGAGCACTGCCAACAGCACCGTCAGGATTCGCCATCCATGTCTCAGCCACGGGTGATCGCCCGCTAGCGCCGCGCCCAGCAGCAGTGCGAACGCCGGATAGCACGGCATCGAATAATACTCCTGTGTCGTCGAAAAGGTGAAGAACACCAGGATGAATCCGATCCAGCACAGGCAGAGCGCACGCGTGTCCCGCGCCGCCGGCGTCTGTTCCCGTGCGCCCCCCAGCAAGGCGGGCATCCATGCGCTCCACGGAAACAGCCACAGCAGATGGAACAGCCAGAACGCCAGCCGTGGAACGGTGTTGTAGTCCCGCGGATGGCGCATGTTCAGAAAACGGAACAGGTGCTCATTGAGAAAGAAGAACCAGAAGAACCCGTGATACTCACCGGCTACCGATCGCATCGTGAAATCGAAGTACGGCGGGTTCCGCAGCGTCGCCAGCACCACCCACGGCGTCGCCACGGCCAGCGTGAGCGCCGCCCCGGCGAATGGACGCAGTTCCCGCCATCGGCTCCACTGCCGCGTCACCGTCCAATAGACGGCCACCGTCGCCACTGGGAACACCATCGCGATCAAACCCTTGAGCAGAAACCCGATCCCCAGCGCGAACCAGAAATGCCAGGGCCTCCCGCGCAGAAACGAGTACATCGCGAACGCGATGGCGAGCGTCAGCGTGACGTCGGGAATCTGGATGCGCGTGAATAGCCACAATCCCACGGAAGTTGCCAGCACAGCCCCGGCCGCCAGCCCGGCCGCTTTCGAATAAGCCCACGCCGCCCACCGCGCCGTCAACAGGCACAATGCGATCGCAGACAACACGAATGGACTGCGTGCCGCCCAGTCCCTGACGCCGAACACCCCAAACGACGCCGCCATCATCCAGTACGGCATCGGCGCTTTCTCGAGATACGCGACGCCGTTGAGCCGCGCCGTCACCCAGTCGCCGGAATCGAGCATCGACCGCGCGATCTGCGCCTGCACAGCGTCCACGTCATCCATGAGCGACGGTGGGCTGATGGCCGACAGCCCGAACACAAGGATCGCGATGGCGGCAACCACGAACAGATAATGCCGGTCGAGCGCCAACTAGTTCGACTCGGACTCGGGGGACTCGGTCTTCTCGATGAGCTTATCCACCACCATCGAGTAGATGGCCGGCTTGCCATGGCGGTCACTCTGAAAGCAGACGCGTTGGCTGTCGGGCGTGAATATCGCGTAGACCTGTGACGGCTCCGACGACTTGTGCTCGCACAGCGCCAGTTCGCGCTTCACCAGCCGCACCATCACCAGCACGTACGGCGCGGCTTTGCTGCCGCTCACACCTACGAATACGCTGGCGTCGCCGTTGGGCGCGAAATCGACATACGCCGATGTCGGCGCGACGGCGCGATCTTCTCCCGTATCCGGATCGATCTCGCGGATCGTGTTGGCCTTCGCCGCCAGATGGAGGTAAAGGATTGTCTTACCGTCGGGGGACCAGTACGCTGGGCCAAGCGTGCCCGGTTCCGTCTTTAGGGGAAAGTTCTTGCTGCCGTCGAGATGAGCCAGCCACAGTCCGCCCGCGTTGTCGCGATAGGCCACCGCGGCCCGCCTTGGCCTCGGCTGCGGATCGCGCACCCCGGCCGGATTGTCGGCCACCGTCGCGGCGTTGCCGCGTGACAACCCCACCATACGCAGACGCGTTCCCGCCTCCACCAGCAGCGCCGACGGTCCATCGGGCGTCACCGTCATTCCTCGCCCGGGCGAGGGCTCGGAGAGCTTGTAGACGGTTCGTCCGCGCGTCGCGCTGCCGACGGAGGTCATCGTCAGGTCTGCCCCATCCACGAAGCACGCGTAGCGGTCATTGGTGGCGAACGTCAACGTCGAAACATCCAATTGCGCCGCCGGCGCCACCAGCTTGCTCTGCCGCGAACGCATATCCATCGTGAACACCTGCAGAGCCCCGCTGCGGTCGCTTGCGTAGAGCAGGGACCGGCTGCGCCGGTCAAACGCGCGCGCATGAGGCCGCGGGAGAAAAGACGAATAGGCAGGATCGGTGAGGCGCAGAACTTCGAACTCGGTGGCCGGATCCGGATAGCGAACCGCGTCGGCGGCGATGGTGTTTTGCTGCCCGTACAAAGTGGCCGGGAGCAATAAAAAACCCCGCCGCGTGAGTGCCATCTCCTTCATGCTAGCATCGCGCGGCGGGGTCTTCCGTTTCGATTTACCGATGGCTGCTCTTGTAGTGCTCGGCCAGCAGGTCGAGGCCGAAATCGGAATCCGGCTCACGCCAAACCGTGTGCGAGTGATTGGCGCCGTTCTGCGTGTTGTCGTACTCGATGAGGAAGTTCGGGCCCACCACACGATAGTAGTGCGGCTGTCCCTTCTCGATCGGTCCGGCCCACGCGAAGTAGATGTTGTTGCCCGCCTTCTTCACCCGGTCGGTGCGTTGTTGCGCGATCGGATCCGGCACGTTGTGAATATATTCGTCGATCAGGCGATGCAGCGCGGTCCGCTGCGCGGCGTTCATCTTCGACGCGGAGAGCCCGTTGGGCTGGCCCGCGAGCGACGCCTTGCGGCTGGCTTCGGTCAGGATGTCCTTGTAAGCCTCGGCGGCCACCGTGGCCGTCTTCCGCTGGTCGGCGGTCAGCGCGGTGACCAGTTCGCGGCCCAGGTCCTCTTCGGCCCCGAGCACGCGCAGCCCGGCGCGGTCTCCTTCGCGCACTTCCTGCGGATTGGCCCCGAAGAATGTCGGCGTGCCAACCAGTTGTCCCTTGTGGATGGTGAAGTGGACGCTCACGTGGTGTCCTTCCACGCGATAGCCCCATGTACCTTGATCGGACGGTTCGCCGAAAATGCTGAAGTGATACTTGTACGGATTACGCCGCCCCTTGGTGTCTTTCTCCATGATCCGGAGCACGTCTTCGAGGCTCATGATCTGCGAAGCCTTGATGAAGCCGGATTGGCTCAACCCCGATGCCAGCAGCGCCATCGCCAGATGCCGCTGATGCGGTTCCATATCGGCCAGGATCAGCCCCATCCGCGGCTTGTTGAACCGCTTCGGGATGTCGTCGGTAGGAATGTAGTGCCAGAAGGTCCGCTCGTCGCCTTCGAACGCCAGTTTGGCCTTTGCCTTCTGATCGGCCGAAAGCGATTTCAGAAAAGCGTTGGCCGTTTGCGTCATCACCGACACCGTGCTCGATTGGTGGTACGCATAACCGAGAAGAGCAAGGCAAGACCCCGCTACCGCCAGCCGTATCGTTGTTCTGTTCATCGTGGAATCCTTTCGTTTCGGGAGCGATGCGCCTTAGAACGGCAAGTCTTTCACCGGACGCTGGCCGGTGGCCGAACGCGCCAGGAAAATATACGGATTGATCGGCGTGCCATTCTGCCGGACCTCATAATGCAGGTGCGACGCCGTGGACCGGCCCGTGGAACCGGACGACCCGAGCACCTGACCGCGCACCACTTCCTGCCCGCCCACCACGTCGATCCGCGACAGATGCGCATAGTAGGTCTGCAGTCCGCCGCCGTGGTCCACCACCACCAGCTTCCCGTAGCCGCTGGACCAGTTCGCGTTCACGATCGTTCCGTTGGCGGCTGCCTTGACGGGCGTGCCCATCGGAGCGGAAAGATCCACGCCGGAATGGAAGGCGCCTTGTCCGGAAAACGGATCGACACGGCGGCCGAAGCTGCCCGTTAGCCGCCCGAACACCGGCCACAGGCTCGGACGAGCCGCCGGCTGCCAGGACTTGCGGACGCTCCGGGTGAACGTGGCGCTCTTCAGGAAGTTGTATTCCTCCACCGTTTCGTGGAACGACGGCAGCAGCGCGCCTTCCCCGGAAATATCGCCCGCGCCTTCGAGATCCCGCTTCACGCCGAAGGCAAGCGAGACTTCGGTGGCGAACATCTGCAGGCTGGCGAGCTGTTCATTGGTCTGGTCAGCCGATTGCTGCAGCGTCTGGTACCGGCCGCGTAGCGCCTGCAATTCCTGCTGGAGCGTGTTGTAGTTGGCCACCTTCCACGCCATGCGCGCGTAGCTGCTGGCGATGCCGATCACGGTGAACAGCCCCAGGACGGCGAGGGCCAGGGTCGCGTAAACGGCTTGGTGGGGGATGTGCAGCCTGCGAAGCCGGCCGTGAAACGAATGTGCAAGGACGACGATAAAATAGTGCTGGTTCTTCATCGATAACCTTAATGCGTGCCACTGAGCGACAGACCTTCTTCCGGGTCCGACCCGTGCCACTGATCGTGACTGTTAAACGTACTAACTATCATAGCTGGTGTCAAGCCGCTTTGCCGGACCAGAGTACCACCCCCTACCCCGCCGTTTTCCATGCGATACCCTGAGAGGACGTCGTGCTCAGGAAACGCCCAGGCTACCTCACGTTCCGGTGCAACATCTGTGACAGCGTCACCGAGGAGCACCTGGCCCGGTTCGGACGCGAGGACCCCACCTGCGGCTCCTGCCGTTCGAGCGTCCGAATGCGGACCATTCTGCACGGCCTCTCGCTCGCGCTATTCGGCGAGCCCCTTTCCCTCGGCGAGTTTCCCGAAGACCGCGGCATCCGCGGTATCGGTCTCAGTGACTGGGAGACCTACTCATCGCGGTTGGAGGCCAAGCTCGGCTATACCAACACCTACTACCACTGCGAGCCCCGGCTCGACATCACCTCCGTCGACCGGCCCCCCGACGAGCCCTACGACTTTCTCATTGCCAGCGACGTCTTCGAGCACGTGGCTCCTCCGGTCGACGCCGCCTTCGCCAACGCCCGCCGCCTGTTGAAGGATTCCGGTGTGCTCGTGTTCAGCGTGCCCTTTCAACTCGACGCGCCTACCGTCGAGCATTTCCCGGATCTCCACGAGTACGCCCTCGATCGCGACGCCTCCGGCTACGTGCTGCGCAACCGAACCCGCGACGGCCGCGACGAGGAGTTTCGCGATCTCACCTTTCATGGTGGCCTCGGCAGTACGCTCGAGATGCGCGTGTTCGGGCAGCAGGACTTGATGCAGCGCCTCGAGCGCGCCGGGTTCCCGCACGTGTTTCCCTTGAACCAGCCCTACTTCGAGTTCGGCATCGTTCACGCGGCCCGGTTTTCCTACCCGCTGCTCGCCTCCGCCCAGCCGCTGCCGATACCGGCCGGCTGCTTCGACTGGGCTGTGCCGGGCGAGTCCCGCGCGCTCCCGCCGGACGTTGCAGGAATCTCGCAATGGGGACCCGCTTCGGCGCCGGCGGGCGAACAGGTGGTGCTGTGGTTCACCGGCCAGCACCTTCGCGCCGGGGAACTCCGTGTGCTGATTGGCGGCCAGCCGCTGGCCGACGTAGTCACCTCCGCCGCGGCCGACACCCTTACCAGCACACTGCCGGACGAACTGACGCGCCACCCGGGGAAATACACCGTCGAGGTGACCCGGAACGAAAAGCCGATCTTCACCGCCTTGTTTCAAGTGCGACCCGGCTCTGGTATGCCATCCTGATTTCTTGGAACCAGAAACCACATCCGTGGCGATCATCGGCGCCGGACCCACCGGCCTCGCCTGCGGCATCGAACTCACGCGGCGAGGTATTCCGAACGTGCTGTTCGACAAGGGCTGCGTCGTCAATTCGCTCTATCACTACCCCACCAACATGGTGTTCTTCACCACACCCGAGTTGCTCGAGATCGGCGACATCCCCATGACCTCGGTGGGGGAAAAGCCCGTTCGCGGCGAGGCATTGAAGTACTACCGGCGCGTGGCGGATCACTACGACCTCGACATTCGCCAGTACGAGCATGTCGACCGGATCGACGGCGGTGACGGGGCCTTCCTCGTTCACACCGCCAAGGGCCAATACGCCGCGCGCAAGATCATACTCGCCACCGGCTACTACGACAGACCGAATTTCATCGGCGCTCCGGGCGAGCATCTCTCCAAGGTCATCCACTACTACAAGGAAGCGCACCCCTACTACGACCATGACGTGGCCGTGGTGGGCGGAAAAAACTCCGCGGCCATCGCTGCCTTGGAACTGTGGTGGACCGGAGCGCGTGTCACCATGATCCACCGCCGGCCCACGTTGTCGGACTCCATCAAGTACTGGATCCGGCCGAACATCGACAACCGCATCAAGAATGGCGAGATCAAGGCTTATTTCGAATCATCGGTAGCCTCCATCGGCGAAAAGGAGATCGTGGTGGCGACGCCCTCCGGCGAGGTCGCCATCGCCAATGACTTCGTTTTCGCGATGACCGGCTACCGGCCAGACACCGAGTTTCTCGCCGCCCACGGCATCACCTTCGACGAGCAGACACGCCGTCCCTACACGCATCCGGAAACGCTCGAAAGCGCGCGCCCCGGCGTCTATCTGGCGGGAGTGCTGGTGGCGGGGATGCACACCAACGAGATCTTCATTGAAAACGGCCGTTTTCACGGCGGCCAGATCGCGGCCGCCATCGAGCGCGCCCTGGCCGGGTAGCCAGATCTACTCGAGCGGGATCTCGATGTAGAAAAGCTCCTTGCCGGAAGCCGCCTCTTCGATTCCGGTCACCAGCAGCATCGCTCCTGAATCGTGCCCTGAACTGAAGTAGAAAAAGCCGTGCGCGCTTTCTCCCGGAGGCAGCATCTTGGCCGCGAAGGCTCGTGTCTCGATCTCCTCGGCGGCAAGCGGATTCTTCTTGCCCCGGTTGAGCCCCGGTATCGGCGCGCGGGCCACCTTTGGCTTATCGACCGGCGTCAGGTATCGAACCTCGCCGGCCGGAATGGAGCTGATCTTGCGGCGCCGGCTATCCACATAGCGGACCTCGAGATTCGCCAGGCGCAGCACTTCGCTTCCGGTGTTCTCCATCACCAGCAGCACCGGCAGCACCCCATACTTGTTCGGATTCAATTTGCCGAACGCGGGCTTGGTTTCCTCATCGCTCTGGTAGACGGCGGCTGCCACCACCAGCCCCTTTTGTGTCTGCTTGTTGGCGAAGGTGGATGCCGCGCCAGGACGGAACCCTTCGCTTTTGTTGTCGGCCCCCGCCGCGACCGTTATACTGACACAGGCAAGCGCCAGGATCTTGACTCGCCATCTCATTACTTCCTCTACCGCCTTTCTCAGTGGCTCTTGTTTCCGCTCCTACTAGCCTACGTCGTTTTCCGCTGCTCGAAAGACGCGCGGTGGCGAACTGGCTCGCCGAGCGCTTCGGCGCCCGGACCTCATCCCACAAGCAGACGCCCGGCGACGCCGTATGGTTGCACGCCGTGTCGGTGGGCGAGTGATCTCGGCGATTCCTTTCATTGGTGAACTGCGGCGCCGCGATCCCGGCGTCCAAGTATTCGTCTCCGTCGGCACGGTGGCTGGCAGGGAACTGGCGGAGAAGAAGCTGGCCGGTCTCGCCGCGGCGGTATTTTATGTACCGTTTGACTTTGTCTTTGCCGTCCGCGCGGTGCTGCGCCGCCTCCGTCCGCACGTGTTGGTGGTCATGGAAACCGAGATATGGCCGCATCTTTGGCGCGAAGCGGCCCGGGCCGGCGCCAAGGTGCTGGTGGTGAACGGACGCATCTCCGACAAGGCCTTCGCTCGCTACCAGCCGATCCACTGGGCGCTACGCTCCGTGCTCACCATTCCGGACCGCATCCTGGTGCAGACCGCGATCGCCCACGAGCGCTACGCCGCGCTCGGAACCCCCGAAGATCGCATGGCCCACGGCGGAAATTTGAAGTACGATTTCGGCGCGCAGGAAAATGCCGCGCCGCCGGACCTCGCCGCCTGGATCGAACGCGCCGGCGCGGACCGGATCTGGGTGGCTGCCTCCACGATGCCGCCCCGGCAGTCCTCCGATTGCGACGAGGACGTCGCGGTTCTGGACGCATTCGAAGAGCTCGCCCGCGAGCACCCTCGCTTGTTGCTCATCCTGGCGCCGCGCCGGCCGGAACGTTTCGCCATGGCGGCGCAATTGCTCGAGCGCCGCGGGATTCGATTCGTGCGGCGCACGGCGCTCGCAGCGGCGCCCTTGCCGGGAGTGCTGCTGCTCGACACCATCGGCGAACTGGCCTCGGTGTTCCGCTTCGCCGATGCCGTCTTCGTGGGTGGGACGTTAGTGGATCGCGGTGGGCACAACATTCTCGAGCCCGCGTTTTTCGACAAACCGGTTGCCGCCGGGCCGCATCTCGAAAACTTCCCTGAGATCGCGGCGGAGTTCCGTGCGGAAGGGGCCATGGTGGAGGTGGCCGCGCCCGGGATGCTCGCGGCCGCGGTGGGCGGTCTGCTCGGCGATCGGGAGCATGCGCGCCGCGTGGGCGAAAAGGGCGGTCGAATTGCCCGGCGCAGTGCCGGCGCGACGGCGTTGGCGGTGACCGAGACGCTGCGGCTGCTCGATCGGGGCGTGCCGAATCCCGTGCCGGCAATCGGGCGGCGGATCGTGCTTGGGCCGCTTACGTGGCTGTGGCGTGCTGGCGTTGCCGTGGACCGGGCCTTCACGAAGTCCCGGGCGCTCCCCAGGCCCGTAGTGAGCGTGGGTGGCCTGGCGATGGGAGGCACGGGCAAGACTCCGTTCGCCGTCCACGTGGCAAAGGTGTTGCGGGACGGCGGCCGCCTGCCCATGTTCCTTACGCGCGGCTATGGGAGGCAAACGGAAGAGACCGTGATCGTGGAACCAGCCTCCCCACCGGCGGAAACGGCCGTCACCGGAGACGAGGCGCAGATTCTCATCGAGAGTGGTCTGGGTCCAGTGGGGATCGGCCGCGATCGAGCCGAAAGCGCCCGCCGGATCCTTGAACACCCTGGTAACCAAAGCCGAGGCAGCGCGGATGCGGTTTTCGTCCTCGACGATGGCTTTCAGCACTGGCGGCTTCGGCGGAACCGGGATCTGGTTCTCCTCGATGCGCTCGATCCTTACGCGGGCGGCGTTTTCCCCGTCGGACGCCTGCGCGAGCCGCTCTCGGCCCTGGGCCGCGCGGGCGCGATCGTGCTCACACGCGTCCGCGATGGGCGTAGCTATGAAGGATTGAAGGCCGCCATCCGCCAGTGGAACCCCGAGGCTCCGATACTTCTCGCGCGGACCCGGCCCGTGGCGTGGATCGATGCGCTGACCGGGGAGCGGGTATCCCTGGCCGATGTCGCCGGGCTCAGGAGCGTGGCATTCTGCGGGTTGGGGAATCCCGCCTCGTTCTGGCGGAGCCTGCGGGACGCCGGGGTAACCCCGTGTTTGGAGCGAGCTTTCCCGGATCATCATCGCTACGCCGCGCCCGATCTCGGCGGCCTCGTTGGGGAGGCTGAGGCTCGCAAGGCGCGGGTGGCGCTAACAACAAGAAAAGACGTTGCGAACCTGCCGCCGGATTGGTCCCGGGCGGCTCCGGAGGGACTGCGTTTTTTGTGGCTGAAGATCGAAATCGAGATGACGGATCCGGGGAGTCTGGAGCGTTTGTTGCTATACTGAGTTCGATTCTATGCTTGCAGAAATTGCGCCCGAAAACGGGGCGATCGGCAAGCGGGTGATCCTGCTCACTCCGCGGGGCTTTTGCGCTGGAGTGGTTCGGGCCATTGACGTGGTCCGGATCGCTCTCGAGGCGTACGAGCCGCCGATTTATGTCCGCAAGGAAATCGTTCACAACCGGCATGTCGTGGAGGATCTGCGCGCCGCCGGCGCAATCTTCGTCGAAGAAATCGCCGAGGTGCCGATCGGAGCGCGCGTGGTGTTTGCCGCTCACGGGGTGTCTCCCCAAGTCCGCGCCGAGGCTCGCGAGCGGCGTTTGTCGGTGATCGACGCCACATGCCCGCTGGTGACGAAGGTTCACCTGGAAGCGGTGCGGTTTGCCCGGCAGGGGTACACGGTCTTGCTCATCGGGCACCAGGATCACGACGAGGTGGTGGGCACCTTGGGCGAAGCTCCCCAGTCGACCATCGTCATCTCCGACGAGGCCGATGCGGAAGTGGTACAGGTTCCTAACCCGGATCGGGTGTGTTATCTGACCCAGACGACGCTCAGCCTGGACGAGACCGTGGGCATCGTGACCATCCTCAAGCGCCGTTTTCCCAACTTGCAGGGGCCTCCGAGCCAGGACATCTGCTACGCCACGCAGAATCGACAAGTGGCGGTCAAAGAAGTGGCTGCGCAGGGGCAATTGCTGCTGGTGGTGGGTTCTCAGAACAGCTCCAACTCGCGCCGGATGGTGGAGGTGAGCGTGAACGCGGGAACGCCTTCTTACCTCATCGACGATGAGCGGGACATACGGCCGGAGTGGCTGGGCGGTGTGGACACGGTGATCGTGACCGCCGGCGCATCGGCCCCGGAATTGCTGGTGGATAGGGTTGTAGAGTGGCTGCGCGGGAGCGGATTTCCAGGTCTGGAAGAAGTCGTGGTCAAGCAGGAAGACGTCCGGTTTTCGCTTCCCGCGGAATTACAGCGGGCGACGCAGTTCACACAAATCGCACCGGCCGCCAACCTATGAGCATCGGCCTACAGCTTGCGAGCGCGCTGAGCACCACCAGCGCCAGAGCCACCGAGCGGGCTACGCGCGGATTGTTGTCACGCCAGCATTCCGACGGGTATTGGTGGGGCGATCTCACCGCGGATGCGACACTCGAGGCCGACTACATTCTGCTCGAGTTGTGGCTGGACCGGACGGTGAACGGGACGTGGATGCCACGGCACGGGGACCGCATCCGGAGAGCGGTGGAATCCATCCTGGCGCGGCAGCTTCCCGATGGCGGCTTCAATATCTATCCGCACGGGCCGAGCGACGTCAGCGCGAGCGTGAAAGCCTATTTTGCGTTGAAGGTGACCGGGCTGAGCGTGGAGGATCCGCGCATGTGCCGGCTGCGGGAACGGATTCTGGCGCTCGGCGGCATACAGGCCGCCAACAGCTACGTCAAAATCAACCTGAGCCTGTTCAATCTGTTTCCCCGTGAGCACGCGCCGGTGGTTCCGCCGGAAATCATGCTGATGCGGAACGTGATCTACGAGATGTCGTCGTGGACGCGGGCGATCGTGATTCCCCTTTCGATCGTGCAGACGGCGCCGCCGCGTCCGGTACCGGCCGGCTTCCATCTGGACGAGTTGTTCAAGGCGGGGGTTTCGCCGCGAGTTCCCAATGAAGACGGGCTGATTTCGTGGCGCAATCTCTTCCTGTCGCTGGACCGGGCCTTCAAATTCTGGAGCCGGCATCCGATCGCAAGCGTGCGCCGCAAAGCGGTCGCCAAGGCCGAACGCTGGATTCTCGACCACACCAAACATTCCGAAGGGCTGGCGGCGATCTACCCGCCGATGATGTACGCCCTGATGGCGTTCGATCATCTGGGCTATGGTCCGGATCATCCGGAAGTGGTGGAAGCGCGCATGCAGTTTGACCGCCTGCTGACTACCGACGAAGATCGCTTCTTCTTCCAGCCATGCTTTTCGCCGGTGTGGGATACGGCAATCGTGGCTTTCGCGCTTGGCGAGGCGGGCGCGGCGAGCGCTCCCCTGTCGCGGTGCGCCGACTGGCTCCTGACGAAAGAAGTCCGCCAGAAAGGCGACTGGTCATTCAAGCGTCCGGGCGTCGAGCCATCGGGCTGGTATTTCGAATTTGCCAACGAGTTCTACCCCGACATCGACGATACGGCGATGGTGCTGCTGGCTCTGCGCCACGCCGGGGCGTCCGACGGAGAAGCGCAGCGGCGCTCGGTGAGCCGCGCGATGGACTGGCTGCTGGCGATGCAGTCGAAAGACGGCGGATGGGCGGCCTTCGACGCCGACAATGATTGGCAGTTTCTCAATGACGTTCCCTTCGCCGATCACAACGCGATGCTTGACCCGGCGTGTCCCGACATCACCGGCCGTGTGTTGGAGGCGTTGTGCGTGCATGGGCTGGACAAGACGCATCCGGCGGTGCGGCGCGGCATCCAGTACCTGTTGCGGACGCAGGAATCGGACGGCTCCTGGTACGGCCGTTGGGGTGTGAACTACGTCTACGGGACCTTCCTGGCGCTGCGTGGATTGCGCGCCGCGGGTGAGGATGAGCGTGAGGCGCACATGCTGCGCGCGGCGGAATGGCTCCGGTCCGTGCAGAATCCAGACGGGGGATGGGGCGAAAGCTGCGAAGGCTACGACAAAGGATTTTTCGTTCCGGCGGCCAGTTGCGCCTCGCAAACGGCATGGGCCGTGCTCGGTTTGCTGGCGGCGGGAGACACGCGCAGCGAGAGCGTACACAAGGGCGTGGAGTATCTGGTGGAGACGCAGGATCCGCAAGGCCGGTGGCGCGAAGACCAAGCGACGGGGACCGGTTTCCCGGGGGTCTTCTACCTCACCTATCATCTGTATCGCGATTCGTTCCCGCTGCTCGCGCTGGCCGCCTACCGGAAGGCGACTCAGGCGGAAGGAGATTCCCATTGAGATTCCCGCTGTCGATGACGGCCGGCTTGGCCGGTTATATCGCCCGCAACAAGTTCCGGCCGCGGCCGGAATGGCAGGTGGACAATTCGGCGCACATGGATTCGTCCAATCCGTTCAAGATCGTGCACGGTTCGGTGGCCGGCGGCTCGCGGCGCAAGCATCCGATGATCGGCAAGCGCTTCCCCATCGTGCTGATGCTCGAACCGCTCCATGCCTGTAACCTCACCTGCACCGGGTGCGGGCGCATCCGCGAGTACGAAAGCACCATCGGCGAAACCCTGTCGCTCGGGCAGTGTCTGGCTGCGATTGACGAGTGCGGCGCTCCGGTGGTGTCGATCTGCGGCGGCGAACCGATGCTCTATCCCAGCCTGCCGGAACTGGTCCGGCAGACGCTGGCCCGGAACCGTCACATCTACCTGTGCACGAACGGGATGTTCTTGCGAAAGAAGCTGAGTGACTACACGCCCGACAACCGGCTCTTCTTCAACGTCCACCTGGACGGGATGGAAGCCACGCACGATCTGTGCGTGGAGCGCGAGGGCGTGTTCCGCGAAGCCGTGGAAGGGATCCGCGCGGCCAAGGCGGCCGGGTTCAAGGTCTGCACCAACACAACCATCTACGCGCAGACCGACATGAACGAAATCGCCGGACTGTTCGAGTACCTGAAGCAGTTCGAGGTGGACGGACACATGTTGTCGCCGGCCTACGGCTACTCGGCGGTGAACGATCGCGAGATCTTCATGACTCGCGATGACATCGAAAAGAAGTTCAAGGATATCGACACGCTGGCCAAGAAGTATCCACTGAACTCGACGCCGGTGTATCTGGATTTTCTGAAGGGGGAACGGGACCTGCCTTGCACGGCGTGGGGCAACCCGACTTACAACACCAAGGGCTGGAAGGGCCCGTGCTACCTGATCACGGACGGGCACTACCGGACGTTCGAGGAATTGATGACGCGGACCGATTGGGAGTCCTATGGCGCCGGTAACGATCCGCGGTGTGAGCACTGCATGGTGCACTGCGGCTATGAGCCGTCGGCGGCGCTGGGAATCAACGGAAAGCTGGGCGACAGCTACCGGATGCTCGAGTGGGTGTTGCGGTAGCCGAACGGATATTTCAAATTGAAACCGATTCTGGTGACGGGAGCGACGGGCTTTATCGGATGGCATGTGGCTCGCCATCTGCTCGAGCGCGGTGACCCTGTGCGCATTCTCGCGCGGGAGCCGGGCCGTGTGCGCGACCTGCCGGGTGTGGAGACGCGGGAGGGCGACTTGTGCGATCCGGCTTCGATCGCCGCCGCGGTGGAAGGATGCGGTGTCGTTTTCCACGTGGCTGCCGATTACCGGCTCTGGGCTGCCAATCCGGACGAGATCTACCGCTCCAATCACGAAGGGACGCGGAACCTGTTAACCGCGTCGCGCCGCGCGGCCGTGGATCGATTCGTCTACACCTCGACGGTGGGATGCATCGGCATTCCGGAACAGGGCGTGGGGGACGAAGGGACGCCGGTGGGCTTTGACGACATGTCCGGGGCGTACAAGCGTTCGAAGTATCTGGCCGAGCAGGAAGCACTGCGGTTCGCCGAACAGGGCTTTCCGGTGATCATCGTGAATCCCACCGCGCCGGTGGGCGATCACGACTTCAAACCGACGCCGACCGGACAGATCATTCTCGACTATCTCAAGGGCGGCATGCCGGCGTTCGTCGATACCGGGCTGAACGTGGTGGACGTGCGCGACACGGCTCGCGGGCATCTGCTCGCGTGTGACCAGGGCCGGCCCGGCGAGCGCTACATCCTGGGCGCCGAGAACCTGACGCTGGCGCAAATCTTCGCCAAGCTGGAAACTATCAGCGGGATACCGGCGCCCAAGACGCAGATTCCCTACAGCGTCGCTTTCGCGGCGGGTTTGGTTTCCACCGGATGGGCGCGTCTGACGGGTAACCCGCCGCGTGCGCCTCTCGATGGAGTCCGCATGGCGCGCAAGAAAATGTTCGTCACGCCGGCCAAGGCAGTGAAGGAGTTAGGATTCACGGCGACGCCGGTGGAAGGCGCGTTGCGCCGCGCCGTGGAATGGTTTCGAGGCAATGGATACTGCTAGTACAAGATCCGGGACGGCGGCGGGAACGGCGCTGGTGGCGATCGCGGCCGAGTCGCGTGAATTCTCTGGCCTCGAAGCGCGCATGGACGATGTGGAGCGGCTGGACTGGGGATTGGACTACGCGGTGAGGGGGACGATGGGCGAGCGGCGTTGGGTGCTCTGCGCCCACGGACCGGGCCCCAGGCTGGCCAGCGTCGCCGTGAACCGGGCGATCGAACGAGAGCAGCCGGCCGGGATTCTATCGACGGGATTTTGCGGCGGGCTGGATCCCGCTCTCGAGGCCTGCGCGGTATTCGTGGCGCGGCGGATTCTCGACGAGCCCACCGGCGACCGCTACGAGACCGCGCACGATAACGGTGGTACGCTGATTTCCGGCGATCGCGTGGTGGGCACGCTGCCGGAGAAGGCGGCGTTGCGGCAAACCACGGGAGCCGGCGCGGTGGATATGGAAGCGGCCGCGGTGGCGCGGGCGGCGCGCGAGGCGGGCCTTCCGCTTTTTTGCGTGCGCGTGGTTACCGATACGGCGATGGAAGCGTTTCCAATGGACTTCAATACGGTGAGAGATGGCGAGGGCCGCTTCTCACGGGCGCGGATCGCGGCGCGGGCGATGGCGAATCCGGGCCGGATTCGGGCGTTGATGGAATTGGATCGCCGGACGAAAAAGGCCGCCGAGGCGTTGGGGGACTATCTTGCCAATCGCTTCTGACAATTCGATGCGCGCGGCCGTCTACACCGGGGCCTCCACCGTCTCGGTGCGTGAGGTGCCGGTGCCGGAAATCGGTGCGGGTGAAATCCTGGTGCGGGTGCACAGTTGCGGGATCTGCCACACCGATCTCAAGAAGATCCAATACGACCTTTTGCCGGGGCCGCGCATCTATGGTCATGAGACTGCCGGGGAGGTCACCGCGGTGGGCGCCGGAGTGACGGCGTTCGCGCCGGGAGATCGTGTGATCGCGTTTCACCATGTGCCGTGCCTCGACTGTTTCTACTGCCAGCGCAAGTTGTACGCCCAGTGCGCGGTATACAAGAAAGTGGGCATCACGGCGGGCTACGAACCGGCTGGCGGCGGTTTCGGCCAGTTCGTTCGCGTGATGGACTGGATCGTTGATCGCGGCGTGGAGAAAATACCCGATGGCGTTTCCTACGACGCGGCGAGTTTTGTGGAGCCGGTGAACACATGCGTCAAGGCTGTGTCGCAACTCGGTGCGCAGCCGGACGACGTGGTGCTGATTCAGGGCCAAGGCCCGATCGGGTTGATCTTCACGATGCTGATCGCGCGGCTCGGTTGCCGCGTGGTGGCTACCGATACGATTCCGGAGCGGCTCGAGAAATCACTGAGGTTCGGCGCCGTGGAGGCGTGCGATCCGCGCGCGGCCGATATCGCCGCCGTGTGCCGGCGGCTGACCGGGGGGCGCGGCGCGGATCTGGCGATTGCGGCCACATCCGCTCCGGGCCTGGTGGAAGAAGCGGTACGTTCCACGCGCGCCGGAGCGCGTGTACTCTTGTTTGCGCAGACGTCGAGCAAGGAACGAATCGAACTTTCCGGAGCCGACATCTGTATGGGGGAACGGACGTTGTGTGGATCGTATAGCGCGTCGATCGATCATCAGCAGGAATCCGCGCGCCTTGTTTTTTCAGGAGAACTGCCGGTGGAGGAATTGATCTCGCACCGGGTGCCTCTCGATGCGGTGCGGGAAGGTTTTGACCTCGCGTTGCATCCGAGTGGTAATTCATTGAAAATAATAGTTCAACCACAGAGGTGGTCTTAAACGTGAAAACAACCATGCTGGCGGCCGTCCTATACGGCAAGGAGAACCTGAAGGTTGAGCCTGTCGCCATCCCGTCCATTGAACAAAACGACATTCTGGTTCGAGTGAAGGCCGCGCTCACCTGCGGCACAGACGTCAAGGTTTTCCGGCGAGGCTACCATGCGCGGATGATCGTTCCGCCCGCTTTGTTCGGTCACGAACTGGCCGGCGACGTTGTGGCGGTGGGCTCGGCGGTGTCGAAGTTCGCGGTGGGCGATCGAGTGGTGGCAGCCAACTCGGCGCCATGCGGCACTTGTTTCTATTGCCGCAAGGGCAACGAAAATCTTTGCGAGGACCTTCTGTTCAACAACGGCGCGTATGCCGAGTTCATGCGCATTCCGGGACGGATCGTCGAGAGAAACACGCACGTGATCCCGGACCATATTTCCTATCAGGACGCGGCGCTGATCGAACCGCTGGCTTGCGTGATCCGGGGTATCGAAGAGACCGGCCTCCAGCGCGGCGACACGGTGGCCGTGCTCGGGCTGGGGCCGATTGGCTTGATGTTCGTGCGGTTGGCGAAATCGCGTGGGGCGCGGGTGATCGCGGTGGGCCGGCGGAAGTCGCAAACCGAACGGGCTGCGTCGATGGGCGCCGATGAAGTACTGGTTTCCGACGGCGGCTCCGACATCGTGAGCGAAGTGCGGCGGTTGACGGCGGGTTATGGCGCCGACATCGCCTACGAGGCGGTGGGGATCCCTGAGACCTGGGAGCAGGCGGTCCGCATGGTGCGCCGCGGCGGAACGGTGAATTTCTTCGGAGGGTGTCCGAGCGATAGCCGAGTATCGCTCGAAACGGCGCTGCTGCATTATTCCGAGATTACGTGCAAGGCCAGCTTCCATCACACTCCGGCCCATATTCAAGCGGCGCTCGACGATGTGTCGCGCGGCGAAATCACGGCGGCGCACTTGGTGAACCGGGTGGAGCCGCTGTCCAACTTACTCGAAGTGATGCGCTATCTCATGAGCCATAACGGGCACATGAAGACGGCCATCATCCCCTAACCGGGAAGGTTCGCCGTTGCCGGTGCCGCTCGCGCCCAAGGATTTCGTCGCCGACCGGGAGTCGATGGAGCGGGCCTGGGGCCGGGAAGAGTCGCTCGGCTACACGCGATGGCTCGCGACCTCGCACTACGAGAATTTCCACGTCGTCAGTTTTCTGCTTCCCAAGCACCTGCATCCGGATTTCTACAACGTCTACTCGTATTGCCGCTGGGCCGACGACTTGGGCGACGAGATCGGCGATGCGGCCGAGAGCCTCCGTTTGCTTGCCTGGTGGGACGATGAGACGCGGGCGATGTATGAGAACCGCGCCACCCATCCGGTGCTGGTGGCGCTCGGGGAAACCGTCCGCCGGCACGGCATTCCGTCTGAGCCGTTCCACCATCTGATTCGTGCGTTCGTGCAAGACCAGACCGTGACGCGTTACCGGACTCTCGATCAACTGCACGACTATTGCGTCTACTCGGCCAACCCCGTGGGCCGGCTGGTGCTGCACTTGTGCGGCTACCGCGACGGCGAGCGGCAGCGGCTTTCCGACTTCACCTGCACGGCGCTGCAACTGGCCAATCACTGGCAGGACGTGTCGGTGGATCTGGACAAAGACCGGATCTATCTTCCCCTCGACGTGCTGGAACGCCACGGGTCCGGCGAGGACGACGTCACCGCACGCCGCTGCACTCCGGGCTTCGCCGCCGCGATGCGCGAATTGGTCAGCCACGCGCGGACACTGTTTGCGCAGGGGCTGCCGCTGCCCCGGATGGTGGACCGCCGGCTGGCGCTCGATCTGGAATTGTTCTCCCGTGGCGGCAGGAAGATACTCGACAAGATCGAGGCCCGCGGCTACGACGTGCTGGCGGGCCGGCCATCGATCAGCAAGCCGGAGCGGCTGGGCCTGCTGTTATCGGCGGCGATGAGTGTGGTGACACGAGCGGCGTGATCCCGATTACCGATTCGTATCTGCATTGCCGCCGCGTCACCCGGCGCCGGGCGAAGAACTTCTACTGGGCCTTCCGTCTGCTCGACGCCCAGCGCCGGGACTCGCTGTGCGCGGTGTATGCCTTCATGCGCCGTTGCGACGACCTTTCCGACGAACCGGGCGCGCCCGCTTCGGCGTTGGATGCCTGGCGCGGCGAACTGGACCGGGGCCTTCGCGGGATGCTGGTGGAAGACCGTCTGTGGCCGGCGTTTTTCGACACCGTCGCGCGGTACAAGATCCCGCGGCAATACTTCCACGACATGATCGACGGCGTGGCGAGCGATCTCACACGGACCTCGATCGCCACCTTCGATGAGTTGTACCGCTACTGCTACCGGGTGGCTTCGGTAGCGGGATTGTCGCTGGTGCACATCTTCGGGTATCGCGACCCCGAAGCGCTGGCGCTGGCGGAAAAGTGCGGGATCGCGTTTCAGCTCACCAACATCATCCGCGACGTGGCCGAAGACGCGGGGTTGGGCCGGACCTATCTGCCGGCCGAAGACATGGAGCGATTTCAGGTGACGGCGGAGCATTTGCGCGCAAGCAGCGTATCCGCCGAATTACGCCGGTTGCTGCGGTTCGAGGCCGGGCGCGCGTTCGAGTATTACGACGCCTCGCGCCCGTTGATCGGGATGGTGGAGCCGGAAACGCGCCCGGCGTTGGCGGCGTTGATCGAAATCTACCGGCGGCTGCTCAACCGGATCGAGCAGCGGGATTACGAAGTGTTGGCGCGCCGGATCCGGCTATCGACGGCGGAGAAGGTGTCGATCCTTGTGAAGGCTCGGTTGCAGTCATGGAAGTGATCGCCGCGCCGCGCGCCGGTCGAAATGTCGCCGTGCTTTCCGGTAGTTTTCATCCGGTGACGCGGGCGCATCTCGCGCTCGGCGAAGCGGCGCTGCGCGTAGCCGATACGGTGTTGTTCACCATGCCGCGCCGGTTCCCGCACAAAAGCTACGACGGCGTGACGCTTGCCGAGCGCATCGAACTGGTGCGCATCGCGGCGGCTGCCGAACCACGGTTCGGCGTCGCGATCACCGACGGGGGCCTGTTTCGCGAGATCGCCGCCGAGTTACGGGCGGAGAACCAGAATGTGGACAGACTATGGTTCGTCTGCGGCCGCGACGCCGCCGAACGGATTGTGGCGTGGGATTACGGCGACGGCCCCTCCATCGGCGAGCAGTTGCGCGAATTCGGGTTGCTCGTGGCCGATCGTCAAGGCAGCTATCTTCCGCCGCCGGATCTGGCCGCATCCATCCGGCGGTTGCCGATGCCGGCGCATTTGCAGGATGTTTCGGCCACCGAGATCCGGAGAAGGATCGAGGCAGGGGGGAACTGGCGGGAACTGGTGCCGCCGGCTATCGAGGACGCGGTGCGAACCTTGTACGGTCCACGCCGATAGCCGGCGGCGGTTTTGGTTATCGTTACTCGGAGCGCTTGGCTACGATTTCGCGCGTGCCGCGTTCGCCCATGTCGATGGTGAGCTTCAGATCGTCGCCTTCCATTTTGCCCTTGTAGGACATCTTGAATTCGTTGTCGTTGAACTTGCGGACCACGACGAAGGATACTTCGTCGCCCGCCACTTTGCCGTCTTGAATTTCGGTTTCCCCGCGCGCGGTTTTCACCGAGCCGGTGAGTTTCTCGCCGTCGGCCTTGAGCATATAGGTTTGCTCGGAGGTGCCGTTGGGGGTTTCCATTTTCGCTTTCCATGTTCCGGACACGTCGCCGGCCAACACGAGAGCGGAGAACGCGAACGCACAGAAGGCGCCGCGGAGGAGGGAAAGAGTCTTCACTGAGGTATGCTCCTGGTCCCCGTGGTTACTGCGTATGGGGGACGCTGAGGAGATGTGTACGAAAAAAAAGAAGTTACTGAAGCTTCCGCAATGGATGTCAAATCTCGTATTCGGGAGCCTTGGGACGCCCGAAAGGAATCGAGTTCCAGATGCGTTCATGCAGGAAATACAGGACAATCTTGACGATCGAGTCCAGTAAGCCGGCGCCGATGGAGACCTTGGCGCTTCCGGTGAACAGGTAGACCAAGCCCGCGGTGGAGACCGATCCTAAGACGCGGTAGCTGATAGCTTTAGCGAGACTGCGGCTGTGGCTGTCCACGAGGCCAGTGTATCACCGTATTTCCTATCTGTAAAGGGGGGATTGTGGTTTCAAGGAGGTTGGCAGGCTACAATGAGAGCGTGCCCAAACTAACCATATTGCCGGCCGGGGTGACCGTGGAATTCGATCCGGCTACGATGCCGTATTCCCACCACGGCAAGCAGTGCTCGATCCTGGACATCTGCCTGAATCATGGGATCGAGTTGGAGCATGCCTGCGGGGGCAGTTGCGCGTGTACGACTTGTCATGTAGTGGTGGAGGCAGGGCAAGAGTACGTTTCCGAGATGGACGATGACGAAGCCGATCGGGTGGAGCAGGCCGCCGACGTGACGCTACGCTCGCGGCTGGGATGCCAGGTGGTGGTGTCCGGAGATGTGACGGTGACGATTCCTTCCTGGAACCGGAACTACATCAGTGAGGGTGGAAAATCACTGAACCTGGGGGATGCGATTCCTCCTCCGCGCACCTAGCCATCCGGCGATTCAATCCCTTCCCAGGGGCAACTCGAGGCTGGTTCCGGACGATAACGGGTTCATCATGAGCACCGTATCCGGAACGAATTCCAAGACAGTCCCCGCCGTGGACCGCACGCAGGACCTGGACGCCATCACCGGCAAGGCGATCGCGCGGCCCGAGGAGACTCTCGCTCCGGCCGAGTCCGCGCCGGATCTGGCGGGAACTGGAGGCACGGCCGGGGAGGCGGAACTACGCACGTCCCTGGGGCAGGCGCGTTTGCGGCAGGCGCCGTCGGTGAGCGCGGAAACAGCGGCGATCGTGGCGGACCTTGACCGGAGAAGCGCCGGGGTGGCCGACACCGGAAGCGTAGGCATGAGCAATGCGGCCGACTTGCCTGGCTTTACGGACCTGGTGAAGAAGGGCAAGGACTGGGTGGACGTGGCGAAGGGCTTTGGGGAGAAGGCGAAGCTCGGGGAGAAATTCATCGGCACCGCGTCCAAGCACATCGCCGCCTTCGATGAGTTGGTGTCGCGGCACCGCGACGCGGTGTTGGCTGTAAACACGAAGATGCAGGGGATCAACTCGGCGATCGCGTCCGGACTTCTGGGCCCCGAGCAACTGCGGATGGCGGCGATGGATCTGGCCCGGCTGGAGGCCACGGGCAAGACGCTGAGCGGGCAACTGGAAACGCTCGAAGGCGCGTCGCAGAGCCTGTTCCGGTCCTTGAAGCCGCATCAGAAAGCCATCGCCGGATTCGAGAAGTTCGGCAAGTCCATGGAGCGGATTCAGGACACCCAGCGGCTTACGGGCAAGATGCTGGTGGGGCTCGATATGGGATTGAAGTTCGCCGAGTTCCAGAAGAAAGATCCGGACAACTGGAAAACGAACGCGTTCAAGGCGGTCACCTCCACGCTGGCCAAGAAGGGATTCGAGGAGGCATTGAAGAAGGCGAATCCGAAGCTTTCGGTTTCCGAGCAGGCGGTGGGTTTGTTGAAGACGGGTCTGGATCTGATGGGGCTGGGCAAGACGCCGATCGGAATGTCGGTGGACGCGATCTCCCAGGGGTTTCCCACCGACGTGGCGGTGCGCGGCGTGGAGCAGGCGATCGACCAGTTGAGCGCGACGGCGGAATGGGCGCGTACGGGAGATCCCAAGGCTTGGCTCGATATCGACAAGCACAATATGGCCGGCGACAACGGACAGGTGTTCCAGGGTGCTGTGATGCTGGCCGATATGGTTGCCACGGGAGGGAAAAACATCCCCACCGGCGACGGGGTGTTCGGAATCGAATTCGCGAAGAGCCTCGGCTTTTGGAAAGACGACATCCCGATGAGCGAGGTGGGCCGGACGGCGCAGGACAAGATCGGGCTCATCAACAAAATGGCCGAAGGCTCGGGGACGCCGGAAGCCCATGCCGATCACATGCGTGCGGTGATTTCCTCATCGACTCCCAGGATGGCTGCCGAGGTGCTAGGCAAGGTGGACATACCGAAGCTGGTGGACAGCATGCGGATGGAGAAACTGAGCAAGCGGGATCCGGTGGCGGCGCTGGTCCAGACGGTGTCGAAGCAATATGCGGCGACAACGGATCCGTCGGTGCGCCGGCTGCTCGAGCGGGAACTGGGCGAGATTCTGCGCGAGGTTTCCGCGCAGGGCAAGACGCGAACGCAGCGCCAATTGACGGAGATGATGGCGAAAGGAATGCTACCGGATTTGACGCCGGCGCTGCGGGGACAAATCCGGTCTTACACGGCGCAGTAGTTTCCCCTACACGTTCTTGATGGGGCGGACGATGCCCCCCGCCTCATCGTACTTGTGGCGGTGGGCGGACCATTTGGCTTGGCCGTATTCTCCCAGGTCCACGGTTCCGGCGATGGTGTCGCCGGATACCTTGCCGGTGAATTCGTAGCCGAGGCGCGTGCCCTCGTAGCGGTGAGAGGTGCGGATGTAAACTTCGTCGCCTTCCACCGATCCGCGGAGATCGCCTCCGAGAAACTCGCCGGTGTGGGAGCCCACCAAATCCGCGCCCTTCTGTTCGAACACGAAACCGTGCTGCGCTTTGCCGGTGAGGAATTCCACGTCGACGTCCCACTGTCCGGCGACGTTCACGCTGGGCGCGGCTCTGGATTGCATCGGCTTCTTGGGATGCTGGGTCATCACCTCGTAGAGGCGGCGGGCGGCGATTTCAGCGTCGCCAGGCATCATCATGTAGGGCATGACCGTAAGGGAGCTACGCTTCATGCCGGAGCGGCGGTCGCCGGAAGCGCCGCCGAGGATGACGCGCGGGTCGCCGTCAAGGAGTGCCTTTTCCACTTCGCGGCCGGCGAGTCCCATGGCGTCGCCATCCCAGTGGATGGAAAGGCGCGGCGCATGATTGGACAACCCTTCCGGCTGGCGGACTTCGGTGGTGACGCCGGGGACGCGCTTGACGGAATCGGCGATGGTGGCCAGCCATCCTTCCCATTGCTTCCATTCGGCGTCATGATCGCGCTTGACCCACATTTCGACGGCGGCGAGCATGCCCATGATGGCTTCCTTGTCGGCCTTCATCGGGCGTCCGAAGGCATGGTGGGGCGCGGCGTGGAGCCAGGCGGTCTGGACAAGGTCCTTGCGGCCGAGCAGGAGGCCGGCGCTTTGAGGACCGCGAAGACACTTGCCGCCGGAGTAGGCGACCAGGTCCGCACCGCGTGAGAGGTGGACATTGGGGATGGTTAGCTTCTCGGCGGCAGCGTCCACCAGCACGGGGACGCCGTGCTGTTTGGCGATGGGAGCCAGGACCTGAAGGCCCATTTCACCCGAGTCCGGAGGGGAGGCGAGGATCATCACCATGGCAGTGCGTTCGTTGAAGGCGCGGCGGAACTCGTCGACGGTGCGGACGTCGATGAACTTGGCGCCGGCGCCGCGGATGGCGTGGTCATAGACGTTGCGCGAGTATGTGGGGGAGATGACTTCGTTCTTCAAACCGCGGGTGTCGGGAAGGCGCTGCATCTTTTCGGGATCGGCGCCAGCCATGCAGGCGGCGGCCGAATGGGCGAGGGCGGCGGCGCAGCCGGACGAGACCATGCCCCATTCCGCTTTGGTGAGTTCGGCGAGGCGGCGTCCGACAGCATCCATGAGCTCGTCGAGGTGGACGTAGTGGCGGGAGGCGGCGTCCATCGCGGCTTTCACTTCCGGTAGCGATTGCGAGCCGGAGATGATTGTGAACGTTCCCTTGCAGTTGACGATGGGCTTCACGCCGATGGATTGAAAAATATCGTTGCCGATACGGAGCGCGGCGGCTTGCGCGCGCCGCTGCGCCAGGGAGGGGAAGAGCGCGGCCAGAAGACCGCCTTGAACGAACAGTTCGCGCCGGTTGACGAATCGTGGAAGCATGCTTGGATGCTAACGCGGATTGGGGGCGGCTGCAAGGGCTGGCGGAAACCGGTTCAGGAGCGCAGGAAGTGGATGCTTTTCCGGATGCTGTCGATGGGGTCGCCGGGCGTGTGGTCCTGCTCGATCAAATAATGGTCGACGCGAGCTTCGTTGGCGGCCTTCAGAACGGTGAACCAGTCTATGGTCCCCGCGCCCACTTCCTTGAATGCGGATGGGGGCACGGCGAATTCGGTGGCGCCGGGCTTGACGCCGGGAGCGGCGTCTTTGAGGTGGAGCGAGGCGACGCGGCCTTTGGCGCGGCGGATGAGCGCGGCGGGATCTTCGCCGCCGACGGTGGCCCAGAATACGTCGAGTTCCAAGCGGACGCGAGGGTCGAGTTCGGCGAGGAGTGTGTCGATCATCCGCTCTCCGGGTTTGCCCCCAAACTCAAAAGCGTGGTTGTGGTAGTAGAGTTCGATACCGGCGGCGGCGCACTGCGGGATGGCGGCGTTGATGCGCTCGACAGCTACCTTTCGCTCTCCGGGTAAGAGATAGCTGAGGCCGATGCGGCGGACCTTGTGCTTGCTGGCGAGCTCGAGCATCTCGGCGAGCGAAGGCTTGGGAGCGTCTGCGGGCGGCGCCATTTTGAGGCGGGCGGCGTTGGCGCTCATGAATGTGCGCCACTCGTCCCAGCCGCCGGTGATGACGGAGGAGTCAATGAACATATGGACAGGGCGCAGGCCGGCGTCGGCGATCATGGATGCGTGATGGTGCAGATTGTCGGGGCGCACTTCGAGTTCGACGATGCCGGCGGCGGCTATGTCGCGATAGGTTTTGGCGGGGTCCTTGGCGAGGGGGCCGCGGACGGTATAGAGGCTCAGTCCGAGGGGTTTGGAGAATCGCGCGGCGCGGACGACCGCGGCCGCGGGGAGGCCGGCGAGGAGAGTGCGGCGAAACATGACCGGATGGTAAGGCGCGCGTTACAGCGATGTCAAACCAAGGATCGGGCGGCGGAGGCGTGAACAGATGTAGAATGGTGAGCGTTCGCCCATGAACGCCACCGATATCGGGAACCCCGACTATTTCCACAAAGTCGTCGACTGCCAATGGGGCTGTCCGGCGCACACCAATGTTCCGGAGTACATCCGGCTGATTGCTCAGGGCCGCTATACCGACGCCTACATGTTGAACCGGGAATCGAACGTATTTCCGGGGATTCTGGGGCGGACGTGCGATCGGCCGTGCGAACCGGCGTGCCGCCGCGGACGCGTGGACGGCAAGCCGGTAGCGATCTGCCGCCTGAAACGCGTTGCCGCGGACCTGCGCGGCGAGTATCAGCACCGTCTGCCGGACATCCCCGTGCAAAAGAACGGGAAGCGCGTGGTCTGCATCGGAGCGGGCCCGGCGTCTCTGACGGTGGCCAATGATCTGATGCCGCTGGGTTACGAAGTGACGATTTTCGAGAAGTGGGACAAGCCGGGCGGATTGATGCGAACCAACATTCCGTCGTTCCGGCTGCCGGAGTCGATTCTCGACGAAGAAGTGGGCAACATCCTCGGGATGGGGGTCGACATCCGGTACGGCACCCCGGTGACGAGCATGAAGGCAGTGCTGTCGGCGGGGTGGGACGCGATCTTCGTGGGAACCGGGGCGCCGCGCGGCAAGGATCTCGACATTCCGGGCCGCCAGGAAGCCGCGGCCAATATTCACATCGGGATCGACTGGCTGGAATCGATCGCGTTCGGGCACGTGGACAACATCGGCGAGCGGGTGCTGATCATCGGCGTGGGCAATACGGCCATGGATTGTTGCCGTTCGTCACGGCGGCTGGGCGGGACCGACATCAAGGTGATGGCGCGGCGTCCGCGGGCCTATTTCAAAGCGTCTCCCTGGGAGTTGGAGGACGCTGAGGAAGAGGGCGTTGAGATTGTGATCAACCACGCGCCGAAGCGGTTCGTGATAGAGAACGGGCGGCTGGTGGGGATGGAGTTCGAGCGGCTGGAGTGGGACGCGGAGGCGAGGAAGTCGACCACGATCGACACGGTGACGATTCCCTGCGACGATGTAATCCTGGCGATTGGGCAGGACAACGCGTTTCCTTGGATCGAGCGCGATTGCGGGATCGAGTTCGGGAAGTGGGACATGCCGGTGGTGGACGAGAAAACGCACGCGTGCACGCTGCCAGGAGTATTTTTCGGCGGCGACGCGGCGTGGGGCCCGAAGAACATCATCTGGGCCGTGGAGCATGGCCATCAGGCGGCGATCTCGATTGATCAGTATTGCTGGGATCAGAGCTTGCATGAGCGTCCCCCGCAGCATCTGAACCTGATTTCTACGAAGATGGGCATCAGCGAATGGGCCTATCACAACGATTACAATCCGTCGGCGCGCCAGAAGATGAAGCACGTGGATCTGGCCGAGCGGTTCAAGCAGATGAGCATCGAGGTGGAGTTGGGCTTCGATCCGGATCAGACCGCGCGCGAGGCGCAGCGCTGTTTGAACTGCGACGTGCAGACGGTGTTTACGGCGAAGCGCTGCATCGAGTGCGACGCCTGTATCGATATCTGTCCTGTGCAGTGCTTGACGATCACGCGGAATGGAAGCGAGGATGACCTTCGGGGAAGGCTGTCGGCGCCGGCCGTGAATCTAACGCAGGATATTTACGTTTCGGCGGACCTTCCGCAAACGGCGCGCATCATGGCCAAAGACGAAGATGTGTGCGTGCATTGCGGATTGTGCGCGGAGCGGTGTCCCACGGCGGCGTGGGACATGCAGAAATTCGAACTACTCATTCCCCATGCCGGGAGCATCGCTTGCATCAAATCCTCCGTCAACGTGTAAATGATTTCGCCGTCAAGCTGGCGAATGTGAATGGAACCGGGTCCGCCAGCGCCAATGGGCTGATCCGCCAGGCGATTTTTCGCATGGGGATTCCCGCATCGGGGAAGAACCTGTTTCCATCGAACATCCAGGGGCTGCCTACCTGGTACGAGATCCGTGTGAACCACACCGGCCACACCGCGCGCGCTCTCGACTATGACCTGATGGTGGCGATGAACAACCAGACCTACCGGCAGGACGTGGCCGAGGTCCGCTCCGGGGGCTACGTGCTGTATGACTCGACGTGGCCGCTGGACCCGGATTTGCGGCGGGACGACGTGACGTTTCTGGGCGTGCCGCTGGCGCGGATGTGCAACGAGGCGTTCACCGATCCGCGGGGGCGGGTGCTGCTGAAAAACATCGCCTACGCGGGGGCTTTGTGCGCCCTGCTCGACATGGACATGGACGTCGTGGCCCAACTGCTCACGGAAACCTATGGAAAGAAGCAGGCTCTGCTCGATTCCAACTTCAAAGCGGTTCGCCTGGGTTTCGACTACGCCAAAGAGAATCTGGAATGCCCGCTGCCGTTCCGTCTGGAGAAGATGAACGGCAACGATGGGAAGATCCTCATCGACGGGAACACGGCCACCGCGATGGGTTGCCTGTACGCGGGCGCGACGGTGGCGGCGTGGTATCCGATCACACCGGCGACTTCGGTGATGGACGCCTTCACGGCGTTGTGCGCCAAGTACCGCAAAGATCCCGAAACCGGCAAGAACAACTACCTGATCATGCAGGCCGAGGACGAATTGGCGGCGATCGGAATGGTGATCGGGGCATCGTGGAATGGGGCGCGATCGTTCACCTCGACGGCGGGTCCTGGAATTTCGCTGATGAACGAACTGCTGGGGCTGGCCTACTACGCCGAGATCCCGGCGGTGGTGGTGGACGTGCAAAGGGTGGGTCCGTCGACGGGAATGCCGACACGGACGCAGCAGGGAGACCTGCTCGAATGCGCGTATGCGTCGCATGGCGACACCAAACATATTCTGTTGATCCCGTCGGATCCGCACGAGTGTTTCCACTTCGCGGTGAAAGCGTTCGATCTGGCCGAGTACTTCCAGACGCCGGTGATGATCCTCACCGATCTGGATATCGGGATGAACGACTGGGTGGTGGACCGGCTGGAGTGGGACGAAAGCTACAAGCCGAACCGGGGCCGGGTGCTGTCGGCCGAGCAGATCGCGGCGCTGCCGAAATTCCAGCGCTACAACAACGAGGACGAAAATCATGTGGCGGCGCGAACGCTTCCGGGCGTGCACCCGAAGGGATCGTTCTTCATCCGCGGATCCGGACACAACAAGTTCGGCGGCTACACCGAGGTTCCCGATGAGTATCAGGAAGTGGTGGACCGCCTGCTGCGCAAGCACTCGGCGTCGGCGGCGTTCGTGCCCGAGCCGGTGATCGAGAAACGCGACGGGGCGACTTTCGGAGTGGTGACCATCGGCGGGTGCGACCGCGCCGTGCGCGAAGCGCTGGACGAGTTGGAGCGGCAGGGTGTGGCGGCGGACTACATGCGGATCCGCGCGTTTCCATTTCCGGAGTCCGTGGAAG
Source organism: Bryobacteraceae bacterium (assembly GCA_041394885.1). Taxonomy (GTDB): domain Bacteria; phylum Acidobacteriota; class Terriglobia; order Bryobacterales; family Bryobacteraceae; genus DSOI01. Next base: position 438,403 of record JAWKHI010000001.1, on the reverse strand, counting down.
AATTTTTGCGCGAGCATCCGTTCAGCATCATTGTGGAGCAGAACCGGGATGCGCAATTGAAGTCCCTGCTGCTGCTCGAAACGGGCATCACGAAAGACAGGCTTCGTTCGCTGTGTGTGTATGGGGGATTCCCGCTCAGTTCGCAGACCGTGGTGGAGGGCGTGCTGAGCCGGATCGAAGTGAGAGCCGAGGAGAAAGTTTAGGCCGTGCCGTCTATTGCAAAACCAATCGCCACGCATCCCAGCCTGCAGCGGAATGCGTTAGGGTTAACCATCCGCGACTACGAGGGAACCATGTCGACGTTGTGCGCCGGATGCGGGCATGACTCGATCACCGCGGCCATCGTACGCGCCGTGTGGGATCTGTCGATCGAGCCGCACATGCTGGCCAAGTTGAGCGGGATCGGGTGTTCCTCGAAAACGCCCACCTATTTCGTCAACGGCGCGCATGGGTTCAACTCGGCGCACGGGCGCATGGCGGCGATCGCCTCCGGCGCCAACGCGGCCAACCGGGAGCTGACCTACATCGGCGTTTCCGGCGACGGCGATTCGTTGTCGATCGGGCTCGGGCAGTTGTGCCACGCGGTGCGGCGCAACGTCAAGATGGTTTACCTGATCGAGAACAACGGCGTTTATGGATTGACGAAGGGCCAGTTCTCAGCGTCGGCCGATGTGGGATCCAAGAGCAAGAAGGGCGAAGCGAACCGGATGTCGCCGATCGATCCGGTGATGCTCGGGTTGTCGATCGGCGCCACCTTCATCGCGCGGAGCTTCTCGGGTGACAAGGATCAACTCGTGCCGATCCTGAAAGCAGCGTTGTCGCACCGCGGCTTCGCGCTGATCGACGTGATTTCGCCGTGCGTGACCTTCAACGATCACGCCGGGTCCACCAAGAGCTATCTGCATACGCGGCAGCACAAAGTGGACATCGCGCAGGCCGACTATGTCCCGCATGCACAGGAGATCGTGGCCGGGATCGATCGCCAGGGCGTAACGTCGGTAACCATGCACGATGGATCGGTGGTGCGCTTCACGGCCGTGTCGGAAGGCTACGATCCCACCGACCGGGGCAAGGTGTACGACTACCTGGAAGTGCATCAGCATCGGGGCGAGGTGCCCACCGGGCTGCTCTACATCGATGAATCGGCGCCGAACATGCACGAAGTGGCAAACACCACCGAGACGCCCTTGAATCAGGTGGAATTCGAGAAGTTGTGTCCGGGGCCGGCGGTGCTCGAGGCGTTTCAGGCGCAGTTCCGGTAGACGCCTTCGCCTAATCTTCGCTACACTTGGTTGGATGGACCCCGGTCAAGTCCAGGAGCAATTGAGCCGGATTGTGGCGAACGAGCTGTTCGCGGGCAGCCGGCGAATGATCCGTTTTTTGGAGTTCACGGTCGGCGAAGCGCTGGCGGGGCGCGGCGCGGAGTTGAAAGAGACGCTGGTGGGGGCGTCGGTATTCGACCGTCCGGTTGACTACGATCCGCGCATCGACCCGATCGTGCGTGTGGAAGCGCGGCGGCTGCGGGCGAAACTGGAAAGCTACTACGCGGGGGCGGGGTCCGGGGATCCGGTACGGATCCACTATCCGCGCGGAGGATACGCGCCCACGTTCGAGATCAGGGAAGAGGGAGCGCGGGCAACGGCGGCTCCGGCCGCGCGCACGATTGCGATTCTTCCTTTCGCCAATCTGAGTCCGGACCCCGAGCATGCCTTCTTTGGCGATGGCTTGGCGCAGGAACTCATTCATGCATTGACGCGGGTGCCCGACCTTCGCGTGATGGCCTGGAGCACGGCGGCGCGTCTGCGGGAACAGGGAGCGCCTGGGCCGCGCGAAGCGGCCGAGCGGCTGCAGGCCGAGCGGCTGCAGGTGGACGCGGTGGTGGAAGGCTCGGTGAGGCGGGCGGGGAAGAGAGTCCGGATCACGGCTGGCCTGGTCGATTCGAAGTCCGGCGTATACCTGTGGACCGGGGCGTACGAACGCGAACTGGCGGATCTGTTCGCGGTGCAGGAGGAACTGGCGCGATCGATCGCGACGATCCTGGAGGTCCGGCTGGCGCCGCCTTCGCGCGTGGAGAGTGTGGAAACCTACTCGCTGTACCTGCGAGGGAGGGTGGCGTGGAACCGCCGCACCGAGGAGGGTCTGCGGCAGAGCATCGTGTTCTATCAGCGGGCGGCGCAGGCGGATCCGCGATCCGGGCTGGCTTACGCGGGTCTGGCCGACGCGTATAGTCTTTTGTGCGATTTTGGATTCGAGCCGTCGGTGAAGGTGATTCCGTTAGCGCGCGAAGCGGCAATGCGCGCGCTCGAACTGGATGAGAGCCTGGCGGAAGCGCATGTGTCGCTCGGGTTCGTGGTGTCGATGCATGGCTGGAACTGGGACCTCGGCGAAGAGCACTACCGGCGGGCGATCCGTCTGAATCCTGGCTACGTAACGGCGCACCACTGGTACGGCTGCGACCTGTTGGCGCTGCGCGGGCGTCATGAGGAGGCGCTGCGAGAGATGGAAATCGCGGTGCAGTTGAGCCCGCTCGAACCGTCGATCGGGGAGACGGCGGGGTACATCCACATGCTGGCGCGCCGTTATGACGAGGCAGAAAGGGCGTTTGCGGTGCTGCTCGAGAAGTGTCCCGACTACTACAAGTCCCACACCGGTTTGGGACGCGTGCTGGCCGCGCAGGGCAGGTACGAGGAAGCGATCGGGCATCTGGAGAGGGGGCGCGCGTTGGCCGGCGATCTGCCGAGTATCCTGGGCGCGCTGTGCCAGATACGCGGGATGAAGGGGGATCGCAGCGAAGCCGAACGCCTGCTTGCGCAACTGAGCGGCCTGGCGCGGCACAGGCACGTTTCCGGTGTGGTGTTTGGATTGGCTAACGCCGGATTGGGGCGGCGCGACGAAGCGCTGGGGTGGCTCGAAAAGGCATGCGAGCAGCGGGAAACGTCGGTGACCCACATCGGGGTGCATCCGGCGTATGATTCTCTGCGGAACGAAGCCCGATTCGAGACGATGTTGCGGCGGGTTGGATTAAGGCAATAGAACGTCCCGTCCGCGAATACCCCTGTTTGGGGTTTTCTATTCCTGCCTTTGCGGGCGTTGCGCTTCGAGGCGATCGGCCGCAAAGTAGAAGAACCATGAGGCTTCGGCCTCACCCATATAACGCCTGCGGGTCCGGAGGTCCGCAGGCGTTTTGCAATTCCACACATCCGATCCCCGCGCCGGCGGCCAATCTCGCGGAAATCCTAATGCTCACCATTTGGTCAAGTATGTTTTCCCGGCGCGCCCCGAACGATCGCCGATCGAAGGGCCCTCGCTTGCGCCACGCTACGAAGCCCTGAGAGATGTGCGGGATCGCGGAATCGACGCCAGATTCAGTGAGAGGAAGGTAGGATTCCGTAGACTACACCGGAAGTGATGTGTGATAATAGCCCCTTGTTACATTTCTTGCTTTCAGGTTTGCATCCAATCAACGACAGGCTAGAGGCCTGTACGTTTCAACCCTAGGGAGGGAAGATGGCTCAGATCTTTCGTCCCAGCACAAACGCGTTTGCCAAGGGCAGTATCGCGGCCGGCTTGGCCGTGGTGGCCGGACTCGGAGCGGCTCTGTTCGCCTTCGCCCGGTCTCCGTATGTGTCGAACGCGGAAGTGACTGTGGAACAGCCGGTGATGTTTACGCACAAGCACCATGTGGCCGGCATTGGACTCGACTGCCGATATTGTCATACGTCGGTGGAGACGTCGGCGTTCGCGGGAATACCGCCCACCGAGACATGCATGAGCTGCCACTCGCAGATATGGGCGGACGCGCCGATCCTCGAGCCGGTGCGGGAGAGCTTCCGCTCCGGCAAGTCCCTCGAGTGGACGCGGGTGCATGACCTGCCGGGATTCGTATTTTTCAATCACAGTATCCACGTGGCGAAGGGCATGTCCTGCGCGGTGTGCCATGGCCGCGTGGATCAAATGCCGCTCGTGCATCAGCAGAACACGCTGTTCATGGAGTGGTGCCTCGATTGCCACCGCGCGCCGGAGAAATACATCCGGCCGAAGGATCAAGTTTTCAACATGGAGTACACGCCGTCGGAACCGCAAAGCGTGATCGGAGCCAGACTCGTGGCCGAGTATAAGGTCCGCAAGCTGACCGATTGTTCCGTCTGCCATCGCTAACCTTATCCATGAGCAGCCAACCGAACACCCCCACGCCACTGGATCTTGAAGCGATCCGGGCGCGTCTGGCCGACGCAAAAGGACCGGAATTCTGGCGGAGCCTCGAACAGGTGGCCGAAACCGAGGAGTTCCGCTCGTTTCTCGACAACGAGTTCACGCAAGGAACGTCGGAGTGGACCAATCCGGTGAGCCGCCGCCGGCTGCTCGAGCTGATGGGCGCGTCGCTCGGGTTGGCCGGGCTCACGGCGTGCACCAAGCAGCCGCCGGAAAAGATCGTACCCTACGTGACGCAGCCGGAGGACATCGTTCCCGGCAAGCCGCTGTTTTTCGCGACGGCGCTGCCGGTTTCCGGATTCGGTGACGGCGTACTGGTGGAAAGCCACATGGGGCGGCCGACGAAGATCGAAGGGAATCCGAACCATCCGGCGAGCCTGGGTTCGACGGGCGTTTATCATCAGTCGGCGGCGCTGGGGCTGTACGACCCGGACCGTTCGCAATCGGTACTGCGGGAAGGCCGCAACTCGACATGGCAGCGGTTTCAGGAGTCTCTGAACCTGCTTCGCGAAGAACTCCTGGCGTCCAAGGGCGCGGGATTCCGGTTGCTGACCGAGACGGTGACCTCGCCGACGCTCGCGGCCCTGATCCGCGAGTTTCTCGCCACCTACCCGGAAGCGCGTTGGCATCAATATGAGCCGGTGAATCGCGGGGCCGTTCACGCGGGCACCAAACTTGCCTTCGGGGAAGCGGTGAGCCCGGTTTATCACGTGGACAAGGCCGACATCATCGTGGCGCTGGATGCGGACTTTTTGACCGCGGGCCCGGGCGCGGTGCGCTACTCGCGTGATTTTGCCTCGCGCCGCAAGCCGGAAAACATGAATCGCCTGTACGCGGTGGAGCCGACTCCCTCGCTCACCGGCGGGGTGGCCGATCATCGATTGGCGCTGAATTCGGCCGACGTGGATAGCTTCGCGCGTGCGCTGGCGGCGAAGGTAGGCGTGGCGGTGACCTCCGGCGCCACAAAGGCCCCTGCCGTTTGGGTGGATGCGATCGCGAAAGATCTCAACGCGCACAAGGGAACGTCGCTGGTGGTGGCGGGCGAGCATCAGCCGGCCGCGGTGCACGCACTGGCCGCGGCGATGAACGCGGCGCTCGGCAACATCGGAACCACGGTTACCTACATCGAGCCGGTGGAGGCTGACGCTTCTGACCAGATGGCGTCGCTCGCGCAGCTCACCGCCGATATGGCCGCCGGGAAGGTGACGTCGATCCTGATCGCCGGAGCGAACCCGCTCTACAACGCGCCGCCGGACCTGAAGTTCGCCGAAGCGCTGCGTAGCGTAAAACTGCGGATGCGGCTGGGCGAGTACGACGATGAGACGTCGGCGGTGTGTCACTGGCAGGTGCCGATGGCGCATCCCCTCGAGTCCTGGGGCGACTTGCGGTCTTACGACGGCACGGTGACTCTCCAGCAGCCTCTGATTGCGCCTCTCTATGAAGGCAAGACGGCGATCGAGGTGATCTCGGTTTTGCTCAACCGCGCCGGGCGCGAACTGCGCGACGTAGTGAAGGAAAACTGGGCGGGCCAGTTGAAGCGCGACGATTTCGACAACTTCTGGGAGAAGTCCAAGCACGACGGCATGATCGCCGGAACGGCTTCGGCGCCGCGCGCGGTTACGCTCAACAAGGATCTGGGCGCGCAATTGCCGGCCGCGCCGGCAAGCGGCGCGGAAGTAGTGATCCGGCCGTGCCCGAGCGTCTACGACGGGCGCTATACCAACAACGCGTGGCTGCAGGAACTGCCGCGGCCGCTAACCAAGATCACCTGGGACAACGCGGTGCTGATCAGCCCGAAGATGGCGTCGAGCTACAAGGTGCAGAACGGCGACATCCTGGAGGTGAAGGCGGGCGGGCGCTCGGTGAAGGGGCCGGCATGGATTCTGCCGGGACAGGCCGAAGAGACCATTACCGTTCATCTCGGCTATGGCCGGACGCGCCATGGCAAGGTGGCCAACAACGTCGGATTCGACGCTGGAAAATTGCAGAGCAAAGCGGATCCGTGGCGTGTGGCCGGAGCGTCGATCGGCAAGACCGGCGACTGGTACGAGCTGGCGATCACCCACAATCACCATTCGATGGAAGGCCGCGAGATCGTACGGTTCGCCACCGTCGACGAGTACAAGGCCAAGCCGGATTTCGCGCAGGCGCACGACAAAGGCCACGAACTGTTCAACATGTACCCGGAGTTCGAGTACAAGAGCTATTCGTGGGGTATGTCGATCGACCTGAACGCATGCACCGGATGCAACGCCTGCACGATTGCTTGCCAGGCGGAGAACAATATCTCCGTGGTGGGCAGGGATCAGGTGATCCGCGAGCGCGAAATGCACTGGATCCGGGTGGACCGCTACTTCGAGGGATCGCTCGACGATCCGTCGATCCACCATCAGCCGGTGCCTTGCATGCATTGCGACAACGCGCCCTGCGAGAACGTCTGCCCGGTGGCGGCGACCTCGCACAGCGGCGAGGGTCTGAACCAGATGACCTACAACCGCTGCGTGGGCACGCGCTACTGTTCCAACAACTGCCCGTACAAGGTGCGGCGGTTCAACTTCTTCCGTTACGCCGATTGGGAAACCGAGAGCTTCTATAATTTGCGGAATCCCAACGTATCGGTCCGCAGCCGCGGCGTGATGGAAAAGTGCACCTATTGCGTGCAGCGCATCAATGTTGCGCGCATCGAAGCCGAGAAAGAAGATCGCAAGATACGGGACGGAGAAGTGATCACGGCTTGCCAGAGCGTGTGTCCGGCGCAGGCGATCACCTTCGGCGACATGAACGACCCCAACAGCAAGATCGCGAAGCTGAAGAAGGATTCGCGCGACTATGGCTTGCTGGCCGAGATCAACACACGTCCGCGGACAACCTACCTGGCCAAGCTGCGTAATCCGAATCCGGAGTTGGAGAAGGCCAAGCCCGCAGCGGGAGCCCATCACGCGTGAGCGCCGCCGGCATGGAGATGAACTAGAGCATGGAGCAACATCAATCAACCGCCGTTGTAGCGCTCGAGCATCCGGATCCGGTTCTCGAGCATGGACATAGCAACACGACGGTCACCGAGCACGTCGCCGATATCGTCCTGCGGCGGACCCCGCCATTGCAATGGTTTCTGGTGCTGTTCGTGGCCCTGTGCGTAATGCAACTGCTGCCGTTCGCGCTGGGCAATCTGTTCGGGCGCGGCATCGGATTGTGGGGCATCAACCAGCCGGTGGGCTGGGGTCTGGATATCATCAACTTCGTCTGGTGGATCGGCATCGGCCACGCAGGGACGCTGATTTCGGCCATTCTGCTGCTGATGCGGCAGGATTGGCGTATGTCGATTTCTCGGTTCGCCGAGGCGATGACGATCTTCGCGGTGATGTGCGCGGGCCTGTATCCGGTGGCGCACACCGGGCGTCCGTGGCTGGCGTACTGGCTGCTGCCCTATCCCAATACGATGGCGCTGTGGCCGCAGCCGCGCAGCCCGCTGATCTGGGACGTGTTCGCGGTATCCACCTATGCCACGGTTTCGATCCTGTTCTGGTACACGGGTCTGATTCCGGATCTGGCGACGATGCGGGACCGGGCGCGCTCGATTTTCGTCAAGAAGCTCTACGGTGTCCTTTCGCTCGGATGGCGCGGTTCGGCGCAGCACTGGCACCGGTATGAGATGGCTTCGCTGCTGCTGGCGGGCCTTTCGACGCCGCTGGTGCTGTCGGTTCACTCGATCGTGTCGTTCGACTTCGCGGCCGGCATCGTGCCCGGCTGGCATACCACGGTGTTTCCGCCTTACTTCGTCGCTGGCGCCGTGTTTGCCGGTTTTGCGATGGTGTTGACGCTGGCCATCCCAGTTCGAAAATGGTACGGGCTCGAAGATTTCATCACCGTGCGGCATCTGGAAAACATGGGCAAGGTGATGCTGGCCACGGGCATGATCGTTTGCTACGGGTACTTCCTCGAAGTGTTCATGGGTTGGTACAGCGGCAACGAATATGAAATCGCGATGATCCAAAACCGGTTCAGCGGACCGTATGCGCCGCTTTACTGGGCGCTGTGGGTTTGCAACTGCCTGTCGATCCAGGTGCTGTGGTCGAAATCGGCGCGGCGGTCGACGACGGTGCTGTTCATCGTCAGTCAGTTCGTGAGCGTCGGGATGTGGCTGGAACGCTTCGTAATTATCCCGATGAGCCTGCACCGCGACTTCCTGCCCTCGAGCTGGGGCATGTACTATCCGACCAAATGGGATTGGGCGGCCTTCATCGGCACGCTCGGTTTCTTCACCACCATGATGTTCATCTTCATCCGGGTGCTTCCGATGATGTCGATGTTCGAAATCCGGACTTTGATCAAGCCGGCGAAAACGGGAGCGAGTCACTAACATGCCGACTCTCACAACCGATCCGCAACTGGCGCAGTCTCCGGCGCCGATCCCGGGCGAGCAGCTATTCGGCATCATGGCCGAATTCGACACCCAGGAAGATCTTCTGACGGCGTGCCGCAACGCGCGCGACGCCGGTTACAAGAAGATGGACGCCTACACACCCGTGCCGATTCACGATCTGACCGAGGCGCTCGGCTGGGAAAACGAGACGCTGCAGAAGGTGGTTCTCTGCGGCGGACTGTTCGGCTGCTTGTCCGGGTTCGCGCTGATGTACTACATCACCATCATTTCCTACCCGATGAACATCGGCGGAAAACCGCACTTCAGTTGGCCGGCGTATGTTCCGCCGGTCTTCGAGATGTCGATCCTGTTCGCCGCCTTCGCCGCGGTGTTCGGGATGATCGCTTTGAACGGGTTGCCGATGCCCTATCATCCGGTGTGGAACAATCCACGGTTCGCGTTGGCTTCGCAGGACCGGTATTTCCTGTGCATCGAAACGGAAGATCCGAAGTTCGACCGTGACGCCACGCGGCGGCTGCTCGAGGCGCAGCCTGCCAAGGAGGTTGTGGAAATTGCGAAGTAATCTCCTTCTCGCGTCGGTGGCCCTGCTGGGCGTGGGGTTGATGTCCTGTCGCCAGGACATGCATGACCCGCCCCGGTACCGTCCGCTGGCCAAGAGCACTTTCTTTCCCGATGGGCGCGCGTCTCGGCCGATTATCGAAGGCACCGTGGCCTGGGGCAAGCTGAAGACCGATACCCGAATGTTCAAGGGTAAGGTGGGCAACGATTTCATCAGCGATATCCCGGTGCCGGTGACCGAGGCGTTGCTCACACGCGGCCAGCAGCGGTTCAACATCTACTGCTCGCCCTGCCACGGGGGCGGCGGCGACGGCGAGGGCATGGTGGTGCAGCGCGGCTTCAAGCATCCGCCCAGCTACCATAGCGACAAGCTGCGCAATCAACCCTCGGGCTACTACTTCGATGTGATCAGCAATGGATTCGGCGCTATGGCGAGCTATGCCTCGCGCGTTCCGGTTGCCGACCGGTGGGCGATCATCGCCTACATCCGGGCACTGCAATACAGCCGGTTGGCCACCATCGACGACGTTCCCGAAAGTCTTCGTTCGCAACTCGATTCCGGCAAGGCCGTGCCCGCCCCGGGCGCCGCGCAGGCCGCAAATTCCCAGGAGGCTCACCACTAGCGATGAGCAGCCATCACAACTCTCACTCACACGATCACTCATCCGCTCCGGCGCCGGCCGCGAGCGACTCCACCTCCATCACCGGGCTCATCGGACTCCGCAACAAGGCCTTCTTCGTCGGCCTGCTCGGCGTGGTGGCGTGCCTGGCCGGATTAATGTCGAACTCCGAACAGTTCCTTCGTTCGTATCTGATCGGATTCATCTATTGGCTTCTGATCGCGGTGACCTGCAACGCGCTGTTGTTCCTCCACCATTTGGTGGGCGGGCAATGGGGCGTGATCATCCGGCGGCTCCTCGAAGCCGGCGCGCGGACGATTCCGTTCAATGCGCTGCTGATGATTCCGATTCTGCTCAACCTGCCCACGCTGTATGAATGGGCGCGTCCGGAACATGTGGCGCACGATCCTATTCTGATACACAAGTCGGCCTGGCTGAATCCGGGCTTCTTCACCGGGCGCATGATCTTTTACTTCGCGGTTTGGACGCTGATGGGATACCTGTTGAACAAGTGGTCCCGCGAGCAGGAAAACGGCGGCGGGGAAGAGGCTAAAAACAAACTGCGGGCGTTGAGCGGCCCAGGCATTCTGATTCATGGCATGACGCTGACGTTCGCCGCCTTCGACCTCGGTATGTCGATCGAGCCGCATTGGCCGTCCACCATGTACGGTGTGCTGTACATCATCGGCGGCGCGCTGGCGACAATGGCATTCCTGATCATCGTGGTGCGGATCCTCTCCGACAGCGAGCCGATGGCCGGGCTGCTGAAGCCGAAACATTTTCACGACCTCGGTACGCTGCTGTTTGCGTTCGTGGTCTTGTGGGCGTATGTGAACTTCTCGCAGTTCCTGATCATCTGGTCCGGAAACCTGCCCGAAGAAACGGTGTGGTACCTCAAGCGGGGCACGGGCATGTGGCAGGCGGTTTCGCTGGTGATCATGACGTTCCACTTCGCGGTGCCGTTCTTCCTGTTGCTGATGCGGTTCAACAAGAAGAATAAAGGGATTCTGGTCCAGATCGCCGCCTTCATGCTGGTGATGCGGCTGCTGGATCTGGTGTGGCTGATCGCGCCCGGCTTCCACGAGGTGAAAGAAGCCGGCCACCATATGATCCACTGGCTGGACGTTGCGGCGCCGGTGGCCATCGGCGGGCTTTGGGTGGGCCTGTTCGCCTACCTGCTCGGCCAGCGTCCGGTGGTTCCGGTGGAAGTGGCGCGGCTGACGGGAGGTCATCACTGAGATGAGCGGACACGAACCTTCGCACGGCTCCGGCAGCGAGCAGCCGAAATATGAGCTGCGGGACGCCAACCTCAGCGCGGTCATCAAATCGGGCTGGGCGGTTTTCATCACCGTCCTGATCGCGTTCGGGCTGATGTACGGCATGTACAAGGCGCTGTCGAGCCTTCCCGTGGACCTCGGCCGCCAAGTGACCACCATGGAGATGAACCGGGAGATCGCGCCCGGTCCGCAATTGCTGGTGGACGAACCCGGCAACCTGAAGCAGTTCCGCGCCGCCGAGCAGGAGATGCTCACCACTTATCAAAAGGACAGCCACTCCGGCGCGATCCGAATTCCGGTTTCCGAGGCGATGAAGGCGGTAGCCCATCGCGGCGCCGGGATCGTGACGGGAGCCAAACCGGCGGAGGCGGCGAAGAAGTAACGATGAAGCTGCGCGCGGCATCGGCGATGGTTCTGATTGCGCTGTCGGCCCGGGCCGACGTGGCTCGTGTGCCCGCGGGGACCGAGCCGCCCGGGCAGTTGAAAGACGTGGGCATCGATCAGAAGCTGAATTCGCAGTTGCCGATGGATGCGCAGTTTCTTGACGAAGAGGGCAACGCGATCCGGCTCGGGCAGTTGTTCGGCAAGCGTCCGGTGGTGCTGGCGCTGGTTTACTACGAGTGCCCGATGCTGTGCACGATGGTGCTGAACGGCACGTTGCGGGCGGCGCGCGCGCTGAAGCTCAACGCTGGCGCCGACTATGACGTGGTGGCGATCAGCTTCGATCCGGAAGAGACGCCTAATCTGGCGCTGCGGAAGAAGGAAGAGTATCTGGAGCGGTACAACCGTCCGGGTGCGGAGCAGGGCTGGCATTTCTTGACCGGCGACGCGGTCAATATCAAGCGCGTCACCGAAGCGGCCGGTTTCCGCTTCCGTCGCGACGAGACGACGCGGCAATGGGCACACGCGAGCACGATTATGGTTGCCACGCCCGAGGGGCGGCTGGCGCAGTATTTTTTCGGCGTCGAGTATTCGGCGCGCGATTTGCGGCTGGGGTTGGTGGAGGCGGCGCAGGGCAGGATCGGCAATGCGGTCGATCAAGTGCTGCTGTACTGCTTCCATTACGATCCGGCCACCGGTAAATACAGTTTGGTCATCATGAATATCCTGCGGGCCGGCGGCGCGGCGACCGTCCTCGGCCTCCTGGTTTTCTGGTTCGCGCAATATCGCAGGGGTCGCAGAAAGCAAAATCATGTGGAGCTTCCCGTTATTTCCTGAAGCCGCTTCCACCGCGGCCGGTGGGGTGGACAACTTATATTTTTTCCTGATCGGGATGTCGGTGTTTTTCACGATCGTGATCTTCACCGGCTGCGCCTGGTTCGCCGTGAAATACCGGCGCCGGAGAGCCGATGAGGTGCCTCCGCACCTGGGCGAGTCCATGCTGCTCGAAGTGGCATGGTCTGTGCCGCCGTTGATCCTGTGCGTGATCATGTTCGGATGGGGCGCGGTGATCTTTTTCCGCAACTACACCCCGCCGGAAGGCGCGATGGAGATGTACGTGGTGGGCAAGCAGTGGATGTGGAAAACCCAGCATCCGGAAGGCCACCGCGAGATCAATGAACTGCACGTGCCGGTGGGGCGCGCCGTCAGGCTGACGATGACCACCGAGGACGTGATCCACTCGTTCTACATTCCGGCGTTCCGCATCAAGAAAGACGTGGTTCCGGGGATGTATTCGACGATGTGGTTCCAGCCGACCAAGGTTGGCAAGTATCACCTGTTCTGCGCCGAATATTGCGGCAACCAACATTCGGGCATGATCGGATGGGTGCATGTGATGGAGCCCGCCGATTACGAGGCATGGCTCGCCGGAGTGCAGCGCGGGGAAACGATGGCCCAAGCCGGCGAGCGGCTGTTCAACCGCTTGGGTTGCGCAAGCTGTCACAAGGAAGACAACTCGGGCCGCTGCCCGACGCTGAAGGACATCATGAACCAGCCGGTTCTTCTGGCAAACGGCCAGCGGGTGACGGTGGATGAGAGCTACCTGCGGGAATCGATTTTGCGGCCGCAGGCCAAGGTGGTGGCCGGGTACCAGAATCAGGAGATGCCGACGTTTCAGGGGCAAATCTCCGAGGACGGAATCCTGCAGGTGGTGGCCTACATCAAGTCACTGACCAAGGAGCAGGCACCAGGCCCGGCGGCCGGCACGACCAAAGCCGGCGCTAAAGGAGGGAAGCAATGAGTACGACCATGGCGGGTCCGCACGCGGCCGTGCCGCCGCCGGCAGCCGGGGGCGGGAAGAACTATCTCAACGCAACCAGCGGGTTGTCGTCCTGGCTTCTCACGGTGGACCATAAGCGAATCGCGATCATGTACCTGATCTCGATTTCAGTCTTTTTCGCAATCGGCGGCTTTTTCGCCATGCTGGTCCGGCTGGAACTGCTGACGCCGAAAGGCGATTTGCTGACCGCCGACGGCTACAATCGCGCCTTCACGATGCACGGCATCGCGATGGTGTTCTTCTTTCTGATCCCCTCCATTCCGGCCACGCTCGGTAACTTTCTGGTTCCGATCATGTGCGGGGCGAGGGATCTGGCCTTTCCGAAGATCAATCTGCTGAGCTGGTACTGCTATATCATCGGAGCGGTGTTCGCGCTGGTGGCAGCCTTCTCGGGCGGTGTCGACACCGGCTGGACGTTCTATACCCCGTATTCGAGCACGTTCTCCAACGGTGCGGTTCTGAGCGCCATCATGGGCGCGTTCTTTGCCGGCTTCTCGTCGATTCTCACCGGATTGAACTTCCTCGTTACCATCCATAAGATGCGTGCGCCCGGCCTTACCTGGGGACGCATGCCGCTGTTCCTGTGGGCGCAATACGCCACCAGCATCATCCAGATTCTGGGCACGCCGGTGGTGGCGATCACGCTCATCCTGGTTGCGCTCGAACGCGCGCTGCACTTCGGGTTCTTCGATCCCAAGATGGGCGGTGATCCGATTCTGATGCAGCACCTGTTCTGGTTCTACTCGCACCCGGCCGTCTACGTGATGATTCTTCCGCCGATGGGTGTGATGAGCGAACTGGTGGCCGCGTTCTGCCGGCGCCGTGTCTACGGCTATCATTTCGTGGCGATGTCGTCGGTGGCGATCGCGGTGATCAGCTTCATCGTGTGGGGCCATCACCTGTTCACCTCCGGGCAGTCCGTTTACGCCGGCATGGTTTTCTCGTTCCTCACGTTTCTTGTCGGCATACCGTCGGCGATCAAGGTTTGGAACTGGATGGCCACCATGTATAAAGGGTCCATCTCCTACGAAGCTCCGATGCTGTACGCGTTCGGGTTCATTGGGATGTTCACTATTGGCGGCCTGACGGGGCTGTTTCTCGCCACGGTCGCGCTCGACATCCACATGCACGACACCTATTTCGTGGTGGCCCACTTCCACTACATCATGGTGGGGTCCGCGATCTTCGGATACATGGGCGGCCTGCATTACTGGTGGCCGAAGATGACCGGCAAGATGTACAGCGACGGCTGGGCGCGCTTGTCGGCGCTGCTGATCTTCGCCGGTTTCAACTTCACCTTCTTCCCGCAGTTCATCGTCGGGTACCTCGGCATGCCGCGGCGCTATCACGCGTATCCGGAAGAGTTTCAGGTGCTCAACGTGATGTCCACCGTCGGGGCCAGCGTTCTCGCGATGGGCTACCTGTTGCCCGCGTTCTACTTCGTGCATTCCCTGTATAAGGGGAAGGATGCTGGACCGAACCCGTGGGGCGCCAAGGGGCTCGAGTGGCAAATCCAGTCGCCGCCGATCACGGAGAATTTCCTCACGGTTCCGGTGGTGAAGGAAGAAGCCTACGCATATGTCGAAGGAGGAGGGGGACACCACTAGAATGGCGACCCACACAACCACCCCGCATCAACCCGCGCCTGGCGGCGATCACGGCCACGCCGCGCATCCGTCCGGGTACGCGCATCAGTTCGAGGATCTGGGCCAGCAACTGGACTCGAGCGTCCTCGGCATGTGGATCTTTCTGGCGCAGGAAATCATGTTCTTCGGTGGACTGTTCGCCGGCTATTCCGTCTACCGGTGGCGCGCTCCGGAGGCGTTCGCCGCGGCCAGCAATCACCTCAATGTCCCGCTCGGCGGGCTCAACACCGTGGTGCTGATTCTCAGTTCGCTCACCATGGCGCTCGCGGTTCGCGCGGCGATGATGGGCGAGAACAAGCAGATACTCCGGTATCTGGTAGCCACGCTGATCCTCGGATGCACGTTCCTCGGCGTGAAAGTCATCGAGTACGCCGATAAGTTCGAGCATCACCTCGTGCCGGGGTATAACTTCCAGTGGCCGGTGGCGTCGGAAGCGGCGGGCGCGCAGATGTTCTACGTGTTCTATTTCGTGATGACGGGGATGCACGCCTTCCACATGATCATCGGGGCGGGCTTACTGCTCTACTTCATCAACAAGGCGCGCAAGAACACCTATCACACCCAGTATTACGGCCCGATTGAAAACATGGGCCTGTACTGGCACTTTGTCGACATCGTCTGGATTTTCCTCTTCCCGCTGCTCTACCTGTTGGGGCTGCACCTGGGCTCGGGGCACTAGGAGACCACCATGGATAATCATTCTTCTCACGAAATCCCATCGGTGGGCGCCTACGTCGGAGTGTTCGGCGCGCTGATGGTGTTCACAGCCATTACCGTGGGCGCGGCTACGCTCGATCTGGGAATGATGAACACCCCGATCGCGCTCGCCATAGCCGGGTGCAAGGCGGCCATGGTGATGTGGATCTTCATGGAGCTTCGCCACGCCCCGCGGCTTACGCGGCTCACGGCGATCACCGGAATCGCGTTTCTCGCCATCATGCTGATCCTGACTTTCGGCGATTACTACGGCCGCACGTTGCCGGACACGCCGCCCAAGGCTTGGCTGCCGCAGCCGGCCACAGCGCCGGCCCCGGCGCACGCTCCTTCGCAGGGCCACTAGGCGCGGCGGGCCGATCCCGCTCCTGTCCCCCCATTTGCTCCGCGGCCCATTCCGCGCCCGCGGGCGGGTAGTATGAAGGAGATGACACGCAGACAGATACTCGCCGGCGCCGCGCTCGCGCCTGCCCTCCTCAGCCAGACCAGGAAGCGGAACCTGATCTTCATCCTGTCGGACGATCACCGCTACGACATGATGAGCTGCATGGGCCATCCGTGGCTCAAGACACCGCACCTGGACCGGATGGTGCGCGGCGGCGTGATGTTCGACAACGCCTTCGTCACCACGTCGCTGTGCTCACCCAGCCGCGCCTGCGTCCTCACCGGTCAGTACGCCCATGCGCACGGCGTCACCGATAACATCACCCAGTTGCCGAAGAGCCTGCTGACGTTTCCCCAGGTCCTGCAGAAGCACGGCTACCGCACCGCGTACATGGGCAAGTGGCATATGGGCGGAGACACCGACGAGCAGCAGCCGGGCTTCGACCGTTGGGTGTCTTTCCGCGGCCAGGGCGAATACTGGGACCCGACCATCAACTTCGATGGTGACCGCAAGAAGGTCAAGGGATACATGACCGACATCATCACCGAAGAGTCGGTAAAGTTCATCGAGCAGAACAAGAGCCGCCCGTTCATGATGTACGTCGGTCACAAAGCCGTCCACGCGGACTTCTACCCGGCGGACCGTCATAAGGATCTCTACAAGTCCGAACCGGTGCCTTATCCGGAAACATACCCCAATACCGATGCCACCTACCAGGGGAAACCGAAATGGGTCCGCGAGCAGCGCAACTCCTGGCATGGCGTGGATGGCATGTACAACAAACGCATCCAGTTCGAGCCGTTCTATCGCGACTATTGCCGGACGCTGCAAGCTCTCGATGACTCGGTGGGGACAGTGATGGACGCGCTCGAGTCGCGCCGCCTGCTGAACGACACGCTGCTGGTCTATATGGGCGACAACGGGTTCATGTTGGGCGAATTTGGACTCATCGACAAGCGCTGCATGTATGAGCCGTCGATCCGCGTGCCGCTGATCGCGCACTGCCCGGATTTGTTCGCGGGCGGCAAGCGGGAGAAGGGAATGGCGGCCGGAATCGACATCGGGCCCACGCTGCTCGAAGCGGCCGGCGCTCCCATACCCGGATCGGTTCACGGCAGGTCATGGCTTCCGCTGCTCACTGGCCGAAGCGCTCCCTGGCGCACCGAGTTCCTTTACGAGTATCCGTGGGAGCGCTCCTATCCCCAGACGCCCACCGTGATCGGCCTGCGCACGGACCAGTACAGCTTCATGCACTATCACGGCATCTGGGATGTCGACGAGCTCTACGACATACAGGCCGATCCGCACCAGAAGAACAACCTGCTGGCGGAATTCCGGACGCGGAACGAAGGCGGACCGCTGTTCAACCGGATCACCGATCCCGGCAAGAAGGCCCTGGTGGCGGATTTCCAGAAGCGCATCGCCCGCATCATGAGCGAAACCGGCGGACGCACCGAGCCTTCCTGGCGGATGTAGGCTCTACCAGAGTAGCCGCCGGCGCTCGCCGAGCGGCCTCGGGACGAACTTGCGCGCCCGCCATGCCGCCATCGCCAGCGCGAACACCATATCGTCGTGTTCGTTCTCCCGCCATGCTTCGTAGCCCACGTGCTCCTGGTTGCCGATCTTGATCGCCATGTTCTTCAGCTCGCCGATCAGGCGTCCAGCCAGTTCGTGCGATTCCGGCATCCGCAGACGGTCTTCCTGAAACGTCACCAGCAGCGCGTGGACCAGATCCTTCTTCGGCACCCGCCACACACCGTTCTCGCAACGGGCCGTGTCGCCGCCGGTGAAGATCACCGGGACGATCGGCACCGGGAGGTTCCGCAACTGTTCGCGAAGCAGATCCACCACCGCCGCACCCACGCCCGTGGCGTCCACGATCAGCTCACGCGTGCCGTAGTCGGGCAGACGCTGGATCAAAGCTTCGATTTCAGCGACGATTTTTGGATACGGCATGCCCAAGGGCAAGCGGCGCAGACCCATGACAGGGTACTCGTACTCGACGATCCATTCCCAGGTGGCGGCGTCGCGCGCACCCTCCATTTCACGGCGCGCCACCACGGCCACCGCGGTGGGATCGCGGCTCTGGCCCAGGTCCACGCCGATGTGAAAGCTCTCCGCCCGTTTTTTCGTCGTCATCAGAAAAAAGTCTCCAGATCTTTGTCGAGCGCGCGCTGGATCAACTCGTCGGAGAACAGGCGCGTCTCGTTGTCGATGAATTCACAGCCATACTCCTGACGGAACCACGCCTCTCCCAGGCTCTTGCGTTCTTCGTCCAGGAACGCCGCGGGGATGCGTCCGCAGCCTTCCGCCTTGGCCTCGATCCGCAGCCAGTCCTCGCCGCCGGACCATGCTTCATAGAAGAATCCGCGCTTGCCGAACGGCGTGGACAGCAGGAGGAGACTGCCCCCGCCGACGGCAAGCATCGGCCGCGCCGCGCGGTAGCTCGCGTCGGCCACGCGCGCCGCTTCGTCGATCACCAGCAGACCCACCGACGAAAAGCCGCGGATGTGCGCTTCGCCTCCCGGCAGCCCCACGATCCGCGATCCGTTGGGCAACAGGAACGACATCTCGTTATCCCCGTCGCCTTTCACCGTCACGCCGCACTTGCGGAGAAAGCCCGACATCTTGCGGAGCAGTTCCGCGGTCTGCCGCGCCGAAGGGCTCATCGCCACCGCCAGCAGACCGGGCACCATCAACGCCCGATGCACCGTCTTGGCCGCGGTTACGGTGGACTTGCCCCACTGGCGGCTGCAGTTGAGCAGGATCCGCCGGTGCCGGGATCGCAGCACTTGCGATTGGATCGAATCCGGCTCGAAGCCGAGTTCGTCGGCTGCCCAGCGCACCGGGTCCAAAAGATGATTGATGTCGCGCTCCATGCGGCGGTTCTCCTCGCCTCACAGTGTTGTTCCGGCGCATCGGGCTCGAGCAAATCCGGCGCGGTGGCTGCCGCCGGTTGCGGCAAAACATCTCAATCGTTTTCATCGACATAGCGAAATATTCGCGAAAACGAGGAAACGCGTAAACGCGTCTGCCGGCCGAGGAAGGCGCGCCGCCCCGACCTTCGAGCGTTTGCGCGATCATCGTTCGTATGCGTCACTTCCCACTGCTGCTCGCCCCGGCGCTGGTGTCCGGCCATTCGCTCCTGTTCGCCCAAGCGGGGATCCACTACCAGCAGGACTTTCCCCCGGCGGAGTTTCGCGCCCGCTGGAATCAGATGCTCGACAAGATCGGACCGGAGGCAGTCGCGGTGGTGCAAGGCGCCGCTTTGGCCAACGGCTTTTCGCTGCCGCGGCAGAACAACGAGTTCTACTACTTGTGTGGGGTGGAAACGCCGCACTCCTACCTGTTGCTCGACGGACGAAGCCGCAAGGTCATGCTCTACCTTCCTCCCCGAAACGCGCGGTTGGAAGCCTCCGAGGGCAAGGTGCTCTCGGCCGAAGATGCGGAGTTGGCGCTCACACTCACCGGCGCGGACCAGGTCCTGTCGACAGACGCCATGCGGAACGGGGACTGGCTGGGCAGTCTCTCCGGCGGCGCGCCCCCGCTCATCTATGCGCTGTTTTCGCCGGGCGAGGGCAATACCCAGAACCGCAATGAACTGCAGGCATCCAATGCGGCCATCGCGGCCGACTATTGGGATGGACGACTGCCGCGCGAGGCGCAATTCACCGGATTGCTGCGCGCGCGCTATCCGCGGGCGCAAGTGGCCGATTTGACCCCGGTGCTCGATGCGATGCGTAGCGTCAAGAGTCCGCGGGAAATCGCGTTGATCCGAAGAGCCTCGCAAATCGCCGGGCAGGGAATTCTCGAAGCGATGAAATCCACCCGCGCTGGATTGCGCGAATACCAGCTTGACGCAGCCGCGCGATACGTCTTTCTGGTGAATGGGGCGCGGCTGGAGGGCTACCGCTCGATCACCGCCTCCGGTACGGCCAATATCTGGAACGCCCACTACTACCGCAATCGGGACGAACTCCGGAGCGGAGACCTGATCCTGCAGGACTTCGCGCCCGAGTATGGCTACTACACCAGCGACGTCACCCGCATGTGGCCCGTCAACGGCAAGTTCAGTCCCGTCCAGCGCGAATTGCTCGGCTTCGTGCTCGAGTATCGCGATGCCATCATTGGCCGCATCCGCCCTGGCAAGACGAGGGTCGAGATCATGGCCGAAGCCGAGGCCGCCATGGCGCCGGTGATCGCGCGGACCAGGTTCTCCAAGCCCGCCTACGAGCAGGCCGCGCGCGAATTGATCACCAAGGGGGGCGGTGTGTTCTCCCACCCCGTGGGAATGGCCGTTCATGACGACGGCCCTTACGGCAACGCGCCGCTCCGGCCCGGCCACGTGTTCTCGATCGATCCGCAGCTACGCGTCCCCGACGAGCGGCTCTACATCCGCTATGAGGACGTAGTGGTGGTCACCGAAACCGGTGTGGAGAACTTCACGGACTTTCTCGTGAGCGACCTCGACGAGATTGAGCGAGTGATGAAGGAGTCCGCGGCGTCGAACTCGGGCATCGTACAGCGCTTTCCGCCGGGAGGGCCGAAGTTCCGCCGCTGAGGCTGGCGGGTTCTCACTTCAATCGCGGGTCAAAGCGAAACGGCTTCGGAACTAGAACCTCGATCCGTCCGAAGCTCGGATGCTTCGGGTTTAGCAGATAGATCCGTTCAGTGGGGACAATTGCCGATGGTAGAGATAGACACACAGATCGCAGCTCTTCACTCAACTTCCAGTGCGGCAAGTGATACCGTCGCTGCCGCATGAACGACTTCGACCCCGCGGGGATTCCAGCGGCCGCCATGCAGCGCTGCTCCAGCGCCGGAGGTTGGTGAGTACTTGCTGGAACAGAGCCGGTAACAAGTAGTCACAGAACGCCGTGTTCAAGCCTCCCGAGCACGGTCAGGACGGATTCGCGGCCCTTCCGTGTTGCCAATAGCGACACCGGAGTTGCTTAGTCAAGGGATCGAATGGGCAGGCCCATCCAACGCATCGCTTCGCTACTGTCGCCGATCACCTCAACCGCTCTTTCCAAAACGAAAGTCTCGGTCGGAGCGTGCTCCATCGATGATCGGGAGGCTTCCGGCTCTCCGGCGGCCCCTTTGGCAACTCGGCCTCGTCGGATTGGATTCTTGCGGCCATCGATTCCTAATTAGGTGATAACGCCACCAAGCCTCGTTGGGAGCTCGACGGCTAACTATTGTCTGCACGCCGGCGCCGCAGGAGTAGAACCCCGTCATCGGCCGGCGACGGGTGCATCGGCGTTGGAGGGCCTCCCCGGAAGTGGTCCGTAAAGTTCTCGACGGCCACCTTCACCATATCGGCCGATCGGAACAAGTAGATCCCCGTCGCAACAGCGAACAAGATCGCGAACAATTCGTGTACTGTCATGAGGCGGGCCTCAGCCCGATGCTACCGCGCCGCGCAGGTGAAGTTGGTCTCGTCGTCGGTGCTCCCGGACCCTTTGTACTTCGCCACCGCGGGATACAGACAAAGCGGCCGCGTGCGCACGGTTTTGCCGGCGACACGCTTGGAGGCCACCATCCGCTCCGGCGCCTTGCCGCGCTCTACCCAGTCAATGAGCGACGCCATGTGCGGAAACTGGTCGCAACCCGGTCCGTTCCCGCAATGGAAGACGCCGGGAAGCAGGAAGAAGCGGAAGAACTCCTGGGTTCCGGCGCCGTTGGTCTTCAGCGCTTCCTCGTAGTATTCGATCGCCCGATTCGCATTCAGCGCCGGGTCCGCCAGCCCGAACCACAACAGCAGCTTCCCGCCCCGCTTACGGAACTCCGACAAATCGGGATCGGTGGCGTTCAGCACGGACCGGATCCATTCGAGCTTCGGCGGATCCTTCTCGAAGTTGAGCTGCTGGATGGAGAGCGTAGGATGCGTATCGCGCCGGTCTGCCAGGTAGCGGAAGAAGGATTCGGAAAATACGGTCTGCGTCGCGCGTCCGTCGTCGCGCACCAGCCAGCCCTCCCATCCCATGCGGCCGTTGGCGGCGACGGCCTCGGCGCCCACCGGCCAACCCGGGTAGACGCGCTGGCCGCCGATGCGCTGATCGCCATACACCGTCTCGAGACTGTGGATCTCGCCATCGGTGAAGCAATTGGGCAGGGGCGCTCCGGTGCACCGCGGCAGATGCTCGGCCGGCTTGAACCCGCATCCGGCCGGATCGTCGATCACACCATCGGTGACGCCGTCTTTCGGATCGCACAGCGCGTAGGCTTTCTCTCCGGCCAGTTTCATCTTCGCCACCGTGAGCGGCTCCTTCGCGAACGCCTGCTGAATCGCGACGTAGTTGACCATCGTGCCGACGAAATCGAGCACAGGCGCTCCCGCCGAGATGCCGTCGAAATCGTCGGGGAAGCGCTGTGCGGCCATCAGCGCCTGACGCCCGCCGGTGGAACATCCCTGAAAGTAGGATCGCTTCGGACGAGACCCGTAGTAGGCCGCCGCCACCACCTTCGCCGTCTCGGCCGTGACATGCACCGCGCGAAACGAATAGTCGAGCAGCTTCTGCGAATCGCGCGCAAAGGTGCCGAGCGGTTCCTTGGCCGCGCTGTGGCCGGTGTCGGTGCGGGTGAAGGCCCATCCCAGCCGCATCGCCTCGTCACGCGGACCCACCGCGCCGGGTGCGTCCAAATCGTTGCCCGCATAGCCGCCGTTGCCCACCATCAACAAACGGCCGTTCCAGCCCATTGGCAACGCAACCTCGAACTGCACCTCCGGCTGAACCTGGCCGCGGACGCGGCAATAGGCGGGGGCGCGATCGGTGGCTGGCTCCTCCACCGCCGTTACGACGGAGAAATCGTAGCCGGTGAGCGCGCGGAGGGACCGGCAGGACCGCCGCGGCTGCGTCCTGGCCTCGCCGGCGGGCCCGGTCCATTGCGATAGCTGTCCCATCTGCGCGAAGGCAATCGGGGCGAGGAGTGCGGAGGCGAACAGTATGCGTATCATCACGGGAATCCCGTTCAGTATATCGCCGCTACTCCACCGGTACCATCGCTGCCGGCGAACTCACGCCGCCCACGGCGATCACCAGCGGCTTCGTTCCCGGCGGCACCGCCGCGGCGACACGCACGTTCACCTGATAGACGCCCACCAAACCCGGAGCCAATCCCGCGAATTGCACTTCGCACGGTACACCGTCGAGGGTCACCGTGACCGGAGCCCTCAACCGCGCCAGGGGACTGGAAGGGCCCCCTTGTCCGGGCAGTGGCGGCGAATCCACCGCGCCCAGACCGTTGGCATAGAAATAGACGAACTCATCCCGTCGCGCCGGACGCCCAGGTGTCACCAGCGTGTTGTCGGCTGCCCGCACCACGATGGCCGGGCCGCCGCTGGTGAAGATGGCTGGCTGCGCGTCCAGCCGGGGAACCTCGACCGAGTTCCCCGTGGCGCCGGCGCGGCGCACGGTCACGGCCACCGTATCTCCCGAGAGCGTAAACGGCGCCTGAGCATTGATCTGCTCCTGCCCATTGCCATTGGCGACGGCGAGCAGCGGCACGGCGATTCCATTTACGGTTACGGCGACTTCGTCGAGCACGGTGGGTAGTGGAATCGACGCAGCGCCGGTCACCCCCGGGGCCGGCCTGAACCCCGAACCGAACACCGTGAACAGCGATCCTGCCACGATGCCCGGCTGAAAGCTGGCCGCATTCACCACCCCGCCCGATGAGATTTGCGGACCCGGCGCCGATGGAATCGTCTCGATCCGGTAGATGCCGCCGCCGCCATAGTCGGCCACCAGCACCTCCCCGTCTTCGTCCTGCCCGAAGGTGGAGACGGAGAAGCCGCTGCCCCGGAGTGTGCGGTTCACGTACCCGTCGCCTTCGCGCCGGAGGGTCCACATCCGCCCGCTGGCGAAGTCGGCGTAGAGGTAGGCCCCGGTGAGTTCGGGTGACCGCGACCCGCGGTATACGTATCCGCCGGTCACCGATACGTCGCCGCGCTCACGCGTGTATTCATGCACCGGGAGCGTGAGGCCCTCGCGATCGCAGTTGGCCGGAGGGCTGAAGCACGAAAGCCCCTCCATGCGCCGCCAGCCGTAGTTTTCACCCCCGCTGCTGGTGCCCGGTTGTACGTTCACCTCTTCGGCCCGGTTCTGGCCCACGTCGGCGATCCACAAGTCGCCGTTCTGGCGATCGAAGGAGAAGCGCCACGGGTTGCGCAGCCCCAGCGCCCAGATCTCCGGGAGAAAAGCGGTATTGTCCGCGAAGGGGTTCGACGGTGGAATCGCATAAGGCGCCGCGCCGGACTCGGTGTCAATTCGCAGGATCTTGCCGAGCATCGTCCGGCGCGACTGGCCGTTGTCGCGCGGATCGCCGCCGCTGCCGCCATCGCCGAAGCCGAGGTAGAGAAAGCCGTCAGGGCCGAATTGGAGCTACCCCCGTTGTGATTGCTGAACGGCTGTGGGACACGCAGGATCACTTCTTCCGATCCCGCGTCGGCAACGTTGCCGCTCAGCTCAGGCGGTACATAGCGCCACCACCGAGTTCGCGCACCGGGATCGGTGTGGTTCATCTGAAAATAGCTTCTCAGCGAAGCCGGGCGGGAAGGCCAGCCCCAACAGGCCGCATTCGCTGCTGAAGACGCGTGCGCCCGGTCGATCCAGAAACGGACGAGTCCACCAGCGTCCGTTCTCGATCACGCGGACGATCCCGTTTGCGCGCCAGGAACAGACGCCCGGATCCGTCCCGGGAAATCTGGATATCCACTGTCGATGGGACGCCTTCCGCCATCAGGACCAGGCGGATTGCAGGCTCCTGCGCGACACTGAATCCCGCAACGGGAAACAGACCCACACAACGGGAAACCGAGACCAGCGGAACCCATCGGCCAACCTGTGATACTGTACCCATTTCGCATAGACACCCTGCGGCTTTGCCTTGTTTCTCCCTTTACTCGCCTTTTCCGCCGAGGCAGCCCGTTCCTGCTGCCCCGGTGTGGAAGTGCCCGCCGAGACCGCCGGAGCCTCGAGTCCGGGCTCGCGGAACTGCGAACCGCCATCGGCGCCGCGCCGCGTCATGCAAGGTGTTTCCGCGCTCGACACCGCCGACCCATCGTATCTTCCACGATGCGGTTCGCTACGCTCTCGAGTACAACGAATTCCTCAAGCCGGAAGAGATTGAGACTGGCAAGCGCTTGTTGCGGGAGGGACTGGCGCGGGCAGGGCAGCTCCGCGAAGGCAAAAGCCCTGGGCGGCCAACACGGGGTTGGTGGTGCGCGGTTATGTCTCTCAGATCGACGGCAGCGTGCAACCGTACGGGCTTGTCGTGCCCAGACATGGTCGCCACGGCGCCCCGGGCCGCTGGCGGCTTGACGCCTGGTTCCATAATGGCGCAACGAGCGGCTTACCGAACTCAATTTCCTGGATGACCGTATGAAGAACATCGGACAGTTCGCCCCGCCCGATACCATCGTGCTGCATCTCTACGGCCGCTACTGCAACGCCCAGTAAATCGCGGGTGGTGGATCTGTTCGGCCCTTCGGCCGCGGTGAAGCCTTTATCGCATCGACCCCGACCGCATCTCGGTGCGTGGGTCAGCATGGGTGGAGCAGCTGCGTGGCATGTGGCCGCTCACCACGCCGACTGTGGGCGTCGGCGGCGCCGAGGCCGGATTCGCCGAGACCGCCTTGAGTTCCTCCAGGTCTTCCAGCGTGAGACCGTCAGGCCCGCATGGTGGGAGGAAAAACTCTGGCGGCTTTATGACGCCACCGTCTACGCCGAGAATTTCTTCAATCTTCCCCGCAGTTTTGCCTATAGCAGCGGCGAAGGATCGCGGGTAGAGGCGGCGTGTGATGGAGCGCGAGTTGGCCAAGGTAGGCACTGACCATGCGCCATGTGATTGGTCCTGATACCGAACATCGCTGCCATCCCGATTCCAAGGTAGTCATTGACGACGCCCTGAACGCCATCGTCGCCCGCGGCCGCGGCCGCTTGCTCCGCGCAGGTGAGAGTTCGTCACCTACACGCTGCGCTACAACCGGATGAAGTGGGTGGTGGTGGACGCCCCAGTGGGCGAGCACTGGGAGAAGGCGCGCGTGGCCGCCGAAATCACCGGTGACCGCGAGGTGCGCGTCAGTCGGAAAACGTGCAGGTCTGACGCTCGATTTCGGCCCGGGCGAGTGTCCGCTCTCCCAGCAGGCACAACGGCCGTTGTGCTCGATGACCCAGTCCGTTTGCGCGTTCCCGGTCCCCAAACCGACCGGAGCTGGCGCGTGTCGTTCCGCCGCAACGGGCGCCTGTGGGACAGGTTCGAACGAGTCCGATCCCGGATTGCACAAGGTGAGCGGGCTGCAGGGCCACGGTCGACGACATCGTTCCTGCGCCGGTTCATCATCGTCAAACCCGGCGGACGCTCGCGTTCGGCTGCCGTAGAACAGTGGGTTCAGGCCGAGATGACGCGCACCCATCTCGGAACAGCGGCGTCATTTCCGTCAACGAGGCGATCGTCAAGACCGATTCCGAGGTGACCGCCAGCGACGCCCGTACCGCCAATCTCGTGTTGTGGGGTGACACCGATTCCAATTCGTATCTCAGGAAGATCGCCGGCGGGCTTCCCGTCGCCTGGGACAACGGCAACCTCCGCATGGCCGGCAAGAGCTACCCCGCCTCCGGACACGCGCCCATCCTCATCTACCCCAATCCCGAAAATCCGAAGCGCTACGTGGTCCTCAACAGCGGCTTTACCTTCCGCGAGTACGACTATCTCAACAACGCCCGGCAGATTCCCAAGCTCCCGGACTGGGCGGTGGTGGATCTGAGCGTCGCGCCGGACTCGCGCTGGCCTGGCCGCATCGCCGATGCGGGCTTTTTCGGAGAAAAGTGGGAGCTCAAAGTCAGGTAGATTCCCTAGCTGGGGTAGGGAAGACTTCGCAATCGATTTCCGGCCCATGCTGCCGATCTACGCTCAGACGCAAACATTGCGCTCAGACGTAGGAGAGCAACGGCACGTTCGCCCGGGCTCCGTGGACACGTCGCTTTGGGAGGAAAGACAGGGACCCGATGGCGGTAACTCCGGATCCGGCACGCACACTTCCGCTGCTTCGCCGAGCGATGTCGGCGGCCAAGCATGGCAACAAGGCATCGGCGCGAGAGACCCTGCGCGAACTGCTCGAAATCGATCCGGGCAACGAAGCGGCTCTGCTGCTTGCTGCCGAAACCGCCGCCACCGGCAAGGAGTCCGAGCATTTCCTCAGCGAAGCGTTGCGTATGAATCCGGGATGCGCCCAGGCGATGACCTCGCTCGCCCTGTTGCGCCTGTCTCCCACTCTCGCCGCGGAAAAGGCGCCTGATGAGCCCGGCGCCGCCCTCGGGCCGGTGCTCTGGGTATGCCCGCTGTGCGATGAGGGCGCGCGTACGAAGGATCAGATCCGCTGCCCCAACTGTGGCGCCATTCTGGCGATTGAAAACCTCGAGCGGCTCCAGGCGAACCGCGGCGTCGACGAGCACAAACTCACCGCCGCGCTCGAGCGTTGGAAGAACCGCGCGACGCTCGATCCCCGCTTTGAGACCAATCTCAACGTGGCCCGCATTCTGCTGAACCTGCACCAATCCGGCGAAGCACTCGGATATCTCCGGGCCGCCTGCCGCGCCAATCCCGTGGCCACGGGGCTCAAGATGCTCTACGATCTGCTGGAGCGCCGCCCTGTGGTGCTGGCGGCCGATGAGAGTCCGATTGTCCGCCGCATCATTTCCATTCTCGTGGGCCGCGCCGGTTATCTCGCTCTCTCCGCCAGCGACGGCCTGGAGGCACTCGCTCTACTGGACGTCTGGAGCCCCCACATGATGTTCGTTGCCTCGGAAATGAACCGCATGGATGGCTACGAAGTCTGCCGGGCTATCCGGCACAACGCGCATCTGGCTGAAGTGCCGCTGATCATCCTGTTCGAAAAGGACGGGTTCTTCGTCAAGGTGAAAGGCGCCATGGCGGGCGCCACCGACTATCTGGTGAAGCCGGTGGAAGAAACCGAATTGATGAAGCTCATGATGCGTTACGCGCCGGGTGCGGCCGCCGCCCACGCCTGAAGCAGGCAGAACTTCGGCGCCGCGTTCAGGTACCGATGGGCCTTTCGTACTAAGAAGTTTCTACCATGCAAGAATTGCCGCTCTGACACCGCATTCAGGGGGAGTTTGGCGATCTTAAACCCTCGTTTTTGTGTATTTTAGGCAAGCGGGCGGCGTGGTATCGAAATTGCTCTCAAGCCAGGGGACAGTCCGGGATGCCCAAACCGGCGGCCCAATTTCACTGACAGGAATCACAATACAATGGCACTCATCCATGAACTCGAACTGGCGGAAGAGGTGGTGGACGCGACGCGGGCCGGAATCGGTACCTACGGCATCGCCTTGTATGGAGCCGCTATCGGCGCCGTCGCCGGTGCGGCGTTGGTGAGCCTGGGTCCGGTCCCCGCGGTGGGCGGCGTCTTCGATCTGTTGGCCGCGTCGGTGGAAGGACGATTCCTACTCGTGCTCGCCGGTGTGGGCGCTGGCGGAGCCGTCGGCGCGCTGCTGGGCCTGATCAAGGCGGCCGCCGGACATGCCGTCGAGTCCAGCCGCGTGAATCCGCTCGCCTGACGCGACACCTTGAACCACCGGCTAGAACGCGACCTTGGGGGCGTTCCTCGATGCCGGCTCGGTCTTGAAGTAAGCCTCGTTCCGCGAAAATCCCGCCATGGAAGCAAAGACGTTGTTCGGAAACCGCACGATGGTGGTGTTGTAGGCCTGCACGGTCTCGTTGTACTTCCGGCGCTCCACCGCGATCCGGTTCTCCGTCCCAGCCAATTCGTCCTGCAAGCGCAAGAAATTCTCGTTGGACTTCAACTGCGGATAATTCTCGACGATGACGAGCAGCCGGCTCAACGCCGAGTCCAGTTGCGAGTTCGCCTGGATCTTTTCGGCGGGCGAGCGCGCGCCCATGAGCGCGGACCGCGCGTTGGCGATATTCTCGAACACAGTCTTCTCCTGAGCCGCGAACCCCTTCACCGTCTCCACCAGATTGGGGATCAGGTCCGCGCGCCGCTGGAGCGCGACGTCCACCTGCGCCCACTGCGCGCTGATCCCTTCGTTTTGCACGGCCATGTCATTCCGGGCCGAGACGAACATCGCACCGCCGGCCACCAGCACAACTGCCAAAACAATCAGAAGTATTTTCATATCCGCGTCCTTATCGTAGTTCTATTTTTCCAAACTGTCGACGGCGCTCACCAGCGTCTGAACGCCGGCCAAGTAACGTCCGAAAACCGC
The DNA here is from genome assembly GCA_041394885.1 of Bryobacteraceae bacterium. Lineage (GTDB taxonomy): Bacteria > Acidobacteriota > Terriglobia > Bryobacterales > Bryobacteraceae > DSOI01. The sequence goes on along the minus strand of JAWKHI010000001.1, from coordinate 409,136 downwards.
CCGTGCTTCCACCGATCCGGGCTTCGAGCGCCCTTCGCGCACCGCCAGCAATGTTTCAAACGGCGCCGTGTCCACGCCGAAATGCCGTTGCGCCGCTTCCACAGTTTCCACGCGTGTCCGCGGGCGCTCGTATCCGCTGAGCGCCAGCACATGCCGGGCCAACACCAGGAACGTCGATTCCGAATCCGCCATCAGCGTGACCAGCAGATCGTTGTCGTTCAGTACTCCCGCCGCCTTCTGCCGTAGCCGGATCAGCTTCGAGCGTAACTCGTATTCCACCTGCGCGCGATAGAAGCTGCGGTCGATCTCCAGACCCTCGATGACGTCTTTGCCGTGTACCACGCGCCGCCTCTCCAGCATGTCTGTGAACTCGATGGGAAAGCAGTCCGTGGAGTTGGCCACCTCTTCCTCGCTCAGCAACAACGGGGCCGGATTTCCCTTCTCACGCCACCAGCGGAAGATCGGTTCGCTTGCTGCCAGCTCATCGGGCGTGATTCGGGTGAGCACGCAGAGGATGTTGAGATCCGAGTATGCCTTGTCGAACTCGCCCGCCGCCGCGGACCCGTATAGGATCACCGACACCAAGCTCGCCGGATAGGCGCGCTTCATTCGATCCGCGAGTTCGTTGAGCAGTTTTTCCATCACGACAAGACCTGATTGTAGCGGCTCCGCCTTACCAATCGCCCGATGCGCCTCCACCGCCGGAATCGCCCCCGCCGAATCCGCCGAAACCGCCCCAACCATCGGACCCTCCGAAGCCTCCGTGCGACGATCCGCGGCCGCCATGGCGCCCGGCGCCTCCCAGCAAAAGCCACCATGGCAGCGCGCCGGCTCCGGAGTGATACCGGCCGCCGTGGGCCCGGCTGGAAATCACGAACAGCAGAAAAAAGATCGCCAGAAAAACCAAAAAAGGCCAGTTGCCGCCAAGGGCGCCCGGGTCTCGCTGCCTTGCCGCCGCCGGGGCGCGCGGACGTAGGTTCGGATCGATATTCTTCGCCTGCAGAATCCGCTCGCCAATCTGCCCCGCCGCCGCGATCATCGCGTCGCCGAAGTGGTTGTCACGCAGAGCCGGACGCATGGCGCGGAGGATGGATCCGGCAAATCCGTCCGGAATGTATGGCTCCAACCCGTAGCCCACCTCCAGCCGGGACCGCCGGTCCCGCACCGACAGCAACAGCAGGATCCCCTCGTTCTTGCCCTTCTGGCCGACGCCCCATTTGCGGTAGATCTGGTTCGCCACGTCCTCGATCGGCTCGCCATCGAGTGTGGGGATCGTTACCAAGGCGATCTGCGCCCCGGTCTGATCCTCGATCGATCGGCAGTAGCGTTCGATCCGCGTGCGCGACGCCGGATCCACCACCCGGGCGAAGTCGCTCAAATAACCCTGCGGCTGGAGCTGCGAGAAATCGGCCGCGGTGAGGATGAAGAAAGGCAGCGCCAGGCTGCACGCCAGCAATCGCGTGGCGGCCTTCAACAAGCCAGATCCTCGCGCCGGATCCGCATGCCCTGCAGCGGACCGAGCACCGTCAGCGCCACCGTCTCCGGCCGGAATAGATCCCGCGCCACTTGCTGCACCGATTCCACTGTCACCGCCTCGATCGACGCCAGGATCTCGTCGAGCGTCGCGAAACGGCCGAAATAGAGCTGCTGCCGCGCCAGATTCGACATCCGGCTTGACGTGGATTCGAGCCCCAGCATGACGGACCCCTTCAGGTGGTTCTTACTCCGCGTCAGTTCCTCGAGCGGGACGGGCTCCTCCTTCAACCGGCGGAACTCCTCGAGAATCAGCCCGATCACCTGGCGCAGCGAAGTTCGCGACGTCCCCGCGTACACCGCCAGCGCCCCCGAGTCACGGAAATTGTTGATTTCGGAAAACACCGCGTAAACCAGTCCCCGTTGCTCCCGGATGTTTTGAAACAGACGCGAGCTCATGCTCCCGCCAAGCAGCGTATTCAGCACGTATGCCGAAAACCGTTCCGGATGCGACACCGGATAGGCGGGCACGCCCAGCACCATGTGAGCCTGCTCGAGCGTCGGCCGGTCCCGCAGCGCCAGCCGCGCATGCGTGGTGGGAACTCCTGCCACCTGGGGCGCTTTACGCTTCTTCAACCGGCCGAACAGCGGCGCCGCCAGATCCACCATCTTCTGGTGGCTGATGTTGCCGGCCGCAGTGATCAGGATCTTCGATGGCGTGTAGGTGTTGCGGTAGAAACTTTCCACGATCGCGCGATCGAACCCTTTGATGGTGGCCCGTGTGCCCAGAATCGGCTTGCCGATCGGATGGCCTTTCCAGAAGTTACCCGAAAAGGTCTCATGAACCAGATACTCCGGGTTGTCCGATTCCATCTTCAGTTCTTCGAGGATCACTCCTTTTTCTTTCGCGATATCGTCGGGCCGGAACGCAGGCTTCAGCACCATGTCGGCCAGGATGTCGAACGCTTCCGGCAGGTGGTCATCCAGCACCTTGGTGTTGAAGCAGACCAGTTCCTTGCCGGTATAGGCGTCCAGGTTGCCGCCGAGCGAATCCACCGCCCGCGCGATGTCTTCCGCGGACCGTGTGGCGCTCCCCTTGAACACCATGTGTTCGATGAAATGCGAAAGTCCGTTTTCAGGACCCTGCTCGCTGCGGGACCCGGAATCGATCCAGATGCCCACCGACACCGATCGCACATGGGACATCGGTTCGGTGATCACACGCACGCCGTTTGGCAGCACGGTGGTAAGAATATTGCGTTTAAGCCTGACGGGACGCGGCATGATAGGGGTTGCCTTCATTCTATCCGATAGACTGAAAGAACCGGTGACACGCGCCAATTTGCCCGCCACCCTCGCTGGGTTGGATCTTGCCGAAATCGGCCATCTGCTGGAAGGCCAGCCGGCCTATCGCGCGCGTCAGGTCTACCATGCTCTCTACCGGGGCCGCATCGGCGGATGGGACGCCCTCACCACGTTTCCCAAAACCCTGCGCGACGAGTTGGCTTCCCGCTACCCATGGGGCCTGCCGGAAGTCGACGCCCAGTATTCCTCGAACGACGGAACACGACGCTACCTGCTGCAACTCGCCGACTCCCGCACCGTGGAAGCCGTCTTCATGCCCGAGGAGTCCCGTGACACGCTGTGCATATCTTCCCAGGTGGGCTGTCCGGTGGACTGCAAATTCTGCCTCACGGCGTTGATGGGTCTCGAGCGAAATCTCACCGCGGGCGAAATCGCCGGTCAGGTACTGCTGCTCGCCCGGCTTCACTCCCTCGATGCGGCCGCGCGCCAGGTGAACGTGGTGATGATGGGCCAGGGCGAGCCGCTCCTGAACCTCGGCCATGTGCTCAAAGCCACCCGTCTGCTGGTGGAGGGCGCGGGACTCTCCGAGCGCAGAATTACCGTATCCACGTCCGGCATCATTCCGAAAATGGCCGAACTCGGCGCAGCCCCCATCCGGCCCAAGCTCGCCATTTCCCTCAACGCGTCCACCGAAGAGCAACGCCGCGCGTTGATGCCGATTACGAAGAAGTATCATCTGAGCGATTTGTTGGACGCGTGCCGGGCCTATCCTTTGCGTCCTTGGGAGCGGCTGACGTTCGAGTATGTGCTGCTCCGGGATGTGAACGATAGCGACGCCGACGCCCGCCGTGTGGCCGGTATGGTGGGGCAGTTGCGCGCCAAAGTGAATCTCATCGCATGGAATCCTGGGCCCGGGATCCCGTACGCCCGGCCCGATGATTCCCGGGTCGCGGCGTTCCAGGCGATCGTCCGGCGCAGCGTGCCGTGCTTCGTGCGGCGTCCGCGGGGGCTGGATATCTACGCCGCCTGTGGGCAGTTGCAGCGGATGGAGGTGGAGGGCGCGGGATTGGTGGGGATCGCCGGGTCTGCTGGGTGATCACCGGTTGTACAACTTTCTTGTACAATGAAGGCGAGGATTTCAATGCCGACCGAAACGAGTTATTCCAGTCTCCGGGCGAACTTGGCCAACGTCCTCGATCAAGTGGTGGACGACCAGGAAATCGTCATCGTGCGCCGTAAGGGCGATCGCGACGTTGCCTTGATCCCCGCCACTGAGTTGGCTGGACTGATGGAGACTGCGTACCTGCTGCGATCCCCCAAAAATGCTCGCAGATTGATGACCGCCCTACGGCGGGCCGAGCGGGGTACGGGGAAACCTTCCAGTGTCGAACAACTGCGGCGCGAGACCCTCGGTGGTGCGAGAACGTAGGCGATCCGCGGTCTTTCAACCCGAATTCCTCGCCGACCTCCGGTACTTCGTCAAAAGCGACCGCGCCGCTGCCGTGCGCACCCTGGATTTGGTCGAAGCGGTTCTCCGCGATCCCTATTCCGGACTCGGCAAGCCTGAGCCCCTGCAATATCAACTAAGGGGCTGTTGGTCCAGGCGAATCACCCAGCAGCATCGGCTGGTCTACCGGGTCGCCGACGATCGGATCGATTTTCTCCAGGCCCGATTCCATTACTGACCGATCGCAATCAACTCCCGCGACGTCCGGTGATAAATCAGTCCCCCCGCAAACGAAATCGAATTCAAGGACCACGTCTCCCCGGACGCCCCCAAATCGTTCACAGCAAGTAGCGCTTTCTCGTCGAGCACCGCCGCCGTCGCGTCCACCACATACGTGATCCCGAGCATCGTCGTGAAATACACTCGCCCGCCCAACGCCACCGGACTTCCCCAGAACGCCGGGATCTCCCACCCATCGGTCCGCGACCGCTCTTCCGCCGCCACGTCCACTCCTTCCGCGTTCAAGGTCTTCGTCTTCACCGCGACTCCGTAAATACGCTCGTCCGCAGCACCCGGCTTCCGCACCACCGTCACCGGCACTTCCAGATACTCCACCTTTCCGGTCTCGATGTTCACCCTGCCGATGCAGTGCGAAGGTCCTGCTTTGCCCTTCGGCGGCTTGCGATTTCGCCGGTGCGCCGTCGACGTCAGGAAGTAGTGATACCCGCCTGCCACGATGTTGGCGTGCCACGCCGGCATCACCCGGATGACTTCATCGGCGGCCAGCTTCATGCGCGGAGACACGTCCCGCACCTCGCGCAGATTCACGTTACGATGCACCGTATGCACGCCGCGGGCCGCGTCCCACTGCCGGTAGTCCACGCCGCGAATGAGTGACTGCTCGCGGACCAGATTGCCATTGCGCGCATCGATCACCAGGTGCGACTCCTCCGGGTTCAGGCGGAACCAATAGGCGTACCGCGGGTCCCAATGCAGCACATAGAGGGACTGCCACGTGGGCGCCTGCTCATCGCCGTCGCCAGCCACGAATCGCCACAGCGTCTTGCCTTCGCTGCCCTTGGCCAGGCTGATTAACGATAGCCCCACCGGACGTTCGGGAACGTCATGCCAGCCGCCGCGCCCGGTGAGCACCGCCGGCGACCCGTCGGCGCGCAGCCCGAATCGCGACGTGGTGTACGTGGTGGTGGCGTCGGCGGCCACCCAGCGCGTCTTGCCCGTGTTCTTGTCGATCGCGTGCAGGTAATTCCATCCCTGCTTGTCCCCCGGCACAGGGTCCAGCGGCTCCACGTTCAGAATGACGTCACCATAAAGAATCGGCTCGTGCTGCTTGTTGAACGGGTACGGCGCGCCCCACGGTTTGAACTTCCGGCGCCACTGCGCGCGGCCGGAAAAATCGAAGCACGCCACCTCGCCGCTGGCGTTGAAGAACCAAACATGCCGCCCGTCGGTCACCGGAGACGGCGTCGTCGAATCCGAATAGGCGTACAGCATCGGGCTCTTCTCCACGCCTTCGAGCGGCGTCTCCCACAGGATCGTGCCCTTGCGCAAGTCCACCGCGATCCCCATGATCGACGCGCTAAAGGTTTTCTCGCCCGGTGCGAAGGTGGTGAGAAACGCGCGATCGCCCCATACCGCGATGCCGCTTTGGCCTCCATTCGGGAGCGGTAGCTTCCACGCAATATTCTCGCCGCGCGCCACGCTCCATCGCACCGGCGCGGTTTTCGTATCCATCGCCCAGGTCCCGTTCGGGCCGGCCGCCTGTGGCCAGTTCTGCGCAAACAACGTGATCGCGGGCAAAAGCAAAAGTGCACGGTGCATGAAGATTCATATTACGATGTACACATGACACGCCGAGATCTGCTGTACACCGCGCTTGCGCCCGCGTTTGCGCAATCGAATGGAAAGCCGCCGAACATCCTGTTCATGATGTCTGACGATCACGCCTCGCACGCCATCAGCGCCTACGGGAGCAAGATCAACAAGACGCCGCAGATTGACCGCATCGCCAGCGGCGGTATGCGCTTTGACAATTGCTTTTGCACCAATTCGATTTGCACGCCCAGCCGCGGCGCCATCCTTACCGGCCAGTACAGCCACAAAAACGGCGTCTACACCCTCAACGACGAGATCGATACCAAGAAGACCCACGTCGCCCACCTGCTGCGGGACTCCGGTTATCACACCGGCATGGTGGGCAAATGGCACCTCAAGACAGAGCCGCAAGGGTTCAACTATTGGAACGTGCTGCCCGGCCAGGGCGCCTACTACGATCCCGAGTTCATCACCGCCGAAGGCAGGAAGAAACACAACGGCTACTGCACCGATATCATCGGCGACTTCTCGTTGGACTTCCTCAAGAACCGCGACAAGAACAAGCCGTTCTTTCTCATGTCGCACCAAAAAGCCCCACACCGCGCCTGGCAGCCGGCGCCCAAGTATCAGCAATGGCTCGAGAACGAAACCGTGCCTGAGCCCGACAATCTGTATGAAGATCTCAGCAGGCGCAGCCAGGCCGCGCAACGGGCCACTCTCCGCGTGGGCGATGACATGACCAAATCGGACCTCAAGACCGAGAGGCCGGCCGGCCTCGAAGGCCACGAACTGCGTAAATGGGCCTACCAGCGTTACATCAAGGATTACCTGCGCTGCGTACGCAGCGTGGACGACAACGTCGGACGCCTCCTCGACTATCTCGATCAGGAAGGGCTCGCCGACAACACCGTCGTCGTCTACACCTCCGACCAGGGCTTCTTCCTCGGTGACCACGGTTGGTTCGACAAGCGCTTCATGTACGAAGAGTGTCTCCGCATGCCGTTCCTGATTCGCTACCCGAAACGGATCAAGGCCGGCACGGTGAATCGCGACATGTTCCTGAACATCGACTTCGCGCCGACCTTCCTCGACCTCGCCGGCCAGAAGGCGCCCGATTGGATGCAAGGCCGCAGCGCCGCCGGATTGCTCGACGGCAAGACACCGCGCGATTGGCGCAAATCGATGTACTACCGCTACTGGATGCACCTGGGCGGCGGGCACACCGTCACCGCCAACTATGGCGTCCGCACCGACACCCACAAGCTGATCTACTACTACGGACAATCGCTCGGTAAGAAAGGCGCCGTGGATAAGCCGACGCCGCCCGAGTGGGAAATGTTCGATCTGAAGAAAGATCCGCGCGAGATGGTGAACGTCGTCAATGATCCCAAGTATGCCAAGGTACGTAAGGATCTGGAAAAGGAACTCTACCGGCTCAAGTCGTACTACCAGGACACCGAGTAACACCCTCGTTCGCAAACGGCCGGCATGGGCCCGACCTCATTCGAACCAAGGTCATCAAGGCCCAGAGCTAGTGTCCTGACTTTGAAATCCGTTGTCTGGTTTGTGGCCTGCGCGAACCGGCTCCCTTACGGTCGCGGCTCGGTAACAGCTCGGTTTGTGAGCCGCGAGCGTCAGCGAGTCGGTCGGCTAGATCATGTCGCCGCTCTTGCCGCTTTCCACGAAATCCAGCAGGTCCTGGAAACTATAGGCGCTCTGTAGCAACTCGAGCGGAGGAAAGCCGCGGAGGGCTGCATTGGGCGTGAGCAGGAAACGGGTGAAGTTCTTGGCCGGGACCGCGTCGCCGATGGCGCCGGCGAAACGGTTTGCCGCTCCCAGCGAGAAACGGTGGCCCAGGAGGCGCCCAGCAGCCGCGCCACTTCTTCCTGGCTCCATTCGTAACGTGCCCGGAGCTTTTCAGTTCGCGGGCGAAGGCGGCGGATTCCGGAGAGGTATGGCGTTTGGCCATTACTGAATTCGTCAAGGGACCTTGCTTTTCCTGGCGCGGGAGGGAGCCGGGTCCCTTCCACGAATAGCCTGACGTGAGCCCGGCTGGCTAGCTACACAGCCTCTTTAGCCTCGGGTGAATCCTCCACGAATTTGACGTGATCGCCGAACGCTGCGTCGCTTTTCGCGAGTTGAGCACGGTCGCAGCCGTATGACTCAAAAGTAACCTCCCGAGCACAACCCAACCCGCCGTCGCCGAACCGGTCGTGACGCATCCGGCAAAGCCGGAAGCGCGCCCGAACTCAGTAAATCAGCTTCAACCCAAACTGAACGATCCGCGGAAGGTTTCCCTGCGCCGCAACCACCCCAAACTGCGGATTGCCAAACGTCTGATTCGGCGGTGCAAACCGTGGCGTATTCGCGATGTTGAACATCTCCGCCCGAAACTGCAGCGTCAACCGTTCCCGGACCCGCGTGTTCTTGTTGAACGACAGATCCACTTGGCTGGTTGCGTCGCTCCGGCATCCACCGTACGTGCTCGGTGCGTTCCCGAACGCATACGCCGCCGGGTTCGAGAATACTGACGCGTCAAGCCATCGCTGTGGGCTCGGATTCGCCAGACACGGATTCTGCCCATTCCAATTCGGCCGTTGGCCGCCGCCCTGTGAGAACGTGTTGTTCACCTGCGACGCCACTCCCAACGGACCACCCGAGAAGGCCATCCAGATGCCACCCACCTGCCAGCCGCCCAGTAACTTCTGCGTCACTCCGTTGCCGGTCTTGAACAACGGGATTTCGTACACCGCGTTGAACAGGATTCGATGCGTCTGATCGGTCGCCGACACGGCCCAGTCGGCGGCCAGGTTGTTGTTGTTCTGGAACCCGTGCGCGCCGAGCGATTCACCCGCGAAGGGTCCGATGCCATAGTCCATCAACTTGGACCATGTGTACGAAACGAGCGCACTCAGTCCAGACGCGTATCGCTTCTCCACCTTTGCCTCGAGCGCATGATAGTTGGAACTGGCCCAACTTGCGTTCTGCGAAGCCACGGTGCCGAAATGAGGATACGGCCGTAGCAATTGCGCCCTGGCCACCGTCGGCCGTGATAGCGCGCCCACCGAAATCTGCCCAAAGAACGGATTCGGAACCTGCTGCCGCAATGCGTTGCCTAGCGCCAGCGCCGAGTCCGGCAGTTGATTCCAGGTCCGGCCTTGTGCGAATCCCACGCCTCGGCTACCCGCGTATCCCACTTCGAACAGCGTGTTGAGCGGTAGCTCCTGCTGGATGTTGAAGTTCCACTGGCCGCTGTAAGGTACGTAGTTACTCCGGTCGAAGAACTGGATGTTCTGCCCGGCGAGCGTCGCCAATCCCAATGAGGACCCGCTCGGGGAGTTGAAACGCTGTGGATAGGGATCGCTCCACTGGACCACCGGTGTTACGCCGTCGAGGCTCGTCACGATGTCGGTGGACGCCTGGAAACCGCTCACGCCGAATGCGGCTGCCCCACCGCCGATTCCGGTGGTGGCTGCGTAGAACAGGCCCGCGCCGGCGCGAACGACGGTCTTCGGACGTATGCGCCACGCGATGCCCATCCGCGGCGCGAAGTTATTACGATCCGGTGTGGCGTTGTACCGCGATACGCCATTCACGCCCACGAACGTCAGTCCACCGCGCAGATCCAGGCCACTGGCCCGCAGCGGAGAGGCGGCGTTGTAATCGAAGTTAGTAAGTTGATTGAACCGGTCCGTTCGTGGCGATTCGAACTCGTAGCGGAATCCCCAATTGAGCGTGAAGGCGGGAGTGATTTTCCAGGAGTCCTGCACGTACAGCGCGCTGTATTTGGTAGTCATCGCAAGCGCCGGCACCGGGGCGACCGCGCCGGTGGGAATGCCGAGCAGGAAAGTGGCGAGTCCTGTGCCCGCCGTGGCGCTAGACGCCGTGGGGTTTGGCCCTTGCGTCCATTGCGGCGAGAATCCGAAGTTATGCGCCTGATCGCCGGTCTGGCGTGTGTTGAACTGAATCACCCGGTACTCGCCTCCGAACTTCAGCGTGTGGCTGGTGAGAGTCTTGGACATGGAACCCTGGAACGAATGGGTGGTGGGCCCGAAGTTGATTGTGTCGGTGGCGCCGATGAATCCGCCGACAACGGTGTTGGGCACGGACCCGGTTCGCGAGAGCCCCGTGATGTTGATGGCAGGCAGCGAGAGCGGATCCACCATGCCTTCCTTCAAGTACGCCGGCAGTCCGATCGATGTAATATCGAACCCGTCCGAATACGGGCGCCGATTGTTGATCAGCCGCGTCACCGAATAGCGGACGGTTCCGAGCAGGCTGGGCGAAAAGGTATGCGAATCCTCGAGCGCGGCGTTCCACCGCGTGAATACCTGCGGGCCGGCGGTGGGCGAAACCTGCCGTAAGTCTTCACCATAAGCCAACGCTCGAATCAGCGGCGTGTCGTCATAAGAGTAACGCAGATACAGCCGGTTGGCCGCGGTGAAGTTGTGGTCTCCCCGGATGCTGTAGGAATCCTTCGGAACGCGATTGCCGTCGGTGCGGGTGAAGTTGATGCGGCCGAGCGGCTGCCCTGGTTGCGTGGGGCGGGGAAGCAGTGGGATCACCTTCGCCGCAACCGGATCGATCCGGCTGGCCGGGATCACGTTGCCGGGGAATGCGCTGCGTAGGAAGCCGGTCCCGTTGGGATTGGCTCGCGTGGTGGATGGGTCGAAAATGTTCACGCTGCGCCCGTCGGCCAGCCGCGCGTTGCTGAAGTCGCCGCCCAACTGCGCCGGCTCGGGCACCACCGCGGTGAATGTGATTCCCTGCACGAAGCGCACCAATTCCGTGTTGAAGAAGAAAAACGTCCGGTTCCTTCCGTCGTAGACTTTCGGGATGTAGACCGGGCCCCCGACGGTCCCGCCGAACTGGTTGAACCGGAATGGGGGACGCTCGGTACCGCTGCGGTTGGCGAAAAAGTCGTTCGCGTTGAGCTTGTCGTTGCGGAAGAATTCGTAGGCGGTGAAGTGGAGGTCGTTCGTTCCGCTGCGGGTCACCACGTTGAATACGCCGCCCGCCGCGCGCCCGTACTCAGCGCTGAAGGAATTGGTTTCCACCTTGAACTCCTGCACCATGTCCGGATTCGCGTTGATCACGGGCTGATTCTGAGACGCCGTGGAATTGGGCGCGCCGTCCAGAAGGAACTCGTTCGACGAGGCACGTTGCCCGTTGATCGAATACGACACTGTCGAGATCTGATCGATCACCACGTTATTCACGCCGAACGACGGCCGCACTCCCGGAACCAGCATCGCCAGGGCGTACGTGTTGCGGCCGAGTAGCGGAAGCTCGGTCACCTGCCGGTTGCCGATCACTTGGCCGACCGTGGAGCTTTCGCTGTCAAGCAGCGGCGTCTGCGCCTGCACTTCGATCGTTTCCGCCACGCTGCCGACCTGGAGTGTTACGTCCAGGCGCGCCACTTGTTGCACCGTGAGTTCCAGCCCCGTCTGGCGGACCGGGACAAATCCATCCTTGGTGATGGTCACTTCATAGCGTCCCGGCTGCAGAGCCGGAAGCGTATAGTAGCCCTCCGAGGTCGTCTCGGCGGCGACAGTGATTCCAGTTTCCACGGAGCGCGCCGTCACGGCGGCGGCGGGGATGACGGCGCCGCTCGCATCGGTGACGCGGCCGGTGAGGCTCGCTACCTGGGCAAACGCCGTGCTGGCTACAAAAAAGGCGAGAATCCTGATTCGCATTGTTTCTCCCACAATGAATACGAATCAATCCTGACAGCAGAAATGAAGGATGTCAAGCCAAGTTGCCGGCGGGCCGCCCGTGGTTTCTCGCGATTGTGAAAATGGCTTCACCGCGGTGGTGGCTACCCCCGTTAAGACGGTGCGGGCGCTCCCTTGCCGAAGGGAGTGCCATCTTTCCGCCGCCACCACATCATGGAGCCTGTGTACCGACTTCGAAGCGAGTTCGCTCCTCTCGCTCTCTGCCTGACCTTCGCTCTCGCCGCGGCCCAGCAGCCTCCAGAAGCCGTCGCGCCGCCGCCGCTTTCCCTCGACCAGGCGACGCATGAGGCGATCGCGAACAATCTCGACCTTGCCGCCGAGCGTCTCAACATCAGCGTCGCCGAGGCCAGTGAGATCACCGCACGCCTTCGCCCGAACCCCGTGCTCACCGTCGCCGGCCAAACTCTAAATCTGCTCGGCGCGGCCTACAACCCCAACACTCCGCTCGGCCCCAATCAGCTCAATCTCCACACGGACTTTCCTTTCGAGCGCGGCCACAAGCGGGAGGAGCGCATCGCCCTCGCCCGCGAAGAAAAGACGCTCGCCGAACTGGGTGTCCGGGAGATCATGCGCCAGGTCGTGTTCGGCGTCCAGACTGCTTTCGTCGACGTGCAGGAGGCGCGCGAACGGCTGAATCTCGCGATGGAGAATCTTCGCTCCCTCGAGGGCGTCGTCGCCGTCAATGAGGCGCGTTTCCGCAGTGGGGACCTTGCCCAGGTGGAACTCGAGCGTTCTCGAGTTGCGGCGCTCCAGTATCGCACCGCCGTGCAGCAGGCGCAGCTGCAAGTGGATCAGGCCAAAACGCGGCTTCAGCTCCTGATTGGCCGGAAGCAAACCACGCCCGGTTTCGAGGTCCAATCGGAGATACGCCGGGACGAGGTTGCCACCACCGAATCGGAGATCGCGAAACTGGCTCTCGCCCGCCGGCCGGATCTACTGTTGTCTCAGCGGACCCAGGCCCGGTCGCAAGCCGACCTGCGTCTCCAACTGGCCAACGGAGTTACTGACTACACCATCGGTGCGGAATACACGCGTCAGTCAGCCTGGGGCGTGTCGGGCAGTTCGGTGGGCGTCTACTTCAGCGTGCCGCTCCGCGTCTACAACAGGAACCAGGGTGAGATTGCCCGGGCGCAGCGCGAGATCGCCCTGGCCAAGGCGCGTTCGGAAGCGACTGTGGTCTCCATTCAATCGGAGGTGCAGCGGGCGTGGCGCCAATACACGGTGTCCAAGGAACTGCTTGCCAGCGTGGAAAGAGGAATGCTCGCCAAGGCGAAAAGCGTCCGCGACACCACAGAGTACTCATACCGGCGCGGCGAAGCAAGCCTCGTGGAGTTTCTCGATGCGCAACGCGCCTTCAACGACGTAATGCAGACCTTTCATGAGGCGCAGGTCAACTATGCGCGAAGCCTCTATCTGATGGACGCCGTTTCCGGGGCGAGCGTGGACTCCGCCGCCGGTACGGCGCAAAAAGGAATCAACCAATGACAATGCAGCCTGCCCAGGCCATCGCGGCCGGGCTCGGCGTATATCTCACGCTGCTCGCGGCCGGATGCGGCGGTTCAACCGATGCGGAGATGAAGGGCGCCGCGGCAAAGGGCGCCGCCGCCGCGGAATCAGCGGCTGCGAGCACCGAAAAGCCCCCGGTACCCGACGGCGTCGTAGTGCTCGATCCACAAGCGCCGGAACTGCAAGAGATGACGATCGAGGCAGTCCACACCATCCCTGTCCCTTCCGATGAAGTTACGGCTCCGGCACGCATCGAGGCGAATCCCAACCGCGTTGGACATGCCGTGGTGCCCGCGCCGGGGCGGATTGCGCGCGTGATGACCAAACTCGGCGACGCTGTCTCGCAGGGCCAGCCCCTGGTCGCGATTGAGAGTCCGCTTGTCGCTGAAGTCGAGTCCGCCTACGTGCAAAGCGAAACCTCCGTCCGGCAAGCCGAACTGGCCGTCGCCAAGGCGGAGGCTGACCTGTCTCGCATTTCTGACCTGTTCCAGCATCAGGCAGTGGCGGAGAAGGAAGTGCTGGCGGCGCGCACCACCGCGGCCCTCACCAAGTCGTCGCTCGAACAGGCCCAGACAGCCAGGGAGCAGGCGCGGCGCCGCCTCGAACTGCTCGGTCTCAAACCGGGTGTGTTTCAGCAGCAGATCGTCGTCACCGCGCCTGTATCGGGAAAAGTGCTCGAAGTGAGCGTAGTGGACGGCGAATATCGGAATGAAATCAATACCGCCCTGGTCACGATCACGGACCTGAGCCGCGTCTGGGCCACTTCGCAAGTCCCGGAGAGTAAGATCCGGCTCTGTAAGGTGGGGGGCACGGTGAATCTCGAATTGATCGCGTATCCGAACGAAGCATTTCGCGGACGCGTCACGCGGATTGCCGACACAGTCGATAGCGAAACACGCACGATCAAAGTAAGCGCCGAGCTGGACAATCGAGATGGCCGGCTGCGTCCCGACATGTTCGGACAGCTCCGTTACGCCGATGGGACGTCGCCGGAGGTATGGGTGCCGGATGCCGCCGTCGTCCGGTTGGCGGGGCAGGACTATGTGTTCCTCGAACAAGCCCCTGGGCGCTTCGTCCTGTCGAAAGTGGAACTTGGAAAACCGTACAACGGCGGCTTCTGCCTGGAGAAAGGGCTTAAGACCGGACAGCGTGTCGTCACCAGAGGCGCTGTCTACCTGAAGGCTTCGCTCTAGCTCTCCGGACCAATCCCATGCTCCGCAAGGTCATCTTTTTCGCGATCCACCAGCCTCTTTTCGTCCTGATGGCGCTGGCGATGTTCATCGGCGTCGGAATCTTCTCGTTCCGGACGCTGCCGATCGAAGCCTTCCCGGACGTAACCGATATTCAGGTAACCGTCGTGACGCTCTATCCCGGTCACGCATCGGAGGAAGTAGAAAAACAGGTTACGATCCCACTCGAAATCGCGTTAAGCGGCATTCCGCATGCCGTGCGACTGTTCTCCCACACGCAGTTCGGGCTATCTTCCACCTACATCACCTTCGACGATGGCGTCGACAACTACTTCGCCCGGCAACAGGTACTCGAGCGGCTGCAGACAGCGGATCTGCCCGAAGGCATCAAGCCGGAATTGGCGGCGCTTTCCAGCCCGATCGGCGAGATCTACCGGGTCTATCTGAAGTCCGATAAGTACGACGCGATGGAATTGCGCAGCATCATGGATTGGGTCGTGGTGCGCAACCTGAAACTCGTGCCAGGCGTGGCGGACGTGATCGGCCGCGGCGGATTCATCAAGCAGCATCAGGTGGTGCCGGACATGACGCGGATGAAGTCCCACGGCGTCACGCTCGCGCAGATCTTCTCCGCCCTGGAACGGAGCAATCTCAACGCCGGGGGCGGGTACATCGAACAAGGTGAGCAGCAGTTCATCATACGCGGCATGGGCCTGTTGCGCTCCCCGGACGACATCCGCAAGGTGGTGGTGGCCGAGCGCAACGGCGTCCCCGTGCTGATTGAAGACATCGCCACGGTGAACATCGGATATCAGCAGCGCCAGGGAATGGTGGGGCTGGACGCGATCGACGACATCGTCAATGGGACGATCCTCATGCGCAAGGGTGAGAATCCGTCGATCGTGCTGGCGGGCGTCAAGGACAAGATCGACGAGTTGAATCGCAGTATTTTACCGAAAGGCGTCGAGTTAGTACCCTACTATGATCGTGCGTGGCTGATCGGGAATACACTCAGCACGGTGTTCAAGAACCTCGGTGAGGGGGCGGCGCTGGTGTGTCTGGTGTTGTTCCTGTTTCTCGGCCGCCTGGTTCCGGCCGCGATCGTCGCCGTCGTCATCCCCCTGTCGCTGCTCGCCACATTCGTCGGACTCTCGATCAAAGGGATCCCCGCCAACCTGTTATCTCTCGGCGCCATGGACTTCGGCATTATTGTCGACGGCGCGGTGATCGTGGTGGAAAATATCTTCCGCGCGGCGTCGCACGACCGGGATAAGTACGGATCGTTCAAGGAACTGGTGGCGGAGGCCGCATCGCAGGTAGGCCGCCCCACCTTCTTTTCGATGTTGATCATCATCATCGCGCATATTCCTATCTTTACCTTGCAGCGTCACGAAGGCCGTATCTTCGCGCCGATGGCTTACACCATCACTTCGGCGCTGATCGGGTCATTGGTGTTCTCGCTGACGCTCGTGCCCGTACTTTGCGCATTCCTCATGCGACGGACCGGACCGGAGAAGGAGAATGTACTGGTTAGGTTCACCCAGGCCATTTACAAACGGATCCTCGCCTCCGCGCTCCTCAGCCCGAAACTCATCCTGGCCGTTTCCGCCGCCGCACTGGTGTTCACATTGTCTCTGGTGCCGCACCTCGGCTCCGAGTTCCTCCCGGAACTCAACGAAGGCAGCATCTGGATCAACTTCACTCTTCCGCCCGGTATCGCACCCGGGGAAGTACAGCGCTCTCTCCGCAACGCCCGCGCCAATCTGTTACGCATTCCCGAAGTAGCCCGCGTGGTCTCCCAAGCAGGACGGCCCGACGATGGCACGGACCCCAAGCCGATCAACATGGCGGAAGTGCTCGTGGACCTCAAGCCGGTCACCGAGTGGGCCCCCAATGTCACCAAGGAAGAACTGATCGACAAGATGGAGAAGATGCTCGATGACATGCCCGGCATCAAGCCGACGTTTTCTCAACCCATCCGTGACAGCGTTCTCGAATCGATTTCGCAGATCGACGGCCAGATCGTCATCAAGATGTTCGGCGACGACTCGACCATCCTCAAAGAGAAGATGGGCGAGGTGCTGAAGCTCATCACTCCGGTGCGCGGCGTCGGCCGCGCCTTCGTGGACCGCGCCGGCGCCATTCCCCAACTGCAGATACAGATTGACCGGGAACGCGCCGCGCGATACGGTCTCAACGTGGGCGACATCGAGGACGTGATCGAGACCGCGCTCGGCGGCCGTCCGGCCACGCAGATATGGGAGGGCGAGCGCCGCTTCAGCGTCGTGGTTCGTCTGCAGGAAAACGAACGCAGCAATCTGGATTCGTTGCGGGGCTTGCTGCTCGATGCGCCGGATGGTTCGCAAGTTCCGTTGGACCAGGTAGCCCATATCGGGATGCAGGAAGGCATCCTCAATATCAGCCGCGAAGGCGGACGGAGCGCGGCCGCGATCGGAGTGTTCATCAAGAATCGCGACATGGGTAGTTTGGTTGAGGAAATGGAAGGCGTGGTGAACAACAATTTGAAGCTGCCGCCGGGCTATAGCATCACATGGGGAGGCGAATTCGAGAATCAGCAACGCGCGATGCAGCGCCTGTTGATGATTATTCCGGTCAGTGTGCTTTTGATCTTTGTCCTGCTGTTTGAGGCCTTTAAGACAGTCAAGAGCGCGGCGCTGATCCTGCTCAACGTGCCCTTCGCCCTGGTGGGAGGAATCCTCGCACTCTATTTCACCGGAATTCACCTCAGCGTATCGGCTGCCATCGGATTCATCGCTCTTTTCGGTCAAGCCGTACTCAACGGAGTGGTCATGGTCAGCCACTTCATTCACCTGCAGGAAAAGGGCGCAACTCCATACAATGCCGTTTTCGACGGCGCCCGGGACCGGCTGCGCACCGTACTTATGACCTCGATGCTCGCCATGCTGGGCTTATTGCCTATGGCGCTCTCTCATGGCATTGGTTCGGAAGTTCAGCGTCCTTTGGCTGTAGTGATCATCGGTGGACTCGTGTCGGCCACCATTCTCACCTTGATCGTGTTGCCGTCTCTATTCCTGATGTTTCACGCCGGGCCCGACACCGGCGAGCTCTAACTGCTCGATGGCTGCTTCAATCGAGGAACAACGGCCGGATATGCCGTTCGAACAGATTCGTGGTAACGTTCCGCGAAATATCGCTCTCGCACGCGCGTAATTGCTCCAGGTACCGTTCGCCCATCTTCGCCGCTACTTTGTAACCTACGTGGAGTAACTGACGGAGGTCGGCATTGTATGCGGAGTTGGATTGGTCATGCCGCAGCGCCGACGCATACTCGGCGCCGGTCCACTGCCGCACCACCGCTGGATCCGGCAGCCGGGCGGCGTCAATGTCGATCACGGATGCGTAGGGTTCGCAAAGCTCGCGTTGATGACCGAACGCGTCCGCGTAGACTTCGCGCGCCAACTCGAGCCCCGCGCCCCCGGCCTCGGCCATCCCGATCAACTCTTCCAGCCACGTCGTGCCGGCGGTCTTCAGATGCACACCCGCGCCCGTGTCGCGCAACGCCCGCCGGATGGGCGCATAGATTGAAAATTTGTCGCTGCCGGAATGCACGCTCAGCTTCAAGTTCGCCGGCAGTCCGTAGGCGCCGATGGCATGCGCGATCACCGCGAGATCGTTGCGGAATTCGCGTTCGAACTGCGCCGCGTCGCCCACGTAGTCCACGCCTTTGTTGAAACGGCCGGTGAACTTCGGCGCGATGGTCTGAATCGGAATCCCTTCGTCCGCAATCGCGGCCAGAATGATGATCAGCTCGTCCGGCGTCTGCGGAGCGTCGGTTTCGTCCATCGAAACTTCGGGAACGAATTGGCCCTTTCCCTTCACGGCCTCGATGTGGCGATAGATCTTTCCCGCCTCGGTCACCGCGTAGAGGTACTGCGTGGTCACGGATCGCAGCTTCTCGGGCGACACCTGGAACGGTTCGGCGATTCCCTCGATTCGTATCTCGCCGGTCAATTCCGGGTGCCGGGCGGCGAATGCTTCCACGGCGTCCGTGCCAGCCGGCTTGCCGATGTAGTCCGCCACATCGATGGTGAAGAAGTCGGACACCGCGACGAAGCGGTCCACCGTGGTCAGATTGATGTGATCGGCGTCCACGTAGTAGGACTTTGTCCAGCCGAGCGACGCCACGGCCGCGTCCGCCGCCGCGCGCGTGCTCACCGGCTCGGAGCCGATGATGTTGTGTTCCCGGTTGGACTTGTTCCATACCGGCACGATTTCCACGCCGTGCCCGGCCGCCATCATACAGGCGCGAAGCTGCGCCGCTGCCTGATGGGCGAAACGGTCGCCCACGCCGAAGGAGTATTTTTCGAGAGTCATTGCTTAGAGGATCACGTGACCGAGCCACCGTACGCGGCGGCTCGGAAGGAACACTATAGCGCACCAGGCCCGATGCGGGGCGGCGGGAGCTCCACGGCCGGGAAGAGGTCCGCCGGAACCCGATACAATGGCTGAGCGTGCGCTACGAACGGAAGCAGGTGCTTGGCGAGGGCGGCATGGGCGTTGTCTACCTGGCCTGGGATGCGGACCTCCGCCGCGAGGTTGCTCTGAAGACGATTCGCGATTCCCGCGATCCGGGCGCTCTCGAATTATTCCGCAAGGAATGCGCTGTCCTTTCCTCGCTCAACCATCCCAACATCGTCGACATCTACGACATCGGTGAGATCGAGGAAGGGCGGGCCCGCGTTCCCTATTTCGTGATGCCGCTGCTACCGGGCGTCACGCTGGACAAGCTCATCAAGGACGAGCCCCAACGTCTTACCGTGGAACGCGTCGTCGAAATCATCAGCCAGGCTTGCCGCGGCCTCCAAGCCGCCCACGAACGCGGCTTGGTCCATCGCGATCTCAAACCGTCCAATATCTTCGTCCTCGGGGATGACTCGGTGAAGATCATCGATTTCGGCGTTGCCCACCTCGTCGATCACCAGACCTCCATCGGCATCAAGGGGACGCTCTACTACATGGCTCCGGAGCAACTCGAGATGAAGCCCGCCACTCCGGCGTGCGACATTTTCGCGCTCGGTGTGGTGTCGTTCGAGGCTCTCACCCGGCGCCGGCCCTTCACCGGATCCACCCGCGATGAAGTAGTGCAGGCCATTCTCAAGGCGATCCCCCCGCCGGCGAGCGACCTCAACCCCGCCGTCAGCCAGGCTGTCAGCCAGATCGTCCACGCCGCGATGGCCAAGCAGCCCTTCCACCGGTTCTCGAACATCCGGGAATTCGGCGAGTCTCTCCAGAAGGCGCTCCACGGCCAGCCGATTGACCGGTTTGACCCCTCCCGCATCCAGCCCCGCCTTGCGCGCGTCGATCGCGCTCTTTCCACTGGCGATCCCGACTACGCCTCGGAGATCCTCAGCCAACTCGAGGCGGAAGGGCACCTGCATCCCGAGATTCGCCCACTCCGCCGCACCGTCGATCAGGCGCTCCGGGACCGCGCCAGCAGCCAGTTGATCGAAAGCGCCCGCCGCCGCCTGGACGAAGGAGAATACCAGCTCGCCCTCCAGAAGATTCAGGAGGTGCTCGAAGTTGACCCCCAGAACGCCAAGGCCGCCGCCATGCGCGCTGAGATCGAGGGACAGCGCAGTGCCGAGCAGGTGCAAGCGTGGCTCAACATCGCCCGGCAACATCTCGAGAACCTCGCCTTCGGGCCCGCCCGCGACGCCGCCCGCAACGTGCTGCAGGCCAATCCGGCCAGCGCCGAAGCGTCCCAGCTGATGGCTGAGATCGATCTCGAGGAGCAGGACTACGCCCGCCTGCGCAAGGAGAAAGAAGAGAACTATCAACGCGCGCTTTCCTCCTGGCATCGCGGCGATATCACCGCCGCGCTCGGTCGCATCGAGAAGGTGCTCGAGATTGACCGCCGCTCGCCGGAAACCATGACGCCGGATCGCTCGGCGGGGTATCAGGAGTTCTACAACAAGATCCGCTCCGAGCACGACGCCATCAAGCGCTCCTACGAGGAGGCCTGCAAACACGTGGAAGGCGGCAACTTCGCCGCGGCCTCCGCCATCTGCGATCACTATCTGCAGCAGTACCCGGACCATGCGCTGTTCCAGAGCCTGCGCGTGGATATGGGCGAACGTCAGCGCCAGAATCTGTCCGCCGATATCGCCGCCATCGCCCGCTCGGTGGAAGCAGAGCCGGATCTTGATCGCAAGGTCCGTATGCTCGAAGAGGCCAGGGAGAAGCATCCTCATGAGGAACACTTCGATATGGCCCTCAAGTCCGCGCGCCAGAAACGGGATCTGGTCAACTCGATCGTGGCCAAGGCGCGCGCCTTCGAGGATCAGGGGCATTTCTCCGAAGCGCTCTCCCAGTGGGACATTCTTCGCAATATTCACGGTCAGTATCCCGGCATCGAGTTCGAATATGACCGGGTTCAGAAACGCCTCGAGCAGCAGTCGCGAACCGAATCCAGGGCTCGATGGGCCGAGCAGATCGACGCCGCCATTCTCGCCGGTGATCCGGCCCGCGCTGGCAGTCTCGCCAAAAGCGCTCTCGCCGAGTATCCCGGTGACGCGGAATTGATTGCGCTCGAGAAGCTGGCCAGCCAGGGAATGCAACGGTCCGCTGAGGCTCAGAAACTCGTCGAAGAGGCCCGCACCCACGCCACCACCGGCAACCTCGAGCAGAGCGTCGATATCCTCCGTGCCGCCCGGCGCGTGGACCCCGCCGGCAAGATGCCCCGCGCTGCCCTCGTCGATTCGCTGTTCAAACTCGCCTCCGAGAAGCTCGAAACCGACTGGAGCAAGGCCGACGAACTCCTCACTGAAGCGTCCTCGATCGACCCTGACCATCCCCAGGCGCGCAGCCTCACCGCGCTGATCGCTGACCGCAAACGCGATTCGGTCGTCGAGACGCACATCGCACGGGCGCGCGAAAAGCAAGCCGCGGGGGACATCGCCGGCGCTGTGGCGGAAGTGGCCAGGGGGCTGAGCACCTACCCCCTCGAAGCTCGCCTCACTCGTCTGCGCGCCTCGCTCGAGCGCACCACCGGCGAGCACAAGGTTCCGGCCGCGGTTCCTCCTCCCACTTCCCCTCCGGCCCTTCGCGAAGAGGCCGAAACAATCGCCGTGCCGTTCCCACCCCGGGTGAAGCCGCACTCTGTTCCTCCGCCGGCGCCCCCGCCCACCCAGCCAGCGCCGGCGGCCAAAGCGCCGCCCGTTCCTCCGCCACCGGCCAATCGTGGGACTCTTCCGCCTGCCTCCGCACCGCCTGCTCAGGCCAGGCCCACGGCCCCACCGCCCGCGAAGAAGCCCTTTCCTCTCATCTGGCTCGCGCCTCTGGCGCTGATTCCGGTGGCCGGAGCCGTTCTCTGGTTCGCACTCGGCAGCCGTCAACCTGCCGAAATTCCTCCTTCGCCACCCCCGCTCACGGACCCCGAACCGGCGCCCCTCCCGCCGGATGGCTTCGACGTGGTTTTCAACGTCACCCCGGCGGAGGCCAAGCTCCAGATCGGCGAGCAGGATCTCGGCTCCGGACGCCAGGCACGCCTTCCCGCCGGAACCTACGAAGTGGTCGCGTCCGCCGACGGTTTTGAGCCGGCCAGTTTCTCCATCGTCGCCGGCCCGGGAAGCCCTCCCCCAGAGCCGGTGGAGTTGAAGCCGGCGCCGACGCTCGTCGAGTTATCCATCGGGTCCGGCCAAGCCGTCTTCGATGGCCGCACGCTGCGGACGGTGAACGGCCGCGCCAGCTTCACGGTCGGGCCCGGCGGCCACCGTGTCGAAATCTCCAATGCGCTCGGCAAAGCGGCATTCCAGGTGCGCACCGCCACTGCGTCCATCCCCGTGGTGGAAGGCTTTCGGTCTCAGGGCGCTTTTGGCGCCGTTGTGGCCACCTACAAGGACGCAGCCACCATTCACGGCCCCGCTACCGCGGTATTCGGCGGGCGAAGCGTGAACGTGCCCAGTGGCGGCCTGTCCCTTCCGGGGCTCCCCGCCGGACGTCAGGCGGCTACCGTCAGCGACGGTAAGGAGCGGCGTCAGGTGGGCTGGGAAATCCGCCCCGCGCCCGGCATTTATATCTATCTCATGGCGCCCGGTCTGGTGGACTTCCTCATCACCTCCAACGAAGACGGCGCCACCGTTACCGTCAACGGGAAGCCGGCCGGAGAGACCGCCGCTGGACAATTGGCCCTGCAACTGACCCCGGGCGCTTATACCGTCCGCGTCTCCAAACCCGGGTGGGGCGATTCCGGTGACCGCAAGATCGACGTGCGTCCAGGAATGCGCGCCGAGGCGTTCCCCCTCTCGCCCCAAATGGCTTCGCTTGCCATTACCAACGCGCCGCCGGGTGCCCAAGTGCTCGTCGACGGCCGCCCGGTCGGCGAAGTCGGCTCCAACGGCGCCTTTTCGCAGAAGGTGAACCCAGGCAGCCACACCGTCGGCCTCCGCGCCCCCGGCCAAATATCCAAGGATCTCAGCCGCGGCTTCGCTGCCGGGCAAACCATCGCGGTGAACGCCCGTGACCTGCTTACTTCAGCCCCCACCGCCGGCTTCGTGCAACTCACCCTCGCCACGCCCAATGCCAACGTTACCTTTTCCGGCGGCGGCGAGCGGAACAAGCCCGTTCGTCCCGGACGCATTCAACTCCCGCCCGGCGACTACGAATTTCAGGCGATCGCTCCCGGAATGCCAGCCCGGCGATTCCCTGTCACCGTCCGCGCCGGCCAGACGCAAGATCTCGAGATTCGGCTCGGCAGGGACGCCCCTTCTCTGAATCCGGTGAGTGGAGACGCCGCCCTCAACGCCATGGAGGGCGGCAACTGGCAGGAAAAAGACGGGTGGTCCACGCTCGGGGACCTCCAGAGCCGATACATCGCTCTCGATGGGCCCGCCGTCGTCTCATTCACCGTCCAGGGGCGCGGCAAAACCCTGGGGGTCTTCGGCGGACGCCGCGAAGTCCGCTTCATGGCTGCCTGGCGCGATTCCCGCAACTACGTCCTGTTTGAAATGGGCGACAACCTCGAGTGCAAGGAGGTCGTGAATGGCAAAACCGAGAACCGGGGCAAGGTCCCGCTTCCCAAGGATGCCGAGAACGTGAGAATCACCATCCGCCCCACACGCATCGAAGTCGCCGTGGAGGGCAAGACCGCCACCTTCGATGCCGCGCGTTTCAAGAGCACCTCCTTTCTGCCCGGCAAGTTCGGTTTCCGCGGACCCATCGGAATTCAGAAGTATTCCGTCCAGCCGGCACGCTAGCCGCCAAACTCCGGTTCGGGTCGCCCCGTGCGGATCAGGCTGCTAGAATCGGATTGGAACCCCAATTCCACTTCCAATCAGAAATGCCCGCAAAATCCGACACTGGCCGCGTGAACCTGGGCGATTTTTTTGACAGGGTTCGCGATCAGGCCGTTCCCCTCAACACCCGCGTTTCCTACTTCGCCGCGGGCGCCACCCTCAACGAAGAAGACCTCCGCGATTACCTCGAAGATCCCCTCGCCGCGCTTCCGCCCGCCGCCGAGGCCATCCTGCCGCGCCTTATCGTTCTGTTGGTGCCCTATCTCGAGCGCGCGAACGGCAAAACCGAGACCAGGGCAGGGAAGGGCGCCGCCGCGGCGGAGAGGGGCAAGGATCACGCCACAATCGCCGCCAAGGGCGAGTGGGTCGCCTTCGAATCCCCACCCGATGGACGCGCTTTGCGAGCGCTGCGTTGGCTCGAAGGCGAAACGCTGGTGATCGTCCTCGCCATCGACGAAATGGAAGTCGCCGAATATCACTACGAGCTGTATCATCAACTGGCCGCTCACATCGCTGAGTCTTGCCCTCCGGCGAAAGTGGCCGGCTACCAGGGCCTCATCCGTGAGGAGCTGTCCAATCACATGCATGGCGAGGTGGACGAGGAAAGCTGGCAGCACAAACAGGTCCTGCTACGCCGCCAGAACGGCCATATCCGCGACTCCAAAGCGTTTCGCGAGTACGCCCGCCACTCCCTGGTCGACACCTTGACCCTCTACCTCCACGGTATCTGCTGCGACATCGACGTCGAGACCGGGCCCCGCCAACTCCCCAGCCGCTTCCTGCGGAAACGTCTGAATCTCATCCGTGAGATATTCCCTCCACCGTCGGGCTATGCCGTCTTCCCCGAGGAGCTAGACCGGTAGTAAATCTTTCTGCGGCTTCCGCCAGCGATTGATTCCTATTCCCTCCGCTCGGCGTCCGCCGGCGACGATCAGCTGTCTGATGATCGCACCGGCCCGCCTTCTTTCCCCCCTGCTCACACTCGTTTCGATGGTTGTCGCCCTCGCCTCTTCCGCCTCGGCCCAGTCGACGCTGAAGATCAAGCCCGCCTCTCTCGCGTTCACCTTCACCATCGGGGACGCGAAGTTCCCGGCCGCGCAAACCATCACCATCGCCGGCACTCCCGCTGCCGCCTACACCGCCGCCACCTCCGGCGGTCTCTGGCTCTCCGTCAGTCCCGCGTCGGGATCGCTCCCGGCATCGGTGAAGGCATCGATCAATCCCACCACACTTACCCTCGGCACATACTCCGGTGCGGTGGTCATCGCGAGCGCCGCGGAAAGCGTCACCATCCCGGTCACCCTCACCGTCAAGTCGCCGCCCTCGACGCTGACCGCGACGCCCGCGACGCTCGATTTCGTCTATGTTCGCGGCCAGACCTTGCCGGCCGCCGGCGCCGTTTCCCTGGTCACCTCCGATGCCATCGTGCCGTTTTCCACCAAGGCCGGCGGCGGATCCTGGCTGTCGGTGAGCCCTGTCAGCGGGGCTGTGTTCCCCGCCTTTCCCACCGCCGTTGCCGTCACCGCCAACCCCGCCGGCCTCGCCCCTGGTTCCTATAGTGGCGCCGTCACCATCACCGCGCCGCAGGCCGCCAACAAGTCGATCACGATCAAGGTTTCGCTCACCGTGCAGGCTGGCGTCCCAACCCTCACCAGCCTTTGGCCCTTTCAGATCACCGAGGGCTCTAGCGACACCGTTGTCACCGTCACCGGGAGCAACTTCGCCCCGGACACCATTGTCAGGGCCGGCGGCGTCGACCTCGCCACCACCTTCGTCGGACCCAATGTCGTGACGGCTATCCTGCCCGCCGCGCTTCTCACCGTGCCTGGCGCCATCGCGGTCATCGCCTCCAACCCGGCCACAGGCGGCGGAGACAGCGGAAGCCGGACCTTCACCGTCCTCTCTTCCACGCCAACCCTGAACTCGTTGGTCAATGCGGCCACCTTCCGCCCGGGCCCGATCGCTCCCGGTGAGATGATCGTCCTGTTCGGCGCCGGTCTCGGCCCGGACTCTCTCACCACCTTTGTCCCCCCGGTAGGCAACGCCACCATCGCCACCACTCTGGCTGGAACGCAGGTATTCGTCAACGGCACGCCGTCTCCGGTCATTTACACCTCGGCGACACAGGTGGCGGCGCTGGTCCCTTACGGTGTCCCCATCGGGGCGTCGGTGCCGGTGGCGGTGCAGTACAACGGCGTCTCCACGGCCTCGCCGGTGTTCGTGGTCGCCGAGGCCTCTCCCGGTATCTTCACCTCCGCGGGAACCGGACTCGGCCAGGCGGTGGCGTTCAATTATGACGTCGGGTCGGGAGCCTATACCCTCAACAGCGAACGGGCCTCGGCACCGGTGGGATCGATCATCGTCATCTACGTCACAGGCGAGGGCGTCACCAATCCCCCCACCTCCACCGGTCAACTTGTCACCGCCGTCTCCACTACCCCGAACACCCGCGTTTCGGTCCAGATCGGAGGGGCTGACTCGGAAGTTCTCTACGCCGGCGGAGTGGTCGGCCTTGCCTCCTCGATCATGCAGATCAACGTCCGGGTTCCGCAGATCAAGGGCGCCAAGGACACCTCTCTGCGCGTTCTCATCGGCGGCATCCCCAGCGCGGACGGTGTCACGATCGCCGTCAAGTAGAACCGTGGCTTTTCCTCGATTGGTCGATGCGTTCGAATCAACCCTTCGCCGGATGCACCGTCCCCATCCATTGGCTCAGCTTCAGCCGGTAGGCGATGTGCAGCAGTCCGAACAAAGGCAGAACCAGCAGCGACATCTCCCATCCCGCATCGCGAGCCACCGCCGTGATCACGGCCGCGCCCGCCGCGCCTGCCAGATAGTAGGGCAACAGCCAGAAGTTGTTCCACTGCCAGACGGTGCCGAGCGAGCGGCCCGCCAGATGCGCCAGCATCGCCGCCACCACCACTGTATTGATGACATACAGCGCGATCGCAGCCGTGGCGAAGAATGCCGCCGGGGAATCGGCCAAGGCTTCCGCGAATAGGCCGCGGGTCACTCCGTAGGCAGCCGACACGCTGATCACCAGGCTGAAGAAGTTGAATAGTACCTGCACCGGCATCGGCCGGCGTAGCGTTTTCCAGTAGCTCTGCACTAGCGCCGACACACCGCCGATGAGGATCGCCTCCGGCAGGGTCGCCTGCGCGATCGCCACCAGCGTGATGATGAATCCGAGCGAAAGCGCCGTATCGGTCCGCGGAAGTTTCAGTTTGCAGCCCGACAACAACGCCGATGCGGCCAGATACACCGCCAGCCGCGGCAGGTTCACGCCGTCCCAAAGACTGGCGCTCCAGCCCGCGATCAGCGCACCCGCCAGAATCACCATCGTCAGGTGAGCCCGGGCCTTCCACGGCATCCCCGCAGCCGCCGGGGCGGACTCTTCTTCCGGCGCTCGCGTCTGCGTCAACCCGTGGAAAAAATGCACAAGGTACAGCAACGGCACCAGCACCAGCCACGCCTCCGCTGGAGCCTGCCAGGTCGGCTGCGGCAGCAGACCCACCAGAGCCACCCCGATCACGAAGTACAGAAAGGGACCCTGATACCACTGCCGGCACACTTCCCGCAGCGGCTTGCCCTGCAGCAGCGCCAGTACACCCGATACGATCACCGTGTTGGTGACGAAGTAGGCCGCGCCCACCGCCGCCAGAATCGCTGGCCGGTTCGCCGCCGTCGCGTCGAAACAATGCGCCACGCCCCAGGCCACCGCTGCGCTCAGCGTCACGTTGGCCGTGTTGAACGAGGCCTGCAACGAAGTCGGGCGGCTGTTGCGGTTAGCCACCGACGCCAACAACCCCGTCACCGCGCCCATCGCCACCGTTTCGGCCAGGCTCAACTGCGTCGCCGACAACAGGATGAACGCAAAGCTCCAGGAATAGGAGCCGTCGATGATTGGCAACCGCATCTTCCAGATCGAGGTGATCACGGCCGGAATGAAGAAAACCAGAAACCGGATCAGCGTGTCGTAGCTGCCATAACCCACTCCCAGTCCGGAGAGCAGGCCCGCCGCGAGCGCAATCGCGCCGGCGGCGCTGATGGAGATCGCGTATCGTTTGGCCCGGTCAGGCATGACGTCGTCCTCCGTATTGCCGTTCCATTCCCATTTGGACTAGTTCTCGCCCGCTCCGATGGAAGAATTGCTTTGCGCGCCGGTGAGGTCCGATGCCGTATCGGCGCTCGTGCCCCAGATCACGTTATAGCCCTGCGCGGCGTTGGTTCCCCAGATGACGTTGGTGCCCCAAATCACGTTGGTGCCCCAGATCACGTTGGTCCCCCAAATCACATTGGTTCCCCAGATCACGTTGGTTCCCCAAATTACGTTGCTGGCCATCACGATCGACGCTTGCCCGGTGATCGGGTTCGACACCACTTGCGGCGACAGTGCGTTGCCGCTGGCCGTCTCGGTGCTGGCCAGCGCCGCGCTCACGTCCAGGTAACCCGCGCCCACCGTGAAGATGTCGTGATTGCTCGTGTAGGTAATCCCGGTCACCGGATCGGTGGTCGACATGCTCGGCGCGAAGTCCTTGCGCGCCGTCTTCATCAGACGCGCCTTCACCTGATCCGGCGTTAGGTTCGGTTGTTTTTGCAGCAGCAGAGCCGCCGCTCCCGCCACAACGGGCGTTGCCATGCTGGTGCCGCTCAGGCGGAAGTACGGCGAGTTGCCGCTGGCATTGGGGCTGAACAGCGACATCGGCACCGCATTGCCCGGCAGTTCCTGCGCCAGCGTCATCGTGTCGGACGCCTTGGTCGACAGAATCTTGTTGCCCGGCGCCACCAGGTCGGGCTTCAGGAAATGGTCGATCACGGACGGTCCCTTCGAGCTGTAGGTGGCGATCACATCGTCCCCACGGCTGGTGGTGGACTTCGTATTCGTCGCTCCCACCGTAATCACGTAAGGACTGTTGCCCGGCGAGGTGATCGTCGCATAGCCATGATTGTCGAAGCTGTTGTCGCGGCCCAGGTTGCCCGCCGCCACCACCACCACGATGCCCGCCTTCCACGCTTCCTCCACCGCCTGGCATAGCGGATCGATCGAGTAGCTTTCGAAAATCGGCCGCCCGACGGAAAGATTGATCACCCGGATGTTGTAGGTGTTCTTCAATTGAATCGCGCGGTCGATCGCCGCCAGAATCGCGCTTTCCTCCGCCGTGCCGTCGTTGCCGAGCACATGCAGGTCGATCAGGTTCACTTTGGGAGCCACGCCCTTCACCCTCTTATCGCCGCTGGTGATCGACGCCCCATTGGCCCCGATGATCCCCGCCACGTGCGTTCCGTGTCCGTGTACGTCTGCCAGGCCGCCGGCGAACGTCTCGCGGTAGACCACCCGCGACGCTCCCTGTGCCGTCCGCAAATCCGCGTGATCGGCGATTCCGGAGTCGATCACCGCCACCCCGATCCCGGCGCCATCGTAGCCGGTGTTCCATGCCAGATCGGCGCCCACCGTCGGTACCGCGTAGTCCATGCTCAACTTCACCTTGCGGTCCGGTGTAATGTATTCGACGTCGGGATGCTTGGAAAGTGCTTCCACGGCGGCCACCGGCATCGCCTTCACCGCGAATGTCCGGAATCGGCCGAGTTGCCGCTTGTCCGCCACGCCTTTCTGCCTCACCATGTTCAGCTTGCTGCTGTTCAAGCTACCCTTGAAACGGATCAGGACGTCAACTTTTTGGTTCTTGGAAAACTTATCGAACTCTACGGATTGACGCCGCTCGCTGCGCGGTTGCGCAAAGCATACTGCAATCCAAAGAAGCCCAAATAGGAGACGCAACGCCACGCGCCGCGTCTCTTTCGTCAATACTAGGGAGGTCATGCGGACTTGGTAAGTGCATGCGCCGGGCCAATTCATGCGGCTCCGTAAGAGTCTGATAACAAAGGGTCGTTAGCGCTTTGCGCTACGAAACCTCGCGGACAGGTTGTCCACATGGACCGACGGATTGTCTGGCCTAAGCTAAAGCGCTGAGGAACTGAGACCGATACAACGAGAGCGGTTTCGCCCTATGGTTTCCAGCATCCTGCGCTCGGTGCCTGTCTCGCTGCTGATTCTCGCGGCGCTGTACACCCCGTCGGCGCTGGGAAGCGAAATCTATGGCCGCATTCACATCACACGGCGGCTCACCCGGAAACGCGTTTCCATCTCCAACGCCGCCTACCAACGCGGCATGGCCGTCGACCAGAACCCCGGCCAGGGTGACGATGCCGAGATGGCGCGCGTCGCCATCTTCCTCGAAGGCGGTTCCACTGTCCTGCCCTTGAGTCCGTTTCCCGCCGCGCCCGTCAAGCTGGAACAAAAAGGCCGCCGGTTCGAGCCCGAAGTGGCGCTCATCCCCGCCGGCGCCTCCGTCACGTTCCCCAATCTCGACCCCATCGTTCACAATGTCTTCTCTCTGTCCAAGCCAAAAAGTTTCGATCTTGGCTACTACCGCCAAGGGCAGTCCCGCAGTGTGCGCTTTGACCGGCCCGGCATCGTCTCGGTCTACTGTCATTTGCATCCGAACATGAGCGCTGCCGTCGTGGTGGCGCCGGGTCCCTGGCTGGTTCAACCCGATCTCTCCGGCGCGTTCCGTCTCACCGGGATCGATCCGGGCAAATACACCCTCGTCATTTGGCACAAGTCCGCCGGCTTTTTCCGCCGCGGTGTCGCTATCGAGCCCGGCTCGCGCCTGATCGCCGACGTCGAAATCCCCATTCGCGATTCCCACACCGCGGAGACGAGGCCGCCCCGATGACTCTAGCCCGCCGCGTCTTTCTCTGGATGGTCGCCCCCATGGGCGCTCTCCTGGTGGCTGGATTCGTTGCCGCCGGCTATACCGTCGAGGATCGCGTGAAAGATCAGCTTCGCAGAGCCCAGCGCGAATCGGAACAGCGGCTGCGGCGCGTGCGCGAAGGCTATCAGGAACGCAACCGTCGCTTGCTCGGCGTCCTGGCTGAAAACCCCAGCCTCAAAGCCGGGCTTGGTTTGCTGCACTCCGGGCTTCCGCCCGCCGAAGTCAGGCGCACCATTGAGGATCAACTGCGCGAGCTTGCCGGGACGCTGGACTTGTCTCTGATCGCGATCGCGGATCCGGCCGGGGCGCCCATCGCCGGCTTGGTTCGCTCCGGCAGCGGCTGGCGCACGGTCGATCGTACGGTGATCGCCGGACGCACCTCCGGCCTGATCGAGTTCGACGGCCGCGTCTTCACCCTGAGTACGGTTCCCGTAAACCTCGCCGACGAAAACCTCGGACGTCTCGCTGTAGCCACCGACTTCCGGCTTGACGACTTCCCGGGCCGGACCCTGTTGCTGCGTGGCGACGCTCTCGTCCAATCGAACCTCCCGCCGGGCCAGGCCGAAGCGGTGGCTCAGGCCCTGGCCGCCTGCCCGGGCGGCGATGAATGCCGTCTCACCCTCGCCGGAGAAACTTACCTGTCGCTCGCGCTCGATGATTCTTCCTTCGAAGGCGGGTACCGTATGCGCGTGCTCGAATCCCTCGACGCCGCGCGGACGCCCTGGAAGCACTCGCTGCGCGCCGTTTTCGGCGTAACCGGCTTCCTCGCCCTGCTGGCCGCGGTCGCCGTAGCCGGCTTTGCTTCCCGCGCCGTCACCGCTCCCCTGAGCGCCCTCATCGACGAACTCCGCATCAGCGAGCGCCTCGCCACTCTTCCATCGGGATTCGCCGCCAGTGCCACATCGGCCCGGTCCACCGCGATGGAGGTGCGCGAACTCGCCGCCGCCTTCAATCGTGCCGCCGCGGCGGTTTCCGATTCCAGAGCGCGGCTGGAAGAAGCGCACCTCGAATTCATCATGGCAATGGCCCACGCCCTCGACGCTCGCGACGTCTACACCGCCGGCCACAGCCGCCGGGTCAGCGAGTACTCCTGCGCCATCGCCCGCCAACTCGGCCTGCCCGGTAAGACTATCGATCTCATCCGTGTCGGCGCGCTTCTCCACGACATCGGCAAGCTCGGCGTCCCCGACGCCATTCTCCGTAAACCGGGCCGCCTCACCGAAGAGGAAACTCTTCTCGTGCAGCGTCACCCGGTGACCGGCGTCGAGATTCTTGCCGAGGTACGCGGCTTTGAGCGCTATATCCCCATCGTCGAACTGCACCACGAAAACCCCGACGGCAGCGGCTACCCGCACGGTCTCCGGGCCCACCAGATCCCGCGCGAGGTGGCCATTGTCCACGTCGCGGACGCCTATGACGCCATGACCTCGGACCGGCCCTACAGGCTCGGTTTGAGTCATGAGATCGCCGCCGGCGTCCTGCGGCGCAACGTGGATACACAGTTCGATGCCGAAATCGTCGACGCGTTCCTGCGGTTGCCCCCTCCCCGCCGCGACCCCACCCCGGCAGCCGACGGCGCCGGGACGGGCTTGTCCCAACTCAGCCTGGCGGTCGATGTGCATTCCACCGGTCGGCTCCCAGCCGCCCCGGCAAAACCGAGCCACGAAATGAGGTCGTGAAATGAAGCCGCGCATGCCCTTCGCACGCCGCCTCGCCCTCACCGTTGTCCCCATCCTATCGCTCTTCCCGGTGGGTTTCGCCGCCGAAGCCGCCGCCCGCTTTGAGATGCCCGTCACGATTTCAGGCGGTTTTTTTCAAAGTCCCCAAAGCGCCGCCGCGCCCCGCTTTGACTCCGCGGCCACGGTCGGAGCACGGATGGTGGCCTATCCCACCTTCCGCATCAGCCGCCACTGGTCCGGCTTCGCCGCCCTCCAGGTCCACACCCGGCCCTACTTCCATGAGCAGCTTTCCACTCAGGGCTACGGCGTCCGCGGCGATGTCCTACAGGCCTATCTCAACTACTCACGCACCGCCAACGGCAGGGCCGTTTCTTTCAAAGCGGGACAGTTGCTGTCGGCGTTCGGATCGTTCTTGCTTCGTTACGACGACCGGATGAACCCCCTCGTCGACATGCCGCTGATGTACGGCTATTACTACAGGCCTGTCTCGACGCTCGGCATGATGGGTGCGCAGGTCGACGTCTCCGCTGGCCCCTTCGACGCACGAGCGCAGTTCACTAACAGCTCTCCCGCCAACCGGCGCAGCATCCTCGACACCGAGCAGTACGGCGGCTGGACCGGAGGCGCCGGAGTTACCCTCGCCACCGGAATCCGCGCTGGAGCGTCGATCTATCGCGGTGCCTACCTACATAGGGAACACCGTTTCTTCCGGCCCGGAGAAGCCAGCCCCAAGGGCCTTCCCGCCACCGGCTACGGCCTCGATGTGCAAGCCGCCCGCGGCCACTGGAGCTTTCACGGCGAACTGCAGCGGCACCTGCGCGCCTATCGCGCCATCCCCACCCTCACCATCGACACCGGGTACGCCGAAGCCAGGTTCGCCATCGATCCCCGCTGGTACGCCGCCACCCGCACCGGTATCCAGCGCGGCACCTTAGGCTATATTCCGTCCCGCACCGTCCAGGAGTTCGCCGTTGGCTACCGCGCCGGTCGCAACCACATTCTCAAGATCAGCTATGAACTCGTACGCGGCGGATTCATCTACGGCAACCAGGCCAACGTTTTCGCCATCCAGTGGGTGGCCTGGTTCGAGGGTCCTCAGCTCTAGGCGTCCGCCGCGAACTCACCCATCGGTGGCCTGAAACTCCAGACTCGTCGTGATCGCAATCGCGGATTTCAGCGTCCGGTAAACGGGGCACCGGTCATGAAACACCGCATGTACCCGCTCCGCCGTCTCCCGATGCTCCTCGGCGGCCTGCAACTGCAGCCGCACATGGACGCGCCGGATCACTAGCACCTTGTCTTCCGTCTCCACCTCTCCGGTCGCATCTCCTATCAACAGCCCGCCCCCGGCCGGAATCTGACGCACTTCCAGCGCGCCCCCGAAGGTTCCAACCAGTCAGCCGGCCGCCGCCGCCACGATGTAGTCGAGCGTCGTCGCGTGGGGATCCAACACTTCCGGCGGCACTTTGTAGTACTCCGCCACTGCCCCATGCACCCCGAACGGCACGGGATCCTTCTCCGCCGGCATGTAGGCAAGCCGCAGCGGACCCCGCACCCGCTCCACTTTCACCCGGGATGTATACACCACCTCCGGCATCGCCTATTCCCCGCCTTCGATCCGCATTCCGTAGAATGACCGGTAGACGAAGTACACCGACACCGCCAGGAACGCCAGTGCTAGTCCCGTGCTCAACGACGAGCCCTGCTCCCGCGTCAGGGAAACCGCCAGTTCCACCGCCAGCAGCCCGAACAGCGTCGTGAACTTGATAATCGGGTTCATCGCCACCGAGCTTGTGTCCTTGAACGGATCGCCCACCGTATCGCCCACCACCGTCGCGTCATGCAATGGCGTGCCTTTCGCCTTCAGTTCCGTCTCGACGATCTTCTTCGCGTTGTCCCAAGCCCCGCCCGCGTTGGCCATGAAGATCGCCTGGTAAAGGCCGAACAGCGCGATCGCGATCAGATATCCGATAAAGAAGAACGGCTCGAAAAACGCGAAAGCCAGCGTCGAGAAGAACACCGTCAGGAAGATATTGAACATGCCCTTCTGCGCGTACTGCGTGCAGATCTCCACCACCTTCTTCGAATCGGCCACGGACGCCTTGGTGGTGTCTTCCAGCTTGATGTTCGCCTTGATATATTCCACCGCCCGGTACGCACCGGTCGTCACTGCCTGCGTGGACGCGCCGGTGAACCAGTAAATCACCGCGCCGCCCGCGATCAGCCCCAACAAAAACGGCGGATGCAGAATCGACAGCATCTGCAGATTCTCGGTCAGCCCGTTGGTGAGCGCCACGATAATCGAAAAGATCATCGTCGTCGCCCCCACCACCGCGGTGCCGATCAGCACCGGTTTCGCCGTAGCCTTGAACGTGTTGCCTGCGCCGTCGTTTTCTTCCAGATGCTCCTTTGCCTTGTCGAAACGCACATCGATTCCGAAGTTCTTCTTCAGGTCCGCTTCGATTCCCGGCACCGTTTCAATCAGGCTGAGCTCATATACCGACTGCGCATTGTCGGTCACCGGGCCGTAGGAGTCCACGGCGATCGTCACCGGCCCCATGCCCAGGAACCCGAACGCCACCAGCCCGAACGCAAATACCGCCGGCGCCAGCATCAGATCGCTCAAGCCATAGGTGGAGACATGATAGGCGATCGTCATCAGCAGCAGAATGGCCATCCCCAGCCAGTATGCGCTGAAGTTGCCTGCCACCAGTCCCGACAAAATGTTGAGCGAAGCGCCACCTTCTTTCGAAGACGTCACTACCTCTCTGACGTGGGCGCTCGCCGTGGATGTAAACACTTTCACGGCTTCCGGAATGATGGCGCCGGCGAGGGTGCCGCACGTAATCACCGTCGAAAGCTTCCACCACAGCGTCCCATCGCCCAGTTCCGGCACCAGCAGGTACGACACCAGGTAGGTGAGTGCCACCGAAACGAGCGAGGTCAGCCACACCAGCTTGGTCAGCGGAGCTTCGAAGTCCATCTTGTCGGCTTTGGCGTAGGCTGCTTTCGCCATCGCCTCGTTGATGAAGTAGGAAAGTCCGCTTGCCACCACCATCATGATGCGCATCACGAAGATCCATACCAGCAACTGCACCTGCGTCACGGGCTCTTTCACCGCCAACAGGATAAAGGTGATCAGCGCTACCCCGGTTACGCCGTATGTCTCGAACCCGTCCGCCGACGGCCCCACCGAGTCACCCGCGTTATCGCCTGTACAATCGGCAATCACGCCCGGATTCCGCGCGTCGTCTTCCTTGATCTTGAACACGATCTTCATCAGGTCCGATCCGATATCGGCGATCTTGGTGAAGATGCCGCCCGCCACGCGCAGCGCCGCCGCGCCCAGCGACTCGCCGATCGCGAAGCCGATAAAGCACGCCCCGGCGTAGTCGCCCGGGATGAATAACAGGATGCACAGCATCAGGAACAGTTCCACCGAGATCAACAGCATGCCGATGCTCATGCCCGCCTTCAGCGGAATCTCGTAGCACGGGAACGGTTTGCCGCCCAGACTCGCGAACGCTGTGCGCGAATTGGCATATGTATTCACGCGGATGCCGAACCACGCCACCGAATACGAGCCCGCGATCCCAATCAGGCTGAACAGTAGGATGATCACCACCTTGATCGCGTCGAAATGAAGCAGGAACCCGAAATAGATGACGATGATCGCGCCGATGAACAGTTCCAGAATCAGCAGAAACTTGCCTTGCGTCAATAGATACGTCTTGCAGGTCTCATAGATCAACTCCGAGATTTCGAGCATCGAGGAGTGCACCGGCATGTTCTTCAACTGCCGGCTCACGCTCAGGCCGAACAATAGTCCCAGCCCCGAGACCAACAGACCCACCATCAGCAGGGCCCGCCCGCCGATGCCTCCGAGAAAAGTCGCCTGATCCAGGTCTGGAAGAACCAGATTGGCTTCGCCTCCGCCGTGCGATTGGGCAAGCGCCGCTACGCCCGTCATCCCGATCACCAGCGTCAGCAGGAAAAGCTGCCGCAAGGGCATACAGAGCCTCTGGGCCGCGCGGGCGGCGCCGAAAATGCGTTGCATTCGTTGAATTCCCCTAGTGTGCTGCAATGTGAGCAAGTTATCGATTTTTCGGTCCGTGCCGATGGCCGATGGCCTTCCCAGCCGGACTAGCACCTTCATACGATATCAACTTAAAAGCTTCCAATCAAATGACCTTTTGGCCAGAACCATGCTCTCCAGGCTGGTACTTGCCGCCGCCCCGAACCCCTACGCCAGCTCTATAGGACAATATCCCTATGCCGAAATGGACCCTCGCCACGCAACCCGCTTCTCCCTACTTCGAGATCATGCGCTCCCCTCACCTCAGCACCGGCGTCTATCGGCTCCAGGCCTCGGCGCAGGACCTCCAGTCGCCCCACTCCGAAGACGAACTCTACTACGTCACCCGGGGCCGAGCCCGCTTCTCGGCAGGCCACCAGGATTCCTCCGTGGCCCCCGGCGACCTCTTGTTCGTTCCCGCCGGCCAACCCCACCGCTTCCACTCCATCGAAGAGGACCTTGAACTCCTCGTCGTCTTCGCTCCCGCCGAAGGCTCCCGGAGCGCCGCATGACCTCATCCCCGCACCTCACCCGCCGCGCACTTCTCACCGGCGCGGCCTCCCCAATCGCTTCGGCCCTCGCCCAGCCGCCAACGCCGGCCAAGCCATGGAACGTCCTCATGCTCATCGCCGACGACATGAACGACTACGGCTTCTTCAACTCCTACCCCGGCATCCAAATGCCCAACCTCGACAAATTGAAAAAGTCGAGCCTCGTCTTTGATCGCGCCTACTGCGCCTCGCCCGCCTGTGTTCCCTCCCGCGCCGCCGTGTTCAGCGGACTCTACCCGCACTCCACCGGCGCCTATCGCAACGGTTCGGACCCCTGGACCAAGTCCCCCCTCGACAAAACCGAAAACATGCCGGAATGTTTCAAACGCAACGGCTACCTTGCGTTCGGCCGCGGCAAGATCCTCCACGCCCCCCTCGAGCCTTCCCGCGAAAAGGCCCTCTGGGACAATCAGTACTTCGGCGGCGGCTTCGGCCCTTTTCCGCCCGAAAAGGACCGCGAAATCGCCAAGGACCGGTTCTGGGGCACCACCGCCTGGGAAGGCCCCGACAGTGACTTCCCAGACGTCGTCAACGCCGATGCCGCCGTCGCCCTCCTCGGCCAAAAACACGACAAGCCCTTCTTCCTCTCCTACGGCGTCTGGCGTCCCCACACTCCCTTCACCGCCCCCAAGCGCTTTTTCGACATGTACCGCGCCGCGGACATGCGCGTCCCACCCGCCGGCTACCGCGATGGCGATCTCGATGATACTCCCGCGGAAGCGCACATGCTCGCCAAGGTCTGGGGCGAACGCTTCGAAGTCACCGGCAAGAACAATCCACAATCCTGGCGGCGCTTCCTCCACGCCTACGCCGCTTGCACCACCTTTGCCGACCATAGCCTCGGCCGCGTTCTCGATGCCCTCGCCGCCAGCCCTCATGCGGAGAACACCATCGTCGTGTTCTGGTCCGACAACGGCTATCATTGCGGTGAAAAAGATCACTGGGAAAAAACCACCCTTTGGGAGCAGTCGGCACGCGTCCCCATGGCCATCCGCGTTCCCGGAATCACCGCGCCCGGCTCCCGCTGCGCCCGCACCGTCGGCTTGATCGACATCTATCCCACCCTCGCCGAACTCTGCAATCTCCGCATCGGCCCCAAGCCGCTCGAAGGCCGCAGCCTCTCTCCGCTCCTGCGCCGTCCCCGCGCCCAGTGGGATCATCCCGCCCTCACTACCTATGGCGAAGGCTATGCGTCCGTGCGCGACGAGCGCTTCCGCTACATCCGCTACCCGGATCAGACCGAAGAGCTCTACAACCACACCGAAGACCCGCACGAGTTCCGCAATATCGCCGCCGGGCGCGGCTCCAACCGCATCAAAGAAAGGCTCGCCCGCTTCATCCCCAACCAATGGGCGCCCACGCTCGGAGGCCGCCTCGGCTAAGCGCCTGACCTGGACCAGCCCAACTCTGCTACAGTATGAAATCCCGGCGCTGTACTGGCCAGGACCCTAATCACCGTGCCGATGCGGATTTTTGTACCTCGTGAAGACGACCCCGGCGAGTCCCGGGTCTCCCTGCTGCCTGACGACGTGGGACGTCTCGTCCGCGCCGGCGCCGACATCTACGTCGAAGCCGGTCTCGGCGTGACGATCGGCCTCGAAGCCTCCGCCTACGAGCACGCCGGCGCCAAGATCACGGCGGACCGTCCCAAGGCCCTCGCCGAGGCAGACCTCATCCTCCGCCTCAACAAGCCCTCCCTCGAGGAAATTCCGCTCATCCGCGAAGGCGCCATCCACGTCAGCTTCCTGGACCCCTTCCGTACTCCCGAGTTCGTCCGGGCCATGAACCTCCAGCGCACCAGCGCCATCAGTCTCGAGATGATCCCGCGCTCCACCATCGCGCAGAAGATGGACGTCCTGTCCTCCCAGGCCAATCTCGCCGGTTACGCCGCCGTCCTGCTCGCCGCCGATCGACTCGATCGCATTCTCCCCATGATGATGACTCCCGCCGGAACTATCTCCCCCGGCCGCGTCTTCATCATCGGTGTCGGCGTGGCGGGGCTCCAGGCCATCGCCACCGCCAAACGCCTCGGCGCCCGCGTCGACGCCTTTGACGTTCGCCCGGAAACCGAAGAGCAGGTCAAGTCGCTCGGAGCCAAGTTCCTCAAAATCGACTTGGGTGGTGACACCGCCGGCACCGCCCAGGGCTACGCCAAGGAACTCACCAAGGAGCAAATCGAGCTGCAACGCCAGGCCATGGCCAAGCAGTGCGCGCAGTCCGACATCGTCATCGCCGCCGCTCAGGTGTTCGGCCGCAAGGCTCCGCGCCTCGTCACCGCCGATATGCGCTCCGGCATGCGTCCCGGCGCCGTCATTGTCGACCTTGCCGTTGAAACCGGCGGCAACGTCGAAGGCTCCGAACTCGACCGTGAAGTCACCATCGATGGCGTCCACATCCTCGGCTACTCACAAATGGCGCGCCGCGTTCCCGCCGCCGCCAGCCAGATGTTGTCCTCCAACCTCGTCAACTTCGTCCAGCACTTCTGGGACAAAGAGGCCAAGGCGTTTCAAATGCGGCTCGACGACGACATTCTCAAGGGCTGCCTCATCACCCATCAGGGCGAGATTCGCAACGAAAAGGTTCGCGACCTCGCCAACGCCGCCACCAGCGGATGAGGAAAGGTCACCAATGATTCTGCTGCTGTTCACCTTCGTGCTTGCCATCTTCCTCGGAATCGAGTTGATCTCCAAGGTTCCGTCCCAGTTGCACACCCCGCTCATGTCCGGCTCCATCGACATCTCCGGCATCACCATCGTCGGCGCGTTGATCGCCGCCGGGGAGCAGCACGACACTCTCGCTACCGCGCTTGGTACAGCCGCCCTCGTCGCCGCCACCATCAACGTCGTCGGCGGCTACCTCGTCACTGACCGCATGCTCAACATGTTCAAGGGCAAGCAGACGCCGAAAAAGTAACTCACCGCCGTGATCCAAGCAAACACCCTCATCGACCTCGCCTACATCGCCGCCTCCGTCTGCTTTATCCTCGGGCTCAAACTCCTCAGTTCGCAGCTCACCGCGCGCCGCGGCAATTTTCTCTCCGCCGTAGGCATGCTCATCGCCGTTCTCGCCACTCTGGTCAAGGGCGGGCTCGATTTCCAGTGGATCGCCCTCGGCCTCGCGCTCGGCTCCATCATCGGCGCCTGGGCCGCCCGATCGGTCCAGATGACCGCCATGCCGGAAATGGTCGGTCTGCTCAATGGCTTCGGCGGCATCGCCAGCCTGCTGGTCGGATGGGCGGAGTATCACGCGCGTCCCGATGGTGACCTGCTCACCACCGTCGCAATTTATCTCGCCGTCCTCATCGGTGGCGTCACCTTCTCCGGCTCCATCGTCGCCTGGGCCAAGCTTGGCGAGAAGATCTCCGGCAAGCCGTTGCTGTTCGCCGGCCAGCAGATCGTAAACGGCGCTCTCGTGGCTGCCATCGTCGTGCTCGGCGTGCTGTTCTCCATGAACCCCGCCGGATCCTACATGCTGCTCATGATCGCCATCGGCCTTGCCCTCATCCTCGGCGTCATGGCCGTCATCCCCATCGGCGGCGCCGATATGCCGGTGGTGATCTCGCTGCTCAATAGCTATTCCGGAATGGCTGCTTCCGCCGCTGGCTTCGTCATTCTCAATTCCGTCCTCATCGTCGCCGGATGTCTGGTCGGCGCCAGCGGTATCATCCTCACCGCTATCATGTGCCGCGCCATGAACCGCTCGCTTTCCAACGTTCTGTTCAGCGGGTTCGGCGCCGCCCCATCCGCCAAGGCCGGCAAGGAAGTGAAGGGCGAGGTCAAATCGCTTTCCCCGCAGGACGCCTACTATGTCCTCGAAGCCGCGCGCTCGGTGATGTTCGTTCCCGGCTACGGACTCGCCGTCGCCCAGGCCCAGCACGCCGTCCGCGAATTGGCCCAATTGCTCGAAGCCAACGGCGCCGAAGTCGCCTATGCCATCCACCCCGTCGCCGGACGCATGCCCGGCCACATGAACGTCCTGCTCGCCGAAGCCGACGTCCCCTACGAACAGCTTCTCGAGATGGATACCGCCAACCCGCGCATGCCTACCGTCGACGTCGCCATCGTCATCGGAGCCAACGACGTCGTCAACCCCGCCGCCCGCGACGATCCATCCAGCCCGCTCTACGGAATGCCCATCATCAATGTCGATCAGGCGCGCACCGTCTTCGTCTCCAAGCGATCCATGGCCTCCGGATTCGCCGGCGTGGAAAATCCGCTCTTCTATTTCGAAAACGTCCGTATGGTCTTCGGCGACGCCAAGTCCACCGTGCAGGCTATCATCGCCGAATTCAAGTCTTCGATCTGAACTTTCCGCTCGAGTCTTCCTTGGACCGCAAATACGCCGCAACTGCGGACTGGCCCCCGTACTCCGCCCACCCGAGCGGCGTCCCCGAATGAATCCGGTCCCGCAAATCGATCCTCGCCCCACGTTCCACCAGCAACCGCACCACCTCCAGATGCCCCGCCAATGCGGCCTGATGCAGAGGCGTCGAGTGAGCGTGTGCGCCTTTGGGATTGTAGCGGTCTGGATCCTCCCCCGCGTCCAGCAGCAGCGCCACCACGTCCGCATGTCCGTGCTGGGCCGCTTGCGCGAGGGCAAAATGCCGGCTGGGCGCGTCGGAACCGGCCAGCAATCTCGCCGCTTCGTCCCGCAGACCCAACCCGGCCGCGGACACCAGGTCGACGCTGGCGCCCCGGCGCACCAAAGCCGCGGCGGCGTCGCGCTGGCCAAACGCCAAAGCGGTCCGCAACAACGAGCCCCATTATTCGGGTTCATCACTCTCGCCGCGGGTTAATCGGAAAGACAGCGGCGCGGGCAGCCACCGCCCTCGCGCCCTCAATGGATGGCTGCTCGTTCCGGCGCTGCTCGTCAGCCACCGGCGTGATCTTCGTATATCGCGACTGATGCATCGAGGCGGGCCAACTGAAGGTCATATCGCTGAAGGCGGCGGAAGGACGACTCGATGCACCCTCAGCGTTCTGTGCTGCGAAGGCGATGAAGGTCGCCCGCCTGCGGCGGTGGGTAAAGGTCTTTGCGTGGTCATTACGGCAGGCTGTCGTCATGTCAGGCATCGCCGCGATCGCGCCATCGCTGATCGGTGAACATCCGACTCTCAAGCAGTAAAGACCGCCGCGCTCTTTATGGGCGTTGCCCACTCGCGGAGTGCATCCCAATCCGCGAAGTCGTACCCCCGCGCCACCGCCAATCGTGCATCGTCGGAATCGAATGCCGCTGCGGCGATATCCGCGTCGGAGAGTGGCTTCGGCAGCCAGGGGATTTTGTCGTCAAAAAGCGCGGATGCTTCGCGTGAATGAACCCGATCGCCCACGCATCCCCCGCTTGGTGCGCCGCCAGCATTTGCACGGCTTGCGTTTCGTAGCCAGCCAGCGGCGAGTCGAAAGCAAGCGGTTGCCATTGAGTAAGGTTCATAAGCTATCCCTATATCTTTTTTAACTGGCAATTTAACTGACGTGAATCCGGCATGGAGTTACACTGAGTGCAATTGAGGTTAGTTACCATGAAGACAACGATTGCTCTTCTTTCATCGACTCTGTTGTTGAGTGTATCGCTTTTGGCCCAGGTTTCCACTGGAGAAATCGGAGGCAACATCGCGGACTCTTCCGGCGCCGCCATCCCCAAGGCCAAAGTCCTCGCCACCAACGCCGAGACCGGCCTCACTGCCCGGGAAACCGAGTCTGCCGCCGACGGAAGCTTTAACATGACTTTCGGCCGCCCAGCACCTACAATCTCTCCGCCGAAGCGGCCGGTTTCCGCAAACTCGTCCAGAACGGCATCGCCCTCCAGACCAACCAGCGCGCCCGCGTCGATTTCGTTCTTCAGGTCGGACAGGTTAGCGAAACCGTCGAGGTCGCCGCCACCGCCCCGCTTCTCGAAAGTTCTTCCTCGTCCCTCGGCTCGGTCATCAATCAGCAATTCGTCAGTAGACACCCCTCAACGGACGCAACTTCGTCCAACTTCGCCATCCGCTTTCCCCGGTGTCAACGGGACGGGCTTCTCCACCGCCGGCACCATCATGAGCGGCACCCGCCCTGATGATCGCCGTCCCGGCACCGAGATTTTCTCCAATGGCAATCGCGAGGGTTCGAATAACTTCCTCTACGACGGCGTCGACAACAATGACCGTCTCACCCTCTCCATCGTCCTCCGCCCCGCCATCGAAGCCATCCGCGAGTTTAAGGTCCAGACCAATCTCTACTCCGCCGACCTCGGACGCAACTCCGGAGCCGTCGTCGACGTGGTCTCCAAGTCCGGCGCCAACGAGATCCATGGTTCCGTGTTCGAATTCCTCCGCAACTCCGCCATGGACGCCCGCAACTTCTTCAACACTAAGGGCACTCCCTTCCCGCCCTTCCGCTACAACCAGTTCGGCTTTTCCCTGGGCGGGCCGGTGGTTGTTCCCAAGCTCTACAACGGCCGCAACAAGACTTTCTGGTTCGTCGACTACGAAGGCTTCCGCCGCAACCTGCTCAACTCCATTCAGACCACCATCCCCACCACGGGCATGCGCTCCGGCGATTTCTCCGGTCAGCCCAACAACATCTTCGATCCCCTGTCCACCCGCACGGACGCGGGCCGCACCGTGCGTGATCAGTTTCCCGGTAATCGGATCCCCGCGGCGCGCTTCGATCCCGTTACCGCCAAGCTGATCAATGCCTACCCCACGCCCACTGGCGCCGGTCTCGCCAATAACTACCTCGCTAACCTCAACCTGACCCAACGTTGGGATCAAGGCGACGTCCGCGTCGATCATCAGTTCACTCCGAACGATAACTTCTTTGTCCGTTGGTCTATCCAGCACACCACCACCACGGCGCCCTATACGTTTCCCGACGCGCAGATCGCCGGCATCGCCAAGCCGGTCGGCCTTGGCAATGAAGACTCCTTCGCCGGACCCGCCTTCAATCCCACCCAGCACGTCGTGGCCAGCTATACCAAGGTGCTGTCACCCCGCATGGTGAATGACCTTCGGATCGGCTTCAACCGCTTCGTGCTCGACTACACGGCCCTCGGCGCCGAGGAAGGCGGCGCGCTCGGCAATCAACTCGGTATACCCAATTCCAACACCCATCCCCTTCAAACCGTGCTGCCCATCTTCTCACCCGCCGGCTTCACCGGCATTGGCCACTCACGGTCACTCCCCATCTTCCGCCGCGAAAACAGCTTCCAGTACACCGATAACCTCACCTTCACCGCCGGCGCCCACACCCTCAAGTTCGGAGGATCCATCGTGCGGCGCCAGATCACCGAATACCAGACCAATCGCGGCAACGGACGCTTCAACTTCTCGCCCGCCTTTACGGACTCTCGCGGATCTGCCCCCGGCGCCTCCGGCAACGCCATGGCCAGCTTTCTACTCGGCTACGCGAGCCTCATCGAACAGGACTATACGCTCGCCTGGACCGGGCAACGCGGCGTCGAAACCGGCTTCTACATCGCCGATGACTGGCGCGTATCGAGGAAGCTCACCCTCAACCTCGGCCTCCGCCACGAATACTACAGCCCCTTCACAGAGGTCGCCAATCGCATCGCCAACTTCGACGCCGCCACCGCCACCGTCAAGATCGCCGGAGTGGATGGGGTGGGCGCCCGCGCCGGCGTCAATCGCGACTTCAAAAACTTCGCGCCCCGCTTCGGCTTCGCCTATCAAGTCGCCTCCAACACCGTCGTCCGCGGCGGATTCGGGCTCTTCTACAATCCCAGCGGCAACG
The DNA here is from genome assembly GCA_041394885.1 of Bryobacteraceae bacterium. Taxonomy (GTDB): domain Bacteria; phylum Acidobacteriota; class Terriglobia; order Bryobacterales; family Bryobacteraceae; genus DSOI01. The sequence continues at coordinate 364,561 of JAWKHI010000001.1, read as the reverse complement.
GCGGCGCCCTCCTCCGCCTGTTCCGGCACATCCCGTTCGGACCCATCTACAGCGTCACCCCCGGCGACGTCAACGTCGGCACCCGCGTCAGCGACGGTTTCCCTGCCGCTCCCACCGTCAACTTCGAGGCTGCCAAGAATCCGTCGGGTGGCGTGATCGGCATTTCTCCTACCTTTACTTCCGCTTACGCCGAACAGTTCAACTTCTCCATCCAACACGAACTGGCGCCGTTCCAGACCGTCATCAAGGCCGCCTATGTCGGCAACCTCGGACGCCGCCTGAGCACAACCTACGATCTCAATCAGCCCGAACCCGGTCCCGGCGCCGTCAACCCCCGCCGTCCGTTCTTCGCCGTCCGTCCTGGTCTCTCCGTCATCACCTATGGGGTCACCGATGGCCTTTCCAACTACAATGCGTTCCAACTGTCGGCCGAAAAGCGCATGAGCGCTGGGCTCAGCCTGTTGCTCGGTTACACCTGGGCTCACGCCATCGACAATGTGGGCACTGAGTTCGGCGGCGGATCCGGCACGCCGCAGGATCGCCGCTGCCGCAGTTGCGATCGCTCCAACTCGAGCTTCGATCTGCGCCACCGCTTCACCCTCAGCTACACCTACCGCGCTCCCTTCTTCCGCGACGCGCAAGGCTGGACCAAGACCGCACTCGGCGGCTGGCAGTTCAACGGCATCACCACCCTCCAAACCGGGCTGCCCTTTACCCCGGGGCTCGCCAATGCCAACACCAATGGCGCCGGCGGTTCCCGTCCGGACTCAACCGGCGTCGACGCCACTCTCGATTCCAGCCAGCGCACAATCCGCCGCTGGTTCGATCCCGCGCAGTTCACCCGGCCCAATGAAATCCGCTTCGGCAATCTCGGCCGCAATACGCTATTCGGACCCGGCCGCGTCAATTTCGATCTGTCCATGTTCAAGGACTTCGCCATCCGCGAACGCGGTAAACTCCAGTTCCGCGCCGAAGCGTTCAATCTGTTCAACACTCCGCAGTTTGCCCAGCCCAACGCCACGATTGGAGCCTCCAACGCGGGCGTGATCTCCGGCATCGTCGGCAACCCGCGCCAATTGCAGCTTGCCCTGCGCCTGCAGTTTTAGGATCCGTCTCCATACGGCTACAATAGAAGACTGCGGGCGCGTAGCTCAGTTGGTTAGAGCACTTCCCTTACAAGGAAGGGGTCCGGGGTTCGAGTCCCTGCGCGCCCACCATCTTGACCGTCGCGGTTAATCCATCCGCACCATAATCACTGGGTCCGGACCCGCGCCCTTCGCCGTCGAAAAACTCCGGACCAGCTTCCGCTCCCCGAGCGACACCACATGCACCAGGTCCTTTTCCTCCGACGCCGCGAAGGCCCACTTCCCATCCGCCGATACCGACAACGACACCGGATCGCCCTCCACGGGCACTTGCGCCACCTCACGCCGCGTCGCCAAATCGGCGATCCCCACAGCATGGTCATGCATCAACGCATACACCAGTGATTTTCCGTCCGGCGTCTCCGCCAACCGCACCGGACCTTTCCCCGTCGCGATCTCCCCGATCGCTGCCTGTCGCCCCGCGTCGATCACCGTAATCGACGCCGCCTCCCGGTTAGCCACATACAGAAGCTCACCGTTGCGCGATAGCGTGCTCCCCTCCGGCCGGGACCCCGCCGCGATCGTCTTCACCGCCCCGGTGGTCAACTGCACCACCGAAATGAAGTCTCCGCCGCTGTTGGACACGAACGCATATTCCGCTCCGCCCGTGGCCCCTTGCACTACCGCCCCGGGGCCGAACGACACCATATGCGGCGTGCTCCCTTTCGGATCGAATTTCCGGATCACCTTTCGCCGCTTGGCGTCGATCAACAGCAACTGCCCCGGATTCTCCGCCGTCACCGCCAGGTAGTCGCGCACCGGATCGTAGGAGATCCCGTGCGGCCGGTGATACTTTCCCGTCGATATCGTCGAGACTCGCTTCCGCGCCCCGATGTCCACTACCGACACCGAGTTCCCGCCCTTGCCCGCCTGCTCGATCCGCATCGTCCCGTTATCGCTCACGTAGGCGAACTTCCCGTCCGGAGAGATCACCATCTCATGTGGATGCGTACCCACCTGCACCTGTCCCAGCAATTGCCCCTCGGGCGTATAGTACGCCAGCGCGCTCGCGCCCTTCAGTAAGACCAACAACACATCCTGCGCACCGTACGCGGGCGCCAAAGCCAGTACCATCGTCAACAAGATTCGCCGCATAATCACATAGTAGCCCGCGACATGGATCCCGCAGCCAAAGCACTCGAAGAATACGCGCGCAAACGCGAGTTCGACCTCACACCCGAACCCGGACCCATCCCTGCCGCTCCCGGCTCCCAGCGCTTCTGCATCCAACGCCACAACGCCCGCCGCCTCCACTATGACCTTCGCATCGAGGTCGGCGGCACACTCAAATCCTGGGCCGTTCCCGAGGGCCCCACACTCGACCCTTCCATCAAGCGCCTCGCCGTCCTCGTTGAGGATCACCCCCTCCAGTACGCCACCTTCGAGGGGAACATCCCCAAAGGCAACTACGGCGCCGGCAGCATGATGCTCTGGGACATCGGCACCTATGACCTGCTCGGTGACCTGCCCGCGGACGCACAGTTGGAACGCGGTGACTTCAAAATCCGCCTCCACGGCCGCAAGATCGCCGGCGAGTTCGCCATCGTCCGCATCGCCAGGTCGGAGAAGGGCAATGAGTGGCTGCTCATCAAGAAGAAGGATGCCATGGCCCAGTCCGGTTGGGACATCGATCGCCTCGAGTACTCGGTCCGCACAGGCCGCACCCAGCAGGAAATCGCCCTCGATCTGGAACCCACCATCCCTCTGATCGAAGAAGCGCGCCTGCATGAACTTCCCGCCACCGGCGCGGTCCGCGCCCCCATGCCGGCGTTCTTTCAACCCATGCAGGCCACCAACGCCGCCGCGCCCCCGGAGGGCGGTGACTGGACCTTCGAGCTGAAATGGGACGGTGTCCGGGCCCTCTGCTTCCTCGACCATGGCAAGGTCACCTTCATCGGGCGCAAGGGAACCAACTTCGACAGGCAGTATCCCGAACTCGCCGTCGTCCCGGAGATTTTTCACGCCGAGACGGCCATCATCGATGGTGAGATCGCCGCTCTCGACGAAGCCGGGCGTCCCAGTTTCCAGCGCCTCCAGCCGCGCATCATGGCCTCTTCGCACGCAGCCGTGGCCCAACTCGCCCGCTCCCGGCCCGTCACTTTTTTCGCCTTCGATCTCCTCTACGCCGGCGGATGGGACCTCCGCGAAGCCCCCGCCTGCGAGCGCCGCAAACTCCTCCGCGAACTACTGGCTCCGCACCCTAACATCCGTTTCTCTGAGGACTTCCCCGTCGAAGGCGAACAACTACTTGAACTCGTCCGCGCCCAGGGGCTCGAGGGCATCGTCGCCAAGCGCATCCGCTCCCGCTATCGCTCAGGCCGCCAGACGGACTGGCTCAAGATCAAAATCCTCCATGAGCTCGACTTCGTGATCTGCGGATGGGCCGAGGGCGAACGCGACCACTTCGGATCGCTCGTTCTCGGCCTCTACGACAACGGCCGCCTCGAATACGCCGGCAATGTTGGAACCGGCTTCGACAACAAAACGCTCGCTGCTATCCGCAAGCAACTCGATCCCCTCCGCAACGGCATCTGCCCCTTTCCGGATGGCGAACCCGCCATGCTCTCCCCCGCCATCTGGGTCGAGCCCAGGCTTGTCTGCACCTGCAAATTCAACTCCTGGACCGATGACCGTCATCTGCGCGCCCCCGTCTTCCTCGGCATGCGCCCCGACGTCGACCCTGAAGAGTGCGTGCGCACGCAAGCGGCTTCCGGTCCCGCGCCACCAATGCTTTCTGCCGACAAAATCGATCTGTTTGTTGAAGTGGAAAACCATCGCATCCACTTCACCAATCTCAACAAGATCTACTATCCGGCACTCGCCGCTGCCGCCGCCGGGCAGTCCGCACCCGCCGCATCCAAGCAACCCCACGACTATTCCAAACGCGACGTCCTCAACTACTACGACGCCGTCGCGGACCTCCTGTTGCCCCACCTGCGGGACCGTCCGCTCTCACTACGCCGCTACCCGGACGGCATCGAAGGCGAAGGCTTCTTTCAAAAGAACGCCGCCGGCATGCCCGATTGGTTCCGTACCGCGCCCGTGGTCGACGTCGATGGCGAGGAAAAGCTTCTTGCCATCGGGGGCGGGCGCGCGGAATTGCTTTATTTGTCACAGCTTGGATGCATAGATCAAAACCCATGGATGAGTCGGCTTGCCTCGTTGGACCACCCCGATTTCCTTCTCATCGATCTCGATCCGAGCGAATGCGAATACGCCCGCATCGTCGAAGCCGCGCTCCTCGTCCGCAAGAAATTGGACCTGCTCGGACTCACCGGCTACCCCAAGACCACCGGTGGCGACGGCATGCATATCTACGTCCCGCTCGAGCCCGTCTACACCTACGAGCAGTCCCGAGGCTTTTGCGAAATCCTGGCGCGCCTCTGCGCCGCCGAACGTCCGGACCTGTTCACTCTCCCCCGCCACGTCGCCCGCCGCGATCATGGCAAGGTCTACTTCGACTATTCCCAGAATGCCCGCGGCAAAACAATTTCTGCCCCTTATGTTCTCCGTGCGTACGCCGGCGCGCCCGCCGCCACTCCGCTTGACTGGCGCGAACTCACCCCGTCCCTGCACCCGCGGCAGTTCCACATCGCCAACGCGCCGGATCGGTTTGCCCGCACCGGTGATCTGTTCGCTGGAGTGCTCACCAAGCCGCAGCGTCTGGAACCGGCGATGGAGCGCCTCGAGAGTCTGATTCCAGGCTCGCCGCCGCGTAAGTAATCGGATCGCCCCGCTCCACCGCCAGTTGTCGCAGGCGCTCGTAGTCTCCCGCCAGGCGGCACAGATCGTACAGGTTTGGGCACATCAGGTACGCCGGATCGGTGTCGGTAAGGTGCTTCTCGAAAACCGCGATCGCCTCCCGGTATCGCTCCAGCCGCACCAGGAACCGCACCAGCACCTGCGCCGGGTAGGTGCCTGTCTCTTCCAGGTTCAACGCGTCCACCTTGGCGCGAAAGTGCCCCACCGCCCCTTCGACGTCTTCTCCCGCGAACGCCCGGAGCCAGATCTTGTGATCCACGTAGACATCGTCGAGCGGGGCATCGCCCTTGTGATGAAACATCGGCGCGAGCTTCTCTCCGTATCGCGCCAGTTCAACCGCCATCGCAATCGTTTCCCGATCCGCGGACTCGGCGGTGAATCGCAGCACCGAGATCAGGTGCGAGGTGTCGACATAGTAGTCGTACTCGCCGAACAGCCATTCCCGGCCGGCGATCAACTCCGGGATCGTCCCTGCCGGCGCCGATCCCTCCTGTTGCTCGATGCTCCGGATCAGGTTGCTCCGCAATTCGGCGTGAAGCGTTTTCACCAGCAGGCGCAGCCCGGCCTCGCGCGTCGCCGCGTCGGGATACTGATCGAACAGCGTGATTGCACGGCAAGTGCCATGATGCGTCAGGATCAGTTCCAGCCCGCGCAGCGGATTCACGCGTTCGCCCAGCGCGATCTCGATGACTGCGTCGGCCTGCTCTCCGCCCTCGAACCGCCCGATCGCGTCGGCTACCGGACCCGGTTCGCCCAAGGCCCGGAAGTAGGGCCACGCACGGGCGATCTCGCCCTGCTCGAGGAACAAAGTGCCGGCCTCCCGCGCCGCTGCCATCACGGCTTCGTCATAGGAGCGCCGTTGCGCCTCGTCCATCTGGGCTGGCGCCGCCGATGCCAACAGGGGAAGGCCCAGCCGGCGGCGCGCCGCCAACAATCGCGCCTCGAACAACTGGGCGTAGTTTTTTTCCGCCAGTGACTCCTCGGCCAGCAGCGCGAACACCGCCTCGGCGTCGCCCGCCGTCAAACGATCCTGCAAGCGCGGAAAAGGTTTCTCGAAACCGGAAGAACCATTCACGCTTTCCAGCTTACAGCCTGCGGCGGCGGTGGACCCCAACCCCTTCCCCGAAAATAACGGTATCGTGGTGAAGACATGCGACGCCTGACCCGCCGTCAACTCATCGCCGCCGCCCCTTGGATCGCTGCCGCACAGTCGCCGCCCGCCCGGCCAAAGATCGCCGCCATCTGCACCACCTATTTTCCGTACTCGCACAGCCAGCACATTGTGGACCGCTTCCTCATGGGCTACGGCTGGAACGGCGCCCACCATCGCCCCGCCATGGATGTGGTCTCCCTCTGGGTGGACCAAATCGGCAAAGACGACCTCAGCCGCGGCCGCCTCCAGGAATTCCCGTCCATGAAAGGATTCCCGTCCATCGCCGAAGCTCTCACCCTCGGCACGGACAAACTCGCCGTCGACGCTGTCCTCCTCATCGGCGAACACGGCCGCTACGGCCGCAACGAAAAGGGCCAGCATCTCTATCCCCGCTACGAGTTCTTCCGCGAGATCGTGAAGGTGTTCGAGTCCTCCGGCCGCGCCGTCCCCATGTTCAACGACAAACACCTGTCCTGGAATTGGGACTGGTCGCTCGAGATGGTCGAGACCAGCCGCCGCTTGCGCTTCCCCTTCATGGCCGGCTCCAGCCTCCCCGTCACCTGGCGGACCCCGCAGGTGGAGATGCCCTACGGCGCCAAAATCCGCGAGGCTCTCTGCGTCGGCTACGGAGGCGTCGATAGCTACGATTTCCATGCGCTTGAAACCGTCCAGTGCATGGTGGAGCGGCGGAAAGGCGGCGAAAGCGGCGTCAAGTGGCTGGAGGCCTACCGCGGCGACGCGATGTGGAAGGCGCTCGCCGAAGGCGCATGGTCCCGCCAACTCATGGACGCGGCCCTATGCCGCAGCCACACGCTCACGCCCTCCCGGGCCGGCTTCAACAACGACTTTCCTTCCGTCGACGACATGAAGCGAATCGTCAAAAACCCCGTAGCTTACGTCTGGGAGCACAACGACGGCGTCAAAGGCGCGATCGTTCTTCTGAACGGCCTTGTTCAGGATTTCAATTTCGCGTCTTTCATAGACGGCCGGCGCGAACCGTTTTCCACCCAGATGTATCTGCCGATGCCACCGGCCCGCACCACGCTCGCCAGCTTCTTCACGCCACTGTCGAATAACATCGAGCAGATGTTCGCCACCGGTAAGCCCGCCTATCCGGTGGAGCGCACGTTGTTGACCTCAGGGCTGACGACAGCGGGCGTCGAAAGCCTCTATCAGGGAAAACGGGTGGAGACGCCACATTTGGCGCGCGTCGCTTACACGGCCCCCAGACAATCTACCTTCTGGCGGACCTAGCAGGCCGCGACCAAACATCCGCCGCGATCCCCCTTCCCTCCGGTTGAAAAGGATGCTAGCATAGCTCCGATCATTTGCTTCAGGAGGTCTGGGATGCTTCTCCGCAATCGAGTGGCCGCGTGCGCCCTCGTCTTGACTCTGAGTTCCTTGGACGCCCGTGCGCAGGTCCTGTACGGATCGCTCACCGGTAACGTGACGGACTCCACCGGCGCGGCCGTTCCCGCGGCCAAGGTGGACGCCGTCAATATCAATACCGGCGTTTCCCGCCAAACCGCCACCGACGATCGTGGCGCCTACCAGTTCAACGACCTTCAAACCGGCGTCTATAAGATCACGATCTCGGCCCCGGCCTTCGGCTCGGTCACACGGGACGCGGTCGATATCGGCGGCAACACCGTCCGCCGTTTTGACGCGCAGCTGCAAGTGGCCCAGTTGGCCGAAAGCATCACCGTCGCCGCCGCCGGGGCCGTCCTCCAAACCGATCGTGCCGACGTCAACAACTCGATCTCCAAGACACAGATCACCAACCTGCCTTTTGCCGGCAACCAAGGCCGTAACTTCCAGAATCTCTATAAGCTCGTGCCCGGTTTTACGCCGCCCCGCGAACTGCATTCCGATGCCGGCAATCCCCAGCGCGCCCTCGGCACCAACGTCAACGGCGCATCGTACTCCAACAACAACACCCGCATCGACGGCGCCACGGTCAGCTATCCCTGGCTCCCTCACATCGTCGCCTATGTCCCTCCGGCGGAAGCCATCGAGACCGTGAACCTCGTCTCCAACAGCTTCGACGCCGAGCAGGGCATGGCCGGAGGTTCCGCCGTCAACGTCACCATCAAATCCGGCACCAACGAGTTTCACGGCAGCGGCCACTGGTTCCATACCAATAGCGCCACCGCCGCCCGCGGATTCTTTTTCGTCGGCTCCAACCTCCCCAAGAATCTCCTCAACCAGTTCGGCGGCACCTTCGGAGGACCCATCAAGAAGAACAAGCTCTTCTTCTTCGCCAATCTCGAGCGGACCACCCGCCGGCGCTACGCCTCCGCCTTCCGCACCGTGCCCGAGTCTCCGCTCCGTCAAGGCGATTTCTCTGGAGTCGGCGCTTCTATCTTTGACCCCCTCACCGGGGCCGCCGATGGATCCAATCGTGAACTGTTTCCCAATGCGCGTGTTCCCGTGAGCCGCATCGATCCGGCTGCCGCCAAGATGATCGCCCTCATCCCACAGCCGAACCTCGCCACGTTCCCCAATAACTACTTCGCCACGGGCACCTACGTTTTCAATCGCACCAATGCCGACTTCAAGGTGAACTACAACCCCACCGACAAGTCCTCGATGTTCGTGCGGTACAGCATCTCGCCGAGCGATATCTTTGACCCGCCCTCGCTCGAAGCCGCCGGCGGCGACGCTCTCACCGGCGGCCAGCCTGGAAACTCCCCGGGCCGCACCCAGAACGCCTCCATCGGCGGCACATACGCCGTGTCGGCGCGCGTACTCGTCGACGGTAACATCGGCTTCACACGGCAGCGCTTGGGCTCGCAGAACGTCGACATCGGCAAGAACTACGGCCTCGACGATCTTCAGATTCCAGGCACCAATGGCAGTGACTTTCTGGGTAGTGGGCGGATATCCGCGTTTTGTCATCTCCGGTTTCTCCTCGGTCGGGAATCCCAACCAGTCCAACCCCTTCCTGGCTCCGGGCGCGACAATCAATATGTACGCTGCACGTCGGCTGCGCGTCCGGCGAGGCACCATAATCCGCCTCTTCATAAACACACCTTACCACACCGATCAATCGATTTCAGCTCTTTGTGGTTGTATTTGGCGGTGAAAACAATGACTGATTCATAATATCCCTCTGATGACATTTCACTACCGCCAAGATCATCATCAACGCCAAGAATGGTAATATGATGCCATAACAACATCCTTCGAATCCATGGTAATAATGATGGTTCAGGATAATCAATCCCGTCAACAATGTCACTTTACACATACAGCACGCTTCCAACATCTCAATGGTGGCTAACGTAATGATCCTACCATTATGTCCTTAATGACTGTTTCAAAACCACATAATATCCATTGCGGTTTGAATCGCGGCACTTTGATATCTGGAGGAAGAATATACGCGCGGCATATCCATCGATGATCATACTTTTCATAATCTCCATCAGTTCTGGCTTTGAAACATCATTCACGACACGTTCCAGTCGAAAGACGGTGTTGTGTTGGTTACGGCGGTTACTGCGACTTGACTTCGTTCGTTGCTAGCGCGATTGCTCAATTTCGGCTACTTATTCTACTTTCAGTATAGCGGCGCATCTTTTTCAGGTTCGAGTTTTTCTGCATTTAATGGTTGTCAATTTTCGATCTCAATTCAGAAGACACGATCTTTTTCCAACCGTTCATAATCTTCAGACTTTGTAAGACGACTACGCAGACGAATCCAATTGTGAAATCGTCAACTGTGGTCATCATGATGTCGAAGGCATTTTCTTCAACGGTAATTGTTCATGACATATGCAAGATTTGGCTCCATGGATGGTAATCTCGATCCAACAAGAAATCCATGGTGTAATGTTGGAACAGATGAATTTTGACAACGAATGCAAATGTTGATGTATCGGTAATATCATTTTCCTTCATAATTTTGAAACTGACACAATCAATGCAATTTCTTGTTATTAGCGATTTCATGTTCTTCACCACAATCGATGAATGAAATGTCCCGACACTCTTCACTTTGAACCAAGATCATCCATCGGTTCAACGATTCCGGCTTGTCCGAACTGGCGTTCGACGGGACCGCAATCGAGCCACAGCCGGATTTCGACCGCACGCACAATCTTCAGGTTTGTTCTACGACCTTCCCGTTCCGCAAAGGCAACTGGCTCGGTCAGCGGCCTGGCGGCTACTGTTCTGGCATGTGGCAGATGAATTGCGTATGAGACGCCAGCGGCGGCGTATTTCGACTGCGTCCTGGCTGAACCAGAATGTGCCGGGCAACTCCGTAAACGGCTGATCAAGGAAGACTGACGGTCGTTGTCGAACGCGTGGTCGCGGTAACAGTTGTCTGATCCTTAATTGCCTTTTGTTCGTCACCGATGCGGACCACAGCGTCTGATCACCGTCGAGACGTGGACGAATGTTTGATCAAATCACGTCAACAGATACACTGGATTCACAACCAACGAGTTCCATGACAGCGAAATTCCACCATCGCCACGAGCTGTTATGCCATCAATAACGACGCCGTGGTCCATCTCGGCGTGGCGGCTGCGCTTTCGGCGCGCCTTTGCGGCTGGCGGAGGGTTCCATCTGCGAGAACGCTTTGATCCGAAGTTACCGCCAGGTGCTCGTGAGTCTTTGCTGCTTGCCCGAAACTGCTTGAGATTATCCTGCCGCCCCGACGCATGGACACTCTGAAACAACATAATGAAACAACGTTCGGTGACGTTTGTAATTCTTGCAAGTTGAAACACGCATGAATAATCATCACACAGCTTGACGAGCTAATGTTTCAATCCGGAACCCGACAATGATTGTCCGAGGGTTGAAAAAGGAAATTGAAATTTGTGGGAGCTTATTATAAGATGGCTATGCGATCAATCGGAAAACCCGATATTGCCATAAATCTTAATGCCACGTCCACAATACCATTATTCACTGCCACGTCGAGGTGCATAAACTTCATGTAAACCGATGGGATTACGTTGATGGAATGGTGGAACTGCCATTAACGCTTCTAATATCACATCAACAACCAGACAAGACGTTTCCGGCGTCTGAATCATACGGTGAACTCGGGAGGGAACGCTTTGCTTAATGACAGAGAACGACGCATCCGTCAAATCCTCGGGGTGAGCGCGATACCAATTGTTCATACGAATGATGTTAATATTTTTCATGGAAACGTTGGGAAATAGAACTGAATCTAAATTAATATTATCTGGCAACTGAATAGTACTTCACAAATTTTTCATTTACTTTTTTCGGGATGATTCCGAGAGATTGAGATCAATGAAAATCCAAGAATGAAGCCTGAATGGTGGTAGCATAATGTTTAAGAATATCGGAATACCGCCCATCCGTCTTCGATTCATGTAAATTATCACTGTTGCCTTAAATTGATATTGTTTTGATTTTCCGATGCTCTTGGTGGAAAGCAATGTAATCCGCTTTGTGACAACAACTTCGAACTGAACTGTCACTGAGTTTTATCATCACCACTTTCCGACAATCCATTGATTTTCCATTTGATCTTACTTTACATCGAGGCTTCCAGTTTCAGAGGTCGATATCATATCCATTACTGACATTATCCCGCTGTTCGACAACTGGTTCAGTCACTGACGCTAACCATGCCTTCATGGTTGACGACAACACAGCAATCATCACTTTCGATAACCAGAAACAATCGATGATCAAACGCCTGATTTCAGAATCAAGCCTGGTCGATCGATCACTCCGATACCCGTACTACTGAGGTTCGTCCGGGAAATTCGACGGTTGGTCTGGACATTTCATGACGAAGTATCTTGCATACCAACAGACGGCAGCCGGTGCAGCCAAGAATTGACTTTCATGTGGTGTGTGGTGATACTGCTGCTGACGCCTGAATCGTTGATGGTGCTTCTTAACCCGACATCACGTCACTGAACACTGTAGATCTGAACGTCGCGGTTTCAAATCACCCGGTGATTGTCGGTTTTTGCTGACGAGGGTCCGTTTCTTGAACACACGCCTTCGAAGAGTGAATCCATCTTGAACGAACTGATGGCTTTCATTGATATAGTTTTCGTCCACGGAGCACTGATGTTGCATTGATCTTTGTTCCGAAAGGATGTCTGTTCTTCTTTGACGTTTCTTCGTCGTCAACGACTGTGGCTGGTGGTGTCTTCGTGATGGATACGGAGATCACGATGACATAGGTTCGACATTTTGAAATGGTCGATATTGATGCTGGCAGAAAATCGACACGAACGATCCACGATCATCCAAGAATGTCCGATCCAGCCTGAGAACCAACCCAATCCTTCATGGAACTGATAGGACACGTTCAGAATTTGTTGAGGATTGTTACTTGGGTTATCTGGTCGAACGTCCTTCCGGAATCATTTGAAGATTGTGTCCTTTTCCAACCCATCTTGATAATTTTTTGTTGATAGGTCACACAACGCAGCCTTGAAGATACGTTACTGAGCAGATATTCGACCGCTGAAAACCAATAACGCTTTCTTGTTCGCCTCCGCCGCGCGTCCATTCCACGTCTCAGTGCCTGACCGCAAGGTGGGTAAGTTTGATCTGAATGTTACGCAAGGCCGCGGCGCCCTGAATCTGGTAGCGGAGAACGGCTCGACGGCGGCTCTCCGCAATACCGATGCCGATGGAAATGCCGGCCTCGAACTCACCTTGCCGCCGGGTGAGTACACCCTCGCCGCCACCTCGCCCACCGCACCGCCGCCTGCGTTCGCGCTGCGCGGATCGCTGCGTACGCCTCCCGAGTGCCGGGTGGAAGAACTGGCCGCCGGCGATCCCGTGGCTGGCGTCATCGAATCCACCGATTGCCGTTACTTCGAAATCGCGCCGTTCTCGACCGCGAACACGTTCGCGCGCCAGCACCGGTTCACACTTGGCGAGCGCAGCCGGATCTCCCTCACGATGGACTCCACCGAGATCGAACCCGTGATGGTGCTGTTTGACGCCAACGAGCGCGGCTTGGCGGTTGGAGTCGCGCCCGCGCCCGGTCCGCTGCGGTTGACCGGCATACTCCCCGCCGGCGTCTATCGCGTCGTGGTTACCGCCGCGCGCGGAGGTTTGGGCGCCTACACCATCGGTCTGCAATCGGAGGCAGCGCCTGAGGCTGCCCCCGCCGCCTCCCCGGTTTCGATCTTCGCTTCTTCGCCGGCCGATACGGTGGCTGCTCAAAAATTCACGGCCGCGAGTCCGGATTCGCCCCTGCGCGTAACGGCGGCGCGGCCCATCAAGGCCAAGAGTCCGCGGCCTACCGATCCACCAACAGCGCGATGATCGCGATTACGACCAACGCCGCCAATAGCGCCAACGCGATCTTCGCCGCGCTGTAGGGCCGTTCTCCCTGCACCTCGCCGGTGCGCGCGTTGACGATCACCTGAAACACCTTGCCCTGCAGGCGATAAGCGCCAATCCACACAGGCAGCAGCAGATGCTTGAACGTCACATCTTCATACTCTGTCCGGATCTGGTCCACTCGCTGCTCATCGCCGCCGATTGCCTGCCGCACCGTGTATTGGATTGTCGAAGCCATGATGTTTTTCGCCTCGCCGAGCCCGTCGGTGAGCGGAACCTGATACCGCTGCGCCTGAAACCCGGACAGATAGGCGGGTTCGTAGGGACACACCACTTCCAGATCCCAAGGATCGAGGTCATGCAGGCGCTTGGAATTGATTGACCGCGTCGCCGGGATCAATACATCGTCAAACTCGTTGCCCACTTGTCCCGCCGCCGGGCTCCATCGCGTCTTTCTCACTTGCCGGCGCTCGGTTACCTGCCGCCCGTTCACGAGCGCGGTCACCATTTCGGTCTCGTAGTAGTAGTCGCCCCGATGCCCGCGGAATTGTGTATAGGTGCGTGCGTCGTAGGTCCAGAACGGGACGTAGACACCGTGAATCCCTTCCGGCCGCGCCATCCGCTTCAACTCCGACGGCGCAAACCAGCGCGAACTCAGCCATTGGCTCACCGAGGCCGCCGCTTGCGCGCGAGTCACCGAAAACGGCAGCACACCGTTGGGCGCGATCAGCGGATCCGCGCTGTGCGGCTGCGTGACGATCTTCGCCCCGCAAAAGGGGCACACCCCGGCAAAGGTGCCCGGCTCGAACGCGATCACGGAGCCGCATCCGGTGCAACCCACTTCCAGTGCCTGGGCGGAGAGCGATCCCAGCTTAGAGGCGCCGGGATCGTGCGCGTATTCCTCGAAGCCGAGTTCCTCCACTCCTTGGTTGACGGGGTGCGAAATCTTCTGCACCGTGCCGCAATAGGGGCATTTCAATGACCCCGCGGCCGGGTCGAATTCCATGTCGGCGGAGCAACCCGGGCAGCGGTATCGTTGAACCGGCGGCGGCGAAGCCATAGGCTGTTATTTTCGCATTGCCGCCACGGTAGTAACAGCCCGCGGCCCCGCCAGTTGCAAGGCCGCCATCTGCAGGGCGGCAATGGCGAAGGTGTAGACGGCGAACGCCATGGCCACTCCCTCCGCTCCGTACTCTCCGGCGAGCGGCCGCGCCGTCAGAGCCAGTAACACCAGAGCGATTGCCGGCGGCCCCACGATCGCCCACCGGTTGCGTATGGCCGAAAACACTTTGCCCATGAGCGCCACCACCGCACCCATCGGCGAGGAAAGCACCATCCACCCGAACATCGCGGTAATCGAATCGAGCGCGTCCGCGTCGAGCTTGCCCGTGCCGAACAGCAGCCGGACCATCGGCCCGCGTACTACCCACAACACCGCGGCCAACGGAGCCGAGAGAACGATCGTGCGCGCCAGCGCCTTCCGTAGCGCCGTCTTGAATTGTGTCTGATCCGTCGCGTCCACGGCCGCCGCCAGGGCAGGGAATGCTGTGTTGCCGTAGAGCGCGGCGGGTGTATAGACGAGCGTCGTCAACCGCAGCGCGAAGCTGAATAGTGCGATGCTCCCCACGCTTTGCAGGCTCAGCGTTCGCTGCACGAAGATGGTTGCCGCGTGTCCGAACGCGATCGCAGCTCCGAGCGGAACCAGCAGTCCCGTGAGCGATGCGCCGCCGCCTTCCACTTGGATCCCCGGCGCCAACCGATCGCTTGCCCCGCTTTCGCGGCGCGCCCGCCGCACTGCGGCCACATGCGCCGCGTAGGCGATGGCCGCGCCCAGCACCGTTCCACCCCCCAGCGCGGCCAGCGGACGTGTACTCGGGAGAGCCGCCACCATCCCGATGAGGCAAAGGTTCACGCACAAAGGCGGCAGAATCCCGATCGCGAATTGCCCGTGGACGCTCAGCGCGGCCGCCAGTGTGCCCGCCAGAACATAGAGAGTACCCGCCGCCGCCACGGCCAGCATGTAGCCGGGCAGCAAGTCCGCGCCCGGGCCGGTGATGCCGGGCGCAATCCAGCGTGCGATGGCCTCAGGGAAAAGGGCGATCGCGGCGGCCAGCCCCACTCCGGCGATGACGAATGTTCCATGAACGGCAAGCACGGATCTCCACGCCGCCGCTTCTCCTTGCCGCGCGCGCAGCCCGGTGAACATCGGGACCACCACGTGCGGCAGCAATTGCCAAACCAGTAGTTGCGATCCGATCAGGAACACGCTCTGCGACAGCCGGAACGCGTCTAGTTCCGGACTCGCGCCGTACTTCCACGCCAACAGCAGTTCCAGCAGAAAGCCGAGCGCGGAACTCGAAAACGAGATCGCGATCAAACGCGCCAGCGTCATGACTCGCGCGAAACGAGATCCGTTTTCGACTCTCCGCGGTAGTGCTTGTAATACTTGCCGTAGTAACCGTAGTAGTAGTAACTGTCGCTGATTTCGCGGTGCACTTCGTTCAGCACGATACCCACGATGTTGGCCCGCAGACGGTTCAGTGTGGAGATCACGCTTGCCACACCTTTGCGCGATGTCTGCCCGGCGCGCGCCACAATCACCACGCCATCGGCCGCCGCCGCCATCTGCAGCGGCTCCGGAAATCCCAGCAGCGGAGGGGCGTCCAGGATGATCAGGTCATACTCGCGGGCGGCGTCGTCGAGGATCCGCTGCAGTCCCCGGCCCACTAAATCGGCCGCGCGCCGCGATATGGAACCCGCCGGAAGGATGTCCAATCCCGAGACCGTCTCCGGATGCAGCAGGACGTCCCGCCACGACAGATTCTCGAGCAGGACGTCGGAAAGGCCCACCGTATTGGGCAAGCCGAAACGCTTGTGAATGGAAGGACGCCGCAAATCACCGTCGATAATCAGCGTCCGGTGATGCTGCTGCGCATGTGCCACCGCCAAATGGATTGCGATGGTGGACTTGCCTTCCGAGGGCGATGCGCTCGTAACCAGCAGCGTCTTGAACTGCCGTTCGAAATCCGACAGCAGGATCGAGTTCCGCAGCGTCCGTATCGCTTCTTCGTAGGTCGACAAGCTCCGGGCGCCGCCGGTTCCTTCGTCGCCGCTGGCGGCGCCGATGGTCGCCAATTGGGACCGCCATGGCTTCACCTGCGGCAGCGTGCCCACCACCGGCGTACGCAGTGACCGGAAGGCCTGCTCGGGATCGCGGATGGTGTCGTCGAGCGTATCGCTGATGAGCGCGTAGCCCACCGCGAACATCAACGACAGCAGAAACGCCACGCCAAGATTCAACCCGATTCGCGGGAACACCGGCTCGAGCCCCGGCCTCGCCGGATCGGCGATGCGGATCGAGGAATTCTGAAAGCTCGCGTTGATCCCTGCCTCTTTGATCTTCCTCACCAGTTCTTCGTACAGCTTCTTGTCGGCGTCGGCTTCGCGCTTGATGGTCTGATATTCGAAAGACCGCGAGTTCACGCGGTCAAACTCCGCCTTGGCCTCTGCCACCGATTTCTCGAGCATCGCCTCGCGCTCGGCCGCCTGCCGGTACTCAATCCCAACCCGCTCCATGATGTTCTTTTTGGTTTGATCGAGCAAGCGCGTTGTCTCTTCCACCTGCGCCTGCGCCCGGCGGTACTCGGGGTGATTGGCGCCGAATCGCGACTTGATGTCGGCAAACTGCTGCCGCGCGATGTTGTAGGTCTGCGTCAGTTTGTCGAGCGATTCGCTTTGCGAGGAAATGTAGGCCGCCTCGAGCGAAGTCCCCTGTTGGATGGACTTCAGGGCCGCTTCCCGCCGCACGCGGTCCGCCTGCGCCGTCGTGTATTCGCTGTTGAGCTGCACCAGCCGCGCTGAAAGGATGTTGGTCTTCTCCTCCGGGTTGATCACGTTCAACTCGCGCTCGAATTTCAGCAGCGCCTCCGAGGACCGCTCCATCTTCGCCCGCAGTTCCTCCTGCTGGCGTTCCATGAACTGAGACAGCCCGCTGGCCGCGCGATAGCGGATGTTGTAGGTGTGCTCCAGGTACGACTGCGCGATGCCATTGGCCACGTCCGCGGCCATTTGCTTGTCCTTGGACCGGTAGCTGAGCAGCAGCAGATACGTGTTGGCGGGGCGCGAAACCTTGAGCTTTTTGAGAATTACCGGTGTTTCCGCCGCCCCCGGATCCTGTTTCAACTCGCTCACCCAGTCTTCGTCTTCCTTTTCGCGCAGGTTGTACTTTTCCGCAACCGGCCGCAGCACGGAGTCGGATTGAATCAGCCGGATTTGGGTGGCCAGAAATTGATCGGCGTCGTTGTTGGTGGCCTGCATCGCCTCCTGCCCGAGAATCAGCGTCGGCATCTTGCGATCGACGTCGATGGTCGCGGTGGATTCGTAGATCGGCGTCAGCCGGTAGGACACGATGAGCGTCAGCAGCGTCGCCGCCATCACCAACGCCGCGATCCGCCACCGGTGACGCCGCAGCACCCACAGATAGTGCGACAAGGGGATCGACGGCGCCTCCACCTCGATGTCCCATCCAGGACCAAGAGGCGCGGGGGGCGGGGAAGAAGAATACGGCGCCGGAACGTAGGAGGCCGGAAGTTGCGAGGATGGATCGGGTGTCATCGTCTCCAGACGAGGGCCGTCGCCCCCGCGGTGCTTCCGAACAGGACAATCCGGTCGAGCACGGTCATACCGATACGTTTTTTGCTGTCGTCTGGTACGTAGAGAACGTCGTGCGCCTCGAGGGTGACATCGGGCGCTTCGCGCTTCATGATCTTGTGAAGTTCCACGAGAATCTCCCTCTTGCCGGGGGACTCCGTGGTCTTGCGATAGATGTAGGCCTGCTTACTCGCGTACGAGGAAAGCCCTTCGGCCAGAGCGATCATCTTCAGCACGGTGAGCTGATCCTTGTCCCGCACGGCGATCGCGCCCGGCTTGCGGACGTTGCCCGCGATGTAGATCTTGGAAGCCTCCGGCACACGGATTTCTTCTCCGCCCGTCAGCTTGAGATTCGACGCCGCGTCGGCGTCATCGATCAGCCGCGGAACCGGAATCCGGATCGGCTCGGTGGCGCCCGGCCGGGTCACCAGCACCTCCGGCGAAGCAAACTCGGAGAGTCCCTCGGCCCGCGCCAGTGCCTCGAGCAGCGTGACTGGTCCGTACGCCTGAAACGTCGTAGGCTTGCGCACAGCGCCCATCACACTGATTGGCCGGGAATAGTATTCCGCGACGGCCACCTTCACGATCGGCTGGATCAGAATCTCTTCTTCTGACAGCGCAGTGGCAATCAGCTTCTCGAGGTCGGAAGGTAGCAGCCCGGCGGCATGAATCGCACGCTTGATCATCGGCAGGCTGAGATTGCCTTCTGTATCCACGCGAAAGGTGCGGGTCAACTCGGCGGAATCGTACACGGAGAGCGCGATCAGGTCCGAAGGCCCGATCGGCTGCACGGGTAGGTTGGGAAGCCGCTCCTGCGCGGGTAATCCGGCGCAGAGAACGGCAATCGCGATCGTGAGGGCAAACGGCCGCATGTCCAAGAAACTATTGTAGGGCAAGCTTCCGGGCATCCGGGCTATCCGGCCCGGAGGGCCACCAAGCTATGAGCGCAAGCCGCCGCCGCGTGTTACGCAATGCGGGACAGGAATCGGCTAGCCGACTTCCAACTCGACTTCGATCAACTTCTTGGCGGGATCCACCTGCCGGATGAGGAACTGCTTTACTTCGCCGGCTTTCGGTCCGGAAGTGTCGGCGCTCGAGACGGTTCCTTGCTTCCAGCGCGCGGCCAGCGCGGCAATCGAGGAGTTGAGGTCCGCCGAGGCGGGCTTGGATTCGGCGGGCGCCTGTTTGCGGATGATGCGGCAGGTGGCGCGGACGCCTTCCGCAAGTTCCACCCGTGCGGTTGAGCCCGAGACATCGACGATGCGCCCGGTAACGCTGTCGCCTACCTTGTGTTCCGCGATGTACTCGTCGGCCGAGGTGGGCTCGAGTTGCTTCATGCCGAGGCGGAATCGCTTCCGCTCATGATCCACCTCGAGTACGGCGGCCTTCACCACTTGTCCCGCGGTCAAGGCTTCCCGGGGATGCTGGAGGCGCTTGTCGTTGACGATGTCGCCGATGTGGATCATGCCTTCGACGCCTTCGCCCAGTTCGACGAATGCGCCAAAGGGAGCGAGGTTGGTGACGGGCCCTTCGACCACCGCGCCCACGGGAAACTTGCCGACGGCTTCTTCCCAGGGATCCCCCAGGGTCTGTTTCAATCCGAGCCCGATGCGCTTTTCTTCGGGCTTGACCGAAAGCACCACGACGTCGACCATCTCGCCGACGGTGACGATGTCGGCGGGACGCTTCTGCTTTCGGGACCAGCTCATCTCGGAGACATGGATGAGGCCCTCGACGCCGGGTTGCAGCTCCACGAAGGCGCCGAAATCCATCACGCGCACGATCTTGCCGCGGACACGGGTGTTGGGCTCGAGTGAGGCGGTGGCGACGGTCCAGGGGTCGGGAGTGAGCTGCTTCATCCCGAGTGAGACCTTCTTCTTTTCGCGGTCGATACGGAGGATCTTCACGCGCACCGTGTCGCCGGACTTGACGACATCGGAGGGCTTGGCGCTACGAACCCAAGTCATGTCGCTTACGTGGAGAAGCCCGTCCACGCCGCCCAGGTCGACGAAAGCGCCAAAGTCCATGACATTGCGAACGGCGCCTTCGACAATGGCGCCTTCCTGGAGGGCGGCGAACGCCTCCTCCTTGGCCTTGGCGGCGCGCTCTTCGAGAATGCCTCTGCGGTCAACGACGACGTCTTCCTTTTCGACGTCGAGCTTGGTGATCCGGCATTCGATCTGCTGCCCGACGAGTTTCTCCATCTCGGGGATGTCGCGAGCACCGCTGCGGGAAGCGGGCAGAAACGCCCGGGCGCCGACATCGACGCGGAGACCGCCCTTGATCAGTTCCTCGACGGTGCCGGTGATGATCGCCTTCTCCGCGAAGGCGGCCTCCAGGCCGGACCAATCCTTGGGAACCGTCACTTTGAACAGGCTGAGCAAATAGTAGCCATTTTCGTCGCGTCCGCCGATGTTGACGCCGATGGTGTCGCCGGGTTTGACGCGCGGCTTACCGGCGGGGTCCAGGACGGCGTCGAGCGGGAGCGTGCCTTCGTGCTTGCGCCCTACGTCGACAAGGACGGACTGCTCATTGAGAGAAAGCACCACACCGTCGATGAAGGCGGGCCGGTCTTCGGCGCCGGGCGCGGAGTGGCCGCGCTCGAACTCGGAGAGCAGTTCACCGAAGGAAGTCTCTTCCTGTGCTTCGGGAGTAGGTTCTGCGCCAACGGGATCGAGGCGCGGGGAGTCATTGGTTTCGGGGGTCATGCGAGAAACAATCGAGATTAGCCCTCATTTTGGCACAATCGGAGAGAGCATGGCAGCGACACTGACGGAACGGGTGGCTTGGCGGCCGCGTCCCATGGACGTGGTTTGGGTCGTGTTGTTCGCGGCGCTCGCGGTGGCCAGTCCGATTCGCAATGAGGCGGAGATGGAATTGCTGGCTCTTTTGGCGGTGGTGCAAATCCTGGAGCCACGGATTCCGTTCCTCGCGACGCGCCGTGGCGCTCTGTTGTCGGTCGGAATCAAATTGATGTTGGGCTATTTGTTGGTGGGTGTGACCGGTGCGATCAATTCCACCTATTACCTGATCCTGCTGGTGCCGGTGGTCTCGGCGGTGACCACCATGGGGGCGCTGGGCTTCGCGGTGGTCAGCTTTTTCGCGTGCGGAGCGTATCTTTCTTTTCTATTGGTCCTCGACTGGAATCGCTACCAGATTCTCCCGGGCGACGTGCGGGAACTTGCGCTCCGGGTTCTGCTGTTCGTGGTGCTGGCCGTGCTGATGCATCAGTTGGCGGCGAGCGTCCGCGCCCAGTCGCAGCAGTACTTGGAAACCGCAAAGCAACTGGCGGATGCTAACCGCTCCCTGGCGGAAGCAGAGGCCGCGGTGCGGCGCTCCGAGCGCTTGGCGGCAATCGGCCAGTTGATGGCGGGGCTGGCGCACGAACTGCGCAATCCTTTGGGGACGATGAAGGCGTCGGCGGAAATGCTACTGAAGCAATTGCCGGAGGGAGAGCCGGTGCCCCGTGAACTGGCGGGCTACATCCGCGAAGAGGTGGACCGCACCAATTCCCTGGTAACGCGATTCCTCGATTTCGCCCGGCCGCTGGAATTGCGTCCATCCAAGACGGACGTGAATGAATTGCTCGATGCCGCGATCTCCCAATTGCAGCGGCGTACCCCGGCCCCTGACGTGACGTTCTACCGCAATTACTCGCCCGATGTGCACCCTGTCATGATGGATGGAGAATTGATGGAGCGCGTGTTCTACAACCTGCTGCTGAACGCAGCCGAGGCGAGTCCGGCTGGAGGGGCGATCACGGTCAAAACACGTCCGCTGGCCGATGGCGTCGAAGTAGCGGTGATTGACCGCGGACCAGGTATTGATACGGCGCATCTGGAAAACATCTTCAATCCGTTTTTCACCACCAAGCCCACCGGTACGGGGCTCGGGCTGGCGATCGTGAGCAAGATCGTGGATCAACATGGCGGCAAGGTGCTGGTGGAAAGCGAGCCGGGGCAGGGGACGGTGTTTCGTGTGCGGCTGGGGTCGCAAGCGGAGGTGCGCGCTTGAGCGCCCGGATCTTGGTGATCGAAGACGAAGAGCGGCTGCGTCGGGTGATCGAGTTGCAGTTGCGCTCGGCCGATTATGAGGTGGAACTGGCTGGATCCGCGGAGGCAGGGCTGGCCATGACGTCGCGGGCGGACCTGATCCTGACCGACCTGCGGCTGCCCGGCACCGATGGGCTCACCTTGATTGGGCAGATCCGCGGCCGAGGTTGCCAGGCGCCCGTGATCGTGATGACGGCGTTCAGTTCCGTGGAAACGGCCGTCCAGGCGATGCAGGCCGGGGCGCAGGATTTCTTGCCGAAGCCGTTTTCGATGGATCATTTGATGACCGTGGTGGCGAAGGCCTTGGAGGTGCGCGACCTTCGCGCCGAGAACCGGACGCTGCGGCAACAGTTGGGCGCACGCTACGACGTGGGCAACATCGTGGCCCAGAGCGCGGCGATGCGCGAGGTCCTGGAGATGGTGCGCCGCGTGGCGCCCACCAAGGCGACGGTGCTTCTGGTTGGCGAGTCCGGCGTGGGGAAGGATCTCATCGCGCGCGCGATTCATTTTCACAGCCCGCGACGGGACAAGGCCTTCGTCAAGATCAACTGCGCGGCGATACCCGAGAACCTGATGGAGAGCGAACTGTTCGGCTATGAGAAAGGCGCGTTCACCGGCGCTACAACGTCGAAGCCGGGCAAGTTCGAGCAGGCCGACCAGGGCACGATTTTTCTGGACGAGATCGGCGACGTGCCCGCGCCGGTGCAGGTGAAGCTGCTGCGCGTACTACAGGACCGCGAATTCGAGCGTCTGGGCAGCAACAAGACGAAACAGGTGGACACTCGCGTCGTCGCGGCGACGAACGTGGACCTGGACAAAGCGATGGCGGACGGAGCGTTCCGGGAAGATCTTTACTACCGCCTCAATGTGATGCCGATCGCGATCAAGCCGCTGCGGGAGCGCCGCGAGGATATTCCGCCGCTGGTGGGGCTGTTCCTGCAATCGGCCTCTCACGAGCACGGCCTGCCGGTGGATTCCATCAGCGACGAGGCGATGAAGACCGTGGTGGCTCACAACTGGCCGGGCAACATCCGGCAGTTGCAGAACGTGATTGAGCGCAGTGTGCTGCTGTGTCAGGGCACGCGGCTCGAGGCGGCCGACATCAAGCTCGACAGCGCGGTGTCGTCGAAGCCCTTGGCGGGCGAGTTCTTCCCGCCCGATGGCATGACGCTCGACGAATTCGAACGGGCGATTTTGCGGGAATCACTGCGGCGCGCGTCGGGAAACAAGAGCCAGGCGGCGCGTCTGCTTGGGTTGTCGCGCAATGCGTTGCGGTACCGGTTGACGCAGATGGGCATCGAGTCCTAGGGCAGAGATACGCCCGCAAACGAATGCGCCGGCGAGACCTGCGTGATCCCGCCGGCGCAGGGTGCCCGCATTTAGCGGCTGCCCGGGTTACTCGCCAGCCGCGTCGATGGCCTTGGCGTGCTCTCGCACGCGCGGATCGCGGACACCGACACCGAGGGCGCGGCGCATCGCGTTGCGCGCTTCCTGATTCCGGCCGTTGGCGTAGAGTGCCCATGCATAGGCATCGAGCGTCATCACGTCCTGCCGGCGTTCCATCTCCATGGACGCGATACGAAGCGCTTCGGCGGGATTGGCTCCAACACCGGCGTAGTAGGCCACCAGTTCATGATTGGAGTTGTCCGCCGTGTTCATTTCCGCGCGCGCGCTTTTTTCGAATTCGGCGAACGCCGCGCGGGCTTCGTCTTTCTTTCCGGATTCATGCAGCGCCATCGCCAGGTCATACAGATTCTCCGGATGCCGGGCGCCCTCATAGCGCTTTTCGAATAGCACGGCCGCGTCGGCGTGACGGCCTTGCCGCGTCCGCACCTTGGCCAGCGCGGCCAGCGCGTAGTGATAGTCGGGGAACAGCCGTAGAGCCTCGTTGGCGGCCATTTCCGCGTACGGTACGTTACCGGCCACGAGATGGAGGTGGCTCACGTGAGTCATGATCCAGGCGAGCTCTTCTTTTTCGCCCGGCGGCGTTCCCGCGTACGCCTTCTGCATCAGTTCGAGCGCGCCCTCGATGTCGCCGTAGAGTTCACGCAGGTAGGCGGCGCGCGTGAGGCCGGGAACGTTGCCCGGGCGGAGGCGCAGCAGCCAGTCGGCCGCATTCTCCGCATCGTCGTAGCGGCCGAGTTCGACGTTGGCGTCGGTGAGAAAGGCGTAGGTAAGCAAATCGTCGGGGACCTTCTTGTTGAGCGCCACGGCCAGCTCACGGGCGCTCGCGAATTCATGCTTACCCAGCGCGAGCCAGATACGGGCGCGGTGGGCGGCGAGGTTGTTCGGGTCCAGCTTCAGTGCGCGAGCGATCTCGGCTTCTCCCTGAGCATAGTAATCAGGGTCGGAGGTTTCGCGGGCGCGGGCGGCGAGCGCCATGGCCAGGGCCGCGTAGGCGTCGGGAGAGTCTGCTTTCGCTTGTATCGTCTTTCGCGCGGCGGCAATCTTATCCTCGGCCGGTGAAGCCCACGAGGGGCTCACCGTTCCGAGGATCGAAGCCAACGCGATCATGAGGCGCGTGTGGTTTCTCATAGGGCTCTCTCTCCCTAAGGCAGACAAGCTGCGCCCGTGCCGCCGGTGCAACCCGGTTCGCCCGGATCGATGTGGCGGCGATTTCTTCCGCTGGGAGCGTCGGCGAGGTAAGGAAACGTGGTCCGGTACTCAACGTCATTGACGTTGACGCCATCGCCCAGTGCATTGTTCGGCGCGCCGCTGAAGGCGGGGTTGAGAACACCGGCGACCGCGCGAAGGGCGATGTCGACCGCGTCATCCATCAGCCGGCGGCCATTGGGGAAACCGGCGGCGTCACCAGCCAGCAGACCGAGCCGGTTGGCCGAGGCTGCCGGCGTGGGGGCCACGCCAATGTTCAACCGCAGCAGATCCGCGATGGGACCGGGTTCGGTGCCAGCGGCGGCGATAGGAGCGGCGTAGCGCACCAACGGAATCAGATCTGTGCGGGGAACGGGCGGGATAGCGACGCCGCCTCCGGTGGCCGCGTTGATGACCCGGGCCAAAGTGGGATCGAGGAAGAACTGCGCGAACTGGCCGTCGTTGTGGGGCTCGTCCATGCTGAAGCGGTCTTTGGATCCGGTCCCGATGATCAGCTCGTTGATAAGCGGATTCCCCAGGCGTTGCACCTGCGTCCAATTGCCGGCGTTCTGAGCCGGAAGCGGAGAGCGGCGAACGGTGGTCCGCTGGCGCGACGTGGTGGCCCAAACTCCGATGGTGGCGTTGGGCGACGAGGCGGGTTCCATGGTGCCGGTGCTGGTAAGCAGGTTGATCGGCACTTCGATGGCAATGGCGTTCACGGCGTATCCGGACACCGTGTCGGCGGCCACGTTGACCTTGGCGGCATCCTGCGCGGCCGACATCACCGGCGGCTGGAGGCTGGTGTTCAGCGTATCGAAAGCGCCGCCGAGATCGATCCAGAAAGGATCGTCGACGGTGCCGGCGAAGGTACGGATGCCATTGGTGGCGGAATAAATGCCGGCGTTGAACAAAGCAGCGTAATCCATGGTGCGGGGGCCGACGTTGGCGGGCACGGCGTACATCGGGCCGCCAGCGTTGAGTTCTTGCGTGAGACCGCCGCGGATCATGGTGACGGTGTAGGTTTGCCGCTGGCCGAGGCCTGCGGAATCGAAGCCGGTGATCTTACCGGGGATGAGCGGCGTGCCGGGCGGCACCGGCGCGGGAGAATTATCCGGCGCGCTCACGCCATCGCCTACTCCGGCAAACACCTGGAACAAGCCGGGCAAGCGCTGCTCCGTTTGAAAGCGAATCTGGAGAGTGACGTCGGCGCGGGCGTCGTTGTCGTTGTCGACCTTCAACTCGTACAGAATGTCAGGATCGAACGGGAACCAGTTCGGTCCGTTGGCCGGTTCGAGCAGCGGGTCCACGCACATGATGAGCGTGACGAAGCCGGCGCGGCCGGATTCGTAGCTGCGGAAGGCGTAAATGTCGGTTATGTCGGCTTTGTGATCGAAGGCCGTGATCGGGGCCTCGCGATGACTGCTGGCCAACATGACTTGCGGAGCCAGCAGGCCCGTGGCAAGAGTGAGGGAGAGTAATTGACGGGAAGTGAACATCAGGTGACCTCAGTGGTTGGAATTGCGAACAAGCAGACTGATTTGGCGCCTCTTCATACGCACGGCCAACAGCAGCAGGGCCGGAAGCATGAGGAGCGCGGTTGCGGGTTCCGGGACAGCGGAAGTTCCAAAAGCGATGCTGCCCTGGTTCAGACTGGCTGAGCCGAATGTGCCGCCATCGATGACGAAATCGAGTTCCGTTAACACGGATGGGACACCTCCGAGCGCGGCCATGTCGGAGAGTTGCGCGTCGACGCCGATGTCGAACGCGATGATCGTCGGGCCCGGTGTGAACGTGGCGACGCCAGTGTTGGCGCCGTCGAAGTCAACCACGGATCCGATGAGGGCGACGGTGGCGGAGTTGAAGGCCGCGCCCGACGCAAGGAAGGAGAAGGTCGACTGCAGTGTTTCGCCGGTAGCCGCGGTGGCGCCAAGCGTCACCAGGAAACCGGGCGCCATCCCGGGCATGATCAACACCGCGGCCGGATCGATCCCTGTGAACGACACCGGCAGAAGCGTGAAGTCCGTAAATTGCGCCGGCCCGATCGAACAGCCGCCAGCGCCCAATGCGACGTAGCTATCGAGGCTATCGAAAACGCACGGAGCGGCCTTCGCATAGGAGGCGAAGGCCAATAAACAACTAGCGAAAAGCAGCCGGGCGCGAAAACGGAGATCGAGATTGTGCATGGGTGCTCCTTGGGATGTTGCCGCCGGCCTGAGATTGGAACCATGGCCTCAGGCCGGCTTCGACTATGCATACGAGGGTTCCGCCGGACTGGATGTTACGAATACGAAAAAAATGAGGAGGCGGCGAGGTCGGTCGAGGTGGGCAGGTTGCAGCGGGCGGGTTGCAGTAAGATGGAGTCCTGCATGCGCTTCGTCCTTGCCCTTGTGAACCTCCTGGCGTTGGCTCCGATGGTGTCCGCGCAAGTGGAATATCGTATCGGGCGCGCCTCCGGGCCCATCACCATCGACGCCAAACTGGATGACGAAGCGTGGCGGCTGGCTGAGCCTGTGAGCGACTTCATCTTCAACTGGTACGAGTCCGGAGAGAAGGAACCCACCACCGCGAAGCTGCTTTGGGACGACGAAAACCTGTACGTCTCATGGCAGTGCAAAGACCGCCACATCTCCGCGTATGAGACAAAGCGGCACGGTCCTGTTTCCAAGGACGATTGTGTGGAGATCTTTATCAGCCCCAATCCGGAGAAGGTAAAAAACTACTACACGTTCGAGATCAATGCGCTGGGAACGATGTTGAACCGGTGCCGGACCGATTGGTGGACGGGGCCTTCCACATGGGAGCCGGAGGGCGTCCGGTACCGGACCACGTTTCATGGCCAAGCCAGGAAAGACGAATCCGACACCGATTCCGAGTGGATTGTGGAGATGGCGATCCCGCTGCGGAATTTCGCACGGGACGCGGGCAACATCCCACCGCGCAATGGCGATGAGTGGAGGCTGAACCTTCAAAGGCTGGGCGGGAAAACGAATCCGCAATTGAGCACATGGTCACCGATTGCGCCGCCCGCCCGTTCGTTTCACACACCGGAGAGCTTCGGCAAGGTAATCTTCGTGGCCGGTCCGCAGCGCGGGTCGCGAACCCGGCGCACGAGCCCTCCGGATCCGGCGGCGGCGGCCGAGGGGCACACGCTGTATAACCGGTCCTGCACGATGTGTCACGGATTGGACGGCGGACCTGGAGACCGTGCGCCGGCGCTGGGAGGGCAGCGGCGGTATTTGCGCCGCACCGAGTCCGACTTGTTCGACGCGATCAAGAAGGGTATCCCCGGGACGACGATGCCCGCTTCGCCAATGCCGCCGGCCGACGTCCACAAGATAGTGGCGTATATAAGAACCCTGCGGGCGTCGGCGATCGACGTCGCGGTGGAGGGATCGGTGGAGCACGGGGCGGCGCTGTTCCAATCCAAGGGCTGTGCCGGATGCCATATGGTCGGCGGCCGTGGCGGAATCATCGGGCCGGACCTCTCCAATATCGGCGGCGAGCGGAAGCTGGACGATCTGCGGCGCGCGCTGACGGAAGCCCGCGAAACGATTCCGCGTGAGTACCGTCCGGTTTCGATCCTCACGAAAGACGGCCAGAGAATCGACGGAGTGGTGAAGAACGAGAACAACTTCTCGCTTCAGGTGCTGGGGAAAGACGGTCGGCTGCATCTGTTGCTGCGCGAGGAGGCCGCGAAGATCGCATACGCGGAGAAGTCACTGATGCCGGTGGACTGGGCGACACGACTGTCAAAGGACGAGTTTCAAGATGTGCTGGCGTTCCTGAGCCGGCAATCGCGGGAGGGCCGGTGACGAAGGCAGCATTGGTTATCGCTCTTGGGTCGGCCACGCTGGCGGCGCAAGTAACTCATCAACATTTACTCAACCCGCCGCCGGAGGACTGGCTGCATTATTCGGGGCAGTATCATTCCCAGCGGCACAGCCCGCTTTCGGCAGTGAACCGGGCGAACGTGAAGAACCTGACGGCGAAGTGGATCTACGGGGTCCCCGGGCGGCAGCAGTTACAAGCCGTTCCGATTGTCGCCGATGGCGTGATGTACGTCTCGCAACCGAACGAAGTCTACGCGATCGACGCGCGTACGGGGCGGCTGATCTGGGACTTCCGGCGGTCGTCCGCGATTGCCAAAGGCCCCAACCGCGGCGTGGCCGTGTATGGCGCCAAGGTGTACGTCACAACGCCGGATGCCTTTCTGGTGGCGCTGGACGCACGCACCGGCTCGCTGCTCTGGGAGAAGGAGATCGCGAAGGCCACCGATGGCTATTGGTCTCCGGCGGCGCCGATGGTGGTCCGGGGAAGCAACGGCGGCGCGAAGGTGATCGCCGGGATCGCACCGAGTGACCACGGGCTGAACGGATTTCTGGACGCCTATGACGCTGAGACCGGTGAACGGCTGTGGCGTTGGCATTCGATTCCCAAGCCAGGAGAGCCCAATCACGATTCGTGGTCCGGTGACTCCTGGAAGACGGGCGGCGGGGGCACATGGCTCACAGGGTCCTACGATCCGGAGCTCAATCTTCTCTATTGGGGCCTCGGCAATCCTGCGCCCGATTTCGATGGTGACGTTCGCAAGGGCGACAATCTCTACACGGAATGTATCGTCGCCATCGATGCGGACACGGGCAAAATGAAATGGTTCTTTCAGAACACCCCTCACGATGTGCACGATTGGGACTCAGTGGAAGTCCCGATCCTCGTGGATGCGCCGTTCCAGGGCCAGAAGCGGAAGCTGCTCGTGCAAGCCAACCGGAACGGATTCTACTATGTTCTCGACCGGGTGACGGGTAAGTTCCTACATGGTACACCGTTCGTGAAGAAGCTCAATTGGGCCACCGGGCTCGACGAAAATGGGCGGCCGATGCGAGTACCGGGCGTAGTGCCGAGTTTCCAGGGCACCAAAACGTGCCCAGCCACCTCAGGCGCCACGAACTGGATGTCGCCGGCTTACAATCCCGACACGGGCTGGTTCTATGTCACGGCGCAGGAAGGTTGCGGCATCAATACAAAGTCCAGGGATACGTTCCGGCCCGGAGGTTACTCGTACATGGCGACCGGTTATATCGAGTCTCCGGCGGATCCGTGGCAGATCTACGTTCGTGCGCTCGATCTCACCACGGGCAAGATGCAGTGGGAATACCAGCAGATCAGTTCGAAGCGCTACGGCGCCGGCGTGATGTCGACGGCGGGGGGACTGATCTTCGCGGGCGACGACCAGGGATTTCTGACCGCGCTCGACGCGAAGTCCGGCAAGGCGTTGTGGCACTTCAACACCGGCCAGCAGATCAAGTCGCAGCCAATTTCTTACGCCGTCAACGGCAAGCAGTTTATCGCGATCGCCGCTGGATCCAACGTCGTTGCGTTTGGGCTCCCGGAATGAGCACGATGACGCGCCGGTTCCTTTTGACGGCACTGCCGGCCGCCGCGCAAACCGTCCATGAGGAGGTGCGCCAACTGGCCGAACACGCGCCGCTATCGATGATCTTCCGCGGGTCCACGGAGGCGGAGTGCCGCGCGTGGCAGCAGCGTTTTGGCGCGAAGCTACGCGAGATGCTCGGCGATTTCACGCCGCCCGATCGTTGGGAGACGGTGGAGGAATCCGTTCACCAAGCGCCTGACCATACGCGCCGTTCTTTGTTGCTGAGAGCCGAAGGGCATCGTTCCTTGCCCCTCTACTTGCTGGAGCCGAAGGGAGGATCCGGTAAACGCGCGGGAGTGCTCGCCCTCCATGGGCACGGACCGCACGGGCATGACTCGGTAGTGGGCATCGCGTCGAGCACGATCAGTTATGACTACGGCCTGTCCCTGGTGAAGCGCGGATACGTTGTGGCCGCACCGTGTTTCACACCGTTCGGCCGCCGGCTGGGAGACCCCAAGGCGTACGGCGGCGACGATGCCTGCGCCGTGGAATTCGTGCGGCTGCAACTGTTGGGCAAGGTCCTGATCGGGGAAAATTTGCGAGACGTGCTTTGGTCGCAGGCGCTGCTCGAGCGCCATCCGGGAGTGGATGGCAATCGGATTGGCTGCGTGGGGCTTTCCTATGGAGGCCGCATGACGATGCTGGCGGTGGCGGTTTCTCCGCGCATCCGTGTCGCGGTCATCTCCGGGGCGCTGAATGTGATGCAGGAAAGGATTCGTGGCCGCTACAGTTGCGGTGCGCAGGCGATTCCTGGGTTGTTGCGTTACGGGGACGTGCCTGAGATCGCATCGCTCATTGCGCCGCGGCCGTGCCTTTGGGAGATCGGCCGGCGGGACGCGCTGATGGTGAAGGAATGGATTGAGCCTTCACTCGAACGAATCCGGCGGGCGTATCGGGCCATGGGCGCGGACGATGCGCTCACGGTGGATTCGTTCGACGGGAGCCACCAATGGAACGGCGTCAAGGCTTATCCGCTGTTGGACCGGGTGCTCAACCGGGATCTCAAGGCTTGAACCGCGGACGCGCGTCGGACGCGGCTAGGGCGAGCGCGGTCTCCATTGCCAACCGGGTTACTTTCTCGAGTTTCGCGTAGTTCAAACGGTCCATGGTATCGATCGGTTCGTGGTAACCGGGATGCCACCCTCCGAAGAACCAGATGGCGGGAACGTGTTCGGCGAGGAATGGAAAATGGTCGCACCGCCACAACGTGTTCATCGAAGATTCCTTGTCGAACTTATCGTCCAACCGGAGTCGAGTTGCTTTGTTCGCCTTGCGGATTGCCGAGACTAGATCCGGGCTGTAAGCGCCGCCAACCAGATTGAGAACCGAGGATGTGTCCGGGCGAACTTTAAGCCGCCCGCGCGTTTGTACGGTGTGCGCTTCGTTGCGGGCGATCATATCGAGATTGAGAACGGCGACAGTCTTGTCCAAGGGGAACATCGGATGAGCGGCGTAATAGTAGGAACCGAGCAGTCCGTTTTCTTCCGCACCGAAGGAAATGAACACGATGGTCCGGCGCGGCAGGCGCGACGGCGGCAAAGATACGCGCCAGTTCGAGCATCGCTACCGTGCCGGACGCGTTATCGTTGGCGCCCGGGTAGGTGTGGCCGTTACGGTCCGGCAGGTGATCGAAGTGGGAAGTGACGAGGATCACTTCCTCTTTCCTTGCGGAGTCCGATCCCGCAAGTACAGCGATGACGTTCTGAACCTTGGCGGACGTCACTTCGCGGTTCACCAACTTGATTCGCATCGTGCCCGGAATAGGCCGCGAGGCAGGCTTGCCGGAACGGTCGATCTGATCCTGCCACGTGCGGTAGTCCGCGGCGATCATGCCCATGGATGCGGTGGAGATGGAAAGCTGCGGAATGGTGAGGAGAGAGTCATGCAGGGAGACGGCGCTTCCCCGGGCCGGATTGGGATCCGCCGGCGCGGACTGGGAGTGAGCGCTGGGGACGGTGAGAAGAGCGATTGCACCGCGGCTCTGGGCGTTCATACGCTTGAGCCGTGATGCCGAATGGATGGTGAGCCCGCGCCCGAGAAACGGACTGCGCTTGTCGGCCTCGGCGGGCTCACGGTCAAACACCACCACAATCTTCCCGTGGACGTCGAGCCCCTCGTAATCATCGTAGCCATACTCAGGCGCGGTAATTCCGTAGCCGGCGAAGACCAGGCCAGCTTCAAGGAGTAAGTCCTTCTTGAAGGTGCCCCTATATTCGAGAGGCCGGCCGTTCCACTCCACCGCGCTCTTCCCGGCGTCGGCGGAGGCGCGGGAAAGCTCGAATGGTTGAAGGGAGGTGGGCAGCCCGGTTTGCCTGAGTGCGGACTCGACGTAGGCCGCGGCGGCGTCATGACCGCGTTCGAGCGCGGCTCGGCCATGCATTGCGGGCGCGGTGAGCGTGGAAAGATCCGCCCTGATCCGCTCCAAATCATGGAGTTGCTGCGCCGCAACCAGACACGGCACCAGCAGAGGCAGGATTGTTCTCATTTCCCGCGATGATACGCCAGATAGCCGGCGATTGTCTTTGCGTCGCGAATCCGGCCGGACCGGATGCCGCGGTCCATCTCTTCGGTTGTGAACCAGCGGAGTTCGATGTCTTCGCCATCGCCGGGATTGGCTTCGCCCTCTCGAAGGTCGCGGGCCAGATACACGGTAATGAACTCACCGAGGAATCCAGGGCTGGGAAAGAAGCCGACGAGTTTGGACCAGCGGCGGGCGCGGTACCCGGTTTCTTCGATCAGCTCGCGGCGCGCGGCCTGCAGTGCCGTTTCGCCCTCGTCGATCTTTCCCGCTGGGATCTCCCACAGGCGTCCGCCCACCGGAACGCGGTACTGGCTCACCAGCAGCACGCGTCCGCCGCTATCCACGGGAAGAGCCGCCGCCGAACCGGGATGCCGGATGAGAATTCGCTTCTCCTTGCGGCCGGACTTCGTAACGAAGGTCTGATGTGAGATATCGAGCAGGCTCACTGAGGGGCCTTCTCCACTTTCACGTCACCCAGTTTCTTCATCGGCTCCGCGATCTGCGCCGCATCGCCCACCACCACGATCGTCGCCTGAGAAGGGTCGAGATACTTGCGGCCGGCGGATTGAATCTGATCGGGTTCCACCCGCCGTATCTTATCGACGTAAGTTTCCAGGTAGGAATTCGGGAGGCCATTCAGACGGGTATTGATCAATTGGTTGGCGACGCCGGTTGGAGTGGCAAGCGACATCACGAAGTTACCGCTAAGATAGTTCTTCACCGCGCTGAGTTCCTCAGCCGACACGCGCTCGGTACCCATGCGGCGGAACTCGTGCTGAATCGCCTCGAGAGCAGGGCCGATCACCTCGTTCCTCACCTGTGTCGTGCTCTCGACGAAGCCCGCGTCCCGGCGGGGCATCATGTGCGAGGAGGAATGGTAGGCGAATCCCTGTTTTTCGCGAATGTTGGCGAACATCCGCGAACTGGCGCCTGTGCCGAGAATCGCGTTCCCCACATACAGGGGAAAGTAATCCGGATTATCGCGCTTCACCGCCAGGCGGCCCATCAGGATATCGGCTTGCACCGATCCGGGCCGGTCCACCAGCGTGATGCTGCCCTTGGGCTCAGGGAACTTGGCCGCTGGGGGCGTGGGCACGGCACCTTTCTTCCAGGAACCGAACCGCGCTTGCAGCTTTTTGGTAAATGCATTCGCGTCGCCGATGGGTCCGATCACGGCTAGCACAGCGTTGTTGGGAATCAGGAACCGGTCGCGGAAAGTCACCAGATCTTCGCGAGTGATCTTGGCGATGGAGCCCGGTGTGGGCAGAGCATGCTCATAGGGGTGCCCCGCGAACAGGATCTCATGCAGCCGTTCGGTGGCCACGGTTTCAGACTCGGCGCGCTCGGCCTTGAGTTCTTCCACGCGATTCTGTTTGCGTAGCCGCAGTTCGTCTTCAGCGAAGGCGGGTTTGCGAACGAAGTCATCGGCCAGGCTGAGGAGCCTGTCGGTGTGCTCGGCAAGGGCGTAGCCGGAGAGCATGAGGAAGTCCGAGGTGGCGGAGGCAGCGAGATCGCCGCCAATGTCGGCCAGTTCCTCGGCCACTTGACGCGCGTTACGATCGCCGGCGCCTTCGTTGAGCAGCGAAGCCACGGTTTCGGCCAAACCTTCCTTGTCCGCCGGGTCGAACTTGTCGCCGGCCTGAAATCCCATCCGCAATTCCAACATCGGGTAGCGCGTGTCGTTGATGAGCATCACGCGGAGACCGTTGGAGAGCGTCTTTTCCTGGAACGGGGGAAGCTTGAAGTCCGCCAAGGGACCGGTTTCGGGTGGCTTGGTGCGGTCAATCGGGGTTTGGGCGGCCAGCGTGACGGCAATCAAACCGGTGAGGAAAGGGGATTTCATTGGCCAGTCTCCTTTTCGGACTTCTTCGGCGCCGGCACGATGCTGAGCACGGCGCGCTGCTCGGGGTCGCAATATTTTTTCGCTACGGCCTGAATCTGCTCACCGGAAACGGCGAGGAACCGGTCGAGTTCCTTGTTGATCATCCCGGGATCGCCGTCGAAGATTTCGTATTGGCCCAACAATTGTGCCCGCCGCAGCACGGTGCGGACGCTGCGAATGCTCTCCGATCGGAGGAAGGTGCGGATCCGGGACAGCTCCCCGGCCGGCACGCCCTCCTTCTTCACACGATCGATCTCGGCTTCCACCTGCTCCACCACCTGTTTGGCTGTGAAGGTGGGCTTGTAGAAAAAAGCGAGGCCGTAGGGTTCGGGATCGACAAAGTCATTGGCGGAGGCGAACGGCCAGCCGAGACTGGCTTCGTAGCTCACGACGGACTCCTTGCCCTTGACCAGGTCGAGGTTGAAGCGGGAGCTGTTGCCGGCGGTAAGCAGCACGTCCAGCATGAGCATCGCGTAGTAGTCCGGCGAGCGGCGCTTGGGTGCGGGATAGCCAATGACGACAGCCGGGAGCTTGGCGAGGGGATCTTTGTGGTCCACCCACTTGGTTTCCTTTTTCGCGGGTTCGGAGAGGTCCGGTTTGGGCGGCAGCTTCTGAGAGGGAATGTCGCCGAAGTAGGTTTGGATCCACTTTTTCGCTTCTTCGGTCTGGATATCGCCGACGATCACCAGCGCGGCGTTGTTGGGCGCGTAGTAGGTCTTGAAGAAATTTGCCACGTCGTCGACCGTTGCGGCGTTCAAGTCCTCATAGCTGCCGATGAGGGAGTGACTGCTTTGGAAGTTACTGAAAAACACCGTGGGGAACACGTCGACGATGGCGGTGGCATAAGGCCGGTTGTCGAACGACAGGCGGCGCTCCTGTTTGACGGCCTCTTTCTGATTCTTCAGATTCTCTTCGGTGATATTCAGGCCCCGCATGCGGTCTGACTCGAGCCACAGGGCCACGGGCAGCTTGTTGGAGGGGAGGACTTCGAAATAGTCGGTAAAGTCCGGGTGGGTGGAACCGTTGAGGTTTCCGCCATTGGATTCCACGGTCTGGAAGTGGACGCCCTTCGGTGCGTTCTTGGAACCCTGGAACATCATGTGTTCGAACAGGTGGGCGAAGCCGGTGCGGCCTTTTTCCTCAGAGCGGGCTCCGACGTCGTAGATGACGTAGACGGCCACCACGGGCGCGGAACTGTCCTTCGACAGTATCACCCGCAGGCCGTTATCGAGCTTGTACTTCTCGAACGGAATCTGCAGTTCGGCGGCGGCGAGGGTGGTTACCCCGAGCAATCCGGCTATGGCAATCGTGGTTCTCATGCGTGTACCCTTCCTTTTGGACGCAACGCGGCCAGAAACCGTTCGGCCGGAAGCGTATTCAGGACGTCTTTTTTCTCCAGCCATCCGCGTCTGGCGGTTTGAATGCCATAGCGCATGTTGAGCAGGTGTTTGGGGTGATGGGCGTCGGTGGAGATGGTGAAGCGGACGCCTTTGGCCTTGGCGGCGCGAATCAGAGGTCCGGAAAGGTCCAGCCGCTCGGGGCTCGCGTTGATTTCCAGAGCGACGCCGCGGTCCGCCGCCGCCGCCGAGACACGGTCAAAGTCAAAAGGGAACGGGTCGCGGTGCATCAGGATGCGTCCGGTGGGATGGCCGATGATGCGCACATTGGGGTTTTCGATGGCGCGCAACAGGCGGTCTGTCATTTCGGCGGGCTCGAGATTCATGTGCGAATGAACGGACGCGATCACTAGGTCGAGTTCGGCGAGGGCATCGTCTTCGATGTCCATTTCGCCATCGCGCCGGATGTCGCACTCGAGGCCGGAGAACACTCGGATGCCCAAATCGCCGGACTGATTCATGTCGCGAACGCGCCGGGCGAACGCCTCCACGCGCTTCTCGTCCAGGCCGTTGGCCATGGCGAGCGCCTTGGAATGGTCCGTGATGGCGATGTACTCATAGCCACGCTCGCGGGCGTGCGCGGCCATTTCCTCGAGCGTGGCGCGGCCGTCGGTCTCGGTGGTGTGCATGTGCAGATCGCCGCGCATGTCCGCGAGGGTGATGAGAGAGGGAAGAGCGTTGTTCTCGGCGGCCTCGATCTCGCCCTGATTTTCGCGAAGCTCCGGCGGGATCCACGCCAGGCCGAGCTTGGTGTAAATTTCCTCCTCGGTTTCGCCGGCCACGCGCTCCTCGGTGTCGACGCGCGAAAGCCCGTACTCGCTCAAGGTGAAGCCCATGCGCAGGGCCCGTTGCCGCAGCGCGACGTTATGTTCCTTGCTTCCGGTGAAGTATTGCAGCGCCGCGCCATAGGTGGAAGCCGGGAGCGCGCGCACATCCACCTGGATGCCTTCCAGTCCATAGCGGACGCTGGATTTGTTGGCGCCGCGGGCCAGCACCTCGGTTACCTTCGGGTGGGAAGCGAAGCGGTCGAGCACCGGATCGGGTTCGCCGGCTACCACGAGGAGGTCGACATCGCCGATGGTTTCGCGGCCACGGCGGAGGGAGCCCGACGGAGTGATGGCCGTGACGCCTTCGGAACGCAGGTGGGCGGAAAGCTCCTCCGCCACCTGGGTGGCGTAGTCCAGCAGGAAACGTCCCGCGCGCTGGCGGTAGGCGGCGATCGAGCGGAGCACCTTTTCTTCGAGCTTGGCGCCCATGCGGGGGAGGGTCCGGAGCTTCTGCTCCTTGCACAGGCGCTCGAGGTCGTCGATGGTGGTGGCGCGGAAATGTTCGAAGATGACGGCGACGCTCTTTGGACCGAGCCCCTGTATTTTGAGGAACTCGAGCGCGGTGGGAGGATAGCGGGACAACAGCTCATCGCGCCGCCCGAACGATCCCCGGGCCAGTATTTCCACGATATGATCGGCCATCGCTTTGCCGACGCTGGGGATATCGGTGAGTTTGCGGGCAGGGTCGCGCGCGATGTCGGCGGCACGCTCAGGGTAGCTTTCGAGCGCGGAAGCGGCGTTGCGATAGGAGCGGACGCGGAAGCCGTCTTCGCCGGCGATTTCCATCAGGTCGGCAGTCTCGTTGAGAAGGCGCGCAATTCCGGCGTTTTCCATGCCCAAGTACTACCATGTTAGCGTGAGGCCAGTTCTGTGATGCAGCCCGGCGCGCCGAGCCTGGAACGGTTGTTCCAGTGGTCGATTCTGGGCATGCTGGGCTGCTCCTATCTTTCCATTCTCGGTTCGGGCGCGTTGGACCTGCCGTCGCTGGCGCTGGCTGGCTGCGCGATCGCGGCCCGGGCGATGGGGACCGCAGGGCTGGCGCGATTCCAGGTGCCGGACCGGTTGGCGAACGTGCTGACGCTGGCCTACCTGGCGTTTTTTCCGATTGACTACCTCTTCATCTCGGGCGAATTTCTACCGGCCACGATTCACCTCGTCTTTTTCTTGGCGTCGCTGATCATTCTGCGGGCAGCTTCGTCTCGCGACTTCTTCTTCATCAAACTGAGTTCCCTGTCGCTGCTGCTGGCGGCGAGCGTGCTCTCCGCGGGGCTTTCGTTTCTGGTGTGGCTGATTGCGTTTCTGGTGTTCGCCATCGGCGCGCAGATCAGCGGTGAGATACGGACGAACCTCGAAAAGAAGCCGCGCGCGGTGGCGCGTGGCTGGACTCGCGGGGCCGGTCGCCGATTGGCGGTGCTCTCCGGCTTCGTGTTCGCCGGTGTGGCCTTGCTGGCGGGAGGCTTCTTCTTCATCCTGCCGCGCACCGCCGAAGCCGCGCTGCGGCATTTTACGCCCGAACGATTTCGCCTGCCCGGCTTTTCCAACGAAGTACGGCTGGGCCAGATCGGCGAGATCCGGCTCACCTCCACCCCGGTGCTCCACGCACGGCTCGAAACCGACAAACCGTTGTCGCTCAAGTGGCGCGGATCGGCGCTGGGCGAATTCGACGGCAAGCGATGGTTCAACGCCCCGGAAGAGGGCCGGCGGATGATATCGGACCAAGGCCGGTTGCGGCTGGTGCCCTATACCCAGACCTGGCGCCGAGGCCTGCGCATCACCGGCGAGGTGCAGTTGAAGAACGCCACCGGCGACGCCTTGTTTTTTCCGGGGAGTCCGGAGGTTGTCCTGATCGACACCGGGCAGGTGATCCGCACCAGCGTGGACGGCTACCGGATGCCGCGGGGGATGAGCCGCGGCCTCCGCTACCAGTTCTATTCCGTACTGGACACCCCGGACCCGTCGCCCTACCCGGGAGCGTTGGCCCTGGCCGCGGAATCGCGCGCGCTGTATCTGCGTACGCCGAATCTGGACCCCCGCGTGGCGCAACTGGCGCGAACCACCACGTCGGGAGCACGATCAGACCTCGTGCGGGCGAGGCTGATCGAGGAGCATCTGCGGTCGCGCTACGGATACACGATGGAGTTGCTGGAACGGGAGGTGCCGGACCCGATCTCACACTTTCTGTTCACGCGGAAAAAGGGCCATTGCGAGTACTTCGCCTCGGCGATGGCGCTGATGCTGCGGTCGATCGGCATCCCCTCGCGCATCGCGACAGGCTTTCAAAGCGGGGTGTTCAATCCGATCTCTGGCTGGTACCTGGTGCGCGCCTCCGACGCTCACAGTTGGGTGGAAGCCTTTCTGGAAGGCTATGGTTGGGTGACCTTTGATCCCACGCCACCCGACCCCGCCCTGGCCGGCACGGGCGTGTTTTCGCGCGTCGCCATGTACATGGACGCGGCCGAGGTGTTCTGGCAGGAATGGATCGTTTCCTATGACCTGGAGCGGCAGGTGCTGCTGGCCGATCGAATGGGGCAAAGCTCACGGGCGTTCACGATCAACTGGGCCTATCGCTGGGACGATGTCAAGGCGCGAGGCTTGGCGATTGCGCGAGAGATCGCCGCGTGGTGGAAGATCGCCCTGGCGGCGGTGATCTGGTCCGTGGCGATCTACTTCACCTGGCCCGTATTGGTGCGCCGTTGGCAGTGGTTCCATCGGGACAGGCGGCTGCGCCAAGGGCGCGCCGAAGCCTCCGATGCGACTCTGCTGTACGAACGGATGCTGGCCACGCTCGGATCGCGGGGAGTGCGCAAGCCCGGATGGATGACTCCGTACGAATTCGCGCGCACGGTGAATCAGCCTCTGGTCACGGAGCTGACTGGCGCCTACCATGACCTGCGGTATGGTTGCCGGCCGGCCGCGGCCGCGAAAATGGTGGAGCTCCTCGGGGAACTGGATCGCCGGCGGTGAGACGGCTCACCGGAACGAGATCGCGGTAATCACGCCCTGCGTCTTGCGTTTCGGGTCCGCGAGGGCGCGGTACTCGATGGTCACCGGACGGGGCTGCTGGGCCCCGCACGAAAAAATGAACGTCAGCGCGGACTCCGTGCGGAGGAGAACCTCGCCGGGATTGTCCACCCACAGCCGAACCACGCCATCCCGCGATCGCACCTGAAAACGGGCCGACGATCCGTAGCAGTCGATATGCTCCAGCACGCCCTCGACGCGGGCATCGCCGGCAGGCATGGACCACGATTCGGGCGTGGTGACGGCTGGCTTTGGCTTCCGAGGCGGCGCAGGCGGCGCGGACGCCGCTTGCGCGAGCGAGCGCCGGAGGGTGCCGGCCATTTCGAATTCGTGGGTGGTGCGTGAGGTATCCATCGCCTTACGCGCAGCCCGGGCCGCCTCCGGATCCCGGCCGAGCGCGCGTAGCGTCAAGGCTGTGGCGTGCCAGAAATACGACTGCCGGGGCAGCACCGCGAGCGCGGCCTGGAAGGATTCGAGCGCCTCTCCATGCCGGCCTTCCTTCTGCGACTCCAGCCCCAGCAGAAAATGCGCCTCGGCGTGTTTGGGATTGCGGCCGGCGGCTTCGGCCAGGTAGCGGCGCACCTCGCCCGCGGGTGCGTTGGTGTCGCGCAGCAACATGGCGTACTCGAAGTAGGGCGTCGCCGCACGGGCTCCCTTCTCGATCGCCTGCCGGAAGTGATCGAGAGCCTGCTGGTCCTGTTTCTGGGCCAAGGCGAAGAGTCCGAGCGCGGTCTGCACTTCCGCGTCGCCGGGATCCAGGCCGCGCAACAGTCGTTCCGCATCGTCGGGCCGGTTGAGCAGCAGCAGCAATTCCACTCTCGCCTGAGCCGCTTCCGCGCCGGTCAACTCGGCGGTTTCAACCGGTGCCGCGCCGGCGGAGCCGCCTTGAACGCGGGCCACCGGGTAGGATCCGTGCGAGACGTAGGCGTGCAGACGTCCGAGGGCGTCGTCCTGCGACATCGCGAACGCCTCTTGAAACGCGTCGGCGGGGTTCATGGCCTGATCCAGCAGTTGTGCGTAACGAGGCAACTGCTGGCGGAATCCGGGCGCCATGTTGAGCATATGAGCCATGGCCCAACTCTGCGCGTAGAAGGCGCCGACGCGGCGCGCCTCGTTGTGCAACTGGGAGCCGCGGCCGGAGGCGAAAAACTCGTCGTGCCCCAGCCAACCGCCGGTGGCCAGGGTCCGCGGATGTTCGGGAATGGGGAGACCGAGCGTCAAGCGGTCCTCGTCCACGCGGATGGTGGAGTAGAACTCGGCGGTGCCTTCCTCGAGCCACAGCGGCAGCGAGGATGTCGAGTGGTTGAGCACCGCGTGGATGTACTCGTGATTCAAGGCACGCGTGGTCTGTTCACCGGCATCGAGGGCGACGATGAGGTCGCGTTCCGGGCCGCCCTGAAAGAAGGCCCTGGTGTGAGGGGTGGGCCGCAGGCGGGCGAATTCGCGTTCGGATTTGAACACGAACACCCGCAGGGGGAGCGGCGTGGCGGGAGAGCCCGACGATTGTCCGAAAACCTGGCGAAGCTGTTCGAGCTGTTCCATCCACCGGCGGGCATTGTTCTCGCTGGAATCGGTGAGGAGCTCGAAATGAGGCGACGCCGCCCGCCGCCATGCGGCGTCGAGGTTGCCGGCAACAATCAAAGCGAGCAGGATCGCGACCATTGCTTACACCATGCCTTACACTACCGTATATGTCCGGATTTCCCACTGCCATTATCACCGGAGCGTCGGGAGGATTGGGGTCCACCGTCACCGGAGTGTTCCGCGGAGCGGGATTTCGGGTGGCCGCTGTGGCCCGGCACTGGGGGCAGCCTTCCGGCGATCCGGACCTGGTCCAGGTGTCGGCGGACCTGTCAGTCCGCGCCGGCGCCGAACTGGCGGTGATGCAGGGATTGGCCGCGCTGGGCGGAATTGACGCGGTGGTGCATCTGGCGGGTGGCTTTCGCGGCGGCGCCAACGTGGAAGACACCACGGACGCGGACTGGGACCTGATGCTCAATCTGAATCTACGGAGCGCGGTCCACCTCATGCGGGCGGCGATCCCGATCATGCGGGCGCAAGGGCGGGGAAGGATTGTGCTGGTCGGATCGAAAGCCGCGCTGGAGGCGTCTCCCGGGCTGGGGGCTTACGCGGCGTCGAAAGCCGCGCTGGTGTCGCTGGCGGCCTCCGCGTCGGCGGAACTGCGCGACACAGGCATCACGGTCAACACCCTGCTGCCGTCCACAATCGATACGCCGGCCAACCGGGATGCAATGGGAGACGAACAAGCGGCAAAATGGGTGAAGCCGGCATCGCTCGCGTCGCTGATGCTATGGTTGTGCTCCGACGCGGGCCGCGACGTGACCGGGGCCGCGATTCCTGTCTATGGGAGAGTGTAGGGTTCTATGACCAGATTGGATGCAGCGGAGATCGAAGCCGCGCTCGCGGACTTGGCCGGTTGGAGCCTGCGCGACGGTAAGCTCCATCGTGAATACCAGTTCCAGAACTTTGTGCACGCCTTCGGCTTCATGGCCACTTGCGCTCCGGCCATCGAGGCGCAGAACCACCATCCGGAGTGGTGCAACTCTTACGGCCGCGTGACGGTCAATCTGGTCACCCACGACGTAGGCGGCATCTCGAGCAAAGACGTCAGCCTGGCGCGATTCCTCGAATCGATGGCGCAGAAGCTTCTCTGATGCGATTGAGAACGCTTCTTATTCCGGCCGCCGCCGCCGGCGCAGCGCTGTTCTACGGAGCACAGGATCACGCCGAGCGGCCCGAGGCCCACTACAGGGGCGAGAAAGACATCGCCGCGGCGATCGAGGAGGGGGTGTCGAAAGACCGTCTTCCGGGCGCGGTGGTGGAGATCGGCAACGCCGGCGGCCCCCAGTTCCGGAAGGCCTACGGGTACCGGTCTCTGGAGCCCGTGCGCGAGAAGATGACCGAGGACACCATCTTCGACGCCGCGTCTCTGACCAAGGTGGTGGCCACCACGGCGAGTGTCATGCGATTGTTCGAGCGCGGGTTGGTCCGGGTCGACGATCCCGTGACCGTGTACCTTCCCGAGTTCCAGGGCGGCAATAGCGACATCACCGTCCGGCAATTGATGACGCACTATTCCGGTCTGCGTCCGGACGTGGATCTGGAGCCGGCGTGGAGCGGACACCAACTGGGGGTCACCAAGGCGCTGATGGATAAACCGGTGGCCAAGCCGGGCGAGAAGTTCATTTACAGCGACATCAATTTCATCTTGCTCGGCGAAATCGTGCGCCGCCGGAGCGGTGTTCCGCCGGACCAGTTCGCCCTGGAGCAGATCTTCCGGCCGCTCGGGATGGTGGATACGCGCTATAACCCGCCGGCCGGGTGGCGGTCAAGGATCGCCCCGACGGAAAAGGAAAACGGCATGACGGAATCGCTGCGCGGCGTGGTGCACGATCCTACGGCCCGCTTCATGGGGGGCGTCGCCGGGCACGCAGGTATGTTCACTACCGCCCGCGATCTGGGCCGGTTCGCGCGCATGATGCTCAGCGGCGGTGCGCTCGACGGGGTGTCGATTCTGCGCGCCGACACGATCGCGCGGTTCACCGCACCGGCCTCGCCCGCCGGGGCGCGCGATATCCGGGGCCTTGGATTCGACATCGCGTCGCGGTACTCGGCCAACCGCGGCGAGTTGTTTCCCGTCGGATCGTTCGGGCACACCGGATTCACGGGCACGTCGCTGTGGATCGACCCTTCGTCGAAGACCTATGTGGTGCTGATGGCCAACAGCGTTCATCCAAGGCGGCGTCCGCCGATCACGTCGCTCCGCGCGCGCGTGGCGACGATCGCGGCTGCCAACGTCGCGGTGAATCTGCCGCGTTCGATCCTGGCCGTCCCGCCGCCGCCGCGATTCTTCCGGGTGTCCACCGGCCTCGACGTTCTGTCCGAGCGGGCCTTCGCCCAACTGAAAGGCAAGCGCGTGGGGCTGATTACCAACCATACCGGAATCAGCCGGGATGGAGCGCGGAATGTGGATCTGATGCTGGGGGCGGGCGTTCGGGTGACAGGGTTGCTTTCGCCCGAGCACGGAATCGCCGGGGTGGAAGACCACGAGAATATTACCGACAGCCGCGACGAAAAGACGAAATTGCCCGTACATTCCCTGTTTCAGGGGGGCAATCGGCGCCCGCCGGCGGCGTTGTTGAAGCAGTTCGACGTGCTCGTCTTCGACATCCAGGATGTAGGCGCGCGTTTCTATACTTTTATGTGCACAATGCTGTACGCCATGGAGGAAGCTTCAAAGGCGGGCATACCGTTTGTCGTGTTGGACCGGCCCAATCCGATCACGGGAGCCTACGTGGAAGGTCCGATGCTCGACAACGAATGGTACAGCTTCGTGGGATGCCTGCCAATTCCGATCCGGCACGGGATGACACTGGGGGAAATCGCGACGATGGCGAACAAAGAGCGTTCCATCGGGGCAAATCTGGAAGTGATCC
This sequence comes from Bryobacteraceae bacterium, assembly GCA_041394885.1. Taxonomy (GTDB): domain Bacteria; phylum Acidobacteriota; class Terriglobia; order Bryobacterales; family Bryobacteraceae; genus DSOI01. The sequence continues at coordinate 320,363 of JAWKHI010000001.1, read as the reverse complement.
GTATGCGCGGGTGGGCGCGAACCGATTGGCTGGACGCTACCGGGCTCTACTGGGTGAATCCTTCCCCGAACATGCGGAGCCTGACCGGAGCATTGCTGTATCCGGGTGTGGCGATGATCGAATACGCCCGGAACTACTCCGTGGGCCGGTGGACCGATTCGCCTTTCGAACAGGTGGGCGCGCCGTGGATCAACGGTCCGAATCTGGCCGGATATCTATCGGGCCGCGGAATACCGGGCGTGCGTTTCTATGCCACTCGTTTCACACCATCCGGCGACCCGCTGAAGGGCCAGCGATGCAACGGAATCCGTTTCGTGGTCACTGATCGCGAGGAATTCGACTCGACGCGGCTGGGAATGGAGTTGATCGCCGCCCTGCGGAAGCTATATCCGGGAAAGATCGATCTGATGGCGAACGGGAAGCTGATCGGGAACAACGAGGTCATGAAGAGGTTGGAGGCTGGAGAGGATCCGGCCGCGGTGGCCCGGGATGTGCGTGCTGCGTTGACCGGATTCCGGGAGACCCGGCGAAAATATTTGCTTTATTGAACGCGCGGGTGAGGTCTTGCGAACTTTGCCCGGGCGGCCGCTCGCGGCGGCGGCGGTGTGCGCGGGGAGGAGCACCGCACCGCGAGCAGCATCCCGGAGCAAGCGATTATTCTGCCTTTGGCGCCTTGGCCGCTTTTCCGTTTCCAGCAGCTTTGCCGCTGCTCGCCACAGCCTTTTCCGTTCGCTTGCGGAGATCCGACAACCAGGCCGGCGGTCTGCCACGGCGTTTGCCGCGACCTCTCGCCAGCCGTTCCAACGTCAGTATCGCTTCTTCGATTTGATCGCGTTCCTGACGCAAATCCATCAGCATTTTAGCCACGTCCATATTCGGCCTCCATCAGATTCGGGCTCGCTACCCAGATTGACACCCCAGGGCTTGTTCCGAAAACGGAACAAGACGTCACGAACCCCTTTATACCCTGCGACCTTTTTATACCGCAACTTTAACAGAGATTCAAGTTCTGTTCCGTTTTCGGAACAGAACACTCTCCGAAGCGAAGCGGTGTTCCGGAGCCGCACCTCAATTCGAGATGCGCTTCTTCCACCGAAAATAAAACGGAACGCCCGTCAAAATCAAGCCTAACCCCAGGAACGATTCCCTGGGCCGCTCGATCATCGTGTTGGCGAGAAGGCCGATTGCCACCAAAACGAACAGGACCGGTACGGCTGGATATCCCACCGTCCGGTATGGCCGCTCCATATTCGGCCGCTTTCGGCGAAGCACGATCACCGATGCGGCCGCCATGGCGTATAAGATCCAACTGGAAAAAATCACAAAATTAAACAAATCGTCGTAACGCCCGCTCAGCACCAATACCGCGGACCAGCCGCTCAACGCAAGGATCGATGCCGCCGGCGTCCGGTAGTGTTCGTTCACGTGGCTCAGGCGCTTGAAGAACAGGCCGTCCCGTGCCATCGCGTAGGGAACGCGAGAGCCCGAAAGAATGGAGCCGTTGATCGCCGCGAACATGGAGATCATGGCGGCGACGGAAACGGCTCCGGCTCCCCACTCGCCCATCAACTTGCCCATCATGGTCGCTGCTACCCGGTCACTGGAAGCCACTTCGGTGGCCGGAAGAATGTAGAAGTACGCCAGATTCGCCGCCAGGTAGATCACGATAATTCCGGCCACGCCGGCGGTGAGAGCCAAGGGTAGGTTGCGTTGCGGCTCACGGATCTCGCTGGCCACCATGGTGACGTTGTTCCAGCCGTCGTAGGCCCACAGCGCGGCCACCATGGCGGCGAAAAATCCCGCCACGCCGGCGGTGGCGGGAACGTTGGATGAGAAATTCGCGCTGTTTCCCGCCGAACTGGTCAACCCCGCCCACACGATGGCGAAGATGCTCGCCACCATGATCACGGTGACAACCACTTGCACACCTCCGCCGACCTTCACTCCGAAATAGTTCAGCCCGCCGAGAAAGAGAATCACGCCGATGGCGGCCAATTGCCCGTATCGCACCTCGATAGGGCCCCCGTTGGGGCCGATCGGGATCCCGATGGTGAAGAAGACCTGCTCGAGGTTGGGATGGAAATTCGCCAAGTAGTAGAAAAAGCCCGTGGCGAGGGCCGCGATGGATCCGCTCTTGGCCACCCACATCTGCGTCCAGCCGTAAACAAAACCGAAAAACGGTCCGTACGCTTCGCGCAGGTACACATATTCGCCGCCCGCCTCTGGCATGGCCGCGGCCAGTTCTCCATACGTGAGCGCGCCGGCAAGGGAGAGCAAGCCTGCCGCCACCCAGACCAGAAAGACCCACTCCACGGACCCCACGCTCTGGATCATCGTTTTCGGGACGAGGAAGATGCCGCTGCCGATCACGGTGCCGACGACGATCGCCGCGGCTCCCCAAATCCCGAGATCGCGGCGCAATTCAGCCATGATTTGTCATTCTCCTTGTGAACGAGCCGCTTCTGAATGAGCGAGCTCCTTGTATACGAGCGAAGCGAGCCAGCCGGCGCCGAAGGTGACGGTGGTTCCGATGAGGACGTACCAGGTCCATGCCACCGGAGTCCCCAGGCGGATCCACAACATAGTCAGCAGTCCGGCGACTGCGCCTGTCATCGCCGCCCGTGGGCCGACGCGGGTGGTGAGGACGCCGAGTAGAAAAACTCCCAGGAGCGATCCGTAGACGACCGAGGCGATGCCGAGCCCGGCCTCCAGAACCGAGTCGATGCCCTGGGCGGCAATGGCGATGGCGAGCAGGATTCCGCCCCAGGCGAGTGTGACCCGGCGTGCCGTGGCCAGCCACTCGGCGTCGGTGCGGACGCGACCGGACAACGGCTTCCAGAAGTCCATCACCGACGTGGAGGCGAGCGAGTTGAGCGCTGCGCTCAGGTTCGACATGGCCGCGGCCAGCACGGCGGCGATCACGAGCCCGGCCACTCCGGTCGGTAGATGGTCCCAAATGAACTGTGGATAGATCCGGTCCAGCTGAGGCGGAGTGGCGAGCCCTGAGTCGCGGTAATAGACCCACAGAATCACGCCGATGACGAGAAATAGCGAAAACTGGAAAAAGATGACGAACCAGCTTGCAAGCAGCGCGGCGCGGCTATCCTTTTCACTGCGTGCGGCGAGCAGGCGCTGGACCATCAGTTGTTCGGTGCCGTGGCTGGCTGTGGTCAGAAAGCATCCGCCGATGATACCGGCCCAGAACGTATAGGTGGTTGCGAAAAATTCCTGGGTGGGGGCAAAGCCGAAGTGGAGAATCCGCCACTTGCCGGCTTCCCCCGCCACGGCCATCACGTGGGGCCAACCGCCGTCGATCTTGCCGAGGATTACAAATAGGCTGAGCACGGCGCCGGCCACGTACAGGAACATTTGGACGACATCGGTCCAGATGACGGCGGTCATGCCGCCTTCGAAGGTGTAAAAAAGGGTAAGGCACACGATGAGGAGAATCGACGCGGTTTCGCCGGTGCCGAGCACAATCGAGATCACGATCGAGATGGCAAACACCCGCACACCTTCGGCGAGAGCGCGGAGGATCAGAAAACAGCCGGCGGTGAGACGGCGCATCGGCGGGCCGAAGCGGCGTTCCATCACTTCATAGGCCGTAAAAAGCTCGCCGCGGAAGTAGTGAGGCAGGAACAGAATGCTGATCACGATACGCGCCAGCAGGTATCCGAACACCACCTGGAGAAACCCCAGGTCGCCTTTAAAAGAGATGCCGGGGGTTCCGATTACCGTGAGCGTGCTGGTCTCCGCCGACACGATGGAAAAGGCGATCGCCCACCAGGGCACGTTGCGGCCGCCGAGAAAATAGTCCTTGAGCGACTTCTGCGAGTGCCGGAAGCGCGCGCCGAACAGAGTGATCCCGATCAGGTAGGCGAGAATCACCGCGAGGTCAAGGTAGCGCATCGGATACGGGATGAGGGATTGTAACACGGGAAAACACAAAGTCCTGGAACATTTTCGCTTGCCGGGGCGTCCAAAGGCGTGAGAGAGGACCGATGACTGGGTTGCTCTGTGCTTTCGTTTGGATAGATTCGGTCGGTCCTCGGGTTGCGGCTACCAAGTCGATTCGGTATACTCCGCAGAGTGCACCTTTCCTGTCCCGGTGCTCGTTAGCAGAGAGATTAAATCGGTTCGCAATCACCACCCAAGAGGAGGCGTGGAGTGTTTCTTGAACACTTTCGGAAAGTAACGGCTTCAGTCGCTGCGGCGGCCCTGTGTCTGTCGGCGACGGTGGCCCTGGCCCAGGAAAAACAGAAACAGGTCAAGGACCAGAAAGAGTACGACCTCTTCACGGCGGCCCAGAAGGAAACAGACCCGGCCAAAAAGGCCCAATATCTGGATCAATGGAAGAAGGAATACCCGGAGTCCGACTACAAGTTGGAGCGGCAGACCATGATTGCCACCAACTACTTCCAGGGTCTCCGCAAGGGCGACGAAGCCTGGAAGGCATCGGAAGAACTGCTCACGCTCGACCCTAAGAGCTTCCCCGCGCAGTTCTTCATCACCTCGCTGGTAATCAGCATGAACACGCAGGACCCCGGCAAGCTCGACACGGGCGAGAAGGTGGCCCGCAGCCTCAAGGAGAATCTGGCCACGGTGTTCGACCCCGGCAAGAAGCCGGCCCAGGTGAGCGAAGAACAGTGGAAGAAAGAAAAGCTGACGTATGATTCGCTCGCGCAGAAGACCATCGGCTGGATTCAGATGCAGCGCAAGGAGTTCGCCAAGTCGGAAGAGACCTTCACCGAGTTCCTCAAGATGAACCCCAACTCGGGTTGGGTGTCCTACTGGCTGTCCACCTCGATGTTGCAGCAGAAGATCCAGGAGAAGCAGATTCCTGCCCTCTACCATCTGGCCCGCGCGGCCAACTACGAAGGTGAGGACGCCCTGTCGGCGGACGTGAAGAAGCAGCTCCAAGCCTACCTCCAGAAAACCTACGTCAGCTACCACGGCAGCACCGACGGCCTCAAGGACGTCATCGCGATGGCGCTCAAGGATCCGTTCCCGGCCTCGGATTTCAAGATCCTGAGCAAGCAGGAGATCCTGCATCAGCAGGAGGAAGAACTGCGTCAGTCCGATCCCCAGAAATTCCTCTGGCTCGGGCTGAAGAAAGGTCTGAGCGAGCCCACCACGGGTCCGGGTTACTTCAGCGACACGCTGAAGGGGTCCGCACTGCCCAAGCTCAAGGGCAAAGTCGTGGCGGCCACTCCCGAGGCACGCCCCAAGGAAATCGACGTGGCGATCCTCGGCGAAGACACCGAGATCAAGCTGCGGCTGGATTCGGCGCACCCGGCCAAGATCGAGCCCGGCACCGAGCTCGAGTTCGAGGGCGGCGTGGCTCAGGAATTCACCGCGGATCCTTTCCTTCTGACGCTCGATCAGGAAAAGGAGAAGATCACTGGCCTGCCGGAGCCGCCCAAGCGCGCACCGGCGCGGCGACCGGCTCGGCGCAAAAAATAGTCACCGGCATACGGGACGATTGCGAACGCGGAAAGCGGACCTCTTCGGAGGTCCGCTTTTTGCTTTCACTGAGAAGCGAAAATACGGAGTATCGACACTGCTTACCAGGTCCGATCCAGGCCCACCACGGCTCGCCCATCCCGCACGAATACGGTGACGCTTTTCGAAGAGTCGCTCTCGTCCTCGATCCGGACCGCCAGGTACGGTGCGTTGGAGCGTGGCAGGTGCGGCCCCACGGCTCCCGCGATCGGGGAATGGGTTTCGCGGTCGTTGTCGAATTCTGACCACGTATACCGAAACTGCCGTCGAGTGCCGAAGCCGTACTGCTCGCGGAGGTCGTCGAAAACGATCGAACCGGCCTCCACCCGGAATCGGTCGAGCGCCAGCACCCGGGTGAGGTACGCTTGGCCGATTCGAATCCGCCTCTGGCAAAGCGCCTGAACGATGTACTCGGTGGCCTTGGGATCGGAATGGCCGCCCGTCTCGACGATGGCGCGGATGTCGTCATCGGTGAACGCGAGGACGAGCTTCGCCGCCCAATACTCGTCCTCCAGCGTGCGCGACAAAAACGCGGGGTTCGGGTACGACGTCAGCCACCGCTCCGGATCGAACGCGGATGACTCGAATCGCCCGACGGTGGAGTCACTCGGATAGTCGGCCCGCTCCCACGGTTCCCAATACAAACCGAACGTGAACATGCGGATCAGCATCTCGTGCGCCGGGGGCACCAGAAAGGCGTTGCCGAAGCGGGCGTCCTTGGGTTGGTCCCGGTCGGAACCGAGCGTCGAGTCAAAATCCAGAAGGTGATGGCGCAGGAACCGGATTCCGTTTTCTTCCACCACGGTGTCGAGCGTATTGGGCGCGGACGCGTCGGTGTAGTTGAGCCAGGCCGCCATCACGTGGAGCCCTCGAAGGTCCCGGCGCTGTTCGTGGGGGACGAAATCATTCGGATCGTCGGCTCGCGTGCCGGAGAACCGGAAAGGACCAACGGGCTCTCCGGCCAGCCGGAGACTGGCCATCATGCGGTAGGACGCATCGTGGTTGCGGGGAACGATATCGAAGGCGCCGTCGATATCTTTGCTGGTCATCGGACGCTTCCGGCTGCCTCCGCCTGACACCATGGCGCCCGGGGCGGGCTGGAACTGGGCTCGAAAGGCTGTGATGAGGTAGTTCTCCGGCGTGTGAAAGCCAAGGGCATAAAAGAAACGCGACCCGATGACGTCGGCCGCCGTTGCCAGTTCGGGATACTTCGCGGCGTCGGTCTTGAGGAAGTAGACTCTGCCGGCCGCATCGCGTACTTCGAGACGGGCGGTGAGGCCGTCGCGCCGCAGCGCAAGGACCTCGTAGGGCGGCTGCGGCGCTCTCGCGTCACCAGGCCCCCGGCGGAGTTCGTCCAGGCTCATACGGTGCATCCCATGGCGATTGGTGTACCATGCGCTGTCGGGGACCTCGCCCAGTGTATTGATTCCCTGCGAGCGCACCACGGGCCGGCGCTCCGGCTTGGCCGATTGGGTGAGGAAGTCTCGGAATTCGTCGATCGATTTTGACGCCACCGCGCCGGTGGGAACCGGGGCCACCGTCACCGCGATCGGATCATCGGGATAAAATCGCCCGGCGAGCGCCGGTTCGGCCATCGGTGCCAGCAGCCCGGCCGCGGCGGCCAAGGCGCCTAGAACACGTTGCGGAACTTGAGCCATACCTGAAATCCCTCGCGGCTATAGCCGGTGTCGAGCCGCACTACCACTTTGCCGCGATTTTTGACACGGAAGCCGAGGCCGAAACTGGTGGCCGAATGGCGTAGATCGAATTCGCGGATTTGATCGAAAACCTTGCCTGCGTCGCCGTAGATGGCCATGTCGAGCGCCGGAATCACTTCCCAGCGGTACTCGGCGGTGGTAATGACGGAATGATTGCCGTGGAAGCGGAAACGGTGGAAGCCGCGTAAGTTGTCCGATCCGCCCAACGTGGACTGAAGGTAAAACGGCACCTGCTGCCCCGTGCCGGTGAAGCTGAGCTCGGTTCCCGCTCGGAACGCAATCACCCGCTTGCGGTTGAAGAACGGGATGTAGTGCTCGGCGGATGTTTCGAGACGCCGGAACGAATAGCCCGCGGCATTGCGGTCATGCCAGAGGCGGTACTGGGCCAGGAAGTGGGTGCCTTTGTGGGGATCCTCGGGGCGGTCCCGGAGGTCGAGCTCGACGAATGGTCCGCCGCGAAAGAAGCTGGTCTGCCGATCGAGCCCCGGAGTGAGGTTGGCCGGCAGAGGACGGAAAAAGGGGGAAGCAGGGGCCGCGGGATCCGTGAACGTCATTTCCACCGATGGTACGCGAGGATCCTGGCCCGGACCGGTATTGAACAGAGCCAGCCCGCCCGTGATGCCCACCTGGAGGGACTCCCGTGTCGGCCGCCACGCCGCGCGGCTGTCGAAAGTGGTCCTTTCCAAACGGTAGGACGAGCGTGCGGACTCCCTGGAGTCCCAACCAGGACCGAAATAGTGCATGCGCGGGGCGTCCAGCCGCTCGGCTTCCACCGAGGCGGCGAACCGGTTGGAGTAAATCCGCGGGAACGAGAGCGAGGTGTGCAAGAGGTAATACTTGCGGATCGAACCGACCGCGAAAGCACGGAAGGCAATGTTGCCGTTCGCCAGATCGGGGCGGTAGTATTCCGGGCCCAGCCCGAAACCGGATCCGGTCACCAATCCGCCGAATCGCATCGACAAGCCCGTGCCGCCACCGGACAAGGCGTCGATGACGGCGCGGGTGTCGATCTTGGAGAACAGCCCGCCTTTCTTTTCGGACTCGGGCCGAGCCTGGGACTCAGCGGCGATGGCGCGGTTGCGCTCGGCGCGCTGCTGTTCCAGAACCTCGATCCGCGTTGCGGGCTGCTGGGCGGCGAGGGGCAACAGCGTTCCCAGCAGCAACAGGGTCCGGGAGCCTCGCCGCCGTTCCGTGATCACGGGAGCTTCGCTGGTCCCCGCATCCGGCCGGTGGGGGCCATGCAGGCGTTGCGCTCCAGGATCGGGAGGCTTGTGGTGAGGGCGCACTCGGATTCCGGATTCAGCTGTTTGCCTATTGCTCCGAGATCGTGACGCTGATCAGTTGATCGCCTTGCTGGACTCCATTGACCACATCCTGGCCGGTGACTACCTTGCCGAAGACGGTGTGCTTGCCGTCCAGCCAATCGCACACCACGTGGGTGACGAAGAACTGGCTGCCGTTGGTGCCCGGACCCGCGTTGGCCATCGAGAGCGCGCCCACGGTGTGGCGATGAGGGTTCCCCGCAAACTCGTCGGCGAAGCGGTAACCGGGGCCGCCGCGGCCGGTTCCGGTCGGGTCGCCGCCCTGGATCATGAAATTCGGGATCACCCGATGAAAAACGGTGCCGTCATAGAATTTTTCCCGGGCGAGGAAGACGAAATTGCTGACGGTGTTGGGGGCGTCCTTGGCAAAGAGCTCACAAACGATGGAGCCGCGCGAGGTTTCGAGCGTGGCGGTGTAGCTCTTGGAAGGATCGATCGACATCGGCGGAGGCGCCGTGTATTGTTGTTGCATTCCTTCAGGATAGCCGTTCGGCCGGGGCCGTTTCAGGGAACGAAATCTCGGAGACGGCCCGCTACCACGCGTCGGCGTGATCGTACTGCTCGTTGAGCTCGATCTGGTGCGCGCCATCCTGGCAGTGCACGCAGTATTTCGCCCAGGGAATCGCGGCCAGACGCTTCGCCGAGATCTCCTCCTCGCACTCCTGGCAGGTCCCGTACTCGCCGGACCGCATTCGGTCCAATGCCCCGTCCACCAGACGGAGCGCCTGGTAATCCATGCTGTTGCGCTGCAGCGAGATAAACTCCTCGTGCGACAGCTGGGCTTGATCCTCTTCCGCCACCCGGCCCAATCGGGCCAGTGTGTCGAATTTCGTCTCTTCCAGACTGCCGAGCAGTTCCCGCCGCTTGTCCATCAGGACATCGAGAAACGACGCATAGCGTGGGTCCACCGGTGGCCGGGCGGGCACGGGTTTCGGGGCTAGGTGAGGCTGGGCCACGACGGGCGCGGGAGGGGAGTTGTTGATGGCCGTGCTCCGGGCAATGCCGTTCTTCGTGAGTCCGCCCTTGGCGACTCCGTTTTTCACCACGACACCCCTTACCGCGGCGCCCTTGCCGGCCGCGCCGTTTTGCGTCCCGTTCTGGCGATCGGCTGGCGTCCGGCCCGCGGCGTGGGCCATTCCGTTTGACCCGCTCTTGGCCGGTCTCGAGGCGACGGCCGAGACGGTATTGCTCCGGACGGTGTTACTCCGGGCGGCGGTGCTCCGCGCGGCCGGCTTACGGGTTGTTTGGGTGACCTTGCCGTTCGCTTTTTGCATGTACGTTCCCTCTGGCGTTAGGTATCGGCAGTCTGCCGGAATGCTTTATAGAAGTGGGCAGAAAAAGGAAATTTCTCAGGGTGAGCGAGAAATATTCCCAGAGCAATACCTATGCGGACCAGGGGGAGGCCCGTGCTCTGTAGCGGTCGCTCGATCACGCGTCCAGGTGGTTCAGCCGGCCGTTGGAATCCCCCACTCCGCCGGCCTGCACGCCCATGTGCTCGAGTAGCGTGACGTAGAGGTTGGTCAACGGGGTGTAGTGCGGATACCGGACGTGGCGTCCGGTGCGGAGCTTGCCGCCGCCGCCACCGGCGAGGATCACCGGCAGGTCGTGATGGGTGTGCTTGTTGCCGTCGGATATGCCGGACCCGTAAACGATCATCGAGTGATCGAGCAGGGAGCCGTCACCATCCTGGATGGCATCGAGGCGGGACAGGAACGCCGCGAAGGCGCGAACGTGATACTCGTTGATGTTGCGGATCTTCTCGATCCATTCGGCATTGCCCTTGTGATGGGTGAGGTTGTGGTGGCCGTCCGGGATCCCGATTTCGCGGTAAGGCCGGTTGGAGCCTTCGCGGGCCAGCATCACGGTCATCACGCGGGTGAGGTCCGCCTGCATGGCGATGGTCATCATGTCGAACATCACGCGCGAGTGTTCCTGAAAATCAACCGGGATGCCGGCGGGTTTCTCGAAATCGGGCGCGAGCGTGGACAGGTCCACCTGGGAGGCAGCCATCTTTTCGTTGGCGGCGATGCGGGTCTCGATCTCGCGGATCGCGGTGAGGTACTCGTCGAGTTTGCGGCGATCGGTGGCGCCGAGCGAGGTCTGGAGGGAGCGGGCGTCTTCGAGAACGAAGTCCAACACGCCGCGGTCGTACAGTTTACGCCGCGCCCGCGCCGCCTCGCTTTCGGTGGGATCGAGGTCCCCGAACAGCCGTTCGAATACGTTGCGGGGATTCACTTCCGGCGGGTTGGGGGTGTTGGGGCCGCGCCAGGAGATGGAGTTGGAGTAGGCGCACGAATATCCGGAATCGCAGTTGCCGGCAAGGCGGCCCATTTCGAGGCCCAGTTCGAGCGACGCGAAACGCGTGTGTTTGCCCACGGCGCGGGCAGCCATTTGGTCCGCCGAGATATCCAGGCTGATGTCGGCGCCGGCGGTCTTTTTGGGGTGAGTGCCCGTGAGGAATGTGGAGGCGGCGCGCGCATGGTCACCCGGCCCGTCGCCCAGGGCGCGGCCGGTGTTGTGGGTGAGTCCGGTGAGAACGTTGATTTTGGCACGCACCGGCTCGAGCGGCTTCATGATCCGCTTGAAATCGTAGGCGGCGCCGGTGGCCTCCGGGGTCCAGTCCTGCATGATGATCCCGTTGGGCACGTAGGCGAACATCAGCCGCGTGGGCGCGGCGCCGGTGGTCTTGGCGGGCGCGGCGAAGGCGGGCGTCATCGCGTCGAGCGCGGGCAGGGCGATGACGGTGCCCAAACCGCGCAGAAGGGTACGGCGCGACAGGTGCTTGCGGGTCACTGGTTTCAACGAATGGAAGGTCATGGTGGAGGTCCTCCGGACGGGATGGCGGCGTTGAGCAGGCGGCGCGATTGCTCCCCGCGCCTCATCTGGAACGCAGGGCTGTGGACGATCTCGCGTATGAGCGTGGAGAAGCGGTACTGGTCCGCGGCCACATGGGCCACCACGGAGCGGATGGCTGGTTTGTCGTAGGACTCCAGCCCGCGCCCGAGCGCGAAGATGGTGAGCTTTTCGGCCAGGCAGCGTGTGAACTGGTCCTTTTCGCCGAGCAGGATGCGCTTCATTTCGGCCGGCGTGGCGAAGGTGCGGTTGCCGGGAAGCTCGCCGCCCGGGTCAATCTCGAACGATCCGTCGTGAGTGCGCCACTGGCCGATCGGATTGTAGTTCTCCAGCCCGAAGCCCAAGCCATCCATCTTCGTATGGCAGACGGCGCAATTGGGATCGGCGCGATGTTTCTCCATCTGCTTGCGCAGTGACACGGTAGTCCCGATTTCGTCCTCGCGCAGCGGCGGGACGTCGTTGGGCGGTGGGGGAGGCGGCGAGGCCAGTATGTTTTCGAGAAGCCAGATCCCCCGTAGGACCGGAGAGGTGCGGTTGGGATGCGAAGTGATGGTGAGCACGCTCGCCTGGGTGATGATGCCGGATCGCTGCACGCCGTCGAGCGCCACGCGGCGGAACTGGCGGCCCGTCACGCCCTCGATGCCGTACAGGGCGGCCAGGCGCTCGTTCAGGAATGAGTAGGGGGCATCGATGAAGTCGGTCACCGGACGGTCCTGCCGCATCACCTCCTCGAAGAACAATAGCGTCTCGCGGCGCATCGCTTCGCGGAGGTCGGCGTCGAAGCCCGGAAATTTCTTGGGATCCGGCGAAATCTGGGTCAGGTTGCGGAGTTCGAGCCACTGGCCTGCGAAGTTGCCGGCGAAGCCCGCGGATTTGGGGTCGGCGAGCATCCGCGCCACCTGAGCGTCGAGGATGGCGGGCTCATGCAGCTTGTCCTGATCGGCGAGCCCGAACAATTCCTCGTCGGGCATGGATGCCCACAGGAAATAGGACAAGCGCGTGGCGAGTTCATGATCGCTAAGGCGATGCACCGCGGATGGGTCGCCCGGGGCGGGATCGCGCTCGATGCGAAACAGGAAATGGGGCGACACGAGGACGGCCTTGATGGCCAGTTGAATTCCCGCGGCGAAGCTGTCGCCCTGCTTGCGCGCTACCTCCGTCAGCGCAACGAGCCGATCGAGTTCGCGATCGGCCACCGGGCGCCGCCATGCGCGCCGCGTGAACGCGGCCAGGATCTTGCGGGCGCAGTCGGCGTCGTAGGCGCCCGGGGGAGGGGTGCAGACAAACAAAGAATTCGAAGTGGTCTCCGGGACCGTGAACGGTCCGCGGACCTCGAGGGCGTCAACCCAAATGTTGTCGTTGGGCTCTCGCGGTTCGGTCGGCACGGGCCGCTCGGGAGGACCGGGGTAGGCCCAGGCCGCGCCTACTTCCACCTCTCCAGGTGCGGCCGTAATCCGGGCTTCGAAGCTTCGCTTCTTCCCCTGTCCGGGCTCGACGGCAATGGTATGGACGGGCTTACCATCCACGAACAACACCAGATTCGACGCGGCGTCTTCGGCGACGCCCCGTCCGCGGAGCAATACGCGCAGTTCGTATTCGCCCGGATGAGAGAAGCGATGGCGCGCGGCGAGCCCGCCACGCCGGATGAGGCGGTCGGCTTCGGGATCGGCGGGAACCTGAGTAGGCTCGCCGAGACGCTCGAGTTCGTAGCGATCGTAGACGGGCTTGGGCGCCGCGCCGGTGACGATGGCGGCGCGCACGATTTGGTCGGCGGCCTTCAGGTACCGCTCCATAAGCGCGGGATTGAGCGAGAGGACGTCGCCGATGTTATCGAAGCCGTAGCCGGAGTCGTCGAGAGGGAAGTCGTCGGCCGGACGGAAGTTCACTCCCAACAGGTCGCGAACCGTGTTGTTGTACTCGGACCGGTTGAGGCGGCGCGCGGTGACGCGGCCGGGATCGGGCTTACGGGATTGGTCAAGCTCGGTCACGTGGCGATCGGCCCACTCCGCGGCCGCGCGGACGGCGTCCGGCTTGGGCTTGGGAATGGGCGGCGGCGGCATGGTGCCGTTGCGCAGCCGCACGGCTACCTTCTCCCAGGCGTCGCGTTCGGCCAGCGCGGCCTTGGGATCGCGAAGCCGGTCGAGGTCCAGATTGGCGGCCTTCGCCTTGGCGTTATGGCAGGCGATGCAGTAGCTCGTGAGGAGGGGCTTGACGGCGGTGTCGAAGTCGGACCCCGACGCTGTCACGGCAAAAGCCACGGCCAGCGTCAGCGCGGAAGTCCACACTTCCCATTCTACTTGGAATTTGCTGACAACGGGAGAGCTTGGTGGACAGGGGAGGATTCGAACCTCCGTAGACCGAAGTCGACGGGTTTACAGCCCGTTGCTTTTGACCGCTCAGCCACCTGTCCAAGAGGGGGCGGGCTCGCATACAGAAGTGGAGCTGGCGGAGGGATTTGAACCCCCGACCCTCTGATTACAAATCAGATGCTCTACCAACTGAGCTACGCCAGCCTGAAGCCGGGCTGCTCACGCAAAATATGCACGAGCTGCCAGAGGCTAGTATAGCAAAGTCGAGCGCGGATTCTACTCCAGCCACTTCTTCAGATCGGGATTCAATTGCGCCTGCACGTCGGGCTTGTCCAGGTCGTCTTTCAACACCAGCCGCGGCGCGAGGTTGTTGATCTTTTCCACCGGCTGCCCTTTCAGTTTCGCGATGGCGGCGAGCACGCTCTCCTCTCCCATCCGGAACGGATTCTGCACAACCAGGGAATCGATCACGCCGGCGCGGAGATCGTCGAGCAGCGACGGGCTCCAGTCAAACCCGACGAGCTTCACTCTGGACTTGCGCTGTTTCACAGCCTGCGCCGCGCCCACCGTCGACGACTCGTTGGAAGCGAACATGCCGTCCATTTCCGGATGCGCGGTCAGCATATTTTCGGCCACCGTGAGTGATTTGGCGAAATCGGCCCACCCGTAGCGCTTGTCGATGATTTCGATTCCGGAGAACTTTTCCTTGATCCGATCCTCGAAACCCTGCTCGCGCGCCATCGTGGAGGCGGCGCCGGGCTGCACGGCCACCATCACCACTTTGCCCTTGCCGGCAAGGATGTCGCCCATGCGGTCCGCGGCCAATTGGCCGGCGGCGTAGTTGTCGGTGGCCACCTGGGAGACGAACTGTTCGGTGTCGATGCCGGAATCGAAGATGACGACGGGAATTTTCTCTCGGGCCGCGCGTTCGACCACGCCCACCATGGCCTTCTTGTCGATCGGGGCGAGTGCGATGGCGCTCACACGGCGCGTGATCATCGCGTCCACGATCTTGATCTGCTCGGAGTAATCGGTCTCGGCGGTGGGTCCGTTCCACAGAATCTCGACGTTGTTTTCCTTGGCGGCCTTCGCGGCTCCGGCGTGGACGGACTGCCAGAATTGATGCGCGCGGCCTTTGGGGATCACTCCGATGATAGTCTTGGTTTCCCGCTGGCAGGCGGTGGTGAACGCCAGCGCGCCCACTAAGAAAAAGAGAGCCAGCGCGGTGGCGCCGGCTCTCGAAAAGTTGATCTTCATGAACCGATAAGAATACTACGGAAGCACCGGATCGGCAATGTCGTAGGTGGCGTCCAGGGAGCGCAGGAATGCCACCAGATCCGCCTTTTCTTCCTTGGAGAGCTTATACGGTTTGAGGTTGGTGGTGTCGAGATGCGCGTTCTTGATGCCGCCGCGCGCCATCAGGTCCACAGCCTCTTCGAGTGTGGCCACGCTGCCGTCGTGGAAGTAGGGGCCGGACTTGGAGATGTCGAACAGCGAAGGCGTCTTGAAGGCGCCGGTGTCCTTTTCCTCCTTGGTGACGGTGAACCGGCCCACGTCGGGCTTGGCGGCTTTCGTGCCGATCCCGACGTTGTGGAACTGCATGTCGGTGAGCAGGATGCCGTCGTGGCAATTGGTGCACTTGGCCTTTTCCGCAAACACCGTGTAGCCCCGCTTGGCATCTTCCGCGAGGGCGGACTGATCGCCCTGACGGAAGCGAACCCAGGCGGAACGCTCGGCGGTAGTGACGATGGTGCGCATGAAAGCGGCGATGGCTTTCGCGGCATTTTCCTTCGTGATGGGGCCGGCGCCGAAAACCGCTTCGAACTGCGTCTTGTAGCCGGCGACGTCGTTGAGCTTGGTGGCGCAATCATCCGCGCTCGGCCGGCCATCTTTGCCGGTGCATCCCATGTTGCCGCCACCCCATGCGCCGACAACCTGTTTTTCGAGGGCGCCGCTGCGGCCATCCCAATAAAGAGCCGGGTAGTAGCCGACGTTCCACATGGTGGGCGCGGCCCGCGTGAGCTTGGCTTCATAGGCGCCGACGGCGGTGGCGAGCCCATCGGTGAGCCCTTTCTCCTTCACGTGGCACGAATAACAGGACCGGGATCCGTCACCGCTCAGACGCTTGTCATAGTAGAGGGCTTTGCCCAATTCCACCTTCGCCTTGGTCATCGGATTGTCCGGCGGATAGGCCATCTCCGCGAATCCGGGCACCTGCGGAGCCACGTAGGGCGGCTCGGTCATTTCCGCTTTCTTCGGCGCTTCGGCGGAACAGCCGACGAGCGCGGCCAAAGCGGTGGCCGTCAGGACGAACGATACACGTCGCTTCATTGATATCTCCCTGGATGAGTCAAAAAACAGCAATCTCAGCCGCGAACGCTCGCGGCCGGAATCTTTCGAACGAGATCTTCCATCTCGGTGCGGGACTCGCTACCGATGGTAAAGCAGTCGACGCAATCGAGCGAGAGCGCGAATTGCAGGCATTGGTCCGCTTTGTCGCGAAGCCGCCCGGCGCCGAGAATCTTCATGCCGATGACGCCCTTGCCGGACGCCTTCATTTCCTTCAGGACCGAAATCACCGTCGCCGGATCGGCGTCCATCGCCACTTTCGCCGGGTTGATGCGGGCCAAATCCACCTCCACCCAGTTGGACCGCGCCGAGGTCTTCAGGGCCTCGAGAGTGTGGCAGCTTACGCCCTTGGTGCGCACGATACCCTTCTCCTGGGCCTCGGAAATCACATCCATCGCGCCCTTCTTCCGCTCGTCCCAATTCCCGTCGAGCATGCAATGGAGCAGCAGGATGTCGATATAGTCGGTGTTCAGCTCGCGGCGGAAACGGTCGAGGTCGGCCTTCATTTCCTTCGCGGTGTTGGCGTGCGTCTTTGAAAGAATGGTGACCTTGTCGCGGCCGACGCCTTGCAGCGCGGCGCGCACATGGGGGTGGGTGCCGTACTGATCGGCGGCGTCCCAGAAAGTAATGCCGTTGTCGTAGCCGGCGCGGAACAGGTCGGCCAGACCCTGGACGCCGAGCTTCTTGGTCTGGTTGGAACTGCCGCCTACGCCGTTGGTCCCGGTGCCTTGGGCAAGCCGGCTGACGGGAACCTTCTTCGGCCCGAGCAGAATGCGGTCCGAAGCCATTTTCTTGGTCGTTCCCGCATACAGCGCGTAGGGGAAATTGGCGAGACTGATCGTTCCGGCCGTGCTGGCCGAAGCGCGGAGGAAGTGGCGTCTATTCATGGATGCTCCAATCAACTACCCGGTACCTTAACATAGGACAGACATTGCCTGCCACGTCAACTATACTGAATTGTCCATGTTGGTTGCACTCATTCTTCTGCTTGCTCACTTCACCATGTCATCCCTGTTTGCACCCAATCTACTTGCGCAAGACCGGACGCAAGCCCGCTCGATGGTCATTTCGCGCCGTGGCATAGTGGCCACCAGCCAGACTCTGGCATCCCAGGCCGGCGCGCAGATCCTGGCCCGCGGAGGCAACGCCATCGACGCCGCCATCGCCGCCAATGCGGCGCTCACTGTGGTGGAACCGATGATGAACGGCATCGGCGGTGACCTGTTCGTGATCTACCGCGAGGCGAAAACCGGCAAGATCCATGGCCTCAACGCGAGCGGTTGGGCGCCACAGAAACTCTCGCGGGATTTTCTCCGCAAAGCGGGCCACTACTCCATGCCGCAGGACGGCATCCATTCGGTGACGGTCCCAGGGTGCGTGGACGGCTGGGAGAAATTGCACAAACGCTTCGGGCGCGCGCCGTGGGGCGACCTGTTCCGGCCGGCGATCTACTACGCCCGCGAAGGCTTTCCGGTGACGGAATGGATCGGGCAGGCGTGGCAGGATTCGCGCCGCAAACTGGCCGGCGACAAGAACGCGGCCACCCTGTTTCTAAACGAAGACGGCAAGCCGCCCGAATTGGGCGCGGTGTTCCGGAATCCGCAATTGAAACGGGCGCTCGAGTTGATCGCGCGCGATGGCGCGCGCGCTTTCTACAAAGGGCCCATCACGAAATCCATCCTGGCCACCTCCCGCCGGTTGAACGGCGTTTTCGATGCCTCCGATTTCTCCGAATATGGTGCCGAGTGGGTGGAGCCGGTCTCCACTGCCTACCGCGGCTGGCAGGTGTACGAACTGCCGCCCAACGGCCAGGGCATCGCCGCTCTTTCCATGCTGAACCTCATGGAGCGATTTCCTCTTTCGAGTTTCGGTCCGCTCTCGCCTGAGGCGTTCCACCACAAGATAGAGGCGCAGAAACTTGCTTATGCGGACCTGCAACGCTACGTCGGGGACCCTCGCTTCGCCCGCATCCCCGTAGAGGAACTCATCTCCAAACCCTACGCTGAGCGGCGGGCCAAGCTGATCGATCCTGAAAAAGCCTCCTGCGCGCCGGAGCCCGGCTTAGGGGTGGCCTCCAACGGCGACACGATCTACATGAGCGCGGTGGACGCGGAAGGCAACGTCGTCTCTCTCATCCAAAGCATTTACCTGAGCTTCGGGTCCGGCATCGTGGTGGATGACTTCGGCTTCCATCTGCACAATCGCGGCGCCCTGTTCACCCTGGAACAGGACCACCCCAACCAGTTGCAGCCGCGCAAACGCCCCTTCCACACCATCATTCCCGGCTATATGGAAAAAGATGGGCTCCATGCCGGATTCGGCATCATGGGCGGGCTGAATCAGGCCCAGGCGCATGCACAGTTCATCTCATATGTCGTGGATCACGGAATGAACATCCAGGCCGCGCTCGAGGCGCCTCGCTTCACCAAGCTGAACTTCTCACGCTGCGATGTGATGGTGGAGCGGCGGGTGCCGCTGGAAACGCAGCAGGCGCTCCGCGCGCTGGGTCACGATCTGGACGTGCAGGCGTCCTTCTCTTCATGGATGGGTGGAGGCCAGGCGGTGCTCCACGATTCGAAAAACAACGTGAACTACGGAGCATCGTCGCCAAGGAAAGACGGCGCGGCGGTCCCGGAACCGGATCCGTACTTTCCCCGCTAGCTTCTCCCGTCAGGCGGAACCGCGCTGCGCGTTCATGCGCATCCCGCAGGACTCGGCCAGGTGCTCCACCACGCCCACCATCTCTCCCAAGGCGGCATGGGCCATTCGCACCGAGATGCGGCGGCTGGCCCAAAAAAGGATTCGCTGCGCGGCAAAGTTCAGCCGCAGCATCCAATCCTCCATCGGCCACGGTTCCACCAGGCCGTCTGCTTTGGCCATCAGACGGTTGAGGATGGCGTAGTCCCGTTCAATCGCGCGGGCCAGCGGATCGAGGGATCCGGTCTGGGTTGCAAGCTTTTCGCGAACGCCTTGGAATGCCAGTTTATGGCGAGCCGCCACCGCGGAAGCATGGTTCCGTTCAGCCTTGGTGCAAAGGATTAGCAAGCACGTGTAGCGGAACCAATAAGCCAGCAGCAGGGCCGAGATCGCGATGATCAGGCCGCTGGAAATCATTTATGCCCTTTCCCTCCTTGGGCTCACTCTGCTTGCGTAGCAGCAGAATATCACCGCATGGGGGAGCGTTCAAGGGCTTACGGAGAGGCTAAGTACGATCGGAATCGCGATTAAGGGATACACCTTGACACAACGTCGCGTCAAAGACCATCCCGTTCCCCGCGGCCAGTCCGAGGCGGGCGGCGTAGTCTTCCCAGAGCCGGCTGTAGGAGTGCAGGATGTAGTCTTCCGGCCGGGTTCCCATGGCCTGGGCCGTCGCATCGATCCATTCGGCGCGCCCTTCCAACTCGACGAAAACCCCGATTGGAGTCTCGTCGAGCGTGGCGACTCCTGGAGCGCCCGGACTCGCGAATTCCGTGCGGTACTTCTCGTACCGATACCGGGGCTCCAAACCGAGCTTTTGCAGAATCAGGCTGAGCGTCCCGGGGTCGGCGAGAGTGAGTTCCAGTTCCTCGCGCGTCTTATGCCGCGATGGCTTCGGCGGACCCTTGTAGGTGAGAACAGCCTGTCCGCGGTAATCGCGGAGACGGAGCAACTGGTTCGATGCCCGGAGCCGGCTGTCGTCAAAATCCCACACGATATTGGACTCGAAGGCGCGGGGGCCAGTGGGGACCAGACCAGCGGCGGCGAGCTTGGCTGCGGCCTCGGAGGCGCTCTCCATGGCGATCTTGATTTCGGTCTCCACGTTTGCCTGTTGAGCCATGCCAGTTCCAGCTATGATGGTACCAGCGCGCCCGTAGCTCAGTCGGATAGAGCGTCTGGCTTCGAACCAGCAGGTCGGGAGTTCGAGTCTCTCCGGGCGCGCCAGCCCACCAGGTCTCTACCCCTGTCCTCATCCGCCGACGCCCGCGATCGTATACTACAGCCAATGAGGAACCTGTCAAGTTGCCCGGTGCGCCGGATGGCTTCGTCGATGGCTGTCGCCGTGGCGATTCTCAGCGATCCAACCGGCATGGCAGCCGAGGACGGTCTGCCGTTCGCGATTCGGGCAACGCGATCCAAGGCCAACCCGATCGTCGCCGAAACGATGCTTTCCAAGGAGGACGGAGACAGCATCAACGGTCCGACCCTGATTCGCGTTCCTTCGTGGGTCGAAAAGCCGCTCGGAAACTACTACCTCTACTTCGCCCATCATGCTGGGAAGTACATCCGGCTCGCCTATGCCGATCGCCTCGAAGGTCCGTGGAAAATCCATGCCGGCGGCGTGCTGCGGATCGAAAACCAGAAGAGGCTCCGGGGCCATATCGCCTCTCCAGAGGCGGTTGTCGACGAAGCCGGCAAGAAAATCTACCTTTACTATCACGGCCGGCCGAGTGGCGTCGTTCGGGTGAAAGGCGTCAATGACGAAGAGGCGGGGCAGATCTCGTCGGTGGCGGCGTCGGACGACGGCTTGCGGTTCACGGCCGTCGACGCCAAGGTTGGGCCGTCGTACCTGCGTGTATTCCGGCATCAGGGTGACTGGTACGCCATCAACGGCCATGGCGCGTTGCTGCGGAGCCGTTCCCTCGGCGAGGAAATGGAAGAGTTGGCCGGCGTGATCGGTGACGACATCGCGGCGGCGATCGACCCGGTGAAACTCGGCGAACCCGGTGCGAGTGACCGGGCCAAGAGCGGGTCCGAGCGCTATTCGATCCGGCATGTGGGCGCCGATATCGCCGGAGGCTACTTGTTGGTTTACTTCAGTTGCGTCGGGCATAGGCCCGAGCGAATCTTTGTCACTGCGATCGCGATGCAAGGCGACCCGCGGTCGTGGCGGGCCAGGGGAACGCAGGAAGTGCTGCGTCCGGAGGAAAAATGGGAAGGCGCCGGTCTGCCCTTGGTCTATTCACGCGGTGGACGAAGCCGGGCCTGGGAGAACGGGCTGCGCGACCCGGCGATTTTCCGGGAAGACGGCCGCGTCTGGATGCTGTACTCCTCGGCCGGCGAGCACGGCATCGGCTTGGCGGAATTGCAGTATCAGCCGCGATAGCCCCGGGCTCGTGCGGTGGATTTACTCGGAGCGGGCAGAAAGGCGCTGCCCGTAGTTTTCCTCGTAGAAGTCGCGATACTGGCCGCTGCGCACTCGTTCCACCCAGGTGCGGCTGGCGCGATACCAGTCGACCGTGGTCTGTAAACCCTGATCGAATTGCATGGCGGGAACAAACCCGGTCTCGGCTTCGAGTTTGGCGCTCGATAGGGCGTAGCGCCGGTCATGCCCGGGACGGTCGTCCACCCATTGGATCAGCGATTCCGGCTTTCCGGTCGCGGCCAGAATGCGTCGCACTACTTCGAGATTGGGGAGCGAGCAGTTCCCGGAAATGTTATAGGCCTCGCCCACGCGCCCGCGTTGGAGAACCGTGAAGATCGCGCGGGCATGATCGTCGACGAAAAGCCAGTCCCGGATCTGTTGCCCGTCGCCATAGACCGGGAGCGGCTTGTCTTCGAGCGCGTTGCAGATCATCAAAGGAATGAGTTTTTCTGGGAATTGATACGGACCGTAGTTATTCGATGCGCGCGTGACGGTTACCGGCAATTTATATGTGGAACAGTAAGATAAGGCCAGTAAATCGGAGCCCGCCTTGGAAGCCGAATAAGGGCTGCTCGTGCGCAATGGATAGGTTTCGTCGGCGTCATGCGGCGGGTCAATGCTTCCGTAAACTTCGTCGGTGGAAACATGGACGAACCGGGATAACTTGGTGAGCCGGGCGGCTTCGAGAAGGGCAAACGTGCCGCGGAGATTGGTCTCGAACACCGGGGCGGGGGAGAGGATGCTTCGATCCACGTGCGATTCGGCGGCGAAGTGGACGATGGCGTCCACACCTTCGTCGCGAATCAGCCCCTCCACCAGTTGTTGATCGCAGATGTCGCCCTGGACGAAACGATAACGGGACGAACCGGCCACCGGCTCCAAATTGTCGAGATTGCCCGCATAGGTGAGCTTGTCCAGGTTGACGATACTCACTGCGGATTCCGATTCGAGAAGGAGGCGGACAAAAGCCGATCCGATAAAGCCGGCGCCGCCGGTGACGAGCAATTTCATAGTAGCTGTAACTTCCAATCGTAGCCGATTCGACGGAGTTGCCGTCGCGCCGTGGTGAGAATCAACGGTTCGTTTTGACCAAACTCAGCAGGTAGTCGCCATAGCCCGAGTTGCGGTAGCGCTCGGCGGAAGCGGCCACCTGGGCGGCGTCCAGGAAACCCATGTTCAGCGCCACCTCCTCCGGGCATCCGATTTTTAGGCCCTGCCGCTGTTCGATCGTCTGGACGAAATTGCCCGCCTGGAGCAAGGACTCATGCGTGCCCGTGTCGAGCCAAGCCATGCCGCGCCCGAACAGTTCGACGCTCAACTGCCCCCGCGAAAGATATTCGTTGTTGACGGCCGTGATCTCGTATTCGCCGCGGGCCGAGGGGCGGATGGATTCGGCGATGGCCGTGATGGCGGAATCGTAGAAGTACAATCCGACCACGGCGTAGTTGGACCGCGGATTGGCAGGTTTCTCCTCGATCGAAACCGCCCGGCCATCGGCGCCGAATTCGACTACGCCGTAGCGTTCGGGATCCTTCACCCAGTAGCCAAACACGGTGGCGCCCTCGCTCCGCGCCGC
This sequence comes from Bryobacteraceae bacterium, assembly GCA_041394885.1. Classification (GTDB taxonomy): domain Bacteria; phylum Acidobacteriota; class Terriglobia; order Bryobacterales; family Bryobacteraceae; genus DSOI01. The sequence continues at coordinate 297,612 of JAWKHI010000001.1, read as the reverse complement.
CGCATTCTGCAGTTGCCCTGAGATGCCGTGGCCGTAGAACAGGTTGTCGCCGAGGATCAGCGCGGCGGGCCCTCCTGCCACGAAGTCCCTGCCGATATGAAATGCCTGCGCCAGACCCTCCGGGCGTGGCTGCTCGGCGTATTCCAGGCGAATGCCGAAACGGCTTCCGTCGTCGAGCAGTCGCTGGAACGAGGGCAGATCCGCCGGCGTCGAAATGATCAGGATGTCGCGAATCCCGGCCAGCATCAGGGTGGAGAGCGGGTAGTAGATCATGGGCTTGTCATAGACGGGCAGCAATTGCTTGCTGATCGCCTCCGTAATGGGAAATAACCGCGTGCCGCTGCCGCCCGCCAGAATGATGCCTTTCATCCGGATCCTCTCGTCACAAAGTCTGCCGCTGCTTGCCGCCGCACGGCCCATCGCGCCGGGCAAGCGGTTTGTCCAAGGTAATATTCTTGCGCGTTTTGAGATGCCGCCGCGTAGGAAAATTGTACTGGAGCTACCGGGACCGTGCCCCGCGCATGGGTGGGCTCTCCGCCGAATGGTTCCACACTTGCACTATCCTGAATGTGAAGGCCTGAATGTGAAAGGATTAGGCGATGCTCCCAATCAAACATATCCTTCTCCCCGTGGATCTTTCTGAGCGTTCGGCCGCGGCTGCCGAACATGCAAAGCTTCTGGCGACGCACTACGGCGCCCGCGTGAGCGTGGTGCATGTAATGCCTCCGTTGTTTGCGCCCGTGGGCTCCATGGAAGCCGGCACCATCGCGCTAACGGAAATGTTCGAGTCCCGCAAGCAGGAGGCGCAAACCCAGTGCGCCAGCTTTTCGTCGCAGCATCTGAGCGGCATCAAGGCGACCGATGTCCTGCTGGTGGGTGATCCTGCGCACCAGATTGTGCAATACGCCCACGACGAGAAGACCGACGTGATCGTCATGCCCACCCATGGCTATGGGCCTTTCCGTCGGTTCATCCTCGGCTCGGTGGCCGCCAAGGTCCTCCACGACGCCGATTGTCCCGTGTGGACGGGCGCGCACCTGGAGGATCCACCCCCACTCGACGACAAATTCGGCACCATCGTGGCGGCCGTGGACCTGGGAAAGATGTCGGAACGGGTGCTCGAGTGGGCGTCGCAGTTTGCGGCCGATCACGAGGCGAAGCTGATTGTGGCGCACGCCACGCCAAACCTCGAGGGGCGCACCGGCGAGTATTTCGATCCTGATTGGCGCACTCATCTCATCCGGCAGGCGCGGGAGCGGATCGACGCGCTGCTGAGCAAAGCGGGCGTCGAGGCGGAGGTGACCGTGGAGTCCGGCGATCCGGCGCACGTGGTGCATCGGGCGGCCGAACGAGCCGTTGCGAACCTCGTCGTCATCGGCCGTCGGGCCGAAGCGGGGATCATCGGACGGTTGAAGGCCGACGCCTACTCGATTATCCGGCAGAGCCCCTGTCCCGTGGTCAGCGTCTAGAAGCCACCCGCACCGGGGGCGATTTTGCTGGCGCCTCGCCTCCGGTTCCCCCGCCACGGCCACCCGACGGGGGGCCGGTGAGGCGGATCGCCGCGCCCCGCCATCTCCGGCGGCGCAATTCCCGCCGCCGCGCGATTCCCCGCCTTTCCTGCCCCCTCAATCGGTTGGAGCCCGCCGCTTCGCCCCCGTCCGCCGCCGTTTCGCCATCGGCGCGACGTTTTTTGGCGGCGTGCGTCTATCCTGATGTGTGGGATCTGTCCTAATGTGGAGTGGAGAACCTGGAGCAACGGTAGCCGGGGTATTCAAACCCTCTGTGCGCGATGAAGCGGAACTGATTCGGGCGGCGCAAAAAGGCGATCAGGAGGCCTTTGAAGACCTCGTGCGGACCTATGACCAGAACGTCCTGCGCCTTGCCTATCATCTCCTGCGCAGCGAAGAGGATGCCCGCGACATCTACCAGGAGGCGTTCCTCCGTGTCCACCGCAACCTCAAGAACTTCCGCTTCGATTGCTCCTTCCATACCTGGCTCTACCGCATCGTCACCAATCTTTGTCTCGATCAGTTGCGCAAGAAGCGTGTCCGCCGCGAGGAGTCGGCCGCCATCGAAACCGAAGACGGGATTCGGGACCGGATGCTCGTGGTGGCTGAAACCGGTGCCGGCGGCGATCCGCAGCGCCAATTGGCCAGCGCACAGGTGCGCGAGCGGGTGTCGGCGGCGCTCCAGGAACTTACCCCCCGCGAGCGCGCGGTTTTTGAAATGCGCCACCACGAAGGCATGCGCCTCCGCGCCATCGGGGAAATGCTCGGCACAACCGAAGAGGCCGCTAAAAACTGCTTGTTCCGCGCCACCCAGAAAATGCGCGTCGCGCTCGGAGATCTCGTATGACGCCCCACGGTAACTCCCAGGACAACCGGCAGTGCCAGGAGGTGACCGCCCTTCTCTGGCTGCATCTGTACGGCGAACTCTCCTTCGACGAGGAGGAATCGGTCGAGCAGCACCTGACCGAGTGCGAGGAATGTTCCCTCCGTCTGCGCGAGGAAATCGATCTGCACGCCCACATCTCCGCCTCGCAACCGGACCTCCCAGCGGGCCTGCTCACCAGCTGCCGTCAGGCTCTGTCGGCGCAGTTGCGCGCCGAAAGCGACACGGCCGGCGATCGTGCTTCCCACCGCGGTACTTCCTTCTGGCCCTGGCAAGCGGGATCAAAGTGGCTCCGGTTGCCGGATTTCCTCACTGGAACTGCGATGCCGGTTTGGAAGCCTGCCGCCGCTTTCGCGCTGCTCGCGCTCGGCTTTGTCGCCGGGCGGTCGGCGCCGGCGCCGCGCCAGGCCCAGTCTGCCTCCGCGGCCGCCATCGCCACCCGTGTCCGCGCCGTCGAGCCCGGGACGGACGGCCGAGTGCGCCTTGTTCTCGAGGAGACCCGCCGCAGCACCGTCGATGGCCTGCCGGGCGACGATCGCATTCGCGCACTGCTACTGTCGGCGGCGCAGGATCCCGCCGATCCCGGACTCCGCGTGGACTCCATGGAGTTGCTGCGGCGGGACTCGGAAACCATGGAAGTCCGGCGCGCCCTCATGGTCGCTCTCGAATCGGACCCCAATCCCGGCGTCCGCCTCAAGGCCCTCGACGGACTGCGGCCTTTCGCCGGTGATTCCGATGTCCGCCGGTCTCTGGCGCATGTTCTGCTTCAGGATGAGCATTCCGGCCTGCGTACGCAAGCCGTGGACCTGCTGATTCAGAACAAAGCCCGCGCGATTCCGCGCGACAGGGTGGGTGCGCTCCAGGAACTCATGCAGCGCGAAGAAAATGGCTACATCCGCCTCCGCACACAACGTGCTCTGCGCGAGATGAATGCCTCGGTCGACACTTTCTGAATCATGGCAATGCGTTTCGCGGTTCCCATCGGTGCCCTGGCCGTCGCCCTGTTGCCGCAAACGGCTTGGTCGCAGGCGAATCCGTCCGCATCGCCTCTTCGTTTGGAAGGCGGCGAGTGGGTCGAGACGCTCCACGCGTCCCTACCCGCCGCCGCGGCGCTCCGTGTGGAAACCCGGGGCGCCATCCGGATCCGGGGCGGAGAGACCAGCCGCCTTGCCGTCCAGGTGAGACGGCGTGTGCGTGCGGCAAGCCAAGCCGAGGCCCGCCGGCTTCTCGACCAATGTGACTTCCGGGCTTGGCGCCTGGGCGAAACGGTTCGTGTCGTGGCCAAAGCCCCGGCCCTGTCTCGCGTCACCGCCGACGTGGACATCGAAGGTCCCCGCTCCCTCGACCGGGTCCAACTGGAAACCTCGAGTGGCAGTCTCGATATTGCCAACGTCGCGGCCTCTCTGGATGCGGGGACCGCTGGCGGACCCGTTCGCGTCGATGGCGTCGTCGGGCCCGTGCGGGTTCGCACCGGCGGCGGAGAAATCGAAATCGGAACCATCGGCACTTCGGTGGAGGCAACCACCGGTGGCGGTCCCATTCGCGTGGCCAAGGCCGGCGGAATGGTCACTCTCCAGACCGGCGGCGGCCAAATCTATGTGGGAGAAAGCGGCCCTGTCAGGGCCATCACCGGCGCCGGCAATGTCGTTGTCATGCGCGCGTTCGGTCCCGTCGCCGCTCGCACCAATGGTGGGGTGATCCGGGTCCATGAAGCCGATGGCGAAGTCAGCGCCGAGAATGCAGCCGGAGCGATTGAAGTCAGTTCGGCGCGCGGTGTGCAGTGCCAGGCCGCGGCCGGCGGGATTCGCCTGCGCGGCGTCTCCGGCCAGCTGCGCGCTGTCACCGCTCTCGGCAGTATTCTTGCCGAGTTACTGGATGGCCGTCCGCTCTCCGACTCTTTTATCAGCACCGATGGCGGTGACATTACGATTCTTCTTCCGTCTAATCTGGCAGTGACGGTGGAGGCGTGGAACGAATCACCAGGACGGGCGCAGCGGATCGTTTCCGAGTTCAACGAGATCCGGGTGCAGGCGCCCGATGTTCGCACCCGCTATCGGACTGTGGCCACCGGCGCCTTGAACGGGGGAGGGCCCTTGTTGCGGATTGCCGCCTCCGATGGCACCATCTACCTTCGCCGCAAGTAACGCCATCCGGTTGGCCCATTCGCGTCAAGGCTCCACGGCGGCCGGACTTTACAAAGGAGTAATTATGTCTTTCAACGCCATTCGCATCAGCTTGCTTTGTTCCGCCGTTGCGGCCGGCACCCTCTGCGCACAGGATGAGGATGTTGTCGTCCGTCCGCGCCTTGCGTTTGCGCCAGCCCCCACGGGGCCGCCCGGGCTCCTCGCGTTTGCTCCTGCCTCCGGGAGTTTCCTCGGCGTCAATGTGCAGGAGATCGACGCTGCGCGCGCGCGTGCTCTCAAGCTCAAGGAGGAGCGCGGGGTCGAGATCACCATGGTCGCCGACGACAGTCCAGCCGCCAAAGCAGGGCTTCAGAAGGGCGACGTGGTCCTCGAGTACAACGGCCAGAGAGTGGAAGGGACCGAGCAGTTCGTCCGTCTCGTTCGTGAGACCCCGGCGGGCCGCCAGGCGGCAATCGAGTACTGGCGCGATGGCCGGACCCACACTGTCAAAGCCGCCATCGGCAGCCGCCGCGGTCCGCAGGCGATGGGCGGGAACTGGCCGGGCCGGCTCGTCGTACCGGAAATCCATATCCCCGACATCCCGCGTGCTCACACGAGTTGGCGCAGCCAGATGCTGGGCATCGAGGCCGAATCCGTGGATGGACAACTGGCCGGCTTTTTCGGCGTAGAGCACGGCGTGCTCGTCCGCTCGGTCATGAAAGGTTCGGCAGCCGAGAAGGCCGGGCTGAAGGCGGGCGACGTGATCACCAAAGTCGGTCAAAATCCTGTGGATAGCCCCGCCGATTTGTCCCGGCAGCTTCGCCTTCCGCCCGATGCCCGTCCTGAACAGGACAAACCCGGCGACTCCCGGCAGATCATTGTCGGCGTAGTCCGCGATCGCAATCCGATTAGCGTGACGGTGAGCCTGGAATCCGGTCCGTCTGATCGGCGCGGGGCCCGCGACCGCGGTCCCGTCCGGCCCCGTCCCGTCCGCCCGATCGTGCAGCGTGAAGAGCGATTCTAACCTGGCCAACCGCCAAACTCAGGCTAACTCATTCGCTTCCGGGGCTGGCCCATCGCTCCGGGGCGGGCTACATGTCTGCTCCTCCCAGGGCGCCGGGCAATCCGTGCGCCCTGCCTCCGGTGAGTTCCTCCAGACGAGCCCGAAGGTGGATTTCATCCTGCGAGATACGCTCCCGGGTGTCAATCGGCTCCCTCTGTGCGTCTTCGGTTCGAGTGCCTTCGCCCGCTTCGCGCCCCATCCGCTCTCTCGATCCGCGAGGAAGCGGCAAGGGATCGATCGGGATCCGGATTGCGGCCGGCTTTCCGCGCTGCGTCGCGTTCGGACGCCCCACCGCCTTTCGCAGTTGGTGCAACTCGCGTTTCAGTTGCACGAACAGCCCCAGGCAAACTACCAGTCCGGCCGCCAGTAGCAGACCGTTCACCAGAATGATCAGGTCCATGAAATACCAACCTCCCACGGCAAGTTTTTGTAGCGTTCGCAGCCGCTTCGATGTTGCCCTCGCGGTCGCATTAGTGTAGCGTTCGCAGCCGCTCGCGCTGGCTGACGATCTCGAGAATACGCACGCCATAGTTGCCGTCCACAACCACCACTTCGGCGCGCGCGATCACACAGTTGTTCACAATCAGTTCCACCGGTTCCGCCACAGCGCGGTTCAGCTCCACAATGGACCCCGAGGTGAGCTTGACTACCTCTTTGAGTGGCAGGTGCGCCCGTCCGAACGAGACGGCCACCGGTAGCTCCACGTCGTACAGCAGCTCGATCGTTTGGGCTGACCCCCGGCGCCCCGAGTCGCCTCCCGAGACGACAGGCCCAGGCGGCTGCGGCGTTGCAGTCGCGCCCCGGGGCTCGCCTTCAGCCGTCGAGCCGGATCCCCCTTCCCTCCGGTCGCCCGGCGTCGAATCCCGTGCGCCCTCCGGACTGTTGCTGCCACCGCCCGGGCAGACCAGATCGCCAAAACTTTTTGGGACCAGCACTCCGAATGTCCCCAGGTCGGCGCCTCCGTCGGTCTGAAAGCGCAGCCATTGGAATTCCCCCTTCTCACTCGCCGAAAATTGATCCACCGCCTGGCCGGGCGCGCAGTTGACTTCCCTCCCCACCAAGCCACCTACCACCGTGGCCACGCCGGAGAGCGATTGCTGCAAGATCTCCAGAAAGGTGGCTCTGGAGTCGCTCGGCTCCGCGTCGTCGATGCCCGCGGCCTCGAGCACCTTTGCCCCCAGCGCCAGCCAACTCGATTGCGGCGCCCAAACGCGTACCTCCGCTCCCGGGCCGGCATCGAATGGTTGATTCCAGTTCAGATCTCCTTCGCCGGTGTCCGGTTTGCCCGTGGCCGCCTCGGCTTGAATCGACTCCCCGCTCATCGCCTCTGCCGATTGTCGGAAGCGCTCCACCCATTCGCGGATCAACCACGGTGCGAAGCTGGCTCGATCAGGGCTCATGGCGTCGGGAAACTAGCGGCTTGCATTCGGCCATTTCTTGGCCAGGAACGAACGAAGCCGGAGAATGGCTTGTGACTTTAGCTGGGAGACTCGGCTTTCATGCAGGTCGACGACGCGGGCGATCTCGCGCAGCGTCAGTTCTTCGTGGTAGTAAAGATTCAAAATGGTCTGCTCCACCTTGGGCATCTTCTCGATGGCCGACGCCAGCAGCCGCTCCAACTCCCCTCTTTCCACTACTTTGCTCGGCCATTTCTCATCCGAATCGGCGATGTAGCGCAGCAAATCCCGTCCGTCATCGTCGCCCGAGGCACCCTCCAGGCGGCCCAGATTCACGCCGCGAATGTCCACCAGCCACTCGTGGAACTCCTCCATGCTCAACTGCAACTGGTTCGCAATCTCTTCCTCGGTGGCGCCGCGGTGCACCCGCTGCTCCACCGCCGCGATGGCTGCTTCCACCTGCTTCGACTTCTTTCGCTGCTGGCGCGGTGCCCAGTCGAGGCCCCGCAAACTGTCCAATATCGCACCCCGTATCTTGTATTCCGCGTAGGTCTTCAGCTTGACGTTATGCCGCGGATCGAAATGGTCGATCGCCGCAATCAACCCCACCGTCCCGGTCGACACCAGATCTTCCAGGTTCACGCTGTCGGGTAGGCGCTCGTGGATTCGTCTTGCGATCAGACGGACTTGCGCCAGATGCTCCAAGATGAGACGCTCCCGTTCTTCCGCGACCAGCGCGCCAGACTCGTATGTCTGCATGCGATATGTCTCCCCATCCGCCTGTGCCGGCGGATCAACCAGTCAGGCTCCAGCCGCCTGTTCGGTCTGTCTCGTTCGGTGACCGGCCCGGCGGCGACGCGTCGGCCGTAATCTCCCTATCAGCCCGGCCGCGAGGGGCGCGCTGCTAGGGTGCGTTTTTTGAATGTCCCTATCGCGAGGCTGCGAGGGGTGCGCCGGTAAGGTGCGTTTGCAGTGGCCGCGTTAACAGGTTCGCCAGTTCATCCGCGTGGGCTTCCCGGAAATCATCCGGAATTCGCGGACCATCCGACAAGAACGAAACCGGGATCCCCGTTTGTGCCGCCAGGGTCCAGACGCCCCCGGCGCGGCTTGTCTCATCCAAACGCGTAAAGAGCAGGCGGGCTGGTTCGATAACTGCGAATCGTTCCACCGCACTGAATAGATCGGCCGTTCTCGTCGACGCCGACAGGACCAAATGTACCTCTCCACCCGGAATCTGACACGAAATCTCCCGGATCTGTTCCATTGTTTCTGTATTGCTGAGGCTGCATCCGGGCATGTCTACAATTGTGTACCGATTCGCGTACGGACTCAGCGGCCCATTGCCGAAAAACGATCTCATTTCCTCTATGTTCAACGGGGCCGCGAATTCGGCGCCGAGCAATTCCGCATACCGCCGCAACTGCTCGGCCCCCAACATACGCTGCGTATCGAGACTCATCAGGCGTGGCAGGCTTCCGTGCCGCGATGCATGCCAGCAGGCGAGCTTGACGGCAGCCGAGGTTTTGCCCGCTCCTGGTTGTCCGGCCAGGATCGTAACTCGGCCTGGACCATAGCAGCCCGGATCGCAGCGGATGGAAGAAGCGGCGGCGGCGGCGAGAGCCCGCTCCGGCCCGCCGCCGGGGGGAGGCTCGGACGCTTGCGTCTGGTGAGCCGCCTCGCGGATCAGACGCGCCGCCACGGCTGGTCCCACATCTTGGGATCGGAGGTGGATGCGCCACTCCGCCGTGATCGGCCGCGGTTCTCGGGTTCCCGCTCGTACACCGCCCCTGGCCGGGCCCCCCGTATTCGACTCGAGTCGCTCCTCGAGTTGCGCCAGACGGCGGTCGAGTTCTGCCCAGAGTCGGTCGTTGTCGAGGGACACCGGAGGTGCGTCCATTCTTTCCAACGAGTCCTGCGGACCGGTCTCTCCACGGCGAGGCCGCGCCCGGAGCCTCTCCCCCGGCGGCCGCTCTCCGGTTTGCCGGACCCGCGCGCCAGGGTCGTATCGGCCGGTTTCAGGCGTGTCGCGTTTCTCCGTGGGCGCCTCCACTTCGGGCTCCGGCGTTCGTTTTCCTGTTCCGCGCGCTCCGGTCCCGCCTGCAGCGATGCCGTCCCGCTCCCGGAACTCCTTGAGGCCATTCGCCTCCCGGCCATCCCCGATGTCTGCCCCCCCCAACGCAACCGTCTGCCAGACCTCGTTGGCGCGGCGCGCCGTTGCAAGCGGCTGCGCCGGCAGGCTACCCGGATCCGGCCGCCTTCTCTCCGCGCCGCCGCCCTCCCCGCTCGCTGCGGTAGTGGCTTCCGGACCTGGATCGCCCTGTGGCGTCGACCTGGGTGGCGTCTGGGCTCCGCCGTCGGCCGCAAATACGACCTCGTAACGGCCGAGGTGGCGGGTCTCTGCGGAAGACTCGCGTGAGTAAACCAACATCGCGTCTTCGCCGAGTTCTCTCCCGGCCAGCACCATCGCGGACTCCACCGTGTCGGCAAAGTATGATTTCAACCGCATTCCTTGTTCCTCGATCTCTTCCTGCCTCTTGTCACCGGATCACCCCGCGCGAAACGACCCGGATTTCCTCCGGCACTTCCGCGTGGGAGAGCACGGCGACGCCGCGCAGCCCGGGCTCGATGATCTGCCGCAGAAAATAGCGGACCGGGGATCCGGTGAGTATCACCGCCCGGCTTTCGGGTGCCCCAACGGCGGCGTTCACCCGCTCGGCCAACTCGCGTATTTGTTGCGGTGGCAATTGAAGCTGCGAGGTGTGTTCGCCGTGCTCGATCGCCGCATCGATGCTGTGCTCCAACGCCGGATCGAGGAAGAAGGCTTCCAACTGGCCCTGGTTGTCCACGTACGGCCGGACCGCGGTCCGCCGCAGGCTTTGCCGCGCGAACTCAGTCAGTAGAACCGCGTTGCGGGTCACCGGAGCGGCCTCGCCCAGCGCCTCCACCAGAGTCACCGCGTCGCGAATCGACACTTGCTCGCGAAGCAGGTTCTGCGCCACCCGGTGCAAAAGAGCCAATGGAATCAGCTTCGGAACCGCATCCTCCACCAGCTTCGGATTCTGTTCTGCCACCCGGTCCACCAATTTCTTGGCGTCCTGGCGCGAGAGCAACTCGTGCGCATACCGCCGGGAGATTTCGGAAAGATGCGTTCCCAGCACACTCACCGGATCGACCACTGTGAATCCGGCCGCCCGTACCTGCTCGGCCGCGGCCGAGGGAACCCACCACGCTTCCAGTCCGAACGCCGGCTCCCGAGTCGGGGTGCCCTGCGGCGGCGCTCCGTTGCCGGAATTGATCACCAATTCCGACCCCGGCGGCATTTCGTAACGCGCGATCTCGACGCCCTTCAGCGAGATCGTGTATTCGCCCGCCTTCAGCCCGAGGTTGTCGGCCAGCCGCACCGCCGGGAGCAGGAAGCCGAGATCGGCCGCCAGTTGTTTGCGAATCCCCCCGATGCGCCGCAACAGCGGGGAGTTTTGCGCCCCGTCCACCAGCTGATCCAACCCGAGCCCTACCTCGATCGCCAACGGTTCCACCTGAAGCAGTTTCTCGACACTGTCCCTATCTGGCTGCGGCGCCGCTCGGCCGGACGCGCCGACTCGGTTTCCACACTGGCCTTTTGCAGCCGCCGCCTGGATCACACCCAATCCCGCCGCCAGCGCCAGAAAGGGAAGCGCCGGCAGTCCTGGGAAAAGAGCGAGCAGGCACAACACGCCCGGACGCCATCCACAGCGGCTGCGGATCGCCTGTGATCTGCCGCCGGAAGTCGGTTCCGAGCCGCGCGTCCGAACTGGCCCGCGTGACGATCAAGCCGCCGGAGACCGAGATCATCAGCGCCGGAATCACCGTCACCAATCCGTCTCCGATCGTTAGAATCGTGTAGGTCTGGATCGCCCGCCGCAGGTCCATCCCATGTTGCAGCACGCCGATCAGAAATCCGGCGACGATGTTGATGCCGGTGATCAGAATGCTCGCCACCGCATCGCGCTGCGTGAACCGGGACGCGCCATCCATGGCCCCGTAGAATTCGGCCTCGGCGGCCAGGTCGCGCCGCCGCTGACGCGCCTCGGACTCGTCGATGAGTCCGGCGTTGAGATCCGAGTCGATCGACATTTGTTTGCCCGGCAGCGCATCGAGGGTGAACCGTGCGGTCACCTCCGAGATGCGCACCGCGCCATGGTTGATGACTACGTACTGGATGGCGATCAGCACCAGGAAGATCACCGCTCCGATGATGTAGTTGCCGCCAACGACGAAGCTGCCGAATGCCTCGATGACGTGCCCGGCCGCCGCCGTGCCCAGATTGCCCTCGAGCAGGATCAGCCGCGACGAACTGATGTTGAGAGCCAGCCGGAACAGGGTGAGCAACAGAAGGGTCGTCGGAAAGACACTGAATTGCACCGGCCGCGTAATGGACATTCCTACCAGCAGCACCACCACCGAGACCGTGATGTTGAGCGCGATCAGCAGATCGAGCACCACCGGCGGCAGCGGCACGATCATGGCCAGCACGATGCCGAGCACCGACAACGGCACCGCCATATCGGTCCATGGCATCGACTGCAGCATGGCCCAAACGCCCAGCCCCCCTGCCCCCGCCACCGGCTTTTGCTCCGGGCCCGCGGTCCGGCCCGGGCGATCGATTCCGCCCGCCCGGCCGCTCTCCGCCGGCGCGGGAGCCGGCGGACTGCTGCTCGACAGTGGCGGGGCGCCGCCTCCGGAGATCGCCGGTGCGCCGGTCATTTCGTTTCCCCCCGGCCGGGCCGTGTCGGCACAAAGTCCGCCTGACTCTCATCTCTGGCCGCTAGTCGGTGCGGACCCCGCCTCCGGACCCTGCGTCCGGTCTCGTCCGCCCCCCGGCCTGCGGACCGGGTTTCGCGTTGGGACGGGCGTTCATCAGCCTGTAGATATAGGCGAGCACTTCGGCCACCGCCCGGAACAGCGGAGCGGGTATCTCCTGGCCGACATGCGCTGACTTGTAAAGCGCCTGGGCAAGCGGCGGATTCTCGACGATCGGCACTTGATGCCGCATGGCGCGCTCGCGGATCCGCAGTGCCAGGTAGTTCCGCCCTTTGGCCACCACCTTCGGTGCCGGCATTTCGGCGGCGACGTAACGCAGCGCAACCGCATAGTGGGTCGGATTGACGATGACGGCGGTCGCCGTTTCGACGTCCGACATCATCCGGCGGCGTGAGAATTCCCGCATCATGCGCCGGATGCGCTGCTTGGATTGTGGATTGCCGTCGCTTTCCTTCATCTCCTCGCGGATCTCCTGCTTCGACATCTTCATTTCCGAGTTCCACCGCTGGCGCTGTCGCCACCAGTCCCACAGACCGACCCCAACGAAGAGGAAGGCGGCCTTCCACAGGATGTCTTCGACCGTGGCTGCCACCAGTTTCGTGCCGCTTCCCAATCCCATCCACGGAAGCCGGGCCAACCACGGCGCGCGCTCGGTCCAGATCCACCACAGCCCGAGGCCGAACAGCGGCAGCACGCCCAGCGCGACCACCAGGTTGCCCATGTTCTGGCTGGGAAGGCCGCGTAGTTTTCCCGCCGGATTCAGGCGTGTCAGGTCCGGTGCCAGGCGGTTGGTCGCAAATCCGAAACGCGTCGTGACCATCTGCACCGCCAGCGGAGCCAGCAGCACCAGCGCTCCCCCGGTCAACAAGGGAAACGCCAACTCGCGCCCGATCTGCCACAAGTGGAGACTGACCGAGGCCGCTCCCCAATCCGGCTCGAACGCCGAGCTCAGTAAGGCTCGGAACAAGGCCTTGGCCGCCGGCAGCCAATCGGACGAGTACCCGGAGAGCAGGCTCAGGAACGTCAAGAATTGCGCCGCGGCCACCAGTTCCTTCGAAGCGACGAACCGGCCTTCCTTTCGCGCTTTCTCCTGCCGCCGGGGTGTCGGCTGCTCTGTTTTTTCGTGATCGGACATGAGTTCCCCGCCTGTCGATGCTCGGTGCCGCCCACGGGAGTCCGCTCATCGGGGTGGTCCCTCGAGCCAAAGCCGGAGCGGCTCCCACATGCCGGCTGCGGCGGCTCCGTAAAGCGATACCATCGCTGCCGTCCATCCACTCACTACCAGCATCGCGGCCAGCATCTTCAGCGGAAACGCGACCGTCAGGAGCTGAAGGTGGGAATCCAGCCGTCCGAGCAGGGCCAGCGTCAGGTCCACCAAAAGCAGCAGTCCGATCACCGGCAGCGCCAAACGGAAGGCGAGTTGGAACATCGCCCCGGTCCAGTTGGCGACAAGGGGCCAGAAGGTTTCGAGCAATTGGCCGCTGCCGCTCAAGGCCCCTGCTTCCCCAGCCGCCGGCATCCCCATCCCCCATTGACCCGGCGGATGGGCGGCCAGGCTCCGCGCGAACAGGCGGATCAGTTCCCGGTCGAAGCCCGCCCCAACGAATAGCGCCGAGGCCGCCAGTTGGGCCAGCGTTTGCAGCACCGTCGAGTCGGCCTGTGTGGCCGGATCGATCGTCGAGGCGTAGGTGTAGCCCGCCTGGATTCCGACGAACTGCATCGCCAGCACGAAGGCCTCGTTTAGCCACGCCACCATCACGCCCGCCCCCAGCCCAAGTACTGCTTCGGTCATCACCGTGGCGAGCGACAGCGGCGCCGTCCGGGGCCACGCCGGTAGCAGCACCATCGTGAGCGCCAGCACGAGCGCCACACGAACCGGCGCCGCCGCGCCTCGGAACCCCGGCATCGGGACGAAGGCTACTGCGCCGCCCACCCGCGCCGCCACCGCTAGAAACGCCGCCACCATCCCCCCGGGCACCGGCACCGCCGCCGCGGCCGTCATCTCACCGGGCATAGCGCCCCAAGTCGGACAATACCCACGCGGTGTAGGCGGTGAGTTTCATCAGCATCCATGGAAGGAACAGAAGCAAGCCCACGAAGAAGGCGGCCAGCCGTGGTGCCGCCGCGAAACTCGGATCCTGCAGCGAGGTGACAATCTGCACCAGACTCATCACCAGACCCGCTACGAACCCGATTGCCAGCAGCGGCAGCGAGAGCCAGAAAGCCGTCATCATCGCCTGTCGCATCGCTTCGGTGACGGTGGTGATGTTCATCGCGAAGTCTCTCCTGGGGGCGGCGCTTGTGCGTGAGTCATTGATGGAAGCTCCTTACCAGGGACCCGATCACCAGATTCCATCCGTCCACCATCACAAACAGCAGAATTTTGAAGGGTGCCGAAAGCATTACCGGCGGCAGTTGCACCATGCCGGCCACCAAGGTGACCGAGGCCACCACGATGTCGATGACCAGAAACGGGAGGAACAATACCGCCCCGATTTGAAACCCCGTCCGCAACTCGGAGATGACGTAGGCCGGGACCACGATCCGCAAATCGATGTCGGCGGAACTCCTGGGTGCCGGCGCGTGTGCCAACTCCACCATGAGAGCCAGATCCTTGTCGCGCGCGAAACGCAGTAGGTAGTCGCGCACCGGTCCCTTGCTTCGCCGGAGCGCCTCCTCGGCTGGAATTTTTCCGGACTGGTAAGGCTCCCACGCGTCGTCATAGATCTTGCCGGTAACCGGCTGCATCAGCAGGGCTGTTAGAAAGAGGGCCAACCCGACCAGCACCTGATTGGATGGCGCCGTTTGCGTCCCGAGCGCCTGGCGCAGAAAATGGAGCACCAACGTGATTCTTAGGAACGGAGTAGCCGACATGATAACCGCCGCAGCAAGTTGCCAGAGCGCCCAGCAGGACCACGATCTGGAGCGGTACGCCCACTGCCACTGGCCGCCTCGGCCACCCCGCCACGGACCTCGCGCCGCCGCGCGGCGCGGCGAGCAGATGCGCCCCGCCGGTGGCGAATGCGCAGACTCCGCGCCCGAACAAGCCGCCCCATCGCGGTCGATCTCCGGCGCCGCTCACAGGCGGGCCCCGCTGCGCGCCGCCCGCCGCCGGGTAGCACGAGATTCTCCGGCAACCCGGCCGGGACTTTCCTCCCGGGTTTGCCTTGGCGCCAACCGATCCCGTGACGTCTCCCAGGCGCCGAGCAAGGTGGCCCCCCCCGGATGACACGCGATCAACCAGCAGCGATCGCCGCTTGAGACCGCATGCACGCTATGATGCGCCGTCAGCCGCGTTCCGCCCGTCCGCCTGACCGCGACCGGTGGCGCCGGCGGCGTCCAAAGGCGCCACGAGGCCCCTAGCCGCCGCCACAGGGTGAGCGCCCACGCCCAGGCGCCGGTTGGACGCCGTCCACCCCACTGGGCCCCGCCCGCGGCCACTTCAGTCTCCTTCATGGAAATCGGTGATACGAACACCCATTCGCTCCTCGAGAATCACTATTTCTCCGAAACCCATCAACGCACCGCCGACGCGGATGTCGATGTTCTCCCCGGCCGATCGCGTCATCCGCAACACGCTGCCTGGTTTCAACCGCAGTATGTCCCGCACGGTCATCTTCTTTCGGTCCAGTTCCACCTCGATTCCCAGCGGCAGGTCCGCATACCGGTTCCCGAGCGTCGGCGCATCGGGCTGCGGATCGCCTCGCCGCGGTGGCCGTGGCGGCGGCGGGCCAGCTCCGGACGCGGGTAGTTCGGCCGCGCCCCCGGTGTCTATCTCCTTGAGGCTTTCCGCCATCGACGATCTCGCTTCCCGCTACCGCTTGAGCCCGATCGTCTCCTGGCTGAGTTCGTCTACCGTCGTGATCACTTTGGCGTTGGCCTGATAGCCCCGTTGCAACACGATCAGATTCGTGAATTCCCTCGCGATATCGACGGTCGAACTCTCGATTGCCCCCCCGAGGATCGTCCCTCTTCCCCCTGATCCCGGCAGCCCGATAGCCGGGAGAGCGGACCGCGCGCTGAGTTGGTAGCTGTTGTTGCCCGCCGCGATCAACGACTCCGGGTTTCTCACCGATGCCATGGCCAATTGGCCAACCACGGTCTGGACGCCGTTGGAGTACTGCGCCAGCACAACACCCCCGTTTCCAACACCGACCCGGATCAACTGCGCCGGCGCGGAACCGTCCTGTGCGTTCGCCGATACCGCGGACGGCTGCGCGAACTGAGTCAGCCGGGGCGTGAGCCCGTTGTACAGCGTCCAGTCGAGCGTCAGGTCGGCGGCTCCGTCGGCGAGGCCGGTAACGGCCAGTTGCGGAAACGGTCCATCCGGTGGCGGATCCACCATTCGTCCCGCGCTGTCGAAGGTGATCGAACCGGTCACCGGACTCACCGGGCTGGTTACGTCCGAGTCCGGAAACGAAACCGAGTAGTCCCATACGTTGGGAGTGGCGGACTTGGTGAAGCCCACCGAAACAATATGGGATGTACCCAACGAATCGAATACCTCGATGGATCCGGAGAACTCGGCTCCCGTTGCCGCCGAGGCGTTCAGGTTCAGGTCGAACGAGAACGCGGTGGTGGGAACCGGCTGCTTGATGGCGCCCACCGGCACCACGATGTCGCCGATCGGGCCGTTCGTGCTCAGTGCGCCATCCCGCTCGGTCCAACCCTGCACTCTTTGCCCCGTCGAGGTCAGCAGGTTGCCGCTTTTGTCCACTTGGAGGTTGCCGCCCCGCGAGTAAAGGACCGTGCCGCCTGGTTCGCGGACGACGAGAAATCCGTCGCCTTGCACCGCGATATCGAGTTCCCCGGTGCTCGATTTGATGGCTCCTTGGGTAAATTGCCGAATCGTATTCGGCCGGGCGACTCCGAATCCGACCTGTGTTTCTCCAAGCCCGGCGCCGAGCGATTGCGTGACCAGATCGTAGAAGGCGACTACGTTGGTCTTGAACCCGGGCGTGTTCAGGTTGGCCAGGTTGTTACCCACCACGTCGATGGCGGTGGCATGCGCGCTTAGCGCCGAGAGGGCTGTCGAAAACGATGTGAACATAGAAAGACGCTTCTCCTATTTTTTCTTTTGATGATTTGCGTGTGACAGAATTGCCAGGGCTCGCCCATGCCCGGGTCTTTCGTTTCGGGGCGGTGTCATGCGCTGCCGAGTTGCTCGATCCCAAGCCGGATCGCCTCCAATTCCTGCCGCATGGCCAGCGTTTGCTCGAGTGAGGAAAACTGCGCCAGTTGGGACACGAATCCCATCGGGTCGGCAGGGTCGAGAGGGTTCTGATTCTGCAGTTGGGCCACCAGTAGCTTTAGAAAGGTGTCTTTGGATGTGAGCGGGTCGGTTGCGGTTTCCGGCCCAGCCGCGCTTCCTCCCACCGATTCGCCCGTCCCGCCGGCGACTTCTTCGGTGGCGCTTCTCGCTTGTTTCGATCCCGTTGCCGGCCCATTCGGCGATGCTGCCGGCAAGGGCCCGGCTCCCGGTTGCCAAGCTGTCGGTAAGACGTTCATGAATTGTTGCCTCTCCTTGGACCCGGTGCCTTATCCCCGGTCCTCGCGTTTTCTCTGCCCTGCCTGGATGTGCAATACCAGGGCTGCTTCGGTCGATGATCGGCTTCGCGATCGCCGCCTGTTTGTCAGTGCTCCTGCCTCCGCGGACTCCCTTCCTTTCAACCTGTCGAGACGTTTCTACACCGCCCCTGTCCCAAGGCCGTCATTGCACGGCCGAAGCCGGGATCACGAACCTCGACTCCGGTTTTGCGGACCGGTACCGCGGAAGTCGTCTCTCCTCACCGGGCCGGTGTTGCTCGCGGCGACCGGAGCCGGGCTCGGATCCATCGCCTCCCCACTCCCTGCGATCACCGGTGTCGCTTTCTCCTCCCGGCTGGCGGTCGCTCGCGGCGGCCGCCTGAGTTCGCGGCGCGCCTTCGGCAGGGAGCCAAGCCTCCACTGTGTGCCCGGACTCCCGCATCCGGTCCCGCATGTTCTCCACCAATACTTCCAGTCCGGAGCGCAGCGACTCGTTCAGCTGGGAATCGGCGCTGCCGACCGCCATTTCGATGTCTGGTCCATGCCCGTGGACGCTCACCTGCACGCGATCCTGGCCGGGGCTGCCCAGTGCGAACTGTAGCTGCCGGACCTCACCATTGCGAACGTCGAAGTCGGCTGCCCGTTCCAGCGTCGAAGTGAGGGGGACCGAGGTTGATTCCGATTCCGATCGGTGAGCGGGAGCGGCCCCACCCCCTCCGGCGCTGTCGGCGGCATGCGCCGGGTCGACCGCGGTCCGATGCGCGTCCGCGGCGGCATGTCTCGCCCCCAAGCCCTCCCGGCGCTGCTTTCCCCGAGGATCGGAGACCAGCCTCAATGTGCTCCATGCCGATCGTCCGGTCCCTGCGGCTGTGACCTGATGGGATGGGCTCGCTCTCCAGTCTGGCTGCTTCGGATTTCCATGAACGTGCTTTTCGCCGGGTTGACCCCCCTCTTTTCCCTCGCTGCCTCCAGGGCCCACGAGCCGCGTCGCGTTGCCCGTAATCTGAATGTGGTCGGCGCCGGCAATAGCGCCTCGATCCGAACGCGCGGATGGGAAATCCCGTTCGCTCGACCGAAGGCGCGAGCGTCGGTTTGCAGTAACGCTGGGCTTTCACGACCCTGCCCTGATCTGCTCCCGGCGGGGCGGTTCTCGGCCTGCCCGCGCCGCGGCAACGGACCATCGGTCCAGTCTGCGGCTACTTGACCGCGCCCGCTGGTAAACCCGGACTCACCACTCGGAAGCGCTCGGCCGGCCAGCCGCCCGGAGCATCGCCGCGGTCAGTCACCGGGGAACTTGCCGACCGGGTCGCCAGGAGTGTCGCTCGAATGGGTGCCCTGCCTTCTTGCTCCGAGGTCCACCGGCCCGGCCCCGTTTCTCCCGCCGTCTGCGGTGTGCCTGGTGCGACTTTCCCGGCTTCGACTCGTTTCTGGAAAAGTAAACCTGCCGTTTGTCGTCGCCTCCGGTGGCCGTACTGCTATCCCTTGTTCGCGGAGCGACGTGGACACCGAACGCGACCTCGGTCGCTCGCCAGGGCCGTCCGGGCTCGGCCCCAGACAGGGGGGACGCCTTTTCGGAATCCCCGGCCGGGCTTCCAGCGTAAGGACGAGGCGCGGCCGACGCGGGACCTGATGGGCTGCTCGGGCGGTCGTTTCTGGACGAATGGCCGGAGGCTGGAAGGGCCTGCGCGGACTCAACTGCCGCAGTTGTCTCAAACGCCGCTGCCGCGTTCACCGTGCCCGTCGCCATTTCGGTTGAGGGCTGATTTTCGGTTTCGAATGGCTCGGGCGCGAACCCGCGCCGGTAACTGCCAAGCCTGACGTTCTCCGTCCTACCCGGATGTGCCTCGGGCAAGGTCGACGCCACTGGCTCGGTCCAGGCACCAGGAACTTCCGGCTCCGCCTCCGCTGTTGGTAGAGTTCGCTCCCGGGCGGCGGGCGTCCGGCCAGCCTGTGTCGAAGCCGCGTCCGGCGAAGCTAAAGGCGGCACGACGGCCGGTTGTGAAACCCCGGGCGCACGGCTGAGCGAGACGACGTTCGACACCGGTTCGGGGTCCACCACCTGAGCTTCCGCCGGATGACCCTCCCCCGCAGGACCCTCCCCCGCAGGACCCTCCGCCGCACGACCCTCTGACGCATCGCCGCCCGCCGTCAGTTCGACGTTCCTATCCCTCGTCGAGGCCCTCGAAATCGATGCATCCGCCGGGGACGTCCCCAACCGCGCAACCTTGGATGTCGAGCCCTCCGGCGCCTGTGCTCCCACCCCCCACACGAGTTCTGCCCTCGTCGGTGTCTCCCATCTGGATCTGGGCCCTGAGGACTCAGAGCTTATATTCCCGGTGACGCTCCCCCCGGCAGCCGTAGAAGCCGCCACCGCGGTGGAATCCACCTGTGGCGATGCGGAAACTTCGGCGTAAGCTTGTTCGGCCGCCACGGCGGGAGCCCGCGTTTCGGTTTGCCTGCCCGCCCTGCCGGACGGGTTGATGGTCTGTCTTCCTGCGCCGGGCCCGGTGCCGGGCGCGTTCCCAATTCGGAACAAAGCCGTGCCGGAACGAACCACCGTGTCCGTTTCCGGCTCGACAGTGTCGGTGTCGTCGCCGACCGGGGCTCCCACGAGTCCGGACGCTGAGTCGGGCGCGGATTGCTCGGGAGTCAGATCCCGAAAGGAACCCGGCGGGGACCACCGCACGGACGCCGCCGAGAAGAAGGGTAGGGAAGCGGTCAGCGAATGTGGAAACGCCAGCGGCACCGGAGGTCCGGCTTCGATCGCCCGGATCTCCTCTTGAGATTGCTCAGGACGTTCCGGTCTATTTTCTTCTTGATTTGATTCGGTTTCACTATCGGAATCCCAGGAAAAGCCGCTGGAGTGAAACAGCGTGGGCAACTGGCCGCCGGCAAACGAGCCACCCGTTGACAGCTCATTTTCCAGCCAATCTACAAAAGTGAACGAAACCGGCTGACCCTCATTGCCGACTGGTTCTCCCTTGCCCGGACCGAGCGGCAGTACTGGAATACCGCCGCCGTCCGATCCACCGGACGCCGAGAACGAAAACGAAGCCACAATACTCACCGCCATTCATCTTGCAACCTGCATACCAAAATCACCTCCCCTCTCCCGTAGCGAACCACTCACCCGCCCACTCCACTCCGCGAACACCGTTGGTCCGGACCCGGCGCCAGCCAACCGCACTCGGATTTCACCTTCCTCCTCCAGGCCACAAAGGCAGGCCTTTCGGGTTGACCATTGGCAATCGCTGCCGAGAATAACCCACTTTCTATTGAGAGAGTTGCCATGGAAACATCGTCACGCCAACCAGCCTCGCGCCGCTTTCCCCCTGGCGTGCTTGCCATCCGCGGTGCGGCGTACACCGGGTATGTCCCCGGCGCCGGAGGGATCGGGGGAAGCGCTACATCCTCCCCAAAGTCCTCCCGGGGCATCGCTGTCGGCCGACCTGGCGAATACCACGCCAACGTCAATTTATCGACACTCGTCCCACTGTTTCCGGCAAATTCCTGACGAAAGTCTCTCCTCCACATCACCGAACTCTATGATTCATGGCCACTCCTCTTCTGGCCATCCATCTGCATTCATTCCCGCCGATGGACGCTCTCCTAACCTCCGCCGCTAGCGGGATGAAAGCCCGGATGGAATCGCTCGAGATGCTTGCCAACAACCTCGCCAATCAAGGCAGTCCCGGTTACAAATCCGATCGCGAATTCTACTCCCTCTATATCGCCCCGGAGGCCTTGGACGGCACCGGCGCCGATGTCATCCCCCTTCCTCCTGCTGTCCCCCTGGTCGAGCGCCACTGGACCGACTTCTCCCAGGGTTCGCTCGAAGAGACCGGAAACCCCTTGCAGGCCGCTCTCACCGGCCGCGGATTTTTCACCGTCCAGGGGCCGTCTGGTCCTCTCTATACGCGCAATGGCAGTTTTCGGACGTCCCCGGATGGCGGCCTCGAAACTCAGGATGGATATCCTGTTCTCGACGACCAGAACAAGCCGGTGCGCATCGATCCTTCCCTCCCTGTGACGCTTACCTCCGCCGGGGACATCCGTCAGTCGGGCCGCCGCATCGGTCGGCTCGGCTTGGTCGACTTCGCCCAACCGGAAGGCCTTGCCAAACGCAGCGGCACCTATTTTCAATGGAATGGTCCCGCCGGCGCGGTCTCGGCTCCTCCCGCCGCCACGCAGCTTCATCAGGGGCGCCTTGAGCGCTCCAATCAGCCGGCCGCCGAGGGAGCCATTCGGCTCATTACACTCATGCGCCAGTTCGAGATGCTTCAGCGCGCGATTCAGGTCGGATCGGAAATGAACCGCCGCGCCGACGAGGTCGCCCGGCCCGGCCAATAACCCACAAAGGAAGATGAAGGAAAACTAAGTGATTCGAGCACTATTCAGCGCCGCCAGCGGCATGAGCGCGCAGCAAATGAACGTCGACAACATCGCCCACAATCTGGCCAACGCCAATACGGTCGGATTCAAGCAGCGCCGCGCCCAGTTCCAGGACCTCCTCTACCAGAATCTCGTCCAGCCGGGGGCCGCTGCTGGCGCCCAGACGGTGGTGCCTACCGGGCTCCAACTCGGCCTCGGAACCAGGCCCAGTTCCAATGAGATCATCTTTACCCAAGGGAATTTCCAAACCACCGGCAATCCCCTTGATCTGGTCATCCAGGGCCGTGGGTTCTTTCAGGTTCGACGCCCTACCGGAGAACTCGCCTATACCCGCGCCGGCAACTTTCATCTTGACCGCGACGGCAATCTGGTCACCGCCGACGGCGACGCCCTGGAGCCGCAGATTACGCTTCCACCCGAGTCGCAGTCGATCTCCATTGCCCAGGATGGGACGGTCAGTTTCCTGCAACCCGGCCAGACCGCGGCGCAGTTGGCGGGCCAGATCCAACTGGCCAACTTCGCCAATCCGGCCGGGCTCAACAGTCTCGGCCGCAACCTCTACAGCCCCACCGATGCTTCCGGCGAGCCAACCGTCGGCAACCCGGGCGGCCAGGAAGGGCTCGGGACGCTCCAGCAGGGTTACGTGGAGGCATCCAACGTCAGCGTCGTCGAAGAATTTATAGGATTGATTCTCAGCCAGAGAGCGTACGAGGCGAATTCCAAGGTAGTCAAAGCAGCCGATGAAATGTACCAGCAAGTCAACCAGCTCACCCGCTAGCCGCGATGCCCGTACCTTCCGGTGCCCGCGGTGGCCGGTGGCGATGTTACTGGCCGCCGGTTCGCTCGGCGTGCCTGGTTGGCCGGCGACCCCCGCCACCGGCCCGGTCGCATCGTCCGATCCCCATCCGCCGGCCTGTTTCGCCGTCGACGGAGACTGGATCCTCGGACGCCACCTGGCCGCCGTCCAACCGGTATTCGGCTTCCTCGACCCCGCCTTCCGGCTCGGCTATGTACCCCTTCCCGGCGGCCGCCGGATTCTTACCGTTGCCGGCCAACTCGCTCTCGCGCGGCGCAATCACCACGAGTTCAGCCTGGCCGATTCCGATTCCCTGTCGGCCTTGTGTTTCGAATACGCCACTCGCGCTCTCGATTCCAAACAGATCGAACAGGCCATCCAACGGTTCACTGGTGCCCTATCGGTGGAAGTGCTCGACTTCAGCCGTTATCGCGTTCCTGACGGTGAGATCGAATTCCTGTCCTCGGCGCCGGCCCCCGCCGCGCCCGGCTCCGGAAACGCCTCCCGACAATCCCGAATCTTCCGCGGACGCGTCCGCTACGGCGCCCGCCGGAGCCAGAGCATCTGGGCGCGGGCAACTTGCCGGTTCGAGCACCGTCGTGTCCTGGCCCGCGTGGCTCTCGAACCGGGACGGCCCATCGCGCCGCATCAACTGGAACTCGCCACCATCGTATCGATGGATTCCACTCTGCCGGGCGCCACCGACCCACGCCCCCTGGCCGGGTTGACCCCGCGGAGGCCCATTCCCCCCGGCGCCCCTGTGGACCCTAAGCTGCTCACCCGGCCGGCCGAAATCGAACGTGGCGACAAGGTCGAGGTCGAGGTCAAACGCGGGCGGGCCAAAATTTCGATCGAATCGGCCGCGGAATCCAAAGGCCGCCGCGGCGACGCGATCTTGCTCCGCAACCTCGAGACGGGCCGCCGGTTCCGCGCACTGGTGGCCGGCAAAGGCAAGGCCGTCGTTCCTTAGCCGCCGTCACCAGCAAGGAGAACCAGATCATGCGAATTGCCATTCTCGCCGCCCTCGCGGCTTTCCCAACTCTGGCTCAGGCGCAGGCGCCATTCACGCCCGGATCCCTCTACACCCCCACCGGCCGGCTCGGTGACCTCGGCCGCGACTTCCGCGCTAGTCAACTAGACGATGTCGTCACCGTGGTGGTTTCCGACCGCGCCTCCGCGCTCGCCCGGGGCACCACCAACTCGGCCCGCAAAAGCGCCGCCTCGGCCAGTATCGGCACCCTGCTCGGGCCCGTCCGCGCTGCCGGTCCGCTCGCCAATCTCGCCGGCGCCGATTCGGCCGTTTCGCTGGACGGGCAAGGTCAGACCAGCCGCGAAACGGTGCTTACCACCACGCTCTCGGCCCGCGTCATTCATGTCTACGCCAACGGCAACCTCCTCGTCGAGGGCGTCAAACAGATCCGTGTCAATTCGGAAATGCAGACGATCCTCGTCCGGGGCATCGCCCGTTGGAATGATATCGGGCCCGCCAACCGGATCGGTTCCGACCGCCTCGCGGACCTCACCGTGGAAGTGCAGGGCAAGGGCGTAGTCGGCGACGCCCTCCGGCGTCCCAATTTCCTTTATCGAATTCTGCTCGGGCTATTGCCGTTCTAATCATCGATGCCACTTCTTTCCTTCTTCGCAGCTTCTCTTCTTGTCGCCAGCGCCGCGGCCGCCGAAGCCGGACCCCCGCCCGATTCCACGAAGCCCGGTTCTCGTCTCAAGGAACTCGTCAACCTCGAAGGCGTGCGCGACAACCAACTGCTCGGCTACGGGCTCGTGGTCGGGCTCAACGGAACCGGCGACAAGCGGCAGACCGTATTCCCCGCCCAAACCCTCAGCAACCTTCTCGAGCGCATGGGCGTCTCGGTCGCGCCCGCCGCTCTACAGGCAAAAAACACCGCGGCGGTCATGATCACCGCCACACTTCCGGCTTTCGCCCAACCCGGCACCAGGATCGACGTGCAGGCCGCCGCCATGGGCGACGCCACCAATCTCCAGGGAGGGCTTCTCTTGATGACGCCCCTCAAAGCCGCCACCGGTCAGGTGTTCGCCGTTGCCCAGGGGCCGGTCGTCACTGGAGGCTTCGTCGCCGGACGCGGCGGCAACAGTCAGACCGTCAACCATCCCACCGCCGGACGGATCCCGCAAGGCGCCATTGTCGAATATGCTCCCCCGTCCACCTTCGCCACCGATCACCTTCGCCTGCAGTTGCGCCGCCCCGATTTCACCACCGCCTCCCGCGTGGCTGCTGCCATTAATCTTCAGTTCGGGCCGGCGTCCCAGGGCAAGCTGGCCGCGGCCGGACCGGCCCTGTTCGCTCGCGCCGAGAACCCAAGCTTGGTCGTCGTCGACGTTCCTCCTTCGTGGCGCGCGCGCACCGTCGAGTTCGTGGCCGCCATTGAGTCCCTGCGTGTCGAACCGGACCGCCAGTCCAGAATCGTCATCAATGAGAAGACCGGCACCATCACCATGGGGAAGGATCTCCGGATTGCGCCTGTTTCGATCCTCCACGGTAATCTCACCGTCGAGATCGAGACGGCCTTCGACGTCTCCCAGCCCAATCCGCTCGCGCAGGGCGACACCGTCGTCGTGCCCAAGGTCGGCGTCGGCGTCAATGCGGAAAAGGCGCGTAACGTCAGCCTCAAGGAAGGGGCAACCATTGAAGATCTTGTGCAGGCGATGCTCGCCATCGGCTCCACCCCCAGAGACGTGATTGCCATCCTGCAAAACCTGAAGAGCGCCGGAGCGCTCGACGCGGAAATCGAGGTGATCTGATGCTCTCTCCCCTGGACGCACCCCTTGCCCTGCACGCCGGCAAGCTCGCTCCCGGCCCCAAGCCCGAGTCTCCGGTCGACGCTGCGCAACAGTTTGAAGCCCTGCTGGTCGGCCAGTTGTTGCGGGAGGCCCGGAAAGGCGGCGGGGGAGGGTGGCTGTCCTCGGGCGACGATCAGGCTGCCGACACGATGATCGAGTTCGCCGAGGAGCAAATCGCCCGCGCCCTCACCAGCGCCGGCGGGCTTGGGTTATCACGTATGATTGAGGCGGGTTTGGTCACCGCGGCTGACACGGCGAACGCAACCCAGCCACCGGATGGGGCAGATCCGGGTCCGAAACCCCCGTCGCCCGCCCCTCAGTTCTGAAATCGCCGCCTCGCCCCTCAGGCGCTGATCCCGCTTCGCAAACCCACTCCAACCCCTTCGCCCGCCAGCGAAATGTCCATCGAGAGACTCCCCGCGCCCACGCCCTCCCACCCCTGCAGCAGGGTCATCAGCAGGCCCTCTACCTCCACCAGCGGTTCTTCCACCTGATGAAAATTCGCCTCGTGCAACTGCCGCTGCATGTAGTCGTACAGATCCAGTAGCCGCTGCGAAAGCTCTCCGCCGGCCTCCATGTCGAGCGACGCCGTCAACTCGTTCAAAATCTCGCTCGCCCGCGTGATCTGGCGCGACCGTCCTGCAATATCCCCGTCGCGCAGACCCTGCCTCGCCTTGCCCAACGCGTCGACACCACCACGGTGCAGCATGCGGACCAGTTCGATTGGGTCCGCCATCACCTCATTTTCCCTGTACGCGTGTCTCGCCTTATAAGACATCCGTCCTCCGTTGTCATTTGCGCCCTACCGCTCGCGACACGGCCTGGAGCGGCTTGTCGAAAGCGAGTTGCCTGCGGGAGCCCGTTCGGTTCGCCATCTGGCCAACAAGTCGCCGGGCAACCGCACTTCCTTCACCGGTACAAATCCTGGCGATGCCGAATGCCCTACAACCCTTTCCACCTACCGTGCTTTCGTCCAACAACTGAATCGCGCGCCTGCCTGAGCTCCCGGGAAACGCTCGTGACAGGCATCGCGTTCCGCGAATCCGGCGGCCAGGGCAAATCCCCGCCCGCCTCCCTCGCCGCTTCCCGTTGCGCGTCGCCGCCACGAAGAAAACCGCCCGTCGCAGTCCCGGCCCCAGGTCTTCTCCGCTCCTTCGCGCGGCCCCGCGAAGCACGCCCAACTTCCCTACTCATGCCCGCAGCTTCAGGTCCTCCGCCATACGCAACACATGCTCGGGAGGAAACTGTCGCAATACCTCCCGTGTCTCTTTGTCGATCAGCCGCACCAACGGGCGCCCCGTCTGCCGGTCCATCGCGAACACCAGTTCGCTGTGGTATCCGAACATCTGCGTCTGATTCAACTTCTGTGTCGCCTGGATCAAAGTGCGCGTTTCGCTGCGTTCCACGGTGGACCGCTGTTGCTCCAAGCCTTTATACCCGGCCAGTCCGGTATGCAAGCCTACCGCCGAGATCTCCATCATGGACCTCCTTGAGAGGAACTCCATTCCTCTCACCACCCTTATCGTCCCCGATCCCAACTCCTTTACCCGATCCGCACCGGGCAATGCGACTGGCCCCGCTACCCGTCAACCGGCCCCAATTCACCCGCTGCCACTTAACCCAGGTTCAGAACCTTCCGCACCGTTCCCGTCTCTTCCTGGATCTTGTTCTGCAGCATCATGATCGCGTAAATCAGCTGCTCTGGACGTGGCGGACACCCCGGCACGTACACGTCCACCGGGATGATCTGGTTCACCGGGATCAGCGCATAGTTGCTGAACACACCCGTCGAGGTCGCGCACGCCCCCATCGAGATAACCCACTTCGGCTCCGGCATCTGCCGGTAGAGCTTCCGCACCACCGGCGCCATCTTGTTGGACACGCGGCCCGCGATGATCATCAGATCCGATTGCCGCGGCGATCCCCGGAACACCTCCGCCCCGAATCGTGAAATATCGAACCGCGACGCGCTCATCGCCATCATCTCGATCGCGCAACACGCCAGCCCGAACGTCATCGGCCAGATCGAGTTCTTCCGCGCCCAGTTGATCGCCTTGTCCGCCGTTGTCAACAGCACGGACTCCTCCAGGTTCACCGGCACATCGCCATCGATGCTGCGGAACAAACCCTCGGCGGGATCAAGAGCCGGTCGATATTCCTTCAATTCCATAACTCATCATTATCCCACGCCCACCTGTCCCCCGCACCCTGCTCTACCCTTGGCCACCCTTGGCCCGGACTACGGACGGAACTCCACCACCATCAGCGTCACATCGTCATCCTGCGCCGCACCTCCGGCAAACTCTCGCACCGCTTGGATCAATGCCCCATGCAGTTCCGCCGCCGCCGACGCGGCGTGCATCCTGGCCACCTGCCGAATCCGCTCGACGCCGAATCTCTCTCCTGCTGGGTCGCTCGCATCCGTAACACCGTCGCTGTACACCACAACCTTATCGCCCGGACGCAGCAGCGCCACCCGCACCTCGAACTCCGCATAGTCCAGCATCCCCACCGGCAGCGACGTTCCCTCCAGCGCCTCCATTCCCCCTTCCCGATGCACCACCAGCGGCTCGCAATGGCCCGCGTTGCACCACCGCAAACTACCGTCCCGGGTCAGTGCGCCATAAAATAGCGTCGCGTACTTCTCCCCTTCGGCCCGCTCGTACACATACCGGTTCAACTGCGCCAGCATCTGCGCGATTCCGTCGGTTTCCGATGGCACCAGCACGAAAGCTCCCTGCAGCAGCGCCGCCAACAATGCCGAACTCACGCCCTTGCCGCTTACATCGGCCAATAGAAAATGCCAATGGTCATCGTCGATCCGCGCGATATCGTAGATGTCTCCGCCCACCTGTTGCGATGGGATGCTGGCCGCCGCCGCCCGGAACCAGCCCGTCGACGGCAGGTTCTCCGGAAGCAGCGTTTGCTGGATTTGACGCGCGATCGACAGCTCGTCCTCCATGCGTTGCTTGGCCCGCTCCCCCTCGAGCAGCCGCGCATTCTCGAGAATCGTCGACGCCTCGAGCGCCAGCGTTTGCAGCACCTCCCGGTTGCCCGCCGACAAGTCCGCAAGCTCGATTTTCGAGTCCAGGTAGATCAGTCCGAACGTGTCCCGGGGGTCGGATACGATCGTATCCTGCGCTGTTTGTGTCCGGATCCGCACAAGCGGTAGACAGATCACACTACGCAAATCGAGCGACGCGATCGAGTGGTCCGCTTCCTCTCCGCCCGCAACCAGCGGATCGAAATTCATTGACAGTAGATCCCGCCGCGAATCGAGCGCGCGCTGGATCACCCGCCGCGGCACACGGAGATCCGCTTCCGTCAGCCGCGCTCCCTGCCGGTCTCGCGCCACCGCCAATTCCAACTCGCGCGACATCCCGTCCTTGCTGTCCCCCAAGGCACCGTGCGTCCCAGCGGCAGGAGACACTTCGCCGCCCCAACTCCGTTGTGCCGGCGAATACCCGCTCGCCGGCACGGCAGACGAAGGCTTCAGAAAAAGGAATCCCCGGTCCGAACGTGTCACCGATAACGCCGCGTCCACCACCGATTCCAGCACCTCCTGCGTCGACAACGAACTCCGTAGCGCCCGCGCCACCTCCACCAATGCGCGCAGCTTCGATAACTCCCCAGCCGGCCCCCCTGCTCCGATTTGCCCCGCCAGACGGACCATGTCCGGCTCAACCTGCTGAAACACCAGCTGATACCCATCCGCGAACCCGAACGTTACCGCGTCGCTGTGCTTCAGCCGCGTCCGCAATTCCAAGCGCTCGCCATTCAAAAACGTCCCATGCCGGCTGTTCAGATCCTCGAGGAAATATCCGCCTTCTTCACGAACGATCCGCGCATGCACGCGCGACACACGATTGTCCCGTAGCGCCAGATCGTTGTCCGCCTGCCGGCCGAACACGAACGGACTCCGGTCGATCGCTACCGTCGATTTCTGTCCCGATGGATTGATCACCGTGAACGCCGCGTGGCGTCCAACCGCCGGCGCCTGCGCCGCTTCCGCCTCGCCGGGCATTGCCTAGTGCCTCCGCGCCGTCTTCTTCGGTTCCGCCCGTGCCTCCCCCGACAACTCGCCCGCCTCCGCCATTTCCCTGGACCGCAACGCCTGGCAGTGTGCGCAATACCCGCCGATTTCTGTCCGCGCAATCCGGATATCGAAGCTGAAGGTTTCCTCGATCAAGCGCCGTAACCGCTGCAACGGCTCGCCGAAATACTCCTCCACTTTTCCGCACCGCAAACAGATCACGTGCGCGTGTTCCTGCTTCATGCGCGTCTCGTAGTAATGCTGGTCTCCGCCGTAGTGCATCAGGTCCAGCTCGTCCACCAGCCCGCCCTGTTTCAGTAGCTTCAACGTGCGATACACTGTAACGCGATTCAGCTTCGGATCTTCCTTGCGCGCCAGTTGATACAACGTCTCGGCATCCAAATGCTCGCCCGATTTGTCGATGAGCGCCAACAGAATCGCGCGCTGCCGTGTCAGCCGGATGCCGCGATCTTTCAAGGAACCTTTGATGCTCTCTGTGCTCACGGTTCCCCCAGTTTCTCACGATACCCTCCGTCGGTAAAGTCGGCTTCATCGCCCCATTCGCCACGCACCTGCCCGCCACTGGCGCTACAATCGGCTACTTGGCGTCCAGCAATACCTCATCCATGGAGTCCACGCCCCGCCCGCTGTTTCGGAAGGTGCTCGTCGCCAATCGCGGCGAGATCGCCGTCAGGATCATCCGCGCCCTCCGGGACCTCGCCATTCCCAGTGTCGCCGTGTTTTCCGACGTAGACCGTGCCTCGCTCCATGTCCGCCTGGCCGATGAGGCCGTCCACATCGGTCCCGCGCCCTCCTCGCAAAGCTATCTCAACGTCGCCGCCGTCCTCGACGCCGCCCGCCGTTCGGGTGCCGAGGCCATTCACCCCGGCTACGGGTTTCTCAGCGAAAACGCCGATTTTGTTGACGCCTGCGACGCCGCCGGCCTCGTCTTCATCGGGCCCCCCGCCGTTGCCGTCCGCGCCATGGGCGAGAAGACGCAAGCCCGCCGCGTCGCCCGCCAGGCCGGTGCGCCCGTGGTCCCCGGCAGCGACGGTCCCCTCGAATCGGCCGCGGAAGCCGCGCGCGTCGCCGCCTCGATTGGCTACCCCGTGATGCTCAAGGCCGCCGCTGGCGGCGGAGGCAAGGGAATGCGCCGCGTCGATTCTCCCGCTGGCATTGACGCTGCTTTCAGAGATGCCTCGAGCGAGGCCGAACGATCCTTTTCGAGCGGCGCAGTCTACGTCGAAAAGCTGATCGTCAATCCCCGGCACATCGAAATTCAGATCCTCGGTGACCGCCATGGCCATATGATCCACCTCGGTGAGCGCGAGTGCTCCCTACAGCGCCGGCATCAAAAGGTGATCGAGGAAAGCCCATCGCCTCTGCTAGCCTCACTCCCGGACGCGGGCGCCGAAATGCGAGCCGCGATGGGAGAGGCCGCGATCGCCGCCGCTCGCGCCGCTGGCTACTCCAACGCCGGTACCGTCGAATTCCTGGTCGACAACCACGGCAACTTCTACTTCCTCGAAATGAACACGCGGCTTCAGGTCGAGCACCCCGTCACCGAACTCGTCACCGGTGTCGACCTCGTCGCCTGGCAATTGCGCATCGCCGCCGGACAACCCCTCACTCTCGCCCAACACGACATCGCCTGGCGCGGATGGG
Source organism: Bryobacteraceae bacterium (assembly GCA_041394885.1). Classification (GTDB taxonomy): domain Bacteria; phylum Acidobacteriota; class Terriglobia; order Bryobacterales; family Bryobacteraceae; genus DSOI01. The sequence continues at coordinate 266,609 of JAWKHI010000001.1, read as the reverse complement.
CCATCGAGTGCCGCGTCTGCGCCGAAGATCCCGATCAGAATTTTCTTCCATCGCCCGGACTCATTCGACGCCTCGAACAACCCGCCGGTCCCGGCATCCGCGTCGACTCCGGCATCTACGCCGGCTGGAACGTCCCCATGGACTACGATCCCCTCCTCGCCAAGCTCATTGCCTGGGCGCCGGACCGTAACCTCGCCGTGGACCGCCTCCTCCGCGCCCTAGGCGAATACCGCATTCAAGGCATACGCGCGAACCTCGGCTTCTTCCGCGGCGTCCTGGCGGACAAGGCCTTCCGTCGTGGTGACCTCCACACTGGCTTCATCGGCGAATACCTCGACCGCACCGGGGGCAGGGAAGTGCCCGTTCCCCCAGACTACGAAGTCGTGGCCGCCCTCGTTGCCGCCATCGCTGCCACCGCCGCCCCCCACCCGGCGGATTCGGGCCACCCCCCGGCCTCCGCGAACCCCTGGCGCAGCCAGGGCCGCAATCAACTCCTCCGATGAAACGAATCCTCGAAATCAACGGACGCTCCATAGACCTCGAATGGACAAACTCGGATTCCATCGCCTTTCGCCACCATTCCGCCGGAACCGTCACCGAAGGCCAGGCCTCCGTGCTTCGCCTCGACGATGGCGTCTATTCGGTCCTGTGGAACGGCCGGTCCTATGAGGCACGCGTCTCACCCGGATCCGCCCCGTCTCTACTCGCCGTCCAAGTCCACTCCGCTCACTTCGAGGTCGCCGTTCGCGATCCCCGCGAGTATGTCCCTGGCGGCGGCGACGCTCTCGCCCACGGGCACTTTGAGCTGAAAGCGCCCATGCCCGGCAAAGTCATCCGCCTCCTCGTCCAGGTCGGGGACCATGTCCAACAAGGGCAGGGCCTCGTCGTCGTCGAAGCCATGAAGATGCAGAACGAAATGCGCGCGCCACGCGCCGGAGTCGTCACCGCTATTCCGGTCCAGCCCGGCGATGCCGTTGGCGCCGGCCAGGTGCTCGCCGTCATCGACTGATTCCGCTACCCTGAGTACATGCCGGATACCCTGGTTGAATGTTCGTCCTGTGGCGGCACTGGTTGGCGGCGCGCCGATAAAGACGGCGTCACCGGAGTCGAGCGTTGTGACTGTGTCCTCGCCAACCGCGTCTCCAACCTTACCGAACGCTCCGGCCTGCCGCCCCTCTATCGCAATACATCCTTCGACACCTTCGACACCCAGAAGGAGAATCCCCTCGCTCACCGCATTCTCGTCAATGCGCTCACCATTGCCGGCTCCTACGCGCGCGAGTACCCCTATGGAACCAAGAAACAGGGGTTGATGTTCATCGGCGATCCTGGCACCGGCAAGACCCACCTCGCCATCGCGGTGATGAAGCGCCTCATCGCCCGCGGCTTCGAATGCGTTTTCTTCGACTATCAGAATCTGCTCGAGCGGATCCGCTCGAGCTACGACGCCAAGTCCGGTGGTGCGCAGCGGGAAGCCTACCGCACCGCGCTCGAATGCGAAGTCCTCATCCTCGACGATCTAGGGGCGCACCGCGTCACCGATTGGGTTGAAGACACCGTCACCTCGCTCATCACCTATCGCTACAACAACAACAAGCCCACCATCGTCACCACCAATCTCCGCGACGCCGAAGCCGGCGACGCCCCCATCCCCGGAGGCGTCGGTGGTGACGTCTCCAGCCGCTACTACCTCACCGAACGAATCGGAATCCGCGCACGGTCTCGCCTGTTTGAAATGTGCCGCGTCATCTCCACACGCGGGTGCGAAGATTTCCGGATCCGCAAGCACCGCTGACGAGCCGGCGGCCGGCGCTCACCGTTAACAGCCCGCGACTAAAGTCCCGCCGGCCGCCCAAAGGGTTGCGGCGGCATGGAGCAGTCTGCTTTGTTCCGGTTCGTCATGGATGACCCGCATCGATTTCCTCACCGTGCCTCGCATCCGGCCCCATGGCGCTCGCAACGCGGCCTGCACGACTTTAGACACGGGCTGTTAACCCAACTCCAGCCGCATCGCCGTCGCACTCGCCGGACACGCCACGCGCCACTCCGAGGTCTCCGCAATCCCTGCCGGACCCTCTCCCCGTCCAATCACTGAAAATCCGAATCGCGCAAAGTAGTCCGCCGCCCCCTCCGTCAACAGGTACACCGTCCGCGCACCCGCCGCCGCGGCTCCTTCGAGCGCCTCCGTCACCAGCGCAGCCCCCAGGCCACGCCCGCGGAACTCCGCATCCACCGCCACCGATCGCAACAACGCTGCCCCGCCGTGCAACTCGAACCCCGCCATCCCGATCAACTCCCCGTCCACCAGCGCCGCCACGTATCGGTCCTCGAGAGGCGCCTCTGGTTCCAGCGCCACCAGCCCGTTCGAAGCCAGCAGCCGCGCCGCCGCCGCCCGCATGCTCTCATCGGCCGGGGTCAGTATGATGTCGTCCATTCACCATCTCCGGTCGATGCCCACAACGTCCCACGCCGCCGCGCGCCGGCGCAGGTAAACTGTCACCGTCTTCGCCCCTTCGCCGATGTCACAGGCCAGATACTCCGCCGCCGAATCCGGAACCCGCGGCGTACGCGCCTCCGCGATCTCCGTCTTCCGCTCCGTCTCGTTGTCGAACTCGGACCACTGCACCCGATAACCCAGCGGCGTCACCTCGGACTCCAACCGGTACCCCGGCGACCTCGCCATCCCAGCCTTCGTACCCAGGTCCACGAAGGCCAATTCGCCGCCTCGAACCTCGAACCGGTCAAGCGGAAGCACCTCAGAAAAAAACGCCCGCCCAATCTTGTCCCGGCGCTCGATCAGTGCGTTCGCGATCCATTCCTCCGCCCGCGGATCGCTATACTCGCCCGTCTTCACGATGGCCCGAATTTGCTCATCGGTGAATGCCATCACCTGCTTCGCCGCCCAAAAAGCATCGTCCGGCAGACGGTTCGTGAACGCCGGATTCGGATATTCGGCCACCCATCCCGCCGCGTCGAACTTCTTTGACTCGAATCGCCCCACCGAATCGATCCCTGGATACTTCGCCTTCGCCCACTCCGGCACCAACAACCCGAACGTCGCAAATTGCCGGATCGCCGGGCCCCACTCGAACACATACTCAGCGCCGGACCGTGGCGAGTTCGGACCATAGCTCGCACTCCCGAGCGTGGACCCGAAATCGATCAGATAATGCCGGATGTACTTCGCTCCCTCCCCGTCCACCAGCATGTCCAGTGAGTTGATCGATCGTGAATCATCGTGCGCCACCCAAGCGCAGAATACGCTCAGCCCCCGCAACTCCCGCCTGTGCTCGTGCGGTACCGTATCGTTCGGATCGTCGCGACGCGTCCGATGGTACTTATAAGGACCGAGTGGCTTGCCGCTCAAAAACAAACTGGCCCCCCCACGGTAACGTCCATCCGCGGCCCGCGGCACCCGCATGAGTAGCTCCGTAACATCGCGATCCGTCATCGGCCGGACTTTCCCCTTCGCGTCTGTAAGTTGGACGTCTTTTCCCAGCTCCAGTTGATCCCGCCGGAAGTGGACGATATAGTTTTCCGGCACGTGGTACCCCAGCGCGTGGAAGAATTTCGAAACCAGCACGTCCGGTCCCGTCGCGATCTCCGGATAGTCCAGCGGATCGAACTTAAGCACGTACCGCCGCTTCCTCGCATCGATGAACTCGAACCCCGGCGTTACTCCCTCGCTTTTTGCCTTCACCACCGTCCACGGCCCGCTCTCGTCCGGCGCGTTCCCGTTGCCCGGACCCCGCACGAGTTCCTCGATCGTCATCGGACGGTAGTAGTGGCGCTTCTCATACCACGCCCCGTCCATCGGCTCGCCCAGTGTGTTCACCGCCTGCGCTGGAATCGGCTTCCCCGGTTGATGCCGCTCCCCCGGCGGCGCGAACGTCTGCTGGAAAAAGTCGTAATAGTCGCTGATCTTCCGCCGCACCGCATTGGACGCATCACGCGGCGCCGGCTCCCGATCCAGGGGATCGTCGCCATAGAACTTCCGCGCCTCGCCATGGCCCGCTGCCAGCATCGCGGCCAGAAACAAAAATCGTCCCATGTGCTGCATCATCTTGGTCTCGTCTCAGAAAATGTGCGGTGCGCTCGAAGACGCCAAACTCCGCTGCGCGAACGGTCCGTTGAACTTCAGAAAGATCTGAAAGCCCTCATGGCTGAATCCCACGTCCAGACGCAGGAAAGGCGCGTTCCTCACATTGAACCGGAATCCGAATCCCACCGCCGTTTCCAGATTCTTCGCGTCGAACGTCCATCGCTCTGCCGTCACCTGCCCCGCATCGGCGAACAGCGCCATGTCCAGTCCGGAAAACACCTCCCACCGGTACTCGGCGTTCATCAGGATTGCATTGTTGTCATGAAACCGGTATGGCCGGAATCCACGCAGATCGTTGCCGCCCCCCAGCACCGCCTGCTGGTAGAAAGGCAGCGTTTGCCCCTCGGTCGTGAACGTCTGCACCGTCCGCCCCCGCAGCGCGATCACGCGCCGCTTGTTGAACAACGGCAGATATTGCTGCGCTTCGAGGTCCAGCCGCCGAAAGTCATGCCGCCGCAGCTCCCGATCCCGATAGTCGTCCCAACGCATCGTTACATACGTACCGGAACGCGGACCCGTTGGACTGTCACGCCGGTCCATTTCCACGAAGAACCCGCCTCGCAGGAAATCCACTTCCTCCTTCAATCCGATCACCCGCGGATTGTTTCCGAATACGTCCTCCGTGGACGCGTACCGTTCGTCCTTGCCGCGCCCTGTGTTTGGATGCTGAAAACCTACGCTTCCTCCGGCACGAAGCCACGGCGTCAGCTTAACCCCCAATAATGTATCGATGTTAGTATCTTCGAACGCGTAGTTCGTCCGGCTCGATTCTTGCGAATCCGGACCCGGCCCATAGTAGCCGAGCGAGTTGTAGTTGTGATAGACCGCGGCGGCCTCCCAAAACAATCGGTCGCCCGCCATGGATGGAATCTTCACCCCCGCCCCCAGCTTCGTCCACAGCCTCGTCGACCCCAGCGCGAACGCGTTTACCGAAACCTTGCCCCGCCCCAGATCCTCGCGCATGTAGTTCGGCCCGATCGCGAATCCGGACCCAGTCGGCATGCCGCCAATCTGTAGCCGGAATCCCGCCACCCCCGCCGAAAGCCGCTCCAATACCTTGCCCTCTTTCACAAAGATCAGCCGCTGCTCCCACTTGTTTGGCACGTCCGGCTCGAGCGACGCCTGTTTCCGATCGCGCGCTGCCTCGATCTCGCTCGCGCGGCTCGTCTCCTGCCCCTGGAGGACGCAACTCAAAAGCGTTATCGCTAGCACCCGGTAATGCACTCTCATCATGATTCAACAATCCACTGTCGGGATTCAATGCGGATCGCGGGCTACACTGGATGGATGCGAATCCGTTTTTGGGGCGCCGCGCGCACCGTCACCGGCTCCATGCACGAAATCGAAGCCGCCGGTCAGCGGCTCCTGCTCGACTGCGGTCTCTATCAGGGCCGCCGCCAGGAAGCCTTTGAACGCAACCGTAATATTCCCATTCCCGGACGCAAACTCGACGGGGTCGTCCTTTCTCACGCCCACATTGACCATAGCGGCAACCTCCCCTCCCTCGCCCGAACCGGTTACGACGGCGTCGTGTTTTCCACCCCAGCCACCGCCGACCTCTGCGACGCTATGCTCAAGGACTCTGCCTTCATCCAGGAAAAAGACGCCGAGTTCGTCAACCGGCGCCGTGCACGCCGCCGTTCTCTGGATCCCAAGTCCAACGGCAAAGGCGAAGTCGAGCCCCTCTACTCCATCGCTGACGCCGAATCCATCCTCGCTCAGTTCACCAAAGTCGACTACCACAAGCCCACCCGCTGGAACGACGAACTCAGCTTCGAGTACTACGACACCGGCCATCTCCTCGGCTCCGCCGCCGTTGTCCTCAATCACCGCCGCAACGGCAAACGCACTCGCCTCACCTTCTCCGGCGACGTCGGCCGCTGCTGCCTGCCCATCATTCGAGACCCGGAATCCATGCCGGAAGCCGACTACCTCATCATGGAGAGCACCTACGGCAACCGCCTCCACAAACAGGAGCACCTGGTCCAGGAGCGCCTGGGCGAAGTCGTCCGCAGGACCGCCGAGCGCGGTGGCCGCGTCATCATTCCCGCTTTCGCCGTCGGCCGCACTCAGCAAATCGTTCTCATCCTCAATCAACTCACCCAGGAAGGCAAGATCCCCAACATCCCCGTCTTCGTCGATAGCCCCCTCGCTGTCAATGCCACCGAAATCTATCGCAAGCATCCCGAATGCTATGACCTCGAAACCACCGCCTTCCTCGACAATGGCTCCGATCCGTTCGGCTTCAGCCGTCTCCGCTACATCCGCGACGTCGAGCAATCCAAGGCTCTCAACGATCTCCACGGTCCCATGGTCATCATCTCCGCGTCCGGTATGTGCGAAGCCGGACGCATCCTTCACCACCTCCGCAACAACGTTGGCGATCCCCGCAACACCGTCATGATCGTCGGCTACCAGGCCGAACACACCCTGGGCCGCAAGCTCGTCGAAGGCTGGCAGGAAGTGCCCATCTTTGGTGACCCCATGCGCGTTCGTGCCGAAGTCGTCACCATCAACGAACTTTCCGGCCACGCGGACCAGCACGAACTCATGCAGTGGATGAAACCGATGGCGAAGACACTCCGTAAAGTCTTCTTGGTCCACGGAGACTTGGAACAGGCCGCGCCCCTTGCCGCGCTCATCAAGGAAACGCACGGCATCGAGACGGTCATCCCGGAACGTGGGTCCACTTTCGATCTCGACTAGCTAAAAAGGAGAAGGCGTACGATGTCTACCGCCGCCACCTTCCAACCGCCCGCCGTCCCCCGTGGTCCGCTGGACCGCGTCCTTTCCCTGTTCAGCCGTGTCGAGGCCGGAGAAGGCGCCGGCGCGCTTCTTCTTGCCGCGAACGTCTTTCTCCTCCTCGGCGCCTACTACGTCCTCAAGACCGTCCGCGAACCCCTCATCCTCGCCCAGGAAGGCGGTGCCCAAATCAAGAGCTACGCCTCCGCCGGTCAGGCGATGCTCTTCCTGCTCGTCGTTCCTATCTACTCCGCGGTCGCCTCCCGCTTCAATCGCATGGGCCTCATCGGTGGCGTGACTTTGTTCTTCATCTCCAACCTCGCCATCTTCTACGTCCTCGGCAATGCCGGTGTCGGCATCGGGATCGCCTTCTTCCTCTGGGTCGGTGTCTTCAACATGCTAGTCGTCGCCCAGTTCTGGGCCTTTGCCAACGACGTCTACACCGAAGAGCAAGGCAAACGGCTCTTTCCGATCGTCGGCGTAGGAGCCTCGTTGGGCGCCTGGGTCGGCTCCACTGCCGCCGGGCAGTTGTTCAAGGTGCTCGATCCCTTCCAACTCATGATGGTGGCTGCCGCCGTATTGTGTGGCTGCATCTTGCTAACCTACCTCGTTCATCGCCGCGAAGGCCGTTCCAGCCCCAAACAGCAGCAGGAAAAGCTCGACAAAAAAGGCGGCTTTCAATTGGTGGTCAAGGACCGCTACCTCCTCCTGATCGCCATCCTCGTCTTGCTGCTGAACGCCGTCAATACCACCGGCGAATACATCGTCGGACGCTTCGTCAGCGAGTCCGCCGCCGCCGTTGCCGAGGCGGACCGCAAAGCCTTCATCGGACAGTTCTACGGAAACTATTTCAGTTGGGTCAACCTCCTTGGCTTCCTGATTCAGACGTTTCTCGTCTCGCGTATCTTTAGCTGGATCGGTGTCCGCGGCGCGTTGTTCGTGCTGCCCGCCATTGCTCTCGGCGGCTACGGCCTGCTCACCGTCCTCCCGGTGCTCGGTGTCGTCAAGGTCGCCAAGATTTTCGAAAACAGCACGGACTATTCACTCAACAACACCGTGCGCCACGCCTTGTTCCTGCCCACTAGCCGCGAGGCCAAGTACAAGGGCAAAGCCGCTACGGACACTTTCTTCGTCCGCGCCGGTGACCTCTTACAAGCCGCCATCGTCTTTATCGGGTTCGAACTCCTCGGATGGAGCGTTCGCGGTTTCGCTCTCTTCAACATCGCGATGGTGGTCCTCTGGATCTGGGTCGCGGTCCTGATCGCTCGCAAACACAAGACTCTCAGTGCGGAGGCCTGATAAACCCATGGGTCACAAGCTTAGTGAACGTCTGCTCGTCAAGAAGGGCGATTCGGTCAAACTGTCCGAGTGGGATCCCGAAGATGACCACGGCTGGTCGCGCGAGGAAGCCGAATCGGAAACCGAAAAGAACCTCGAGCGAATGAGCCAACTCCAGGAAAAACTCTGGGCTAGCCGCACCCACGCGCTTCTCACCGTCCTCCAGGCCATGGATACCGCCGGAAAAGATTCCACGATTCGCCGCGTCATGGGCCACCTCAATCCGCAGGGCTGTGAGGTAACCGGCTTCAAAGTGCCCACCGAACAGGAACGCGAGCACGACTTTTTGTGGCGCGTCCACAAAGCCGTTCCCGGCAAGGGCGAAATCGGTATATTCAATCGCTCCCACTATGAAGATGTCCTGGTCGTCCGCGTTCACAATCTCGCGCCGGAGCCGGTCTGGCGCAAACGCTACGACCAGATTCGCGAATTCGAACAATTGCTCCATCAGACCGGAACCAGTATTCGCAAGTTCTTCCTCCACATCAGCAAGGAGGAACAAAAGCAGCGCCTCCAGGACCGGTTGGACGATCCCGCCAAGCACTGGAAGTTCCGCCTCGGTGACCTCGACGAGCGCGCCTTGTGGTCCGGCTACGAGGCCGCTTACCAGGACGCCATCGCCGAAACTACCCGCGATCACGCTCCCTGGTTCATCATCCCCGCCAATCGCAAGTGGTTCCGTGACCTCGCCGTTTCTCAAATCCTGGTCGAAGCACTCGAGGAAATGGACCTTCGCTTCCCCGAGCCCGAAGAGGATCTGACCCAGGTGATCATCGAGTGAAACTGTATGGCGCACTCGCCGAGTGGTGGCCCCTTTTCTCACCGCCGGATCACTATCGAGAAGAGGCTGCCTTCTACGTCCGCCACTTGCTCGATGCCGGGTCCATCGCGCCGCGGACATTGCTCGAATTCGGCTCCGGCGGCGGCAATAACGCCTTCCACATGAAGCGGTACTTCCACTCTGTCACCCTCGTGGACCTCTCGCCGGGCATGCTCGCCGTCAGCCGCCGCCTGAATCCCGATTGCGAGCACTGTGCCGGCGACATGCGCACCCTCCGTCTCGGCCGCCAGTTCGATCGCGTGTTCATCCACGATGCCATTTGCTACATGGCCTCCGCCGAGGATCTCCAGCGCGCGATCGACACCGCCTGGATTCATTGCCGTCCGGGTGGCGCCGCATTGTTCGCTCCTGACTATGTCCGCGAGACCTTCCAGCCCTCCACCGATTGCGGCGGGGAAGATGCCGGCGCCCGCGCGTTACGCTACCTCGAGTGGGTACACCCTGCCGATCCCCATGAGGCCAGTTTTTTTGTGGACTACCTCGTGGCACTCCGGCATGAAGATGGCTCGGTCACCGTCGAACAGGACCGTCACCGCGAGGGCTTGTTCGCGCGCGGCGATTGGCTGCATATGCTCAGCCAAACCGGGTTTGAGCCCACCGTGGTCCCTTTCCGCCATTCTGAAGTCGAAGACAGGACCCTCGACGTCTTCCTCGCCGTCCGTCCGGCCGCCTAGCGAATTGGACAGCCCCCGTGAACGAAATCTTCGAGCTCCTTCACGCCAATTCCGCGCAACCCGCCGCCGAGCGCATCGTCCTGTCGCTCATCTACCAGCTCATCGCCATTCTCGCCGCTACCCATCTCACCGTTTCCCTCGCGCGCCGCTTTCTCGGCCAAACCGATGTTTCTGGCGAAATCCTCGCAGGGCTCTTGCTCGGCCCCAGTTGTCTCGGCATCTTCTTCCCTGGCGCCATGGCCGCCCTCTTCCCCCCGTCCAGCGCGCCCATACTCACCGTCCTTGCCCAATTGGGCCTCATCTTCCTCATGTTCGAAGTCGGCCTCAGTTTCGAATTCGGAATTGTCCTTCACGATGGCCGCGCCGCGGTCGCCTCGGTGGCCTTCCTCGGTCTCGCCGTTCCCTTTGCTCTCGGCTTCTTCACCGCGCCCTGGTTTCTCGCCAGGATCCCAGGACCCCACCCTCCGCAACTCGGATTTCAACTCTTCTTCGCCACCGCGATGTCCATAACGGCCATCCCCATCCTCGGCCGCATTTTCCTCGAGCTTCGTCTCGCGCACACCCGCCTTGCCACCATCGTTCTCACCGCCGCCGCGCTCGAAGATGTCGCCGGCTGGATCATTCTCGGCGTCGTCGGCGCCGTCGTTCAGTCCCGATTCTCCCCCCTCGCCCTGGGCCTGCGTATCGCTCTCGTCGTTCTCTACCTCGCCATCCTGTTCGCGGTTGTGCGGCCCGCCCTCCAGCATGCCCTTGCCTCCTCGCGCAAGTCCTCCACCGTTCTGACACCCTCGATCACCGCGCTCGTCATACTTGCCGTCCTCGCCTCCGCCGCGGTCACCAGCCATATTGGCATCTTCGCCATCATCGGTGGGTTCGCCCTCGGGGTCGCCCTTCACGACGATCGACTCTTCGTCGCCGATTGGACCGCCCGCATGTCCCCCATGGTCCGCGCCATCCTGCTCCCCATCTTCTTCACCTATACCGGACTTCGCACGGACATCGGTTCCCTCCCCGGTCCCGCCATGTGGATTCTCTGCGCTCTCGTCATCCTCACCGCCTTCGCCGGCAAGTTCGGCGGATCGTACCTCGGCGCGCGATGGGCCGGTGAATCGGCGCGCGACGCCGTCACCATCGGAGTCTGCATGAACACCCGCGCCCTCATGGAATTGATCGCCCTCAACACCGGCTACGATCTCGGCGTGCTACCCAAGTCGATGTTCACCATGCTCGTGATCATGGCCATCGCCAGTACCTTCATCACCACCCCTGCCGTTCGCCGCCTCATGCGGCGCCACGCCCTACCCGCTGCTGGTCCCTCTACTCGGTAGGCCGTTGCGATATCAGATTCGCGAACAGCCGGACCGCCCCCGGCACCGCGAATGGCAATTGGCGATACCACGCGTACGCGCAGTACACATAGAGGCCCCTCCCGTGACGCGCCACCAGCCATCCGCCCTTCTGCGGAGCCTGCCCGTGATCGTGCGTTTCGAGCAGCGCCTTCCACCTCGGGTCCCACGTCGTCAAAAACTTCGACCCGCGTTGTTCCACCCATCCCTCGAAGTCCGCCGCGGCAATCCGGTTCGGCGACTGGAACACTGGATCGTCCGGCTCGAGCACCGTCACCGGCGAATCCTCCTCCGACACCTCTTCCGGATTCCGCCCCATCGTGTACGGGAAAGGCCCATAGTTACCGTCGTACTCCGGCGTGTTGTACTGCACGATCAGCACTCCCCCGTTCGCTACGTAATCGAGCAGCCGCTGGTTGTAGGTGCGCACATCGCTCCGCGCCGCATACGCCCGGATCCCCACCAGGATCGTCGTGTAACGCGAAAGATCGCCACCGGCCAGCGTTGCCGTATCCAGCAAATCGTAAGGCACACCCAACTGATCGAGCGTCGCGGGGACATCGTCCCCGGTCCCCATCACGTATCCGATCCGCAGTCCCGGCCGCACCCGTACGTCCACTCGCCGCACCGTATGCAGGGCCGGCCGCGATACGTACAGCGGTTCGAGCGCCCCATAGGCCCGTGGCTCGAACGACGCCTCGAATCGCACTCCGTCGGACACCGCTGCCGCGCGTACCGATGCATCCCCCGCGCCCGCCTCCAACCCGAACTCCACGGCGGACTCCTCGCCTTCCTTCTGAAACTCCACCTTCGCCCGCTCCGGCCGTGCTTTCCATCCGGCCGGTAGTTTCAGCGACACCTCCGCCGTCCTCGCTCCGGACGCCACGTTCCGAACCACCACCTTCACCCGGTAAGAGTCCCGGCCCACCGGCAGCACCCCGAACTCGCTCGCGAACCGCACCGACAACGCAGGACCCACCGTCAGCGGCTCCAACCTCTGGACTCCGGACTCATCGATTCGCGACACCATCGCCTCGCTCTCCACCACCGCCGTCACGCCGCCGTATTCATAGGTGGCGCGCGCTAGCAGCGCGGGGCGGGGAAGTGCCGTCCCAAACGCTCCCTCGTAGGTGTACCTCGGCGTCTTCACCGAATCACGATGCCAGAAAGCCCTTGTCTCCGGCGCTCCATCGCCCACCCTTACGCGGAACAACCCGCTTGGTTCCGCCGCCACGGCCCATCCGCCTTCGCCCAGCAATTCGACGCCGCTAAACGTCACTCCCGCCGCACCGCTCCGGTTGTGAAACGTCGTCGCCACCCGAAACTCCTGGCCCCGTGTCGCCACCCGAAAAGTTTCATAAGGACGAAACCGCGACATCGGTTCCGGCAGCCGGCTCGCCGGCTGCACCAGAGCTTCCAGTTCAATGCCCAACACCCGCCGCAGAGCATCCTGCCAAATCTCGACGGACCGCCCCTTCGCCATCCGCAGCCCCGCCGCAATCGCCGGCGCCGCCGCTTCCGGATGATCGGCCCGGAACAACCGCATCGCCTCCCGCGCCGCCTCCGCCAATTCCGCCGCCGGACCCACATTCAGACCCTCGAAAAACGACGTCTCCTTCTCCGCGCCGCCTACCCGGCTCGCCACCCGCGAATAGTACGCGACGCTCTCCCCCGGGCGAGACACCACCGCTCCTGCCCCCTGCGTCCGTTGCTCCCGCAATCCGTCCCGCGCAATCTGCGCGTAGCTGCGCCCCAGTATCGGATCGTAGACGCCCGCATCCACCCGAATCGTCCACGGATCGTTCTCCCGCCGGTTGTCCGCGTATAGCTTCGATGCTTGCCACGCCGCGCCCGCCTCAGGGAACCGCTTCCCATCCGCCGCCGCCTCGTACGCCTCGCGCGCCATCACCCCCGCCGCCGAATGATGCCCATGCCCATCTCGCGCCGTCCCCTGCCACCGGGCCAGAATCACGTGGGGACGCTCCTCCCGCACCACTCGCACCACCTCGGCCAGCACTTGTTCCCGGTCCCAGTTCCGCCACGCTTCGTCGATGTTCTTGGAGTACCCGTAGTCCACCGAACTCGTGAACCGCAGCTTGCAACCGTAGTATCGCGCCGCGCGCGTCAACTCCACCGTCCGTAGCGCGCCCAACGAATCGAAAAAGTCCCCCGTCATCAGATTCGCCCCGGACTCCCCTCGCGTCAGCGAGAGCAACGTCACCTCCGCGCCCATCCCTCGCGACAGATACGCGATCGTCGCCCCGTCTTCATCGTCCGGATGCGCCGTCACATAGAGCACCCGCGCTGTCGTCTGCAGCCGACGCAGCGCCTGATGCGCACCCGCCGCTCCACGGTCTTCCGCCAGCGGCTCCGCGGCGAAACTCGCAATACTGGCAACAACGGAAAGGAAAATCTGGGCTCTGCGCATAAACGAAGAAAGGGCGCAGGGGGTACCTCCCTGCGCCCTTCGATTCTGACAGATCCGTCGCCGGCGGTGCCGGCACGGACTACTTCATCGTGATCTTCTTGACCTCGATCGAATCGCCGTCAGCCTTGCCGTTGATGGTAACGGTGTGGCCGGCGTGCTTCTTGAACTCTTCCTTGTCGCCTTTCAGGGTGAATACCTTGTCCCCGGAAAGCAGAACTGCGTCCGTTCCGCCGTCGATGCACTTGGTGATGCACCCGGCTTTCGACGCGTCGGCATGCTTGCACTTGGCGTCGCTGATCACACCTTCGAACTTCGCGCCGAACGCCGAAACGGCGAACAACGCCAATCCAAGACCAAACGAAAGTTTATTCACTCGAACCTCCTAGGAGTCTGAGTAGCTAGCTCCCCCATACTGTACCTGAAAGCACAGCTTCTGTGCAAGTCCCACTTGATCCCCGGATTTCGCCTTCTCTACACGCGCCTTGTCATAAGCCCGAAACTTTAGTAATATTCATCAAGACCGCGAAAACGGTAATTATCTTAACGTAGGGGTAGTCCTCAAAATGAAGTTGTCTTCTCTCCTGTGCGCCACTCTATTGTTTGCCGCATCCTCGGCTTGGGCCCAGTTGACCACCGGATCGATTTCCGGCAGTGTCCTTGATCCGAACGGCGCCGCCGTTCCCGCCGCTACCGTAGTCGCCAACAACGAAAACACCGGCCTCCGCACACAGGCCGTCACCACCGAAGCCGGCCTCTACCTCTTCGCCAGCCTCCCCGCCGGTCGCTACTCCGTTACCGTCGAGAAAGCCGGTTTCAAGAAGCTCACACGCGGCGGCATCGAGATCCGCGTCGCACAGCGCATCGGGTTGGACCTCAATCTCGAGGTCGGCGACGTCATGCAAACCGTCGACGTGACCGCCGAAGCCCCACTCCTCGATGTCGGCACCAGCGAGCGCGGCACCGGCGTCTCTCCGAAAATGATGGACACCCTCCCGCTGTTCACCGGTGGCATCCGCAACCCCGAAGCCTTCGTCAACTACCAGCCCGGCGTCAACACCGGCGGCGAGACCAGCATCTCCGGCTCCGGCGGACGCGGCAAAGAAGTCATGATCGACGGCGGTTCGCTCACCATCCCCGAATCTGGCGGCGTCGTCTTCAATTTCCCTGCCGCCGAAATGTTCGGTGAATTCAAGCTCCTTACCGCCAGCTACTCCGCCGAATACGGACGCTTCGGTGGCGGCGTCGAACTGTTCGTCTCCAAGTCCGGCAACAACGACATCCACGGACGCGCCTTCTGGAACATGCGCCGCGACGTATGGGCGGCCAACTCCTGGGCCAATAACCGCGCCGGCCGCCCCCGCGCCAAGCAGCGCTTCAACGAAGGCGGCATCGGCGTCGGCGGTCCCGTCTGGATCCCCAAAGTCTACGACGGCCGCAACCAGACCTTCTGGTTCTTCACCATCTCGCGCGACTACCGCCCCGCCACCGCCTCCCAGGCCCTCTACACCGTACCCACGGCCGACATGCGCAACGGCAACTTCTCCGGCACCGCGGGCATCTTTGACCCTCTCACCACCGTCGGCTCCACCCGTCAGCCCTTCCCTGGCAACCTGATCCCCACCAGCCGCATCAGCCGGATCTCGCAAGCCATCCTGCCCAACATCCCCGGCGCCACCCGCGCTCAGGCTCAGCAGAATTATGACTTCGTCAACGTCAGCCAGCGTACAGACACCATCTGGAGTCTGAAGTTCGATCACAACATCACCGCCAACAACCGCATCGCCTACTTCCATAGCCTTCAGGATCAGAACAACATCGCCACCACCGCCTTTGAAGGCCCCCTCGGCATCGGTCTCGGCGAGAGCTACCAGCGGCCCCAGTACATCCGCGTCAATCACGACTACATCATCAGCCCCACCACCCTGCTTCACTCCACCGTCAGCTTCAGCCGCACCCGCCAAGGGTGGGGAAATCCCGTCCAGCAGGGTTTCGCCTCCAAAGTAGGACTCAAGGTCAACACCGATGCCACGCCGCGCTTCCGCTTCTCCGCCCGCGACGCCCTCAGCCCCTGGGGCGTCCAGGACGGCAAGAACTCCGGTGGCGGCAACCAGAACGGCCAAAACAACACCACCTATCACGTCAACTCCCACCTGAGCTGGCTCCGCGGACGCCACGAAATCAAACTCGGCGGTGACTTCCGCCGGCTACGCACCTTCGCCTTCGACGCCGCCGGAACCAACGGCCTGTTCAACTTCGAGAACTTCCAGACGGCCGACCTCGCCCGCCTCAACAACACCGGCCATAGCTTCGCCAGCTTCCTCCTCGGCGCCCCCGATCGCTTCGAGACCAACACCCTCCCGGTCCCCGAAGTCCAGATCCGCTACGGCTACCACGCCGGCTACTTCCAGGACAACTGGAAAGCCACCAGCAAACTCACCGTCCAACTCGGCTTCCGTTACGAAGTCCCCATCGGCTGGCACATGTCCAACTACAACATGTCCACCTTCGATCCCACCATCCCCAATCCCGGAGCCGGTGGACGTGCCGGCGCCATCGTTTTCATGGGACCCGGCGCCGGACGCACCGGCACCAAGCGCCCCTATGACACCGACTTCTCGAACATCGGTCCCCGCCTGGGCTTCGCCTACGCCCTCGGCAACAAGACCGTGATCCGCGGCGGCTGGGGCATCTACTACCAGACCCTCGGTAATGGCGGCTGCGGCTGCACCTTGGGCTTCGGCGGCAAACCCGGCGTCGCCCAGTCCGACGGACGCAACCCCGCCTTCCTCTGGGATGGCGGCGTCCCCAGCCCCTCCGGCGGGCAGCCCCCGTTCATTGATCCCACCATCGGCAACTTCCTCGACGTCGACCACATCGGCCCGGACTTCGGCAAAGCCCCCCGCGTCTACACCTGGAGCCTCAACGTCCAGCACGAGTTCAAGAACACCCTGTTCGACATCGCCTACGTCGGCAATCGCGGACGCGGCCTCAACTCCACCCTGGACTTCAATCAGGTCTCGCCCCAGAACCTCGCCCTCGGTGGCCTCCTCCTCCAGCCCATCAGCAGCGCTGCCGTTCAGGCCGCCGGTTTCTCCAAACCTTTCGATTCCTTCCCCAATAACCGCTCCCTCGCCCAGTCTCTCCGGCCCTATCCCCAGTACCTGAATATTCAGGACCGCAACACCGGCGACGGCCGAACCTGGTACGACGCCCTCCAAACCCGGGTCGAGCGCCGCTTCGGTTCCCTCCAGACCCAGATTTCCTACACCTGGAGCAAGTCCCTCAGCGCTCTCCACTACCGCCAGATCTTCAGCCAGAATTTCAACGTCGGCGCGCAGGATAACTACAACCTCGGCCCAGAAAAATCTCACCTCCCCTTTGATCAGCCCCACGTCTTCAACTGGCTGTTCACCTGGGATCTTCCCTTCGGAAAGGGCGCCCGCTTCCTCGGCGACGCCAATCGCGCCCTCAATCTCGTCGTCGGCGGCTGGAATCTCGCCACCGCCTTCCGCTATAGCGTCCCCGCCCCCATCCGCCTGGCGTCCACCAACACGCTCGCCAATGCGCTGTTCACCAGAGCCCGCAAGGTAAACCAGGTGAACCAGGGTGTGCGAGGCGGCGCCTCCCGCGGCGATCTCGACCCCGACAACTCCGCCGCCCGCTGGTTCAACCCCGGCACCTTCGCCAACCCCGGACAGTTCGAACTCGGCACCGCCGCCTGGTATCACAACGATCTCCGCAACCCGCGCCAGCTCAGCGAAAACTTCGCCATTCAGAAAAACTTCGCCGTCCTCCGGCTGACCGATACCCAGGACCTCAAGATCCGCTATCGCGCGGACTTCTTCAACGTCTTCAATCGCGTCAATTTCAACGTCAACACCAACTTCCAAAGTGCGGACTTCGGTCGCGCCACCGCTCCCAACCTCGGCTCCCGGATCATAACCATGGGCCTCATGCTCGACTTCTAGTCGTTCCACAACCTCAGCTTCCGGCGGGCTTCGGCCCGCCAACTGGCTGTAAAGATTGAAGATCTTTAACCGGAAGCGCCCCCCGCGCCCTTGTCACGCGGCTGTCAACTCACGTACCATGTGAGGAAGCCGTCCTCACGGGGGGCATTTCAGTTTAGGGGTCTTTTCTATGAAGTTGAGCCAGCGTCTGCTCGCGTCTGCGTTGTTTTGTGCGGCCACCGCGTGGTGCCAATTGACCACCGGATCCATATCCGGCACGGTCATCGATCCGAACGGAGCGGCCGTTCCCGGCGCCACCGTCGTCGCCAACAACGAAAATACCGGTCTCCGCTCGGAAGCCTCCACCACCGAAGCCGGCCTTTACCTGTTCGCCAGCCTGCCCGCTGGCCAATACTCCGTCGCCGTCGAGAAGACCGGCTTCAAGAAGCTGACCCGCAGCGGCATCGAAGTTCGGGTCGCGCAGCGCATCGGGCTGGACCTTCAACTCGAAGTCGGCGACGTCACCCAAAGTATCGACGTCACAGCCGAAGCACCCCTCCTCGATCCCACCACCAGCGAGCGCGGCACCGGTGTCTCGCCCAAAATGATGGACACCCTCCCCCTGTTCACCGGCGGTATCCGCAACCCGGAAGCGTTCGTCAACTATCAGCCCGGCGTCAACATCGGCGGTGAGGTCAGCATCTCCGGTTCCGGCGGACGCGGCAAGGAAGTCATGATCGACGGCGGTTCGCTGACGATCCCTGAATCCGGCGGCGTCGTCTTCAACTTCCCCGCGGCGGAAATGTTCGGCGAATTCAAGCTCCTCACCGGCACCTACTCCGCCGAATACGGACGCTTCGGCGGCGGCGTCGAGCTGTTCATCACCAAGTCCGGCACCAATGACTTTCATGGCCGCGCATTCTGGAACATGCGCCGCGATGTTTGGAACGCCAACTCCTGGGCCAACAACCGCGCCGGCCGCGCCCGCGCCAAAGAGCGCTTCAACGAAGGCGGCGTCGGCGTCGGCGGACCCGTCTTTATCCCCAAACTCTACGACGGCCGCAACAAGACCTTCTGGTTCTTCACCATCTCGCGCGATTATCGCCCCGCCACCGCTTCTCAGGCCCTCTACACCGTTCCCACCGCCAACATGCGCGCCGGCGATTTCACGGGCTCGGAAATTTTCGATCCCCTCACCACCACCGGTACCTCTCGCCAGCCCTTCCCCGGCAACCAGATTCCGGCCAGCCGCATCAGCCGGATCGCCGCCGCCATCCTGCCCAACATCCCTGGCGCCACCCGCGGCACCCCGCAAAATAACTTTGACTTCGTTAACGTCAGCCAGCGCACGGACACCATCTGGAGCCTGAAGTTCGATCACAACATCACCGCCAACAACCGCATCGCCTACTCCCACAGTCTGCAGAACCAGACCGACGCCGCCACCACCGGCTTCACCGGTCCCCTCGGCATCGGCTTGGGCGAGAGCTTCCAGCGGCCCCAGTACATCCGGGTCAATCATGACCTCGTCATCAGCCCCACTGTCCTGCTGCACTCCACCGTCAGCTTTAGCCGCACCCGGCAGGGATGGGCCAACCCCGCCCAGCAAGGCTTCGCGTCCAAGGTCGGGCTCAACGTCACCACCGACGCCACGCCCCGCTTCCGCTTCTCCGCCCGCGATAACCTCAGCCCCTGGGGCGTTCAGGATGGCAAGAACTCCGGCGGCGGCAACCAGAACGGCCAGAACAACACCACCTATCACGTCAACTCCCACCTGAGCTGGCTCCGCGGCCGCCACGAACTGAAGATGGGTGGCGACTTCCGCCGCCTCCGCACCTTCGCCTTCGACGCCGCCGGCACCAACGGCCTGTTCAACTTCGAAAACTTCCAAACTGCGGATCCCGCCCGCCTCTCCAACACCGGCCATAGCTTCGCCAGCTTCCTCCTCGGCGCCCCGGACCGTTTCGAAACCGCCACCCTCCCCGTCCCCGAAGTCCAGATCCGCTACGGCTACCACGCCGGTTACTTCCAGGACAATTGGAAAGCCACCAACAAGCTGACCATCCAACTCGGCTTCCGCTACGAGGTGCCCATCGGCTGGCACATGTCCAACTACAACATGTCCACCTTTGATCCCACCCTGCCCAACCCCGGCGCCGGTGGACGCGCGGGCGCGATGGCCTTCATGGGACCCGGCGCCGGACGCACCGGCACCAAGCGCCCCTACGACACTGACTTCACCAACATCGGTCCCCGTCTCGGGTTCGCCTACGCCCTCGGCAGCAAGACCGTCCTCCGCGGCGGATGGGGCATCTACTACCAGACCCTCGGCAACGGCGGCTGCGGCTGCACCCTCGGCTTCGGCGGAGTCCCCGGCGTCGCGCAGTCCGACGGCCGCAACCCGGCCTTCCTTTGGGATGCCGGCGTACCCAGCCCCTCCGGCGGCAAGCCCCCGTTCATCGATCCCACCATCGGTAACTTCCTCGACGTCGACTACATCGGACCGGACTTCGGCAAGGCCCCCCGCGTCTACAACTGGAGCCTCAACATCCAGCACGAGTTCAAGAACTTCCTGTTCGACATCGCCTACGTCGGCAATCGCGGACGTGGCCTCAACTCCACCCTCGACGCCAATCAGGTCTCGCCACAGAACCTCGCCCTCGGCGCGCTTCTGCTCCAGCCCATCAACAGCCCTGCCGTCCAGGCCGCTGGCTTCAAGGCCCCCTTCGATGGCTTCGGCAACCGGACCCTCGCCCAGGCCCTCCGCCCCTACCCGCAGTACTTCAACATCCAGGACCGCAACACCGGCGACGGCAAAACCTGGTATGACTCGCTCCAAACCCGCGTCGAGCGCCGCTTCGGCTCCCTCCAGACCCAGGTTTCCTACACCTGGAGCAAGTCCCTCAGCGCTCTCCACTACCGCCAGATCTTCAGCCAGAACTTCAACGTCGGCGCCCAGGACAACTACAACCTCGGACCGGAAAAGTCCTATCTGCCCTTCGATCAGCCGCACGTCCTCAACTGGCTGTTCACCTGGGACCTCCCCTTCGGCAAGGGCCAGAAGTTCATGGGCGACGCCAACCGCGCCGTCAACCTGCTGGTGGGTGGTTGGAACGTTGCCACTGCATTCCGCTACAACGTGCCCGCGCCCATTCGCCTGCAGTCCACCAACACGCTCGCCAATGCGCTCTTCTCACGCGCCCGAAAGGTCAATCAGGTCAACCAGGCCGTCCGCGGCGGAGCCTCGAGGGGTGACCTCAATCCCGACAACGCCTCGGCGCGCTGGTTCTCCCCTGGCGCCTTTGCCAACCCAAGTCAGTTTGACCTCGGCACCGCCGCCTGGTTCCACACCGATCTGCGCAACCCGCGCCAGCTCAGCGAAAACTTCGCCATCCAGAAGAACTTCGCCGTCCTCCGCCTCTCCGACAACCAGGACCTGAAGATCCGCTACCGTGCGGACTTCTTCAACGTCTTCAACCGCGTCAATTTCAACGTCGACACCAACTTCCAGAGCGCCAATTTCGGACGCGCCACCGCGCCGAACCTGGGCTCCCGCATCATCACCATGGGCCTAATGCTCGACTTCTAGTCTGGCATCCCAAGTAAAACAAAAACAAGAGCGGCGAGGCCCAAGCCACGCCGCTCTTCGCTTTGGAGTGGGGCAATCTTCAGTTTGCGCGAGGCTTTAGCGTCGCTCGCCTTCGCACCAGCGAAGAAGGTCAGCGAGCCAGTCGGCAGTCCAACCACCGCAGAACGATGAAGCCAGCCCGTCCGAGTGCGGACACGATGGCCGGCCCCGGAACACGAGGAGTCCGGTTGATGCGGCCGCGTCTGCAATAGTGACCCGCTGAATCCCAACAAACTCGAGACCACCCGAGTCCTCTCCCTCCACTTCCAGACAGAGCTCGATAGCCTCCCGTATTCGTTCCATAACAGAATCGAGAGACTGAGCCTGCGTGTAACAGCCCGGCAACTCCGGTCGCGACGTCGAGCCAAAGTCGCCCTGTCACCAGTGAGAAACAAATCGCCGCCGGGGCCGAAAGCGGATTGAGTGCCGGGCGCATCGAAAACCCACGTCGCCACGGCGATTCTATGAAATGCTGTTGCCGTGCCCGCCCTTGGGCATAGCCCCGCACCCCACATGAGTTCTCCCTCTCCCCGGCTCTACGTGGGACCAGAGTGAAAAGGGTAACAGAAAAAAGGGAAGAGCGAAAGGCTATGTCCTGGAGGAACGAAAACCCACATAGCTGTTGCGGTTCTCCGGATCGAGGTGGTACCGCCCGCCCCGCGCGGGACGCGGGCTCGACTAATGAGCCACGACCCGCCTCGGAGCACTGGGTCCAGATCGTTAGCGGCCTGCACTGGCTTGACGTCCATTCCCATACGTTTCCCGCCAGATCGCAGCAGCCCACCGGACTCGCCCACTCCTCATACTCCGTCACTACACTCGTCTTTCCACGGCCACTTTCGCGCGTATTGCACCTTGCCTTGTCGAAACCATCGCCCCACGGATACCCCCATCGCCCCAACCTCGCAGCCACTCCTCCTCACTCGGCAGCCGATACCGGCCACTCCCGCCGCCACGCCAGCGGCAGTACAACTCAGCCTCGTAACGGTTCACATAGATCACCGGCTGCAGATCATCAGACGAATACTCATCTCGTTGGGCTCGCCGGCCCGGGACCATCCTCTCGAACTTCACGTTCGTCACCAAATACTTGTCGAGGAACACCCCGTCCCCCACCGGGACCATCGCGTCCAGCCAGTCCTCTGGATACGTCGCCGCCTCCGCCCAGAACTTCGCCAACTCCGCCCGCGCCGTCGCGTCCCCGTTGCGCGCCAGTTCCTCCGCCAACTCCACCGCCGCAACAAGAACCGGCCCCTGCCGATTCTCCAGCCGGAACAACCCCTCGAGAATCCCCTTCGTTTCCCGCCGCCCATCCAGCGCCGCCGCGCAATCCGCGGCCGTTATGCCTCGATGCTCGCGATGCTCCCAGTACCGCCGCGCCAGGAACGGAATCAGCGTCTGCAGCCATTGCGCCTGCTTCCCGGAGGACTCGAGGCACGCTAACGCGAACAACACCCGGCTCCGCTCCACCAGTTCCACCAACAACTTCCGGCGATCGGCTTCCAGCATCTGCGCCACAGCCAGATACAAAGTCTCGTTCCATCCCGGTGGCTCCTCAAACACCATCTCCCGTAGCCGCGCCGGCTCCTCCTGCACCAGGTGCCACGCTGCGAAGTACTCTTGAAACGTCCTATGCACAAACCCGAATTGATCGTTCCCGTAATTCACCAGCATCGCGTCCTTCGCGCTCAGCCGCTCCACCAGCCCCACGGTCTTGTTCGTCGCCTGCGGACCCACCTCCTCCTTCAGAAACGCTCGTAGCTCCTTCTCCAACTTCACGCGGGGCAGCGTCAGCGCAACCTCCTCATCGGATCCATCGAACGCATCCGAGTCCTGCAAGCTGTACGCCAGCCTCCCTAAGAACTTCTCCTTCTGCCCACTGTCCAGCGGACTCGCATAGTCGTCCTTCGCCTCGATCCAGCCCTTCAGGAGAGTCTCGGAGCACTTCGCGTAGAGCTGCGCCCTCGTATCGGGTAGCGATCCCCCGCCGCTGAAGTGCTCCCGGACGATCATCGTCAACAACAGCGCGTTCGGAGCCAGCTTCGCGATCCGCTCTTTCTCCTTCAGCGCCTTGAGCAGCTTCGCCGTCTTCTCCTCCGCTTTCTTTGCGTCGGGCTCCCGCAGCGCCTGCCATTGCCCGATGAAGGTCGGATCTCCTCCTTGTCGAACTCGCACAAGTCGAAGTGCGCATATTCCGCGGCGTCGAACTTCTGCTCGGCGTACTCATGCGGACGGCTGCTGATCATCACCCGGCTGGAGTCGCCGAGCGTCCCCGCGAACGCATGGATCGCGTCCATCACCGTACGCCTGCGCGCCGGAGTCGCCGCCTCGTCCAACCCGTCAAATAGCACCAACAATCCCCGCCGGTTCATCTCCCTGTGCAGAAAACCAGCCGGCGCCGTCAACTGCAGCAGCCGCGTGCAGTGCCGCCCCAGGCTGTCCCAAATCGTCGAATCCTCATGCTCGCGCAGGTCCTTGTCCAACTCACGAACCCGCACGAAAACCGGGAGCAACTCCGGCAGCCCCTTCGCCCATGGGAAGGCTGCGCTTGGCCGGGTCCGCCAGTGCCAGCGCCAGACATTCGAGCAGCGTGGACTTCCCAGCGCCCGGCTTCCCCAGCACCATCGTCTTCCGTGGCGGCTTCCGGCCCATCAAAACTCGGTAGGCGGGAACCGGCTCCGATCTTCGGTGCCCTCGCGCCACGGCAGCAAACGCGGCATCACGAACCTTCTCCATCGGAGCCTCGGAAAGCCCATCCCCGCCGCCGCCATACCCAAAAACCGCACGAACTTGTGCCGCTCCACGCACCCCGCCAGGTACTTCGCCCGTGCCCGCGAGTCATTGCGGATCCTCGCCTCAGACCGGTCCAGAACCTCCAACACTCGCCGCATCGCCGCCCCAGCCGCGTTCTCCGGAATGGCGTTCAACGCATCCGCCAATTCGCAGATCAACGCGTCCAGAAGTTCCGCCATCTCCCGCTTCGGCGGCGCAATGCCTTCTTCTTGCAACTCACGGCCAACGCTTGCGCCAAAGTGTCGAAATCCACGTCCCGGTACCGGTCCTGCAAGACCTTGCCGGTCTCCGCCAAGGCAACCTCGCTCGCCAGAAATCCCCGCAGCGCCCGAGCCTTCGCCGGCGTATCATTGCTCGTCACCGCCTCCATCCACTCCGAATAGATGCGCGCCGCCGCCTGCTCCCGCGTCGGCGTCGCAGCTTATCCCACCCGTCGCCGAAGAGCTTCCCGGCAAAGTTGCCGAGCCCGCCGAGCACGATTCCTGTCGCTTCACCCGATAACTGGCTCACGTCCATATCGAACAGCCTAACATCCTCCGCGCCGCCAAAACACTTGACACCCGATGCGATAATAAACGAAGTGGGGTTACTCCCGCTCGCGCTCTTTGAAAACAGAAACTCGCACCGTTACAAAGATGACGGAACAAAGCCAATTCAGCTTACAAGAAAAAACCTGTTTTCAACAATATGTGCTTGCCCGGCCCTTGGCTTTGTTCCCCCCGGACAAACCCAATCTTACCCGTGCCGCACAACCACCGGCGCCGCCGCCCGTAACTCCGCCGCGCGTCGTTGCGCCGCCGCCATACTCGCTTCCTTAATCCCCTCGTATCCACGAATCGTATCCGGCAGCCGTACCGCTTCGAGCGCCGCCCCCGTGTCTTCCCACCCCATCGCCTCCGTCACAAGCCCCTCGTACCACCCAACCAATGACCGTTCCAATCGCCGATGCCGCGTATAACCGAACACATCGAGCGCCGTACCCCGTACCACCCGCAGCGCCGCCATCGCGCGCAGGACCGGCGTGAACCACTCACCCAAACGAAGCTTCTTCTTGCTGCCCAATCGGCGCAAAAGTGGAGGATGTAAGTGGTAAGTGATCCCCTCCACAGCCTCCCACTCCGAAGCTAACTTCCGCCGGAACGTCTCGCTCGAAAGCAGCCGCGCCACCTCGTACTCATCCTTCACGGCCATCAGCTTATACATCCCGCGCGCCGCATCCTCGGCCAACTCCGGACGCCGAGACCGTACCCCTTCCACAAACGCCTGGAAACGCGCCGCGTAAGTCTCGTTCTGATACGCCCGCAGCCGTGCCTCATAATCCGGTGGAACTCCATCCGCATCGGCCGCCGCCGGGGCAGGCGAGCCCTCCAGAAATACTTGCCGGCCAAGGCCGAACGCCTCCAGGTTCCGATCCACAGCCACATCGTTCAGCCGGATCGCCGCGTCGAGCGAAGCCTTGGAGATCGGGATCAAACCCGCCTGCCACGCCGCCCCCAGCAGGATCATATTCGTCATCATATGCGTCCCGTAGTACCGTTCCGACAGCCCGGACGCATCCAGAAAGACATTTCCGCCCACCCGTGTATAAGCCGCGATCTTGCTCTCCACCGCCTCGGCGGCGTCCATCGAAAGATGCTTTCGCACCGCCTCCGCCGTCGGCGTCACCCGGGAGTTCACCACCGCCCGTGTCCGCGTCGACACCGCGCAGCGCAGTTGATCCGGCTGCAGCGCCGTAACCGCGTCAAACCCGAGCAGAACGTCCGCATTCCCCGCGTTGATACGCGCCGATGCCTCGAGCGCCGTCCGGCTCAGCACAATGTGCGAAACCACAGCGCCGCCTTTCTGCGCCAACCCCGTCTGGTCCAGCGTGATCGAGTGGAGCCCATCCACTGATGCCGCCGCCGCCAGCAGCGCGTTAATCGTCACCACGCCCATGCCGCCAATGCCAGGGCTCAAAATGCGATACCCCGCGTCGCCTACCGCCGCCAACTCCGGCTCCGGCATCGCCCGCAAGTCCGGCCGTTCGAGCGGCGCGCGCCGCAGACCGGTCCCCGGCTTGATTTTGACTGATACGAACGACGGGCAGTCACCCAGCGCGCACGTGTAATCCTTGTTGCAACTGGGCTGATGAATGCTCATCTTCTCGCCGAGTGGCGTCTCCACAGGCTTAAGACTCATGCAGTTGGATTGCCGTACGCAGTCCCAGCACCCTTCGCAAACCTCTTCGTGGATCGCCATCCGTTCGGTCGGCTCCGCGTACTTGCCGCGCGAACGCGCACGCCGCTTCTCCGCCGCGCACTCCTGCTCGTAGATCAGCACCGTCACGCCGGGCGTCTGCTCCAACTCGCGTGTCACCGCCTCGAACTCAGCCCGGTCCCGCACGCTCGCATTCGCGGCGAGCATGCGGGCGTCCCCGTAGCTCGATGGATCTTCGGCCACGATCACCGTCTTCCGCACCCCTTCGGCCTCGAACTTCTTCGTCAACGCCGCCACCGGAAGCGCGCCCACCGCGTCCTGGCCTCCTGTCATGGCGACGTGACCGTTGTAGAGTAACTTGTAAGTAATATTGACGCCTGTCGTGACTGCCGCCCGGATCGCCAGGGATCCGGAATGAAAGTAAGTGCCGTCGCCGATATTTTGGAAGATATGCGTGCGCTCGACAAACGGAGCCATGCCAAACCACGGTGCACCTTCTCCGCCCATCTGTGTGGCGAACGAATATCCCCGTCCGGCATCTTCGAGCAGGAAGCCCATGCCGTGGCAGCCGATGCCGCCGCCGGCCATTTGCCCCTCGAACAGCATTGTGCTGCGATTGTGGGGGCAGCCGGAGCAGTAATTGGGAGTGCGCACGATCGCCAATTCTCGCGGGCGCGACGCGGTCGCGCCAATCGCCGTCAACCGCTCTCGGACCCCCGTGTGCTCGGCTAACTCCGGAATCACACGGGCAAGCCCGGCCAGTATCTGGTCCGGATCTAACTCCGCCGTCGGAGGAAACAAAGACACGCCCTGGTCGTCGCACTTACCCAAGACCATCGGATGTTCCGATAAGTTAAACAGGGTATCTTTCAATTGAAATTCGAGAAAGCTACGCTTCTCTTCCACCACCACCACTGTATCCAACGCTTCTGCGAAGTTAGCCACGAACTGCGGATCCAACGGATACGTCATTCCAAACTTAGCCACCGAGATCCCCATGCGGTCTAGTTCGTCTTCGTCGATTCCGCAGTCAGAGAATGCCTGCATCAGGTCGTAGTAGTACTTGCCTGCCGTGGCGATACCGGTGGTCGCTCCGTTGCGCCCGCCAAACACGCGGTTGATCGGATTCGCCCTCGCGAACTGGAGCACCGCCGCGATCCGCCGCACGTTCGTCTCATGTTCCAGTCCTAATGCGATGCCGGGCACCAGCCGCGCATCGGTCCGCTTCTCATAACCTTCCGGTAAGTGATACCGGTATCGCGCGCGATCCAGTTCGATCGTCCCCCGCCGCCATCGCATGTCTGGGTGAGTAGCAACTTCAACGATGCCATGCCGCCCGAGTACCGCGACAGCGCGATCGCGTATGAGCCGTAGTCGAGCACCTCTTGCGTGTTGCCTGGAAGCAGGATCGGTGTGTGTGATTGTACGGCGAAGTCGCTGATGCGGGATTGACGAACTCTTGCGGATGGTCGTCCCGGCCAGTACCAGCGCCGCGCATTGTCGGGCGATTCCCGACAAGTTCGCATGGCGCAGGCATCACCGGACCGGTCCACTCCCGGACCATACACCATACCAGATCCCCACTACGCCATCCACCTTCAGCTTCCGCTCCCCAAGCACCCCAAAGATCTGCGACCAGGCACCGCCGTCGCGCCGCCAGATCCTCGTTCATGCCGGGCTGGAAGTGAATGGTATGTTGGCCGAGCAGTTTTCAGCCCGCTGGAGTGCGAAGTCATAGCCGCCCAACGGCGACCCTTCGTAGCCGTGATGTAACATCCCGTGCTTAGGCTGCGTCCCGGTCCAGGCGCATTTGTTCGGTAGCCGCCTGACGCCTGTATGCCCGTAAGATAGACGACGCCGGTCTCCGCCGTGTATATCGTTGAGCGTCACAAGTTACCGTTCGGTGTCCGACGTCTTCTCGGTGCTTTTGTCTTCTTTTTTAGAGTGTCCGACTGCTGCCAGTCAGGCCATTCTTCCTTGCCCCGCAGGCTGGCGCTCGAACCAGCCAATTCTGCCGTCATCTTCACCATCTGATTTCGTGCATCGCTGATGCCGTGGGTGTTGTTCCCGGGTATACCAGGAACTCGGTCGGTACGCCGAGTTTTCGCAGCGCCATGTGGAGTTCCTCGCTCTGCGGGCGCGGCACCCGAGGTCGCCTTCCACCACGTGGATCAAGGTCAGCGTCTTGGCGTTTTTGATGTATTTGAGAGGCGACACATTCCAAAAATGGTCGAACCGGTCGTACGGTGCGCCCTGGAAGTAGAACTCGCGATTGCGCTGCACGTCAGTCTGCGCGAACATCGAGAATCAGTTCATCGCGCCCGCGCCCGACGAGATTGCCTTGAAGCGGTCTGTATGCGTAAGTATCCAGTTTGACCAGTGGCCGCCCGCGCTCATCCCATCACACCCATACGAGCCGGATCAGCCATTCCCTGGGCGATCAGGTAATCCACACCCGACATGATGTCCTCATTATCCCTGGCAGGAAGTAATCGCCGAGATTTCCGTGAGACTTCTCGCCGTAGTTCGTCGACCCGCGATAGTTGAACAGGCACAGGTATCCGGAGCCGGCATAAACATGCGAGTAATTGCTATAGGTCGCGTTGAAGCCGAGCGTCGATGCGCCGGCCGGCCCGCCGTGAATCTGCACGATAGAGCGGGTACTGCTTGCCCGCCTCGTAGCCGCGGTTTCACGAGAACGCCCTCCACTGTCTTCCCATCGGTTGATTTCCACTGGACGGCCTCCACGTGCCCGAGCGCGATTTCACTCACTTGCGGATTTGTGTTGGTCGCGCCCGCCACTTGGGATGCACGCCACGTCATCCACCGAAGCTACACGGTGTAGTAATCCGCCGGTGAACTCGAATCCGTACCAACGGATGCCAGCGCCTGCTGTCTCGTCTGGTCCACGGCAATCAAACCGGGAAGGGTTGGTCACTTGACGCGCCCGGTGCCGGTGACCACGGATGCGCCGAACAGTACTGTGTCGCTCCTTTTCCGCCGTTGAAGTAGATCGTGCCTGCCGTCGTTCGACCAGAAGTCAATGCCCATGGCCCTATCGTAACCCCCGATCTCGCACCAACTCCCCACCCCTTCACCGGACGAACATAAACCTTCTCATTCCGAAAGTAGGTAAAGTCGTCGGCGGCAACAAATGCGACGGTTGCGCTATCGGGGGAAAAGCTCATCGAACTTTCCCGGATATCTTTGTTGTTAGTCAGCCGCTCGATCGTACCTGTGGCGGTATCGAGTAGATAGAGATCGGCGTAGGTGGCGGCTTCGGTGACGGCGCGCCGATAACGGTCTTTCGGCGTGCCGCGAAAGCCCAGCCATTTTGAGTCCGGTGAAACCACCAGACTGCTCACCGTGTATTCGGCGCCGCCGGTCAGCCGGCGCTCAGTGCGCGATTCGACATCGAGCACCCACAGATGATCGAGCGGCGTATCTTCGTTGCGTATCTTGGCCGTGAACTTCTTTTCGATTCGTTCGAAGCTCGCCTTCTCCGCGGTCTCGGGCGCGGTGAAGTAGATCTGCTTTCCATCGCGGGAAAACAGAAACGCCGTCACTGGGGTGGCATGTTTGGTGAGCGGCTTCGGTTCGGCCGTGCCGACCTCCGCCGCCGGTAGCACCCATATCTGGCGTTCGGTCTTCTTGCCCGCGACATAGACGAGCCACTTGCCGTCGGGCGAGAAGGCGAACGCGCCCACGCCTTCCTTGTGACTGCCAATCCTCTGCGCTTCCCCTCCGTCGGGCCGCATTGCATAGAGCTGTTGTTCGGTGGCCGCTGTGGCCGGCGCCTCCCGGTTCGAGGTGAAAACGAAATAGCTGCTATCGCGTGACCATTGCGCACCTGTTTCGTTCTTTCCTTTCGTGAAGGTCATGCGCCGCGCCGCTGCCACTCCTTCCGCCATAGGCGCGAGATAGAGATCCGAGAAAGACCTGCCTTGTTTCCAATCGGGAGTCAACAGCGAGTACACGGCCCACTTGCCATCGGGGCTCACCGCGGGCTTGGAAGCGGTCCGCATTTCGACCACATCCAGAAACGTCATCGGACGCGGCGCGGCAAGCAAACAGACGCCAGCGTAGGTCAGGACAGCAATGGCAAGCCTCATGATGAACACCTCGTTTCTACATGCTACCGGAACGGCGGGTGATAATGCCTCGTGATGGCGTCCCCGTCGCATACCGCTCCGGCTCCAGCCGAGGTCAAGGAGATTTCCGGCATCGGCGACCCCGTTGTTCGGAATCTGCGGATCACCGAATGCTACCACCGGCTCTCTTCCGCTTTCGCGGATCGCACCGGGCCGGGCGCCAATTGGTGTACGTTCGCCACCTGGGCTTCGCGGCAAGCCGGTGTGACCATTCGGGGCGAAGACCTGCTCGCCCGATTCGAGTCCGCTTTGCGCGAGGGATCGTTCGTGCTGCACCCTGGAAAGGCGCTGTGGCGTTTCGTCGTCCGGCGTGGCGTCTTCTATCCGCGGACCCGGTTGGGAGCGATCGTGCGCGACATCCACACACCGTTTGACGCTTTCGAGCGCGCCAGTGACGCGGTGGCTCGCGGCAACCGCAAAGTCTTCGCCGAGATCGCGCTCGTGTTTTCCGAATACATGGAACGGTGTCCGGCGGACGCTCTTGTTGACTCGCCCGCCGTGAAAGGGTTTCTCGATTCGCTTCGTCCCGGCGCGGCCCCGGAAGGCCAGGAGCATCTTCGATCGGCGTTCCTGCTCTATCACCGGCAATCCGCCGAGCCCGATCCAGCGCTCCGCGCCCAAGCGATTTGCCTGGCGAACCTGTTGATCGGCCTGCATGAGCAGACGCGGCTTCAGCCCGAGATCCGAGAGGCGATGGAGTCGGCGCCGGAAACCTTCGAGCAACAGACGCACGTGCGGCGTCTGTTGCGCCCATTCGCCAACGGCATCGCGGCGGTTTCTCGCGCCGTCACGCGCCAGGCGGTAACCGGATCGATGATGGTGCTGGGGTTGCCTGGAGGCGTCGCGCTGCAACTGCACAGGCATCTGGATCGCCCGATCCCGCCGCAACTCGACCCCGCCCGCGACGCGGCGTTCGGCGCTATGATCGCGGGACTCGAAACTGCCGACTGTGGCGCGATCGACTGGGGCGACCTCACGCAGCGAATGCGCTACATCGCCCGCCTGTTCCGGTGCTTTCACTTCGATCTGCCGCCAGCGGAGCCGCCGTTCACTTGTGCGCAGACCGAGGCCATCCGTGCCGGGCGCGTGCCGCCGGGCGAGTTGTAAGCCGGCGCCGTAATAACCGCGCCGTAATAACCTATGAAAAGCATGACACGCCGAACCCTCGCCTCCGCGCTTGCCGCCGCTGCTTTTTCCCATCCGCTGCGGGGCCAGGATCTGAAATTGGCCCGCTACGAAATCCTTTCGGCACGGGTGCCTTTCGCCGAACGCGTCCGCGAAGCCTGGACGCGGAGTTGGGAGCACCAAAAGCGTGACCAGCGCGACTACGAACTGCATTTCGTGAAGCTGTTTGCCGCGAGTGGACTGATGGGCATCGGCGAGGCGAAGATGCCGCGGGCACAGGCCGAAGGCAAGCTGAAACAGATGATCGGACGGGAGCCCCGCGACTATTTGGCCAACGACGATATTCGCGGTCTGCTGATTGCCGTGGCGGATCTGCTCGGCAAGGTGCAGGGAATTCCCGTGGCGCGTCTTCTCAATCGGAATGCGCGCAGGCGCGTGCAACCCACCTGGTGGAGCCAGTGCTTTCCGCCGGCGCTGATGGCGTCGGAGGCCAAGCTCGGCGCATCGCTCGGATACCGGATCCACAAAGTGAAGGCGCGGCCGTGGGAAGATCCTATCGCGCAGGCCGATGCGATCTGCGCGGCGATTCCTAAGTCAATGAAGGTCTGGGTGGATGCCAACTCGACCTGGGAGACCGTGGAGAAAACGATGGAGGTGGCCAAGGAGTTGGTGAAGTTCAAGAATTACTTCGCCATCGAGTCACCCATCGCGCGGCAGAACGTGGATGGCTATCGCCGGCTGCGGGCCATGCGCAAAGATGGTAAGCTCCCGCTGCTGGTGGCCGAGCATGTGGATGCGATGCTCACTTCGGGCGAAATCGAGGCATGGACACGAGAGGGCCTGCTCGACGCCTGGATTGCCGGCGCGCCGAAGCTGGGCGCCTATTGCAAGACACTCTCGGACCGTGCCCAGGCGGCGCACGTTCCGGTGTGGATCGAACACTCGATCGACAACGGCATCGCACAGGTGTTTCAGGCCCATCAGGTGGCGGCTTACGAAGGGCTTCAGTTCGCGATCGCCATTTCGCATGTGCTCGCCGACGATTGCATGAAAGAGCCGTTCGCCGTCCGCGATGGCTATTTCGAGATCGGATCGAAACCGGGTCTCGGCGTATCGCTCGACGAGGCGGCGATCGACAAGTACCGGATTGCGTGAGGCGATATAATCGCGGGAATGGATCCACGCCGCGACTTTCTTCGTAAATCGGCCGCCGCCGCATTGACCACGTCCCTGTTCACCGGCAACGTGAAAGGCGCCAATGACCGTGTTCGCGCCGCCTTCATCGGCATGGGCCGCATGGGCCGGTCTAATCTCGGCATCGCGATGAAGCAGGACAACCTGGAGGCCGCCGCGGTGTGCGACGTCTACAAGCCGCACCTGGAGCGCGCGGTGGAGATGACGGAAGGGAAAGCCAAGGGCATCCGCGATTTCCGCGAGATCCTGGCAGACAAGACCATTGACGCGGTGTGCATCGCAACCCCCGATCACTGGCATCCCTACATGACGGTGGAGGCTTGCAAGGCCGGTAAAGACGTCTACGTGGAAAAGCCCATCTGCGTCACCATCGACGAGGGCGTGAAGATGGTGCAGGCGGCGCGCAAATACCGGCGCGTGGTGCAGGCGGGTACGATGCAGCGCTCCGGCACGCATTTCCAAAAGGCGGTGGAGATCGTCAAAAGCGGCGAGTTGGGGCCAGTGACTTTCGTGAAGACGTGGAACTACGCAGTTTCATGCCGAAGGAAGGCATCGGCAATCCACCCGACGCGCAGCCGCCGGCCGATCTCGATTGGGACCTGTGGTTGGGAGCCCGCGCCGGCGTCCGTTCAACGCAGAAGACCGATTCGGAGTCGATCCAAAGGCGTTCCTCGCACTTCCGTTGGTTCTGGGACTACGCAGGCGGGATGATGACCGATTGGGGCGTGCACCTGCTCGACATCGTGCAGATGGCGTTTGACGAGACGATGCCCACGGCGGTGACCGCGCTCGGCGACAAATTCTGGCTCACCGACAATCGCGACACCCCGGACACGCTGGCGGTGACGTACCAGTATCCGGGCTTCATCGCCACCTACGAGAACCGCAACGCCAACGACGAGTCGATGTTCGACAAGCGCTATGGCATCCTGTTCCACGGGACAAAGGGAACGCTGTTCGTGGACCGGAGCTTATACCGTTTCGTGCCGCAGCGCGGATCCGAGTTCAGCGAGCGGGAAGTGAAATCGTCGAACAACGCAAACATGGCCCACTGGGCGAACTTCCTCGAGTGCATCAAGACGCGGCAAAAGCCGATCAGCGATATCGAGGTGTGCCAGCGTTCCACCACCACCTGTCTGTTGGGCAACGTGGCGTTACGGAGCAAGCTGCGGGTGGACTTCGATTCCAAGAAGTGGACCGCGGCGCAGGCGGAGGCGAGGAAGCTGTTTTCGCGCGAAGAGCGCAAGCCCTGGAAACTGGTCGTCTAACGAATGGTGATCGCCGGTATCGACGAACTGCGAACGATGACAGGCGCCGAGGTGGGCGTTAGCCGTTGGTACACAATCGACCAGGAGCGCATTGACGGGTTCGCCCGCATCACCGAAGATCCGCAGTGGATTCATGTCGACGCAGAGCGGGCCGCGACGGAATCGCCATACGGGGCGACCATCGCGCACGGGTTTTTGACGCTGTCTCTATTGTCGGAAATGAGCCGCGACGCGATCGACCTGCGGGGCGAGTACAAGATGCGGATCAACTACGGGTTGAACCGGGTACGGTTTCCGTCGGCGGTGCCGGCGGGGTCCCGTGTGCGCGGACGGTTCACGGTAGGAAACGTGGAAGAGGTAACGGGTGGGGTGCAGGTGACTTGGGTGTGCGTGGTGGAAGTGGAAGGGCAAGCGAAACCGGCGTTGGCGGCGGAGTGGCTGATCCGGATCCTGACCTAGGGAAACGGTTGCGGGGCTGGACTGATAGCATGGAAAGAACACCATGCCGATGTACGAATATCGCTGCCAGGAGTGCGGCGAAAAATACGAACAATTGCGCCGGATGTCGGATGCCGACACGGGGTTGATTTGTCCGCGGTGCGCGTCCGAAAAAGTAGAGCGTCTGTTGTCGTCGTTTGCGACGGCGGGATGCGGAGGCGGCTCGGGCGGCCGATTCACCTGAGCGGCCTGAGACGCCGGCCCGGAGGGCCGAAGAACGGAGTCTATGCGCAGTCTTTTGCTGGGATGCTGCCTGGCGCTGGCGCCGGAGGTGGCGTTGCGTCAGGAGGCCATGCCGCCGTGCATGTGCCAGTCATTAGAGGCGTTGGAGGCCAACCGGGAAGGCATGGAAGCACATGCCGAGCGGAGGCTGAAAGAAGCGAGCGAGGCTTACGGGGAGGCACTCGAGAAAGAGCCGCCGCGTAAGCCGCATGCGGTGGAGCGGGCGCTGATGATCCGGTTCGCTCCGCAGGTGCTCACCCACCCGCGCGATCCCTTTCCGCTGAAAGACGCGGTGGCGATACTGCATCCCAACGGGCACTGGATCGCCTACCACATGTTCTGGGAAGACGATATCGACTTCCCGGATGACAACGACCCGTGCGACCACGAAGTGATGTGGGTGCAGTTGAACGAAGGGCGGACACGCGTGGAGCGGCTCTTCACCTATTTCCATGGGCGAATTCTGGAAGCGCCGTTCGATGGGGCGGGGCCGGTGCGCGTGGTGTCGCAATGGGGCAAGCATGGGACGATGCCGCTCGATTGGAAGGGTCTGCCGATTGCGCCCGACGATAGCGACGTGGAGCGGGACCGTATGCCGGAGGACTGGCTAACACTTGAAAAGTACAACCGGGCGACGTGGGAAAAACTGAACCGGTATGGGCGGCAATCGCAGGAATCTCCATTGGCGCGTGGGTGGCCATTCCGGTTCGAGGGGACGTGGCAGGATTTCATCCGCTTCGAAAAAGTCGTGGAACTGGCTCCGGTGCTAAAGAAGGGCGACATGATGATGGTGTCGAGCTTGAACAACGCAGTGCTCGACCGCCATTTTCTGCGATACAACTTCGCAGCCAAGACGGAGTGGCCGGCGGCGCTGTGCCATCGGGCGATGGAGCGGCAATCGGAGCAATAGGGGCGGGGGTATGGCGTTTGATAGAATGGCGAGCGATGTTCCGCTTACTGGCTGTTCTCCTCGTGACTCTACCGGCTGGGGCCGGCGATTGGCCTACCTTCCGTGGGCATAATTCATCCGGTATCGCTCCGGATACGAACCTTCCGACCGAGTTCGGTCCTGAGAAGAACGTCTTCTGGAAGACGGCGCTGCCGCCCGGGCACTCGTCTCCGATTGTGGTTGGGGATCGCATCTACCTGACGGGCTTCGAGGCGGACAAGATCCAAACGTTCGCCCTGGACCGGTTGACCGGCAAGGTGCTGTGGCGGCGCGACGCACCGCGGCCGCGCGTGGAGACGCTGCACAAATCGAACTCCCCGACGTCGCCAACGCCTGCCAGCGATGGCAAGAACGTATTCGTCTTCTTCACGGACTTCGGGCTGCTGTCGTATGGCCCGGACGGGAACGAACGGTGGCGGCTGCCGCTCGGTCCGTTCAACAATCCGATGGGGCAGGCCGCAACGCCGGTGCTGGCGGGCGACCTTCTGCTGCTTCCGTGCGATCAGGAGAGCGGATCGTTTTTCGTGGCGATCGATAAGAACACGGGCAAGGTGAAGTGGCGCGTGGAGCGGCCCGAGTTCACGCGCGGGTTCTCGACGCCGGTGCTGTATCAACCCAAGGACGGCGGACCGCTGCAAGTGCTGTTGGCTGGGTCTTACCGGTTGGTGGCCTATGAGGTTGCGACGGGCAAGGAAGTGTGGTGGGTGCGCGGATTGACGTGGCAGTTGAAGCCGACTCCGGTGATGGATGACGAAAACATCTACGTGCTCGGCTGGGCGGGAGAGGCCGATCCGGGGCAGCAGGAAACCGTTCCTGATTTTGCGGAGGCACTCAAGGAGATGGACAAGAACGGCGACGGGAAGATCCAGAAGGCGGAGATGAACAATTCGAAGCTGGTGAAGGCCTGGGAGTCCGTCGATCTGGATCTGTCGGGAGCGATGGAGGAGCGGGACTGGAAGCTGTACCAATCCAAAAGGTCTGTGGTCAACGGCGTGAATGCATTCAAGCTGGGCGGCAAGGGCGATATGACGGACAAGAGCACGCTGTGGAGGTACAGCAAGTCCTTACCGAACGTGCCGTCGCCGCTGCTATACGACGGGGTTCTGTACTTGTGCAAGGAAGGTGGCATCCTGACGGCGCTCGATCCGAAGACGGGCGCGGTGCTGAAGCAGGGCCGGATCACGGGTGCGCCGGGAGCGTACTTTGCTTCGCCGCTGGCGGCGGACGGGAAGATATTCACGTTTTCCGAGGAAGGAAAACTGGCCGTGATCAAGCCGGGGGCCGATTGGGAAGTGATTCGCGTGAACGACTTCAACGATTCCGCCAACGCGACGCCCGCCATCGCCGATGGGAAGATGTACGTCCGGACGCATTCGGCTCTCTACGCGATTGGCAACCGCGAGTAGCGCCCCAGGCGTCTACGAGAGAAGCTGGAGCAGGACCACACCGTGATGGTAGCGTTCCTCGCGCGTGGCGAACAGCAGAGTGACGACAGCCCCGCCGGCGCCGAGGCTTCGCAGACACTCGAACGCCTCCGGCTGAGCTTCCAACTCGCGACGGTAGCGTGATTGGAATTCGGTCCACTTCGCGGCGTCGTGGTTGAACCATTTCCGCAACTCGGTGGAAGGGGCGATCTCCTTGAGCCAGAGGTCGACGGCGGCGGCCTGTTTGCTCAACCCGCGGGGCCACAGCCGATCGATCAGGACTCGGAATCCATCGGCGTTGGAAGAGGGCTGATAGATCCGCTGCAATCGAAACGGCATGGGCGGATCTACCGGTACGGCCGGTCGAACAGTTCGTCCCAACGATCTCCGGTGGCGGCCATCTGGGCGGCAATGTTCGAGTCGAAACCGGCCATGAGTTTGGCCCGGCTGCGATCGGCGGCGAGATTGTTCATCTCGTAGGGATCGTTTTCGAGGTCGTAGAGCACCCAGGGGCGGTCCTCATGCCGGGCATACTTCCACTTGCTGCTGCGGAGACCGCGCCAAGGGCCATGCTCGTCGGCCTCGGTCTTGGTGTAGATCATGAGGTGGCTGAATTCGGGCGTCTCCCCGGAGCCATCGCGGACATGGCTCGAATAGTCGTGCCCATGCATCCGCGCGGGAGTCTCCATGCCACAGAGCCCGAGCAGGGTGGGGACTACGTCGACGTGGGAAAACGGGGCCTTGGAGCACTGTCTCCGCCCTGATGCAGTTGGGCCAGCGGAAGATACCGGATACACGGGACGCTTTCTTCCAACTGGCGCGCTTGAGGAAAGTTCCTGCGAACCGAGCATGTCGCCATGGTCCGAGGTGACGAAGACGATGGTGTTGCCGGTCATGCCGAGCGAATCGAGTTTGCCGAGCAATTGCCCGATTTGTTCGTCGAGACAGGCGATGGCGGCGTAGTATCCGGCGATCTCCTTGGACGTGCCATTGCGCTGCGCTCCGGGCTTCCAGTTTTTCCGCATTTCGATCTTCGCGGGATCGTACATGGTCTCGTATCCGGGGGGAGCGAGGTAGGGGTCGTGCGGCGGGCCGTACTGCATGTACAAACAGAACGGCTGTTTTTTGTTTTTCGCGTTATCGAGGAACTCCGAGCCGAGTTTGGTCCACTCGAAGACCTCGTACCCCGCGATGTCGATGCGCTTGGGATCGTCCCGGAAATACCACTGCTTGAAGTAGGCGTGGCTGCACTCGTTGGCGGCCCAATAGTCGAAGCCTTGTCTGCGTTCGCCGGGAGGAACGTAGCCCGGCATGCGGAGACCGCCATCGAGATGCCACTTGCCGATGAAGCCGGTGTAGTAGCCGCGTTGGCGGAGCATCTCAGGGAGAGTCACTTCGTGAATCGGGAGACGGACGTCGTTGACGGCGGTTCCAGTGGCATGGGGATAGCGGCCGGTTAGCACGGTGGAACGGGCGGGTGTACAGACCGGGGTGTTGGCGACGGCGTTGTCGAACTGCATGCCATCGGCGGCGAGTTTATCGAGGTTGGGGGTGCGAACCTGGCGATTGCCGGCCGATCCGAGATCCATGCCGCGCCACTGATCGGGCATCAGAAAAAGAATGTTCGGGGGCTCGGTGTTTTGCTGCGCGCCGGCGATCGCGGCCGCGGCGGCGCCAAGCATCTGTCGTCTCGTCATCAACGGTCAGATTATCATGGTGAGTTCACATGTCACGAATTCTAATGGCTTCTTCGGAAGCGACGCCGTTCGCCAAGACGGGTGGCCTGGCCGACGTGGTGGGCGCGCTTCCATCGGCGTTGGCCGAGCAAGGTCACGAGGCGGCGGTCGTGTTGCCTCGCTACCGTTCCGTATCGCTCGACCGCGCGCGGTGCGTTTTGGACGAGCTTCCGATCTTTCTCGGTTCCCACGTTCTCCATTGCTCGATCTGGCGGCAGGATCACAACGGCATCGCTTTCTACTTCGTCGAGTGTCCGCAACTGTTCGATCGCGACGGCTTCTACAACGCGTACGGACATGACTTCGCGGACAATCATCTGCGCTTTGCCGCGTTCTCGGCGGCCGTGCTCGGTGTTTTGCGCAACGTGCATCCGGCGGAGGTGCTGCATCTGCACGATTGGCAATCCGCGCTGGCGGCGGCCTATCTGCGAACGCGGTTCCAACTGGACCCGGCATTGAAGAACACGCGAATCGTATTCACCATCCACAATCTAGAGCACCAGGGGCGCTTCGCCGCGCCGGCATTCGCAGAACTGGGGTTGGAGCGGTGGCTGATGCAACCCCACTATCTCGAGTTTTACGGGGACGTGAACTTCATGAAGGCGGGCATATGCTTCGCCGACGCGATTACGACGGTGAGCCCGACCTATGCCACCGAGATCCAAACTCCGGAGTTCGGGTACGGGTTGGAAGGTTTGTTGCGTGAGAACGCGAGCAAACTGACGGGGATTCTCAACGGCGTGGATTATGGGGACTGGAGTCCGGACCACGATCCGGTGCTGGCGGCGAACTACACGGTGGACGATCTGAAGGGCAAAGCTGTGTGCAAGGATGCGTTGATCGGACAGGCCGGTCTTCCGGCGAGCACGGCCAAGCGTCCGCTCCTGGGCGTGGTTTCTCGCTTCGCGCGGCAGAAAGGATTCGATACGTTCGCCGAGATCGCCTTCGAGTTGTTTTCCAACGACGACGTGGCGATGGTATTTCTCGGTTCCGGCGAGAAGCAGTACGAGACTTTGTTTCGGCACTTGATGGCCAGCTGTCCCGATCGCGTGTGGGGGCATTTCGGTTACGACAACGCTCTCTCTCACCGGATCGAAGCCGGAGCGGATATGTTCCTGATGCCGAGCCTGTTCGAGCCGTGCGGCCTCAACCAGATGTACAGTCTCCGCTACGGCACGATCCCGATCGTGCGGGCGACGGGGGGGCTGGAGGATACCGTGGACGCGGAGACGGGATTCAAGTACAGGGGCTATGCGGGGAGCGATCTGCTGATCGCGATTCGGCTGGCACTGGCGGAATTTCACGACAAGGATGCCTGGACGGCGCGAATGCAACGAGCAATGTCGCGGGACTTTTCTTGGGGGGCGTCCGCCGGCGAGTATTCGCGATTGTATGAGCGCCTGACCTCGGAGTAGCGCGCGGTCTTAGTCGCGGATGCAGTAGAGCGCCTGCGGTCCGCGCAGGTAGAGTTCGCCATCGGCGATGGCGGGAGTGGCGACGAACATCTGGTCGCCCATCGAATTGACGGCGAGCATTTCGTAGGTTTCTCCCATTTTCACCACCAGGACGTCGCCTTGTTCGGTGGCGAGATAGAGCTTGCCATTGGCGGCCACGGGCGAGGACTTGAAGCTGTACGGTTTGTCTCCCAGGCGCTGCTGCAGATAGTGCGGCTTGCCGGTGGCCACGTCGAGACAACTGAGCATGCCGTTATCGGAGACGAAGTACAACTTTCCGTCGTGCAGAACGGGTGAGGGGGTGTAGGAGTTGCCGCGCTGATTGGTCCACAGGACGGCATCGGATCCGGTGAGATCGCCTTTGCCGCCCAGTTTGATGGCGAGCATATTGGGATCGCGGTGACCGCTCATCACGACGACGGTGCCATTGTGCACGACGGGGGCGGGAATGACGTTACTGCCGAGGCCGCCGACTTCCCACAGCACCGCGCCGGTTTTCAAGTCGTAGGACTTGACCCGATTGGTGGCGCTGACGATGGCCTGCTCGACGCCATTGTGGGTGATCACCAGCGGCGGCGACCAGGAACTGGGTTCATCGCGCTCCACGCGCCAGAGTTCCTTGCCGTCGGCGGTGCTGACGGCGATGAGGTAGGAGCTGTCTTCCTGATCGAACTTGAGCAGCAAGCGGTCCCCGGCGAGCACGGTGGGCGAGCCTTCGCCGAACTGAAGGCGCATGCGCATGGGTTGGAAATTCTTCTTCCAGAGAAGCTTGCCATCGAGGGAATAGGCGTAGAGCCCGCGCGAGCCGAAGAAGGCGAACAGACGCTTGCCATCGGTGACGGGGCTGTTAGAGGCAAAGCTGCCGTACTGGCGGTGATAGCCTTCGTGCGGGGTGGCCTGGGTGGCGGTTTGTTCCCAAAGCAGTTTGCCGGTCTTGCGGTCAAACGCCATGACGACGAACTTATGCTCGACACCGGCGGCGGAACCACCTCCGGGTCCGCCACGTCCTCTAGCGCCGCCCTTGCCGCCGCCCTTGCGGTCTCCGGGTTGCGGCTCCGCGACAGCGTCCGCGGCGGGCGCCGCCGCCATCAAGGGCACGGCGGTGGTGACAAAGATACGGTCACCCCAGATGACCGGCGAAGACATGCCACGGCCAGGAATTGCGGCTTTCCATGCTACGTTGCGGTCTTCGCTGAATTGAAGCGGAGCGTCACTGCGGGCGACACCATTGTCGTTGGGCCCGCGCCATCGCGGCCAAGCGTCTGGCGTGGCGGCGGAGGCGAGTAGCGAAAGCGTGGCAAACCCTAGTACGATGCGCATCTCTATCATGGTAAGTGAAACGACGTTATGGATTGCTGCGGCGTTACGCGAGGAATCAACCCGGCCACCGTTCTGGAGATGTATGCGCGCGGTGTTTTTCCGATGGGGAGTTCCGAGCACGACTACATTACGTGGCATCGTCCGGCGACGCGCGCGGTGCTTCCGTTGGACGCTTTTCACGTATCGCGATCGCTACGGAGGACGCTGCGCGCGGCGGAGTTCGAGATCACGACGGACCGCGCGTTCAACGAAGTAATGGCGGCTTGCGCCGATCGCGCCGATGGCACCTGGATCACCGGTTCGATCATGGCTACCTATGCGGAACTGCATCGGATGGGGCACGCGCATTCGCTCGAGGTGTGGCGGGGAGGGTCGCTCGCGGGCGGCATTTACGGCATCCATATCGGCGGGGCGTTCTTCGCGGAATCGAAGTTTCACCGGGTGGCGGATATGTCGAAGGTGGCCCTGTGGCGCCTGGTGGAGCACCTGCGCGAGCAGGGCTTCTCGCTGCTCGAAGTGCAGTATCTGACGCCGCACCTGGAGAGCCTCGGCGCGATTGAAATCACGGACCTCGCGTATGCGCGCCTGCTGCGAGAGGCGCTCGGCAAGCGGACGGAATTCGGGGTCATCCGGTGAGCACCGCTGGCTGATAGAGTGTGGGTTAGCCTCAATGAAACGCATTGCTCGTGTTCCCCTGGTCCTCCTTCCCCTGGCCCTATCGACACTGCTTGTTTCGACCGTGCCGGCACGGGCCGCATTGCGCGCCGGTGCGGCGGCCGCCGACATCACGCCGGAGGAGTGGCCGGTGCGGCTGATCGGCAATTTCGGGTACAACCCGGCGGATTCCGCGCATGACCGGCTGCATGCCCGGGCGCTGGTGCTTGACGACGGCGGCACGCGCATCG
This sequence comes from Bryobacteraceae bacterium, assembly GCA_041394885.1. Lineage (GTDB taxonomy): Bacteria > Acidobacteriota > Terriglobia > Bryobacterales > Bryobacteraceae > DSOI01. Next base: position 224,328 of record JAWKHI010000001.1, on the reverse strand, counting down.
CGATCGTGCTGATCGATAGCTGTTATGTGAAGCGCGAGGAAATGGACCGGGCCAAGGCGCTGGCGTCGAAAAAGACCGGGATCGCGGCGGAGCGGATCCTGATGTCAGCCACGCACTCGCATTCGGCGCCGCCGTCGCGCGCATAACCACAGCCAATGACGAGCGGGAAAAGCTACGTGGACCGGTTGGTGAATCAGGCGGCGGAGGCGATCGCGCAGGCCAACTCGCGTCTGGAGCCGGCGCGGCTGGGGTGGGGCAGCGTGCCGGTGCCGGATGAGCTGTTCAATCGGCGTACATGCGTCCGGGTGCGATTCCGCCGACTCCCTATGGCGATACAACCGACATCGTGCGGATGAATCCCGGGGCAGGGAATCGGATCTGATGCATCCGGCGGGGCGACGGATCCGGAGTTTTCGGTGGTGTCGGTGCGGAGCGCGGCGGGCAAACCGCTGGCGTTGCTCGCCAGCTATTCGCTTGCATTACGTGGGCGGCATTCCGGCGCGGCCGGTGTCGGCCGGACTACTTCGGAGAATTCTCGCGTCAGGCGGCGGAAGCGGTGGCGCCGGGCGATGCGGCGTTTGTGGCGATGCTCACCAACGGCACCAGCGGGGACGTGAACAACATCGACTTCCTGCACCCGCGTCCGCGCGCGCAGCCGTTCGTGCGGATCCGGGAAGTAGCGGGAAAGCTTTCGGGGCACGCGGCGCGGCTGGCGGCGGCGATCGAGTATCGCGACGCGCTACCGATCCGGATGGCGGAACGGGAATTGCGGCTGCGGTTCCGCAAGCCGTCGCCGGAACAACTCCGGTTTGCCAAGGCGGCACTGGCTGAAGCGGACGAGAAGAAGCTGCCGGCGCGCGCCAAGCCGTATGCCGAACGGGCGATTGCGCTCGAGGAGGGGCCGGAGTTCGCGGACTTGAAGCTGCAGGCGCTGCGTATCGGCGGTTTGGGGATCGCGGCGATCCCGTGCGAGGTTTTCACCGAGATCGGGATTACGATCAAGGAACTGAGTCCGCTGCGGCCGTCGTTCACGATCGAGCTTGCCAATGGTCACTACGGCTATCTGCCCACGCCGAGGCACTACGCGTTGGGCGGGTACGAGACGTGGTTGGGCACGAACAACCTGGAGCAGGAGGCGTCGGTGAAGATCACACGGACGGTCCTTTCGCTGTTGGACGCGGTGGCGCGTTAGTTCGCCGGTTTGAAGTAGAGGACCATCCCTGCGCCGGCTGAGGCCAGAAGGATCCCGACGAAGAACATAGGATTGATGGCTGACTTGGGTGGATGGGTGGCGATGGTGTAGAGCACGTTCACCACGGGCGCGCCACCGAACACCAGCGGCATGACATACAACGGGATGCCGCCGAACTTGAACGAGTAGATGATGAACGCGGCGCCCAACGCGCCGAGCGCGCCGGCGAGGGTAGCCGAGGTGGTGCCCTGCGTGTTGAATCCGTTGAGGTCGCCTTGCATGCCGAGTTGAATCACGGGAACGAGCACGCCGACCAGAAAATAGGCGACGCCGACGCACAGCAAAGCGCGCAACGGATTTCCCAGTTGCATTTGACCCTTGTGAAGCATGGGGCCGTACACACCCCAGCAAAGAACGGTGCCGATGACGAACAGTAGCCAAGTCATAAGCACTCAGTGTATCCCGAGCGGCCAGTTCGTGTGTGATACTAGCGGATTAAAACCGTGTCCGGAAAGCACTGGCTCCTGGCCCTACTGATCTTCGCGTTCTACCTGCTGCATCAGGATTTTTGGTTCTGGAGCGAGGCGCGTCCGCTGGTGTTCGGGTTTCTGCCGGTTGGTCTTTTCTACCATGCCCTCTACACGATCGCTGTTATCGGTCTGCTGGCCCTTTGCATCCGCTGGGCTTGGCCTGGACATCTGGAGTAGCCGGACTTGATCTCGGTTTTCTTCGTTGCCGTCTATCTCGCCGCGGTCCTGTACATCGGGATATTCGCTTTCCGTGGATCGCGCGGATCCGGAGCGGAAGACTTTTTTCTGGCGGGACGGTCACTGGGCGGATTCGTGTTCCTGTTTTCGCTGTTCGGGACGCACATGACGGCGTTCGCGATTCTCGGCTCTTCCGGGCATGCGTTTCATAACGGCATCGTGACGTATGGGCTGATGGCGTCTTCGTCGGCGATCGTGGTGCCGCTGTTGTTGTTGTTTTTGGGGACGCGGTTATGGTCCGTGGGGAAGCATCACGGGTTCATGACGCCGGTGCAGATCTTCCGGGACCGTTGGGAGTGCGGGCATATCGGGACGGTGATCTTCGTGGTGAAGGCGGCGTTGCTGGTGCCCTACATCATTATCGGCGTGATCGGCGGCGGCACGGCGATGCGGGCCATCAGCGGCGGTTTGGTGCCGTTCTGGCTCGGCGGGGCGATCGTTGCGATCGTGGTGATGTCGTACGTGTTTTTCGGCGGGATGCGGGGCACGGCGTGGGTGAATACGTTTCAGACCTTGCTATTTCTTTCCTTCGGCGCGGTGGCGGTGGTGATCATCGGCTACGGGCTCGGGGGATTCGGAACGGCAATGGAGAAGATGCTCGCGTCGCCCTCGCTCGCTCCGCTGCTATCGAGGGAACGCATTTCGCCGCTCTACTTTTTCAGCTACACCTTCATTCCGTTGTCGGCGATCGCGTTTCCGCATATCGGGATCTTTTGCCTGACGGCGCGGACGATGGGCCAGTTCCGGCGGACGGTGCTGCTGTATCCGGTGTGCCTGCTGTTGATCTGGCTTCCGTGCGTCTATCTGGGGGTGGCGGCCAACGGCGTGGATGACGTGGCGGGGATTCAGGCGAAGGTGGAAGCGCGCAACCGGCTGGCAAGCGAGGGTCCGCGCCTGGAGGCGGGGGAGCGGGATCGTCTGCGCTCGCAAATGGCCGCCGACGATGTGTTACTGCTGTTGCTGGGGCGTTTTGCACCGGCCTGGATTGCGGGGATTCTGGGGGCGGGGATCATGGCGGCGGTCATGGCGTCGGACTCGCAGATTCTGGCTTTGAGCACGATGTTCACCGAGGACGTATTCGCCTACTATGGACACACCGAGCGTTTCGGTGAGGCGGCGCAGGTGTATACGGGGCGGGCATTCGTGATCGCGCTGACGACGTGCGCCTATCTGGTGGCGCTGAACTTCCCGGGCAATATTTTCGAATTGGCGTCGCAGTATGCGTTCTCCGGATTTTCGGCGCTGGCTCCGCTGGTTGCCGGTGCGCTACTGTGGCGCGGCAGCACGAAATGGGGCGCGCTCGCGTCGACGGTCTGGGTGGCGGCGGCGGTGGTGGCGATGGGGATCTTTCAGGCGCATGCCGTGGTCCCGGGAGTGTATTGGAGCGCCGGCGGCATGGATGTGATCACGCGGACGCCGGCCGGGACGCTGGTGTTGGGGATGCTGCCGGTGGTGCCGATGACGGTGATTTCCGGGGTGCTGATGATCGTTGTATCGTGGGTAACGCCGAAGCCGTCGGCGGCGGCGATCGGCCGGTATTTCAAGTAGGCGGCAAGACATCCGGCGCGGCGCGGAGTGGTATGCTGAGCGCAGCGCGATGAGATTCGCCGGAATCATTCTCGGTTCGATTGTCTGGCTGGCGGTGGGCCAGGCGCAGACGGTAGCGGGCGCGTCTGTGGGCGCCGCCGTCGAACTGGCCGCGGCGGGGCTGCCCGCGCACGATTCCGGAACGATCGCCGTGAAACACGCGCAGCCGCGTGGGCATTGTCCGGCGGTTCTGATTGCCGCTCCCGCGCAGCGTCCTGTTCGCGAAGGTGTTGCGGCGGCAAGGGCCGCGGCGCCGTCCGTTTTCCATTCCGTGACCCCGCGAGCCGCGTGGGCGCGTCCTCCGCCGGATATCTTCTCCCTATAGCTCGGCTCCCTATAGCTCGGCTCCCGATAGCTCGACCGCCGTTGTTACCAGCAGCAAAAAACAAGGAGAGGAATTGTGTCTATTCGAAGCAAGTCAGTATTCGTGTTCTTACTTACCGCGATCGCCGCGATCGTGGTCGCGATCAAGCCGATCCGGCTCGGTCTGGATCTGCGGGGTGGGGCGAACCTCGTCCTGGAGGTGGATGGAGAAGGCGCGACGGTTCTCGAGGAGACCCGGCGCATTGTGGAGCGCAAGATCAACGGCTACGGGATTTCCGAGGCCAGCGTTCAGCCCTTCGGGGCGGCGCAGCGGCGGCTGCTGGTGCAGATCCCGGGCGGTGGCGATGGCATGGAGAGGATCCGGGAGAGCCTGACGCGGCGCGGAGTCCTGCAGTGGTACCTGGTGGCGGGCGGTCCATTCGCGGAGGAAGCACAGGCGCGTGCGGCGGTATCGGCGCTCGGGCAGCGTGTGTCAGCCACGGCGGGTGCTGAGCCGGAGTGGTACGTACTGCAGGGACCACCGGTGCTCGAAGGGGGTGATCTGAAGAACGCGCGCGCGGTCCGTGACGCCGGCGGCGGCTGGTCCACCGGCTTCACGCTCGGCAACGAAGGCGGGCGGCGGTTCGGAGCGTTCACGGGGGCGCACCTCGGCGAGCGGGTGGCGGCGGTGATCGACGATACGATTGCGAGCGCGGGCCGGATCGAGGATCGAATCGAAAGCGAGGGCCAGATACGCGGCGCTCGATCGGCGGAAGAGGCCGAGGATTTGGCGATTCTGCTGCGGGCGGGGGCGGTGCCGGCGGCGGTGCGGATCATCGAGGAGTCGACGGTTGCGCCGTCGCTGGGTGCGGACTCGATTCGTCAGGGCATCACGGCGGCGGTTGCAGGGGCGGCGGCGGTGATCGCGGCGATGTTCGCGGTTTACCGGGGCGACGGCTGGAACGCGACGGTGACGCTCGCGTTGAACGGCTTGTACCTGATGGCGATGCTGGTGCTGTTTGACGCGGTGCTCACGCTGCCGGGCATCGCCGGGCTGATCCTGACGATCGGCATGGCGGTGGACAGCAATGTGCTGATCTTCGAACGCATCCGCGAGTGCGGGTCCGAAGCGGCAAAGCCTGCGTCCGGCGGCGGGCGGTGGACGGCGGTGGCGCAGGGCTTTGACAAGGCGTGGTCGACGATTCTCGACACGCATGTGACAACGCTGGTTTCCTGTTCGATCCTTTTTCTGATGGGAACGGCGGCGGTGCGCGGGTTCGCGATTACGCTTGGGCTCGGGTTACTGACGAACCTGTTTACGGCGGTGGTGGTGTCGCGGCTCCTGTTCGAGTGGCGACTGAGGCCGGGGCGGACCGCTACGGTTTCCTAGCGGGACTACCCGTTGAAGGCCTTTTGCAGGACACCGAAGCTCTGGGCGACGGCCGAGTCGGCCTCGCCCTTGCCTTCCATCTCGAGCGATACCCAGCCGTGGAAGTTATGCTTGCGCAGGATCCCGGCGATGCGGGGGTAGTCGAGATCGAGGGTGTACCAGACGCCGCCGCCGTAGTAGGTTTTTGCCTGCACGATGGTGGCGTGGGGGCGAGCTTTTCGATTTCGGGGTAGGGGTCTCCGGGATAGTTGCCGGTATCCATGTTGATGCCGAGCCAGGGTGAATGGACGGCCTTGTGAATGCGGAGGACGCCTTCGGGCTGGGTGGTGAGTCCCCAGTGGTTTTCGAGCGCCATGACGACGCCTTCCTTTTCGGCGGCGGGGAGGCATTCGCCGATGGAATCAATGCACCATTGAAAGGCGTTGTCGTTGGTGTAGCCGGGAAGAGGCGGCTCGTTGCCTTTCACCTTCATGAGGTCGTCGAAGGATTTGACGGTGCCCCAGCGTCCGGAGTTGAGGCGAATGCAGGGGATGCCGAGGCGCGCGGCCAACTGGATGCAGCCGATGGTATGGTCGATGTTCTGCTTGCGGACGGCGGGGTCCGGCGAGACGAAGTTCTGATGGATGGAGAGCATGTAGAGGTCGAGCCCGAGGGCGAAAGCCTGCCGTTTGAGTTTGTTGCAGTAGGCCGGGGTTTCGTCGGCCATCTGGCGATGCAGGATTTCGACGCCGTCGAAGCCGATGCGGGCGGCGTTGTCGATCACCTTTTCGATCGGGTATTTTTCCTTGCTGAAGTGCCAGTAGGAATAGGTGGAGACTCCGAGTTTGGTGCGGTGGGGGGCGGTGGGCGCGGCGGCGAGAGAGCCCGTGGGGCCAGGAACAAGAGAGGCAGCGGGCACGAGGGCGGCGGACGCGGAAACGAGAGAGCGTCTGGAGATGTTCATCGGGATCCTATTTCAAGGTCTTGAGATATTCAACGATGGCTTCGGCGTCTTCCTTGCTCATTTTGTAGGTGGGCATGGGAGGGCCGGCGGCGGTGCCCTTGGGCGTCAGACCGGTCATGAGATATTTCACGAGGGCAGCCTCGCCGCCCCATCGGCCCCAGAGCCTGCCGGCGGGAGTGATGTCGGGGGAAGTTTTGTGCCAGTCCGCGATCGGCTCGATCGGCTGGTACTCCATTACCTTTCCCTTGAACCACTTTTCTTTGTCGAGTTCACCGGCTTCGGTTTTGGGGGTGTGGCAATCGGCGCACTTGCCCACTTCGACAGCGAGGTAGCGGCCCCGATCCAGTTTGGTCATGCCGTCGGGAGGCGCGGCGATGCACCAGCCGGCAAGCAAAAAGAGAGAAAGTAGGGGTTTCATCAGTACTACGATGTTATAATTCTCAGTCAGCAGGCGGCAAGCAGGCGATGCTTGCAGAGGGGCCCATGGACCTCGATCAGCTTCATACTTTCCTCGAAATCGTGCGTCTGAAGAGCTTTTCGAAAGCGGCGCAGACGTGTTTTCGCACGCAGCCAGCCATCAGCGCGCAGGTGCGGCAACTGGAACAGGAGTTGAATGCGAGCTTGTTCGACCGTCTGGGCACGCGGATCGCGCTGACCCCGGCTGGACGGATATTCGCCGACTATGCTGAGCAGATCCTGGATCTGCGCCGGCGCGCGCAGGAGACGATCGCCGAACTGGAGCGAAGCCCGCGCGGGGAACTGGTGATAGCGGCCAACGAGGCGACCTGTATCTATGTGCTGCCGCAGGTGTTCTCCGAGTACAAGGAACGGTTTCCCAACATCCAGATTCAGGTGGAGCGCAGCTACGGGACCCGGATTGTGGAAGCGGTTGTGGACAACCAGGCAGACTTCGGAATCACGCAGTTGCCGGTGTCTGAAAAGCGTGTGCAGGTTGTGAAGATTTTCGCGGACGAGATTCAGGTGATCGTTCCGCCGGGGCATCCGCTGGCGAGTTTGGAGAGCGTGCGTGCGCGGGACTTGGTGCCGTATCAGTTGCTGATGCCGAAGTCCGGCACAACGCGTTCGCGACTGAACGAATGGCTGGAACTGGTGGAGGACGACATCCAGATTTCGATGGAACTGGATGCGACGGAAATGATGAAGCGGTTCGTGATGGCGGGGCTGGGCGTGGGTTTTCTGGCGGCGTCACATTGCGAGGAAGAGATGGCGGCGTCGCGGTTGGTGGTACGGCCGTTGGGGCCGGAGCCGATGCGGCGGAGCGTCGGGTTGATCTATCGGGCGGACAAATCGTTTTCCAAGGCGGGCCTGGGATTCATCCAGGTGATCCTGGATCACGTGGAGGACGAGTTGAAGGCGAGCGTGCCGCAACGGGTGTAGAGTGAGAGGCGGGGAGCCACCGCACTCGATTCATACGTAGAAGCGGTTGAGCGATAAGTACGAAGAGAGGGCGCCGAAATGGAGCGGCTGACAATGCGGATTTCGACGGTGGTGATCTCGGTTGGCGCCGAGACGCGATTCTACCGTTCGCTTGCCGATGTACCGGCCAATTTGCGGGGCAAGTTGACAGAGGCGACGACGGGATCGGAGGCAATGACGCTTTTGATCGCCGATGAAGCCGGCCGCCGGGAGATATTGCGGAGTGTCAACGGGGAGCGATCGGCGGTGGATTCACGATTGATTCGATCGTTGGCGAGCCCGGGCGGCGCCGCTTCGGATCCCGACGGAGCGCCGCGGCGATGGCCTGTCCGGCAATGGGCCGAGATCAGCCTGCTGGCGGGCATTGGCGTGTGTCTTTGGCTGCTGGCCCGGTGGGGCTAGCCTGCACAGGGCCGCTGCGCCGTCTACTCGAGATCTCCTTCCGCTGAGAGGGCTTCCGGGAACGCAGTGGACGTGCCCCAGACGATGTTGGTGCCCCAGACGATATTGAACCCACTGGTTCCGCTGGTGCCCCAGACGATGTTGGAGCCCCAGACGACATTGTTGGGGAGCAGAACACTGGTGCCCCAGACGATGTTGGTACCCCAGATGACGTTGGTTCCCCAAATGACGTTGGTGCCCCAGATCACGTTATTGGCGAGGATGGACACCGTGGAGTTGGCTGGATTGAAGACCGCCTTGGGAGAAAGGGCGCGAGTGCCAGCGGGAACCACGGCGGTGCTGTTGACGGCGGCGAGGGCGTCCAGGTAGCCGGCTCCTACCGCGAAAATATCGGATTGGAGCGAATAGTTGGCGCCGGTGGGGGCATGGAAGTAGTTGTCGTAGGAGGGCGCGGTGGCCTTGGTGGCGGTGAGCATCAAGCGCGCCTTGACGGTGTCGGGGGACAAGTTGGGCTCGCGATTGAGCATCAAGGCGGCGGTGGCGGCGACCATGGGTGTGGCCATGCTGGTGCCGCTCAAGCGAATGTAGGGCGAGGAACCGCTTTTGCCGGTGAGGTAGTAGCTCTTATTGATCACCATCGACGGGTAGTGGGCGGCGAGGAAGCTGCCCTCGGCTTTGCCGGCGATGATGCGGTTTCCCGGGGCGACGAGATCGGGTTTGACGACATGGTCGAGGAGGGTGGGTCCTTTCGAGGAGTAACTGGCGAAGCGGTCATCGGCGCGCGAGTCCGTGTTGCGATCTTTCATGGCGCCGACGGTGATGACCCATGGGCTGTTGCCGGGCGAACCGATGGTGCCATACCCAAGTGTGCCCATAGAATTGTCGCGTCCGCGATTACCGGCGGCGGCGACGACGACGATGCCGGCCTGCCAGGCGCGTTCGGCGGCTTGGCAAAGGGGATCGAGGGTATAGCTTTCCATGACGCCGCGTCCGAGGGAAAGATTGATCACCTTGATGTTGTAGGTGTTCTTGAGGGCAATCGCGCGGTCAATGGCGGCGACCACGGAGGCGTCGCTGCCCACACCGGAGTTGTCTAGCACGCGGAGGTTGATGATGTTTGCTGAGGGAGCGACGCCTTTAAAGGTCCGTGTATGGCCGGAGCCTGACGAAAGGGCGCCGTTGCTGGCGATGATGGTGGCGACGTGGGTGCCATGGCCGTAGCCGTCGGCGGTGCTGGGATCACCGGGGACGAAGCTCTCGGAGTAGACCACGCGCAGGGCGCCGTTGGCATACAGATCGCCGTGCATGCTGACACCGCTATCGATGACGGCGACGCCGATGCCGGAGCCGGTGAAACCGGACTGATGGACGATGTCGGCGTAGACGGCGGGGACTGCGTGCTCGAGGCGCGGGGCGATGGGGCGGTTGGGCGTAATGAACTTGACGCCCCTGGTGTTGGTGAGGGTGGCCAGTGCGCTGGCCGAGATGCGCATGCGAACGCCGGCGAAGTGCTGGTATTCCTTTTCGACCGTGCCCTGGGCCAGGACCTTGGAGCTTTGGATCATCGGCACGGAGGTGTCGTATTGCACGATGACGTCGAGCAACTCGTTCGACGTGCCGTTGCCGGGGACCTCTTTGAGCTCGTCGGAGAGCTTGGTGAGGTCGGCCCTCTCGGCCGGGGCGGGTCCGCCGCCACCGATCGGGGAAGGGCCCCCGCCCGGGCCACCGATGGTGGTTGGACCACCTGGGATGGAAACCTGTGCTACGGCGAGCGAAGTGGCGAGTAGGGTGAGCAGCAGTTTCTGGGTCAGTCTCATGACGCCTGTAGATAGGCAAGGCGGAGGCCAAACGGGCGGACTAGGATAAGTGTCGTGGAATGAGCGGTTTGGTGTATGTTGGGTGCAATGCCGAGGATGACAGACTGTCGGGTGGCCGACATTTTGTCAGACAAATGCTGTCGAAATGAAAGCAGGGTGTATTCCGTGATCGAAGCGGGCTGGTGCGTCGATGAGAGCAAAGAGGAAGCATGGCGAATCGAGGCAGAGACGACGGCAGCGTGGACCGGGCGGGTGGGGAGCAGCGGCGGGAGCCTCGGATGGGGCTGGACCAAGCGGTTGCGATCGGGGAATTGAGTGAGGATGGGGTGCGGATGCGGCTGGGGTGGGTGGTGGACCTGTCGGGCCGGGGCGCGGCGGTGAGGATGGAGGATCCGATGTCGCCGGGAACGCTGGTGCGGATGCAATGGGACGACACGTTGCTGTTGGGCGAGGTGTGTTATTGCGTGGCGGAGGGTGACCGATATCGGGTGGGATTGGAATTGCGGCATTCGTTGACGCATCTGGCCGAATTGGAGCGATTGCGGGCGCGGTTGCTCGGTGAGGGCATCGAAGGCGGGAGAGACAGAGACGCGGAAGGCGATCGCCGCGCTCCAGCGCTGTCCGGTCAATGAGACCTGCTCCGGGACGGGTGACGCCGGCATCCATCTTTCCGGCAGCCATCTCTCCGGCGGTCAGGACACGCGTTATCCTGACTCTATGTCAGAGTCTGGCGCGCCTGTGAGCGCGTCTCCCATTCGGATTTCAGAAAAGGTAGTGATCTTCGGTGGCGCCGGTCAACTGGGCGTGGAATTGGTTCGCGTTTTCACGGCGGCCGGGGCCGATGTGGTTGCGCTTACGCGCGCCGACGGCGACGTTACCGATCCGGCGCAGGTGGAGTCCACGCTGGTGGCGCTATCGCCGACGCTGGTGATCAACGCCGCCGCCTACAACATGGTGGATGTGGCGGAGAAGGAGCCGCTAGCGGCTTTCATGGTGAACGGCATGGCGGTGCGGAACATGGCGGTCACCTGCCGTCAATTGGACGCGAAACTGATCCATTTTTCCACCGACTATGTTTTCGACGGCGCGGCCAGGCGGCCCTACACCGAGGAGGATTCGGTGCATCCTCTGGGTGCCTATGCGGTGTCGAAGCTGGCGGGGGAATTGTACGCGCAGGCTTATCTCGACAAACCGCTATTGATACGCACGTCGGGCGTGTTCGGGCCGGGGGGGCTGAATACGCCGCGCGGCAACTTCATCGAGCTGATGCTGCGTCTCGCGTCCGGCAAGGCGCCGATCCGAGTGGTGGAGGATCACGTCGCCTCGCCCACCTACGCGCCGCTGCTGGCGGAAAAGACGTTGGGATTGGTGGCGGCCGGGGTCCACGGGGTGTATCACGTCGGCGGAGGCACGGCGATTTCGTGGTACGACTATGCGCGCACCATATTCCGGCTGGCGGGGCTCGAGCCGGAACTGCGCGCCACCAACGAACGGGAGTATCGAACCGCGGCGCGAAGGCCGAAGTTCTCGGCACTTTCCAACGCGAGGATGGAAGGGGCGGGGCTCGCGCCGATGCCGCCGTTGGATGAGGCCGTGAGCGCGTATCTGGCGGCGCGGGCCAAGGCGTTGGCGGCGCGGGGGTGAACGGGTCCGGCTGTTAGTGCGGCGGCTCTTCCTTGAGCTGCTCTTCCGGCAGCGGGTCCGGGGTGTCGAACGTGATGACGGCTTCGGCGCCGAACTTGCGATACATGCGGAATTCCACTTCGTTCTTTACCAGTAGCTTGCCTTGGCGCATCCGCATGGTGTGCTTGAGGGGGACCATGTAGGACTGATCGTTGATCGGTACGGTGTCGTAGTCCATCTCGACCGAGGCTTCCTGCACAGGGAAGGTGGGCGGGATCGCTTCGGCTTCCAGCCGGATCCGGGTCACGGTATGGTTCTGGGCGTCGACAAAAACCTGACCATGGTAGCCGGCGATGATTTCAAGGGACCGCTCATAGCTGATGCGCCATTTCGACTTGGACTGGGTGACGCGGTAATCGTACACGTGATTGCGGCGGCCGCGCAGAGTGGCCCAGCGTGACCACTGGAAGGAGGCGTCGCTTTCGGGCTCGAAGATTTCCTTGAGCATGGTGCCGAACTCGCCGGCGGAGATAGCGCCGCCGAGGCGCTGATAATCGACGTCGACGGGCTGGCTGTTTACCAGGACGACCTTGTAGTCTTCTTTCTGATCGAAGAAGGAGAGCTTGGTGGTGATCACGTCCTGGCGCTGCCAGAACTCGAGGCCGGAGGGGTCGATGAAACGGCGGGTGACCTGTGTGCAGATGAAGTCCGGAAGGCGCTTGGTGTAGTTGAGGGCATACTCGCGCACCTGTTCGAGCACCCGCTGCTGTTCTTCGCGGGAGGGGGGCGCAAGGACGGGGCGGGCGGGACGTGGGGCGGGTGCGACGGCTTTGGGCTGTGACCTGGACGCTTCACTCAAGGCTTCGAGCGCCTCCACGGTGCGCGGCCCGGCGCCCAGGCCCTGGAGCTCTTCGATTACGCGCGGCTCGAGCCGCTCGCGGAGGGTCACCTTCTTCAGATAGGCGGCGAGCTTGCGGTCTTCGTGGCGCATCTGCAACGAGGACTTCACGAAGGAAACCAGTTGCTGCACCGACAGGCTCATCTGACCCGGGAGAGACAATCCGGCGGCCATGAACATCACCGCGACGCGTGCACGCATGATTCTATTGTCTCCCGAAAATGCCGCGGCGCCTGCGTTTGGGCTCCGGCGGCGGAGGGGGAATCGCTTCGGCGATGGAAGCCTCCACGAGCGGGGCCATCACGCGATAGCCGGCTGAGTTGGGGTGGAGGCCGTCGTCGGCGAGCTCTTGCTTGAGAAAGCCGCGCTCGTCGACGGTGGGCGTGAAGTAGTCGAGATAGACGTAACCGCGTTGGCGGCAGAAGGAAGCCATCCAGGTGTTGAGGGCGCGGATGGTTTCCGGGGGCCGCTGGGGACTGCGCTCGAACGAGGGGTTCTGCTGCTTGTTGTAGTCGTGAATCGGGAGAATGGAGGCGAGCACGGGGCGGATCTTGTTGGCTTCGGCGAGATCGGCGATCATCGTGATGTTGTTACGGATGGCGTCGACGCTGACGCCGCGGGCGATGTCGTTGGTGCCTCCGAGCAGAACCATGACGGCGGGCTTGTGGGCGGCGACATCGGCGATGAAGCGGCCGAGCATTTGTCCGGTGGTCTGGCCGCTGATGCCGCGATTGAGATAGTCTTTACCGGGGAAGTATTCGTTGAGACGCCAGCCGTCGGTGATGGAGTCACCGAGGAACACAACACGGGTGGTTCCGTCCACGGGCGGGGAGGTGGTGGCGTTGGCGTCGGCGTACCGTTTGAGATTGTCACGATCCGGATTTCGCAATTGTTGTTCTTTCAGGGCAAGGAGGGCGCGAAAGTGGACATCGGCGCGATCGAGCGCGGCTCGCAACTCGACGAACTGTTTCGCCGCTTCAGCGGGAAACGGATGCGGCTTGGGCATCGCGTCGGCAAGGGCGAGGAAGGCGCGGGTTTGATTGAGGAAGCCGTAGTGGAGGGCGCCATCCTGCGGACGGTTGGTACGGCGGATGGTGTCGAGGGTCTGGCGCGCGTTTTCGATGATGGGGGCGGCGGCGCGGGCAAGGCCGGGCACCGCGGCGGTGGTGGAGTCCATGAGTTGGATGGAGCGGCCGTAGAGGGCCATCATCTCATTGGTGCTGAGCAGGGCGTTTTGGCCGAGCAAATACGACGGCGCCGAGACGGCGAGCAGTACTAGGAGCGCGTGCAGTTTCAACCTGGTTCCTCCCGCGCCAGTTTGATGGTGACCGTGCCCAGCCAGAACGGCATCTGGAGCCGGATCTGGACCGGGAGGTGGCGTGGGTCTTCGGTGAGCCACACCAATAGGCGCGCCTTGCGACGATAGATCACGTCGTTCATCAGAAAGATTTCGCAGCGTACGGTAGAAAAGACGCCGGCCGGGGTGCGTATGGTTTCCTTCCCTTGTGCTTGAATGCGGACGGGGGCGCTCTTGCGGCCATCGCTCACGGGAAGGGTGAGGGCGGCTCCAGGTTTCAGGCCGAGGGTGCGGAGCTTGGCGAGGCCGGTGACGACATCGTGGACGCAATCGGGGACGGTGACTTCGCGCGTTTCGATGACTTCGTCGTTGGCGTTGCGGTCCCGCACCTGATAGATGGCTTTGCCGCCGGCGCGATAGTCGACGGTGGTGCGGCGGCGCTTCTTGCCCTCTTCCGAGGTCATGAGGCTCGAGTCGGCGCAAAAGCCGTTGCGGAATTGGACGCCATAGTCGTTGTCGACGAGGTAGAGCTTGCGGACCAGGCCGACGGTTTCGAGCTTCATGCTGGCCTGATTCGGGGCCCAGTGGAGACGGACGCGGCCGGCGTCCATGAGCCGCCACTCGGCTTCATAGTGCAATGTTTCAGGGCGCAACGTTTCAGGGGGCAACGTTTCGGCGGCCAGGACGGCGGGAGCGGAAACGACGGCGGCGGCCAGCAGGAGGCAGACGGGATTGAGACTTTTAGAGGCCATAATCCTCGGGGAACAGGCCAAGACGTTCCATCTGCCGGGGCAGTTCCTGGCGCAACGCCTCCGGGGTGGCCTGGACCCAGGCTTCGACCACGGTGTTGGTGCCTACACGCTGTTTACCTTCGCCTTCGGCGACCTGTTCGGCGATCTGGCGGATCTGTCCGGAGATCTGCTCGCGCACCGGGAGGGGCGTCGAGAAAAGAATCTGCTGCAGGAGGTCTTCGGCTGCTTCGTTCCAGTCCATCGGTGAAGCTATGATAACAGGAGATTGCCCGACATCCTGCTTGAAACCAACCTCCCCGGCGTGCCCCTGGTGGCGCGCGGCAAAGTACGCGACAACTATGCGGTTGGCGAAGACCGGCTGCTGATTGTGGCCACCGATCGCATCTCGGCGTTCGACTACATCCTTGGATCGGGAATCCCGGACAAGGGACGGGTGCTGACGCAGATCTCGATCTTCTGGTTCGACTTTCTGAAAGACCTGACGCCGACGCACTTTTTGACGGCCAACGTGGACGAATATCCGGATCCGCTGCCGCGGTACCGGGAGCAACTCGAGGGGCGGTCCATGCTGGTGCGGCGGGCGCGGATGATCGATGTGGAGTGTGTGGCGCGGGGGTACCTGTCCGGGTCCGGGTGGAAGGACTACAGGCGCACGGGCGCGGTTTGCGGCATCCGGTTGCCGGAGGGGCTGGTGGAAAGCAGCCGGTTGCCAGAGCCGTTGTTCACGCCGGCGACGAAGGCGCAGTCGGGCCACGACGAAAACATCTCGATCGAAGAGGCGGCGGCGTCGATTGGGGACGCTCTCGCCGGTCGGCTGCGGGATCTGACGATCGCGATTTACAATAAGGCCGCGGCGTATGCGCTGACGCGCGGATTGATTCTGGCCGATACGAAATTCGAGTTCGGCTTTTTGGGCGATCAACTGGTGTTGGCCGATGAAGTGTTGACACCGGACTCATCGCGGTTCTGGCCCGCGGACCAGTACGAGCCGGGCGGTCCGCAGCCTTCCTTCGATAAGCAGTACGTGCGGGACTATCTGGAATCGATCGGGTGGGAAAAGAAGCCCCCGGCGCCGTCGCTGCCGGCGGAGGTGCAGCGGCGCACGAGCGAGAAGTATCGCGAGGCATTCGAGCGGCTGACCGGGAAGCCGTTGTGAACTGGCTCGATCTGCTGCTGGCGTTGATCATTTGCGGTTCCGTGGCGGCGGGTTTGCTGCGGGGGTTTGTGCGGACTGTGGTGGGGTTGGTGACGACGATTCTGGCGGTGCTGCTGAGTACGTGGTTTTACGGGTCCGCTGGCTCGGTGTTTCTCGAGTATGTGAGCCATCGAGGGGTGGCGAATTTTCTAGGATTCGGAATCGTGTTCGGAACCATCATCCTGACCGGCGTGGTGTTTTCGCGGCTGATGTCGCGCCTGCTGCGATGGGCGGGGCTGGGATGGCTGGACCGGGTGTTGGGCGGGATGCTGGGGCTGGCGCGGGCGTGGCTGGTGTCGGCGGCGATCGTGCTTGGGCTATGCGCGTTCACTCGCAACCCGCCACCGGCGGCGGTGACGCAGAGCCGCATCGCGCCGTATGTACTCGAGGTGTCCAACGCAGTATCGTTGATGGCGCCGAAGGAATTGCAGGACGCGTTCAAGATCAGCTACGACAAGGTGAAGAATCTTTGGAAACAGGTATTGAAGCAAGTTCCCCGGAGTCTTTAGCAGCGGCGGAGCTGCTGATTTTCGATCTGGACGGCACGCTGATCGATTCCCAGCGCGATCTGGTGGAATCGGTGAATGCGACGCGGGGGCATATGGGCATGGCGCCGCTGGAGACGGCGGTGATTGCGTCGTATGTAGGCAACGGCGCACCGGTGCTGATTGCGCGATCGCTCGGGGCGGAGGCAGGTGAGCGAGAGGTTGCGCGTGGGCTCGAGTATTTTCTCGGCTACTACCGGGAGCACATGCTGGACCATACCGATCTCTATCCTGGAGTCCGCGAGGCGCTCGACCGGTTGCGGGAAGCGGGGCGGGCGATGGCGGTGTTGACCAACAAGCCGGTGCGATTCAGCCAGGAGATCGTGGAGGGGTTGGGTCTGACGGGGCATTTCCTGCGGGTATATGGGGGCAATAGCTTCGAGCATAAGAAGCCGCATCCGGTGGGGATCGAGAGGCTGATGGCGGAGGCGGGGTCGGCTGCGTCGCGCACGGTGATGGTGGGCGATTCGGCGGTAGACATCCGGACGGCGCGGGCGGCGGGGGTGTTTGCGTGCGGAGTGACGTTCGGATTCCAGCCGGAGACGTTTGTGGACGCTCCGCCGGATCTGCTGGTGGACGATCTGCGGGACCTGGCGCGGTGGGTGATCGGGTAGAACCGCAGGAACTATCCGGCCCTTGACAGAACTATCCGGCCCTTTGCGGGGTTTAAGGGGAAGTGATAGGATTGCCGATTAAAAGATGACCATGAGAGCCTTATCTGCAGCGATGATCCTGACGGCCGGCGCGGCATGGGGTCAGCCAGCGGCGCCGGGTCCGGGGGCGGGGATGGATTTCTTTGAGAGCAAGGTCCGCCCAGTGCTGGTGAAGAACTGCTACATGTGCCATTCGCGCGAGGCGAAAGCGGCGCAGGGAGGGTTCGTTCTGGACTCACGGGAGGGCTTGCGCCTGGGGGGAGGTTCGGGGCCGGCGGTGGTGGAAGGCAAGCCGGGCGAAAGCGTGTTGATCCAGGCGATCCGGCAGGAAGGCAAGTTGAAAATGCCGCCGTTTGGGAAGCTTCCCGATGCGGTGATCGCGGATCTGACGCGCTGGGTGGAAATGGGTGCACCCGATCCGCGGGTGGAGAAAGCGGCGCCGGCGCACACCTACAGCGAAATGGATTTGCAGAAGGGGCGCGAGTTCTGGGCGTTTCAGGCTCCGGTGGCGCCGAAGCCGCCGCGTCCGGGCGCGAAGCAAAGAGCGTGGGTGCGGGGCGACATTGACCGGTTTATCGCGGCCGGGTATGCGGCGGAGGGGCTTACGCCGGTGGCCGACGCCGATCGCCGGACACTGATCCGGCGCGTTTCGCTCGATTTGACCGGGCTGCCGCCCACGCCCGCCGAAGTGGACGCCTTCGTCAGCGATAAGAAGAAGGGCGCGTTCGAGCGGGTGGTGGACCGGCTGCTGGCCTCCGAGGCATACGGCGAGCGCTGGGGCCGGCATTGGCTGGACGTGGCGCGCTATGCGGAAACCAACGGGCGCACGCGCAACTATCCGTTCCCGGTGGCGTGGCGGTATCGGGATTACGTGATCGATTCGTTCAACGCGGACAAACCGTATGACCGCTTCGTGACCGAACAACTGGCCGGCGATCTATTGCCCGCGAAAGGGACCGGGGAGCGGAATACGAATCTGATCGCGACGGGATTTCTAGCGTTGGGCGCGCATGACCTGAACGAGCAGGATCGGCGGCAGAACGAGATGGACCGGATCGATGAGCAGATCAACGTGACAACGAAGGCGTTTCTCGGGCTGACGGTGGGATGCGCGCGCTGCCACGATCACAAATTCGACCCGATCCCGACCAAGGACTACTATGCGCTGGCGGGCATTTTCCGGAGCACGTCGATGCTGAGCGGACTGCGGCAGCGTCCGCAGTTCAATGCGGTGTACTCCGATCCGGCCCTGTACGCGACTCTCGAGGGCGTGGAGGGCGACTCGGAGGCAACGGCGGCGCGTCGGGCGACGCTATGGGACCGGGCGATGAAAATCGAGAGACAGCGCGGCCGCAAAGACCGCCTCCAACTGCGCCAGGTGGCGCTACAGTTGGGCAAGCTGCCGGTTCCGGGCAACTACGCGATGGCGGTGACCGAGGGCAAGCCGCAGAGCTGCCAGGTGAACCTGCGGGGGGATGCGCACGCGCTCGGGGAAAATGTGCCGCGCGGCTTCGTGCAGGTGGTCTACGGCGAGCGGGCGCAACTGCCGGCGATTCCCGGCGACGCCAGCGGGCGTCTGCAACTGGCCGAGTGGCTGGTGCGGCGGGACAATCCGCTGACGGCGCGGGTGATGGTGAATCGCGTGTGGCAGCATCTGTTCGGGCAGGGCATTGTGGATACGGTGGACAACTTCGGCAAAAGCGGCAGCCTGCCCACCAATCGCCAGTTGCTGGACTACCTGGCGGTGCGGTTCATGGACCAGGGATGGTCCGTGAAGAAGACGGTTCGGGAGATCGTGCTGAGCCGGACCTATCAACTGGGCGGGACGCATCAGGCGGCGAACTTCGCGAAAGATCCCGAGAGCCGGCGGTTGTGGCGGATGCCGCGGCTGCGTCTGGAAGCCGAGGCGATCCGAGACTCGGTGCTGGCGGTGAGCGGGAAGCTCGATCGGTCGCGACCGGACGGCTCGCCGGTGTTCCGGTGGAACGTGAACGCGGAGGCCAATCGCGGTCAGGGGGGGCGGGTGCAGCCGTGGGAGCGAACGTCGAATCACCGGAGCGTTTATTTGCCGGTGATCCGGAATGCGGGATCGCGCTTTTTCGAAACGTTCGATTTTCCTGAGCCGAGCGAAACCCGGGGGCAGCGCGATGTGACCACGGTGCCGACGCAAGCGCTGTTCCTGTTGAACGATCCGTTCGTGCGGGAGCAAGCGAAGAACGCGGCGCGGGCGCTGGTGGATGAGCAGAAGACGGACCGGGCTCGGGCGGCGATGGCCTACAAGAGAACCCTGGCTCGGGGGCCGGATGCGCGCGAGCTGGACCGGGCGTTGTCCTACGTGCACCAGGCGCGCGAAGAGGCGTCGGGCGACGATGCGTCGTCGAGCGCCGATGAGGCCGAGGTGGAGGCCTGGACGCGCTTCTATCAGGCTCTGATGGCGAGCGCGGAGTTCCGCTACCGGTATTGAGATCGAGAGAGATGCACCGATGAATCGACGCGAACTGCTAAAGAACACTGCCTGCGGGTTCGGATACCTGGCGATGGCGGGTATGGCGCATGGGGAGGAATACCGGAGTCCGCTGATGGCAAAGAAGCCGCACTTCGAGCCGAAGGCGAAGCGGATCATATTCCTTTTCATGCAGGGGGCGCCGAGCCAGCATGAGACGTTCGACTACAACCCGGAACTGGTGGAGTTCGCGGGGAAGAAGGCGGATCGAGCGGGGAGCATCCTGCCGCCGGTCTACAAATTCAACCCGAGCGGGCAAAGCGGCCTTCCGATTTCAGAGGTGTTTCCGGAGTTGGCGCGGCACGCCGACGACCTGTGCCTGTTGAACGGCATGCACACCGACAGCCCGGCGCATCCCCAGGCGACGGTGTTTCTGCACACCGGGAATTTCACGTTCGTGCGACCGTCGATGGGCGCATGGATGGTTTACGGGCTGGGGACGGAGAACCAGGATCTACCGGGGTTCGTGACGTTGAATCCAGTGCCGATCGGGGGAGCGTCGAACTACGGGTCCGCGTTTTTGCCGGCCAGTTACCAGGGCACGAGCGTGGCGATCGCGCAAGGCCAAGCTCCGATCGCCAACATCAAGAACGCGGATTTGAAAGCGGCGTCGCAACGGAAGCAGATCGATTTGATTCAGGACATGAACCGGGATCTGCTGCGGCGCACGCAGGTGGACAGCGAACTGGAAGGGCTGATTGAATCTTACGAACTGGCGTTCCGGATGCAGGGGTCCGTACCGAAGGTGCTGGACATCCGGAGTGAGACGCAGGCGACGCGGGAAGCCTACGGATTGGGCGATCGGGTGACGCGCGATTTCGGGACGCAGTGCCTGGTGGCGCGACGGCTGGCCGAGGCCGGGGTGCGGTTCATCGAATTGAACATGAACGGATGGGATCAGCACGCGCAGTTGAAGAGCAAGATCAAGAGCAACGCGGCGGCGATCGATAGGCCGATCGCGGCGCTGCTGGCCGATCTGAAGCAGCGTGGGCTGTTCGAGGACACGCTGGTGGTTTGGGGCGGCGAGTTCGGGCGGTCGACAACGGGGCAGGGCGGCGGCAGCGACGGGCGGCAGCACAACAATCGCGGGTACACGATGTGGCTGGCGGGCGGAGGTGTGAAGGGCGGGATGCGGTATGGATCCTGCGATGTGAACGGGTCCGCCGTGGAGACGAAGGTCCACTTGCACGATCTGCATGCGACGATGCTGCATTTGATGGGCCTCGATCACACGCGGCTGACATACCGGTATGCGGGACGGCCGTTCCGGTTGACGGATGTGCATGGGAACGTGGTGAAGGACATCCTGGCATAGGGGCCAGGCGGCGGGCGCCCGGTAGCATTCTGCCTCGGTAGCATCCTGCCTCGGTAGGTTTCTGCCTCGGTAGCTTTCTGCCTCGGTACAATATGGAGACGATGGCGGACGAGTCAACCAGCCCTGCATTCGAACAAAACCTGGACGCGCTCGAGGGCGTAGTGAAGCGATTGGAGGCGGGCGATCTCCCTTTGGAGGAGGCGCTGGCTCTGTTTGAACGGGGGATGACCCTGAGCGATGCCTGCCGCAAGCAGATCGAAGAGGCCGAGACGCGCGTGGAGGTTCTTATGAAGCGCGGCCGGCAGGTGCGGGCCGAGCCGATGCCCGAAGAGGAATGACGCTCGACCAGTACCTGGCGCGGCAGCAGGAGCGGGTGCGGCGCGCCCTGGAACGGTGGACGCCGCCGGAGACGGCCGACCCGAACCTGATCCACCGCGCGATGCGCTACAGCCTGTTCGCCGGGGGCAAGCGAATCCGGCCGCTGCTGGCGATGGCGGCCTTCGAGGCGGCGGGCGGCGAGGGGGAGAGCATCGACGACGCGGCGTGCGCGCTCGAGATGATTCACACCTATTCGCTGATCCATGACGATTTGCCGGCGCTCGACAACGACGACTTAAGGCGCGGGAGGCCCACCTGCCACAAGGTGTTCGGCGAGGCCATGGCGGTGCTGGCCGGGGACGCACTACTGACGCTGGCCTTCGAGACGCTTTCGCGGCTGCCCGGATGCCCGGCCGAGCGGCAGGTGCGTATCATCCGGGAGGTGGCGATGGCGTCCGGGACCTCGGGCGGGATGATCGGCGGTCAGGTGCGCGATTTGGAAGGAGAAGGGAAGACGCCCACGCCCATGTTGCTCGATAGCATCCACAGGGCCAAGACGGGGGCACTGTTGCGATGCAGCGTGCGGGTGGGAGCGGTTTACGGGGGCGCCGGTCCGATGGAACTCGAGGCGTTGTCGCGCTATGGCGAACATGCGGGGCTGGCGTTCCAGATCGTAGACGATGTGCTCGACGTGGAGCAGACTTCCGATCAGCTGGGCAAGACGGCGGGCAAGGACGAGGCGCAGAACAAAATCACGTTTCCCGCCGTGTACGGGCTCGAAGCGTCGCACCGGATGGCGGAGGAGGAACTGGAAGCGGCCGAGCGGGCGCTCGAATCGTTCGGCGGGCGGGCGCACTGGCTACGGGAGCTGGCGCGGCTGATCGTGCGGCGGCGGAAGTGAGGCGGTGACGAAGCGGCGTCTGGACCAGTTGCTGGTGGAGCGGGGACTCGCCGAGTCCCGCGAGAAGGCGCAGGCGCTGATCCTGGCCGGGTCAGTGAGTGTAGCGGGGCAGCGTGCGGACAAGCCGGGAAAGACGATTCCGGAGGACGCGGCGGTGACGGTGGCCGAGCGGCTGCGTTATGTGGGACGAGGCGGGCTGAAGCTCGAGGAGGCGCTCGAGCGATTCTCGATCGACGTAACGGGGCAGGTGTGTCTGGATGTGGGGAGTTCCACGGGCGGATTCACCGATTGCCTGCTGCAGCGGGGAGCGGCGCGAGTGCATGCGGTGGACGTGGGACGCGGGCAACTGGACTGGAAGCTGAGGAATGATCCTCGCGTGGCGGTGCATGAGGGATTGAATGCGCGGTATCTGCGACTGGACGACATCGGCGAGCGTGTGGATCTGGCCACCTGCGACGTGAGCTTCATATCGGTTACTCTGATTCTTCCGGCACTGCCTGCCTTGCTTGCTCGCGGCGGGCGGGTGGTGGTGCTGGTGAAGCCCCAGTTCGAAGTGGGGCGGAAGGAAGTGGGAAAGGGAGGGATCGTCCGGGAACCGGCGCTGCATGCGGCGGCCTGCGACCGCGTACGGCGGGTCGCGGAGGATTTGGGTTTCCGGACGGCGCTCATCGAGAGCCCGATTCTGGGCGCCGAGGGTAACCGGGAGTTTCTCTTGTATGGATCCAATCCGGACAGTGGGGATCATATCGAGGCCGGGGCTCGAGCGCGGTAGCGCTCTGGTACCCGGTTTGGTGGAGTGGCTGCGCCATCGGGGCATCGCTGTGCGGTATGACCGTGAGACGGCGGTCTACGGGGGCCTGCCCGATGGGCTGGACCGCGGTGACGTGCCCGCCGATAGCCAGTTCGTGATTGTGTTGGGCGGGGATGGAACGTTGTTGGCGGCGGCGCGGGCGATCGGGAGCCGGCCGGTGCCGGTGTTCGCGGTGAACCTAGGGAGCCTGGGGTTTCTGACGGCGATCACGGTGGACGAGATGTATCCGGAGTTGGAGCGGGCGCTGCGCGGCCAGCACCGGATTGGGCACCGGCGGATGCTGCAATGCCGGGTGCTGCGCGGCGGGGCGGAGGTGGCCTCGTATCTGGCGCTGAACGACGTGGTGGTGAGCAAGGTGCCGGAGGCGCCGATGATCGATCTGGACGCGCACGTGGACAGCAACTTCGTATGCCGGTACAAGGCGGATGGGCTGATCGTGTGCACGCCGACCGGTTCCACGGCGTACTCTTTGTCGGCGGGAGGGCCGATCATCTTTCCGACGGTGGCGGCGTTCGCCTTGACGCCGATTTGTCCGCATACGTTGACCAACCGGCCGGTGATCGTGCCCGATTCGGCCGTGGTGCAGGTGATCTCCCGGGCCGAGGACGATTACGCGTATCTGAACGCGGATGGGCGGATGGGGGAGCGCTTGAAGAAGGGAGACCGGATCGAGGTGCGGCGGAGCGAG
Source organism: Bryobacteraceae bacterium (assembly GCA_041394885.1). GTDB lineage: Bacteria > Acidobacteriota > Terriglobia > Bryobacterales > Bryobacteraceae > DSOI01. Next base: position 200,991 of record JAWKHI010000001.1, on the reverse strand, counting down.
CACACGCTGAATCTGATCCGGCCGCCTCGGCTGTTGTACTTTGACGTACTACGGCAAAAGCTCAACTGGGGCAAGCGCTGAGCGGCGGAGGCGGAACGGGGCGGAGTTATTTCTTGAAGAGATTGTCGAAGGCGGCTCGCGCGTCGGCGGGAGTGCGCGGCGCTGCGGCGGAGGGGCCGGAGGTGGGAGTTGTCACTTCGCGGGCGACGGTGAATCGAGGCGAGAAGAGCTGGCATTCATTGGCGGTGTCTTTGTAAGGGATCCGCTCCGGGATGGGCTTCCGGCATTGGAAGCGGGTGGACGGTTCAAACGAGGCGCACTGCTTGCAGCAATGCAGCGCGGTGGAACACTTGGGGCAGTTGCCGGTGAAGTCGATATCGGGGGAAAGCGCGGTGGAACAGTTCCAGCACCGGGAGGCGGTGACGGACTGGACCATGCGGGGGAGCCGCGGGCCGGTGACGTCGAGGGGGGGCCGGGGGCCGGAAGGCCGGGGACGATCGTCCCGGCCGCGAGCGTTATCGCGATCGCCTTCCTGGTATCCGCGTTGTTGGTATTTCCGATCGCCGTCCATAAGCGGGATCACTCCTCTAGTTAATGAGCTGGGAGGAACAGGTCATCCAGTCTCCACGCTGACTGTGCTCTCACGGTGCGCCACTGGGGCCGCCACCACCGGGTGGCGGTGTCGCGGCCAAGCGCGGACCGAAACCGCTTCCCAGCCGGGGTCCAGTTGCGGCCGGGTTCCATTTTCAAGCCGGGGATCGGTGGTTCCGAAATCAGGTGAGGCTCGGTGGAATGTAAAACAATGGAGAGCGACTCCGCACAACAATCTCGCTCCCGGAGAACGGGGTGACGAGAGTCCGTCACCGTCAAACCAACATGTATCACGAAAAGCGCTCCGGAGGCAAGCTGTATTCGAGCGGCATGGCAAATCGGGTCATGCGGTCACGCCCATTTCATGGGAGAGTGGCACGGACGAGTGAGGGGATCGTCGGAATGATTGGGGCTTACGCGGATGGCGAGCCCGAGGCGGCCGGTCTGTTCGGCCACGAATCGCGACGAGAAACGATGAAAGCCCTGGCCGGTGGGTTCGGCCGAGTTCATGGCGATGACGGTGGTATCGTCGAGTTGGCCTTCGGCGCTCACTTTGCCGAGCACGGCTTCGACGCGTACATCCGAGGGATCGAGGCCGGCGAGATCGATGACGACTTCGAGCGGAAGCTGATCGGCGGCGAGAACGGGCTTGGAGGGGATGGAGCCAGTCTCGACGAAGCGGACGCGGTCCCAGGCGGCGGCGACGCGGGCAGACCATTCGGCGTGTTCCCGCACGGAGCGGTAGTTGTCGCGCGAGGCGGCCTGCCAGCCTTGGTGGGCGGGGAAGTAGAGATGGTTGTAATACTCGGTGAGCATCCGGCTGCAGTTGAACTGCGGGCTGATCGTCGTCAGTGACTGTTTGACGCGGCGCATCCACTGTTCCGGTACACCCCGATCGCGGTCTTTGTAGTAGAGCGGAACGATATCGTTTTCAAGGAGGGAATAGATGGCTGAGGCGTGGGACTCGTCCTGATCTTCCGCGTAGGGGATCCGGTCGCCGATGGCCCAGCCGCCGGAGTATTCGAAGGCTTCGTCGAACCAGCCGTCGAGGATGGAAACATTGGGAACGCCGTTCATGGCGGCCTTCATGCCCGATGTGCCGCATGCCTCTTCGCCGCGGCGCGGATTGTTGAGCCAGATGTCGACGCCCTGGACCAGTTCGCGGCCGACTTCGATCGAGTAGTCTTCGACGAACACAAGGCGGCGCGACAGCTCGGGATCGCGGGACAGGTTGTAGATCTCGCGGATGAAGGATTTTCCGGGATGGTCTTTGGGATGGGCCTTGCCGGCGATGATGATCTGCACCGGCATGTCAGGATGGTTGAGGATGCGCTTGAGGCGGTTGACGTCCCGGAAAAGCAGCGTGGCACGCTTGTAGGTGGCAAAGCGGCGCGAGAAGCCGATGGTGAAGGCCTCCGGATCGAGAACCTCCGACAATCGGCGGATCTCGGCGGCGGAAGCCTTGCGCTGGTTAGCGGCCTGGGCGACGCGTTCGCGCACGAATTGCACGAGGCGGCGTTTCCGGCGGCGGCGGACTTCCCACAACTCGGCATCGGGAACTTCTTCGATCTGCTCCCAGGTCTTGGGATCATTGTGGCGCTCAAGCCAGTCCGGCTGGAGGTATTGATCGTAAAGGGCGGCGAGGTCTCCGCTCACCCACGAGGGCAAGTGAACGCCGTTGGTGACGGAAGTGATCGGCACTTCCCAGGTGGGAACGCGCGGCCACATGTCCTGGAACATTTCCTGGGAAACGTCGCGGTGCAGCCGGCTGACGGCGTTGCGGTAGGAAGAACTGCGGAGCGCGCTAATGGCCATTGAGAAGCGCTCGGAAGAGTCATCGGCGCGTTGGCGGCCCATCGACAGCAAGGTGTCGAAAGGAATGCCGGCGTCGGCGCAATAGCGGTTGAAGTATTCGTACACCAAGCCCGGATCGAAGAGATCGAAGCCGGCGGGCACTGAGGTGTGGGTGGTGAAGACGTTGTTGGAGCGGGCCGCTTCGAGCGCCTGGGCGAAAGTGAGGCCGTGATCCTTCATCAGCAACCGGATGCGTTCGATGGCGAGGAAGGCCGAATGGCCCTCGTTCATGTGATAGACGGTGGGGTTGATGCCGATGGCGGCGAGGGCGCGCAGGCCGCCGATACCCAGTACGATTTCCTGGCGAATCCGCTTGTGCATATCGCCGCCGTACAACTGGTCTGTGATGTCGCGATACTCTTCCGGGTTTTCCGAGAGGTTGGTGTCGAGCAAGTAGAGGCTGACGCCGCCGACGAGCAATTGCCAAACCCGGACCTGGATGGGGCCGTGCGGCATGTCGACCGACACGCGGATCTCTTTGTTGTTCTGGTCGCGGACCTGTCTGATCGGCAAGGTGTAAAAGTCGTTGACGGGGTAGCGTTCCTGCTGCCATCCATCGGGATTGAGCGCCTGCCGGAAGTAGCCCTGCTGGTAGAGAAGGCCGACGGCGGTGAGGTTGAGGCCGATGTCGGAGGCGGCTTTCAGGTGGTCTCCGGCGAGCAGGCCGAGTCCACCCGAGTAGATCTGCATGCACTGAACCACGCCGTACTCCATGCAAAAGTAGGCGATGAGGCCGTCTTTGCGCAGGGCAGCGCGGCGCTCCATGTAGGCGTCGAGGCTGTCGCAGGCGTGACGGTAAAGGGTGAGATAGCGAGGGTCCGCGGCAGCGCGGTCGAGCACGGAGCGGGGCACCTGACTGAGCATCAGGATCGGGTTGTGACCCGAGGCCTGCCACAGCGCGGGATCGAGCCGCCGGAACAGGGCGCGGACGGTGTGATCCCAGCTCCACAGGACGTTGTAGGCCAGATCCATGAGTCTGGGCAGATTGTCCGGGATGGCGGGCTTGACGAGAAACTTCTTCAGGGGCTGGACTTGAAAACGCATGGTGGTTCGAGTGATCTACCAGAGTAGCAGGGGAGACCCAGTCGCCCGGTGCTGAAAATTTCTCTGCCCACCGGGGCGGGAGAAGTGCTCCTTCGCTGTCGCTTTGTTGTTCGGCAGACAGGAGCGGAAACAGTAGGGGGTCAAGGAATTGGGGCGAAAGAGGCGGACCATTCGCGGTCGAGTTCTTCGAGGATTTCGTCGATGGCGGCGCGGCGGGGGTCGGTGGGGCCGAGGTTCAATGAGTCCAGCATGGCGCGGCAGGCGTCGATGCGGCCACGCAGTGCCATGCGGTGGAGGCGAAAGCGAACCACTTCGGCGCGGTCGAGACGAAGTGTGTCGCGGGTATAGGCCCCGAGGGTGTTAGGGGCCGGGTGGTGTCGTCGGGTTGCGGGGCGAGATGGGTCCCGTATTGGTCAGACTGGCAGGCGTCCATCAAGGAGGCCGCGGGCCACCTGGACATTGCTTGGCCACGCAAAACCTTCGTATCGATTGCAGCGGATGCAGCAGTAGTACCGGTTGGCATACTCATTCACCAGGCTAGGAAACGACTTTTGCGGCCGAAAGTGATCGATTCCAGAAACTGCGTCCGTCCGGTGACCAGGCTTCGGTGATCGCACGGCAGGCGCACTGATAGCGAAAGTCGATTCGGAGTTGAGGACGGTAGTCTCGATAATGGCCCAACTCGGGGATGCCCGAAGCACGCCAGAAGGGCGCCAAAACGTCTAGAGTCCGGCAGACTCCCGCTGTAGGGTTTGTAACGAGGACTCCAGGCGATCCAGGGCGAGATCCAGTCTCGGGATCCGGTCGTTCGGGTGGGCCGATCGGTTGGCCGCGTCCTCCTCGGCCTCGATCCCGTCCAACCGTGTATCGATTTCGCTGAAGCGCGCCTGCTCCGGAGAGAGACCCGAATGACTTCGACCAGGCGGCTGCGTTCCGTCAGAAGAGTGGATTCTCTGCGATCCAGGACTGACTCGGCCTGCCCTGTGAATCTCGTCTTTTCCTCGCGCACTCTGGTCCGGAGCCGCGAGCACATGACTGCCCAGAACGGGCGGAGAACCGCGTCGTCCGATTGGGAGGCGCCTGGTTGAGGATGCGGTTCCACGGCTCAATTATATCCGTTGTTGCATTCGTCTGGCAGTTTGGTATACTCAGAGTTTCGTCCCGTACAGTTCTGCTGTGCCGGACTTCTGTTTGAAAATCACACTTGGGAGGTGGCGCCGGGGCAACCCGTGAGCGCCGCCGTTTGGACCAGTCACAACATGGCTCGAAAAACCAGCAAGAAGTATTCCGCGGCTGCCGCTCAGATCGAGGCGAAGCCGTATACGCTCGAAGACGCAATCCCGCTCGTGCAGAAGATCAAGTATGCCAAGTTCGATGAGAGCCTGGAGGTGCACATGCGGCTCGGCGTCGACCCCAAGCACGCCGATCAAATGGTGCGCGGCACGGTGGTTCTTCCGAATGGACTGGGGCGCGCGGTGCGGGTCCTGGCCGTGGTGGGCGCCGATAAGATCAAGGAAGCCGAGGAAGCGGGCGCGGATTTCGTGGGCGGCGAGGACATGGTACAGAAGATCCAGCAGGAGAGCTGGACCGATTATGAAACCGTGATCGCGACGCCGGACATGATGCGGTCCATGGCGCGTCTGGGCAAGGTGCTCGGTCCGCGTGGATTGATGCCGAATCCGAAGACGGGAACTGTGACCACCGACGTGGCGAAGGCGATTCGCGAAGCCAAGGCGGGCAAAGTGGAATTCCGCGTGGACAAAACGGGCGTGATTCACGCGCCGCTCGGGAAACTGAGCTTCAGCGCGGACAAGCTGATCGAGAACGCGAGCACGTTGATCACGGCAGTGGTGAAAGCCAAGCCGGCGGCCGCCAAGGGCAAGTATGTGAAGAGCGTGACGGTATGCTCTTCGATGGGCCCGGGCGTTCCGCTGGACGTAACCGTGTTCAACACGACGATGAAGGCGTAGTAAACGGAGCCCTGAACGATGAAGACGCGAGCACAAAAACAGGAACAGGTGGATACGCTCCGGGAGCTACTGGCGAACACGCCGCACGTATTCGTCGCCGGATTCGAGAAGCTGACGGTGGGGCAGGATTTCGAGCTCCGTAAGGCCGTGCGGCAGGCGGGCGGCAATTATCAGGTAGTGAAGAACACGCTGGCCGAGAAGGCGGGAGCGGGAACCCCGGCCGAGCCGGTTGTGGGCGGTCTGGTGGGCATGACCTCGATTGCCTACACCACCGAGGACCCGGTGGCGTTGGCAAAGGTGCTAACCAAATATGCCAAGGACCATCCGACCTTCACCTTCAAAGCGGGACTGGTGGAAGGCCGGGCGTTCGATGTGAAGGGGATCGAGGCGCTGGCCGCGATGCCTTCCAAGGAAGAGATCTACGCGCAACTGCTGTACGTGATCAATGGACCGGCGCAGCAATTGGTGACGGCGATGAACGGGGTGGGCCGCAATTTGGCGGTCGTGGTGGATCAGGGCGTCAAGGAGAACAAGTTTACCGCATAGGCGGACCGGTAGCGAATCCGGGCAGCCGGGCGGCAACGGGAACTACAACGAGTTAGGAGTCACAAAGAGATGGCTGACATTCAAGCGATTGCGGAAAATATTCAGGGCCTGACGCTGCTCGAAGCGTCGCAACTGGTGAAGATGCTCGAGGAGCGGTTGGGCGTATCGGCGGCGGCTGCGGCTGTCGCGGTGGCGGCCCCCGCGGCGGGCGCGGCTGCTCCGGTGGCCGAGGAGAAGACCGAGTTCACGGTCGTGCTCACGGCAGTGGGAGCGAACAAGATCAACGTCATCAAAGCGGTTCGCGAAGTGACGAGCCTTGGCCTGAAGGAAGCCAAGGACCTGGTCGACGGCGCGCCGAAGCCGATCAAGGAAGGCGTGACCAAGGACGAAGCGGAGACGATCAAGAAGAAGTTCACCGATGCCGGCGCTACGGTGGAAGTGAAATAATCAGGCCTCGATCCAGTTGGAAATTCCCGGCCCCCTCAGCCGCACACCGCGGATGAGGGGGTGGGTCCATTTCCAGCGGCGGTCCGGCCGCGGTTGACGGGGCCGGTTCCGATTTGATAAATTACGGTTGTACTACGTTCCGGCATTGGCACTCGGATACTTGCGCGCGTGAGAGAACTCAATCTGGCACCTACAACGGCATACGCCGCGTTTTTGCATCCATCGACTGTTTACCAACCTTCCTTTATCCGTAGTGTCAGCAGCGAAGTCGCGAGGCCGTCGCGAACCGAGAGGGCGTGGAGCGTTTCCGGTCCCCAGGCTCCTTTGTGAAAGTGGCTGGGGAGATCCGGGGTGAAGTAGTAATCCCCTTTGTTTCCCGCGGGTTCCGTCGACCCGCGGCTTTGTCCGTGCTCAGAAGATGCTTTCGCCGGTGTGGCGTACCGGCGGCAAACTAGGAGTGGCAATGCAAAACCCTGCGAATGGCGCCCGTAAGCGCGTCGACTTCTCAAAGATCAAAACGACGATTCCGATTCCGAATCTGATCGAGGTACAGAAGAAGTCGTACGAGCGGTTCCTGCAAATGGACCTTCTGCCGAATGAGCGGGAGGACGGCGGGTTGCAGAGCGTGTTCGCCTCGATCTTTCCGATCACCGATTTCCGCGGGTTGTCCCAGTTGGACTTCGTCGACTACTCGATCGGGAACTGGGAGTGCAAGTGCGGCGCCCTGAAAGGGCTGCATCACCTGCGATCCACGTGCCGGGCGTGCGGAGCGTCGATTCAGACCGATCCGTTCCACTCGGGCGAAGTGCTTTGCGGCAAATGCGGCACCTTCAACCGGAACATCGTAACGTTCTGCAACCGCTGCGGCGATCCGGTGGGGCTGCAACTGAAGTATGACGTGCCGGAGTGCGAAGAGCGCGGAATGACCTACGCGGCGCCGTTGAAGGTGACCATACGGTTGACGGTGTACGACAAGGACGCCGAGACCGGGGCCAAGACGGTGCGCGACATCAAGGAGCAGGAGGTCTTTTTCGGGGAAATCCCGTTGATGACCGGCAACGGCACCTTCATCATCAACGGAACCGAGCGCGTGATCGTGAGCCAGTTGCACCGGTCGCCCGGCGTGTTCTTCGAACGCGTGGCGGCGCAAGGCTACTACCTGGGCAAGATCATTCCTTATCGCGGATCGTGGGTGGAGTTCGAGTACGACTCGAAGAACCTGCTTTACGTCCGCATTGACCGGAAGCGCAAGTTTTACGGCACGGTGTTTCTGCGTGCGCTGGGCCTGAAGACCGATGCCGAGATCATCAAGGCGTTCTACCAGGTTCGCGAGATCAACGTCAAGAATTCGAAGCTGATGTGGAAGCTGGCGCCGCGGCCGGTGGAGCGGGACAAGGCGCAGCATCTGCCGAGCGATCCTCTCATCGGGCTGAAGCTGTCGTACGCGATTGCCAAGGGCGGAGAGACCGTGGTTCCGCAGGGGCGCAAGATCACCAACTCGGTATACCGGGACCTGATGAAGGCCAAGGTGGAGCATGTGGAGGTGGCGCCGAACGATTTGGAAGGCGCGCACATCGCCAGCGACGTGATCGACATGGAGACGGGCGAGATCCTGGTGGAGGCGAACCAGGAACTGACGCAAGCCGGCATCGCGCGGATTCTCGAAGCCGGGATCGAGAACTTCGACATATTCTTCCCCGAGCGCGACGATGTGGGGAATGTGATTTCGGCGACGCTGCGCAAAGACGGTGTGAAGGCGCAAAACGACGCGCTGCTCGAGATCTACCGCAAACTGCGGCCGGGCGATCCGCCGACCCTCGACACCGCCAACGCGCTGTTCCAGGGCATGTTCTTCGACGCGCGCAAGTACGATTTTTCGCGAGTCGGCCGGATGAAGTTCAACATCAAGCTGCATGACCGGGCCGATGCCACTCCGCTCGACCGGCGCACGCTCGACCAGGACGACTTCATCCAGACCATCACCTACCTGCTGAAGCTGCGCCGCTACGCCGGGCAGCCGGACTCGCAGTACCGCGTGGACGACATCGACCATCTGGGCAACCGGCGCGTGCGCGCGGTGGGCGAACTGCTTGAAAACCAGTTCCGCATCGGGCTGGTGCGCATGGAGCGGGCAATCAAGGAAAAGATGTCGGTGTACCAGGAGATGTCGACGGCGATGCCGCATGACCTGGTGAACGCCAAGCCGGTGATGGCGGCCATTCGCGAATTCTTCGGATCGAGCCAGTTGTCGCAATTCATGGATCAGACCAATCCGCTGTCGGAGATCACGCACAAGCGGCGTCTATCGGCACTCGGACCGGGCGGTTTGTCGCGTGAGCGGGCCGGGTTCGAAGTGCGCGACGTGCACCCGACCCACTACGGCCGGATTTGTCCGATCGAGACACCGGAAGGTCCGAACATCGGGTTGATTTCGTCGCTGTCGTGCTTTGCGCGGATCAACGAGTATGGGTTTATCGAGAGCCCGTACCGCCGGATTGTGGATGGATCTCTCACCGATGAGGTGCGGGTGCTGAACCCGGGCGACAGCAATCTGAAGGTGGGCGACGTCCTGCAGCGCGAAGCGCTCGGGAAGATCAACGCTGAGTTGGAGGCCAAGGGCAAGCAGACCGTCGAGGATGAGGCGCACTGCGAGTACTTGTCGGCGTGGGAAGAAGACAAGTACATCATTGCGCAGGCGAACGTGGAGTTGGACGCCAAGGGCCGGATCGTGAAGGATCTGGTGGACGCGCGGCAGGCGGGCAACTTCCTGCTGAAGACGCGCGACGAGGTGGAGTTCATGGACGTGAGTCCGAAGCAACTCGTCTCGGTGGCGGCGTCGCTGATTCCGTTTCTCGAAAACGACGACGCCAACCGCGCGTTGATGGGATCGAACATGCAGCGGCAGGCGGTGCCGTTGTTGCGGGCCGAAGCGCCGTTTGTGGGAACGGGGATGGAGAACGTGACGGCTCGCGATTCCGGGGCCGTTGTGATCTGCCGCCGCGCCGGGATTGTGGACTCGGTGGATTCCGAGCGCATCATCGTACGCGTGGAAAGCAGCATGCACGAAGGGCAGATGTCGCGCGAAGTGGGCGCCGACATCTACTCGATGACGAAGTTCAAGCGCAGCAACCAGAACACGTGCATCAATCAGAAGCCGGTGGCGAAGGTGGGCCAGCGGGTGAAGAAGGGCGATGTGCTCGCCGACGGGCCTTGCACTGACTTTGGGGAACTGGCGCTCGGGCGAAACGTCCTGGTGGCGTTCATGCCGTGGCGCGGGTACAACTTCGAAGACGCGATCGTGGTGAGCGAAAAGCTGGTGAAGGAAGACTACTACACCTCGATCCACATCGAAGAATTCGAGATCGAGGCGCGGGACACCAAGCTCGGTCCGGAGGAAGTGACGCGGGATATTCCGAACATCGCGGAATCCTTCCTGAAGAACCTCGACGAGAGCGGGATCATCCGGATCGGGGCGAGCGTGAAGCCGGGCGACATTCTCGTTGGGAAGGTGACTCCGAAGGGCGAAACGCAGTTGACGCCGGAAGAGAAGCTGCTGCGTGCGATCTTCGGCGAAAAGGCGGGCGACGTGAAAGACGCCTCGCTCTACTGTCCGCCGGGCATCGAGGGCACGATCGTCGATTGCAAGGTGTTTTCGCGCAAGGGCGCGGAACTCGACGAGCGTTCGCGCTGGATTCAGGAACAGCAGGTGGAACGGCTCCACCGCAACCTCGAAGACGAGAAGCGGATCCTGAACGATGAGCGTTCCAAGCGTTTGCTGGCGCTGCTCGAAGGCCAGGAACTGCAAGCCGATCTGCACGACGAAAAGACGAACCGGAAGCTGTTGTCGAAGGGCCAGTTGATCGACCGGGAGACGGTGGAACGGCTGCGCGGGCGCGACTTGAAGCGCATGAGGCTGAAGGAGCGCAATCCACGGCTGAACGAGCAGATCGACGAAATCGAAGAGATGACGTCGAGGCAGATCGCGGTGCTCGAAAAGATCACCGAGGAAAAGATCGCTAAGTTGAAGAAGGGCGACGAATTGCCGCCGGGCGTGATCAAGCTGGTGAAGGTCTACGTGGCGATGAAGCGCAAATTGTCGGTGGGCGACAAGATGGCCGGCCGTCACGGAAACAAGGGCGTGATCGCGCGGACGGTGCCGGAAGAGGACATGCCGTATCTGCCCGATGGGACTCCGGTGGAGATCGTGCTGAATCCGCTGGGCGTTCCTTCGCGTATGAACGTGGGCCAGATTCTCGAGACGCACCTCGGCTGGGCGGCCAAGGCGCTGGGTGTGAACTTCGCGACGCCGGTGTTCGACGGCGCCACCGAGGCCGATATCAAGAGCAAGCTGACCGAGGCGGATTTGCCGACGTCGGGCAAGATCACCCTCTACGACGGCATGAGCGGGATGGCGTTCGAGCAGCCGGTGACGGTGGGCTACATCTACATGCTGAAACTGTCGCACCTGGTGGACGACAAGATCCACGCGCGCTCGATCGGGCCGTATTCGCTGATCACGCAGCAGCCGCTCGGCGGCAAGGCGCAGTTCGGCGGACAGCGTTTCGGCGAGATGGAAGTGTGGGCGCTCGAGGCCTATGGCGCCGCCTACATTCTGCAGGAACTGCTGACGGCGAAATCGGACGACGTGTTTGGGCGCGCCAAGATTTACGAAGCCATCGTGAAGGGCGAGGCGGCGGCCGAACCGGGCGTGCCGGAATCGTTCAACGTTCTCATTCGGGAATTGCAGTCGCTGTGCCTGGATGTGGAACTGATCAAGAGTGAGGTCGAGGGCGTCGATACGGCGCTGGCGGCCGACTAACCGAGGACAGCCAAGAGAGATAGGAGAGCAATATGTACCGGTCTTCCCCTTATGATCGTTCCAATCTGATCGCCGACTTCGATTCGATCCGCATCTCGCTGGCTTCACCGGAGAAGATCCGGAGTTGGTCACATGGCGAGGTGACCAAGCCGGAGACGATCAACTACCGGACGTTCAAACCCGAACGGGACGGTTTGTTCTGCGCGCGAATTTTCGGACCGATCGCCGACTGGGAGTGCTTGTGCGGCAAGTACAAGCGGATGAAGCATCGCGGTGTGATCTGCGACAAGTGCGGCGTGGAAGTGACTCTCACCCGGGTGCGGCGCGAGCGGCTGGGGCACGTGGAACTGGCGAGCCCGTGTTCGCACGTATGGTTCTTCAAGGGGCTGCCGTCGCGCATCGGCTACCTGCTCGACATCACGCTACGCGATCTGGAGCGGGTGCTCTACTTCGAAGCCTATGTGGTGGTGGATCCGGGCGAAGTGGCGGAACTGACCCAGGGCGAAGTGATGACCGACGAGCGCAAGCGCGCGCTCGACGAGCAGTACCGGGGCCAGTATGTGGCGATGATGGGCGCCGAAGGCATCAAAGAACTGCTGAAAAAGATCGATGTGGAGTCTCTTTCGCTCGAGATCCGCGAGCGGATGAAGACGGAGCAGAGCCAGCAGAAGAAGCTGAAATTCGCCAAGCGGCTGCGCGTGACCGAGAGCTTCCGCAAGTCCGGCAACAAGCCGCAATGGATGATCCTGGATGTGCTGCCGGTGATTCCGCCGGAACTGCGTCCGCTGGTGCCGCTCGACGGCGGGCGTTTCGCCACGTCGGATCTGAACGACTTGTACCGGCGTGTGATCAACCGCAACAACCGGTTGAAGAAGCTGATCGAGCTGCATGCTCCGGACGTGATCGTGCGCAACGAAAAGCGCATGCTGCAGGAAGCCGTGGATGCGCTGTTTGACAACGGCCGGCGCGGCCGGGTGCTGCGCGGCGCCAACAACCGCCCGCTCAAGTCGCTTTCGGACACGCTGAAGGGCAAGCAGGGCCGTTTCCGGCAGAACCTGCTCGGCAAGCGCGTGGACTATTCGGGCCGGTCGGTGATCGTGGTGGGTCCGGAACTGAAACTGCATCAGGCCGGGCTGCCCAAGAAGATGGCGCTCGAGCTGTTCAAGCCGTTCATCTATCATCGCCTGGAACAGCGCGGCCATTGCACGACGATCAAGCAGGCCAAGGAACTGGTGGAGCAGCAGGACCCGGTGGTGTGGGACATCCTGGAAGAAGTGATCCGGGATCACCCGATCCTGCTCAATCGCGCACCGACGCTGCACCGGTTGGGTATTCAGGCCTTCGAGCCGGTGCTGGTGGAAGGCAAAGCGCTGCGCATCCATCCGCTGGTTTGCACGGCGTTCAACGCGGACTTCGACGGCGACCAAATGGCGGTTCACATTCCGCTCGCGCCGGAAGCGCAGATCGAAGCGCACGTGCTGATGCTCGCGTCGAACAATATTCTTTCGCCGGCGCACGGGGCGCCGATCGCGGTGCCATCGCAGGACATGGTGCTGGGACTTTACTACCTCACCAAGGCGCGCAAGGGCGCCAAGGGTGAGGGCCGCACGTTCGCGTCGACCGACGACGTTCTCATCGCGCTCGAAATGGGCGAAGTGGAAACGCTGAGCGCGATCAAGCTGCGGCACACCGGACGCGTGATCGATCTGGTGAAAGCCTTCGACAATCAGGACATCATTCACGCCGAGCCGGTGGAGTACGTGAAGCAGTACATGGACACCACCGTTGGGCGGGTGATCCTCAACGACGTGCTGCCGGAGGGGATGCCCTATATCAACGGTCTCCTCAAGAAGAAGGGCCTGACGCAACTGGTGCAGTATTGCTACCTGAAGTTTGGGCTGCACACCACGGTGGGGATGCTCGACGAGATCAAGAACCTCGGGTTCCTGTACGCGACGCGGGCCGGAATCTCGATCGGCATCGACGACATGGTGGTGCCTTCCAACAAAGCGGACCTGGTTTTGGATGCGCAGAAACAGGTGATGGAGGTCCAGACGCAGTATCTGGAAGGCGCCATCACCACCGGTGAGCGCTACAACAAAGTAATCGAAATCTGGTCCAAGGTCACCGAGCGCGTATCGGAGGAGATGTTCAAGAAGATGGAGACCGACGACAAGTCCGGTTTCCTGAATCCGATCTTCATCATGGCGGACTCGGGCGCGCGCGGATCGCGGCAACAGATCCGCCAGCTCTCCGGGATGCGCGGCCTGATGGCCAAGCCGTCGGGCGAGATTATCGAGACTCCGATCACGGCCAACTTCCGCGAAGGTCTGACGGTGCTGCAGTACTTCATCTCGACGCACGGCGCGCGTAAGGGATTGGCGGATACGGCTTTGAAGACGGCCGATTCCGGTTACCTGACGCGGCGTCTGGTGGACGTGGCGCAGGACGTCATCATCTACGAAGAAGATTGCGGGACCATGGACGGGATCGAAGTGGAGGCGATCACCGAAGCCGGCGAAACCATCGAGCGGCTATCGGACCGCATCGTTGGCCGCGTGGCGCTCGAGGACGTGATCGACTACGAGCACACCGTGCTCGTGAAGACCAACCAGGAAGTGACCGAGGATCTGGCGAGCCAGATCGAAAAGGCCGGCATCGAGCGGGTGAAGATCCGTTCGGTGTTGACGTGCGAATCCCGGCGCGGGGTGTGCGAACTCTGCTATGGGCGGAACCTCGCCACGGGCCGGCTGGTGGAGCGCGGCGAAGCGGTGGGTGTGATCGCGGCGCAGTCGATCGGCGAGCCGGGAACGCAGCTCACCATGCGTACGTTCCACATCGGCGGCGCGGCGACGCGAGCGGCCGAGCAATCGACGCAGGACGCCAAGTCCGCCGGATTCGCGAAGTACATCGGCATCAACACGGTGCACAACGCCAAGGGCGAAATCGTGGCGATGAACCGCAACGGCATCCTGGCGATCGTGGACGACAAGGGCCGCGAAAAAGAGCGTTACCAGGTTGTCTACGGCGCGAAGATTCTCGTCGAGGAAGGCGCTCCGATCCAAGCCAACCAGGTGCTGCTCGAGTGGGATCCGTACACGTTCTCGATCCTCACCGAGGTGAGCGGCGTGGTGAAGTTCAAGGACATGGTGGACAGCGTCACCATCCAGGAACAGGTGGACGAAATCACGGGCCTGTCCCAGGTTGTGGTGATCGATTCGCCGGACCACAAGCATCTGCCGCAGATCGTGGTGGCGCCGGCCGGCCATCATGCCCGGTCTGACGAGAAGAAGTACCTGATGCCCACCCACGCGCACTTGATGGTGTCGGAAGGGGAAGAGGTTCACGCCGGCGACGTGCTGGCGAAGATCCCGCGAGCCACCACCAAGACGAAAGACATCACGGGCGGCCTGCCGCGCGTGGTGGAATTGTTCGAAGCGCGAAAGCCGCGTGAGACGGCCATCATCGCCGAGATCAACGGCGTGGTGCGGTACGGTGAAATCACGAAGGCTTACCGCAAGATCGGCGTTGTGGCCGAGGACGGCGAGCAGCGGGAATATTCATTGCCGCGCGGCGTGCATATCCGCGTGCAGGAGGGCGAACGTGTGACGGCGGGCGAGCCGTTGATGGACGGTCCGCTCAACCCGCACGACATCCTGAAGGTGAAAGGCCAGAAGGAACTGCAGAAGTACCTGGTGAACGAAATTCAGGAAGTATACCGGCTGCAGGGCGTGAACATCAACGACAAGCATCTGGAGGTGATCTCACGCCAGATGATGCGTTGGATCCGCATCACCGATATCGGGGAGACCGAATTCCTGCCCGAAGAAGTGGTGGACAAGTTCAAGTTCCGCGAGGAGAACGACCGTGTGATCGCCGCCGGTGGAACGCCCGCGCAAGGCCAGGCTGTATTGCTCGGAATCACGAAAGCATCGCTTTCGACCGATTCGTTCATCTCGGCGGCCTCGTTCCAGGAAACGACGCGTGTGCTGACCGAGGCGTCGATCAACGGCAAGGTGGACTATCTCCGCGGCCTGAAGGAGAACGTCATCATGGGCCGTCTGATCCCGGCCGGAACCGGCATGGAGTACTATCGCCGTGTGAAGATCGCCGGCGAGGATGTGGTGGAGGAAGAACAGCTGCCAGAGGCCGAACTCGGCATGGCGGATGGAATTCCCGGCTACGACGAAGAAACCCGGAATCTGTTCAGCGGATCGCTGGCCGAAGAACCGGGTGAGGAGCCGCTCGCGGAAGTGGAATAAGTATACGGCCGTAGTCTTTCGATAGGAACGCCCTGGGACTTTATGGTCCTGGGGCGTTTTTTCTGTGATTCTGGCGGCCTAGGGTAATCTTTTCGTTCAACACAGCCGAACTCTCCAGTGGATGGGGGTGCGCTTTGGGCACGACCTGAACCTTGGAGGTGGAGCGCGTGTATTACCTGAAACAACTGGCCTTGACGATGGCGATGGCAGCGGCGGCGTCGGCGGCCATGGTTCATCCGGATTCCTACTCCCTGTTCAACGGAGGGATTAGCGACATCGCCTTCGGTGACATCAACTTCGTGGATGAGACATATACGGGGGGAACCGGCGACCCGCTGATCAACTACGATTTGCTGGAAGGCGGCTTGGGCGACCTGACCGACGGGATCGTCTCTCCCGACAGCTGGAACGTGAGCAGCCTGCCGTGGGTGGGATGGAGCGACGAGTTCGACATCAACGGCGCGAATCCGACGATCTCGTTTTTCTTCGGGCAGGTCCACGTATTTCAGATGCTGCGAATTCATGTCGACGACACCGATGGATTGATGAACGCCGAGACGCCGGGCACGGTGGAGGTGAGCGACGGGT
Source organism: Bryobacteraceae bacterium (assembly GCA_041394885.1). Classification (GTDB taxonomy): domain Bacteria; phylum Acidobacteriota; class Terriglobia; order Bryobacterales; family Bryobacteraceae; genus DSOI01. Next base: position 184,870 of record JAWKHI010000001.1, on the reverse strand, counting down.
TGTTGAACCTGATCTTCGCCATCCCGGACGGGGGCAGTGGTCCGCAGTGGTTCGACCTCGACATCACGGGGCTCGGCGGGGATGCGCTCAGCCTCACTCTGAATCAGCGGGCGGGCTATCACTGGGTGTTTCTGGACGAAGTGGAGTTCCAGGCGGACGGCGCCAACGATCCCGTACCGGAGCCGGGCACATGGTCGCTGGTGGGAATCGTGCTCGCCGGGGCAGGGCTCATGTTGCGGGCGCGACGGTAGTCGCCATGACTGGGGGCTACGCCCCTGGAAATCGCCAGATACGAAGGGCATTGCCGCCGAGTAGCAGAGCACGGTCTTCGTCGCTGTAGAAGGAACAGTATTTGTCGACGAACTCGAGTTCTTTGTCGAACGGCAGTTCCCAGCGCGGCCGGGGATAGCCGGTCCCCCAAACCAGTTGGCGGGGTCCGAACTCCTCGTAGATGGCTTTGTAGAAAGCCCAAGTGTCGGGGTAGGGATACTGTTTCACCTCCGACATTTCGTAGGGCTCCGAATTACTGATCCAAACCTGCGGGAATCGCTTGAGGCGGAACATCTTGCGAAACTCGGGCCAGGGATCGGCCGCCTTGAGGTCCGGCTTGCCGGCGTGGTCCACCACCACCTTTACCCCCGGGAACCGGCCGCACATATCCTCGAGCATCGGCATCTGATGCGGCAGGATATAGAAATTGAACACGGCGCCGAGTTTCTCGGCCTCGCGCCAGAGCGGGTAGTGCTGTTTGGAATTCAGCCACTGCTCCTTGGGATGATAGATCGGGCTGAAACGCATACCCTGAAGACCGTGCTCGCGGACCCAGTAGCGGAGCCGCTCGTGGACCTTCGGATCGTGTGGATCGATCAGGCCATGCGCGACGAACTTGTCCGGGTAGCTTTTTCTCGAATGAGCGATGTAGGAATTGTCCCAGCCGAAGTAGCGGGGGTTGATCAGGACCGCGTACCGGATGTGGAAGTCGCGCATTTGCTCCACCTGATTGGCGATGGGGGCCTGGACGGCGGCGCGTTTGAAGTCCGGGCGCTCGGGGTGGGCAAATGGAAATTTCGGATCGTCGGTCCAGACCTCGAGGTGGGTGTCGATGATGAGCCGCCCGGTCTGCGCGGAGGTAGGGCGCGATGCCGCTGCCGCGGCAGCCATGCCGGCGAACGTCCGGCGTGAAACTACGGAATGAGGACGAACCACAATGCGGCTATTGTCGCATGTGCTACTCGCCGAAGACGATCTCCCACTGAGAGAAGGCGCCGACGAACAAGCGTGCGACGCGCCCGGCGAGCTTGTCGGATTCGCCGGGACCGGTGCCGAGGACCTGGGGATACCAGTCCGCGGTGTCGAGGATCTTGCTCGGTTCTGACCAGGAGAAAGGATTGGAGATGTCGGGCGAAGTGCTGACGTAGACGCCCTCCTGCGGCCAACCCGGCTCGCAGCAGGAACGGTTGAGGAGCATCACGTATTGGTTGATGGCGGTGTTCCAGTGGACCGAGGGGCCCCAGAACGCGTCAGTGTTGACTTGGTTCCAAGGCGCGCGGGCGGTGTGGATCGGGGTGATGCGTCCGCCCAGGCCGGGCTCATTCCAGGAGCCGCCGCGGAACTTGAAGACTTTGCCGACGGGATTGCCGCGATCCTCGAACGCCATGCGCGCGATGGCGACACCCTGATCGATCGCGTCGCCGCCGTAGTTGGAGAACAGGAAGAAGAAGTACTTACTCTCTCGATCGAGCAGTACGGTGAAGTCGCCGTGTCCGCCGGCGAAGAATCCGTTGCGGCCGTTGCAGTCCGGTTTGGCGCCGGATTGGAGCACGATGCCGAGGTCGTGGAACGTGTTGCCGTCGTCGTCGGAATACAGGGCGCCGATCTCGGGTGCGCTGAAGTCGCCAGAAGGGCAGGGACTGCCGGGCTCGTGGTGATACCACGCGTAGACATAGCCATTGGAAGGGTCCACCCAGGTGGATTCGATCCACATGGGTGCGTGGTCATAGTCGTAGAGCTGGATGGCGCGCGCGGCGCCCGTGCGCAGGGGGCTCTGGCCGATGGTCCGGATGGGAAAGCCGTTGGAGTTGTAAAGGCGAAAGGTGTCGTTGAGCCAGTGTCCGGGGCTGTTGGAATCTGCCTCGCCGGGCATCTGGCGCGTCGGAGCCGGACGCACCGAGATCTGCTGTCCAAAGGCCGCCGCCGCCGTAAGAATTCCCAGAGCGAAGGCGGTGGCGGCGCGCATTCGGACCAGCCGCGCCGGAATCGACATCGGAAAGCTCATACCTATATGAGCACGCCTGCGCAACCGGAGTTACGAGACGGGCTGTTAAGGATAGTTATGATTACCTGGCGATTTGGGCAACCGCCGTGCTCACAAGGCGCGCAGGAAAGCTGCCAGATCGGCCTTTTCGTCCTTGCTGAGCCGCGTGCCGAGGATCAGGTTAAAGAACTCGACGGCGTCCTCGAGTGTGAGCAGGCGTCCATCGTGCAGATAAGGCGGAGAGTCCTTGATGCCGCGGAGGGGAAAAGTCTTGATGGGGCCCTCGGGGCGGCCTGGATAGAAGCGCTCCACCTGCAAATCGTGCATGGTGTTGTCGGTGAAATGGGTGGCGGCCGGATGACAGGGGGCGCACTGTGCTTTGCCGCTGAACAACGCCTCGCCCCGCAACTCGGCGGCGCTGGCGCGGGAGGGGATGAGGCGATTCAGGACGTCGAGTTTCGGAGCTGGGGGAAAGTCGATGATGGCGTTGAAGTCTCCGATCCGATTGGTTTGGGCGCGCTGGAGATTGCGTCCGCCAATGGCGGCGAGCAGAGTCGAATCGCCGTCGAAGTATTCTTCCACTTCGGCGAAATGATCCATGGAGCGGATCGACCGTTTGGAGCCAAACATCAATTGGGCGTAGTTTCCGCGCATGGTGGGAGTCTCCACGCGGAGCCGCGCGTAGTTGGGGCGGCTGTCCGGCGCCAGTTCGATCGCACCGTTGGTGTGGCCGTTGACGTGGCAACTGAAACAGGCCACGCCTTGCGAGGGCTCGGCGGTGACGCGGTGCTCGGTGATGTTGAACCAGGTGGTTTGGAAAGGCGTCACCAGAAGGCGAAGGCCCTCCATCTGCTCCGGTGTCAGCAGGCCGTTGAACATGTCGAAATAGTTGGAGTAAGTGATTTCGACGCCGCGGGTCACATCGCCCATTTCTTTGTGAGTGGTGAGAAAAAGAGCCGGCGGCGATTCCGGCAGGAAGCAATCGGGGATGTCGAATCCGGCATCGAGCCGGTCATGCTCGGGGTGGATACGGGTCCACGCGGGGGGAAACAGCATGTGCGCGGTGGAGTGAATCGGGTGGTCGAGCGGCCGGAACGGAAACGATGGCAGGCGGCGGACCTGCTCCGGCGTCAGGGCGGCGAACTGCTCCCAATTGGAGACCCCGGCGGGTAACTTCGCGGCGGGTCCGGCGGGCAGTGGCTTTCCGCGCGACATCGCCACTCCGGCAGCGGGGCGGCAGGTGAGATCGTAGCGGGACTCGAGCTCGGCGCGAGCGGCGGCGTCGACGGCGGCACGGTTACGGCGAAGCTGAGCGGCCCAGTCCCGGAAAGGCATGGGCAAGGCCGGTGAAGAGTAGGAATTGTCCCCGCTGCCGCCGTAGCGCCAAACGCCCCCTTGGGGGTTCCGGGCGCCCGGGGGATGTTTCGGGTAGGCTTCCAGGCCGCCGCGATCCTCCTTCGCGCGCCACTCGCCGATGTCGCGGGGCGCGTTGGCGCCTTCGCTCTGGCGCAGCGGGACCTGCCTGTCCTGCGCCTGCATGGCCCCGGTGGCCAGCAGCGCGGTGGTGATTCGCGCGAGTCCGTTCCTGGGCCTTCCCGGCATCACGGTTGAGGCTGGGGCTGGGGTGTGAAGTAGGCCTCATCCACCTGAACGTTGGATTTGGTCTTGATCTCCTCGGCCAATTCCTTGGCTCGTTCCGGGCGCAGCCGCTGCTCGATGGAAGCCTTCGCCTGTTCGAAAGTCTGGTGCTTCTGTTCCTGAATCTGGATCACGTGATAGCCGAATTGCGATTTCACGGGTTCGCTGACTTCGCCTACCGGCAGGGCAAAAGCGGCGTTCTCGAATTCGGGAACCATCTGGCCGCGCCCGAAGGTTCCGAGCGCGCCGCCATTGGATCCCGAGCCCACATCGTCGGACTCCTCCTTGGCCACGTCGGCGAAATCGGCTCCGCCGGCGATCCTGGCGCGGACCTCATTGGCTTTGGCCAGGGCTTCCTCTTCGGAAAGTTCGGACTTTCCTTCGCGCACGGGAACCGCGGATCCTTTGAAGCGGATCAGGATGTGCCGTCCGGCCACCTGCTCATACTGCGACTTGTTCTTTTCGAAATAGGCCTGCATGGCGGCGTCATCCACCGGGGCGGCGCTCATCAGTTCCTGCATGAGCGTATTGGCCAAAAGCTGCGACCGCTGAATGTCGAGCTGCGCTTTCAACTGGGGGCGGTCACCGATACCGCGCTTCTCGGCCTCCTGGGCCAGAGTGAACAACTCCGACAGATCCTTGGCGAACTCGCGCTTGGTGTCGGGAGTCTGGAATCGGGCTTGGACCTGCGGGGGGAGGGCCTTGAGATAGTTCTCGAACTCGTCTTTGGTGATCCGCCGCTCGCCGACGGTGATGACGGCGGGCTCGGCGGGAGCGGGCTTGGGGGCGGCCTTCCTTGCCGTGGGCTTGGCGGCGGGTCTGGCTGCCGGACGGGCCGCAGTTCGCGCGGCGGGAGCCTTTGCGGCAGCCGGCTTCGGGCTGGCAGCCGGAGCTTTTTTGGTCGCGGGCGTTTGCCCGGGCGCAGCCGCGGCGAGGGCCAAGAAGACCGTAACTACGATGGGAAGGTGTTTCATTGAGACCTTCCTCCTATTGTCGCGTAGTCTGGCCGGAATGTCCGCAGGGCTGTTAAAGCGGATCCTCCAACGTTACATTCATTACCATATCGGAACCGGCGGCGGAGGCGAGATCGATGTAGAGGTTCCGGTTGCCGGCATCGTAGCGGAACCGGGCGGGCGGATCGATCTTCAGGGCGGGCGAGACGTGATGCACCACCCACTGGTAGTGCCGCGCCACTTTCGACTCCACTTGCAGCCGCAACTGATCGAGAGCCGGACCGGCGTGGATCTGGGTGACGTCATCCACTCCGGCCTCGGGGAGAAAGAATTCGGCTCCGAGGCGGGGAAAGTAATGCAGGAGGATGCGATCGGAATCCGCCGCGATGGGAACGATGGCGCCATTGTGAGCGAAGCGGTCTCCAGGATTTGACTCCACCGAGGCCGGGCCTTTTCGCACTGCGTTGCTTTCGAGATTGGTCCAGATGCCTCGCGGCAGATGGACTCGGCCGGAAGCCGCCACCAGGAGTTCGTCGCCGAGCATGAATTGGCCGGTGGCGGCGGCGGCGTCCGGGTCTGCCGGGTATTGCATCGCCATCGGCCGTAGCATCGGGATGCCGCGGTCGCGCGCTTCCTCGAGGTAGGTGAGCAGGTAGGGAACCCACGGCCGTCTTGCTGCGCCGGCCACGCCATAGACGATGGGCAGAACCGAGGCAATGGCCGGGTCAATGCCCGAGTTGGAGACCGCGGGCACAGCGATGCCGGACATCGCGGCGTGACTGAGGTAGCGAATCAGATCCGCCAAAGGCAGCGCCGGGGCACGGTGCGCATACGGAGGCAGAAATCGTTCCGGCAGCACGGTGACGTGGGCTTTGCTCACCGGGCCGAGCGGGCCGGTGATCTCCCGGTGTTCCTCCAGGATGTTCTTAGGCGACGGGCCGTAGTAGAAGAAGTACTCCAGTTGGGGACCCGCGCCGTCGACGCGCACTTCGTCGTGCCGCGCCTCGCCAAGGTCGAATCGCGGCGTGGCGGGGAGAGTGAAAAACTGACCATAGCCGGTGCTCGAGATCAGCAGCGGATGGGTAGCGGCGATGGTTTGTCCGCGGAGATCGAGATTGGCGGAGGTCCGCGGGCCGAGCCCGTATAGCTGTTCCCCCGGCGCGATCCGGCGCCGGAACAAGGCGCCCTCGCCCGGGGTTTCCCGGAGCAGGACCTCACCGCTTTGGGTGGCCGTGGCGGTGAGGGCGCGGGTGTGCTGGCTCCACTCGACGGCGAGGTAGCTGGAGCGGAACTGCCAGCCGCCAGGAGACTGATTGAACGTGAAAGCGTCGCCGGGGCTGGGCTGGCGTGGAGGCCGCAGGGAGCACGAGGCGGAGGCGCATCGGGAGAAGCGGAAGCTCGCGGGGGAGATCCACTCGAAATCAATGCGTTCGCCCTTGGCGCCGTTCGCGGGTGGGGTTTGCAGCCAGATTGCGTTGCCGTCCCGCTGCCATTCAGCGGCGGTGAGGAGGGCGGTTAAGGCCAGGGAGAGGAGGGTGAAGCGGGCGACGCCCATTGCCCCTCATCGTAGCGCGCCCGGGGAACAGCGGCGTGTCCGCTACACTAGGGATTCCCTCCTCATGCACACCAACCCATTGATTCACGAAAAAAGTCCTTACCTGCTTCAGCACGCCCACAATCCGGTGGACTGGCAGCCGTGGGGAGAGGCGGCGTTCGAGCGGGCGCGGGCCGAGGACAAGCCGGTCTTTCTCTCGATTGGCTACTCGACCTGCCATTGGTGCCACGTGATGGAGCGCGAATCGTTCGAGTCCGAGGCGGTGGCGGAACTGCTCAACCGGCACTTCATTTCGATCAAAGTGGACCGGGAAGAGCGTCCCGACATCGATAAGGTCTACATGACGTTCGTGCAGGCTACTACCGGCAGCGGCGGTTGGCCGATGTCGGTATGGATGACGCCGGACGCCAAGCCGTTCTTCGGCGGAACCTACTTCCCTCCGGACAACCGGTATGGGCGTCCAGGGTTTTCGACGCTGCTCGAGTATATCGCCAACGCCTGGCTCAGCCGGCGCGACGAAATTCTGGGGTCCGTGGATCAGATCCTGGGGGAACTCGCCAAGCACACGCAGATCGACACGAGCACGGGAACGTGGCTCGACGACAGCGTGCTCGACTCCTGTTTCGCGGTCTTCCGCCGATCCTATGACTCACGGTTGGGCGGGTTCGGGGGAGCGCCGAAGTTTCCGCGCCCGGTGACGAACAATTTCCTGCTGCGCTACGCGCGCGAACATGCGCCAGCCGATACCGCGCGGCACGAAGCGGCGGAGATGGTCCTGTTCACGTTGCGAGAGATGGCCAAAGGCGGAATGTACGATCATATCGGCGGCGGGTTCCATCGATACTCGGTGGACGAGCGGTGGTTCGTCTCTCATTTCGAGAAAATGCTCTACGACCAGGCGCAACTGGCGATTTCCTATCTCGAAGCTTTTCAACTGACCGGCGATACCGGCTTTTCGGCAGTAGCCCGCGACATTTTCGACTACGTAAGGCGCGACATGACCGACAGCGGCGGCGGGTTCTATTCGGCCGAAGACGCCGATAGCGCCGCGGATGCCTCCAAGCCGAACGAGAAGGGGGAGGGTGCGTTTTACATCTGGGCGGCGTCGGAGTTGGAGGAAGCGTTGGGCGCCGGCCGGGCGGCGCTGTTCCAGGAACGCTTCGGCGTGGAAGCCGGCGGCAACGTGACCGCGGATCCGCATGGCGAGTTCACCGGACGGAATATCCTGTTCCAGGCCCGTACGGCGGAGCAGGTGGCGGCTCGTGCGGGCCGCCCCGTTGAAGAAGTCGAGGGTGAGTTGGCCGCGGCCAGGGCGATCCTTCTCGACAGGCGGGCGCAACGTCCGCGCCCGCACCTGGACGACAAGATCCTGACCTGCTGGAACGGCATGATGATTTCTGCATTTGCGCGGGGCGGGAGCATTCTCGGGGACGACTCGCTGACCGGAGCGGCGTCCGCGGCAGCGCGTTTCGTACTGGAGAATCTTTGGAAGGACGGTGTCCTGCTGCGCCGGTACCGGGACGGCGAAGCGGCGATCCCGGGTTTCCTCGAGGACTATGCCTTTTTCGCCCAGGCTCTGCGGGATCTCTATGAGGTCACCTTCGACGGAGAATGGCTGGACCACGCGGTGGAGATCGCCGCGGCGATGGTTGCGCGGTTTGAAGATGCCGCGGCCGGTGGATTTTTCTCGAGCGCCGATCCGGGCGGATTGATCCTGCGAATGAAGGACGACTACGATGGCGCCGAGCCAAGCGGAAATTCGGCGGCCATCGAGGTGCTGTCAAGACTGAGCGCCATGACCGGCCGGGAGGACTTTCGCAAGTCCGCCGAGCGGGCGCTCGAGGCTTTTTCGCCGAAGCTACGTCCGGCGCCGCATGCGCTGCCGCAGATGCTGGTGGGCTACCTGTTGTCCCGCCGGCCGGCCGGACAGGTGGTGCTGGCGGGCGATCCGGCGAGCGCCGGTTTTGCCGCGCTGGCGCGCGAGGTCCGCAAACGGTTCCTGCCGGAGTATGTGTTGATGCGGGCCGATCCGGAACGCTTTCCGGCGACCGCGGCGATGGTCACGGGCGAGCGCGGGGCCAAGGCGTACGTATGCCGGAATTTTACGTGCGAACTACCGGTTGCGAGCGTCGAGCAATTGGGCGAATTGCTACAATAGCGGCTTATGGGAAGAACAACATCACTCAAAGGAAACGCTCTGGAACTTGAAGGTCCGGAGCTGAAAGCGGGAGATACGGCGCCGGAGTTCCACAGCGTGGACACGGGCCTGCAGCCGTTCACGCTCGAGTCAACCGGGGGTGGCGTGCGGATATTCAGTGTAGTGCCCTCGCTCGACACACCGGTCTGCGACGCGCAGACGCGCCGCTTTAACGAAGAAGCGGCGAAGCTCGACGGTGTGAGCATCTACACGTTCAGCATGGACCTTCCGTTTGCCCAGAAGCGCTGGTGCGGCGCGTTCGGGATCGACAAAGTGAAGATGGTCTCCGACCACAAGGACGCTTCGTTCGGATCTGCCTACGGGACGCTGATCAAGAATCTGCGCATCCTGAGCCGTGCGATCTTCGTGGTTGACAACGACAACAAGATCGTCCACGCGGAGTACGTTGGGGAAGTGGGAGACCACCCCAACTATGAAGCGGCGCTAGCGGCAGCCAAGGGTGGCGCTGCCTAATCGGGCCGCCCATCACCCGGCATACCCGCAACGACTAGTACAGTCGTCCCTCTTGTGGGGGATTTCATATCTCCTCCAAAAAGCCTATAAACAAATTAAGGGAAATTGCCGATAGAGCAATGATCCTGAGATAGGTCGGAGGAGAGAGTTTGCGTTCATTTTTCTTATGGGGGTCGTTGTGCGCCGGCGTGGCATGCGCGGTGGCGGGCGGCCTGTTTTCCATTGATTCCACCCAGGGCATGGAGGCCATCCCGATCCTGGATGCGCTCAACGTCCCGGAACCCGCTACCATGGCGATGATCGGGGTTGGGTTGATCAGCGTGGGAGGGCTCAGCCGCATCGTAAAGTCGGATTAGAGCGGGGCGTTGCGAGATCGGCGACAATCGGACTATGCCGTTCCGCTTTTCCGTTTGCGTGGTGCTATCGCTGTCGCAGCTTTGCGCTGAGACCCACCGTGTCTTTCCGGAGCACCACTCGAGGGTTTTTTCCGCGTACAAGGATCCCGTAGCACGGATCCGTTCCGGCGACACCGTGATCACACGGACGTGGGATTCCGGCGGCGCGGACTGGAAGGGTGTGAAGCACATCCAACACCCCTACCAGTACCCGGAATCGGGGAATCCGCTGATGGGCCCGTTCTATATCGAAGGGGCCGAATACGGTGACGCGCTCGAGGTGCATCTGGACCGTTTGCGATGCAATCGCAACTACGGGTACACGACGTATCGCCTGGCGCCGGCCGTGCTGAATCCCAATTCGATCGAATCGCTCTACAAGAACCATTACGAAATGGACGTCCTGCGTCCTGGGCGGGCGGATCTGATCCCATGGGACATCGATCTCGAACGCGGCGTTACGCGTCCGCGGCTGAAGGAAGGATCGGGGTACAAGGTGGAACTGCCCGTGCGTCCGATGCTTGGGTGCATTGGCGTGGCGTCACCCGGGGAGAAGGTGGAGACCTCGGGACCATCCGGGAGTTGGGGCGGCAACATGGATTACAACGACACGGCGGAGGGGGCGACGCTCTACTTCCCGGTGTATCACAAAGGCGCCTACTTCTACGTGGGCGACGGGCACGCGCGGCAGGGCGACGGGGAGGGGCTCGGCAATGGCGTGGAGACCTCGCTCGACGTCCAGTTCACGGTGCGGGTGCTCAAAGGGAAGCGCTTGTCGATGCCCCGGCTCGAAAACGATGACTACATCGTTTCCATCGCCAGCCAGCCCGAATTCTCGAGCAACACCGACATGGCCGTGCGGGCGGCGAACTCAGACCTGATCGCCTGGCTCACCGCCGACTACAAGTTGACCCAGCCGGAGGCGCACCTGCTGATCGGCACCGCGGTGGAGCATAAGATCGCCACTTACTTCGGCACGGTGACGGCGATGATGGCCAAGAAGTATCTTCCAAAAAAATAGATGGCAGAGAGAGCCATCGCGCAAAAATAGGAGGCGAATCGACCGCGCCGGTCAGAAAAGGCGACGCAGCTTCAGCGTCAATTTGGTATTGCCCCGCACCTGGACGTCGCCGCCGTTGCCGGCGTTAGTGGAACTTTCGCGCTCGCGCACCAATTCCAGTTCGCCGTCGTGCACCGAGCCGGTGAACCGCAGCCGGGTTGTGTTGATCTGGTTACCGGCCTGCTCCTCCATCAGTACGACGAAATTCACGGTGTCGCCTTCGGCTTTCCCTTCGACGATCGGCGAACTCCGGTAGTCGCCATAGAGCTTGCCCGAGATTTGGGATCCATCCTGGCGGATCTGGAAGGCGATATCCTGCTTCTCGCCATTCCGCGCTGGGATCTGGCCCACCCAGATTCCCGCCAGCGATCCGGCGAGGCACGGCGCGGCCAGGGCCGCAACCAGCAGCGTAGCCCCGATGGCGGCGGTGAACCTCATGAGTGCAACAACCCCGGCAGAGGACCGGTGGAATCGGCAAAGCGTTCCACGGGCGCGCCGAAGGCGTCGAGCATGGAAACGTAAAGGTTAGAGAGCGGGGAGTCCTCGGCGAAGACGAGATGGCGCCCCGAGTCAATGCGCCCGCCACCGCGCCCGCCCAACAGGAGAGGCAGCTTGTGGGGGTCATGCTTGTTGCCATCGCACAGGGCCGAGGCAAACAGCACCATCGAGTTGTCGAGCACGGTGGATTCCCCCTCTTTCATCGCATCGAGCTTGGTTAGGAGGTAGGCATACTGTTCCACATGCCAGCGATTGACGAGCTGGTACTGCCGCAGCTTGTCTTCCTCGTTCTGATGATGGGAGACGTCGTGGTGGCCCGCGCTCACGCCTTCCAGGAAGCGGAAACTGACGTTGCTCACGGCATTGCCGAACATGAACGTGCTGACGCGCGTGGTATCGCTTTGAAAGGCCACAGCGATCATGTCGAGCAACAGGCGGACGTGTTCGGCGTGGCTCGACGGACGGTCCGTGGGGGCGGCCTTGGGGTCGATGGGCACACGCGGCGTCCAGGGGGTTTTGGAGGCGCTGGTGGCACGCTGCACGCGTTCCTCGAGCGAACGCATGACCGAGAGGTACTCGTCGATGCGGATGCGGTCCGCCGCCCCGAGGGAGTCACGCAGGCCCTTGGCGTCGCCGAGGACGCGGTCGAGTAGAAGCGCATCCATTTTCGCGGAGTCGCCCTGCGGACCGGACGCGGCACGGAAGAGCCGCTCATAAGCCGATCGCGGGTTGATTTCGCGCGCCAGCGGAGTGGTTGGGCTGCTCCAGGCGATATGGGATCCGTAGACACGCGTGTAGCCGACCACGGCATCGACGCCGATGGCCACCGGCGTCACGCCCAGTTCGAGCGATGGGATGGGTGTATGCGGCGCGGCGACGCGGGCGGCCACCTGATCGAGCGAAACGCCGTTGGCCAAGTCCGCCCCTTGCGTCTTTTTGATCGTTTGACAGGTGAGGATGGCGGCTTCCTTGACATAGTGGCCGTCGCCGCCCTTGGAGTTCGCGTTCCACAGATTGCTCAGAACGGTCAGCCGGTCCTTCACCGGGGCGAGGGGCTGGAGGGTGGGTGTCAGTTCGAAGTCACGCCCCTGGGCGGTGGGAAACCAGTCGGCCGGCTTGACGCCGTTGGGCATGTAGAGCGCAGCCAGGCGAACCGGATTGGACGCAGAGCCGGCGGCCTTGCCGGCCGGGGCAGCCATGGCCTCGAGCCACGGCAGTCCGAGTGCGACGCCGGCGCCTCGCAGGACGGTGCGGCGGGAGATGGGATGTTTACCTGTCATCGGCTGGTCCTCGCTTTTTTCAATTGTTCCGGCTTGATCTCTTCTGCCAATTGCCCCGGCTCAGGCGCTCCCTTTTCCGGCGGACGCAGGAAGGGGGCGCTGAGGACGATTGCCTCGACCAAGGCCTGCGCCCTGTAATTCTGTTCTCTCACCTGAGCCACTATATCGTCAACGGTGCACGCGTCCGACAGCGTGAGCCCGCGGCCGAGTGCGTAGCCGAGCATCTTCGACGCGAGGTTGCGGATGAACACATCGCGCCGCTTCATGAGGGTGGCCTTCAGTTCGGCCGGTCCGCTGAACTCGGCGCCGTCGACGAGCCGGCCGTTGTTATCCACCGGCTTGCCGCTGTCGTAGTTCCGCCACGCGCCGACGGGGTCGTAGTTTTCGAGAGCGAATCCGAGCGGATCGATACGATCGTGACAGGCGGCGCAGGCGGCGTTGGCCCGATGCGCGGTCAGACGCTCGCGCACCGACGCGGCCGGTGCGCCCTCCTTGGCTTCCTCGAGCGGCGGCACGTTGGGGGGCGGCGGCGGGGGAGGCGTGCCGAGCATCGAATCGAGGATCCAGGCCCCGCGCAGCACAGGACTCGAACGGTAGGGGTGCGACGAGACGGCAAGAATGGCCGCCATGCCGAGCAGCCCACCCCGATCGGAATGATCCGGTACGGGCACCCATTGCGGCTGTTTGGTGCCGGCCTGCCGGTAATCGAACTTCACGCCGTAGTGCCGGGCCAGGTTACTGGTGCCGATGGTGTGTGTGGAATCAATGAGATTGAGCAGCGAAATGTCGCGGACGAGCAATTCACGGAAGAACAGCACCGGCTGATAGCGAATGTCGGAGCGAAGCTCTTCGTCGGCGGTGAACTCGGGAAACAGCATGGCATCGGGCGCTTTGTCGCCGCCCAACTCACGGGTCCGGAGCCACTGCTCGACGAAGCGGTTGGCGAAGGCGAGCGACCTGTCGTTGCGCAGCATGCGCGGAATCAGGGCTCGGAGCACGGCCGGATCCTGCAATCGCCCCTCGGCGGCGATATCGAAAATAAGCTCGTCGGGCATGCTGCCCCACAGGAAGTACGACAGTCGGGACGCAAGCGCGTAGCTTGCCGGCCGGGCGGTAGCCGACGCGGCCGGGCCTTCGGCGCGGAAGAGAAAGTGAGGTGATACCAGGGCGGCGCGAAGGGCGAAGAACACTGCTTCTTCGAACGTCTGATTCTGCTCCCGCGCGGCGTGGTAGAGCGAAAGGTAGGGGGCGACTTCGGCGCCGGCGACGGGCCGGCGGAACGCGCGCGGCAGGAAGCCGGCGAGAATCGCGCGGGCGGCCTGTTCGGGCGATGTCCCCGGGCCCGGTTCCGCGATCAAGATCTTGGCCCGGGATTTGTATTCCTTGGCAGCGAAGTCCAGCGCGAATTTCGCCGTGTCGAGATACTTTTCCGCGTGGAGCGGGGACAGAAACAGAGTCTCCGCGGCGTTGTCAAAACCTTCGCCGCCAGCGCCATCGGCCGGGAGGTTGCCGCCGATATCGAGATGGATGTCGAGCAGGTCACGAATGGTGGCCGCGTATTCATCCCGGTTGAGGCGGCGGATCGGTGACGGACCCGCGGTAAGACCGCCGGCGCAGGCTTCTGCCCGCAGCGCCGATTCCACCCATTCCGTGAACTGGACGCGTTGGTCGATCGGGGGCGCCGGCGAACCTTTCGGCGGCATCTCGCCGTTGGTGACGCGCGTGGCCAGCGACGTCCACTTGTGCGCGTCCGTCCGCAGGGAGTCCCGGGCGGCCACACGCTCCAGTTTGAAGCCGCCCGCGCCGGTCTTGGCGCTGTGACACTGAACGCAATATTGCTGGAGGAAGGTCTGGGCTTGGGGAAAACCGAAGTTCGGTTGGGCGTGCAGGGAACTGGCGAGAAGGAGCGCAGCGATGGCTGGGCAACCGCGAAGAGTCGAAAATGGAAGCCGGGCCGGGTTGTTCAGATAATCGCCCTCGTCGCTTTGAACTTCCGCTCCATTATATCGACACCGTTGCGGTCCGCGCGGTGTCGAGCCGACAGCGTCGAGCCGACCGTCTCGGACCGGAGAAGCAAGTGCATGCACATGCATGCTAATCTTGAGATATGAGAACGACTATCGAGATTCCGGACCAGTTTCGGGCGCGGCTCCTCGAAATCAGCGGGCAGAGGGGGCAGAAGGGTTTTTCTTCCCTCATCGTGGAAGCCTTGGAGATCTACCTACATAGAGTGGAGGAGGATACGACAGCCGTGGCTGAGGCGCTCGCGTTGCGCGGTTCGCTTAGCGCGCGGGAATCGGAACAGTTGCGTGCCGAGGCACGATCCATCCGGGAGAATTGGCGATGATGGTGGCCGATACCGATGTTCTGATCGACTTCCTCAACGGCAAAGGCCCCGCCGCCGATCGGATCGCGCTCGAATTGAGCGCCCGGCTTACGACCACCGCCATCACCCGCTTCGAGCTGCTCAGTGGGGCGAAATCGCCCGCGACGCTCGCCCGCGTCAAGCGGCTGCTCGCCGCGATCGGCACCCTGGAACTGGACGCCGACAGCGTGGACCAAGCCGCTCAGATCCGGCGCGAACTCGAGAAATCAGGTGCACGGATCGGGATGGCGGACAGCCTCATCGCGGGCATCGTCGTCCGGCGTCGAGGGATCCTGCTGACGCGGAATCGGCGGCATTTCGAGAAGGTCCCCGATCTGCATCTGGGCACGATATAGAGCGAACCCGCCAAGCCGCGTGATTCGATTCCGTTGACATTTGTTGCGATATTTATGGACTTTTTGTGCTGTTAAAGGTCGCCGGATTTCTTCCGAAAGAAGAGTGAAGGAGGCTCTTTGCAGCAAACAGCGAACCGCCCGAAACCCACCGGACGGGAAATCACCTTCGGGGAAGAAGAGATCATAGTCAGCAAGACCGATCTCAAGGGAATCATCACCTACGCCAACCCGGTTTTTCTTCGTGTGGCCGGGTACAGAGAGTCTGAGATTCTGGGTCAGCCGCACAACATCATTCGGCACCCGGACATGCCGCGCTGCGTGTTCGGACTGCTCTGGACGCAATTGAAGGCCGGAAAAGAGATTTTCGCGTACGTCAAGAATATGGCGAGCAATGGAGATCACTACTGGGTGCATGCGCACGTGACGCCGACGTTCGACGCATCCGGCGCGATCACGAATTTTCACTCCAACCGCCGTTGGCCCACGCCTCGCGCCGTGGCTGCGATCGAGCCCATCTACGCGCGCTTACGGCAGGAAGAGCAGCGCCATGCCAATGCGCGGCAGGCGACCGAAGCCGGCGGGAAACTGCTCGCTCTGCTGTTGGAAGAAGCGGGAATGGGCAATGCCGGTACGGGTCGATCACGCCCGGGCGCGGGTGGCGGGGAAAGGATGCCTTATGACGAATTCGTTTGGAGTCTCTGAAGACTCCCGGCCACTCGAGCCGGAATACTGGATCGCGCTCGCGGCCCAGGTGTGCGAGGCGGCCGCGGGGGGGAATCTCGAACCCAGGCTGATCGGAGCGCCGAGCGAAGGCGATCTGGGGCGTTTGTTGCACTCGATCAACCATCTGCTCGACGTGATGGATGCCTTTGTGCGCGAGGCAGGGGCCTCGCTCGATCATGCCGCGCATGGCCTGTACTACCGGCAGTTTCTGGTGCGGGGCATGCCGGGCACATTCCGGGCGGGTGCGGCCCTGATCAATGCGGCCACACGAAAGATGGAAGAACAAGCGGGAGAGTTGGCGCGAGCCGAGGCGCGCCGGCGGGACTTGGCGCATAGTTTGGAAGAGACCGTCCACGGCGTGGTGGCGACCGTTGCCGCCTCGGCGGATTCGATGCGGCGCACGGCGGGGGAAATGGCGGCAATGGCGCGGCAAACCACCGAACAGGCTGCCACGGTGGCAACGGCGGCGCAACAGACCTCGGCGAGTGTGCAAACGGTGGCGGCGGCCACCGAGCAGTTGACTACCTCATTCCTCGCGGTGGAGTCCCAAACCGGGCAATCGTCGAAACTGGCGGCGCAAACGGCTGGGGAGGCTCGCAAGTCGAGCGAGGTGATGCAGCATCTGGACTCGGTGTCGGCGCGGGTTGGGAGTGTGGTTCACGTCATCAACCAGATCGCGCGGCAAACCAACATGCTAGCCCTGAACGCCAACATCGAAGCGGCGCGGGCGGGAGCCGCGGGGCGGGGATTCGCGGTTGTGGCGAGCGAGGTGAAGAATCTGTCGCGCCAGACGGCGGGCGCCACCGAAGAAATCGACTCGCACGTACAGCAGGTCCGCGAGGTGGCTGCCGAGGCATTCACCTCGATTGACTCGATCGCGCGGCGGATCGACGAAATGAACGAAATATCGCGATCGATTTTCGCGGCCGTTTCGGAGCAGCGCACCGCTACCGGCGAGATCAGCGCGAGCGTGCAGGAGGCCGCTTCGATTTCGGCTGAACTCTCCGACAGCATCCGCGGTGTGGAGGCGTCCGCAAGCAGGACCAGCGAAGCCGCGGGGGCGCTGCTGGCAGCCGCCGATGCCCTCTCGGAAGAAGCGTCCGCACTGCGCTCGGCGGCCGGTGCACTGGTGTCGGAGTTGCGCGTTTAACGCGCTCGTACCCGATCTGAGGACGCATCTCGGGGGCGGGGAAGCCACCCGAACCCAGTAGATCTTTCACGATCTTTGGGTATCGGAGTAGACCCGCCAGTAATGGCCGGTGTGGCAGTAGGGCCGCACCGCCAGTGGGCAGCCGGACGCGTTGTAGTTCAGGATCTCGATATCGGGGGCCGGGTTGCCGGCCAGATTCGGGATGGATTTTAGCCGCAGCCCGATCTCGGCAATGGCCTGCCTGGGATCTTTGGCGTGGGCGACAGGAGCGGTGATGTCGACGCGGCGGAAGGGGTCGGCGGAGTAGTTCCGGAGGTTGTCGGCAAGGATCTTGATGTTGCCGACGAAGGTCTGGACGTTGTCCGGGGTGTTGATGGCGGTGACGAACAGCCCGATTTCTTCGACCGTGCCGGTTAACCCCACCCGCGGAGATCAAGTCGCCCGGCTTGAAAGGCCGCGACACGACAAGAAACGCGCCGGCGAGCAAGGCGGCAAACGATGTGGTTCCGACGCCGACCATGCCGAGTATCGCCGGCACCACAATGATGGTGAGAACAACTGAAATGGTGTTGGCGAGGTATCGGATGAGAGTGAGGTCGATAGCCTGCTGCTTCAGGCCGCGCGAAAGCAGGCGAATGGCGAGCCGGAGCAGCCACAGGCCGACGATCCAGAGAACGGCTGCTCCGAGCGGTGACGAACCGATGTGCATCGGCGGTGCTGACCACGTTTTGCGTGATCCGGTGGAACATCCATCTTCGAGGTAGGTCCTTTCGATCAAAAGAGTTTCGGGTAGTATGCCTGGGGCTGTGGGTTTTGTAGCGTGAATTTTCCGCTACAGCGGCGGTATGATAACATCCTGTTCGTTACAGAGCGGTTTCGGCCACTGCTGGCAACCACGTACACAGATGAAAAGGAGACCACGACCTTGAAAGTCTACGACGGCGGCGACATCCGCAATGTCGCGTTAATTGGACATCTGAACTCGGGCAAGACTTCGCTTGCCTCGGCGCTGGCCTTCACCAGCGGAATCGGCAACCGGCTGGGCCTGGTGGACGAGGGAAACGCCCTCACCGATTTCGACGAAGAAGAGATTGCCAGGAAGATATCCATCGCGAGCGGTGTCGTGGCCGTGGAATGGGGCAAGTGCAAGGTGAACGTGATCGATACGCCCGGGTTCAATATCTTTACGGGCGAAGTGAAGCAGTCGCTAGCGGCGGCCGATGCGGCGATTGCGCTGGTGGACGGCGTGTCGGGGGTGGAGGCGCAAACGGAAAAGACCTGGTCGCTGGCGGCGGAAGCCAAGTTGCCGCGCGCGGTGGTGGTGAACAAGCTCGCCCGTGAACGGGCCGACTTCGGACGCGCCATGGAGTCGATCCAGGAATCGTTCGGGCGCGGGGCGGTGGCGATCCAGCTCCCGATCGGAAGCGAACGTGAGTTCAAGGGTGTGGTGGATCTGATCGAGATGAAGGCCTTCACCTACACCTTCGACGGCGACGGCAAGGGCGTGGAATCGCCGATCCCGGCCGATCTCGCCGAGGCCGCCAAGGAGGCGCACGAGGCCTTGGTGGAAATGGCCGCCGAAGGTGACGATGCCCTTCTCGAGGAGTTTTTCGAGCAAGGCACGCTGCCGGTGGAGCACATCCACGACGGTTTGGTCACCGGTATCAAGGCCGGCAAGATCTTTCCGGTTCTGTGCGCCAGCGCGTTGCACAACATAGGATCCGATCGCATTCTGAAATTCTGTCTCGACTATCTGCCGTCCCCGGTGGGCCGGGTCGTCGCCGATCGCCCCGTGTCCGACGATCAGCCGCCCGCCGCATTCGTGTTCAAAACCGTGGCCGATGTGTTCGCCGGGCGGCTGAGCTACTTCAAAGTGATGTCCGGGGTGATCAGGAACGATGCTCATCTGATCAGTTCGCGATCAGGTGCCGACGAACGGCTGGCTCACATCGGAGTACTGCAGGGCAAGACGATCGTTCCGGTGACGCAACTACACGCGGGCGACATCGGCGCGGTAGCGAAGTTGAAGGACACTCACACCGGCGACACCCTGGCCGAGAAAGGCTCGCCGATCGTTTACCCGGAGGTGAAACTGCCGGAACCCTCGATCGCCTACGCCATCCACGCCAAGACGCGCCAGGACGAAGACCGTATGGGCAATGCGATCCAGCGCGTGCTCGAAGAAGACCAGGCGCTGCGCTTCTACCGCGACGAGCAAACGAAGGAATTTCTGGTGGCGGGCAGCGGCCAGCAGCACGTGGAAATCATCTGCTCGAAGCTCAAGAACCGGTATCACGTGGATGTAGAACTGCATGCGCCGAAAATCCCGTACCGGGAAACCATACGCGGATCGGCCGATGTCCATGGGCGTCACAAAAAGCAGACGGGTGGGCACGGCCAGTTCGGCGACTGCCGCATTCGGATGTCTCCGCTCGATCGCGGGCAGCAGTTCGAGTTCTCCAACGAGATCTTCGGCGGCGCGATTCCCAAGCAGTTCGTGCCGGCGGTGGAGAAGGGAATTCTCGAAGCGGCCGAACGCGGCTATCTGGCCGGATTTCCGGTGGTGGACTTCAAGATCGTTCTCTATGACGGCTCCTACCACGACGTGGACTCGAACGAAATGTCGTTCAAGATGGCCGGACGGAAAGCCTTCAAGCTGGCGATGGAGCAGGCCAAGCCGGCGTTGCTCGAGCCGGTGATGGATGTGGAGGTCCAGGCGCCGGTGGACTACGCGGGTGATCTGATGGGAGATTTCAACAGCCGCCGGGGCCGTGTCTCGGGCATGGACACCAAGGGCAGCACGCAGATCATTCGCGCGCAAGTGCCGATGGCGGAAATGCTCACCTATCAGAACGACCTTACGTCGATGACGCAGGGCCGCGGATCGTTCCACATGGAGTTCTCGCACTATGACTTCGTGCCGCAGCTACAGGCCGACAAGGTAATCGCCGCGGCGAAGGCGCAGGGCGGCGGCGGCGACGAAGACGAAGAGTAGCGCGTGGCGGGATATCCCGAACCCAAAGCGTCGCGGCGCATCGGCTACGCGGAATTGCGCGATTCGGTGGCGGCAATCTTCGCCGCATGCCGGATGCGCGCGGCCGACGCGGAGCTGGTGGCCGAATCGCTGGCGTGGGCGGATTTGCGGGGCGTCCACTCGCACGGTGTGCTGCGCGTGCCGGACTACGTCCACAAGCTGACCCATGGGGGCGTGGACCCGGTGGCGCGCCCGGCGGTCCGGCGCGAACGCGCGGCGGCGATCACCGTGGATGGAGCCAACGCGATGGGCCAAGTGGCGTGTTGGTTCGCCATGGAGAAGGCCATCGCCCGCGCCCGGGAGACCGGTGTGGCAGTGGCGGCGGTGGGAGGAAGCAATCACTGCGGAGCCCTGGCCTGGTACGCTTGCCAGGCGCTGGGGCAGGGAATGATCGGGCTCGCCGCCTCCAACGCGCTACCGACGATGGCGCCCTGGGGCGGTTTGGACAAGATCGTCGGGATCAACCCGCTGGCGGTAGCCATCCCAGCCGGCGCGGAACCGCCCGTGGTGCTCGACTGCGCGTTCAGTTATTCCTCTCACGGCAAAATCCGTGTCTTCGAGCAGTTGAATGCGCCGATTCCACCCACATGGGCTTTCGACAGTAACGGCGAGCCGACTACCGACGCCGCCATCGCATTGGGAGGGCTGCTGCAGCCGATTGGCGAGTATAAGGGTGTCGGGCTCGCGATCGTGTTCGGCCTCCTGTCGACGGCACTCTCCGGCGCATCCTACGGCACCGGACTCGGTGACATGATCCGTGGTCCGCGTCCGGGCGCCGACGGCCAGTTCCTGATGGCCATCGACGTGGAAGCGTTCACTGCGCGGAGCGAGTTCACAGGGCACGTAGACCACGCAGTCCGTCAGATCCGTGAAAGCCGGCGCAGGGAGGGAGTGGAGTCCGTGGCCGCGCCGGGCGGCATTGAAGCGGCGTTCGAGCAGCGCTATCGCGCCGAGGGAATCCCCCTCAACGAAACCACCATCGCCGGGATCAACGCCGCCGCGGACGAGCTTGGCGTGCCCCGTCCGTAGGCGCCATGCGAATCGGCCTCCTTTCCGACACGCACGGTTTTCTCGACGAAGCTATTTTCACGTATTTCCGCGAATGCGATGAGGTGTGGCACGCCGGCGATTTCGGTCCGGTGGCGGTGCTGGACCGGCTGCGGGAGTTCAAGCCCCTGCGTGGCGTGTGGGGCAATATCGACGGGGCGGAGGTGCGAGGGTCCGTCCCGCGGGATCTGGCCTGGGAGTGCGAGGGACTCCGCGTGTACATGACCCATATCGGCGGATACCCCGGCGCGTACGACAAACGCGCCCGCGCGGAAATCGGGAAGCGCCGTCCAGGCCTGTTCCTGTGCGGCCACTCCCACATCCTGAAAGTGATGAGGGACCCGGCCTTGAACCTCATCCACTTGAACCCGGGTGCATGCGGCCATCATGGTTGGCATACCGTCCGGACTCTGCTCCGGTTCACAGTGGAAGGGGGGAAACTCAGCGCGATGGAAGCCATCGAACTCGGCCCTCGCGGACGAGGGGCGTCCAAGAGCGGTCAGGCCGTTTCGTAAATCCGGGCGATGTTGGACCGTACGGCCCGTGCGATGGCCTGGCCCGCGTTGGTCCCCGGAGCCCATAGGCGAAACCGGCCTTCACTTTCGACGACGTAATGCCCGAAATCGCCGGATAAGGAGAGCAGGGACGCTGGGGTGACGGTTTGCTGCACCCGGTCCAACGAATCCCCACGCTCCTTGGCTCGCACGACGGCTTCATTCAACTCTTCGATGTAGCCGGTGAGCAGAGTCAGTTGGCGCTTGCCCTGCTGGACCTCGCCGTGCCCGGGCAGGACGTGGTCAAACTCGAGCATCCCAACGGCGCGCAACGTGGCCGGCCACTCGAGGGGATAGCCGTCGCCCATACCGGGGAGGAAGCCGGAGAGAAGGTCGCCGGTGGCGAGCAGGCGCGATTGGGGCGACCATACGCAAATATCGGATGCGGTGTGCGCGCGTCCGCGGAACAGCAGATGCAGGTCCTGCAGCCGGTCATGCAGCACCAGCCCGGAATCGCCATCGGGGAAGGAGACGTCGGGCAGAACGGGCCGATAGTCGCGCATTTCGCGGACGAAGGTCTCGGTTTCGGAAATATGGCGCCGCCAGTACCGGCGCTCGGTTTCGTCGCGGGCCGCGTCCAGACGGCGGCGCGCTTCGGCGGCACTCCGCCGCATGGACTCGACGCTCGAGGCTGCACGTTTCTCCCCGAGTTCGGCGAGCAGTTCCCGCGTAGTCGTGGTCCCGATCACGGAGGCCGTGGAGGGGTAGGCCGGCGTTCCCTGGGTGTGGTCGTAGTGAAAATGGGTTTGAATCAGGAAACGAACCGGCTTGGCGGATACTGTTGTGGCGATTTGCGACAGTAGTGCTGCGGCCGCGGACGGTTTTGAATGGGTGTCGACCACCACCAAGCCGTTGGTCTGTTCGAAGATAACGGCGTTGCAGTTGATCATCACCGCCGGACGGGCGAGCGCGATCCAGGCGTGTGGGTGAACGCGCTCGATGTCGAACAGCAGCCCTTGGGGGCTTGCCTGCATCGCGAGACGCGCCCGGGCAGCCCGCCGCTGTGCGGCTTCGAGCGTCGAGAACATCGGCATAAGGGCTGAAGCGGAAAGGAGTTGGCGTCGTGTGAGCATCGGGTTTACAGAAGCCTTGCCGGAATGCTATCGTAACAGTTTGGGCAGCCGCCCAAGGAGTTTTCCCCCAATGGCACAACAGTGTGAAGTTTGCGGCAAGAAGCCTGTGTACGGAAATCGGGTGAGCCATGCTCACAACGTCACCAATCGCCGCTGGAACGTGAACCTGCAGCGGGTCCGCGCCCTTATCAACGGAGCCACCAAGCGGATTCGGGTCTGCACGTCCTGCATTCGGAACGGCAAGGTCCAGAAGGCCGCTTAACGCCGGGCGGGCCGCAGTCCGCAACAAGCTCCGAAATCGCAACACCGGAACCGGTGCCCAGAACAGGTACCCAGAACAGTTACAATGTTCAGCGAGTCATGCGTGTTGCTCTGTACTTGCTCTTGTTCCTTCCTGTTCTCCACGCCCAGTGGAAACCTCTGTTCAACGGGCGCGACCTCAAGGGTTGGCATCAATGCAACGGGAAGGCGTCCTACCGGGTAGAGAACAACGAAATCGTCGGCTCCACCGTCGCCGGAAGCCCGAATTCGTTTCTCTGCACCGATCGCGAATACGGCGACTTCATCCTCGAATTCGAAACGAAGAACGATCCGGCGCTGAATTCCGGCGTCCAGATACGGTCTCATCAGTACGCGGTTGAAACCGAGGTCATGACGGTGAATCGGGGGGTGAGGCGGGTGAAACATCCGGCCGGGCGGGTTCACGGCTATCAGGTGGAGGTTTCCAACGAACAGGGCGGCGCTTCCGGCGGAGTCTATGACGAAGCCCGCCGCGGATGGCTGCACCAGACCCACTGCGGTGGCTACAAAGACAATCAGTGGAACAAGTACCGCGTGGAAGCGCGCGGCGATTCGATCAAGACCTGGGTCAACGAGGCTGCTTGCGCCGATCTGGTGGACTCGATGGACCTGACGGGCTTTCTCGCGCTGCAGGTGCATGCCTTCCAGGGGCCGCACCCGACCGAAGTCCGATGGCGCAATATCCGGATCGAGGACCTCGGCAAGTCCCAGTGGAAGCCGTTCCCAGGGCGATGGTCCCACACCGGCGGCGGGAAAGTAGAAAAGCAAAAAGACGGGTCGTACCGGTTGAGCGCCGAAGCTTCGAAAAAAGAGCAGCGGGGATTCTACCTGTCCGATCGCGAACTGGAGGACTTCACGTTTCGCCTGCGGTACAAGATCACCCGGGGCAACAGTGGCGTCTTTTACCGGATGGGCGATCCTGATCTGCGCGGGGAACTCGGATATGAAATCGAGGTGGACGCCACGCGGGATCTCGGCGGCTTTCAGGCGCCGGGCACCCGCGGCTGGCTGCAGCATACCTCCGACGGCATGTTCAAGGATCACTTCCGCGCCGGCGATTGGAACGAGATGATAATTTCCGCGCACGGGCGGCGTCACGTGATTCACGTGAACGGAATCAAGACCGCGGATTTCCCCGATGATCCGGGACGAAGCAAGGGGAAAGTGGCGCTGCAGTTGAACACGCGCCAGGACCTGGAAGTATTCTACAAAGACATCGAAATTCTGGAGACACCGCGCAAGAAATGATTAGCCGACGCACCTTCACGCAGACCATGGCCACAGCGGCCGCCGGCATACAGACTTCCGCCGCGCCGAACAAACCGAACATCGTCTACATCCTCGCCGACGATCTCGGGTGGGGCGATTTGGGTTGCTACAACCCGGAAACCAAGATTGCGACGCCCAACGCGAATAAACTGGCCGAACAAGGGGTACGATTCACCGACATGCACTCGCCCTCGTCGGTGTGCACGCCGACGCGGTACGGAATTCTCACCGGGCGATATTGCTGGCGGTCACGATTGAAGTCCGGAGTTCTCAACGGCCGTGGCAGCAATCTGATCGAGCCTGGCCGTATGACGGTGGCTTCGATGCTGAAGAGCCAAGGCTACTACACGGGTGGGGTCGGGAAGTGGCACCTCGGTTTCCAAGACAAGG
Organism: Bryobacteraceae bacterium; assembly: GCA_041394885.1. GTDB lineage: Bacteria > Acidobacteriota > Terriglobia > Bryobacterales > Bryobacteraceae > DSOI01. Next base: position 160,305 of record JAWKHI010000001.1, on the reverse strand, counting down.
AACCGGTGGACTACGATAAGCCACTTCGCCCGGGCCCGAACGATCACGGTTTCGACTACTACTTCGGCATCCCGGCTTCGCTCGATTTCGAGCCTTACGTTTTCGTGGAAAACGATCACGTGGTGGAACGTCACACCGCGCACACCAAGGGCAAGAACAATCCACGCGGCGTGTTTTGGCGCGAAGGTCCGATTGCCCCGAGCTTCACGATGGAGGGATGTCTGCCGACGCTGGCTGACAAGGCCGTGGGCTTTCTGAAGGATCGCGCCAAGAAGCCCGAGCAGCCGTTCTTTCTGTACTTCCCGTTGACGGGCCCGCACACGCCCTGGGTGCCTTTGAAACAATATATCGGGAAGTCCGGCGCGGGCCTGTATGGCGATTTCGTGATGCAGGTGGACGACGTGGTGGGGCGCATTTCGCGCACGCTTGACGAATTGAAGCTGGCCGATAACACACTGTTGGTGTTCACCTCCGATAACGGCGCGCACTGGACGCCGGAAGACAAAGCCAAATATCCGCACCGGGCGAATGCGCATTGGAAAGGCCAGAAGGCGGACATCTGGGACGCGGGCCATCGCATTCCGTTCCTGGCGAGGTGGCCGGGGCGTTTGAAGTCCGGCTTCGCGTCGAGCCAACTGGGTTGCCTCACGGATCTGATGGCTACGGCGGTTGAGGCTACCGGCGCGGCGCCGCTTCCCGGGAACGCAGGCGAGGATAGCTTTTCCTGGCTCCCGGCGGCGATGGGCACCACGCCGCGGACGCCGCTGCGGGAATCGGTGGTTCACCATTCGAGCCAAGGCTTGTTCTCGATCCGCAAGGGCGAATGGAAGCTGTGCATGGGCCTGGGGTCCGGAGGTTTCTCCGATCCCAAGAAACTCGAACCGAAACCGGGCGAAGCACCCGGGCAACTCTACAACATCGCCTCCGACGCGTCGGAGACCACCAACGTCTACGACAAACATCCGGCGGTGGTCGCCTCGCTGACCGGACTTCTGGACAAGTACAAGAGCGAGGGGCGGAGCCGTCCGGCGTGACGCGCCGCGGAGCGATTCGGTCACTGGCGAGCGGACTGCTGGCAGGCGGAGCGTATGCCGCCGAGGATCCGCCGGTGCGGACTCTGCGCGTGACGGTGCTCTCGACGATGCTGGCCGATCGCGGCATCGGCGAATGGGGCTTCTCGGCGCTGGTGGAGGCCAACGGCCGGCGCGTGCTGTTCGATACCGGCGCGCGTCCGGAGACCGTGCTCACCAACGCGCGCGAGATGAAGATCGATCTCAGCGGAGTGACCGATGTGATCCTGTCTCACAATCATGGCGATCACACGGGCGGATTGATGACCCTGCGGGAAGTGCTGGGCAAGAAGAATCCGTCGGCGCTTTCCAAGGCATGGGTGGGCAAGGGCATCTTCCTACCGCGCAGCGGAAGCCCGATGCCAGGGGCTAAGGCGGCCTACGAAAAGGGGGGCGGTACGTTCGAGGTCCTGGATGCTCCGCGGGAGATCTTTCCGGGCGCCTGGCTCACGGGTCCGGTTCCGCGCAAGCATCCGGAGAAGAACTGGAGCGGCAATGTGGGGTCCGGCGACACGATCCCGGAGGATCAATCGCTCGTGCTCGACACGGTGAAGGGCCTGGTGGTGGTGGCCGGGTGCGGGCACGCCGGAATCGTGAATACGTTCGAATACGCGCGGGCCAAAGTGCGCCAGGCGCCCGTGTATGCCGCTATCGGTGGGTTCCATCTGTTCAATGCCAGCGATGAACATCTGGAGTGGACGGCGGGGCACTTGAAGTCGATGGGTCTGGTTCATTTTCTGGGCGCGCACTGCACCGGGATTGAGGCTGTGTACAAGGTCCGGGCGGCGGTGGGTCTTACGCGGCGGACATGCGCGGTGGGCGCGGTGGGCGGAGTGTTCGACTTGGAGAGTGGGCTGAGCCCCGGGGCGTTGGCGCGTTAGACGCGGACGATTGCCGCGGGCGGCGAACTCAGTATTGAGTCGGGTAAGCCTGCTTCATTTCCGCGGCGACTTCCATGGCGGTGCCGATCTGAATCAACTCGCCTTTGCCGATGCCGGGGCACTTGAATCCTGCATAGTGCCAGGCGCGCCGATCCTCCACCAATTCCGGCCAGAAGGGAAACAGACGGCATTGCGTGGGCTTGACCGGGTGGATCATGCAGCCTTTGCCCGGCTCGAGAAACGGACACTGGCGGTCTGGCGGTTTACGCAGACGGCGCAGGTGGGTGGTGCGATAGACGTATCGCTTCTCGAAGGCGCGCGGCTTCATGCCGACGAAGGCGGCCGCGTTGTTCAGGTCCTGCTCGGTGAGGTAGACATAGCCATGGGTGTCGCAGCATTTGGTGCAGCCCGGTTGGCAGGAGAAGCGAAGCGCGCCCGGGGAATCAGAGACCTCGGTCATGAATGTCCAATTGTAAGATGAAGTCAGCCATGCCCATACCCGCCCACCTGCCAGAGCTGATCACGCCACTGCCGGGTCCGAACGCGAAGGCGATTCTCGCCAGGGACAGCGCCGTCATTTCGCCGTCCTACACCCGCACCTATCCGCTGGTGGCGGCGCGGGGCGAGGGCGCCATGGTGATCGATGTGGACGGCAACCGGTTCCTGGATTTCAACGCCGGCATCGCTGTGTGCGCCACCGGGCATTGCCACCCGAGAGTGGTTGACGCGATCCAGCGTCAGGCCGCTCAGTTGATTCACATGTCGGGGACGGACTTCTATTACGAGAACATGGTGCGACTCGCCGAGACTCTGGCGCGGTTGGCCCCGGGCGGGGGCGAACGCCGTGTGTACTTCGGCAATTCAGGCACGGAAGCGGTGGAGGCGGCGCTCAAGGTGGCGCGGTACCATACGGGCCGCGACAAGTTCATCGCGTTCTATGGCGCCTTTCACGGGCGGACGCTCGGATCGCTGGCGCTCACCGCCAGCAAACCGGCGCAGCGGCAGCGTTTCTCGCCTTTGATGCCCGGCGTCACCCACATCCCATACGCCTACTGCTACCGCTGCGCCTATGGGCAGCGCGTGGACACCTGCCATGTGGAGTGCGTGCGCGTGATCGAGGAGCAGTTGTTCAAGACCACGGTGCCGTCCAACGAGGTGGCGGCCATCGTTGTGGAGCCGATCCAGGGCGAAGGCGGCTACGTCGTGCCGCCACAAAAGTTCCTGGATGAGCTTGCGCGGGTATGCGAGCGCCACGGCATCCTGCTGGTGTGCGACGAAGTGCAAAGCGGCATGGGCCGGACGGGCCGTATGTGGGCGAGTGAGCACTTTGGCGCCAAGCCGGACGTAATGGCGATCGCCAAGGGCATCGCGAGCGGGATGCCGCTGGGCGCCACAGTGGCGCGCGCGGCGGTGATGAACTGGACTCCGGGCGCCCACGCGTCGACCTTCGGCGGCAATCCGGTGACGGTGGCGGCGGCGCTGGCTACGATCGAACTGCTGGAGCAGGAACTGGTGGACAACGCGGCACGGATCGGCGCCCATATGCGTGCGCGGATGGATTCCTGGCCCGATCGGTTCCCGGTGGTGGGCGACGTACGCGGACGAGGCCTTATGATTGGCGTGGAACTGGTGAAGAACCGGGATACGCGCGAGCGAGCTCCGGAATTTCGGGACGCCATTGTGCGGAAACTGTTCGAGCGCGGGGTTCTTGTCTTGGGAGCGGGCGCGAATACGATCCGATTGTCGCCGCCGCTGGTGGTGACCGAGGAGCAAGCCGATCACCTCATGGAACAGATGGAGGCACTGCTTGCCGAATAGTCTGTTCGATGCGTGGCGCCTGCTCCCCGGTTCGCTGCTTTAGGCTCGGCTAGCATTAAGAGAATGCGCACGCTCGACGTCGGCTGTGGGATCAACAAATATCCGGGTGCAATCGGGATCGACAACAACCCCGCTTCGCGCGCGGATGTGCTTTGCGACGTCGACCATCTGCCGTATCCATTTCGCGATTCCACGTTCGACCGGATCCGGGCGATTCACCTGATTGAGCACGTCGGAGACGTGATCGCCACGATGGAGGAGTTTCACCGCCTGGGCCGCAACGGCGCGCGAGTCCTCGTCGCAACACCTCATTACACCGATTTCAGCTCCTGGTGCGACCCGACGCACAAATGGCACCTCAACACCTATTCCTTCCGCTACTTCGGCGAGAATCACGGAGGCTTCGGCTATTACTCACGTGCCAGATTCCGGGAGATTTCGGTCCGGGTAAAGTTACTAGCACTCTGGAGATACCTCGGTTTCGAGATGCTGGTGAACCATGTTCCGCGCTTCCGGAAATTTTGGGAGCACTATCTCTGCTTTGTGATTCGAGGGAAGGTGATGGAGTTCGAATTGGAAGTCCGCAAGTGATGCATTGGCTTTTCCGGCTGCTGGACGATGTCCGGCACCGTGCAAGGCGCGGGCGATGGCACGCGGACTTGGCGGCGGGGCGGCGCGGCGAGGATCTGGCCCACCGTTTTCTCGAGCGCCGCGGTATGACGGTGGTGGCGCGCAACTACAAGACACCGTCAGGCGGGGCCGAGGTGGATCTGATTGCGTGGGATGGCGGCGACCTCGTCTTCATCGAGGTGAAGTCCCGCGCGACGGAGGAGCATGGAGCGCCGGATCGGGCCATCGGTGACGCGAAGCGCCGCAAGATCATCTACGCGGCGCTCGACTATGTCCGGCGGACGGGTCTGGAACATCCGAGCGTCCGCTTCGACGTTGTGAACGTGGTGTTCGAGCGGCCGGACGGCATCGCACACTTTCGCGATGCGTTCGCTCCGGCCGGCGCCGGTTTCGCGTTTCGGGGCGCGGCGGCCCCCGCGGGTGACGCGGGCCGTGATCCCCGGCACCGGACGATATAATGGGCGCTTGCCTGAGCTAAGGAAAGACCCCGTCACGGGACGTTGGGTGATCATCGCCGTCGAGCGGGCGCGGCGTCCGAACGACTTCCATCATCCCCCGGCCGAGGTTCGCGGCGTCAAAGTATGTCCATTTTGCCCGGGTAACGAAGAGCGGACTCCCCCGGAAGTGCTCGCCTACCGGAACGGCAGCGCACCGAACACGCCCGGCTGGACGCTGCGAGTGGTGCCGAACAAGTTCCCAGCGCTGCGAGTGGAAGGCGACCTGGAGCGCGCGGGCGAAGGCCTGTACGACCGCATGAACGGGATCGGTGTTCATGAGGTGATCATCGAATCCGCCGATCACGAACAGACCCTGGCGGCGCTGACGGAAAAGCAGATCGAAGAGGTCCTCTGGGCATACCGGGACCGGATCCTCGATCTCAAAAAAGACGACCGGCTGCGGTACGTGATCCTGTTCAAGAATCACGGCGAGGCGGCCGGCGCCTCGCTCGAGCACACCCATTCGCAACTGATCGCGCTGCCGATTGTGCCGCGCCAGGTGCAGGAAGAGCTGGAAGGCTCCCTTCGTTACTACAACTTCCGTGAGCGCTGTATCTTCTGCGACATCGTCCGTGGGAAGACCGCGACGGCACACGGGTGGTGCTCGAGACGGAACACTTCATGGCGATTTCGCCCTACGCGCCGCGATTTCCGTTCGAAACCTGGATCGTTCCGCGCCGCCATGCCTCGCACTTCGAGACCATGGAGGGGCCGCAGGCGGCGAATCTGGCGTGGATGTTGCGGATGGTGCTGCGCAAGATGGACACCGTGCTCGAGCTTCCCGCCTACAACTATGTGGTCCACACCGCGCCGGTGCAGGAAGGCGCGATGACCCACTATCATTGGCACATTGAAATCATGCCCAAGCTGACCAAGGTCGCGGGATTTGAATGGGGAACGGGATTCTATATCAACCCCACACCACCGGAAGTCGCCGCGCAGTTTTTGCGCGACGCCGGGCTCATGTAAGGAGAAGGAACCATGCCGACAGACTCGATGACGCGACGCCACTTTCTGGGGGCTGCCGCCGGGGGAGCAGCCGCTTCGGCGGCGGATCCAAAACGTCCCAACGTCTTGCTTCTTTCGGTGGATGACATGAACGACTGGGTCGGATGTCTGCGCGGATACCCCGGGGTGAAGACGCCCAACATCGATGCGCTGGCGCGGCGCGGCGTCTTGTTTTCCGACGCCCACTGCGCGGCTCCCGTGTGCAACCCGTCGCGGACGGCGCTGCTGACAGGCCGCGCGCCATCCACAACGGGAATTTATAACAACGAGCAGTACTGGCGTCCGGTGCTGCCGGACGTGGTGACGATGCCGCAGTACTTCCGAAGCAACGGATACCATGCGGCCGGGGCGGGCAAAGTGTTCCATCATGTGGCCGGATTCAATCCGCCGGATCAGTGGAACGACTTTCAGCTGCAGCAGTTCGATGACCCTTGGTACCGGCGGGCGGAATGGTATCCGTGGGTGAAAAAGATTCCGAATCCTCCCGGGCATCCGTTCAACGGAATCGACAATTTCCAGGGTGAGTTCGATTGGGGTACGATACCCTTCTACAAAGAGAACGACTACGGCGATATGCGCGCGGTGGAGTACGGCGAACGGTTCTTGTCCAAGCCGCAGGAAAAGCCTTTCTTTCTCGCTATCGGCCTGTGGCATCCCCACATCCCGATGTTTGCGCCGCAGAACTACTACGATCTGTATCCGCCCGACAAGATCCGGATGCCGGAGGTGCCCGATAACGATCTGGACGACATCCCCGCGATTGGCCAGGAATTCGCCGCATTCCGGCGTTCCGAGCATGAACGCATTTTGAAGGAAGGGAAGTGGCGCGATGCGGTGCGCTCCTATCTGGCCGCCATCTCGTTTGCCGATGCACTGGTGGGCCGCGTGGTTCGTGCGCTCGACAACAGCGCCCACGCTAACAACACGATTCTGGTGTTTTGGTCCGACAACGGATGGCATCTCGGTGAGAAACGGCACTGGCACAAGTCGACGCTATGGCAGCGGTCGACGCATGTGCCAATGATCTGGGCGGGGCCGGGCGTAGGGTCTACTGGTCGCGCCCGCCCGCAGCCGGTGAGCCTGCTCGACATATATCCAACACTGGTGGAGATGTGCGGACTGCCGGCGAAATCGGATCTGGACGGAGAATCACTTCTGCCTTTGCTGCGCGATGCCAGGGCGAAGCGTAAGCCTGCCGTGTCTACCTATCTGCAAGGCAATCACGCGGTGCTGACCGAGCAGTGGCGATACATCCACTATCGGGATGGCGGCGAGGAGCTTTACGATCGAAAGAACGATCCCAACGAGTGGCGGAATCTGGCCGGCGATCCCAAGCACACGGCCTTGAAGAAGGACTTGGCGCGCTGGCTGCCGGCTATGAGTGCTCCCGCGCAGCCGGAGCGGTCACAATTCGATTTCGATTTCGCGACATACACCTACAGGCGGAAGTAGGCTTTTGAGAAACCCGCGCTAAAAGGACACGCCCCGGCGCCCTGTGAGGGCGGGTTTCTGTCAGCTTGGAAACCGCGCCGGAGCGGCCTTTGCGCTCCTAACGGGCCGTGACCGGTTCCTTGGGCTTGGCGGCGGCCTTGCGGCGGCTGGGCCACCCGGGCTTGAGGGTCTGGCGGGCGCGGCCGAGGGCGAGATTGTCTTCCGGAACCGCGTCTGTGATCACCGAGCCGGCCGCGACGTAGCTGCCTTCGCCCACCTCGATCGGGGCGACCAGGGTGGAATTGCTGCCGACGAAAGCGCCCTTGCCGATGCGGGTTTTATGCTTGGCGGTCCCGTCGTAGTTGCACGTGATGGTGCCTGCTCCGATGTTCGCGCCCGCGCCGATTTCCGAATCGCCGAGATAGGCGAGATGCATGGCCTTGGATCCGGCGCCGAGGCGGGTTTTCTTGAGCTCGACAAAGTTGCCAATGTGCGCGCCGGGTTCCACGTCGTTATCCAGACGGAGTCGCGAGAAGGGGCCGACGTGGGCGTCCCTGCCTACGCGTGAGGTCCCGATGAGCGTGTAGGAGTCGATGAGAACGCCGTCTTCGAGAACGGAGTCTCGAATCACGGAGCCGGACCCGATGCGGCAATCCTCGCCGATGGCGGTGCGTCCGAGGATGCGGGTGAAGGGTTCGACGACGGTGTCCCGGCCGATGGTAACGTCCTGGTCAATGGCGACGGTGTCGGGTTGCTCGATGGTGACTCCGTCGAGCATGAGTTGCAGCGTCTTACGCTGGCGGAACAGGCGGTCGACTTCGGCAAGTTCGACGCGGGTATTGATGCCGAGCAATTCGCTCGAGTCGTCGAGGAGCATGGGAGCCACCGGGTGGCCCTCGGCGCGAAGGATCTCCACCATATCCGTGAGGTAGATTTCTCCCGAAGCGGAATTGGGCTGGATGCGGCCGAGGTGCGACCAAAGCAGATCGGCGCGGAAGCAATAGATGCCGGAATTGATCTCGCGGATGAGCTTCTGATCCTGCGAGGCGGCCTTCTCTTCCACGATGGCGGTGACGTTGCCGGCCGGGTCACGCACGATGCGGCCGTAGCCGTGGGGGTTGTCGAGGATCGTTGTGATAAGAGTGGCGGCAACGCCGGACTCGCGCGTGCGGCTTACCAGGTCCAGCACAGTCTCGGCCTTCAGGAGGGGACAATCGCCATAAAGGACGACGACAAATCCGCCGGCCGGCTCGAGCGCCTGGCGGCACATTTCGAGGGCATGCCCGGTGCCTTTTTGCTCTCGCTGTTCCGCAAACCGGACACCGTAGGGGGCAAGTGTGTCCTGCACCTTCTGCGCCTGATGGCCCACCACGGCGACGATGTCCTCGGCGCCAGCGACCGAGCGCGCCGCGCGCACCACATGCTCAACCAGACTGAGACCGCCGGCCCTATGCAAAACCTTGGCCTGCTTGGACTTCATGCGCGTACCAAGGCCGGCGGCCAGGATCGCGACGCTTACTCGCTCGTTCATCTTTCCTCCCGGGCCGTTCATTGCCTTGCTCGAGGCCGGCCCCCTTTTTAGGATCGGCGGAGTCGCGGAAATTCCGTACACACGCCAGGAATGATCTTCAATAGCCTCCGGTGGCGGCGATGGCGGAACCACGCATCCCGAGGCGGGAGGCTCGGGATTCCTGGGGCGAGTTCGGACGGCGACGCCTGCGATGGCCTGGGGCGAGTGCCGGATCTGTTCCGCGGCCAGCAGATGCCGCCTCGACGACACGGAGCTGCATTTCCGGCCAGCACCGGATAGTCGTTCGGCACGGGAAACACGGTTTGGGGCCGCGTAACGGCGGCGGCGAGACCCGATGATGGGCCGTGTGTTGATCAAGCAACCGTGTCCACCGACCCGGATAGGAGTGCCGGAACAATTCGCGAACGTGGTCACCGGCCGAGAAATTTCCATAGTCTCGCCCGGCTGCCACATCAGGTTGACGAAGTAGCATTTGCGGCGCGTGAATTTCTCGATCGCCTCCGAATCTGTCCACCAGCAGATTAGGGATCACGCTAGTAGTGGAGGAGCTGGGGCCGAGGCAGATCAGATCGGCCTGTTCGATGGCGGTGAGTGTCTCGTTGAGCGGTTTGCAGCGCTTCTACGCGCGATGGATTTGATTCGGAGCTTGCTGCGGCTGACGGCTGGCGACGCGGTGCCGTCTTCGAGAACCGCTTCCAAGGTGACATTCGCGGCCGTGGACGTGGAAGATGCGTCCCCGGGAGGCGAGCACTCTCCGAGGAGAGCTTGACGGCCTTGCCGAAGTCGCCCGTGATGTGGGTAAGAGCGGTGAGAAAGAGATTGCCGAAGCTGTGTCCCTTTTGGTTGGCGTCCTTCCTCGAATCGGTACTGAAAAAAGCTGGGACAGCAGTGCCTCATCTTCGGAAAGGGCGACCATGCAGTTGCGAATATCGCCTGGGGGCAGGATATCCAACTCCCGGCGCAGGCGTCCGGAACTGCCGCCATCGTCGGTGACGGTCACCACCGCTGTGACTTCGATGTGAGGAAGCCGGGAGGGGAGTGACTCCGCCAGAGCGCTTGCCGGCGGCACGTACTCCTTTAGCCCCCGCAACAGGGAAGAGAGACCGGTGCCGCCGCCAATGGCGAGTATGCGCAAGGGGCCGTGAAGCGGGATGACTTGCTTGGACAGGCTCACAGGAGTGTTGTTCCGGGCAGCAAAGCTTTATTCTCCGTCAGTGGCGTCTATAATCCAAGGACTTCCCGAATTTCGGGAATCCGGGCGAGGGACTGGAATTCGTGGTCGTTCCGAGCCGCGGTTCGATTCTCGGGGGCGAGTTCGATGGCGCGGCGCAGATGGCGCGCCGCGGCGGCCGGATTGCCCCGCTGGCCGGTGCAGATGGCCAAGGCGTAATGGACGTGGCCGGCTGCTTCGTCCTGCTGCAGAGCTTGGCGGAGCACGGTTTCGGCCTCGTCCAAGGATCCTTGATTCATGAGCGAGACGCCGTAGGTGTAGGCGTCCTCGGGGCTCTCCAGCACCGGTTCGGCCGTATCGAGCCGGCGCTCGCACATCAGCTTGTGCGTGGACGCGGTGTGCGCCATATCCACTTCCGGGCCGGTGGCGGCCTGGGCGAACAGGGCGCCGGCCTCCTTGAAGTTTCGCTTGTGGAAAGCACCCATAGCACGTTCGAACAGTTGCATTTGTTGAGCGGCATCGATCGCAGTTTGCGAACTGACGGCATTCAACTTAGCACGAGGCGCCGGGTGGGTGGATGGATTTCCGGGTTGCTTCATCGACGAACTCCGATAACCGGCTGCGAGGGAGGGTGACGACAAGCCACGCTCGCCTCCGATCACGACCGTATCTTCCTATTTTACACCGGGAGCCTCAGTTGCGGTGGCGGTCCAGGACATCCCAGAGCCGGAGGCGAACCTGTTGGGCTTCGTCGCCACCCTTGCCGGGCGGGATGTGGTTTTTCTCCAGTTCGTCATGGGCGATGTCGAAGAAGCGTCCATCCTCGTACAGTTTGTAGCGCTGGGTGCGGGCGTACCGGATCCGGTGATAGCCGAGTTTGCCGTCGCCTGGCAACGGGTCGAAGTGGCAGAATTGCCACTCGCGCGGGGTGCCGGGCTGCCCACGCAGGCGAGGGAGGAAGGAGACTCCGTCGAAGATCTCGCGGCGCGGGAGCTTGACGCCGCCGGCCTCCGCGATGGTGGGGAGAAAGTCGGTGGAATCAATCAAATCGTCGAGGACCTGGCCTTGCGGGGTGACTCCGCGCCAATTGGCGATGAGGGGCACGCGAGTGCCCGCGTCGGTGGGTAGCCCCTTGCCGCCCTGGATGACGCGCTCGCCGAGGCGCGACTGGATGGAGCGGTCTGTGCCGTTGTCGCCATAAAACAGAATCAGGGTGTTGTCGAGTTGACCGTCGCGGTCGAGCCCCGCCACTAAGCGGCCGATGACGTCGTCCATGTACTCCACCATGTCCTTGAACTGGGATCGATCGTTCTGGAGCCGGGCGGTGTTCCACTTGGCACTCTTGGGCGTGGCCGTGAACGGGCCGTGGGTGAGGGCCATGGGATAGTAGCAAAACCAAGGGCGCGCCTTGTTGGTGGACATGAAACCAGTGAGAAAGTCAGCGTAAACGTCCGGCCCGTATTTGTCCTTCTGAGTCTGAAGGAGTTGGCCGTTCACTTCGTAGGTAGGGTCGCCGTACCGGGATCCTTTGTCTTCGGTATGGCCGGTGTGCCAGAGGCACCACTGGTCGAAGCCGGCATCTTTGGCGAGCATTCCTTTCCCGCGCCACTGGGGCCAGAAGTCCGGCGGATTGTAACTCCAGAACTGCCATTTTCCGGCGATGGCGGTGCGGTAGCCGCCGGCGCGCATGTAGTGGCCAAAGGTCTTCTCTTTGGGGTCCAGAATGCCGAAGGCTTTCCAGTTGCGGTAGAGATAGCGGCCGGTCATCAACTGGGTGCGGGTGGGGGTGCACAGCGGCTGCGCGTAGGCGTGCGTGAAGCGAATGCCGGATCCGGCGAGGCGGTCGAGGTGGGGGGTGCGGTAGGAGGTGCTTCCGTAGCAGGAAAGGCATTCATAGCCGAGGTCGTCGGCCATGATGAGCAGGATGTTCGGCTTTTTCGGCGCGCCTTTCAGGAAGCCCGGCGCGGCGAGTCCGGCGAGCAACTGGCGGCGGGTAAGATTCGGTGTGTGCATACGGCCCCCCTGGGATCAGTGAGTGGGCCGTGCGGGACGCGGATCCCGCACGGATCGAAGTGAGTATTTATCGGGCGAAGCAATAAAAGAGGCCGTTGCCGCCGGTGCCCTGGAGATTGGCCTGGCTGCATCCCTTGGAAGGGTGCGCGGAATTCCAGGAGTTGGGGTTTTGGCCACCGCCGGTTCGGTCATGATGGCCGACCTGCGCGCTGCCATCGCCGCTGGAAGTCCAGTTCTTGCAGGTGTGGTCGGCGGAGTCCGCGAAGGCCGTGCCATCCAATTGCGAGCCGGTAAGGATGTCGTGCGTGTTGGGCTTGTCCGTGCGGCCGTTGATCATCGTGCCCTTTTCCGAAAGTGAGCCTTCCTTACCTAGTTTGCTGTTCTCCGAGTGAAGGTCCGCGACGTTTTCGGCGACCTTCTCGCCTTTGAAGTTGAAGAAGGGGCCTTTGCCGATGCGGTCCCTGGCGTTGATGGCTTTCTTGCCGCCCTCGGCGCTGGTGCTGAGATAGGCGCGCCAATTGGTTTTGCTTGCTCCGGCGGCTTTGGCCAAGGCGTTGCAATGGGCGTCCGCGCCGGCGATGCCGCCGAGGTCAGCGCCGTTGCCGGGGCCACTGCTGGTGATGAAGAAATTCATTTTCTTGTCGGGCTTATCCTGCGCGTAGGTGGGTAGAGCCACCGCGGTGGCGAGCAGAAGGGCGACTGGGGTCGCTTTCGTGAGCATTCCGTTCTCCTTGGGAAGCGCGCTCGAGCGCGCTCCTCGTCATATTGTGCGTCAAAAGGAGGACGGTTGGGGCGCGCGGTTTGCAGTGCCCCTTGCGCAATTCTCTATTTTGAGACATACTCTCTCCATGGAGACGATGCCGTCGATTGCCACCGTGGACCCGATCGAGGAGCGGATGGCGCTTCGCCTCGCCGAACTGCGTCGCGATCGGGGATGGTCCCTGGACGAACTCGCCGGCAGAACCGGTATTAGCCGGGCGACCTTGTCGCGGATCGAGCGGACGGAGTTGAGCCCGACAGCGGCGATTCTCGGGAAGCTTTGCACTGCGTATGGGTGGACGATGTCGCGGCTGGTGGCCGATGCGGAACGAAGCCTCCCGAACATGGTCCGGGCGGGGGAGCAATTGTCGTGGACCGATCCGGGAACGGGATACCGGAGGCGCGCGATATCGCCGCCAGCGCCGGGGCTGCGGGGCGAAATGATCGAGATCCGTCTGGATACGGGGATGACGGTGGAGTTTGCCTCATCGCCTGTTGCGGGGCTGGAGCATCATTTGTGGATGCTCGAAGGGGTCCTGGAGATCGAGGTGGAAGGGGCGCCGTATCGTCTGGAGGCAGGAGATTGTCTGCGCTATCTGCTCAGCGGATCCACGAGATTCCACTGCCCGTCGCAAGGAGGGGCGCGTTATGCCATCGCGATCGTTTCCGGGTGAACATCCGGCCGGGGCGACCATTCAGACGTGGGGGGGCGAGGCGTGGACGGATGGCGGCGGGACCGGGGAGGACTTGCAGATGCTTGCCGAGTTGCTGCACGCGGCGGTGCATGTTGGGGCGAGTGTGAGCTTCGTGCTGCCGTTTCCGGTGGAGCAGGCATATGATTACTGGCGCAATCGCGTGGCGCCCAGCGTGCGGGCAGGGGACCGCCGGCTTTTGGTGGCGAGGCAGGAGGGCGCGATCGCGGGCACGGTGCAATTGATACTGGACATGCCGCCCAACCAACCGCATCGGGCCGAGGTAGCGAAGCTGCTGGTGCATCCCCGCGCCCGGCGGCAAGGGATCGCACGGGCGCTGATGGGCGCGGTGGAGGACGTGGCGCGGGCGGAGGGCCGTACTCTCCTCACCCTGGACACCCGGACCGGGGACGCCGCCGAGCCTTTGTACTTGTCGATGGGATACGTGCTGGCCGGGGTCATTCCGCGATATGCGCGGGGGCCGTCCGGCTCCGGTCCGGAAGCGACCAGCATTTTGTACAAAGAACTCAGCGGCGATTGCAGTTCGACGAGCCTGCTACGATGAAGGATTCCGCTCTATCTGGTTCAATTTCATGCCGATCCGGTTTTTCAACACCCTATCGCAAAAGGTCGAGGAGTTTCGGCCGCTTGAAGACAACATTGTCCGCATGTACACGTGCGGACCCACCGTGTATCACTACGTCCATATTGGCAACTTGCGGACGTTCACCTTTCAGGACATCCTGCGCCGCTGGCTACGGTATCGCGGGTACCAGCTCCAGCACGTGATGAACATCACCGATGTGGAGGACAAGATCATCCGGAGCGCGCTGGCGGAAGGAAAGCCGATCGGGGAGTACACGGCGGTGTACGAGAAGGCGTTTCTCGAAGACATCGACAAGCTGCGGTTGCAGCGTCCGGAACGGATGGTCCGGGCCACGGACCACATCGCGGAGATGGCGGAAGCCATCCAGACGCTCTCCGGGAAGGGCTTCACTTACACGAGCGATGGATCCGTCTATTACCGGATCTCGCAGTTTCCCGGCTATGGCAAGCTGTCGCACATCCATGTGGAGGGGCAGCGCGCCGGGGCACGCGTGGATGTGGACGAGTACGACAAAGACGACGCGCGAGATTTCGTATTGTGGAAAGGCCGGCGGGGCGAGGAGCCCTACTGGGACACGCCACTGGGGCCGGGCAGGCCGGGCTGGCACATCGAGTGCTCCGTGATGGCGATGAAATATTTGGGCGAGACGCTGGACATCCACACCGGCGGGATCGACCTGACGTTTCCGCACCACGAAAACGAGATCGCGCAATCGGAGGCGATTTCCGGCAAGCCGTTCGTGCGGTACTGGCTGCACGCGGAGCATCTGATGGTGGAAGGCCAGAAGATGGCCAAGTCGCTCGGGAACTTCTACACCCTGCGTGACCTGCTGGACAAGGGCTTTCTGCCGGAGACGATTCGCTACCTGCTGGCTTCGGTGCCCTATCGCAACAAGCTGAACTTTACCTTCGACGGCTTGCGCGCGGCGGCAACCTCGCTCGAGCGGCTGCGGAACTACAAACTGCGTCTGGATACGACGAAGTTTCCGGAGGGAGAAAACCCGGCGATGGCGCAGGCGGCGTCGCGCGCTCGGGCTGGGTTCGACGAAGCGCTCGACGACGATCTGAACACGGCGGAAGCACTGGGCGTGGTGTTCGAGTTCGTGCGCGAGACCAACACGGCCATGGATAAAGGGGAATTCCAGGCCGGCAACGCCGCGGCGGCGCGCGCGATGTTGGAGCATTTCGACATGGTTTTCGACGTGCTGCGTCCCACGGCCCAGGAGGGTGGCCTGTCGGATGCGGAAGTGGAGGAACTGATCGCCGAGCGGACGCAGGCGAAAAGATCGAAGAATTTCGCGCGCTCCGACGAGATCCGAAATACACTGGCCGCGCAGGGAGTGGTGCTCGAGGACACCAAGGACGGGGTGCGATGGAAGCGAAAGTAGACGCGATGAAAATGCAGACGCGCGCCGTGCACGCCGGGGACCGGAAGGCCCCGGGGGCGGCGATCCCTGTGACGACGCCCATCGTTCCGGCGTCGAGTTTCATCTATGACGACATCGAGACCACCGATCGTGTCTTCGGCGACGAGATGGAGGGGTTCGCCTACGCGCGGTACGATAACCCGACCTGCCACGCACTCGAGGAGCTGTTGACGTCGCTCGAGGGCGGAGCCGGGACGTTGGCGACGTCGACCGGGATGGCGGCGCTGCAGATCGCGATCCAAACGGCGATCGCGGACCGGCGCAAGTCCATCGTGGCCGCGGGCGCGCTGTACGGGGCGACGGTGCGCATGTTGATGTCGGTGTTCGAACCGATGGGCGTGGACGTACGCTGGGTGGACATCTGCGATCTGGCGGCAGTGGAGGCGGCGTTGGCCGAGGCCAAACCGGGATGCGTGATCCTGGAGACGATTTCGAATCCACTGCTGCGGGTTCCGGACCTGGAGCGCGTCGCGCAGTTGACGCGCGCGGCGGGGGCGGCGCTGATCGTCGACAACACGTTCGCCACGCCGTTGTTGGCGCGGCCGCTGGAACTGGGCGCGCACATGGTGGTGCATTCGCTGACGAAGTTTCTTTCCGGCCACGGCGATGTGATGGGCGGGGCGGTAACCAGCGACGCCGAGCATTTGCCGATGCTGCGAAGCTTGGCGAAAGTGTTGGGTCCGGGGCTGGGTGCCTTCGAGGCGTATCTTTCCATGCGGGGGATCAAGACGTTTCCGCTTCGCATGGAGCGCCAGTGCGCCAATGCGAGCCGGATCGCGGAATGGCTGGATGGGTCTCGAGCCGTGGCGAAGGTATATTATCCGGGCAGCACCGGGCATCCGGACGCCCAGGCGATTGGCCGCCTTTTCCCGCCAGGCCTGCGCGGGGCGATTGTAAGTTTCGATCTGAAGGACGGTGGCCGCACGGAGGTTTTCGCGTTCATGAACCGGCTCCGGTTAGTGGTGAAGGCGACCTCGCTCGGAGACGTGCATACGATGGTGCTCTATCCGGCGATGAGCTCGCATCGCGATCTGGCGCCCAAGCAGCGCCAGCGGCTGGGGATCGGGGACGGGCTGGTGCGGTTGTCGGCCGGGATCGAAGCGGTGGAGGATGTCATTGGCGATCTCGAGCAGGCGCTCGGCGGCTAAAGCTCGCGCGGTGAATCCAGACAGCGGTCAGATGCCCGCGTACCAGACGTAACCGCGCTCCGCGGTTGACGATCCCATCCCTTTCCCGTAACCTTTCACGCTGTCGGTGACGGTGAGCCGGGTGATGTACTTCACGCTCTTGTAGCCCAGATGGCGGGGGACGCGCAAACGCAGCGGACCGCCATGGCCCGCGGGCAGGTCAACGCCGTTCATCCCGTAGGTCACCAAGGTCTGTGGATGGAGCGCTTCGTCCATGTCGACACTGTCCCACCAGCGTTGCTGGAGCGAGAAATAGAAAACGTACCTGGCTTGCGGCAACACGCCCACCTGGTGCAGCACGTGCGACAGCGGTACGCCGGTCCACTGAGCGATGAAGGACCAGCCTTCTTCGCAGGCCAGGTGGGTGATCTGGCTGCGGGCGGGGAACGTCTTCAGGTCCGCCAGGGAGAACGAGGCGGGTCGCGAGACCAGCCCGTCGACGTCGAGCCGCCAGTCCGCGAATCCGAGTGACTGATGACGCAGGAACTCGTCGTCCTTTGGCGGGCGGCCGTTGGCGCGGGGCGGACGCGAGATCAGATCGGGCGGGAATTCGCGGGCCAGGGCGTTGCGTCCCAGCAGGCGATGCGTCGCGTAGTTCAAGGTTTCACCCGGACCGTAGAGACCGGTCCCATCGGGTGGGAGCAAACCGTAACGGTCCGCGAGCTTGGCGGCGGCGGCGAGACCGGAGACGCCGGCGGTGGCTCCCACTCCGGCGGTGATGAACTTGCGGCGGGAGGAATTGCTCATGGTTGCTCCTTCGAAATCGTGCGGGAAGAGGTTGCGTCCGCGCGGCCTGTGATCATCGCCCGCATACGGTCCCGGAACCCAGCGAAGTAAACCATCCCGACATGGACGGCGACGAAAGCGACGAGAGACACGGTGACGATGAAATGAATCGTGCGGGCCGACTGCTGGCCGCCGAATGCGGTCACTGTAGTGGGAAAGGCGGCGGTGAAGCCGGGAGACATGGCAAGGCCGGTCCAGATCATCAAGGGAAAAAGCACGAAGATCACGCACAGATAGGTGAGCCGCTGCAGGACGTTGTACGACAGCGCGTCCGCCGCGGTAGGCGGTTGGAAGCGCAGGTGGTTCGCGATGGATGCGGAGAGCATGCGCGGGGAAAGATCGGATGCACGGGGAAGCAGGTTCCTGCGGAAGTGCCGCGAGAGAAGGGAGGAGACCGTGTACAGCAATGCCGCGAAGCCAAGCAGCCAGGCGGTTTGGAAATGGAGGCTCCGGCTCCACCCGTTCTGGTCCCGAAGGACGAAGGAATAGCCCGTCTTTACCGAGCCCCTCGAGGCGGGGATGGGAAGCTCGAACAGCGAGGGGTTTTCAACGCTGCCGGTTTCTCCCCAGTAGAATCGCGGATGGGAAATGACGATTTCCGCACCGGTTACGAGCAGAGCGAGGAAGCAGAGCGTGGTGACCCAGTGAGTGAGGCGGACGATGGCGGAGTGACGAGGTGCAGGCGATGGGGAGTCGGCCACAGCGTTCATGCTATCAGAGCACAGTGTTCGCTGGCGGATCGGCGACGCGGTTCGGTCAGCGCGGAATTCCAGTGTGGGTAAGGAGGGGGATGACCTCCAGCGTGATGTCGCATCGACACGCTGTCTGCCCGGTGACCTCTTTGGCGATGGTCGCGGCCAGGGTGTCCGGCACCTCACCTCCGAACCGCCGGCGAAGCACGACGTCTATGCGTGCGTCGCGCTCGCTGAGCAGCGTGACGTCGACGGTGCTCTCCACCGAGACGAAGCCGGGGACGACATCGAGAGTGGTAGCGACGGTCTCGCGGATGCGCTTTTCCAGATCCAGATGCTTCCGGCGGACGCCGCGGATTGCCAGGATCGCGATGCTGCCGACCAGATCGAGACCCACCACGTTCAGAAGCATCAGCAGGAAGGCGTTGCGGCTGTGTTCCAGTGTGCCCAATGCGAAGCCGATCCCGATCACAGCGGCCGGGGGAACCAGTGAAATGGCGATCTCCACGCCGATGATGGCGTCGACCACCTGTCCCCAAGGGGTTTCGATCACGTGCGGCTGAGCGACCAGGGCGAGCGAAGCAGCCGCTCCCGCCGCGATGGCGATAATGGCGCTCAGGGCCACGTCTCGCGAGGTCGGCATCGCCCTCAGCAGAATTTCCGGCGTGATCGTCAGGCCCGGCACCGTCCGTTGGAGCAGGGTCGTGATCACGATGGCGACGCCGGTGCCGATCACCAGAAGTCCGCCGAGCTGCTTGAGCAACCCTCTGAAGAAGACGGACCAATTGCGGAACAACGCCCCGATACAAACGGCGCGGGAAGGCGACATGAAGGGTGCAACGCACATCGAGCCTACAACCGCGGCGGCGCTGTTGAGGAGGAGACCCGCGGTGGCCATCACCGCGGCGGCCACCACCATGGCCAAGTATCCGTTGGTCATCGTGGCGCCGGCAATGGCCCTCTGTTCGAGCGTGGTGTGGTAGTTGCGCACGCCCCAGACACCGGTGTTCTCGACGGTCGTGAGATTCCTTAGGACCGGATCGCCTGTGCCTGTCGGGATCATACTGAGATCGGCGAATTCGATTTTGGCGGACTACGCCAGGAGAGGCTTCACGACGTTGCCGTGCACGTCGGTGAGTCGAAAGTGGCGGCCCTGGTATTTGAACGTGAGGCGGGTATGATCGATGCCCAGGCAGTGGAGCATCGTGGCGTGCAGGTCATGCACATGCACGGGATCCTTGACGATGTTGTAAGAGTAGTCGTCGGTCTCTCCATACGTGATCCCGGGCTTGATGCCGCCGCCAGCCATCCACATGGTGAAGCAGCGCGGGTGATGGTCGCGGCCGTAGTCGTCTTGGGCGAGTTTGCCCTGGCAATAGACGGTGCGCCCGAACTCACCTCCCCACACGACGAGCGTTTCGTCGAGCAGGCCGCGCTCGGCGAGATCGGTGATGAGGCCGTAGGCCGGCCGGTCAATGTCGCGGCACTGGCCGGGGAGTTCCTTGGGGAGCGTGGTGTGCTGATCCCAGCCGCGGAGAAATAGCTGCACGAAGCGGACGCCGCGCTCGGAGAGGCGCCGGGCGAGCAGGCAGTTGGCCGCGAACGATCCGGGACGCTTGGCTTCCGGGCCGTACAGATCGAACACGTGCTCGGGCTCCTTGGACATGTCGGCGAGTTCAGGCACCGAGGTCTGCATCCGGTACGCCATCTCGTACTGCGCGATGCGGGTTTGGATCTCCGGGTCACCGGATTCGGCGGCCTTGATGGTGTTGAGTTCCGCCAGGTCGTCGATGAAGCGGCGGCGGTCTTCGGGCGCGAATCCTTCGGGGTTCCGGATGTGGAGTACGGGGTCGCCTCCCGACCGGAACTTCACGCCCTGGTAGCGAGTGGGAATGAAGCCGGAGCCCCAGAGCCGATCGTAGAGCGGCTGCCCACCGGGCTTGCCTGTGCCCTGGGAAACGAGCACGACGAAGGCGGGGAGATCTTTGTTTTCCGATCCGAGTCCGTAGGCGAGCCAGGACCCGATCGATGGGCGGCCGGCGATCTGAAATCCGGTCTGAAAAAAAGTGATTGCCGGATCATGGTTGATCGCCTCGGTGTGCATGGACTTGATGAAGCACAACCGGTCACTGATCGAGGCGAGGTTGGGGAGCAGTTCACTGATCCAAGCGCCGGACTGTCCGTGTTGGCCGAACTTGTAGAGACTCGGCGCGACAGGGAACCTGGTCTGCGTAGCGGTCATGCCGGTGAGGCGCTGGCCGCGGCGGACCGAGTCCGGCAGGTCGCTCGCGAAGCGTTTGGCCAGTTCCGGCTTGTAGTCGAACATGTCGATCTGCGAGGGTCCGCCGGACATGAACAGGTAGATCACCCGCTTGGCCTTGGGCGCGAAGTGAGGGATGGCCGGGAGAGCCGAATTGTCGGCGTGGAGCAGGGAGGCGAGGGCGGGAACACCGAGTCCGGTGGCGGTGCGGGAGAAGAAGTAGCGGCGAGTCATCTCGTTCATGGTCTGCTTACTCCTTGGTGATGGTTTCGTCGAGGTTGAGGATCAGGCTGGCGACTGAGGAGTAGGCGGCCAGTTCCACGGGTGCGATCGACGAGTCCGGCGGGGCATCGCCATGAGAGAGCAGTTGCTTGGCCGCGGCGGGATTGGTGTTATAGCGATCGAGATAGTGATGGAAGCCCCGCAGCAGAACGCCGGACTCCTTGTCATGCGGGGAGCGGGCGGTGGCGAGACGGAAACCATATTCGATGCGGGATTCCGGCGTGGCGCCTCCCTCGTGGATCATGCGCTCAGCCATTTTGCGCGAAGCCTCGAGATAGGTTTCGTCGTTCATCAGCGTGAGAGCCTGGAGCGGCGTGTTGGTTCTGGTCTCGCGGACGGTGCAGGCTTCGCGGCCGGCCGAATCGAAAGTCATCATGCCGGGGGGCGGGGCGGACCGTTTCCAGTAGGTGTACAGCGAACGGCGGTAGAGTCCGGGTCCTTTGTCGCGATCGTAGCGCTGGCCGGAGAGCTCTTCCCAGAGTCCGGCGGGCTGATAGGGTTTGACCGACGGTCCGCCGATCGATTCGACGAGAAGACCGGAGATGGCGAGGGCCTGATCGCGTACGGTCTCGGCCGGCAAGCGGAATCGAGGGCCTCGTGCCAGAAGCCGATTGGATGGATCCCTCTGGACCAGTTCCGCGGTTGCGTTGGAATCCTGCTGATAAGCGGCGCTCATCACGATGGTCTTGAGGATTCCCTTGACGTCCCAGCCGGTGCGGATGAACTCGGTGGCCAGCCAGTCGAGAAGTTCCGGGTGCGTAGGCGCCTCGCCTTGGGAGCCGAAGTCCTCCACGGTTGCGACGATACCCGCTCCGAACAGCATCTGCCAGAAGCGGTTGACAGTGACGCGGGCGGTGAGTGGATGATCGGGGCTGGTGAGCCACCGGGCAAGGCCGAGCCGGTTGTTGGGGACATCGGCGGGCAGCGGCGGCAGTGCCGCGGGCGTGGAGCGGGAAACGGGGTCGCCGGGACGGTCATAGGCGCCGCGGATGAGGACGTTCGTTTTGCGCGGCGTTTCCATTTCGCGCATCACCATGACGGTGGGGAGATTGAAGGCGAACTTGTCGCGGGCCTCGGTGGCGTCGCGGAGAGCGTGCCAGGAATCGCGGATGGAGGTTGGAGCGAAGGTATCGAGGAAGGCCGCGCGCAGCTTGCTTCGCTGCGTCTCGGATCGGCTGGAGGCGGGAACTGCAGCGATCGTGGCCAGTGAGCCGGGTAGGGCGAGGATGGCGAGATCGCCGGGGGTGAGCGCGTCGTTGTAGACACGGACATCGTCGATGGATCCGTGGAAGCGGACGGCATTGCCGGCGCCGATGCGGAGCGGTTCCCTGGCCTGGAAGTTCTGATTGAGTTCGTCGAGGAGGATCTTCTTTTCGGCCACGACGCCGTCCACGTAGAGATTCACACCTTTGGCGATCCGCCGCCCGTCATACGACATGGCGACATGGTGCCAACGGTTGAGTTCGATCGGCTGCGCGGTTTCCACCCGGATGGCGTCGTCGAGCCAGCGTTGCACCAGGTTCGCCTGAAGCTTGCCGTCTTTGAGGTAGAGCCCATAGCCGCTTTCCTCCTCGACATCTTTCGCTTTGGAGACGATGGCGCCGTCGGCCGCGGTGGGGAAGATCCAGGCGGAAATGGTGAACGCGTTGTAGTAGGAGAACTGCGCGATCTGTCCGGCTTCGACAAAACGCTTGCCGTCGAAGGACGCGCCCTGCGCCAGGCGTCCTTCGGCGAATGCGGCTTCGCCGTCCTTGAACGACGCTTTGAGCGCTTTGCCGGAGGAGTCCCGGCCGGGGGCGCCGCCGTCGAGCGGATAGTGCGCCATCAGAGCGTGGCTCGGCTGCCAGTCCGTGCCGGGCGCGAGCGATCCCTCCCATTCCTTCTGCGCTTTTTCCGCCGCGGCGCGGTGGGATTCGAAAGCCGCTTTAGTCTGGACGATGCGCGCGTCCAGGGCGCTGAGCTGCGCTTGCTGCTCCGGCGTAGGCGCGGGAATCATCGGCGGCGAGTTGCCATACTTGAAAACACGCCCCATTTCATCGATGTTGTTGAAGAAGGCGACCATCGAATAGAAGTCGCGCTGGGTGAGCGGATCGTATTTGTGATCGTGGCAGCGGGCGCATCCCATGGTCAGGCCCATGAACACCGTCGAAGCGGTTTCGACGCGATCCACCCAATACTCGACGATGAACTCCTCGGGGATCGAACCACCCTCGCCATTGCCCCGGTGATTGCGATTGAAGCCGGTGGCGATGATTTGGTCAAGCGATGGATTGGGGAGGAGGTCGCCGGCGAGCTGCTCGATGGCGAACTGGTTGAAGGGCTTGTTTTGATTGAAGCTTTGAATAACCCAGTCGCGCCAGCGCCACATGAAACGCTCGGCGTCGGTCTGATAGCCATTGGTATCGGCATAGCGTGCGGCGTCGAGCCAGCGGATGGCCATCCGTTCGCCGTAACGGGAAGAGGCGAGCAGGCGATCGACCAGTTGCTCGTAGGCGTCCGAGCGCCGGTCATTCACGAAAGCGGCGATTTCGGCCGGAGTGGGCGGAATGCCCGTGAGATCGAGCGCGAGGCGGCGGATCAGCGTAGCGCGGTCGGCTTGCGGACGCGGTTTCAGCGCTTCGCGGTCCAGCCGCGCGAGGATGAAGTTGTCGATTGGGTTGCGCGGCCACGAAGCGTCCGCGACAGCGGGAGGGTCGGGTCGCACCGGCTTCTCGAATGACCAGTGCTTCTGCCACTTGGCGCCCTCGGCGATCCACTGGCGGAGCAGTGCGATTTCGCTCTCCGCGAGCGGCTGCGCGCCCGAGTATGCAGGGGGCATGCGCAGAGCTTTGTTGGCATGAGCGACGCGTTGGAGCAGGGAACTGGCTGCGGGGTCGCCGGGGACGATGGCGCGATTTTTCGAGGGCAGCACGGCTTTGGCCGAGTCCTCACGGTCGAACCGGAGATCGGCTTTGCGATTACCGTTATCGGGGCCGTGACAGGTGTAGCATTTGTCGGAGAGGATCGGACGGATTTCACGGTTGAAGTCGACGGCGGCAGAGGCGGCCGTGGCGGCCAGAGCGCACAAAAGCGGGGCTTTCATGGTTGCTGGTCGCCATTGTATCAGGCGGGGCGAGGGGAACTGGAAACGGGGACCGCTTTGCTTGCGACGCCGTGCGCTCGCCCCGTCCGGACAGGCGGTCAATATCAGTCTGTCTCGAAGATTCCGTAGACTACGCCGGCGATCGCCGCTCCGATGATCGGCGCCAGCCAGAACAGCCACAATTGTTCGAGAGCCCATCCCCCCGCGAACAACGCCGGTGCAGTGCTGCGGGCGGGGTTCACCGAGAGATTGGTGACCGGGATCCCGATCAAATGGATGAGGGTGAGGCCGAGCCCGATGGCGATCGGTGCGAAGCCGGCGGGCGCGCGTTTGTCGGTGGCGCCGAGGATGATGATCAGAAACATGAACGTAAGCACGACCTCAGCCACCAGGCACGCGCCCATGGCGTAGCCGCCGGGTGAGTGTTCGCCGAAGCCATTGGACGCGAATCCGCCCGCGGTGGAGAATCCGGCCTTGCCGCTGGCGATGAAGAATAGAACCGCGGCGCCGGCGATGCCGCCGAGCACCTGTGCGGCGACGTAGGCCGGCAGGTCGGAAGCCGGGAAGCGCTTCCCGGTGACGAGCCCCACCGAAACCGCTGGATTGAGATGGCAGCCGGAAATGTGACCGATGGCGTAAGCCATGGTAAGAACCGTCAAACCGAAGGCCAGCGCCACGCCGGCGAAACCGATCCCCAAACCCGGAAAAGCGGCAGCCAGCACGGCGCTGCCGCATCCGCCAAAGACAAGCCAGAATGTGCCGATGAACTCAGCCATTGCCCGCTTGGAAAGAGCCATTGTTTTCGATCTCCTTATTGGGTAGTGCGCCGGGATGAGTGCGGCGCCCAGGGATCATACCAATTTATCCGGGGCCGCGCTATACTAACCCCTCCCTGGAGGGTGAGAGCATTCCTGCCGTTCGCAACGCACGAAGTCCCCGATCGAAACGGCCGCCGCCGCGCCGGTGGGTGCGGTCCTGGTTCACCCGCGTCGTGTTCGCCGTGGCCGCTTTGCTCGCGGTATGGTATGTGGCTTGCGCGATGGGAATGATCTACTTGCGGTGGCTTCGTCCGATCACCACCACGGTCCACATACAGCGCCGCGTGGAGTCGTGGTTTTCCAAGGCCCCCTACCGGAAGCAGTTTTCCTGGATGCCGATGGCGCGGATCCATCCGCATTTGGCGCACGCGGTGATCGCTGCCGAGGACACAGGCTTCTATGAACACGAGGGAATCGATTGGGACGAGCTCGAGAAGGTGTTCACCGAGCGGAGGAAAGGCGGGTTGCGCGGCGCCTCCACGCTGAGCCAGCAATTGGTGAAGAATCTGTTCCTGACGACGCACCGCAGCATCTGGCGCAAGGCGGGCGAGTTCGCGTTGGTGCCGACGCTTGAAATGTTGCTGCCCAAGGATCGAATTCTCGAACTGTATCTCAACGTGGTGGAGTGGGGTCCGGGTGTATACGGGGCCGAAGCCGCGGCCCGGTATCACTATCGGGTGGCCGCGGCCCGGTTGACGCGGGAGCAGGCGGCACGGCTGGCGGCGATACTGCCTGCGCCGTTGCGGAGAAGCCCCAATCGCGTGGGACGCTATTCCTCGGTGATCCAAGGCCGGATGTCGGCGATGGGTTGGTAGCTCTCCGTCAGGCCTGCGTGATCTGCGGAATCAGTTCGCCGTAGACGTCGGTGAGGCGCATGTTGCGGCCTTGGAACGCATAGGTGAGCTTGGTGTGCTCCATCCCGAGCAGGTGCAGGATCGAGGCATGAAGGTCATGCACGGTCACCACCTGCTGTTCGGCCTTGTAGCCGAACTCGTCGGTGGCGCCGATGGCCTGCCCGCCGCGGATACCGGCTCCCGCCATCCAGATGCTCATCGCGCCTGGGTTGTGATCGCGGCCCAGTCCGCGCTGGGATATGGGCATGCGGCCAAACTCGCTTTGCCAGGTGACGAGGGTATCTTCGAGGAGGCCGCGGCCGGCGAGATCGGTGAGCAGGCCGGCGATGGGGAGGTCCGTTTCGGCCGAATGTTGGGTATGGTTTTCCTGGACGTTGCCGTGGGCATCCCAGGTGTCTGTATTCTGATTGCCGATGCCGCCGTGGTAGAGCTGGATGAATCGGACGCCGCGTTCGGCCAGCCGCCGCGCGATGACGCATTGGCGTCCGAACGGCGCGGTGATGGGGTTGTCGAGTCCGTAGAGCTTCTTGGTGGCCTCGGATTCTTTATCCAACTCGACGGCTTCCGGAGCGCAGCCCTGCATCCGGAAGGCGAGTTCGTAGGCGGTGATACGCGCCGAAAGTTCGGAGTTGCCCGGATTGTTCTCGAGGTCCATGCGGTTGAGCTTGTCGAGTAGCGAGAGCCGTTTCCGCATTTGATCGGAAGAGACGCCTTCGGCCGGATTGAGATCCATGATCGGATCTCCCTTGCTGCGGAAAATCGTGCCCTGGTAGGCGGCAGGCATGTATCCGGCGCTCCAGTTGGCAGGGCCGCCGAAGGGGCCGCCGCGGGCGTCGTAGATGACGACGAAGGCAGGCAGATTCTGATTCTCGGAACCGAGCCCGTAGGTGACCCACGATCCGACGCTCGGCGCGCCCATCCGCACGGTGCCCGAGGCGAGTTCGTAATGGGCCATCACGTGATCGTTCGAGCGGCCTTTCACCGATCGGACCACGGCGAGCGAGTCGGCGTGCTTGGCGACGTTGGGAAACAGTTCACTGATTTCAAGCCCACCGTGACCGTACTTGCGGAACTGGAACGGCGATGGCATCAGCGGGCCGGGATGGCCCTGCCGCACGACGATGTCGCCCTTTCCGGAAAGCGGCTGCCCTGCATATTTGCTGAGCGCGGGCTTGGGATCGAAGGTGTCCATGTGGCTGACACCGCCGCTCATGAACAGAGAAATGACACGTTTGGCGCGCGGGGCGAAGTGCGGCTTTTTGGGAAGGAAGGGCGACGAAGTTACGGCCGGACCGCCGCATACGGGCGCTCCGCCTTCCGAGGCGAGCAGGTTGTCGTTGCCGAGCAGCCAGGCGAGGCCCAATCCGCTGATGCCGCCTCCGGCCTCGAACAAAAAGTTCCGCCGCGAAACGAACCTGGTTTCCATGGACATCCCTGTTACCTCAGATATACGAATTCGTTCAGGTTGAGCACGACGTGGGCGAAATCGGCGAGCGTATTGGTGGCCAGAAATTCGCGCCCGACGCGCAGTTCGCCGGCCGTCGGCGGACGGCTCAGCGCCAGTTGATAGGCCCGCTTCACCTGATCCTCGGCGCCGCCGGGGGCTTCGGTGGCAATGCGGTCCGCGAAACGGCGGGACTGGTTGAGCACCCACTCGTTATTCATCAGCGTGAGCGCTTGGGTAGGAACCGTGGATACGTTGCGGCGTCCGCAGCTCACGTTCTGATCCGGAAGGTCGAACACTTCGAAGAAGGGCAGCGGCAGGCCGCGCTTGCGGTAGACATAGACGCTGCGGCGCCAGACTTCGGGTCCGTCCTTCTTCTTGAGCCAGATTCCCTTGTCCATGGACCGCAGTATCTCCTCCTGGATCTCCGGGAAAACGGCGGGCCCGAACTGAGTCCGATTCAGCGAGCCGCTCACGGCGAGGATACTGTCGCGGACGGCTTCGGCTTCCAGCCGCTGTGCCTTGAAGCGCCAGAAGTAGAGGTTGTCGGCGTCAGCGCGCTGGTTGGCGGGGTCGTTGAACTGGCTGGAAAGACGGTAGGCGCGAGACGTCATCAGCAGCTTGTGCAGTTTCTTGATGCTCCATCCTTTATCCATGAACTCCACCGCCAGCCAGTCCAGCAGTTCCGGATGCGTGGGAGTCTCGCCGGCCTTGCCGAAATTGTCGAGCGAAGTGACGATGCCGCGGCCGAAGTGATGATGCCAGACGCGGTTGACGATCACGCGCGCGGTGAGAGGATGATCTTTGGATCCGAGCCAGCGGGCAAGCGCGAGGCGGCGTCCCGACGTCAGGCCATTGGCGGGGGGAATGGCGGTGGGATGCTTGCCGTTATCCACCACCATCACGAACCCCGGTTGCATTTGGGAGCCGCGATTGTGCGGATCGCCGGAATGGAGAAAGTAGGAGGGCGGCGCGGCGTAAGGCTTCGAGCCATCGGCGAGAAAGCTCCCTTCGACGGCCTCCTGTTTGATGCCCTTGCCGGGCGCGGGCTCATCGCCGGCGCCGTCTGGGGTGAAGCGGTAGTCGCCGTCGGTGATGCCCATCGCCACGGGAATCGGCTTCGGGCGTTCGCGTTCGATGTCGCGGATCAGCGCCTCGATCTCGGTCTTGCGCTTGCGATCCTCTTCGGGCAGAATCGCTTCGATCTCCGCCGGCGAGACTTTGGTGGTGCGGATAATCTGATTCGCCAGCAGGACCTGGCCCGGGGTCCGCTTGTCTTCCGGGGTGAAGACGGCTTCCTGAATGTTGGCCGGCCACTTGCGGTACTTCTTTTCGAGGATCTTGGCTTCGTGCGGCTGGAGTAGTTCCTTCAGCCGGGACTTGAGGGGTTTGATGCGCGCTTCCACTTCCGCCACGCGGGCATAATAGGCCTTGGCCTCCGGTTCCGGCACCAGCGCGTGATCCACCTCCACGTAGCCCCACAGGGTGGCCTGCAGACGATAGTAGTCTTTCTGCGCGAGCGGGTCGAATTTGTGATTGTGGCAGCGGGCGCACTGCAGCGTGAGCCCCATCAGTCCGCGGCCAACGGTGGCGATCATGTCGTCCAGATAATCGAACCGGAACTGCGGGTTGTCCTTTTCGCGGAATCCGACCTTGGCGTAGTTACGGAGGAAGCCCGTGGCGATGAGCGTGTCGTGGGTTACGGTCTCGAGTTCGTCTCCTGCGAGTTGTTCCTCGAGGAAACGGTTGTAGGGGATGTCGCTGTTGAAGGCACGAATGACATAGTCGCGATAGCGCCAGGCGTTCGGACGGTCAAAGTCGTGCTCATAACCGTTGGAGTCCGCGTAGCGGGCCACGTCCAGCCAGTGCCGTCCCCAGCGTTCGCCGTATTGAGGCGAGGCGAGCAGCCGGTCAATGAGGCGCTCCCAAGCCCCGTCCGTATTGTCGTCCAGGAAAAGCTTGGCCTCGGCATCGGTGGGCGGGAGGCCGGTGAGATCGAGGTAGGCGCGGCGCAGGAGTGCCCGTTTGCCGGCGAGCGGCGCCTGCTTCAGGCCGCGGTCCAGTTGGGCTTTGCGCAGAAACGCGTCCACGGGATGAGCGTCCGCGTCCGGATCTCCGGTGGTGGGCAGCGCCGTTTTCACCGGTGATCGAAACGCCCAATAGTCGCGGGCTCCGGCGGGCAGCTTCATGTCTTCCATGGCCGAAAGGTCGCGCGACGGCGATGCCGCCGCAATGGCGGAATCCCAATTGGCTCCTTCGCCGATCCACCGCCGGAGAACGTCGATTTCGGCCGCGGTCAGCTTGCCGCCCATCGGCATCGCGGGCTTCTCCAGTCCGGCGACCTTTCGATAAAGCGAACTCTCTTCGGCCTTGCCAGGCACAATCGCCGGACCCTTCTCGCCACCGGTGAGCGCTGCTTCGCGCGAGCGCAAATCGAGCTTGGCCATCTGCATGGAAGCGCCGTGGCACTTGGTGCACTGCGCCTCGAGAATCGGCTTCACCTCCTTGGAAAAAGAAACCGGCTCGGCCGCCCGCGCCAGGCTCGAAAGGGCCAGTAGCGCCGCAACACATGCATACTTCTTGTCCATAGGGTGCTGCCAAGATTATAGTGCAATCGCTTGGAAGCTGGAGTGAACTTTTGTGCTAGCTTGGCTGCTATGTCCTCTTACTACCAGCAGCATCGGGAGCGATTTCTCGAAGAGTTGAAGACGTTCCTCCGCATCCCCAGCATCTCCACAGATCCGGCACACAAGGGCGACGTCCTTCGCGCGGCGGAGTTCGTCGCCAACGATCTGCGCAGTTCGGGTATGGAGCACGTCGAGATCATTCCCAAGCCGGACCGCCATCCTTTGGTGTACGCCGATTGGCTCCACGCCCCAGGAAAACCGACGTTGCTGCTTTATGGCCACTACGACGTGCAGCCGCCGGATCCGTTGGAGGAATGGGTGTCGCCGCCGTTTGAGCCTGACATCCGCAACGAGAATATCTACGCCCGCGGCGCGGTGGACGACAAGGGCCAGACGATGATCCTGCTCAAAGCCCTCGAGGGCTTTCTGCGCACCTCGGGTAAGTTGCCCATCAACATCCGCGTGCTGTGCGAGGGAGAAGAGGAAGTAGGCGGCGAGCACATTTCTGAATTCGTGCCGGAGGCGGCCGGTCGGCTATCGGCCGATGCCGCCGTCATCTGCGACACCGAGATGTTCGCGCCCAACCTGCCGACCATCTGCACCGGGTTGCGCGGCATGGTGTATGGAGAACTGACCGTGGAAGGCGCGCGGACCGATCTGCACTCGGGGATCTACGGCGGCGCGGCCCCGAATCCGATCATGGCGATCGCGGAGATCCTCACCGCGCTGAAGGATCGCAACGGCCGCATTCAAATCCCCGGTTTCTACGACAACGTGCGCCCGCCGTCGCCGGAAGAACGCGCGGCCTGGGATCGTCTTCCGTTCAATCAAGACGAATATCTGGCTACCGAAATCGGGTCCACGGCGCTCTATGGCGATCCGGCATTGTCGGTGTTCGAGCGGACCTGGGCGCAGCCGACGCTCGAGGTTCATGGCGTGCGCGGCGGGTTCATCGGCGAGGGGGCCAAGACGGTGATTCCGGCACGCGCGCTGGCCAAAGTGTCCATGCGGCTGGTGGCCGATCAGAGTCCGGCCGAAGCCACGCGGATGCTGCAGGAGGCAGTGGCGAGGGTCTGCCCGGTTGGAGTGCGCGCGGAGTTCCGGACCATCCATACCGGAGACGCGTCCGTGATCGATCCCTCGAACCGCTTCATCCAGGCGGCGGCCAATTCGATGACCGAATTTTTCGGACGCGAGACCGTCTTCATTCGCTCCGGCGGATCGATCCCGATCGTCGGCCTGTTCGAGCGCTACCTGGGAATACCGAGCGTGTTGATGGGTTTCGGGCTGCCGGATGACAACTTGCACGCGCCCAACGAGAAGTTCCATATTCCGAATTTCTACCGCGGGATCGAGGCCGTGGCGCGTTATTTCGAGATGCTGGGGGCGGGGGATTAGGACAACTCGGCGATGTCCGAAACGGATTTCAGTATCTCGATCCGGAGAGGTGGAACCCCCATTCGGAGCATGCATCTTCTTCATCCAAAATGCTACCGGGAACATCGCGAAATCCGAAGTCACGAATGGCTCGGATCACTCTGATAAGGTTCTCTGAGTCGCTGGCGATCCGAATGTCCATGTCGGCAGTGTTTCTCGAATGCCCGAAGGCATTCACCGCGTAGCCGCCGATCAACAAGAAGCGTGCCTATGGACTGTGAGTAACAGTAAGAAATCTCTGAAGTCTCGTGGTATCCGGGTCGTATCCATAAAAGATCTGCCTGGTCAACTCCAGGGCCGCCAACCGCTCCTCCATAGTCCGTGTTCTCCAAAACTCCTTGGCGTCGGAAGGCGTAGTGGTGGTGACAACGGAGAGGTGCGATTTGTCCATACGGACGTCGTCGATCAAGGCCACGTTTTGTAATCTATCCTTCCTGGCGCCAATTTGCCAGCCGGCCTCGATCCCACCTCGGCATGAACGACAATAAGACTGATGACCGTTGAAATCGAAGGCGTTCCGCTCCACCTCGCGCACCAGGACGAGTTTCCGGTGAACTGGGTGGGGCAAGACGAATCCATGCGACAGTTGCTGGCGGCCTGGCTGGTTGTGGATCCCCGCGACGTACCCATGAACCCGCGGCTGATCGGCAAGCCCGGCGTGGGCAAGACGACGCTCGCCTACGCCGCCGCGCGTCGGCTGAAGCAGGAAATCTACATCATGCAGGCCACCGTGGATACGCGCCCGGAGGACCTGATCATTACGCCCGTGATCGAGGGCGAACGCCGGCTGCGTTACGTCGCCTCCCCGCTGGTGACGGCAATGATCCGCGGCGGCGTGGCGATCCTCGACGAGGGCAACCGGATGAGCGAGAAGAGCTGGGCGTCGCTCGCGCCTTTGCTCGACAACCGGCGCTACGTGGAGTCCATCGTGGCCGGCATCAAGGTAAAAGCGCATCCGTCGTTCCGCCTGGTGGCCACCATGAACGACGACGCGTCGACGTTCGACCTGCCCGAATACATCCATTCCCGCCTGCAGCCGCAGATCCTGATCGATTTTCCGGATCGCGACGAGGAACTCCTCATCCTCAAAGAGAATCTGCCCTTCGGAAAGGACGAAGTGCTCGAGTACGTCACCGATTTCTTGCAGCAGGCGCACGCCAACGAGGAGCGCTACTCGGCGCGTGACGGAATCAACATTGCGCGCTATGCGATGAAGCTGTGCGTGGCCAATGACAACGGGCTCCCTATCCGGGATGCTCTGCATACGGCGGTGATGGAGACGCTCGGCGGCGAGGCCCTCCGCTATGTTCCCAGAGCCTGAGCCTGAGCCGGCCGGCGTGGACGCGCTGCGCCGGGGCAACATCGCTTACCTCCCGGTTGCGCCGGGCCGGGTGGAATTCGCGGCGATTGTCCGCAAGACGATCCTGCGGGACCGTCCGGGTGTGGTGGCGGTGGAATTGCCATCCGGGCTCGAACGCCACTATCGCGAGGCCGTGCGCCGGCTGCCGGAAATCTCCGTGCTGATGTACCCGGAATCGGAAGAAGACGAGCACGCCGGAATCTACGTGCCGATCGAACCGGCCGATCCGTTCACCGAAGCCGTGCGGTCCGCCATCGAGATCGGCGCGGAGTTGCTGTTCGTCGAGCCCGATTTCGCCGAGCGCCCCCATCTCACCGACATCTACCCCGATCCCTACGCGCTCACCCACGTCCCGCTGGCCCGCTACGTGGAACTGTACCGGGTGTTTCCCGCCGAGAGGACCGACGAGATCGCCGCCCACGCCAACGGCATGGCGTGGCGCCTGCAAGGCGCCAATCCGGAGACGCAGGTGCTGGCCGTGGTGTCCATGAACTTGCTGGACCCGGTTCTGGACGCGATGGAGATTCCGCAGGAAGAGCCGGAAACGGGCGCGAGACGCCCCGTCGAACTGGTGAATGCGCATCCCCGGTGCCTATCCGAGATCACCGTGGAGTATCCCTATTTGCAGGCGCGTTATGAAACCTGGCGCGTGATGATGGGCGACGACCATCTGCTTGACCGCCCCCGCACCCAAATGGCCTTGCTCAAAGAGGCGGAGGCCAACTACGGCGCCAGTACGGGGGAGCGGCTTACGCACTGGCAAAGACGGCTCATTGCCCGCTACACGCGCAATCTGGCTCTGCTCAACAAGGAACTCACGGCCTCGCTATTCGATATCGTGGTGGCGGCGCGTTCGATCGTGGACGACAACTACGGTTGGGAAGTGTGGGACCTGGCCAACCGGTATCCGGCACAGCGCGAGGTGTCGGCGCTCGAGACGGTCCGGATCTCCGCCGACGAAGTTTGGATGCGGACACGGAAAATGAAGATCCGGAGGCGATTGCCCCGCGCCAAGCAGATGGTGATGCCGCGCTCTCTCAAGGAGCACAAGCGCGAGAAGCGGCCCGGGGAGTGGGCCGAGCAACTCGATGGCGACTCGATCTGTTCCTATCCGCCCGAGGACATCGTGGTCGAGAATTACGGGTCTTTCCTCAAGCAGAAAGCCAAGAGCATGCTCTCCGACGAACGGTCTCACGTGGAGCCGTTCTTCAGTTCCCTGCTCGACGGCATCGATATTCGCGAAACAGTCCGCAATTGGCACACCGGCAAGATCTTCGTGAAGCGGCTGGAGAAGGTATCGGGCGAGGTGGGCGCGGTGGTAGTGGTCTTCGATCCCGATCACGATGACCGGTACGACTATCTCACAACCTGGCTCGGTGAGCATCAAAACGAATCCGACATGGCCTTCTACGCCACCGATCCGTTTGACCATCTGGTTGGTCCCGGCATCGGGCGCGCCGAGTACGGCGGGTTTCTGATGACGCGTCCGCCGCGGCGGATGTACAACGTGTGGCGGGATCCTGACTACGAATTGGCGGAGTCCAAGCCAGAACGGCTCTTGATGGCGGCGCTCGATTATTCGGTGCACCGTTACGTGGTTTATGTGGCTGCCGCGCCCCCGCGCTCCATCTTCCGGTCGATCGCCTCGCACCTGGGGCGCAAGATCCTCTACATCCCCATCGGGCAGCTATCGCCGGCGAAGATCAAGAAGCTGCGCGTAGTCCATGTGCTCGACGGGTACCATCGCCGTGGTGAGGCCGCTGACTTCATCTGGTGAGCGCGGGGCAACGCTGCGTCAGGGCCCGATTCCGGGAGTGGAGGGAAGACGATTCCCAATCGCAGTCAAAAAATCAAACCTCCCTTAAGCGATAGATTCGGTTAGTGTTGCACCACGCGACAGAAAATCGGTTTTGTCCGCGCCGTGGCCTCTGCTGCCTAAATTCGTGGGTGGAGGCAGACAGATGCGTCACCGATCATTCTTTGCCGCCGCCACACTGCTGGCGGCTTTCGCGGGTGCCCTTTTCGGAGCGCCCCCGCTCACCACGATTCGCGACACGATTTACAAGGCCGATGGGAGTCGATTCACGGGTAGCGTGATCATCGAGTGGAGGAGTTTCGAGGCTAGCGACACTTCCTTCATTGGCCGCCAGCGGCTGCAAACCGACGTTGTGGACGGCCTGCTGAACATTCGCCTGGTGCCGACCACGAGCGCGGCGTCGACGGCCTGGTATCAGGTTCGCTACGTGTCGAACGGCAGCCTGCAGTTTTACGAGGCTTGGGCCGTTTCTCCGAGCGCCACCCCGCTGCGAGTGCGGGATGTGCGGGTGGCCGATCCGTTGCTCGGTCCGCTGCAAAGCCCGCTCACCAGCGTCGAGATCAGCGATGTGAACGGGTTGGAGTCCGAACTGTCGGTTCGTCCCCGCCAGGGTTTGATCTTCCTGCCTTCGCGGGCGGCGATCATCAACGCGGACGGAGAAATCGAATCCGCCGCGGGGGCTCCCGAGGATTGCATCCGCGTCGACGGATCGTCGGGGCCATGCGGATCCGGCAGCGGCGGCGGCAGCGCCGTGACCGGCACATTCGTCGACGGCGAGACGCCCTCGGGCGTCGTGGATGGGGCAAACCGGGGATTCGGGTTGGTGGCCGCGCCGAGCCCGGCGGCGAGTCTGTTGCTCTATCGCAACGGCATCCTCCAGAAAGCGTCGCTCGACTACACCCTGTCGAGCAACAACGTGCAGTTCGTCATAGCGGCCACGCCGCAGCCCGGCGATATCCTGGTGGCGTCCTATCGCACCGCGGGAACCGGCGGTACGTTGCCCCGTGTGCTTTGTACGGGAGTGGGATCGGAAACCACCGTGGCCGCGATGACCAGTCTCGGCACCTGCGCGATTCCGGCCGGCGCGCTCACCGCCGGGAGCCGTTTGGAAGCCGCGTTCGAGTTGTCCCACGGCGGCACGGCCGCCGGGTTTGGATTCGAGGTGCGATGGGGCGGTACGACCGTGATGAGCCGGACGGCGACCTCCGGGACGGCCGCCGTCAGTGGCCGGGCCGGATTCGCCGTGAACAATGGAGCGGCTTCCTGGTCGACGCAATCCTGGGGCGCCGGATTGGCGATGGAGGCAGGTGCTGGCCAGGCCGCCGATGCCCTCACCGGAGGGGTGTTGCTGGACTTTCGGGGTTCTCCTTCAGGGGGAGACGCAGTGAATCTGCGCGGATTCACCGTGACGGTGTACCCCGCGCCGTAGTTTGCGTGGCCGTTCGGCGCTCCACGGTCAGGAAAGAGAGGGCTTAGGGGTGTTTTCCGGGGTCCTTACGGGCAATCCCGGGTTTCGCAAACGGCGCGGAAAGGGAATAATAATCTTGTATCCGCTGGAGGAGGGTAACATGCCGTTGGATCTAATAACAACAAACTGCTGGGTACAGTCGTTGAATCTTTGGCGTGATCGCAGGGCACAGGACATGATCGAGTATGCGCTGTTGGCGGCCTTTTTGGCCGTCGCAGTGGCGGCGTTTTTTCCAGTCAGCATCGCACCGAACATCAGCACCGTATTCTCGAAGATCGTTGGCTACTTGAACCAAGTCTAACCGGACAGCGGTTCCAGGAAGCCCGCGAGCCAGCAAACCAGACACGGCCGGTCTCCCGTTTGAGAGAGGGGTGACCGGCCGCGTCCTTTTTTGCCTCACCGTCGGTCTTCCATTTGCTCCGGTTCGGACAGGGAGGACTTCCGCGTCTGCTCCCAAATCCAAAAAGCGCCGATCCCCGCCGCCAGCGTGAGCACACCGTAGATTGCAAACGTCCATCCCGACGTGACGAACACGAAACTCCAGCCCGCCAACGCCACCAGGGACGGCAGCGGGTAAAGCCAGATGCGGAACGGCCGCTCCACATCGGGACGCCTTGTCCGCAACCAATGCACGGCTGCGATCTGACCCACGAACTGCACCAGGATGCGCGCCGTCATGAGTGCCGACACCACCCAGTCAAGCGTGAGCATTCCGCCGAGGATCGACAGTCCCCCTATCACCAGCACCGAATTGTGAGGAAAATGTCCCGTTGGATGGAGGCGCCCGAATGCCGGGAAGAAGTAGCCTTCGCGGGCCGCGGCAAACGGGATCCGGCTGTAGCCGAGCATCAAGGCGAAGCACGAAGCCAGGCTCGTCCAAAGGATCAACACCGTGATCGCCGCCCCCGCCCAACTCCCGTAAATCCTTTCCATGAACTCCGCGGCGATGAACTTCGAATTCATCGCTTCGCGCCAGGGAACCACGCCGATGATCGAGAGATTCATCGCCGCGTAGATCAACGTCACCAGCACCACCGACAGGAGAATCGCGCGCGGAATCACGCGCGCCGGCTCCCGCACCTCCCCGGCGACGTAGCAGATATCGTAGTAACCCAGGAAGTCATACATCGCGATCAGCATCGCCCCTCCCAAGCCGAGCGCGAATCCCCGGGTGAATGTGAACGCGCCCTCGGGAAAGTCGAACGCGAGCGAACCGCGGAAATTCGTCAACCCGGCGAAGATGACCCACGCGACGGTGAACAGCATTCCTGCCCAAAGAATCACCGTCAGTTTGCCGACTGCCCGGATGTTCCGGTAGAGCAGCGCGATCAGCAGCAGGCCCACTCCGGCCACCACCGCCCGCGTTTCCCAAACGCCGATCGATCGCCAGAAATAACTCACCTACTGCGCGAAACCGATATAGCCGGAAGCGATCTCCAGCGGCCCGCTGAAGATGAACTGCCAGACGAAGAGGAACGGCGCCAGCCTCCCGAGCAGAGTATGGCGGAACGCTTCGCGCAAATAGACGAACGTGCCGCCCGAGCCCGGCATGGCCGCTGCCAACTCGCTCCACACCAACCCGTCGCAGATGGCAAGCACGGAACCGAGCGCCCATCCGAGCATGCATTGCGGTCCGCCCATGGAGGCAATGATGAGAGGAATGGTGATGAACGGTCCTACGCCCACCATGTTGCTCATGTTGAGAGCGGTGGCTTGCAGCAGGCCAAAGCCGCGGACCAGCCCGGTGTCGATGGAAGACGGCGAGGGATCCGGATGAGGATTGGCGGTCAATCCGGGGAGGATACCACAATCCCCCTCGCGCGCCCCTTGCCGGCCTCTGTTTGCCGATGGCGTACCGCCCGGACGGCCATGCTATATTCGTGCCCATGGCTTTCTACTTCCGGACTCTCACCGTGCTTTTGGCTGCTGCCTGCGCGGCTCATGGCGCCGACCCCTCGGCCGCGCCCAAGCTGCCGCACAAAGTCGTCGCCAACTGGGCGCAACTGCCGGCGGGCTGGAACTTCGGCGAGACCAGCGGCGTGGCCGTGGACAAAGACGATCACGTTTGGGTGTTCAATCGGGGCCCCCATCCGGTGATCGAATTCGACAAGAGCGGAAGGTTCATCCAGGCCTGGAAGGACGTACCGGTGATCTCATCCCATGGCATTGAGATCGATCCGGACGGCAACGTTTGGCTGGTGGATGTGAAGGGCCACAGCGTCGCCAAATATACACGCTCCGGACGGCTGCTGATGATGATCGCCAACGCGGGCCGCGGGCCGGGAGACAACAGCACGCAGTATGCCTTCAATCAGCCGACCGGTCTGGTGTTTTCACCCAATGGCGATTTCTATGTTTCCGACGGGTATGGCAACTCCCGCGTCGCGCAGTACTCCAAAGACGGCGTCTTCCTGCGCCAGTGGGGCCAGAAGGGCAAGGGAGACGGCGAGTTCGACCTGGTGCATGACGTGGCGCTCGACAACAAGGGCCGCGTCTACGTGGCCGATCGAACCAATGAGCGTGTCCAGGTGTTCGACGCGCAGGGACATTTCATCGCCAAATGGACCGGACTCGGCGCACCGTGGGGATTGGCATATTCGCAGAAAGAAGAAGCTATCTATATGGCGGATGGTGTCAACAACCGGATCCTCAAGCTGGACCTCGACGGCCGCGTCCAGGGTGTGCTCAGCGAGTTCGGCAAGGCGCCCGGCAAGCTCGACTTCGCGCACCACCTCGCCGTCGATTCCGACGGCTCCGTCTATGTGGCCGAAATCAAGAATTGGCGGGTGCAGAAGTTCGCCCAGTGAGCACCATCTTCTTCAACGAGCCCGACACGGCCAGCATCCGGGACTTCCTGAACGAACGGCAGTTCCAACCCTTTTCCTACCCGGAAGCCGGTTACACCGAAAACGGCCGCCGTCCGGTTGGCTATCACATTGACCGGCACCGCATCCAATTGGGCTCCGGAGAAGCGTCGTTTGAACGGGCAAAGAAGAACATGCGTGACTGGCGTATGTTCTCCCTGGCCTGGGTTCGCCTGTGCTGGCCCTTCAAGCGAATCCAGCCCGGTGTGACGGTAGCTATCGTGACGCATCAATATGGCTTCTGGACGCTGAACGCGGCCCGGATCGTGTACGTCATCGATGAGCCCCGGCGGTTCGGTTTTGCGTATGGAACTTTGCTCGATCACGTCGAGAAGGGGGAGGAGCGGTTCCTGCTCGAATGGCGCGACGACGACAGCGTCTGGTACGAGATCAACGCCTTCTCCACGCCCAACCATTGGATCGCCTGGGCCGCTTATCCGCTAGGCCGCCTGTTGCAGCGGAAATTCGGACGGGAATCGCTGCGCGCCATGGCCCGCGCCATGGTGGACGCCCGCATACCGGTGCGCATCGCCGGTTGACTCCCGCCCCGTTCTTCGGTGAGCCGCTACTTCCTGGTTGGCACTTCGCGGATGTTCTTATTGAAGGTCCGGATATAGAGTTCAACGGCCCGCTTCTGCTCGGCGGGGGCATCGGGCGGAAGCCGTCCGCCGATATTGGCGCGCATGTCGTCCACCCGCATCAGCCGGACGTTCAAAGGCTCGCCGGCTTCGAGCGGCTTGTCTCCGGCGGCATTGTGGCATTCGGCGCAGTCGCGGAGAAAGATCTTCTTGCCGAGGGCGACCAGTTGCTTCTCTGTCTTCTCGGCGGGCTCCTGCTTTTCGGCGGCGGAGGAGGATGCCACGGCGAGAGCCAGAAACAAAGCGATGCGTAACACCGGGTTTTAGTTTACCGCGAGGTGCCGACGGCCCACCACCGGTCGAGCGTCCGGCGAAGCTGGCGCACCGTATCGGGCTTTTCCGCGGCAAGGTTGCGTGTCTCGGCCGGATCGGCCACTACGTCGAACAGTTCTGCTTCCGGCAGTGACCACGAAACCTTCGGCCGCCCGGGCCAAAATTCCACCTCCGCGTTGCCGGCATAGGGAACGATCAGCTTGTACCGATCCTCGATCATCCAGCGGTATTTGAGGTTGGCCTCCGGAGATCGAATGTCGACGGCGGTGTGGGCGAACAAGGCGCCGTAGATGGCATGGCGGCGAGAACGCGCGCGGCGCTTTGTCAGATCGATGCCGGGCATTTCGGGAAGCGGCTTCATCCCGGCGATCGGCAGCAGCGTCGTCGCCAGATCCACGCTCGATGCGAGCGACCGGTCGTCTCGCTCGGCGCGAATTCCCGGACCCCACAGCAGAATCGGCGTCCGTAGTCCGTCTTCATAGGGCGACAACTTGGACCGGCTCTCCCAGAAGGGAACCCCATCGCTTTTCTGCGTCCATCCGTTGTCGGCCAGGTACGCCACCACCGTGTTCTTCGCGAGTCCCTTCTCTTCGAGGTGGCCCATCAGTTGGCCCACCGTCTCATCGAGCCATTCCACCATGGCGTAATATTTAGCGATCTCGATGGGTAACCCGAGCGTCCGATAGTGCGCCAGTATTCGCTCAGGCGGGTTATGCGGCGTGTGCGGAAGGAATGGAGCGTACCAGAGGAAAAAGGGCTTGCCTTCGCTTTTGTCGATGAAGTCAAACACCGGCTGCATGGTCTCGCGGCCAATCTTCAGACCTTCGTCGCCGTGGCGTCCGCCACGCGTCACATCCCCATGCGTCATGCAGACAGTGAAGCCGCCGCACTTACATTCACCCTCCCACCATTTGCCGGACTGATGACTCACGTAACCCTTTTCGGCGAGTAACCCTGCCATCGGTTTCGACTGCTGAAAGATATCGACCATCGGCTTGCGGTTATCCGGATCCCGTGCTTCGCCGGCCGGATCGTTGGAGGTGATCCTGTGCTGATGCGGATAAAGTCCCGTCATGATCGACGCAAGCGATGGCCGGCACAGGGAGGTGGGCACGTAGCCGCGCGTCAGCGTGAGTCCCTCTTTCGCCAGACGGTCAATGTGCGGTGTCCGGACGTGGGGATGGCCCATGAAGCCGTAGTCCCGCCAGCCATGATCGTCGGAGATGATCAGGACGATATTGGGCGGGGCGGCTCGAGCGCCCAGCGAGGTGAGCGAAGCCAATACGAGCAGGAACGGAATCGATCTCATGAGAAGCTCAATTATACTCGCAAGAGTACTCATGATCGACCGTCGTACACTTCTCCTTGCTCCGGCTGCCGCTCTCGCACAACCCTCCCGCCCTCGCGTGGCCGTAGTGATGAACGTCTACTTCCCCAATTCACACGCCGACGTCTTCCTCGGCCGTCTGCTCGAAGGCTACCGGCTGAACGGAGTGAGCCACGGGCCGAGGCTCCAAACGGCGTCTTTCTACGTGGATCAGTTCCCGGTGAACGATATGGCGCGCGAGCAGGCCGCGGAATATCGGGTGACGATTTATCCCGATGTCGCTTCCGCGCTGAGGCTCGGTGGGGCGAAGCTGGCCGTGGATGGGGTGGCCATCATCGGCGAACACGGGGACTATCCTCGCACCGCCCGCGGCAACGTGATGTATCCGCGGTGGAAGCGCTTTGACGAAGTCACCGGCGTGATGCGCGACGACGGCCGGGTGGTCCCGCTGATGAATGACAAGTATTTCGCGTATGAGTGGGACGACGCGCGGCGCTTGTACGAGCGCGTGAAGGAGATGAAAATCCCGTTCTTTTGCGGGTCGTCGCTCCCGCTCACCTGGCGGCGTCCTCCGCTCGAGTTTCAGCCGGGCGTCGCGCTGGACGAAGTGCTGGCGGTTAGTTTCTCTGACCTCGAAGAACACGGCTACCATGCCGTGGAACTGATGCAGGCGATGGCGGAGAAGCGCAAGGGCGGAGAGACGGGAGTGGCGTCGATCCGTTGCGTGGAGGGCGAAGAGGTCTGGAAGCTGGGAAGGGAAGGGGAGTGGTCTCGCGATCTGCTCGACGCCGCGCTTTCCCGGCGTCTGAACAAGGGCTACGGCACGGTGGCGCCCAAGCCGCAGGCGATTCTGGTGCGCTACAAAGACGGCCTGCGCGGCACCATCCTGAACCTCGACGGTATGACGCGCGACTATCTTTTCGCCGCCCGGGAAAAAAACGGCGCAGTACACTCGTCGTGCTTCTACATCCAGCTCTACGTGCACAACCACTGGGGATTCATGGTCAAGGCTTTCGAGGATCTCGTGCTAACACGCCGTAACCCAATCCCGATCGAGCGCACGTTGGTCTCCACGGGAATAACTTTGTTCGGGCTCGAATCCCGACTGCAAGGACAGAAATGGCTCGATACACCGGCTCTTACTTCTATCTCTTACTAATAGCCTCACTCGCTTCCGGGCAAACGCATCAGCTAGTGGATGTGGAGGCCGTCCGCGCCGAAGGTGACTCGGGCGCCTTCATTCGCACCTTCTCGGTGCCAACGAATCCTCGAACGATCGCCTGCGACATCCTGGTGGCCGGCGCCGGTGCGGGTGGCATTGCGGCGGCGATCCGGGCGTCCGAACGCGGCCATACGGTCTGCCTCACGGACGAGAGCAGTTGGATCGGCGGCCAGATCACGGCCGGCGGCGTCTCAGCGTTGGACGAAAACCGGTTCATCGAATTCGCCGGGGCGACGCGCAACTACTATGACATGCGCCAGCGCATCCGCGACTATTACCGTAGCCACTATCGGTTGAGTGCGGCTGCGCGCGATTGGGACAACCTCAACCCGGGCACCTGCTACGTTTCACCCTTGTGCTTTGAGCCCAAGGTGGGGGTCAGCGTGCTGGAAGCCATGCTCGCGCCGCATCGCAAACGTGTTCAGTTATTCGCTAGAACACGGATCTTCTCGCTCGACGTGGCTGAGGGGGTGATCCGGGGCGCCCTCGCCTACCGGTTCGACGAGCAGGTTGTGGTCCGCTTCACGCCCAGGTACGTACTCGATGCCACCGAACTCGGCGACCTGCTTCCGTTGGCGGGAGTCCCCTACATCGTGGGTTCGGAGGCGCGCGGCGATACCGGCGAACCCCATGCCGCGATCGACGCGAACACCGCGTGCGTGCAGAGCTTTACGTATCCGTTCGCCATCGACGTGAAGCCGGGCGAAAATCATCGGATCGCCAAGCCCGAGCAGTACGAACAGTTCCGTGACGGGCAGCCGTTCGCGCTCCTGCTGAACTACTCCACCGACTACGGCTGGCGCGGCTACTTCCAATACAAAATGTTCGGCGACGATCCGCCCGTGCCCAACAACATGTCACCGGGTCCGTTCTTCTCATGGCGCAGGCTCCTGGACGCTCGCAATTTCTCCGGACCCAATGCTCCGGGCGATCTCGCCTTGATCAACTGGCCGCGGCAGGATTATCATTCGGAGTCGATTCTCGATCGCACCCCGGCCGATGAGTCCCGCATCTTACAACAAGCCAAGCGTCTGTCATTCGCGTTTCTGCATTGGTTGCAGACCGACCTTCCGCGAGATGACGGAAAGGGCAACGGGTACCCGGAATTGCGGCTCCGCAAGGAAGTGATGGGCACCGTCGACGGTTTGTCCAAGGTTCCCTACTTTCGCGAGTCTCGGCGGATCCTGGCGAAGTCCGGCCGCGTGGTGGAACAGGATATCGTCGCCGAGTATCAGAATGGATCGCGGGCGCGGTGGTTCGGCGATTCCGTGGGTACGGCTTTCTATATGGTGGATATTCATCCCTGCGGCGCCAACGAACGTGGGCGCATGATGATGCCGCGGCCGTTCCAGATTCCGATGGGCGCGCTGGTACCGCAGAAGATTCATAACCTGCTCGCGGCCGGAAAGAACATCGGCGTCACTCACTTGACCAACGGCGCCTTCCGGTTACATCCGGTGGAGTGGAATGTCGGGGAAGCCGC
Organism: Bryobacteraceae bacterium; assembly: GCA_041394885.1. Taxonomy (GTDB): domain Bacteria; phylum Acidobacteriota; class Terriglobia; order Bryobacterales; family Bryobacteraceae; genus DSOI01. Next base: position 116,851 of record JAWKHI010000001.1, on the reverse strand, counting down.
GGCCACCATCGCGAGCCTGCATCTGGCCGGCGGGAAACTACCGGAGCCGTGGACGGTCCAGGTGGAGTTGGCGTCGGCCGGCGTGCCGCTCGTCTGGTTTGACGATCTGCATCCGTCCCATCCTTCTTTCGCGGCGATTCAACTGGCGGCGATCCAGGGCGCCTACCCGTTGAACGATCGCGATCTCCACGCGGCTCCTGATGCCCCTGTATCCCGGCGCGAGGCGGCGCACGCGTTGTCGCGGCACTTCGAGTTACCCGTGGTCGATCCGGTGCAGCTTGCCGTGTCGCGCGGATGGATGGCCGTCGACCATCGCAATTGGTTCCACCCGGACCTCCCTTTCTATTGGACCGACTTTCGCGAGGACAAATTCCCGAAGCCGTTGGCGCCTCGCGCCGGACGCCGGACCGGGCCGGTCACTCGCGCGGAGCTTTCCGCGCGTCTCGCCGCCTCGCGGTGAACCTATTTGCGTTCGCCGATGCCCGCTTCCGCCTTCTCGAAGCGCGACAAAGCGAATTTCGGATTTACCGATTCCTCGCCGAGCACGAGTTTGCTGACGTGCTCGCCCAGCGCGGGGCTGAACTTGAATCCGTGGCCGGATCCTCCGCCGGCGATCCAGATATGATCGCTGCCCGGTAGCCGGTCCACGATGAGCCCGCCATCGGCGCTCATTTCGTACTGGCAGACGCGGGATTCGATCAGCGGGGCGTCCCGGAGGGCAGGGAATCGCATGGAGAGATACTGGCGGATCTTTGCCAACTCTCCCGGGGAGACGGTGCGGTCGCTCGCGGTCGGATCAATCCGCTTGCCTGGCCTATCCTCAGCGATCTTGAAGCCACGCCATTGGTTCCCCGGGATGCCGTAGTAGCGCACCGCGCTATTGTCCACCCAGGCAGGAAATTCGTCTTGTTCGAATCGCGTGTCCCCGGCGGGTGTGCCGAAGTAGAAGATCTCCTGGCGCGTTGGAGTAAGTCGGCCGGTTAGTTGTTCCGGGAACAATTCGGGAAGCCATGGTCCGCACGCGAAGACGTATTGATCGGCCTTCCATGTGTCGAGATCGACGGGATGGCCGAGACCCTGTTCATAACGGCCGCCCTCGGTGGCAAAGCCCTCCACCACGGCCTGACAGGCGCGCCGCGCGAGGACATACCCGGCCTCTTTCTCATGGATCGCCCACTCCAGGCCGGTCCAGTTCATCTGCGGGAATCGACGCCGGCATTCGGAATGATCGAGCGCCTCGAACGGGAGCCCGGCGGCCTCGAGATTGCGCGCCGACGCCTTCTCGTACGCGTCGTTCCCGCCGGCCATCCACAGAGCGCCGGTGGGGTGGAAGAGCCGGAGACCCCACCGCTGTTCATTCTCGCGCCACAGAGGGATCGCCCGCGCCACCATCTCCGTATAGACGGCGTTGGGGCCGTACGATCCGCGGAGCACGCGGGTCTCGTCACCGGAGGAAGAGCGCGAGTTTCCCGGTCCCCATGCGTCCACGAGGGTAACCCGTGCGCCGGCCCGCAGCAGGTGAAGGGCGGTCCAACCGCCGAATGCGCCTGCGCCGAATACGGTAACTTGAAGAGGCATTGATTCTTCAAGAGTAGGAGATTATGAGCGAGATCGTCCACGAGTTCGACATACAGGTGCATCAGATCCACGACTACGAGTTTCAGGTGGAGTTCGACAAGCCGCATCACGCCAAGCTGATGCTGGATGAGCCGGCGCCGCTCGGGCAGGACAAAGCGCCGAACGCGTCGCGGATTCTGGCCGCCGCTATCGGCAATTGTCTCTCGGCCAGTCTCTTGTTCTGCGCGAAGAAGGCACGCGTGGAGATAGGGCGGATGGAAACGCGAGTCCACGTGCAGGTTGTGCGCAATGAAAAAGGCCGGCTCCGGATCGGCAAGGTGAAAGTGGAAATTGATCCGCGAATCCCGCCGGAGTTGCGTGACCAGGCTTCGCGATGCCTCGAGCTGTTCGAAGATTTCTGCACTGTGACGCAGAGCATCCGCAACGGGATTGACGTGGAGGTGGCGGTGGCGGGCCCGGGCTAGCAGTGCTAGGCCAGCACCTTCGACGCCACCACCCCATGCACGTCCGTGAGCCGGTGATTGCGGCCGCCATGAAAATAAGTGAGCCGCGTATGATCGATGCCCAGCAGATGCAGCATCGTCGCATGCAGGTCATGGATGTGCATCCGGTCCTCCACAGCGTAGTAACCGAACTCGTCGGTGGCGCCATAGGCGAACCCGGCCTTCACGCCGCCGCCGGCCATCCACATCGAGTAACCATAGGGGTTATGGTCACGGCCGTCGCCGGCTTGCGCAATCGGTGTACGCCCGAACTCACCGCCCCACACCACTAGCGTATCAGCCAGCAAGCCGCGGGCCTTCAGGTCTGTCAGCAAGCCGCCGATAGGCTTGTCGACCATTTTCGCTGTGCGGGTATGCAGCCGGATCAGCTCACTGTGCGCGTCCCAACCCACTTCATTGCCGGGGCCGTATTCATGGTTGATCTGGATGAACCGGACTCCGCGCTCGGCCAAGCGGCGCGCCATCAGGCCCTGCCAGCCGAAATCCCGCGTCACCGCCTCATCCATTCCGTAAAGCTTTCTGGTGATGGCGGATTCACCGGTAAGGTCGAACGCTTCCGGCGCTTCCGTCTGCATCCGGAATGCGAGTTCTGAAGGCCTTGGATGCGCGCCTCGAATTCAGGGTCGCCTCCGGCAACGGCGCGGCACCGGTTCATCTTCTGCAGCATGCTCCAACTCATAGCGCTGCTGGTACCCTGGTTAGTCCCGCGTTTTTCAAAACTCGATGGGTTCGGTCAGCTGATCTCACCGGGACGCCGCTATGGCCGGACAGCGGTGCCTTGGTAGGCCGGGTGGGGAGAAATGCCGGAACTCCAGTTCTTCACCGCCATGCGACAGCCCCGGTTTGATCGTGATGTAGGCCGGCAGGCTGCGATTCTCGGTCCCCAGTCCGTAGATGAACCACGCACCCGTGCTCGGTCGCGGTGAATGTGTTTGAGCCGGTGTGGAGCTGCAGTACTGCGCCGCCGTGCGCCACGAGTCACCCACCATCGAACGAAGAATGCACATGCGTCGTCCACGTGCATGGCGACATTCAAATAGTTCGCTCACCGGCAGCCCGCTTTGGCCATGGCGTGTGAACTTCCATGGCGATTTCCAGCAAAGTGCCGGTCTGCCCTCCGCGAACGTCAGCGGACGGCTGAACGGGGCAGCGGCTTGCCGTGGTCGCGATCCAGGCGCGCTTGGGGTCGACCGTATCCATGTGCGACGGGTCACGCATGAACAGGAAAACTACCGGGCTTGGCGCGGCGTGGCGATGTGGCGGGCGCGGCGCGAGAGTGGGCCGGGCCGGTCATGAGCGTCCACGCAAGCCGGCGAATCCGAAGCCCGCCGCGGTGTCCCGCAACAGATGCCGCCGCGTGAGTAAGTTACTGGACATAGAGAAACTCATTGGAGGCAAGCAAAGTGCGGTAGTAACTTTTCCAAGCCAGCTCCGGAGGGCCGGGGAAGGCTCGAACGTAGGCCCGCGCCGCGTGGATATCCTCCTGCTCCGGTTTTCGATTCAGGATACGCAGCCACGCGCGCTCGATGTCGGCGCCGAGCATCGCGGCCAGGGTGGCGGCGCGGCGCTCGACAAACGGGCTGTTCATCATGAAAAGCGCCTGCGGCGCCACATTGGTTTGCGTGCGGCCCTCACCGGTGGTGGTGGCGTCGCCGAAATCGAACAGGTTGAGCAAGCTCGGCAGGTTGGAGCGGCGCAGCGGCAGGTACACCAGACGCCGCGGCACGGTGTCCGGGTTGATACTCTTGCGATCGTCGCTGAACTCTTTGTCGGTTCCGGCGCCTTCCTGATAAGTGCCGCCCATGGCCAAGTCCAGCGAGTTATCAAGGAACAGCATGGAGTCGCGCAGCTCTTCCACCGTCAGCCGGCGCCGTGGGAAATGCGCCAGCAGCCGGTTCTCCGGATCCTTCTCCCGCGCCGCGGCGGGCGCGGCCGATGACAGCCGGTAAGGCGCCGACAGCATGATCAGCCGATGCATGGACTTCACTGACCAGCCTTGCCTCACGAATTCGGCGGCCAGGTGGTCCAGCAGTTCCGGGTGCGTCGGCTTCTCGCCCAGCTTGCCGTAGTTGGACGGTGTCCGCACCAGCCCCTCGCCGAAATGCCATTGCCAGATGCGGTTCACCATCACTCGCGCGGTGAGCGGATTTCCCGGCGAAGCAATCCAGTTCGCCAATTCGCGGCGTCCGCTGCCCGCGACGATGGCCGGAGCGTCCGGACCTGCGAGCACCTCCGGCACCCGCTTGGGCACCAGGTCGCCCTTGGACGCCGGGTTCCCCCGCACGAAAACGTGCTGCTCGACCGGTGTGTCTTCGCCCACCGCGCAAGCCATCGGCGGCTCCGGCGGGGCAGCCTTCTTCAGGGCCGCCAATTCCGTTTCGAGGATCGCCAACTTGGCTTTGCTCTCCGCCGCGTAGACCGCCTCACGATCTTCCTTGCGAATGCCGAAGGGCCCTGCCGTCGCCACTACCTCGGTGTAGAAGCGATTGTCCCCGGCGAACACTTTCTCTTGTTTGGCGCGTCTCCGCTCGATTTCGGCTTCGAACTGTTCCTGAAATCGCCGCGCCACGGCGGGCGCTTCGGCGGCTCCGGCGTGCTGAATGGCTTCGAGGTGCGGACGGCGTTCACCATTCGGTTTCAGGTACTCCGTGAAACGGGCCAACACTTTCGCGTCCAGCCCATCGCCCGCACCGAATCCGCGCGCCGCCAATAGGTACGCGGCGAGACGGGGAACGAGGGCCTCGCGATAACGCGCCGATTCCTTGGCCGCCAACGCGTCGATCTCCTTCTGCTTGTCTTCCACCAGTTTCTGATGCTCGTCGAACTGCGCCGCCACGCTCTTGGGGACCAACGGCGCGAAATAGAGCTTCGATACCGTGCCCTCCAGCTTGGCCAATTGCTTGGTGGAGGCGAAAATGCCGGCCAGCGCATAGTAGTCTTTCGTTGTGACGGGGTCGAACTTGTGGTCGTGACAGCGGGCGCACGCGATGGTGAGACCGAGAAAGGCGCGGCCGGTGACATCGATTTGCTCATCGACGATGTCATAGAACATTTTCACCTTATCCTGTTCGGCGATTAGCTTCGGGCCGAGCGCCAGGAACCCAGTGGCGACGATGCCGTCCACGTTTACCTCCCCGTCGCCCGGAGCCGGCAGTAGATCGCCGGCAATCTGCTCGCGCACGAAACGGTCATAAGGCAGGTCCCGGTTGAACGCGCCGATGACATAGTCCCGGTAGCGCCATGCGTGCGGGTAGCGATGGTCCTCGTCGGCGCCGGTGGAGTCGGCATAGCGCGCTACGTCGAGCCAGTGACGGCCCCAATGCTCGCCGTACCGGGGCGACGCGAGCAATCGGTCGATCACTTTGGCGAAGGCCTCCGCGGACCCGTCGGCAAGAAACTCGTGGATTTCGGATTCTGTCGGCGGCAGCCCGGTCAGGTCGAACGTGGCGCGGCGAAGCAGCGTGAGTTTGTCCGCGTCCGGCGCGGCGGCGAGCCCTGCCTGCTCGAGAGCACCCTTCCACAGGCCATCGATGGAAATCCCTGGGGTCGACGCCACGGGTTCGAATGCCCACCATCGGCCGGTAGTCCGCACAGCCGTGCTTTTCGGCCAGGCGGCGCCTGCCCGGATCCACGCCGTCAGCGCCGATAGCTCGCTGTCGTTCAGCTTGCCCGACGGCGGCATCTTGATCTTCCCCGTGTAGGTGAGGGCGTCGAGGATGCGCCCGTTGCCGGGACCGGACCGGAAACCTTCGGCCGAAGTCAGGTCGATACCCGCCATGCGCAGCTTCGCGTTATGGCAATCGCCGCAACGGTTTACGAGCACGGGGCGGATGCGCGATTCGAACGAATCCGGATCGGGCGGATGCCCCGTTGCGAGGGGTGCGCAAACCACCAGGACCGCGACTCCCCGATTCATCGTTGTGGCCTCATCGCAACTGCCGTGGCGGAGGAGGCGGAACCGGCGTCTTCACGACGTTCCGTTCGGCGCAAGAGGCGCACAGCCCGGCCAATGCGAGGGTGAGTGCAAGGACGCGTCTCATCTTGCCGCTAGTGTACTATCCTCACTGCATGCGCGTCTTTCTGCTGGCTGTCGCGGCGTGCCTCGCGCACGCGGCCTTTTGCGCCCGGATTGAGCCCTTCGCGGCGGCGGTGGAATTCGTGGAGCCGTTCGGCGTGGCGTTCGATCGCGCCGGCAACGCCTATGTGATCGAGTACAAGGGCAACCGGTTGCATCGGATCGCGCCCAACGGCGGGTCGATCGTCTTTGCCGGCGCCAGGGAAGGCGGATTCGCCGGCGATGGCCGCAAGGCTGCCGAAGCCCGGTTCCATGAGCCGCACGGCGTGGTGATCAGCCCGGACCAGATGCTCTATGTGGCCGACACCCACAACAATCGCGTGCGGCGGATCGATCTCGCCACCGGCCTCGTTTCCACCGTCGCCGGAAACGGCAAAGCCGGGTTCTCCGGCGATGGGGGCCCCGCCACGGAGGCCAGTTTCAAGGGGATCTTCGCCATCGATCTCTCGCCCGCCGGCGACAAGCTCTACCTCGCCGACCTCGGCAACGTCCGCGTTCGCATGGTGGACCTGAAAACGGGATTAGTGAGCACCGTCGCCGGCAATGGAGAGTCCGCCGAGCCGTCCGAGGGCGCGCGGGCGGCCTCGAGTCCTCTGGTGGATCCGAGAGCGGTGGCCGCCGATGCGCGGGGGAACGTGTACGTGCTCGAGCGCCGCGGCAATGCGCTGCGCGTGGTGGGGCGCGATGGCCGGATCCGCACACTGATTCGTCCGGGGCAGGCCAAGCCCGATCTGAAAGGCCCGAAGCATCTGTGCGTGGACCGCAACGGCGGCGTGTGGATCGCCGACGCCGAGAATCATCTGGTGCGCCGTTATTCTGTAAAATCGCGGACGCTCACCACGGTGGCGGGAACCGGCGAGCAAGGCGATCGTATTGTCGCTGAAGATCCTCTGCGCACTCAACTTGCCCGCCCGCACGGCGTATTCGTCCACCCTTCCGGCGCCATCTACATCACCGACAGCTATAACCACAGGCTGCTGCGAATGCGTCCGTAGCTGCCCAGTCCGCGCTGGTCATGCGGTAAGGTGTGAGTATGAGAAATCGCTGCCTGATGGCAACTCTGCTCGCGGCCGCGCCACTGTGCGCCGGCGTGCGAGTTGTAAGTGAGACGAAGGAGCATGGGTCCGGAAGCGTCACTAAGCAAGAGATGCTGGTGGACAACACGCGGCTCCGGATGAACATCACGGGCAAACAAAATATGTCGATTCTGTTCTTGACCGATGGCGGCAACCGCATGCTGATGCTCGACAGGAACCGGAACGAATACCGCGAGATTGACCAGGCGACCATGGATCAGATGTCGCGACAGGTGCAAGGCATGATGGCCGGCATGGAGGAGAAGTTGAAGAACATGCCCCCGGAACAGCGGGCGATGATCGAGAAAATGATGAAGGGCCGCATGGGTCAGATGGGTTCCCAGGCGGCTCCGGTCAAGACCACCTACACCGCCAAAGGCAGCGCAACCATGAACGGATTCCGCTGCACCAACTATGACGGCACCCGGGGCGGGGAAAAGGTAGCCGAGTTGTGCGCCGCGTCGCCCTCGGTGGTCAGCATGGCGCCGTCGGATTACCAGGTCTTCTCCAAGATGCGCGAATTCGTCGCGGGCTTCGCCAAGATGGCTGCCAATTCTCCCCTCGCGCCCAAAGGCGTGGACTCGATGGCCGATACCTCCATCAACGGTTTGCCGGTCCATCATGTGAGCTTCGTCAACGGCCAGCCGGTGAGCACCACCGACGTCAAAACCGTGCAGAAAGCCAGTTTCAGCGACGCCGACTTCTCAACCGGCGACGCCAAGAAGATGGATTTGCCGATGCCGGGAGCGCGGCCTTCGCGAAAGCGATAGCCGCCCACTGGCGGTCTGGAACAAACGCGTGGTGCGCCTGCTGTGGTTAACCGCATTGGCCGCGACGTTGGTACGCGGCGACGAGGTGGCTTGGTGGCCCGAGAATGTGCGCCCCGATCCATTCGGTGAGGCCGTGCGCGCCGATCAGGGGGCGTCGCGGGACCGCCCGAAGGTGACAGCGCTCACAGGGTCCCGCGCGGGCTATCTTTCGGCTCAGGTTGTGATCCGGTTGGATCGTCCGCAGCCCTATCATCTGGAATTCCGGCTCGAGGACAAAACCGGCAAACTGCAACTCGACGTCTTTCGCGAGTGGTTTCACTTCAGCGAATGGGACAAGTCGTATTACCCGGACGCCCTGATACCCATTCAGCATCCATACGATTCGTCGATCCCGGAAAGCGACAACAAGATCGCGAAGCAGACCACGCAAGCTTTCTGGGTGGACATATGGGCTCCCGCCGACACCGAACCCGGCGAATACAGTGTCCGCGCGATCCTGCGTAACGGTAGCCGGGGTAGGCGCGAAGCCAGGCTCCGCCTCCGGATCACTGATTTGGTGACCCCGCCCGAAGACGCGGTCACCATCGACCACAATTCCTACGGCAGCAGCTTTCTCGCCGACCAGTATCCGCGGCTGGCCTCGCCCTACGAAGACGGAGCGTTCTTCCAGAGCGACGATTTTTTTCGTTTGATCCACAGCTACCATCGCCTGTTCTACGAGCATCGCGGCACCTTCCATCAGCTCGGTTACGGGCACGGCGGCAAAGTGGGGCCCGAGTTCGCGCCGGCGTTGGAAGGATCGGGCGCCAATCGCCACGTAGCCTCCTGGGACATGTATGACCGCCACTATGGCCCGCTGCTCGACGGCTCCGCGTTCAAGGAGACGCGCCGGGGCGCGCGCCCGATTCCATTCGTGTATCTGCCGGTGAATCCGGAGTGGCCGGCTTCATTCGTCAACTGGGGCGAGCCCGGTTACGACGCCGAGTTTACGCGCGTGCTCGGCGAGATGGAGTCGCACTTCCGGAAGAACAACTGGGTCAACACCCGCTTCGAGATGTTCTTCAATCACAAGAAGCGATACAAGGCGTTTCCCTGGGACGGCGACGAGGTCCGGTTCCCCGACGACAACGCCTTCTTCAAGAAATACGGCCAACTGTTGAAGGAGTCGATCCCGCCCGACAGTCCGGTGAAGTTCGTCTTCCGGGCGGACGTCTCCTGGGCGATGGAGCGGCAGTTTGAAGAGCTCAAGAATACGGTCACCATGTGGGTGGCGTCGGGCTCCATGCTCAGTTGGATGAAGGACGCTCCCAAACTGCTGCGGGATCGCGGCGAGTTTCTGTGGCACTACTCCGGGCCGCCTCCGGTGACGCAGTCCGCCGTGTCCATCACCAAGCAGATTCTGCGCACCTGGATCTGGCGCGTCAATGGCTATGTCCATTGGCTGACGGTCAATCCCGGACCCGATCCATGGTTTCACTTCGATGGCGGAGGTACCACGCTCGTCTATTCCGGAGACCGCTTCGGGCTCCGCGATCCTATTCCCTCCATTCGGCTCAAGTGCCAGCGCAACGCCCTGCAGGATCTCGCTCTACTGCAATCGCTGCGGGTCAGCCGCGCGGAAGTCTCCACCGCGTTCAATGGCACGCAGCCCGACGAGTGGTGGAGCCAGGAGCCCGAACGTGCGCATCGTCCTCCCTACGAATGGACCAATCCCGATCTCGAAGCGGTGTCGCGCGTGGTGGATGCGCGGCTCGAAAACATTGACCCCGCTGCCTGGAACCGCGTGCGCGAATTGATCTATCAGAAGAAGTGAGCGGGCAGAAGAAATGAAGAGGCAGAAGAAATGAAGGGGAAATGACACGCAGAGCACTACTCATGGCCCCGTTGGCGGCCGCGGCGGCCCGCGCACAGGACCGCGAGGCGGAACTGCGCCGCGTGGCGCGCGTGGCCACCGTGATGATGGATGGCGATGAGTGCAAGCGCGTGGTGACTCCGCGGGCGTTGGCGGCGATGTTCGCCGAAAATCCGAAGGACAAGTGGGCCGCCAGTGACGACTACAATGTCGACGCACCCACCTTCATTCGCGTCAAGAAGACGCTCATCCGGTTGTCGCGGCTTGCCCCGTTTCCGTGCGACGTGAACTTGTGGTTGCCGCTCGCAGCCAAGCCGGGCAAGGTCCATATCGCCATCCGCAACGCCAACGAGTTGTCGCAGTTTTGGACCTGGGGCGCATTGCACCAGGACGCCCACCCGGCCATGAAGACCGTGCTCGAAACCGGCGGCATACAGGCCGTTTCGGAAAAGCCCGGACTCACATCGGTGCTTGCGCCGGTCTACGATTCGCTCGGCGCCGTCGTGGGGCTGGTGGAGGTAGTGGCGCGCAGCAAACCCGACACCCATGAAAACGTTCGCTAGATCCGCTCTCCTCGCCGGCGCGGCGCAATGGGCCGCGTGGTCCGCCCAGGACATCCCGGCTCTGCTCGACGTCATCGGCGCACAGGTCCGCCCTACCGCCGCGATGGACAACATGCGCACGGTGTGGAGCACGGACCGGTGGTTCACCTTCCCGCGCTTCGCGGAAACGGCGCGGAACATGCGAGCCATGCTGCGCGATGCGGGAGCGCGCGACACCAGGATCGTGGATGCCCCCGCCGACGGCGTCTCGCAGTTCGGCTACTGGACGATGCCGATGGCGTGGGACGTGCGCTCGGCTACGCTCATCGTGGAGACGTCCCGTCAGGTGCTAGCGGACTATTCGCGGGAACCTGCGTCGCTCTGCATGTGGAGCGGGCCCACGCCGTCATCGGGGCTCTCGGCTCCATTGGTCGAGTACGAACCCGGAGCCGACGTCCGCGGCAAGTTCGTACTCACGAAACAAAACCCGGCCGGCCTCAAACACGAACTGGTGCGCGCGGGCGTGGCCGGAGTGGTGAACGGGTTCAGCGAGAATCCGGATCTGCGCGCGGGGCGGCAGTGGATCAACGCCTGGGGTGACGCGGGATGGGCATTCACCGCGGCGAGCACGCCGTTGCCGTGCTTTTCGGTCACGCCGGCCCAGGCTGGGCAACTGCGTGCCCAACTGGCTGCCGGAGACACGGTCCGCCTGCGCGCGCACATCGACAGCCGCTACTACAAGGGCGCCTATCCTTACGTGACGGGCGTGATCCGTGGAGCGTCGTCGAAGGAGGAAGTGTTGCTTCTTGGCCACGCCTTCGAGCAGGGCGCGCACGATAATGCCACCGGTGTGGCGGCGATGATCGAAGCGATGGCGGCGCTTCATCGTGCCATCGCCCTCGGCGCGATTCCGCCTCCCAAGCGCACTATCCGCGTGCTCCTGATGGGTGAGTACTACGGCACGCATCACTACATCGCGTCCAACCCGGAGCGCGTCCAGCGCACCATAGGAGCGTTTTGCCTGGATACACCGGCGGCGGCATATGAGGCGAAAGGCACCGAATACACGTTCCACCTGAATCCTCACTCCGGCGCCGCCTATACGGACGTGCTGATCGAGCAGATCGCCGCGGCGTATTTTTCAAAGTTGGGACGCCCTTGGAAGACCGCGCCGTTCATGCCCGGCACCGACAGTTTTCTCGGGGAGCCCTCGATCGCTATTCCCACTACGTGGCCCTACAGTGGCACAGGCGTTCATTCCCATCACAACAGCATGGATACGCCTGATACGGTGGACCCGCGCTCGCTCCGGGACCTGACCGTGGTGTCGGCGGCCTACGTCTACTATCTGGCCAACGCCGGCCCGGACGAGGCGCGGATTCTGCGAGCCAAAATCGAGGAGCGATTCGCCAGCGGCGCCCGGCGCGAAGTAGCTCTCGCCTCTCTCGCCCGGCTTGCCGCGGACCCGGCACCCGCCGGCGGCAACCAAGCCACGCCAGCCGGCGAACCCACGTCCGGCGCGTCCGGACCCATCCCGCGTCGCCTCCGCTTCGGCACCATCCCGCTGGACGATTTGCCGGTGGACCAGCGCGAGGGTTTTCCCTCCGGCGCCTGGGCAACGCGTCCCGGGCTGGCGCTTTATTGGGCCGACGGCAAGCGCACCATCGCGCAGATCGCCGCGTTGACGGAGGAGGAGGCGGGCAAATCCGACTTCAACTACGAGGCCTATTTTCGTTTTCTGGCGCGCAAAGGCTACGTCGCAATCGCCGAGTAGCACCAGTCGGGCGGGTCAGCGCGGAAGCCGGACATCCCACGCTTGCGTGTTGGCCTTGCCTTCGGTGAACTGGATCACCGCGTAGTCGCCCGGCTCAATCGGTTTCTGGGGCCATATCTTATACAGATCCTCACCCACCTGATAACGGAAGATCTCCACCGTTTCCTGCTCCTGGATGATTTCCTTCGATACCGGGATGATGTTCCACTTCTCCACGATGCGCGAGTTCTTTCCCGGCAACAGTCGCACGATACCGAAGCGCTCCGGTTTGGACAGCCGCATGTAGAACTCCGGCCGCTCGCCCGCGATCGCGTTGGGCGACGCCGTTCCATCGATCTCCACCGTGGATTTGCCCGCGACGATCGGAATCGGCGAGACCGCCTTGAGGATGGACCGGCGCTTGTTGGTAACCACTTTCACTTCCGCCTGCTTCACCGGAACCAACTCGCCGGACCGGATCCAATACACTCCCGGATCGGTGGGAACTTGCGCAATCTCGCGCTGCATCGCCCGCTCGGCTTCGGCCTCGGCTCTATCGGCCGCCTTCTGCCCGCTGCGCTCCGCTGCAATCTCCTCGGATTCCGACTTGGTCCGCTTCAGGTCGATCAACTCGAGCGGCATCTCTTCCCACGCGCTGCGTTCGGTGGAATAAAACCGCACGCGATCCTCGGCCACCGTATACTCGCGAACCAGATGGAAGGTGCCGTCGGTGAGGTACAGCTTGATCGTCGACGCCGCCCACAGCGCGCTTGCGGCCACCGCCAACAGGACGATTCGTACGGCCATCTTCTCAGTCCCTTCGCCTCTGATTGTAGCGCCAGTGGAATGGCTCCTCTACAATGAAAGCGAGGAGTCTGGTAAACCAATGCCTATTTTCGAGTATCGCTGTGAAGACTGTGGCGCCCAGTTCGAGAAGCTCATGCGCTCCTCGGACTCCGCCGGCCCGGCCTGCCCGTCGTGCGGAGAAGTTCATGTCCGCAAGGAACTGTCCACCTTCGCGGCCCATGCCGGTTCCGGATCGCGGGAGGCTCCTCGCATGGGCGGAGGCTGCCCGGCCGGAATGTGCCGCACGCCGGACGTCTGCGGCCGCAACTGATTCCATCGCCGTGCGAAGCCGTTTCGCGCCGCCCGTAACAAACACCTTGCTATGATCGAAGTACGGGTATGAGCAGCGAGAGGCAAAGTTCGGACCGCGGGCTGCTGTTGTTGTCCAGCCTGAGCGGACTCCTCGGCGGGCTCTGCTGTCTCACTCCGATCGTGATGGTGCTGCTCGGGTTATCCAGCATCGCCGCCGCCAACAGTCTCGGCAACTGGCTCTACGGTGACTATAAGTGGCATTTCCGCGTCGCCGCTCTCGTCTTTTTGATTCTTGCCGCCGTGGTCTACTTTCGGGGCCAAGGCATCTGCACCCTGGACCAAGCCAAACGCCAGCGCAACCGCATCCTGAATACCGCGCTGCTGGCCTTGTCCGGGGCCCTGACCGTGTACGTGTTCTGGACCTACGTGGTGCTGCACTACCTCGGCATCGTCGTCGGCCTCCCTTGGGCGCAGTGGGACGAATCCTGGGCGATCCCAACCTCCGCCGCCTTGGCCGCGGTGACAGCGATCATCTGGTGGCTCCGCCGCGGACGCCCGGCGCCGGAACCGGAAGCCTCGTCGCCGGCGCTGAAACGGAAGCCCGCTCCCGCTCCTGCGACCAAACCGGCTGGTTCCACATCCTATAGTGCGTGATTACAATACGCCCCTCTCACCAGCGGGGTCACGCCAATCATGGTTGGCTGGATACCCGCTTTACGTTCTCCTTCGCTGACTACTATGACCCCGCTCACATGGGGTTTCGCGCCTTGCGGGTGATCAACGATGATCGTGTGTCCGGCGGCGCGGGCTTTCCCATGCACGGCCACCGCGACATGGAGATCATCACCTACATGCTCGACGGCGTGCTGGCGCACAAGGACTCCATGGGGAACGGCGCCGAGATCCGCGCCGGCGAAGTCCAGCGGATGACCGCCGGTTCCGGTATCCGTCACAGCGAGTTCAATCCCGATAGCGAAAAACCGGCGCGGCTGCTCCAGATCTGGATCGTGCCGCGCGAACGAGGCTTGCCGCCCGCCTACGAGCAGCGGATGTACACGCCGGAAGACAAGGACGGCAGGCTTGTGCTGATCGCGTCTGGCGATGGCCGCGATGGTTCCATGAAGATCGAGCAGGACGTCTCGCTCCATGCCGCCCGCCTCCAGCCCGGCGCCTCGGTGGAACACGCCCTGTCACCCGGCCGCCATGCCTGGCTGCAGGTGGCGAGGGGATCGGTGCGCCTCGGTGACGCCACACTCGAAGAGGGCGACGGCGCCGCCATCAGCGATGTGTCCCGGATCACGGTGGAGGGCGTGTCGGACGCCGAGTTCCTTCTGTTCGATCTGGCCTAAGTTCCCGGTGACGATCGGCGTCCCCACAACGTCTAAACTAGGGTAATGGTGTTCCCACTCGCCCTGCTGCTCGCGATCCAGATCGCTCCGCCTTCACCGGCCGTCCGGCTGATGCAGCCTCAAATCGCCTCCGCGGGGGACCGGATCGGAATTGCCATGGGCGCTGGGAATGACCTTTACTACACCTGGTCCACCGACGACGGCGAGAAGTTTGCCAAGCCCGTGAAGATCCCCACCGGCGGGAAGCTGTCACTCGGCCGGCATCGCGGCCCGCGTGTGGTGTTTCAGGCCGGGCACGTCGTGATCTCCGCGGTGGCGGGCGCCAAGGGCGGCGGCGCGGACGGTGACCTGCTGGCTTGGCGCTCGGAAGACAACGGGGTCACCTGGCAGAAGCCGGTCCGCATCAACGACGTTCCCGGGTCCGCCCGCGAAGGCCTCCACGCCATGTCGAATGGCAACGGCTGGATCGTCGCCGTGTGGCTGGACCTGCGGGACAAAGGTACGCGGCTCTACGGCTCCCGTTCCGACGACGGAGGCGTCACCTGGACGAAGAATTTCCTGGTCTACGAGTCGCCCGGCGGCACCATCTGCCAGTGCTGCCACCCCACCGTGAAGATCGGCCCCGCGGGCGAGATTCACGTGATGTGGCGCAACGCCCTCGACGGGTCCAGGGACATGTACTACACGAAGTCCACTGACGCTGGCGCCACCTGGTCCGCCGCCTCCAAGCTGGGCCGCGACACCTGGAAACTCGACGCTTGCCCCATGGACGGCGGCGCCCTGGCCGTGTCGGCCACCGGGAAGGTCTTCACCGTGTGGCGGCGCGAACAAACTGTCTTCGTTTCGCTCGTCGACAACAAGGAGAGTTCGCTCGGGCAAGGCAAGGATGCCTCCATCGCCGCCGGCCTCAACGATGACCTGTACGCCGTCTGGACCGCCGCCGATGGCATCCATATGCGCAGCAGCAAAGATGACGTCGAAAAGCTCCTCTCGCCCAAAGGCGCCTATCCACAGGTGGTGTTTACCGGCCGCAGGGTGCTCGCGTTCTGGGAACAGGACGGCGGTATCGCTATGGGTGTCGTGGAGTCACTCGATCTCCCTCGGCCAACGATTCATAAGCTCCAAGGGCCACGCTCTCTGAATCCGAAACCCCCGAAATAATCTGCGTCTCGGTGACGCTCGAAGCGCCGGTCACAACCGGCCGCCATTTCACCCTGTTGTCGCCCGTCAACACCCATACCCCGGTGACCGATCCCCTGCGTTGGATCGCTCCCGTCGGGGCAACCAGAGCCGCCTCGGCCACCTGCGTCACCAACTCCGCATTGATGTTGGCGCCGGGCAGAAGCTGGCCTTCCGCGCTATCCACCACGCATTCCACCTCGCCCACTTGACGCGAGTTCAGTGCCGCAACCCGTGTCGGCATCCGCGTAACCACGCCGGACCATTCCTGCTTCGGCAATCCATCCCACGTGATTTTCACCGCCATTCCATTGGAGACCCGGCCGAGTTCGGGCTCATCCACGAAGAGGATCGCGCGGACGGCGCCCGTGCGGCCCATCCGCGCAATCACGTCTCCGGCGCGCGCCGGGCCAGGATTCCGGATCGCCAGATCGTGACGGACCCGCTCGCCGGTGCCCGAATCGTACTTTGCGCCACTTGCGCCTCGATGCGCGCGATTGCGCTTTGGGCTTCGGCAACCCGCGCCCGGGCCGTTTCGCGGCTGCCCTCGGGAACCAGCGCCGCCCGCTTGGCGGCGAGGTTGGTCCGTTCCGTCTCGAGCCGCGCGATCGTTGCCCGCGCCTCGTCCAACTCCGCCCGCGGCGCGGCGTCCTTTTCCACCAACCGCGCCACGGATTCTGCTTTCTGGCGGGCGGCGGCGAGGTCCTGGTCAACACGGCTCGTCGCGGCGGCGATTTCGGCTACGCTCGCTCGGGCGCCGCCGCTTTCCGCCACCAGCAGTTGCGCCTGCGCCTCGGTCAGCCGCGCCCGGGCCGATGCCAGGTCGGCCTGGAATCCGCCCGCCTCCAATTCCGCCACCGGTTCCCCGGCGCGCACCTGGCTTCCGGGCTGAATCAGAATTCGTGTGAGGATGCCGTCGCGCGGAGCCGAGATCGCGATGTCGCCCACCGGCTCGATACGCCCATTGGTCACCAGGCGGCTCACCAGCCTGCCGCGGCGGACCCGCGCGAAATTCACTTCCGGAGGTGGATCCTCGCGCAACAGAAGCCACCCGAGCCCAGCGGCGAGGGCGCCAATCGTGGCGAGGGCAGCGGCGAATCTCTTCATCAGGGGATTAGGACGGTCTTACCGGCGCGCCAGTTTCGCACCGTTTCGAGCGCTTCGTTTGCTTCCTCCAACGGGAACCGGTGCGTGATCTGGGCCGCGAAAAGCGAGGCCCAACTCCCCAGTTCCAGCATGCGCATGGCCGCGTCCACGTGCCGCGGTTCAAAGCCCCACGATCCCCTTACTTCGAGTTGCTTTCGGGTGATCGTGTGGGGGTTGAACGAAATGTTCCCGGCGTTGGCGTATTGTCCGAGCACCAGGTACTTGCCGCCGTCCCGGCATAGCTCGATGCCCTCGTTCACCGCCTCGGGATGCCCCACGCATTCGATCACCACGTCGGCGCCATAGCCGCCAGTTTCGGCCACGATGCGCTGCTGACGCTCCACGCCCTTACTTTCTTCCACGTCCACCGCAACGTCGGCGCCGAATCGCCGTGCTAGTTCCAGCCTATGCGGCGGTCCCCCAACCGCAACGATGCGCCCCGCGCCCGATTGCCGCGCCACAGCCAGCGCCGCCAGCCCCACCGGCCCCGTGCCCTGAATCACAACCGTGTCTCCCCACGCCACCGGACACCGCTCCAAACCATGGATAGCTGTCGTCAGCGCGCAGCCCGCGCCCACGAGCGACGCCGTTTCGAGCGTCTCCGGTAGCTTGAAGATGCTCGAGCCCGCCCGCAGAACGATCACCTCCGCATACCCGCCGCGCAGATGCGGTGTGTCGTCGCAGCAGTAGGAGATGCCGTACGCCTTGCGTCCCAGACACCGCGTCGGCTGGCGCTTCACCCGGCAATAGAAGCATTCGCCGCACACCACCGAACTCGCCCACGTCACTCGGTCTCCCGCACGGATCGCCTGTCCGCGCCAGTCCTTGTCGAGGCCCTCGCCCAGCGCCACGATGCGCCCGGCCGATTCGTGCCCGAGCACGATCGGGATCGGCACCGGTAACTCGCCCTTCCACAGGTGGACGTCGGTGCCGCAGATCCCCGCCATCTCCACCCGGATGATCGCTTCGCCGGGGCCGGGCGAAGCCGGCACCGGGTAACGCCGGATTTCCAGCGGTTCGTTGTACCGCGCGAGAACGGCGGCTTTCGATTGTGACATAGAGTTCGTAATTCAGGACTGCGGATTGCGCGCGCAGTAGTCGAATAGAACTTCCCATTCTACTCTTTGAATCGCGGTGGCGAGACGCCAATCCGCCGAATCCGGACGCACCCGCGCGGACTCCCAAAATCGGATCCATGCGTAGGGATCCCAGTCCGGGCCGATCACGAAACCGGCCGTATGATGCGCGGCGGCGAGGTCCATGACGGCGGCCCGTAGGGCAGGGAAGACCGGGTGCGGTCCGGTGCGCCGGAACCAGTACGAGGCGTTGCCGGGGTCCGGCTCCCGGCGGTGGACGATCCCGTGCCAGAAGCTACCTTCCGGAGTATGCAGCTCCTGCGCGATCGTGTGCGCGCGGTCCAGGTCGTTTTGATACAGGTAGAGCCCGCAGTGGGCGCCCACCGGGCTTCGCGCCCCTGGAAACAAGGCTTCCGCGGTGAAGGAGGAAAGCAGAGGTCCGGTTCCGGAGTCCATAAGTAAGCTGGAAACCGCCGGGCCGTACGATTGAGGATCGAAGGGCATAAAATCGATCGAGCGAACCAGCGCTAGGCCGGTTCGCTCGAAGGGAGGACTTGAGTGTTACGAGTAGGCTTGCGCCTTCAGACTTTCCGGCGCCGGCGCAGCCAAGCCACGCCTAGTAATCCAGGGCCGATCAGTAGCATCGTCGAGGGCTCCGGCACCGCGGCATTCGCTACGATCTGGTCAATGATGAGGTCCTGGTCATTGGTTCCTACCAGCGTCAGCCGGACGTAGTCGACGAGCGTACCATTCTGCAAAGCCGTCCAAAACGCGGCGTAGTTCGTGAATCCCGTGAAGGCCCACGTGAACACTTCAGCCGGAATCACTTGGCCGATGAAGGTCTGCGTCCGTGACATGCAAACGCCGCCTTCCAGGCAAAATTCGAACGTGACCGAGCTCTGGTTTTGAACGTTGTTGATCACCGCGCCGCTATCCACCCGGTACAGGAACTCGAGGATTCCTTGCGCCTGTAGATCGGTGCTGAAGCCCAGTTGGTCGGCTGGATCCCACTGAATCGTGGCCATTCCGTTCGAAGGTGTGATTCCCTGTCCGAGTGCCAGGGATACAAAGTCACTGCCGGCAGCGGCCACAGCGAGAGCGGCGCAACCGCCTCCAGTATGGCTCAGGGAGACCTGACGGGCACCGATCGCATTGGTGCCGCCGAAGGTCTGAGGAGGCGCTTCCGGCGCAGGAGCCACCCGTGGGATCAGCCACCAACCCGGTCTGACCCGGATCCAGGCTCGTGAAATCGTCAATGACAAGAGTCGCCCACCCCATGGATGCTCCCAGGGTAAGCAAACTCAATCCTAAAATTATCCGTCTCATCACCCTCCTCCTAATCGTGCCCGCTTATTCCACACTACGCGGGTTCTGTTGCGAGCTATCTGTACACCTTTGATACTACGCACACGCACTACGGTTGTCAAGCGGTTTCTGAAGCTGTCGTACTACCGTAACTGTTTAAGGCATAGGATCTTTCCGAGTCGTTAGCCGCCGATTTACGGTGCAGCCCACCAGGCACCGATGGCCTACCGCTTCGGCCGGCTTTTGAGATCTCCAGCCTCACCCGCCCGGCAGACAGCCTTCCCCCGCTTGGACGATCCCCTGCTTGGGTATTCCATACCCCATTGTGAGGCTGACTCCTCACTCTGAGGAGGATGCGCGACGCTGTTCTGGATGGGTTGCGCGAACATTTATCACGTGTTATGTTTTGTCGATACCGACTATGGCCATCTACCGGATCCACCGCATGAAGGAATCGACACGGCAGAATTTTCGCTGGGGCGCCCATACCGCGGGCGTTGCCGCCGTGAAACCCAAGGACTACGAGGAAGCCGGCCATGTGGATGCTCCCCACGCCTACGGCGCCTGGGCGGCCCTTCGCGAAACCGAACAGGCTCTTTTGGTCGGCGACCTCCTCGAAGACGAATCCGGCGCATTGCGAATTTTTAAGTATGTCGGCTTCGAAGACGCCCGTTGGATTCTCCCTGAAGTCAAAACCGGCCTGGAAGGCTCACCCCTCGCCGCTGGTGGATCGCCCGATCGCAGATTCGAAGGCCCCGCGGCCGGACGATAGGCCGGCCCTCCCTGTCCCGCGAGCACCTCGGACGAGCGCTATTATGGAAGAGGAAATTTCCGCAATGGATTTGTCTCCCGTGACGCCTGTGACGGATCTGGGTTGCCTGGACAGCTTCGCGCTCGTCACTTATCTGCCCGAGTCCCTCCGTCTGTTCCTTGACGATCTGCGACTGTCCCTCGAACCGAACGCCGTCTCGCCCCGCGCTCATGTCACCGTGCTTCCGCCCCGCCCTCTGGCGAAAGGCGCGACACTGGCGCAGGCCGGCAATCTGCTCGCCGAAAAGCTGCCCCGCACCTCGTTCGAAATCGCCGTCGGCGGCGTCGAGGTGTTCGCCGACACACGCGTGATCTACCTCGCGCTCGATGCCGGATGGGACGAACTCCAGGGGCTTCACCGCCTGCTCAATACCGGTGCCCTCGCCGCCGCCGATCGCTTTGCTTTCCACCCGCACGTGACGCTGGCCCAGAATCTCGGCCCCGCGGACGCGGCTGGCTTGGCGGAAGTGGCCAGCGCGGCGTGGGCCAGGTTCAGCGGTCCCCGGCGGTTCTGGGTAGAGAACTTCACGCTCGTCCAAAACACCACGGAACTCGGATGGCGTGACCTCGTGGAGTACCCCATGCTGCCAACGCCCGCTCTGCCCGGTCCGATCCGATAAGTCTCCCGCGCCGGGGGCCGACCGCCCTTAGTCGAACAGGCTGATTTGTTCCGTCATCGCCGAAGCCGGAGGTTTTCTCGGCTTGGCCACTCCGATCACGCCCAGAACCTTAAGTTCCCGCAATGCGGTTCTCGGGATGAACAGCCGTTGGCTGTTGGAGGAAGCATCGGGCGGCGCGAACAGAAATCCCTGTGTCTCGGTCTGGCTGAGGTCATTCGGCAGGATTCCCTCGATTAAATCGTTGTCTTTGAACGAAGCCTGCACCCACAGCCCTTCGGTCTTGGGACGGGAGACGAAGCGGCGGCGCTCGGTCTTCCAGTCCGCCGACTCGAAATCTCTAACAAAACAAACGAGTTTTACCTCTTCATAGGGAAACAGCGAGACCGTGCCCGAAGGCGTGATTACCTCCAAACTCGCCGATCCAAGCCAGTCCTGAGGGTTGACAAAACCCTCCACCGGCTCCCGATCGAAGCGGTAAATCACCACTTTCTTGCTGGTCGACGCCGTCACCCGGGTACCTCGCCGTCAGGAATTTGTTTAAAACAATTTCCTGAGTATTGTATCATTGGCTCAATGCCGCTGCCTGCCATGGAGCCACACCTGGAAGCGTTTCTCAGCTTCTGTAGGGTGGAGAAGGGGTTGGCTGCGAACTCGATCGCAGCCTACCGCGGGGATCTCAGCGGCTATTTCGCTTTCTTGAAAAATTCTAATCCAGCCCGCCAGGATGGCTCCACCGGGCCGGATTCCCAACCACAAGCCGGTCCTACCCTCGACGCCGATGCTGCCGTCGGGCCCTATCTCGACTCCCTTTACGCCGCTGGCCTGTCCAGCCGCTCCATCGCCCGGCGCCTCACTACTCTCCGCAACTTCTACGGCTTCCTGTTGCGGGAAGGAAAAATCGCCGTCGACCCCGTGGGAACAGTGCCTCTGCCCCGCCAGGGGCGCTCGTTGCCGAAGCGCCTCTCGGCCGAGGAGGTGGAGCGCCTGCTCGACGCCCCGCCAGCCACCGCTGCGGCCGGCCTCCGCGACCGCGCCATGTTCCAGTTGCTCTACGCCTCAGGACCGCGGGTCTCCGAACTCTGCCTGGTCGAGGTGCGCGACGTCGATCTCAATACCGGTATCGTGCGTGTAACCGGCAAGGGCAACAAGCAGCGCCTCATCCCCGTAGGACGCTCCGCCATCGAAGCCATCCGCGCCTATCTCGAACTGGGCCGTGGCGCTCTGTTGAAAGGGCGCCAGAGCCGGTACCTGTTCGTAACCGCCCGAGGCGGACCGCTGACGCGCCAGGGGTTCTGGAAATTACTCCGCCACCATGGACGCGCGGCCGGAATCGCCCAAACCCTGACGCCCCACCTGATCCGTCACACCTTCGCGACCCATCTGCTGGAAGGGGGAGCGGACCTGCGCAGCGTCCAGTCGATGCTCGGACACGCCGACATCGCCACCACCCAGATCTATACGCATGTTTTGCGAACCAGACTTCGGAAGACAATCGATGACCATCATCCCCGCGCATGAAAGACGCAGCGAGACGATGGCCATGTTGGAGCACATAAAGCGATGAGCGACTACATGTTCATGCTCGAGAGCCACCTCAGCCCGGAACAGAACCAAGTGGTGGCGCAAGTGGAAGCCGCGGCCGAACAGGTCGGCGTGCGCGCCTTCCTCGCCGGAGGCGCCCTGCGCGATATGCTGGGGGGCTTCCCCATCCGCGATCTGGACTTTGTCGTGGAAGGCAATGCCCAACGCGTGGTCCATTGGCTCACCCGAAAGGCGGGCGCCGAGGAACTCTGGTCCGACGACACCCGGCGCGCCGTCGAACTCCGGTTCTCCAACGGCGTCCGGGCCGAGGTCTCCATGGCCCACGACGCCCGCTATGGCAAGCCCGGCAGTAAACCCACCGTTCGCCCAGCCACCATCCATGACGACCTCTGCGGTCGGGATTTCACCGTCAACTCGGTCGCCCTGTCTCTCAATCGCGCCTCCCGTGGCCTGTTGCTGGACCCCACCAACGGCCTCGGCGATCTGGAACGCCGCGAATTGCGGGCCAACACCGGCCAAAGCATGTACGACGATCCGTCGCGCATGCTCCGCATGTTCCGGCTGCGCGTGCGCATGAACATGGAGATCGATCCCAGGACACGTTCCCAGTATGAAAGCGCTCGTCAGGTGGGGCTCGAGAAGAAGATCACCACCAAGCGGCTGCTCGAGGAACTTCGGAAGTTGGCCGACGAGCCCAATCCGGAACTCGTACTCGCCGAACTCGACCGCGAAAAGCTGCTCACCGTGTTCTCCCCAGCCATGACCGGCGCCAAGCTCAACGAGGCAGGCTTCGCCAAGCTTTCCCGCGTGCGCCAGATGGTGCCCTTCGGCATTCCCTTCCGGGCCGAGACATTCGGTCTGTTCTTCCACGTTCTAACCGAGAAATGGACCGCCGCCGAAAAAAATCAAATCGTGAAAAATCTCGGGATTCCGAAGAAGGATATCGAGGCCTGGAACAAACTCGCCGCGCGGGTCAAAAAGCTCGAGGCGACCTTGAAATCGGCCAAGCTCAATCGCGCTTCGCTCGTCTTCAAGACGCTCCGCGAGGTGCCTGGCGAAGACATCCTGTTGTTGTCCATGCGCACCGGACAGCGCCTGGTGCAGGATCGCCTGAAGAACTACCTGCAAAAGTATCTCCTGGGCGCCAACGAGATCACCGATCGCGACTTGGCTCACCTCAATTTGCAGCCCGGCACGCCGCAATATGCCAAGGCGCGTGACGAGATGGTGTTCGCCTATCTCGACGGCCGGATACGCAAGCCCGCACCCGAAGAAGCAACCGAACCGGTGCCGGCCGCGTCCAGACGGTAGGCCGTTCCACATCGCGCGGCCGGTTTCGGGCCGTTGCGAGAGCGAAAGACGTTACCATGAGTGGCATGCGTAGGCGAAGTTTTGTCGTGACTGCCGGGGCCACCGCCCTGGCCGCGAGAAATGCAAGCGGAGCCAACGATCGCGTTCGTACCGCCGTGATCGGTGTCCGCAGCCGCGGCCGCGAATTGGTGGACCTGCTCGCTGGCGCTTCCTCCGCCGAAGTGTCCGCCGTCTGCGACATCGACGATGGTTACGCCGAACGAGCCTCCGCGCTAGCCGCCAAAGTGCAGGGATCCGCGCCGAAATCCTATCGCGATATCCGCCGCCTGCTCGACGACAAAGACATCGACGCGGTGGCGATTTCCACCTGCAATCACTGGCATGCGCTGGCCACCATCTGGGCCTGCCAGGCGGGCAAGGATGTGTACGTGGAGAAACCGGCCAGCCACAACATCTGGGAGGGCCGCCGGATGGTCGAGGCCGCCTCTCGATACAACCGCGTCGTCCAGGTCGGTCTGCAGAGCCGCAGCATTGCCCACAAACGGCGCGCCGTCGAGTTGCTCCGCTCCGGCGCCATCGGTGACCTCTACCTGGCCAAGGGGCTCTGCTACAAACGCCGCAAACCGATCGGTGTCGCCCCCACGGCTTCGGCGCCGGCCGGCGTCGACTATGACCTGTGGCTCGGGCCCGCGCCCCAGCGTCCCTTCCAGGCCAACCGCTTCCACTACAACTGGCACTGGTTCTGGGATACCGGCAACGGCGACATCGGCAACCAGGGCGCCCATGAGATGGACCTTTGCCGCTGGGGGCTCGGCAAGACCGGGCTCCCCGTCTCCGTATTCTCCTCGGGCGGAAAGTTCGGCGCCAACGACGATCAGGAAACCCCCAACACCCAAACCGCGCTGTTTGACTACGGCGATAGCCAGATTCAGTTCGAAGTCCGCGGACTGCTCACCGGAGGCGAAAGTTCGGTTTCCTGGGACGGCAACAACTTCATCGGCAATCTGTTTTTCGGAACCGAAGGATTTCTCTCGGTGGACTCACAAGGCTTCCAGCTTTACCTCGGCGAGAAGCGCGAACTCGCGCAATCCATGAAGGCCGCCGAGCCCCGCATCTGGGACACGCTCCCACACCTCGAAAACTTCCTCGACGCCGTCCGCGGCCGCAAGACCGCCGGACTCGCCGCCGGCATCGAAGACGGGCATCTATCGGCTGCCCTGTGCCACTTGGCCAACATCAGCTACCGCGTCGGAAGGCAGTTGGTTTTCGATCCCGCGAACGAGAATTTCGGCGGTGACTACGAAGCGAACCAGTTGCTCGCGCGGGACTACCGCAAGCCCTTCGTGATCCCGTCTTAGCGGGAGCTGCCGGACTCCCTAGGCGAGAGCCTGCTTCCGCTTCTCGCGATAATCCGCCATCCGCTGGCCATACTCCTCGAACCCGCCCCGGCCCATCAACGCGAATGTGAATCTCTTCCCCAGTTCGACGCCTGGCTGATCGAATGCGTCGATGTTCAACAGTTCCCCGGCGATCGCGGTCTCGAACTCGAGCAGTTGCAGGAACGCACCGATGTGCTCGGCATCGATCCGGTCCAGCGTGAAGGTGCAATTGGGCCGCTGCGCCTCGGTCAGCGCGGCCGCCGTGGCTTCGTACTCGGCGTCGAGCAGGCGCGCCAGTGTCTGGCCGCCCAGGTAATCCATCGCGTCCAACCCCGTCTTGATTTTCGGAATACGCCCGGGCTTGTCGAACTTGCGCACCGTCCAGAAGCTGTAGAGCTTGTCGTTGGGACCCTCACGGTACAACTGAACCTGCGAGTGCTGATCGGTGGTGCCGAGAGCCGCAATCGGGGTCTGTCCCGTGTTCACCACCGCGCCCGTCCGGTCCACGCGCTTGCCGAGCGACTCCGCCCACAGTTGCCGGAACCAGAACGCCATGCCCCACAGCCTGTTGGAATAAGGGAAGGCGACTTGGATCGTCTTGCCGTGATGCTTCCAGCTCAGCCAATGGTGGAGAGCGGCGGCAAGGGCCGGATTGGCGCTGGGATCTTCCTTCCAGCACAGTGTGGTCATCGCCGCGGCGCCCTTGCACAGCTTTCGGATGTCGAACCCGCACAGCGCCGCCGGCGCCAGACCTACCGGCGACAACACGCTGAACCGGCCGCCCACGTTCTTCGGAATGTAGAAGCACCGGTAGCCTTCCGCCTGCGCCAGGGTGTACAGGTCGCCCTGACCATCGGTGGTCACCGCCACGATCCGCTGTTTCGCTTTCTTCCCGAGCGCCTTCTCGATCCATGCCCGCAGGTGAAAAAACACCGCTACGCTTTCGGCCGTGGCTCCGCTTTTGGCGATCACCACCACCATCGTCCGCCGCGGGTTCATCGAGTCCAGCGCATCGAGCACGAACGACGGGTCGATGTTGTCGAGTATCACCAGCCGCGGATTCTTCTTCGAGAACTGCTTCTGCACCGGGTGCGGACCCCGCAGAGCGCAATCGATCGCCCACGCGCCGAGTGCGCTTCCCCCGATTCCAACCACACAAACCGTGTCGTAGGATCCTCGCACCGCATGGGCGTACTGCTCGATCGCCTTGATCTCCGCCTTCTGAAACGGCAGATGAGGGAAGCCATAAGCGCCGGATTCCACCGCTTGGCGAAATCGCCCCAGCGCTCCGATCGCGAGGGGACGGCCCGCCGCGATTTGCGCCGCGCTCAGCCCGTGTTCAGTACCCGCCATCCCGGCGAGCAGATTGGTAGCGTCGAATTGAATGTTCACTGTGGTTCAGGATATCTCGTTGCCGTTAGTGCGCCGCTGGTGTTGAAAAGCAGGTCAGGAACGTCTTGGACGAATGGTCATGCCAGGTGAGCGATTCCTCGTCCACCAACGCCCACACCAGACCGAGACAACCAGCCAGGAGGCTCACTCCGGACCAGCCGAAACGCTCCAGCCGCTGCTGGCGGTCCGGAGGATTCCCGTCGAAGTTGACCAGGCGCAGCTGTACCCACCGCAGACCCGGTGACTCGGTCTCGGCCCAGATCCAAAGTAGTTTGTAACCCACCGTCGCCAGCAGCGTCGACCCCGCCAGCGCTGGCAGCCAGAAACCACCCAGGAAACTGAGCCCGATCAGCATGTGGACGGTGATCGTCATCAGCATCACCGCCGCGATCACCATCGAGGCATCCAGCAACCCGGCCAGCACTCGATGCAAAGGCACCGCTACCGGGATCCGCCGCAGGTGGGGCGAAGTGCGTGCTTGCGAACTCCGGCTCAGCGAGGCGTCCGCAACGGGCACAGCGATGGCTGCAGGCCGCGGGAAGTCGAAGGCCTGCTGTTGGAGACCTTCGAGGTCTGCCGATCGCTTGGAGCGCGTTCCTGTGCCTTGGCGGGGCGTGCGTACCGGCGTCGGCTCCGGACGTTGATAGAATTCGATCGGCACAACCCGGCCCAGTTCGCGCGTCGTGAACAGCTTTGGCTGATACGGCGGCTGCAGCGGAGACTGAAACGGCGAGGCCGCTCGCGACACCGTCTCGGGCGCCGGCGGCGCTTCCTCGAGCAGAGCAGCACCGATTCCGCGAACGGAAGGCGAAACCGCGTGCGCAACCGCCGAAGTCGAGAGGTAGGCGTTCGCCCTACGGGCTGTTGGATAGAGTTCTGGCGCGGGACGGGCCATCGTCAAGTGCAGCCTACGGCCACATCGATGGCAGCGGTGATCTTCCGACTGGTTTCCCGAACCACAATAGCGACAAGTCATAGTACCTTCTAACGGGCATCAATATATAGAACAGTTTACTTGCTTACCGCCTAGGGAGCGTGGTAGCGTTCTGGTTTGGGCGGCTACGTTCATCCTGGGCACAAGGTCCCGTTCTCTTTCTCTAACATACTTCGGTACTTTTGTCATCAGAAAATAGGGTTGACACCAATTTTCCTGCTTAGTACTTTTTGCCAGGCGTACCAAATTCCCCCCTCTGCCATCTCTAGAACCAATCCTCAGGTGGTACCGGCAGTACCTTCTCCGTCCATCTCCCCATCCGCCACGATTCGCCTCCCACGCTTCAACGCTCCCCCTCCCGAGGTCCTCAATGTTCGGGCGCAGGAGCAATTCCGCGAAGGCGCATGGACCTACTTGCGAATCGGCGCCATGATTGAAACTACTGATTTCATTTTACGCGCCGATGAAATTGATTATAATGAGGTAACTGGATACGCGGAAGGCCGAGGCCAAGTGCGTTTTCAAAACTTCGAGCGCGGTGAGGAGATTCAGGCCGAGCGTGTCGAATATTTCCTCGACGAGCAGAAGGGCCGCTTCTATCACGTCCGCGGAACTTCCCCCCCGAAGGTCGACGCCCGGCCCGGATTGCTCGTCTCCCAGGCTCCTTTCGTCTTCGAAGGAAAGTGGGCCGAACGCGTCGCCGACCGCTACATCGTTCACGAGGGCTATATCACCAATTGCCGCACTCCCCGTCCCTGGTGGCGCTTGGTCGGGAGTCGCTTCGACATCGTTCCCGGTGAGCGCGCCATCGCAACCAACTCGCGATTCATCCTCAAGAAGATTCCTCTCTTCTACACGCCCTGGTTCTATAAAGCCCTTTCAGAAGAGCCGCGTAGAAGCGGTTTCCTGATGCCGAACATCGGTAATAGTTCTCGTCGCGGACGCATGGTCGGCGTCGGCTATTTCTGGGCCATCAACCGGTCTGCGGACCTCACCTACCGAACTCAGCTCTTCACGCAGCGTGGATTCGCCCATCACTTTGATTTTCGTGCGAAACCGAAACAAAATACGGATCTTGACATGATCGTGTACGGCGTCAATGATCGTGGTTTGCTGCTCACGGATGGGAGCCGCATCAAGCAGGGAGGCTATCTGGTCACCTTTCGCGGCAAGTCCGAGTTGCCTCTCGGATTTTATGCACGCAGTGAGATAAACTATTTGAGTTCATTTGTTTTCAGACAAAGCTTCACAGAAAGCTTTAATGAAGCCGTCTTCTCCGAAGTCCGGTCGATCGGCTTCGCAACCAAGCAGTGGTCCTCCTATTCGCTGGATGTCGCCTTCGAGCGGAGTGAGAACTATCAGTCCACCGAACCCGGGGATCGGATCGTCATTCGCAAACTCCCCGCAGTCGAGTTTCGCACCCGCGATCGCCGGCTCAGGAGGGAGCTTCCCGTCTGGGTCTCGCTCGAGTCGAGCGCCGGGCTCCTGCGCCGTAACCAGCCGCTCTTCCAGACCCGCCAGTTCGTAGACCGGCTGGACTTCTCGCCTCGCATCATGACCGCTGTTCGTTGGAAGGGCTTCAGCCTCCTCCCGGCATTTTCAATCCGTGAAACGCACTACGGCTCCAGCCAACTGAACCGCCGCGTCAGTGGCGACGGCGTCTTCCGCTCCACCAACGAGGTGTCGCTTGACCTTCTCCCTCCGTCGATCGGCAAGGTCTTCGAAAAGCCTCCCAAGTTTCTCGGCGACAAGGTGAAGCACGTCATTGAGACCCGCGCCAGCTTCCGGAGGCTCCGGGGGATCGACGACTTCGACAAGCTCGTTCGCTTCGACGAAACCGAATTGCTGAGCAACACAACCGAAATCGACTATTCCCTCACCAACCGGCTCTACTCCAAGAAGGGCTCCACCGTCCGCGAAGTGTTGAGCTGGCAACTCTGGCAGAAGCGCTACCTGGACCCGGATTTCGGCGGCGCGCTCGTCGACGGTAGCCGCAACGTCCTGCGGACCCAATCCGAGATGACCGCCTTCGCCTTCATCGACCGTTCTCGTGGTTACTCCCCGATCGTCTCGGCGGTCAGGCTGAGCCCCCTGCCCGAAGTGCAGGTCGAGTGGCGCAGCGACTATGACCCGGCCCGGGACCGCATCGTGAACTCGTCCCTGATCGGAAGCTGGCGCCATGAGAAGCTGGTCGTCTCGGCCGGCCATTCCCAGGTCCGCAGCCTCCCCTCGCGCTTCGATCCTGCCGCCGACCGCTACACCGGCCTCTCCCCTAACGCCAACCAATTCATCGGACTCGTTGGCTGGGGCAGTCAAAACCGGCGCGGTTGGAGCGTCGGGTTCCAGTCGGTCTACGACTTCCGGACCTCGCAAATGCAATTTGCCACCACGCAGGTGTCTTACAACAGCGAATGTTGCGGCATCAGCGTCCAGTACAGGCGTTTCGGCTTCGGCACCCGCAATGAGAATCAGTTCCGCGTGGCGTTCGCTGTCGCCAACATCGGATCGTTCGGGACGCTCCGGCGCCAGGAGAGCATCTTCTGATCTAGTTGGCCCGGTCGATGTATACGATCTCCGCGAAGCTGGGGCGAGGCAGTGAGATCACCGTCCCCTCCTCGGCCAACTCCGCGCCGGTCAGCACCCGTTCGGACCGGTCTTCCTCGAAACGCAACCGGTAGGACCCCGCCGGATCGAGTCCCGGGATGCGCAGCCGGTATGTCCGCGGGCGTGACCGGACGGAACGGTACACGAACGCCACCGCCGAATCCTGCTCCGGCGCATAGCTCGCGATCGCATCGATCGCACTGCCATCCGGCCGACCGGAAAGGTGCAGCACTTTTCCGGTCCGAAGCCGCCCACGCAGACGCTTGAACAGCGCAATCTCGCGCCCCGCTAACTCCAGCGATCCGGCGCTCATCTCCGGCAGGTGGTTCATGAAAATCCAAGGTCCCCCGAACATGTAGCTGCGCGCCACGTAGGAGTCCAGCTCCGTGTAGGGCATGTAGCGATCGGAATAGCGCGGCGGGAACGGGTACGTGATGCCGTAGACGGCCTGGCGCGTGGTCAGCTCTCCCGAATCGTCTGCCGCGATCGAGGTGACGTAGCGCCGCGTCATCGAGTAAGTCATCATGTTGCCCCCGTCTTCGCAATTCTCCCAGCGCACATTCGGCCGTTGCCGCTGCACCGCGCTCACCACGAAGTTCAGCCCGTCCACGGCGTTGGCCCAGTTGCTTCCCGCCGGGTCGTGGGTGTGGCTGGTCCGCGTGCAGTGCTTCACCATGTTCTCGCCGTCCTGCAGGATCCAGTCCACGTTGTAGTCATCGATCATGCGCACCGTCTCCCCGATGATCCAGTCCCGCACCGGCTGATGCGACAGGCAAATCGACTCGGCGTTGAAGTATTGATAGGTCTCCGACGAGGTCCACCCCGGGTTCTGGCGCAGCACCGGTGATTGCGCCGAAGCCTCCGCCAGCGGCAGGTGCAGCCCGAACCGCATTCCCAGCGAATGCACGTAGTCGGAGAGCGCCCGCAGGCCGCTCGGGAATTTCGCAGGGTCGTGCCGCCAGTCTCCGATCGCGCGCGCCCAGCCCAGGTCCACCACGAACACCTCGATGCCCAGGCGCGCCGCGATCTCCGCGTTGCGCCGCAGCGTCGCCTCATCGATCTTCTCCTGGTAGCCCCAGGAATCCCACATCACGTAGGGGAAATTGGCGTCGCGCGCCGGTTGCGCAATCGCCTGCTCCACGAAGCGCTGCGTGCGGTATCCGGCCTCGTCCCAATCTCCCTGGAACACCCCCACCAGGGCCGCCGGCAGCGCCAGTTCCTGGTCCGCCCGCACCGGCTGGTTGATTTCGTCGATCGCCGACGCAAACTGCAGCGTCCCGGAACTGGTGTGGTCCACCGAAAAATCGAACCGCCCGTCGAACTCCCAACCGAAGAACAAACCCCGGTCGTTCGCGTTCCGCACCGCCATCCAGCCGCAATACAGCCCGTAGGCGCCAGACACCAGCGCGGCGCCCGGCTTGCCTGGTTCCAGATCCACTTGCTCGGGCTCGAAATTGCCCAGCGTGCCCGCCGCCGCCCATTGCTTCACGCGGAATGCCGAATAGCGCCCTTCCCCGGCGTCCAACGCGTAGGGGAAAATATCGATGCCGTTCACCTTCATCGTTCCCGGTCCCAGATTCCGGAATCGGGTGCGGTAGCGCAAGGCGGGCTGCCCGGCGAACAACTCCAATTCCACCGTGACCCGCGCCGTGTGGCCTTCGTCTTCCAGCACGATCGACTGCCGGGCCCCCTGGCGGGCAATCGTGGTGAACGTCTGGTCCACCAGCGTGAAGTGCGAAGTATCCCCGTAATTCGCCCCGCCGATCGTCCGGATGCGGAACAGGCTGTAGTCACGGCCCCCTGGCGGAGCCCATCGTTGCGACGTGCTCACCTGCGTCAGGTGGTCGAGTGCGAGCGTCCCCGACGGCGTCAGACGGATTCCCGCCTCCACAACGCCGTTCCCGAGGGTCCAGGTGCGCGTCTCCAAGTCATAGCGGAACGAGAACGGCGATTGCGCCTGCGCGTACGCGGCGATCAGCCATAGGGCGGCATGGGCAAGATATCTCATTAATGACAAGACACAACTCTGCCCTTCGTGGTTTCGCCCACCCAACTCAAAACCAATCAAGTATTGTTAATATGTGGACGTAATCGTCACCGATCTTGACGGAACCCTATTGGATCACGAGACTTATTCGTTCGCCGGTGCGCTCGGAGCTCTCTCGGCCATTCGCGACACCGGCGCCAAGCTCGTTCTCTGTTCCAGCAAGACCCGCTCAGAGCTCGATTGCTGGCGGCAATGGCTCGGCGCTCGCGACCCCTACATCGTCGAAAACGGTGGCGCCATCGTCTGGGAACCCGGCTACTTCCCCGGCGACGCCGAGCAGTTGGAATTGGGGACTCCCTATGCGATCTTGCGCCAGGAACTGGCCGCCGCCGCGAAGGCATCCAAAGTCCGTGTGCGCGGTTTCGGCGATATGGACGCCGCCGAGGTCGCCGAGTTGTGCGGCATCCCTCTCGGCGAAGCCGAGTTGGCCCGCGAACGCGAATACGACGAGCCCTTCGTGATCGTGAAGGGAAAGCCCGAACTCCTCATTGCCGAGATCGAGAAACGCGGACTCCGATGCACCCGTGGCG
Organism: Bryobacteraceae bacterium; assembly: GCA_041394885.1. Taxonomy (GTDB): domain Bacteria; phylum Acidobacteriota; class Terriglobia; order Bryobacterales; family Bryobacteraceae; genus DSOI01. Next base: position 84,380 of record JAWKHI010000001.1, on the reverse strand, counting down.
GCCGCTTCTTCCACATCCTCGGTTCCAATGGCAAAGGCGCGGCGGTCAGGAAACTGCTCGAGATGTTCGCCGCGCAAGGGGAAACCGTCCACAGTCTCGGCCTCGGCGACGGGCCCAATGACGCCGACTTTCTCAAGGTCGTCGATCAGGCTGTCCTTATGCCTTCACCCCAGCTCGCCCAAGTGCGCAAGCTGGTGCCCCGCACCCAGGTTGCCGAGTTCCCCGGCTCGTGCGGCTGGAATCGCGCGGTGATTGAGTGGCTCGGGCGCAACGGCGATTTCTGGGACAAGCACGCCTAAACGGGACGGCTACTAGATGCGGCCCAGCCACCGGATGCGGAAATTCGACGACCGTCCCACCCCCCCATAAAACTGCTGGTATCGCGACGACCCAACCACCGTGTTCACCGTATCCGGGTTGATCCGATTCGTCAGGTTGTTGAATCCGGCCCGAAAAGCCCAATGATGTCCACGAAAGTCGAACTTCCGCTCCACATGCAGATTCGCCTCGAAAAACGTCGGAAAGCGGTGCGCGCTCACCTTGCCAACCACCGCGCCGTACTGCGTCTGCGAACTGAACGGGAATCCGGATCGCGAATCCACCAGGTACGCCACGGACCAGTTCTTCAACGGCAGAGGCAGGTATCCCCAACTCATGAAGCGATGCGGCGCGTCCCATGGCATCCGCCCATAGTTGTCGAGCACCCCCACCGGCTGATCCACATTGATGTCGATCACGTTGTTCGATTGCGCCCGGGAACGTGTATAGCTCGCCATCCACTCATACTGGCGGCGAATGGTGTGCCGCACTGAAACCGCCCACGCATCGTAGGCATCGGTCCGCTCGTTGGTGAGGTGATAGAGTGCGCCATCGTCTCCGATCGCGTAGGGCATGTACGCAAAGCCGCGGCTGCCGCGCCGGCGCTGCAGTTCCACCCGGAATGCGAAGCTGCCCGGAAAATGGTGCTCGATGCCGGCCGTCGAATTGGTGAATCGCGGACGGTCGAGCGACGGGTTCACGATCAGAAACTGCGTCGAAATCGGGCCTCGCGAGAACAGGCCGTCGGCGGAGTAGTACGTCGTCAGCGCGATCTGATCCAGCGGTCGCGTGAACATCCGCAGACTCGTCGCGTCATACACGCGGGCGTAGCCGCCGTAGATTTTCGTGTTCTCCCATCCGAGCGGCGTCCACGCCAATCCCGTTCGCGGCGACGCGTCCCACCGGTGCAACAGATTGTCCCAATCGGCCCGCGCTCCCAATTCCAACAGCAGCCCCGGCCTGACCCGCCAGGAGTCCTGCGCGAACCACGCCGCCTCGTAGTTGCCGCGATCGAACAGCCCACTCCCCCCGTACACGGTGCGTACGGTCCGGTGATCGTTCTCGTCGAAGTTCTCGAACCCAGTCCGCCGGACGTTCTGCCAGTAACTCACACGGTCCAGGTCCACGCCCGTTTTGATCGAGTGCGATCCGTGCCATTCAAACGACGGGACGAAGCCGTTGGCCAGGAACTGATCGCGCGAGGCTTTCCGGATCCCGTTGACGAAGTAGTTCCCCCGCCGCCCGTTGGTGGTGAACTGCAGCAGATCTTCGCCTTGCGGGATCTCGCGTCCATAAGTGCGGTTTGCCGCGTAGCCCACTTCGAGCAGCGCCCGCCCGGGCAAATAGATCTGATCCTTCACCGTGAAGAAGTATTGCCGGCTGCGCCGGTCCGCCGTCGTCTCGATTGGGTCGAGCGCGCCCAGCCCCGTGCGCGCCGCCTGCCACCGGTTCCACAACAGGCTCGTGTGCAGGATGTTGCTCGGCGTCAGATTCACTTGCGTCGTGAACAGATCGCTGAACCGCCACCCCGAGTTGCGATCCTTGCCCTTTGGCAGGTCCCGAATCACCGTCTGTGTATAGATGATGTCGCTCGAGTTGGCAAACCACGCGCGTCCTTTCCGGATCGGGCCCGACAAGTTGATTCGCGGCGTCCAGTCCCCGATGATGAAGCCTTTCCTGTTTTCGAATCCCGGCACGAAATTCGTCGCGCCGTAACGGATCGAATCCGCCCCCGAGTGCGATCGGATCGCCAGCGCCCCCGCGGAACCTTTCCCGTACTCGGCCGGCAGGTTGCCCGACGCCACTTCTACCGACTGTACGGACTCCACACTCAATCGGCTCTCGAATCGGTTCGTCAACGGATCGGTCACGTTAAATCCGTTCAGCAGGAATAATACCTGTTCCTCCGCGGCTCCGTTGATGTGTATGCCGCCGCGCGCGTCGCGCACCACGCCCGGAACCATCCGCAGCGCGGAACGGAAGTCATTGCTGTTGGGATACGGGATGTTCACGATCTCGGCGTTGGAAATCGATCGCCGCGCCGACGCCGTGTCCATGTCCACGCTCAGCGGCGTGCTTTCCACTTTCATCGACGTCACCACGTCGCGCACCGGTTCGAGCACGAAGACTTCTTCCGGCATATCCGGTTCCACGCGAATCGGTTCCGATCGCAACGGAAAGTAGCCGGCAAGTTCCAAGGTGAGCACATAGTCCCCCGGCTCCAGATCGGGAAACTCGAATTCCCCCTTCACGCTGGTGAACTGCTGCAGCGGAGCCGCGCCCGCGCTCGGAGGCTGTAGCAGCATTCGCACGTCTCGCAGTGGCGCCTTGGTCGGCGTTGACACCGTGCCAGCGAAACGCACCTGCGCCGTCGCTGCGGCGCAAAAAACAAGCGCGGCAGCTGCGATGAACCTGCGGGAACGGGCGGAAACCATAGCCCCTCTCTCGCACCATCATACTTCTTCGCGATGCTAGATGAAATCGTCCTAACTGGAAGGCCCCAGGGTCTGCCCGATGCCGGAATTGGTACACTTGCGCCAGAACACATGACAAGCCCCGGGACCACTCGCCGCCAGATCCTGCTCACCGCCGCCGCGGCTTCCTCGGCCGCCTCCGCCTCCGCCGCCGCCCGGCAGGTCCGGATCGGAATCGTCGGCGGCGGCTTCGGGTCCACCTTTCAGTGGCACCTCCATCCGCAGTGCACCGTGGAGGCCGTCTGCGATATCCGCCCCGATCGTCTCCAGCGGCTCGGCGAAGTCTACCGCTGCCGCAATTCGTTCCGCGATTTCCGCGCTATGCTCGCCCATCCCGCCCTCGACGCGGTCGGCGTGTTCACTCCCGCACCGCTGCATGCCTGGATGGCCGTTACCGCCATGAAAGCCGGCAAGCACGTCATCAGCGCCGTGCCCGCGGCGATGAGCGAAGAGGAACTGGCCGAGATCCTCGACACCGTCAAGCGCACCGGCATGAAGTACATGATGGCGGAAACCAGCTACTATCGCCCCGAAGTGATCACTTGCCGCGAATGGGCCGGGGCAGGGAAGTTCGGCACGATCTTCTATTCGGAAGCCGAATATCACCATGAGGGTCTGCTGCCGCTCATGTTCGACGATCGCGGCTTCCCCACCTGGCGTCACGGCTTTCCTCCCATGCATTACCCCACTCACTCCACCGGAATCGTCATCCCCGTCACCGGCGAACGGTTGACCGAGGTCACCGCCATCGGCTGGGGCGACGGCCACGAGATTCTCAAGACCAACCAGTATCGCAACCCATTCTGGAACACCACCGCGATGTTCAAGACCAGCGGCGGCCACGCCTCTCGCATTTCCGTCTTCTGGCACGTTGCCGCCGGCGGCACCGAACGCGGACTCTTCTACGGAGACCGCATGAGCTACATCATGACCCGGCCCGAGGGCTCGCCCAACACCGTATTCGAGATTTCCAAGGACGGCAAGACCGTGCTCGACGACAACGGCTACCCGGAAGGTAAGGTCAGCCGCACCGTGTTCAACCAACCGGATTACCTCGAGCGCCTCCCCGCGCCGATGCGTGTCAAGAGCGGTCATGGCGGCTCCCACACCTTCCTCACACACGAATTCGTCAGCGCCATCGCCGAAGACCGGCACCCCGCCGTTAACATCTGGGAAGCGATCGCCTACACCCTCCCCGGCATCGTCGCCCATCAAAGCGCCCTCAAAGGCGGCGAGACCATGCGCATCGCCGATTATGGCCGCGCCACGTAGCAAGAGAACAAGGCAAGAGCACGACGCAACAGGGCGAAATGGCACTGCCGCGTGGATTCGCCGCGGTACTCCCTCGCAGGGGCGCCGCCGGTCATCGTGAACTCACTCCTCCTTCTTCCTCTGCGGACGCTTCCCCGGCAGCCCCACCGGATTCTCATGCACCCGCTCCCGAAATCGCCCGCCCATTGACCCCGCCAACCCCACCGACGCCTCTCCGAACTTGTCCCGCATCGCGTCGGCCGCCTTCAGCGCCCGTGACCATCGCTCCGATTGCTCATGCCCAATCAGACTCATCTGCCCTTCGCGCGGCCCCAACCCCGACGCTTGCACCCCTAACAACCGGATCGGCTTTCCCGTCCAGTTCCGAGTGAACAAAGAGCGGATTTCCGCCAGAATCTCGGTGTCCACCTGCGTCGCCGTGTCCAGCGTGTGCGCCCGCGTGAATGTCGAAAAGTCCGAGTACCGCAGCTTCAATTGAATCGTCCGCGCATACAGCCCGTGCTCTCGCAAACGCCGTCCCACCATCTCGGTAAGCCGCGCCAGTGACGCATCCAGCGCATTCCGGTTGGCCGTGTCCTCGTGATAGGTGTGCTCATGGCTGATCGACTTCGGATCGCTGTTTTCACCGATTGCCGAATCGAACCAGCCGCCCGCATCCAGCCCGCGCGACTTTCCCGCTAGCGCCAGACCCCACTTGCCGAATCTCTGCCTGAGAAAATCCTCCTCCAGATTCGCCAGGTCCCCCACCTTGCGGATCCCCAGCACGTGCAGATTCTTCTCCGTCACCTTGCCCACACCGGGGATCCGACGCACATCCAGTGGGGCAAGAAACCGTGCTTCATGACCCGGCATCACGTAGAGGATGCCGTTCGGCTTCGCTTGATCGGAACACACCTTCGCCACCAGCCGCGCCGTCGAGATGCCGATCGAACAGTTCAGCCCCGTCCCCGCCTTGATCGCATCGTGCAGCCGATGCGCGGCCCGCAGAGGCGGACCGTGCAGCCGCTCGGTCCCGGTCAGATCCAGGTACGCCTCATCGATCGACGCCATCTCCACTGCCGGTGTGAACCCCGTCAGGATCCGGTGCACTTTCCCCGAATACTCCCGATACAAATGCGGATGGCCGTGCACGAAGATCGCATGCGGACACAGCTTATAAGCGGTCCGCAGCGGCATCGCCGAGTGCACCCCGAACTTGCGCGCCTCGTACGACGCTGCCGAGACCACGCCGCGCTGGTGCGGATCGCCGCCTACCACCACCGCCTTGCCCTTCAAGGACGGATCGGCCAGTTCCTCCACCGACGCGAAGAACGCGTCCATGTCCAGGTGGAAAATGACCGGTGCACTCATGGCGCTACCGCCTCCGCGCCGCGATCACGCGCGGCCATCCCGCCAGATCGGATACCACATCGCTCTCGCCCCATGACCGCGCGTCGAGCAGAGCCAGAACCCTGTCCCGTGCCTGATACCCGATCTCCATCACCAGTAGCCCCCCAGGCCGCAGAACGCGCGCCGCGTCCTCGATCAAACGCACGTAGATCTCGACGCCCGTCGGTCCACCGAAAAGCGCGAGGTGAGGCTCGAAATCGCGCACCTCCCGCTGCAAGTGCGGACCCTCCGGTTCGGGAATGTAGGGAGGGTTGGAGAGCACGATCTCGAAAGACCGGGGCGCCAGGGCCGACGCCAGGTCGCAGACCGCGAATGATACCTGCGCCCCCAGATCGAGAGCGTTGCTTCGCGCCACCGCGATCGCCCGCGCGGAGATGTCGATGGCCGCGGTGCACGCGCCGGTCTCCAACTGCCACGTTACGGCGATGGCGCCCGAGCCCGTTCCGATGTCGAGCGTCCGTCCGCGCCCGCCGCGAGTCCGCTCGAGCGCCGCCTCGATCACGTGCTCGGTCTCAGGGCGGGGAATCAGCACGTCCGGCGTTACCCGGAACGGACGCCCGTAGAACTCCTGATTCTTGGTGATGTACTGCGTCGGACGGCCCTTCAGCCGCTGATGCAGGTAGCGCCCATAGTGGATCCAGGCCAGTTCGGTGAGCGGCTCGTCGCCGTGGGCGTACAGGAACGGCCGCTCCTTGCGCAGTGCGTGGCACAACAGGACTTCCGCCGTCAGCCGGGGTGCGGCGATCGCACCTTGTTCAAGAAGCTGCGTGCCCTGGTGTAGGGCCTGTTGCACCGTGAGCATCCGTTGCCTTCGCCTGGAGAGCCGCCACCGCCAAGATCGATAGTAGCAACAGCGGCACAGCCGTGCTGTAGGGGAACCCCCAGAACAGCAGGAACGCCGTCGGAGGCATCACAGCCACCATCGTGATCCCCCGCAGCCACGCCGATGCGGTGCCGGTCACAAACAGCAGCAGCGCCAGCAGCAGCAGCAACAGATCTTGCGTGTAGGCGTGATGGCAAACCAGCAGCCCCGCCGGAAGCGCCAGCCCGAACACGGTTCGGAAGTCGCGGATCCGCCACGCCAGCCACCCGTACAGAATCGCCACCCCCGCGCTCATCCCGAGTTCCAACATCCGGTTCTCGCCCCCGTTCAACGCCCACGTCAGGTTACGCAGCGTCTCCATGTGGCTCGGCCCCGGATGCAGCCCCGGGCTGCTCACCATCGCCAGGAACCGCTTCGGCCAATCCCACCCGTCGGCCGCCGCGCTCAATGCCAGCAATACGCCCGCTCCCGCCAGCCCTCCCCGCAGCAGCGCCCAACGCCGGTGCAGGATCACCGCCACCGGAACCAGTATCAGCACGTGAAACTTGATCGACGCCAGGCTCATCAGCATTCCCGCCGCGAATTCCCTGTCTTTCGAAACCAGGATCATTCCGATGCCGCACAGCGCCGTCACCAGTCCCGCATCCTGTCCGTTGATGAAGTTCACCAGCAGCGGTACCGACAAGCTCGCAAACAGCAGCGTCTCCGGGTACAGGCGCTGATACAGAAACAGGAAATAGGCGAACAACGCTGCGTTGGCCGCCATCCACAGTCCGTAGGCCACCCTGTATGGCAGCTTCGCCAGAGGACTCAACAACAACGCATAGAACGGCAGCCTTGTGTAGCAAATCGAGGGATACGCGTTCCCGTCCGACGTTACCTGCCGGTGGATTCGCTGCGATGCTTCGATGTCGTAAAGCTCCGGCGTCCGCACCAGCGACGCCCCCGCGTACAACTGAAGAAAGTCGTTCTCGCCGTTGAGTGTCCGCTCGATGTTCGGCAGCGACAGAATGGTGAACAGGATCAGGCCGATCAGCACGGCGATCCCGTTGGTAACCCGGGTCATCGGGCGCGAGCTTGCCGGCGTCATTACGCCGCGTTGCCGTTGGCGCCCTTCAACTTCTCCGCTTGGTAATGAGTCGTCAGCGCGTCGATCAACGGATTGAGGCGCCCTTCCATTACCAGGTCGAGCTGATGCAGCGTCAGCCCGATGCGGTGGTCGGTAACACGATTCTGCGGGAAATTGTAGGTCCGGATCTTCTCGCTCCGGTCTCCGGAGCCAACCATCGTCTTGCGCTCCGCCCCGATCGCCGCCTGCTGCTTGGCCAGTTCCAACTCGTACAGCCGCGCCCGCAAAACCCGCTCCGCCTTGGCCCGATTCTTGATCTGAGACTTCTCGTCCTGGCACGATACGATCAGCCCGGTCGGAAGGTGCGTCAGCCGAACCGCCGAGTAGGTCGTATTCACCGACTGCCCGCCCGGGCCCGACGAACAAAACGTGTCCACGCGAACGTCTTTCGCCTCCAGCTTGATCTCCACGTCGTCGGCTTCCGGCATCACCGCCACGCGTACCGCCGAGGTGTGGATGCGACCCTGCGTCTCCGTTTGCGGCACCCGTTGAACCCGATGCACGCCGCCTTCGTATTTCAGCTTGCTGTAGGCCCGGTCGCCCGTGATCAACGCCGTTACTTCCTTCAGCCCGCCCACCGACGATTCGCTCGCGTTCGTCACTTCCACCTTCAGGCGCTCGGTTTCCGCCCAACGCGTGTACATGCGGAAGATCTCCCCGGCAAACAGCGTTGCCTCGTCGCCCCCGGTGCCCGCGAATACCTCCAGCACCACGTTACGGTCATCGTTGGGATCCTTGGGCAGCAGCAGGATCTTGAGGTCTTCCTCGATTTTGGCCAGTTCCGGTTCCAGACGCGCCACGTCTTCCTCGGCCATCGTGCGCAATTCCGCATCGGCTTCCTCGAGCATGGGCCGGGCGCCTTCCAGGTCCGCGCTCGCTTTTTTCCAGTCCCGGTACCGCGCCACCACCTCACCCAGTTCGTTGTGCTGCTTGGCCGTCTTCCGGTACACTTCCGGATCGTTGATCACAGCCGGATCGGCCATGGAGTCGCTCAGTTCCTGAAAGCGCTTCTCTATCTCTTCGAGCTTTTCGCGGTATTGCATGGAGGTAAGGGTAAGCCGGTTAGGCGATGACCAGCGGACCGCCCTGGCTCTTTTCGAGCTCCATCGCGCCGTTCAGCGCAACGATGGCGATTTCGGTCTGTTCATCCGATGGAGTCTTCGTCGTGATGCGCTGCAGCCACAACCCCGGCGCGGTCAGCAGCGCCAGCAGCGTGCCCTGGCGGCGCGCCGCGAAACGGATCACTTCATAGCTCAAACCCGCAATCACCGGTAGCAGCGCGATCCGGCTGGCGAACTTCCCCGCGAAGCTGTCAAACGGCAACACCGTGTAGATCGCCATCGAGATAATCATCACCGTGATCAGAAAACTCGTCCCGCATCGGGGATGGAACGTGACGAACGACTGCGCGTTTTCCACATTCACCGTTTTCCCGGACTCGAAATTGAACACCACCCGATGCTCGGCCCCGTGATATTCGAACACACGCCGGATGTCCTCCATCCGCGACATCAGGTACAGGAACGACAGGAAAATTGCGATACGAATCACTCCGTCAATCAGGTTGAACGGAATCCGCCCCTCCAGCGCCGGCGACCCTTCCGTAATCTTCGTCGTCAACCATAGCGGAACCAGCTTGTACGCGAAGATGAAAAAAGCCAGCGAAAACGCCAGTTGGAGCCCCATCATCCAGTTGCTGATCGGCCCGGACTTCGCCTTGGGTTCGGTCCCTGCGCCCATCGCTCCCGGCGCCATCGCCGTCATCGCAATCGTCGACGCCGGCGCCAGTGCCTCCGCCGCGATGTTGGCCGAAAATTGCAGCGCCGTGAAACCCAGCTTCATCGCCTGTCCCAGCGTTCCCAGCCCCCGCAGCACCGGGTATTTGAAGATCGGATATCGTTCCGACACCTTTTCGAGCTGTTTGGACTCGGTCACCACCGTACCGTCCGGCTTGCGCACCGCGATGCAGTAGCTGTGCGGAGAGCGCATCATCACGCCCTCCATCACAGCCTGACCGCCGATTAAGGTTTCTTCGCCGCTTTCAAGGACAGGAAGCATCTGCACCCTGCCGAGCATGCGTAAATGTTCGCGAAACGACACAGACTTTTTTGGAACTCCTGCACCTCAAGTATATCAGTGCGGGTCTGCTCCTCTGCGCGCCGCTACGCGATTCCCAGAGGCGCCCCTCCTACTTACCCTCCCCGTACCGGCGCATTTGCTCGGCCGCCAAGTCCATCTGGCCGTCCTTCCGCAGCAGCACCGCATAGAGCCCCCGCGCCGACGGAAAGCGCTCCACGGACCTCTCGAGCAGACTCAACGCTTCCGGCAGATTCCGGTTTTGCTTGGCCAGGATGAACGCCAGCACGTACTGCGCCTTGGGCGAATCGGGCTCCAGTTGGAATGCCCGCCGCGCCCACCGCTCCCCCTCGCCTTCGCGATCCGTCGCTGCCAGCGCCACCGCCAGATTCGCGCAGATCTCGGGCGACGATGGGTCCCCATCCGCAGCCGCCTGCAAGTGTGAAGTCGCTTCCTGATACTCGCCCGCCTGATACAGACGCGCCCCAAGATTGTTCTGTGCCTCCAGGAAGCCGGGGTCGATCGCTACCGTACGCCGAAGGTGCCGCAGCGCCTTTTCCGGATCCCCGCTGCGAGTCGCCGCCGCCGCCAGTCGATACTCCTTGATGGCTTCTTTCGGTGGCTTGTGAGCCAATCGTGAATAAGAAATCGCTCCCCTGGGCTGCGTCCCCGCCTCGGAATCGTCAGCCCGTTTGATCCCTTCCGGCTGGCACGGCAGCCGAGTGTGACCCCACGTGTTCGCTCCCCGGTTAGGACCCGGGACCCCGCGCGTACTGGCATCGAAGAACGCATAGTTGGACGTACCCGCGCACGGTTCAATCTGCGCGAGCACAGGGAATAGGGCCAAGACGGCCAACATCATCAGTCGTAGCGATCGGAGCATAAACACACGCCTCCTCTTTGGATGGAATGAATTGGATTGGGCGCCGCCAACAGCGCTTTCTTCGAGGAATTGATCCCGCGCGGATCCGATCGTGTGGGGCAGGCGCCCTGCTTGCGGCGCTTGCGGCGGTTCTCCTGCCCGCCGGCTGCCCACGTTACATGTACAGTATCGGTCCAATGCCGATACGAGTCCAATGAATTTCTTGAATCAGCTCGATCAACGCCCTTCGGACGACCAGGGCTCGTGCCGCCTTGCTAGAATCGGGTTTTGGAGATTCGATGGCGGCCAATCCCAGACGCAAATCCCTCGTAACCGATGTTGACGGCGTGCTCGTCGGCGGCTCAAACCCCGTCGTCGTCCAGTCGATGACCAACACCGATACCGCCGACGTCTCCGGTACCGTCAATCAGGTTATGGCGCTCGCCCAGGCCGGCTCGGAACTGGTGCGCGTCACCGTCAACACCGACGCCGCCGCCCGCGCTGTCCCCCGCATCGTCGATACCCTCCGCCAATTCGGCGTCCGCGTCCCCGTCGTTGGGGACTTCCACTACAACGGCCACATCCTTCTGCGCAAGTATCCCGATTGCGCCCGCGCCCTCGCCAAGTACAGAATCAACCCCGGCAACGTCGACATCGGTAAGAAATCCGACGACAACTTCCGCACCATGATCGAATGCGCCATCGAGTACGGCAAGCCCGTCCGCATCGGCGTCAACTGGGGCTCGCTCGACCAGGGGCTTCTCACCCGCATGATGGACGAGAATTCCCGCCTCCCCAACCCCGTCGATGCCCAGTCCGTCACCAGAAAAGCGATCGTCGCCAGCGCCATACGCTCCGCCGAAAGCGCCCAGCGCCACGGCCTTCCCGCCAACCGGATCATCTTGAGCGCGAAGGTCAGCAACGTGCAGGATCTGATTGCCGTCTACCGCGACATGGCCGCCCAGTGCGACTATCCGCTCCATCTGGGCCTCACCGAGGCCGGCCTCGGTTCCAAGGGCATCGTCGCCACCGCCGCCGCCCTGTCCATCCTGCTTCAGGAAGGGATCGGCGACACCATCCGCGCTTCCCTCACTCCGCTTCCCAATGGCGACCGCACCGAGGAAGTGCTCGTCTGCCAACAGGTGCTCCAGGCCCTCGGGCTCCGCAACTTCTCCCCGCAAGTCACCGCCTGCCCCGGCTGTGGCCGCACCACCAGCACCTTCTTCCAAGACATGGCGGACCAGATCCAGACCTACCTTCGCCAACAGATGTCGGTCTGGAAAGAAACCCACCCGGGCGTCGAAGAGCTCAACGTCGCCGTCATGGGCTGCGTCGTCAACGGCCCCGGCGAATCCAAACACGCGCACTTGGGAATTTCCCTCCCCGGTACTTTCGAGGATCCCGTCGCGCCCGTCTACGTAGACGGAAAGCTCAAATGCACCCTGCGCGGCGATACGATCGTCGCCGAGTTCATCCAGATCCTCAACGCATACGTCGAAGCCCGCTATGGCGCGGCCGTCGGAACCGCGGGATAAATCGTCCCACCGGCCGTCCCTGTTACAATCAATCGTGTTTGGGCACGCGTGTTAGCAACCGTGTTACGAACAATGTGTTGCGTGTTAGGGCCCTTGTGTTAACGAGTAAGACGCGCCGAGGAGGGCGAGACTTCGATGAGCCATTCCACTGCTATTGCCGCCGCTGGTGCCGCTGCCGCCGCTAATGGCGATGCCGAGCCGGCCCCCCCAGCCAATCTCCGCATCGTCAGCAGGATCGTCGATTGGATCACCAACGATCACACCGAACTGCTCAATATCACGGACCGTGTCAACGAAATCGTTCGCAAAAGCGGCGTCCGCGACGGCATCGTCCATCTGCAGTCGCTCCACACCACCACCGCCTTGTTCCTCAATGAATGGCAGGATGCTCTGCTCGACGACGTGAAACAGTTCTTCGACGAGAAGGTGGAGCGCGAGCGTTACTACAAGCACAATGACCCGGCTTGCTCCGATTGCGAGCGCAGCAACGCACACTCCCATCTCCGCGGGATGCTCATGGGCCAATCCCTTAGCCTGCAGGTGCGCAACGCCCGCGTGCTGCTCGGCACCTGGCAAAGCATCATTCTCGCCGAGTTCGATGGTCCCCGCTCCCGGTCGGTCGCCGTACAGATCACCGGCATCTGAAATCCGCCGAATGTCCCGCCATTTTCACATTGACCAGGCCAGGAAACTCCTTCCGCTGGTGGCCCGCGACATGCAACAGGCCATCGCCCTCAAGGAGGAACACGAACTCGCCACCGCCCAGCTCCAGGCCATGCATCAGCACGTCGCGATGATGGGCGGTGTGATTCTGGACCGGGAACGCCTCATGAGTCATCGCACCCGGCGCGAAGCTTCGGCCGGACGATTGAAAGAGGTTCTCGACAATATCCACGACCTCGGTGTCCAGATCAAGGACCTCGATATCGGCCTGCTGGATTTTCCCACTTTCTACCAGGATCGCGAAGTGCTCCTGTGCTGGAGACTCGGAGAGGACGACATCGAATACTGGCACGGCGTCGATGAAGGCTTCCGCGGACGCAAACTCATCGACCAGGATTTTCTCGAAAACCACCGCGGAGATCTGGTGGACTGATTTGACAGGATTTTCCAAGGCCCGCTACACTACCAGAGAGCGCTTTCCCGGCACGGAGAGGGTTCCAGGAGCCTGATCGCCCACAGATGTTGCTTCCCAAGGAGTTTGTAGACTACCTCGCCCGTCAGATCGTCCAGCAGTTGAGCCCGCATACTTTGGAAGCTGTTCAGTTGGGGCCCTGTGCGGACGCGATCAGCGAGGTGATCCTCGCTGAGCTCATGATCGAGGATCTGCTCAACGACGAGGTTCGGGAGATTCTGAGCCAGTACTCGGAATACATGCGCCGCGAAGGTGTCAGCTATCAGGAGATGTTCCGCAAGATCAAGAACACTCTCATGGCCCAGCGCAAAGTGGTCCGGGCCGCCGGCCGCGATACCGGGGACCCCATGCGCCTGTCCCGCGACAAGGTCAACGACATCTCGCACAAGGTGATGGATATGGCCCGCAAGTCCCGCCTGTTCCGCGTCAAGAGAAACGCCAACGACGTCCGCCTCGAAGTTCTCCGCATCATCACCGAGATCCTCCAGGCCGAGGACAAAGTCGATAAGGCCGCCCGCCAGAAGATCCGCAGTCAGAAGCGCGACATTCCGGAAGGCACCGAAGAGTGGTCCCTACTCCACCGCAAGTATTACGCCGAGGAAATGAAGAAGCTCGGCATCGACGTCGGCGCCACCGCCTAGCCGCTCACGGCTGCTTCTTCAAGGCGTACACCACATAGCGCGCATTCTGGTACACCGGTTCCCATCCTGCCACTGCGTGCTTGGCCCCCACCACCGCATAGTCCACGCCCAGCCCGCCCAGTGACCGGAGATGCTCCGTCGCCCGCGCCGGATCGAACTCCCCGCCGCCGGCCTTCTGCCACCGATCCCACCACTCCATCGCGAACTCCCGCAGCAGGTTCACCTGCCCGCCGCTCTTCCAGTCCACGTACACACCCCGCAGCGCGTACACCCGGAACAAACCCGAGGTGAGGTCGCGCCCGCTGTCGGGAAACTGAAACACGGCATCCACCGGAGTCTGCGTACGGGCCCAATCGGCAAGCTCGTGAATCTCGGGATGATCGAGATCCGGGTAGTTCCGGACTTTGCCCGGGCCCGGCATCAGCCAGAACGGCAGCAACAGCGCCGCCGTCAATGCCCCCGCCGCCAATTCCGGACGCAGCTGGTCCCATCGCGCGGCCAACCAGGCGGCCACCGCCAGACCCATCACCACCAGAAATCGCGCCTGCATCGTTTCGTTGCGAAGATCCGGGAACAGCAACAGCGAAACGTCCGCCTGTGCCGGCACCGCGAACGCCACCGCGAACCACGCCACCGATTCGATAGCCCCGCTCCGGTTGCCCGCCTTCGCCGCGTGAATCGCCGCCAGCGCCGCCATTGTCACCGTCAGCAGCACTACGAACAGCACTGCCCGCGCCGGCTGAAATTGCGCCATGAGAGACCACTTCACCCGCTCCATCAGGATGTGCGACACCGGAATCGACACCATGCCGTAGATGGCGATCGCTCCCGTTAGGAATCGCAAATCGCCTGGTAGCTGCTGCCGCACACGCGCATAGGCCACAGCCAGCAACACCGCCACGAATTCGTAGTGCCTCGGCCACGGCGCTCCCCACATCGTGTACCAGTTGTAGGAACCGCGCAGCCGCTGCAACTTCTCGAGCGCCGGATCCACCACGGAAAAAAACTCCTGCGGTTCCACGATCCCCGCCTGGATCCGCGACAACGCAAACGCGATCAGCCCCGCTGCCGCGATCGGCCAAAGCTGCCGCACCTGTTTCCGCCGCACCGCCAGCAGCAACAACGCCAGCAATACCGGCGCCGTTGTCGGCGGGTGGTAGAGCACCGCCACGCCCGCCGCGATCGCCCCGTCCCTCCAGCGTCCGTGCAGCACAAGCCCCAGCGAAAGAATCAGCAACGGCACCGCATAACCCCGCGGCACCGGTTCGTATTCGAAGATCAGGACCGCCGGGCCAGCGATCGTCGCGCCCAGACCGAACAGCCCCGTCACCAGCAGCGACATTCGCACCGAACACGCCGCCGCGCGAGCGATCAGGTACATGCCCACCAGTCCGCAGAACCGGAACACGATTTGCTGCAGAAACAACCCGAACTCGAATGGCTGCCCGCTCAGTTTGCGCAGCAGCAGCGCCATTTCGTCGTAAATCGTATAGGCGACGTGCGGCCGCAGCGCCACAGGGTCCGACGGATACAGACTCGCGTCCCGCAAGTGCTCGAGGATCGGCACGTAAATCTGCGTGTCTGACTGCAGAAACGTGTGCCCCGGGAAAAAGAGCCAGCCGCATACCGTCAGTAGGGCCAGGACGGCGCCGGCCGCGAGCGTCGAAGATTTCATTGCGCGGGTGTCTTGTCCAACTGTTCTTTCGCCCATTTGCGATTCGGATTCAATGCCAGCGCCCGCTCCATCGCCTTCCGCGCATCCGCGTTGCGGCCCGCCTTGCGGTACGCGATCCCCAGCCACAGGTGAGCTTCCGCGGACTCCGGATTCAACTGGATCGCCTGCTCGAAATCGCGGATCGCCAACCCCACTCCGCCTCCGAACGCCGGCGGCAGGTAGTAGTTGCCCACCCCACGGCTCATCCAGGCGTCGGAGGATGTCTTGTCCAGTTCGATCGCCTTGCCCACTTCCTCCATCGCGCACTTGCCGTACTTCAACCCCGCCCATACGTTCGCCGGAATGATCTGCCCGCACAGCGTGCCCAGGATGCGATGATATTCCGCGTTGTCCCCTCGCAGCTTCACCGCGCGCTGCCCGCTCTCGATCCCCGTTTCCGCCGCCGATGCCCCCAACGCCTTGTCTCGCCTCTCGATCGCCAGTTGCGCCAGCAGCGAATTGGTTACCGCGGACTTGTACTGCGCCTCCGGATCGTTCGGCTGCATCTCGGCGATGAATGCCGCATCCTTGGCCAGCTTTTCCAGTTTCGCCTGATCCTGCGCGTCCAGTGCTTTCTCTGCCGCGGATCGCTTCACCGCGCCCCACAGGCAAAACGAGGAGCCCAACGCCGCTCCCAGCGCAGCCATGGCCAACGCCCGCGTCACAGCCGCGCCACCTTCTTTCGAACCACCAGGAAATAAAGACCCAGCACGCCCATCAGCAGTCCGTTCAATCCCACTACCGCCGGAGCGCCGTATCCCTCCACGAACTTGCCGCTGATCAGGCTGCCGAATGGCATCCCGCCGCGAAACGCCATGTTGTAGACGCTCATCACTCGTCCACGCATATCGTCCGGCGTGATCGCTTGCACCAGAGAACTGATTAATGCGAAGACGCTCATCAAAGCCGCGCTCCCGATAAACAGGATCACACAACTCACCACAAGACTGGTGGAAAACGAAAAGGCCACCATCGACATTCCAACCAGCACCAGGTTGATCACCGCCGCGCGTCCCTGACGCGCCGCCCCGCTGAACGTCGCCACCGCCAGCGCGCCCGCGATCGCGCCCGCACCGGCCACCTCCAGCAACAGCGTGTACCCGCTCACGTCCCGGTGAAACACGTTCTTCGCGAACACCGGGAGAAACGTCATCATCGTGATCCCCAGCATCGTCATCAGAAACGCGATCACGATCAGCGAGCCCATCGCGTCCCGCGCACGGATGAACCGGAATCCCTGCTTCATGCTCTCGGCCACCGACACCGTCTGCGCCTTTGGCTTGAACGAAGAACTGATCGTCAGCAGCGTCGCGATCACCGCCAGATAGGAGAATCCGTTCAGGTAAAAGCACCATGCCGGGCCGAGACTCGTCATCGCTAAAAGGCCCAGCGCCGGGCCAACCATGCGCCCCAGATTGAACTGAATCGAATTCAGCGCGATTGCGTTCGGGAGGTCCTCCTGCTTCACCAGCGATGGAATCAACGCCTGGTACGCCGGACCGCCGAACGCCTGCGCCGTGCCCACGATGAACGACAGCATCAGGATGTACTCGATGCGAACGCTGTTCACCAGGAACAAAGTCCCCAGCAGGATCGCGCAGGACATCTGCACCAGTTGCGAACCCACCAGGATGAAGCGCCGGTCGATCCGGTCCGCCACCACGCCGCCCACCAGCGTGAACAGAAAAATCGGGATCTGGCTGAGGAATGCGTCCAGCCCCAGATAAAAAGCGCTCTGCGAGATGTCGAGCACCAGCCAGTTCTGGGCAGTCGTATGCATCCATGTGCCGATGGTGGAGGTGCAGGCCCCCAGCCACATCAGCCGGAAATCGCGATATTGAAATGCCTTGAAGGTTCGCTGGAGCAATGCCGGCCGCCCGCGTCTCCGCAGGACGCTTACGGCAGCGGCTGCGGGCGTTTGATCAAGTGCAGGAAATTGCCATCGCCGTCGGCGAAGAAGACGAGGCGATTGCCTTGGTTCTCGAATGGATCCCCGTAGAAGTGCACTCCCAACTGCCGTAGTTTGGCGTGCGCTTCGTCGAAGTCGTCCACCTCGATCGCCAGATGCCGGATGCCGGGGTCTTTCAGCTTCTCCGGCTTGCGGTCGCCTTCCGACGGGATGATCTCGAGCATCGAACCGTTCACGGCCCGGACGAAGTAATTGCCGTCATAAGAATGGTTGATGCGGAATCCTAGATACTCCACATACCAGTTCGCCAGTTTTTGCGGGTTCGGCGACGCGATCGCCGTGTGTTCCAGCCCTTTAAACATAAGGGAAATTGTAGCATGCGGCTGTTTGCCGCCACACCCGCAATTCCCGCGCTCAGTCTTCCACCCGTTCCTTCACGAGCGGCGTCGCGCGGACAGGCTCGAACAGCCCGAACGTCATCACATCGGTCTGCGTCGCGATCGTGACATATTGCTTGCCGTCCACCGCGAACGTGATCGGCGAAGCCGTCAACCCTTGCCCCGTGTTGAAGTGCCACAGATGCTTGCCCGTCTTGCTCTCGAGCGCCACCAACTGCCCGTCGTCGTCGCCGAACAGTAATACTCCGCTCGCGGTCGACACCACGCCCGCCCACATCTTCGCCTCGCCCGTCATCGGGTATTCCCACGCTTTGTTCCCCGTCTTGGGATCGAACGCCCGCATGTAGAACTTGCCCGGACGCGCCGGAATCTGCTCGCCCCCCGTTCCCGCGAACCCCTTCATCGGTTCCGGCGTCTTCGCCGACGAGGTGTACACGTCGCACTGCTCGAGCGTGGGTACGAAATACAATCCCAGTTTCGAGTCATACGATTGCGACATCCAGTTGGTGACCCCGCGCACCGAGGGACACACTTCCTTCCCGCTGGCGTTCGGCTCCATGCCGGGCACCACGTCCGGCCGGCCTGTCACCGGGTCGATCCCCTTGGCCCACGTGATCAGTTCCGCCAGTCGCGTCGCCCGTAGAAACTTCCCGTTCGTTCTGTCGAGTGCATAGAAAAAACCGTTACGATTGGCGTGAAACACCAGCTTGCGCGGCTTGCCCTCCCACGGCATATCGATCAGAATCGGCCATGACTGCGCATCCCAATCCCAGACATCCCGCGGCGTGAACTGGAAGTGCCACTTCATCTTTCCTGTGTCGAGATCGAACGCCACCAGCGAGTCGGACCACAAGTTGTCGCCCGGCCGGTGTCCCGCATAAAAGTCCGGCCACGGATTCCCCGTCGTCCAGAACAACGTGTTCAATTCCGGATCGTAGGTGCCCGACAGCCACGTCCCCGCGCCCCCCCAGTCGATCGTCAGGTCGCCCCATGTCTCCGACCCCGGCTCGCCCCGCGCCGGCACCGTGTACGTTTTCCAGACCTCCTCGCCCGTCTCGGCGTTCATCGCCGCCAGAAACCCGCGCATCCCGCTATCGCCGCCCCCCACCCCCACAATGATCTTGTCCTTGGCCGCGAACGGCGCCGCGGACCCGAAATATCCCTTCTTCGGATCCGCATACTGTTTGCTCCAATACAACGCGCCCGTCTTGCGGTTCAGCGCCACCAGGTTCGCGTCGCTGGTCACGAAATACACTTTGTCCCCGAGCAGCGCCGGTCCGCGGTTCACCCGCTGCGCCTTCACCGTCTCGTCCCGATACGTCCAGATCTGCCGCCCCGTCCGCGCGTCCAGAGCGTAGATCTCGTTCGAGTTGGTTACATACATGATCCCGTCGTAGACCAGCGGCGTGCACTCCAGGCGACGCGTCTGCTGCACATGGAACACCCACTTCGCCGTCAGGTTCCCTGCGTTCTCCGGCGTGATCTGCGTCAATGGACTATGACGCTTGCCGTCATAACTGCCCGCATACGTCACCCAGTTCTCATTCGGCCCCTGCAACAAATCCTGCACACGGACCTGCGCCAGCCCTGCCCCGGCGAACGCCGCCGCGAAAATCAAGCTCTTCCAACCGGTCGCCCTGTTCATCGGCGTCGCCCCCTTGCTTCCTGCTCGTCTTCTTTTTCCGGAATCCGCACCGCCTGCCGGCTCAAAAACGCAATCACGTCATTCTGTTCCTGCCGCGTCAATCGCGTTCCATAGTCGCCCGGCATCAAGGACCCGCGCCGGAACACGATCTCCTCCAGATCCGCCTTGTCTAACAGATGCAGATTCCCGGCCCGGTCAAGCACCTGGATCGCGTAGTTGGTATTGTTCTTCACCACGCCCTGGATTTTCTCTCCGCCGCGCCGGATCACCGTCACCCCGCCGTATCCCTCCGTCGGCCGCTCGCTCGGCTTGAGCAGCGCCTCCCGCAACTGCGCCACCGATCGCGTCATCCCGATATGGCTCAGGTCCGGACCGAGCACTCCCCCCTTGCCCCCGATCGCATGGCATCCCGAACATCGGCCCTTGCCCCCATAAAGCTTCTCGCCCGCCGCCGCATCGCCCACAGCCGGTGACTCGTACGCCGGCGCATTCACGCTCCTCACGAACGATACCAACTGCCAGACCTGATCGGTTCCCAAAGGCGAAGGCGGCATATCCGAACCCCGCACGCCGTTCTTGATCGAATCGAACAGCCGCCCGTCCTGTGCGCCCCGTATGCGTCCGTTTTGGGATAGCCTCGGGCCGCGCCCGCCCTCCCCGCCCGGTCCGTGGCACCCGGCGCACGAGGTCATATATAGCTTGCGTCCCGCCGCCACCGCTTCCTGCGATCCGGAAAACGGATTCCGATCCGTGCCTTGCCCGGACGCCCCCGCCGCCGCTAACAGGAGCGCAAACAACAACCGGCTCCCGCGGCCCCATCGCATCCCTCTTCTACCAGCGTCCTGCCTACCGGCGTCCTGAAAACACATAGGAAACAGGCTATCGCACAACACGGCTTGCCCCAAGCATCCTAATTCCGATATAGTTTAGGGAGTATCCCATGAAGGCCTCCAATTCCCTCTGGAAGGATCACCTCGGTGATCGCGTACCCGCCACCCTCGCCGGTGAACTCGACGTCTACGAAAACGAAGTCCGGTCTCGGAAACAAGGTAAGATCGACGAGAAGGTCTTCGCCGAAACCCGCTTGCGGCGCGGCGCATACGGCCAGCGCTACGACAACGGACAGCGCCACGATGGTATCACGGCCCGGAAACTCGCATTCCCGCTCGACGGTACCAAGGGGCCCAATACGCTTTGGGATGCCCCCGGCATGCAGCGCATCAAGATTCCCTACGGCGGCATGAACGCGGAACAGCTGGAGACCATGGCCGATCTCGCCGAGGAGTACTCCGACGGCATCGCACACATCACCACCCGGCAAGATTTTCAGCTTCACTTCGTCCACATCGAAGACACCCTCCCTCATGCGGCGTCTCGCCGCCGTCGGCTTCACCACCCGCGAGGCCTGCGGCAACAGCGTCCGCAACGTCACCGGATGCCCCATCGCCGGCGTTTGCCGCACCGAGACCTTCGACGTCACCCCCTACGCCGATGCACTTACCTGGTTCCTCCTGGGCCACCCCGATTGCCAGGACTTCGGACGCAAATTCAAGATCGCTTTCTCAGGATGCCGCGACGAGGCTTGCGGCCTGGTCCGCATGCATGACCTCGGTTGTGTCGCCGTCGTCCGCGACGGCAGGCGCGGATTCGAGGTCTACGTCGGCGGTGGTCTCGGCACCGTCCCCCAACAGGCGCGTCTGTTCGATGAATTCGTCGCCGAAGATCGACTGCTGCCTCTCGCGCAAGCCATCTGCCGCGTATTCGGGCGCCTCGGCGAAAAGAAGAATCGCAACACCGCCCGCATCAAGTTTCTCGTCTCCAAACTCGGGCTCGACGAATTCCGCCGCATGGTCACCGAAGAGCTCGCCATTCTGCCCCACGATGACCGATGGTCGGCCTACATCCCCGGTGTCGGCACACGGGAGGAATCCCCGCTCCGGCCCGGTTCGCTCATCGAGATCGAATCGATGAACGGTTCCACTCCCGAGGGGTTCAAGAACTGGTACGCCACTAACGTCTACCGCCAGCGGCAACCCGGCTACGCCACCGTGACCGTCAGCCTTCCGCTCGGTGACATCACCTCACCCCAATTGCGCGCCGTTGCTGACCTCGCCCGCAAGTACGTGCGCGAAACCATCCGCACCACCGTCGAGCAAAACCTCGTCCTTCGCTGGGTGAGCGAAGCCGATCTGCCGGACCTCTATCGCGAATTGAAAGCCGCCGATCTCGCCGCGCCCGGCGCGGGCACCATCGTCGATATCGTCGCCTGCCCCGGCACCGATACCTGCAAGCTCGGCATCTCTTCCTCGCGCGGGTTGGCCGGCGAGTTGAAGTCGCGGTTGGCGCAGCGCCAGTTCGAGATGGACGACGCGGTCCGCAATCTCCGCATCAAGGTCAGCGGCTGTTTCAATTCCTGCGGCCAGCACCACGTGGCCGATCTCGGATTCTACGGCGTCAGCCGCAACAAGAACAACTACACCGTGCCCCATTTTCAGGTTGTGCTCGGCGGTCAATGGGACAAAAACGGCGGAGCCTACGGGCTCGCCATCGGCGCCGTTCCTTCCAAGCGCATCCCTGACACCGTCGATCGCATTGCCTCACGCTACCTCGCCGACCGAACCCCCGGCGAGCGCTTTCAGGACTACATCAAGCGCATCGGCAAAGCCGCCTGCAAATCGATGCTCGACGACCTCATGGTCGTTCCCCCGCACGATACCGACCCCAGTTACTACACCGACTGGGCCGATGCCCGCGAGTACACCATCGGCGATATCGGCGTCGGCGAGTGCGCCGGTGAGGTTGTCAATCCCATTGACTTCAAACTCGCCGCCTGCGAGCGCGAAACCTTCGAAGCGCAACTGGCGCTCGAGTCGGGCGATGCCGGCCGTGCCGCCCTGCTCGCCTACCAGGCCATGTTGCACGGCGCCACCGCCTTGCTCGAGCAGCAACTTCCCGTGCTCGGCGCCGACCCCGATTCGATCGTCGACCGCTTCCGTTCGGACCTTGTCGAAACCCAGTTGTTCCACGATCCCTTCGCCGGTCCAAAGTTCGCCCAGTATTTCCTCAAAGCCCATGAACGCCGCGGCCAATCCGTTTCGAACGATCGCGC
This sequence comes from Bryobacteraceae bacterium, assembly GCA_041394885.1. GTDB lineage: Bacteria > Acidobacteriota > Terriglobia > Bryobacterales > Bryobacteraceae > DSOI01. Next base: position 61,951 of record JAWKHI010000001.1, on the reverse strand, counting down.
GCACCAACTCGTCGAAGAAGCGCAATTGTTCATCGAGGCGTCGCACGGCTGCTACGCCCGCATGCGGACCCAGCCTCCCAAGCCTGCCGCCGCCGTCTGAGGTATCCTCGCCATGCAACACTTTCGCGTCAAAATCTACGCCGCCACCCAGCCCGGTTTCGATGCCTCGGCCGCCATTCCCGTCTTTCACCGCTGGATCCAGAACAACGTCCTCGATGAACTACTGATCGACGTCGCCGACTACGCCCACGTCCCCGCCGGTCCCGGCGTCGTGTTGGTGGGTCACGATGCCTTCTACGGGCTCGACCATGCCGGGCATCGCACCGGTTTGCTCTACACCCGCCGCACCGCGCTCGATGGCGACACCGGTTCGCGTATCGCGCAGGCCTACGAATCGGCGTTGCGCGCCTGCCGCCTGCTCGAGAATGAGCCCGAATTCTCGGGCAAGATCCGCTTCGATCCCGGCGAATGGGACCTCAGTGTGAATGACCGTCTCCTTGCCCCCAACAACGACGAGTCTTGGCGGAAGCTCGAGCCGGCCCTGCGGCAATTCCTCGATGCCCGGTTCGGACCAGGAACGTGCCGCGCCGCCCGCATTGGCGAGCCTCGCGATCTGCTCACCGTTTCCCTCCGTTCGGCTGCGTAGCCTACCGCTCCGGACACGAAAAATGGCGGCGGCCATCGAAACAGCCGCCGCCCAAGAACCCCATTTTTATTTGGGATCGACCGGAGAGAGACGAGTACGAACGAAAACCTTCTTGTAAAGCCCCAGGCGCTACCCGCGCCGGCCGGATCGTGCCGCGGCGCTTCGTTCCGGATGCGCGTTGACATGACCCTGCAGCATTCGGTGCAGCCCCGTGATCGAAGTGCTCCGCGCCAGCTCCGCCATGGCGGTCACCGGGAGCCCTTCCGCCTCGCGCGCGAACGACAGCGACTTTCCGCCGCCGTCGATATCCACCTTCACCCAATCGCCGCGCCGGATCTGCGCCGTCGCCATCAGATTCGACACCGGCTGCACCAGCAGCCGCTCGATGGCGCGCTTCAAATGGCGGGCGCCATACTTGGCGTCGGTGCCCTCGGCCAGCAGGAACTCCTTGGCCGCGGGAGTCAACGTGAACACGAAAGCCTGCTGCTGGTCCGATGCCTCGAACACCCGTTGCTGCACGAACAGCAATTCGAGGTCCAGGATCTGCCGCAGTTGCTCCGGACCCAGCGGCCGGTATACCACGATCTTGTCCAACCGGTTCATGAACTCCGGGGTGAACTTGCGCCGCGCGGCTTCGGTGCCGGATTTGGCGATCTTGCTGTGGAGCGAGGTCTCTTCGGGCGTCACCGCGGAGCCGCGCGCGCCGTTCCCCTGCCTCGATCCGCCCGCCTGCCATTCCTGCATGCGCTCGACCCCAGCCCCCCATCGGGCCCGCTCGCGAGCCCAGTCCCGTTTTGCGGCTCTCGCGGCAGCATCGCCCCGAAGCCCATGCGCGGTTGCAGGATCGCATTGATTTCCGAAGCGCCCAGGTTCGATGTCATGAATATCAGCGACCTCGAAAAGTCCACTTTCTTGTTGTCGCCGGTGGTCAGCGTCGCCTTGTCCAGGATGCCCAGGAGCAGGTTCCACAACGCGTCACTCGCCTTTTCGATCTCATCGAACAGAACGAAGCTCAGCTTCATTTTGCTGGTGTGGTGCGCATTGAGCGCGTCCTGGCTCAGAAGCGCGTGCGTTTCCCGATGGCCCAGGTATCCCGGCGGAGAACCGATCAGCTTGGCGATCTCGTGGCTGTGCTGAAACTCCGCGCAATCGATCTTCACCACCGCCCGCGCATCGCCCGCCAACGCCTCCGCGGTCGCCTCCACCGTCCGTGTCTTGCCGCTTCCGGTCGGACCGAGGAACAACAGATTCCCAACCGGACGGCCCGTCGGCGCCAGCCCTGTCAGATGCATCTGGTACATGCCGACGATCTGCTGCACCGCTTCGCGCTGGCCGACCACCAACTGCTCCAAATGTTGCTCGAGTGCTCGCGCCTCGTCTCCAGTCCGTGCCGGGTCCAACGCGACCACCGCTCGCTCTTTCACCGATTCCCTCAAATCGACTTCCTCGCCACGATACGAAGCACGGCAAGGGCCAACTCGCGATGCGCCCGGACGGGCCTACCCTTTTTGCGGCCGCGACGGACGCACTTCCACCCGGCTCACCAGCGTCCGTTCCGGCATCCGCAGCACCGACAATACGATTTCTGCAATGTCTTCCGGCGCGATCTTCCACGATGCCTTGCCGGACCGCGGACTGAAGTCGGTGTCCACGCTCCCGGGCATGATCGTACACACACGGACGTTCTCCTGCCTGTGATCGAGCATCATCGCCTCCGCCATTCCAATCAGTCCGAATTTCGACGCGTTGTACGCCGCTCCGCCGGCAAACGGATTCTTCCCCGCCAAACTCCCGATATGGATCAGAAACCCGCCTCCACGCAGGCGGAATCGCCGCACGGCTTCCTGCGAGCAATGAAATACGCCGGTGAGATTGGTCTCGATCACTTTTTGCCAATCCGTCTCTGACAGATCCCCTAGTGGCGAAAAAATGCCGATTCCGGCGTTGTTCACCACGATGTCGGGCTCTCCCGCCGTCCCCGACGCGAACTCGAAAAACGCCCGCACCGATGCCCGGTCACTCACCTCGCAACCCGTTCCGTACACTCTGCCGCCGGTGGCCTCGGCCAACTCCGCCGCCGCTCTCTCCGAGGCTCCCGCATCCCGCCCGCACAGCGCCACCGCGCACCCGGCTTGTGCCAGTGACCGGACTATCTCCCGCCCGATCCCGCGCGTACCACCGGTGACAATCGCGGACTTGTTTTCCAGAAATCGTTCCATAGCGGGATTATAGTTTCAATTTGGGATTGCGCTGCTTCACGAACTGGGCGAATTCCGGTGGCGCCTCCATCGTCGACAGCCGGCTCTGCCGCACCAGCGCCCAGTCGGCGAATTGGCCGGACTGCTTCACCTCGGCCAGCGGCACCGGCGTGGCGAGCGTGCCCCCATACGCCAGATCCACCACCGTCAGCTTGGCGTCGGCCGGATCCGGCCGCGGCGCCGACACCACCTTCGCCCAGCCCACCGTCGCCGATACGCCTCCGCTGTGATAGATGAACACCAGATCGCCCGGGGCCATTGCCTGAATCGCGCGTAATGCCTGCGCGTTTCTCACTCCGTCCCAGGTCGTGGTCCCATCGCGCGCGAGATCGTCGATCGAGTACACCGCAGGCTCTGATTTGGCGAGGAAATAGCGCATGGAAGGTTGAGTATAGCGGAAATGACCGGCCCGCTGGCTTGACGCTGGATTGCTTTGTGGTACAATGTAGTTTGCGATGGCAACCGCAGGCTGGAGGGCCTGTCATTCCACGCTTCCTATGCGCTATCATGAGGGGAACGATACCTGGAGGTCTGCACTTACCAGGACTAATTCGATGAAGACATCCTCTCGCTCTATGACTCCTTCTTCACGGTACCGTGGATCCCTCATTCCCCTGCTGGTGTTGGCCGCGCTGACGGTCTTCTGTTTCCAGTCGCTCGCGGCCCCGCAGCAGGAAGCGCCCCAGGCTCCGGCTGCGCCCTCCGCCCAGCAGGGCGGGGATGCATCCAAGGACACCGGCGACAAATCCGCCGGACCCGGGATCGCCGCTCCCGTCGACCCCCGCACCTACAAAATTGGCGCGGAAGACGTGCTGAAGGTGTCGGTGTGGCGTGAGCCGGAGTTGAGCAGCCACGTCGCCGTCCGGCCAGACGGCATGGTCACCATTCCTCTGGTCGGGGAAGTGCAGGTGTCCGGTCTCACACCGCTCGAATTCACGGACAAGCTCAAGGAGGAATTCGGCAAGCTCGTCAATAACCCGGTCGTCAGCGTCGAAGTGTGGCAGGTCAGAAGCCGTAAGTACTATATTGCCGGGATGGTGCCTCGTCCAGGCCAGTACCCCTTGGTGGTGCCGGTCACGGTCCTCGAAGCGCTGACCCTGGCCGGTGGCCCCACCGAGTGGGCCAACAAGAAAAAGATCATCATCATGCGCGGCGACAAGCGGATCAAGTTCAACTGGAACGACGTCATCAAGGGCAAAAACCTGGACCAGAACGTCTATCTGGAGCCCGGCGACTTCGTCAATGTGCCGTAGCCGGCGCTGCACCGGCTAGCGGGAGATTCGGTTAGGTCGATAATAGCAATAGATTTCGTCAGACAAGTGAGCGTTTTGCCCGATCTGTGTTAGGAGGACTTTGAATGCAGGCTACCGCCAATCCCTCGGCCCCAGGGTTTTTGTCCAGAAGGACCCTTGACCTCGAAGACTATCTGTCCATCGTTCGCCGGCACGCGGGTTGGATCCTCGGTCCGACGCTGCTTGGTTTGACCATCGCCGTCGTCGTCGCCTATTTGTGGCAGGACACCTACCAGTCCCGGGCGGCGATCCGCGTCGTGCCCCCCACGGTGCCCACCAAGTTTGTCCCCGCGAACACGAGCATGCAGATGGCCGAGCGCGTCGAGGCCATGAAGCAGACCATCCTCAGCCGCCAGACCCTCACCAACATCATTGAGACTTTCAACCTCTACCGCGACGACAGAGACAAAAAGCCCATGCAGGATGTCATCGAAACCATGGTTCGCGACATCAATATCTCCACGCCGCAGATGGTTCCCCACAACAGCGGCGCAGCCGCCTTCTGGATCTCGTTTTCCTACAGTGACCGGTACGCGGCGCAGCGGGTCACGCGCGATCTGATGACACGCTTCATCGATGAAAACCTGCGCCAGCGCGCCAACGAATCCAAGCAAACCACCCAGTTCCTCAAGGATCAGTACGAGGCCGCCAAACTCGAGCTCAACGAAGTGGAGCGGCGGCTCACCCAGTGGAAGATGGACAACATCGACCGGCTTCCCGAGACCCTGGGGGTCAGCATGAGCCAAATGGGCGCCATCGAATCTCGCGTCGCCTCGTTGAATTCGAGCGTGAGCCGCGCCCGTCAGGAGCAAGCCGTGCTCGAAGCCGAACTCAGGGCGCAAAGAGAAAAGTTGAACGCGGTGATGCGGGCGCCCATGGACTTGCCCGGCGGCTCCTCGGCCGGTTCGGCCGCCTCCGCGTCCTCTGACGACGCCGCTCTGGCCGCCGTCAACAAGGAACTGCAGACGCTCGAGCGCGGCCTCGAGCGGATGCTCGAGCAATACAAGCCCACCTATCCCGATGTCCAGCGTCTCGAGGCGCGCATCCAGACCCTGAGGAAGGAGCGCGAGCGGCTCCTCGATGAGCGGCTCTCGGTGTCGGCGGTGCCGAAAACGTCTGGATCCCAGCAGCCGGCTGCGCCCCGCATGACTTCCGCCCGTGCCCGGGAACTGGCCGATATCGAGGCCAGCATCACCCGCCTCCAGGGACAGATACGCGCCAAGGAGATGGAGGCCGATCGCTATCTTCAGGAAATCGCCAACGCCGATCGCCGCAGTCTCCAGGTGCAGAAGCGCCTCGAAATGGGCCCCATCGGCGCCGTTCAGCAGGAGCAGATCATGAACGAATACGAGCTCGCCCAGAAGCGTCACGATCTCGCCCGCCAGAACTATTCCACTTCCCTCGCCGCCGATGACATCGAAACCCGCAAGCAGGGCGAAACCCTCGAGGTGCTCGAAAATCCATCGTTGCCTGAGCGTCCCACGGCCCCACAAAGGCCCATTATCATCGTCGTCGGCGCCCTGCTGGGGCTTACCATCGGCGCCGCGCTGGCCATGGTCCGCGAGTTGAAGGATACCTCGCTCAAGAGCCTCAAGGATATCCGCGCCTACACTCAGTTCAACGTCCTCGGCAGCATCCCGCTGCTCGAGAACGATTTTGTCGTCCGCCGCCGGCGCCGTTTGACGGTGGTGGGCTGGACCGCGGCTTCCATCCTGAGCTTGATAGCGATGGCGGCGGCTGTATTCCACTACTACGACACCCACGCCGGATAGCCGGCGGCCGGTGCCCATTTGACCTCAATCACCCGCTCAGCGCCGATAGAGCCTGACGCACAGAGATGCTAGCATGCTAACGGAGGATGGAAGATGAGTCGAGTTCATGATGCGCTGCGCAGGTCCGACCGTGGCGGCGCCGCCGGTGGTTCAGCCGGTCTCAACGTCAGCGGTGCCCCGGACGCGCGGTCCCTCCACGGTCTCCTCGAGCAGATTCAGGAGATTCCCTGGGATCCCGCCGCCGAGGCTCACATCATCGACGCCCAGCGTCCCGCCGAGTTCCCCGCCGAAGAGTTCCGCAGTCTCCGCACCCGCCTCAATCACATGCAGGGGCTCCATCCCCTCCACACCGTGGTGGTCACCAGCGCTTCGCCCGCCGAGGGCAAATCGTTCACCGCCGCCAACCTTGCCGTCGCCGAATCCCACCTCCAGGACAACCTCACCCTGCTCGCCGATTTCGATTTCCGGCGCCCGGCTGTCCACAACCTCTTCAAGATTGACCGCGCTCCCGGCCTTTCGGAATATCTCGAAGGCAAGGCGAGTCTCGGCGAGATCATCAAGCGCGTGGCCGGTACCAACCTGTTCATTTGCCCGGCCGGATCCGCTGTCATCAATCCGCTCGAGCTTCTCAACTTGAAGGAAGTTCGCATCCTTCTCGAACGGCTCCCCACGCTGTTCAATTGGGTGGTCCTCGATACTCCGCCCCTCTTGTTCGCCGCCGACGCCAACCTGCTCTCCACCTACTGCGATGGGACGCTCATGGTGGTTCGCCTCGGCCAAACCACCATCGACACCATTACCCGGGCCATTGGCGGCATGAGCCATAACAACGTCGTCGGCGTCGTCGCCAATGCCGCCAAACGGGGCGAACTCTACTCCAAATACAAGTACTATCACTCGTACTACTATTACAACGAGGATGGCGCCAAGCCCGGCGCTGCCGGGGAAGCTCAGGAGCCTGAACCGCAAGACTGATTCGCCAGGCGCGGTTTGCTACAATAGGTGAGGAGAAACCAATGAAAGCTGGCATCCATCCTGCCTACAATGAGCTCAACGTCGTCTGCGCCTGCGGCCACACGTTCCAGACCCGCAGCACGCACAAAGGCGACATCCGTCTCGAGATCTGCTCCTCTTGCCATCCCTTCTTCACCGGCCGTCAAAAGCTGATGGACACCGAGGGTCGTGTCGAGCGGTTCCGCCGGCGTTACGCCCGCGCCGCCGAAAAAGCCAGCAAGAACTAGCGGGCGTCGCTCGTGCGCCTACTCGCCACATTCGCGATCCTGATCGCCGCTCTCACCGCATCGGTGCGGGCCGAGACCGTGCAGCTTTTCAACGGAAAAGATCTCTCCGGATGGAAGATGGTGGGTCCTGGCTCTTTCACCGTCGAAGACGGCAATCTGAAAACTGTCGGCGGCATGGGGCTGCTCTTCTACGAACGCGAGCCGTTCGGCGACTGCCGCCTCCGCGTTGTCTTCAAGACCGCTTCTTCGCGCGACAACTCCGGCGTCTTCATTCGCTTGCCCGAGAAGCCCCGCGACCCCTGGTACGGCGTCCACAACGGCTACGAGGTCCAGATCGACGCCGGCGGCGATGAATGGCACGCCACCGGTTCGCTCTATTCCCTTGCCCAAACAAAACCCGGACACCAGAAACCAGCCGGGGAATGGAACGTCATGGAGATCGACATCCGGGGACAGACCACCACGGTCTACCTCAATGGCGCCAAAGTGAACGAGTTTCACGGTGATCAGGCCGTTCCCGAACGGAAGCAGTGGTTTGAGCCGGTACGGGGCCCGCGTCCCGACTCGGGCTACATCGGTCTCCAGAACCACGATGGCCGGTCGACCGTTTTCTTCAAGGAAATCGCCATAGTCCGGTGAACCGCTCCGGCGTTTCTTGCGTGCGTCAGGCTTTGGGAGCCAGCCCAAGGCCCGGACCGGCCGGCAGAATCAGCTTTCCGGATTCTACCGTCACCCCCGTGTACGGGTCATTCCCGATCAGAAGATTGCCATCCAAGTCCGCCCAATCCACCAGCGGCGAAAGATGCGCCGCGGCCGTGATCGCCACCGACGAGGAAATCATGCAGCCGAGCATCGTCTTCAATCCCAGCGAGCGCGCCGTTTCGATCATGCGCAACCCCTCGAGCATTCCGCCGCATTTGTCGAGCTTGATGTTGACTCCGTCATAATAGGGCGCGAGCTTGGGAATGTCGGACGGGTGCAGGCAGGCTTCATCGGCGACAATCGGAACGTGCACCCGCTTCCGGATCCAGTTCACTTCCTCGAGCATCGCCGCCGGCATCGGCTGCTCGACGAACTCCACTCCCTGGCCTTCCAGCCAATTGATCTTCCGAACGGCTTCTTCCTTGGTCTTCCAACCCTCGTTGGCATCCACCCGCAGCGGTTTCTTTGTCACCGACCGCACCGCCTCGATCGTGGCCTCGTCGCTGTCCAGCCCCACCTTGATCTTTAGCACCGGGTAGGGTTCGGCTTCGCGAACTTTCTGTTTGGTGACCTCCGGCGTATCGATCCCGATCGAAAACGTCGTCACCGGAGTGTCGAGCGGGTCCAAACCCAACAACCGCCACAACGGCTGTCCGAACTGCTGGCCCACCCAGTCGTGAATCGCGATATCGACGGCGGACCGTAGCGCCCACTGATTCTCCAGTTGTCCATGCACCGCCGCAATCGTCTTCCGGTACTGCATCAAATCGGCGCCATTCAGAACTTCCGCGATAGCCCCAGAATAACGCTGTGCCTGCGCGGCGGACTCACCGTACCTTGCAATCGGGGCGCCCTCGCCAACGCCCGAGAACCCGCCGCTCGACAGCAGAAAGTAAATCACGTCCCGGTAGGAGGACGAAGACATTGTCGTTGTCCAGGTGTGCCGCAGATTCACGCGAACCGTCTGGATGCGGAACCTCGTTGGCGGCGCTGCGGCTACCGGCGCGGGCGTCAGTGCGGGCGCCAGGAGGGCGGGCGAGAGCAGGCATTGGCGGCGTGTCATCTTGTTGTCGGTTTCGATTCTCCATCGGCTTCGGCGTGCCGCGCCGGTCCCTGCGTCTCGGAGTGCGTGAAAGCCCGCGGACGCCGGCACACGCGCAGCAACTCGCTCCAGTGGGGATCATCGAGCCGGCTGATCTGTATGCGCGGTTGCCGGAACGCGGTGGCGTGGATGAACTCGCCCCCGCCCACATACAGCCCGGTGTGGTTGATCTTTGCCGCATCGGGGCCGAAAAACAGGAGATCGCCCGGCTCGAGCCGATCCCGCGCCACCGTCACCGCGCCGCTCCACTCCGCTTGCGGCCGCGAATCCCGCGGCATCGCGATCCCTCGCCGCCGGCACAGCATCTGTGTGAACCCCGAGCAATCGTAGCCGAAACTGGATGCGCCGCCCCATGTGTAGGGCAACCCGAGAAAGCGCCGGCTAAGGCCGATCACTTCGTTGACCGTCAGCAGGCGATCGTCGAAACTGATATCGCCGCGCTGGATCCAAGCGTTGTGACCGTCCACCAACCGCACCTCGAGCCACCGCTCATCGGCCTCGCGCGTCACTTCGAGCCTTGCCTCGTAGGGTAGCGTCAGCACCGGCGCATGCGCCGTCACATCCGGTTCCCGGTACAGGTGAGCCGCGATCGTGTCCACCCGCGCCATCCGCGCCGCGGCCCGATCCCGCTTGGGAGCTTTCCGGAGACCTGACTTCAGCGCCCACCCCGTATACTGGTCCGCCGTCCGGATTCGCACCCACTTTCCCTTGCGCTCGATCTGCTCGACGTCTCCGCCGTAAACCGCCTGCGACGCCACTCCCGCATCCACCGACGGCGCCGCGTGCAGGTTCACCACCGGTGCGTTGACGATCCACAATGTCACCGCGGCCAGCAACGTCATCCGGCTACTCGACGCATTCCAAGATGTAGAATTTCTTCCCGTCCGGCTTCATCACCTGGCCCGCCACGATCCACTCCCGTCCGCCGGCAAGGTAGACGCGCCGGTAGGAGTCGAATTCGAGCCCGTCCTGTTGCTCGACGCGCCAATCCTCGATCTCCCGCGTGTCGCCGGGGGACCATGTGGATTTGACGATCCGGAACGGGTCCATTTCCCCTATTGTATGGCCTCGATCGTAAGGATGGGAGCCCACGGTGCCGATGTGAGATTGGGCGAACTTTCAATATGGAACCGGATCAGGGCAAAGGGTTGCAGCGAGGGTTGGAGCGACTGCTGCGGTCGCAGAACGCGGATGGAGGTTGGGGATACTACGCCGGGAGCGGTTCGTGGATGGAGCCCTCGGCGTGGGCCTGGATTGCCCTGCAGGGGGTGGGTGAGGACCGCGTGGCCGAGCGGGCGTGGGATTGGATGCGGAGTTGCCAGAGGTCTGACGGTGGGGTGAGTCCGAATCGAACCGTGCCCGGGTCGTCATGGGTGACGTCGCTGTGGGTGAGCGCACACGCGTTGGCCGGGCGGTGGGATGGCAATGCCGGCCGGGCGCTCGATTGGCTGCTGGCGGCGCACGGCGCCGAAGGGGCCTTGTGGCGGCGGTGGCTCGAGTCGATCCGGACGGTAAGCGGCAACAACCCGGACTATTTTGGGTGGTCCTGGCATCCGGAAACGAGTTCATGGGTCGAGCCGACGGTTCATTCGGTGGTGGCGTTGAAGCTGGCCGGCAAGCTGCTGGGCCCGGGCCACGGGCGCGCGGGTGAGATCGCTGAGCGGGTCCGGTTGGGGGAAGAAATGCTCCTGGACCGGCGATGCGCCGACGGAGGATGGAACTACGGCGCGTCGATGGCGCTCGGGGAGGCGCTGCCTTCCTACCCTGAGTGCACCGGTCAAGCCGTGTTCGCGCTCCAGGGCCGCTCGGTGATCTCCGCCGCGGCCGTGGCCGCGCTGACGACGCGTTGGAACGGGGTGCGGTCTCCGATGGGCAGGGCGTGGCTGCGGCTGGGGCTGCGGATGCATGGCATCGACTGGGACGAGGTGGTGGGGGGCGCGCAGCCGATTTCGGTTCATGGGCGCGACGTGAGCGTGTGGGCTCTGGAGGCGATCGCGGCGGCCGGGGGCAATCACCGGCTTCTGCGGACTGCGGGACCACCGAAAACGGCGGGACTTCCGCCAGCGGTGGACCTTGGATGAGGGCCGGAGAACAGGAGGATCGGGTGAGGAAACAATGGGGACGGCGCGGGTTTCTAGGCGCTGGAGCGGGATGGCTTTCCGGCTGCGGCGGTGACCTGCCGCGCTGGACGGGCGGCAGGCGCCCTGTGGCCGTCCTTAAGGCCGCCGCCTACGGAGTGGATCTGGACGACATCCTTTGGCGCGGGGCGCGTCTGTGCGGGCTCCAGGCGCGCGGAAAGCGGGTCCTGTTGAAGCCGAACTTCGTCGAGTTCGATTCCGGCTCCTGCATTAACACCGATATGGCCATGGTGGCGGCCGCTTACCGCCTCTTCGAGCGCCTGGGAGCGGCGGAGGTGAGGATCGGCGAAGGGCCCGGCCACCGGCGCGATACGATGCATCTGGCCGAGGAGGCCGGGTATTTCGATGCCGTAGCCGGATTCGAGGACCGCTTCGTCGACTTAAACCGGGACGAGGTGGCCCCTGTGCCCGGATTCCTCGAAAACGAACCGGAGATGTACTTCTCCCGGCAACTGCTGAGCGCCGACCTCATCGTGTCGCTCCCCAAGATGAAGACGCACCATTGGGCCGGGGTGACGCTGTCGATGAAGAACCTGTTCGGGCTGGTGCCCGGGGCCGTCTACGGATGGCCGAAGAACCCGCTCCACTACCGGGGAATCGACCGCTCGATTGTCGAGTTGAGCCGGATCTTCCACAATACGTTTGCGATCGTCGACGGGGTGGTGGGGATGGAGGGCAACGGTCCCATCCAGGGGACGGCGAAGGACAGTGGCGTGGTGGTGATGGGGTCCAATCTGGCGGCCGTCGACGCCACCTGCTGCCGCGTGATGGGGCTGGATCCGGAGAAGGTTCGATATTTGCAGATGGCGGCCGGGATCGGTCCGATAAGGGAGATAGAAATTGAGCAGCGTGGAGAGAGCCCGCGGGCGGTGATGACACCGTTCGCGGTTACCGGGGAATTCCTGGATCTTCGAATGGGACGGGAGTCCTGAGGTTTGAGGTTGAAGGACTACGCAATGCCCCTAGGGCCTTCATAGGACAACACATGCGGCGCTTAGGTGTATCTGCTAATTGGCCGGAAGCGGGTTCCCCGGTAAGCTGGATTCAGTTGGAAAAACAACCCCATCACGGGAGAGGAGAAAAGAGAGTCATGAAGAAAGTTACCGATCTGGTTTTGAAGCTGCAGATTTGGAAGGACACCCGAGGTCAGGACCTCATCGAATATGCGTTGATGGCCGGTTTTGTGGCCGTCGCCGCCGGTGCGATCATGCCGGGCGTGGCCACCAGCATCAGCACGATCTTCAGCAAGATTTCGATCGCGATGTCGACCGCCGCCAACCAGGGCTCCTAAGCACTGGCCGGTTTCGATCCAAGCGAAACGACTGCGAACCGGGGGCGAACTGGCCCCCGGTTTTTTCGTGTCCCTGTCCCTGTCCGGTTTCCCCCCCATCCGTTTCTCATCGACGAATTCCCTGCAATAAATTCCCCACTTCGCTAACAACGCCGGATGCGAGTTCGGGCCACCCGCATCCTGTAGCGACCGCGATAAAATCCAACCTATGAGAACCTGGGTCGTTTTGTCCCTATCCCTGTGCGCCGCCGCCGCGGCGGATCTGAGGGATTCCCTCACATTCTTTGCTCCCTTCGACACCTCCACGGACGCAACCGTGGCGGCCGGTGACAAGCGGGTTCACTTTGCCGATTCCTACAAACAGCAATCGCTCGCCCAGCCGGGTCTGCCCGCCAACGTGGTCCACGCCACCTCGGGCGGACATCGCGGCGGCGCGCTCCACTTCACGTCCAAGAACACGCGGGCCGTCTTCTATCGCGCGGCGCGCAATGTGGCGTTCGATCCTCGCGGCTGGAACGGGACGGTTGCTTTCCGCCTGAAACTGGATCCCGACAAAGATCTCGAGCCAGGCTTCTGCGATCCGATCCAGCTTACCGGAAAGGCCTACAACGATTCGGCGATCTGGGTGGACTTCACCAAAGACGACCGGCCCAGGCACTTCCGGCTCGGAGTGTTCGGTCAGTTGACGAAATGGAATCCCCGCAACTTGCCCTCGGACCAGTTCCCGGCGTTTGAACGGCGGCTCGTCGTGGTTGAGAAGCCGCCGTTTCGCGCCGACCGCTGGACCCACGTCGCCATCGTCTTCGATGCCCTGGGCCATGGCGGCAAAGCGACCCTCTACCTCGATGGGCAGCCGCAGGGAACCTCGGGAGCCGTTGCGGAGGCTTTTGAATGGGACGAGGCAGCCACTGCCATCCGCCTCGGAGTGAACTACGTCGGGTGGATGGACGAGGTAGCCGTGTTCAACCGGCCGTTGAGCGCAAGCGAGGTGGCTCGACTCGCGCAAGGCGGCTGGTAGCGTAACGGTGCGGGGGCGGCTTCGGCTACTCGAGCGGCAGTAGCGCTGTGTTGCTCTCGAGCCCTTCCATTTGGACCTTGAGCCCGATGGTTCCCGACTCGGTGGCCGGCATCTCGTTGGGAATGCGAATCTTGACCAGATCCACTCCCACTTGTCCGGCTGCGCCGCCGGCCCAATCCGGTGTGATCACGGTGTCGCCGGCGATCACTGAGACCTCGTGGGTGAGCGAATAGCCGGGGCCCGCCGGGAGCACGAAGCCTTCCGGATGCGCGGCCTTGTAGGCGCCGAAGCCGGTTCCGATGAAGCTGATCAATTCACCGCGGCGGGCCGGGTTGGCCGGGGTGACCTCGACGCCGTCCTCGTGGAAAGCGACCAGATGCGGTTGTTCATCCACGGGTTTGTTGAACAAGCCCGGAGCCGCCGGAGTGACTTGAAACTTTCCAGCGATCGGATCTTCGCCCACCCGGAGGATGCGGAGGTCGTATTCGCCGGCGGCGAGGTCGCGTGGCAGTTGTGCATTGATCTGATCCGGAGATACGAAAAGCAGCGGCAGAATCCGGTTGCCGACTGTGACCGAGACTCCCGCGATCGCTTGTGACAACAGTGGTCCGGTGGGGCCCGACTCGAAGTACGGGGCGAGGTTGGCGCCGAACACCGAGATGAGGGATCCAGGAGCGACGACGTTGTCCGGACCCTGTCCGGCGGCGTTGCGGACGCCGGCCGGGTCAATCACGGAGACCTTGTCGAAGCGTGCGATAACGGTGCGCGGACGCGACATGTGAAGCGTGGCGCTGCGGCTGGTGCCTTCGAGATCGCCATCCCAGCGGCGGAAGCGGAAGCCTCGCCTGGGCGTGGCGGTCAGGTTGATGAATCCGTCGGCTGGGTAATAGGAATCCGAACTGGCCGGCTCGATGATATAGTCGGCGGCGTTGGATGGATCGGAGTCGAAGTTGAGCTTGTAGGCGGACCGGAAATCCATTCGGATCGTCACCGGCTCGACACCGGCGACAACGAGGCTATGGGCGCGATCACCATTGTCGGACCACCCTGTGAAATACAAGCGGTGGAACTCGGAGACCTGCGTCATCTCAGGGGCCTCGACGTTGACTTCGGTCTTGTCGGGACGGTCGATCCTGCAGGGGGTGCGGCAGGCCGCCCCGTCGACCACCACCGATCCGCCGGCCGGTTCCGATTGAATGACCAACTGGCTGAGAACATCGTACTCGGCGACGAACTTCAGCCCTGTTTCGGGGACCTCGGCCGGGATGATGAGTTCCTGTGCGGGTTCACCGCCATGGCGCCAGCGGCGGAACACATACTTGCGTCCTCGCGCATCGGTCTGTTCGGTGGGCGCCGCGATGAACTGCTTGCTTCCGGGGGCGAACACGAAGTTGAGCTGCGGCCAGTTGTCGCGTTCGTTCACGCGGAGTTTCAGCCCTTGCGGTTCGGTGGCGAAACTGGTGCTGATGCCGGGAACAAACCGCGCGACGATGGTCATCTCGGGCTGGACCTCGGCCGGGGTCTGAAACACGTCGTTATCGCCGAGACCGTTGTCGAAGCCGGTGAAGATCCAAGTTTTGCCGACTCGGTCCACCTGCGGAGAAGGTGCTCCAATCAGGTGGCGCGAACCGGGCAGAAAGTCGAATTCACCGGTGCAAAGCGGCTTGATGCCTGGAGGAGCGCCGGGGACGAGCAGGTTGTCGGTGACGCAGTTGGAGCGGGTTTCCGTGCGCACCTCGTTGCGATCCACGCGGACGTTGAGGCCGGGCGGGTCTGAGCGGAAGTTGACTCGTTTGCCGGGCGAGAATCTGGCCGCGATGGTGGTGGGGCCGGTGAACTGAAACTCGCGCAGGAACGCGTTGCTCGGGTTGGGCTGCCAGCCGACGAACACGAATCCGGCGAAGGGCTGGGCCTGGAGCGTGAGAAGTCCCTCCGGGAGCCAGCGGCCTACGAAGCTCTTGAGATACTGGATGCCATTGATGGTGACGGTGCCGGGAGCAAATTCGGCGGGACCATCGTAGAAGACCAGGTTGAGGGCATGCTCGATGCCGCCGGCAGCGGTGTATTGGCTGATTTCGGGGCTGGCGACGATCGTGGCGGGGTTGGGCAGGGCGACCCCGTTCGAGGAGGTCCACCCGGTCACGTTGCAAGCACGCGTGGTGCGGGGAGTGTCGTAGACGCAGCCGTCCTCGATGACGGGAACGTGAAGGATGTGGTTGCTGCCAGCGGGCCAAATGAAACTGGCCGCGCCGATGTATTCCTTGCCGTCGACGGTGAACCGGAGGCGGCTGTGCGTCCCTTTGACCAGAACGTGACTGACGGCCGCGGTTTGGGCTTCGACGGGCTGAGCCACGCACAACAGCACCGCGAGCAGCAGCAACGAAATTAGAGCAAAACGCTTCATATTACGAACACCTTCCTCCGGGTCGGGCACATTGGCTGGCCTCTTTTCGAGACTGCGCATGTCGTCACAGTCCTCCACGACTAACATCGGACGGGTGCGGTTCCGGCTTTAGGTGAGGAGGGGGGAGAACCCGGAGTTGGGCTGGGAACGAAGGGGGCGAAGGACCAGCAGTTAAGAACTACTGTTTTTTCGGGGGCATTTCGTAGACGAAGAGCTGATGGACGCGCTTATGCGCTTCCACCTTTTCGACCCTGTTCGCCACCCATCCCGGGATCTCGTAGTCATGGGAGACCACGCGTGAGCCCGGCTTGAGGTATTTCTCGAGATTGGGTTTGAGCTTGTCGTTGCTCTTGGTGAGGAGGTAAATCGTGACGACGTTGGCGGCGCTGAGATCGGCGTCGAGAAGGTCGCCTTCGACCACCTTGCAACGGTCTGACAATTGCAACTTTTCGATGCGCTGGCGGGAGGATTTGGCTTCCTTTGCCGAAATTTCGATACCGACCGCCTTTGCTCCGAAATTCTGGGCGGCGGTGATGAGAACGCGGCCGTCGCCGGAGCCGAGATCGTAGACGGTTTCACCAGGTTTGAGCGAAGCGGCTTCGAGCATCTTCTCGACGACGTTTTGAGGCGAAGGGACGAAGGGCGCGAGGCGGTTCACCGGCGGCTGGGAAAGGGCGGGGAAGGCGCCGGCCGCGACAATGCCCGTGAGAACGATATTGGTCAATCGCATTCGCTAACCTCTACTGAGAAGAGACCGCTGCCACTTGTTTTGCGTTTCGAAAATTCAGTATCTTACCCATGATTTCACTGACGGCGAACCAGAGATCGCGAGGGCGCGAGATGGTGTACTCGACGCCTTTGAAGAATTTGACGGCGTTTCCAATGGTGTCGCGCCAGGGCGTGGCATACGGGTTCAAGATGTAGTTCATGTAGAAAACAGGGAACTTAAGGTCGCCCACTTCGCGCAACTTGGCCTCTGGGATGTTGGCGTCCAGGAGCGCTTTGGGACCAGCGAAGATCATGGCCTGAGGACCGGGTTTGAACTCGGCGGCGATGAGATCGCCGAGGAAGGTGGTCTCACCGTGTTTTTCGGCCAGACGTTTCAGGTCGACGGTTCCCAACTGGAGTTCTTCGAGGGACTGGCCGAGTGCGCGGAAGTCGATGCGGTCCGCGTCGTCCTGACGATGGAGGATCTTCTGTTCCTGGAGGTTGAAGGCGACGAGACTATATTTTCCGATGTTGGGTTCGCGGTTGAGGGTGCGCAGCATCGAGACCAGGGCGACGGTGTCGAGGGGACGGAGCGCGGCCGCCCGGGCTTTTTGGGGCGCGAAGTTGACGAGAATCTTGACCTTGACCGAGCCCGAGTCAGCGGCCCGTTCGACCGGGGGATCATCGTAGAACTGTTCGTAGCGGACCCCTTCAATGGCGTTGGGCTCGATGGCCATGGCGATGTCGCGTTCTTTGGACGACAACTCGGCTTCGACCTTCCAGGATGAGGCGCAAACGCGCTCGGTGCGGTCCCGCATCAGCCAATCCACTTGATACTTGCCCTCGCCCAGATCGAAGGCACCCTGGAGATAGGCGTCGCCTTTGGCGTCTTCTTCGATCTCGGGAACCCGGACCTTCTGCATGAAGTACTTCTTGGCTTCGGGCTGGCCTTCGGGATAAACGCGAAACAGGATGGTGAGCGTGTTTTCGCTGCCGGCCAGTTCACGCAGGGGGACGTTGAGGTCATAGCCGGCGTGGAAGCGAAGATCGAACCCGAGAAAGGCCTTGTCGCTCGAGACGGTGCAGGGCAGATCCTGCCGCTCGTCACCGGCCTCGAGGACCGCCAAATCGGTGTTCTGGATCCGGATGACACCGCCGGGGCCGGAACCCACCAGCGGAACCTGCGCCACGGCGGGCGCGATCCAGGCAGAACCCAAACTAACCACCACGAGCAGGTGGCACCGAATCCCGCCAATCTTCTCAAGTTGTTGAAACAGTGTTCCCTGCCTGACGAACATGAGATCCTATTCCCGGCACCTCGCGGTGCTGTTAGTTTGTATTATGGACCAGAACCGGCCGGTTCGCCAACTCTTTCCTCGGGCGAGCGGGGAGAGAATGGTCATGGAACGTTCATGGAGACATGGGTGAACGATCGACATCGAGCTGTCATCGACGGCTACGCCGACGAGTTCGCGCGGAACCGCCGCCTTCATGGTGATCGGATCCGATGCGGTCCGGGCTGTAGTGCGTGCTGCCACCAGTTGTTCCAGATCACGGAAATCGAGGCGGCGGAGGTGTGGCGTGGCGTGGAGACGCTGCCAGAGGAGGTGGCGCGGCGGCTGCGCGAGCAGGCGCGAGCGTATCTGGAAGAGAGGGCGCGCCTGATGAACACGGGGGCCGATGGCGGCGAGGCTTGGGGGAGTCTCCCTCCGGCGGGCGCACGACTGGCTTGTCCGGCGCTGGTGGACGACCGCTGCGCGATCTATGAGCATCGTCCGATCCTGTGCAGGAAGTTCGGGATTCCGCTATGGAACCCGGATCGGCCGGGCCGGGTGTATGCGTGCGAGTTGAATTTCGCACCCGGAGAGGAGATCGAAGACGGGCAGTTGATCCAGATCCAGACGGAGTTGCATGGGGAGTGGAAGCAGGTGCAGCGGGAGTACAACGAGAGCGGCGGATACCGTGATCCGGAGCCAATCACCGTGGCCCGGGCGATGCTTGGCCGGGTGCCGCCTGGTATGATACGCTGACAGGTACCATGGCGTCGCGTAGCGTCAACAAAGTGATTCTCGTAGGCAACCTGGGCAAGGATGCCGAAACCCGATTTACTCCGGGCGGTCAAGCTCGAACCACGTTTTCGATCGCCACCAGCCGGCGCTGGAAAGATCAGCAGACGGGCGAATGGCGAGAAGAAACCGACTGGCACAACATTGTGCTGTGGCGCTCGGAAAATCTGGCGAATTACCTGACCAAAGGGAAACAGATTTACTGCGAAGGGCGCCTGCAGAGCCGGTCTTACGACGACAAGGACGGCAACAAGAAGTACGTGACCGAGGTGGTGGCCGACGATGTGATTCTGCTTGGCGGCCGTGGCGGCGCCGACGCGGACGACTCGGGCGGCGGGTACGCGGGTCGCGAACAGTCTTCCGGTGGAGGCGGTCCGGTGTCGATGCCCAGAACGGCGCGACGTCCGGCGCCAGCGGCGCAGCCGGATCCGTACGGCGACCAGGGGATCTCGGACGACGACGTTCCGTTCTAACGCGAATCGGGTTTGAATCGGGTTTGTTTTTTTTGTCAGGTTGCTGACTAACGGGTAGTTAGCTGGCTTCGTCTCCTTAGATAAGAACATGCTCCTCCTCCTTTCCACGGCGATGACCTGCGTGCGGCTAACGGCCGCGGCTCCGGTCCAATCCGATGGTAGGGCGAAGCGGCGGGTCGCGCGCAAACCCGGGCCTGTGAGGCGGCAAGATTCTGACGGGATAAGGGACTCAGCGTGTTGGAGATGGAAGGATTCGCAGCGAATCGTCCGCCGTCTCGGAACCGGTCTCCGGTTGCCCTTCCGGGGGTGGTTTATTTCCGGTCTGAGGTGACCGAATCGGAGGGCATGGGTGCTTCGATCCTGACGGACTGCTCCAGTGCGGCGCTGAGCGAAATCAACTGATGATCGAGGGGCAGCGCTGGCGGAGGGGGTTCCGGGACGGGGCTGCCGGTGAGGAGAAATGGACCGGAGCGGAGGAAGCGGATTACGCGGCCGACTGCGCCCTCCGACAACAGGCGGTGGTGATGCGGACGCCTGGCGAGTTCGATGGCGTCGGCCAAGCGGGCGGCATCTTCGCGACGAACCATTTGTCCGGTCGGGGCATCGTAGCTTCCTGACCAGCGACCCGTTCGGCGCGCGTCAAAGTCAAGCGGGGGGGCCGATGTTCCCTGCGGGGTCCAACCGTGAAGGACGGCGAGCTGGCGTATTTCGCTCCATTCCGCCGCGCTCATTTCGATTTCGTCACCGGTATGATTGATCAGGTTCACGAGGGAACTCTCCAACTACTTACCCGTCGCGTGTCTATCGGACGCTGCGCGTGTACTGAATAGTATCGTGGAAAGTTTTTCCGGGGAATAGTCCGTAAATGAAGGACAGAATAGGGTCTTTGCGGGGGCTGCTCAGTGCGCCGGGGACCGGTGGCTACCCGCACATCCGGTGAAAAAGATGGCGGTTGTGGGAGCCCTGTTCGGGTGGAGGGGGGCTCCCGCGGGAAGAGGCGAAAACACAGCGGGCAGCCTGTGCGGATTGGCTACAGGCTGCCCGCTGGCGGCGGTTCTCGAAGGGCGACAGGGGGCGCTAGCGAACGGCGACGGTGACGCCGGGAGGGCTGGCGAAGGCGCCGATGCGTACGCGGATGGACACGTTGGACCCGGTGGGTGTGTTCGCGGCGATTCTTGCATTGATCTGCAGCACGCCGGAGACGAAGGTTGGGGCTGAACCGGCGTAGAGGACTTCAGCGGGAATCCCGCCAATTTCGACCGTTACCGGAAGCAGAGGCGACTTGAGAGGCGCGTTGACGCCGGGGATGGATCCGTCGATACCGAACGGAGAGGTCTGGCCCTCGCCGGTGGCGTAGATCACGATGGGCTGTCCGCGGTCAGCGGGACGGCCCGCGCCGTTGACCGAATTGTCGGCGTTGAGGATCGCACCTTGGCCAGCCTGATTGAGGAGGAAGATGCCCGGGTTAGCGTCGACGACGCGGAGTTCCTGTGTGCCGGAAGTGACGCCCTGGTACTCGACGCTCACGCGAACCGAGGCGCGTCCGGAGACCCCGTAGGGGACGACCCCGTTGATCTGGTTGACGGAGACGTAGAGGAGAGGCGCGGGGATGTTATCGAACAGGACGCGGACGCCTCCGAGGTTGGAGTCCACATTCCCGCTTTGGTTGAGCCTGGTCTGGAGCGGGCTGGCCGGGCCGAGATTGGCGCCGGAGATGGTGAAGATCATGCCAGGCACGGCCGCCGACGGTGCGAACGAGGCGGCGTGGACGAAGGTAGTGATGCTGGGCGCCGGAATCGAGGCGACGGTCAACGTAACGGCGATCGCCCTGGTGTTGGAAGCCGAGGCGGTGGAGGTGACGTTGACAGTCCCGGTATAGGTGCCGGCGGCGAGACCAGTGGGATTGACGGTAATGGTGAGGGTGGCTGGGGTAGTGGCGGAGGAACTAGCGGCGGTGATCCAGTTGCCGCCGGAGGTGGTGGAGACGGTGCCGGAGAAGGGCACGGGGTCACCGCTCGAGGTGACCTGGACCTGTTGCGCGGCGGGAACGGCCGATCCCGGCGTGAAGGCGAACGACAACGTATCGCGGCTGACGGCGAGGGTGGGCGCGGCCTGGCGGACATTGAGGGTCACCTGGACGACGCGCGGACTGTTGGTGGCCTGGCTGGAGGTGATACGGATGGAACCGGCGTAGGAGCCGGGCGCGAGGTTTTGCGGATTCACCGAGACCTGCAGGGAGGCGGGGGTAAGTCCGCCAGTGGGTGTGACTGAGAGCCATGTTCCGCCGGAGAGGGTTTCCGCCGTGGCTGCATAGTTGATGACGGTGTTGGAGGTGGCGAGGGAGAGGGTCTGGGCCGCGGGCAGGCTGGCGCCCGGGGTGTAGTCAAACGACAAGAGGTTGGGATTGACGGTGAGGTCAACCGAAGTGGCGACGCCGAGTATGGCCGGTACATATTGCGGGCTATTGGCGGCGCCGGGAGCTTCAATGGCGACGAGGCCGCTATAGGTGCCTTGGGGCAAGCCGCCGGGATTGACTCCGACGCTGATGTTGGAGCCGCTCACGCCGGAGGAGGGTCCGACGGCGAGCCAGGGTCCGCCGGTGGAGGTGGGCGCGGTGATGCTGTAGGTGAAAGCGCCGCTGGTGCTATCGATTTGGAGGTTTTGATTGCTGGGGAGACGAACCGGTGTTGAATTGGAAGCGCAAGGCACTGGATTGTACGCGTATGAGCGGGCTGGCGCTCACGGTGAGTTCCACGGGCATGCTGATGGCAATGGCGCCCGGTTCGGTGGTAGCAAACGAGACGACGCTCGAATAGACGCCTGGCGCGAGGCCGACTGGGTTTACGCTGACGGTGACAGTGCCTGGTGTGGTGCCGGCGGTGGGGTGGCGCTCAGCCAGGTGACGCCGGCGATGGTGGCGGCGGCGAAGTTCGTGGCAGCGCCGGTGCTCGAAACGGCGACGGTTTGAGGCGGGGGGAGGACGGAGTTGGTGGTGTAGGTAAAGTTCAACTGGCTTTCCGAAAGGCGAACGGCGGGCGCGGTGGTGACCACCAGCGCTACCTGGACTGTCAGTGGGCTGTTGGCCGCGGTTCCCGTTATGGTGACTGACCCGTTGTAGAGACCGGGCAGGAGCCCAGCGGGGTTGGCTGAGACGACGACGGCGAGCGGAGTGGACGCGCTGGCAGGTACGGCGGAGAGCCAGAGCCCGCCCTGGGAGGTGGACGTGGTGACCGAGACAGGAACAGCGGTTCCGGCGGCGTTGGCGACGACGATGGGCCGGCTCGCCGGCAGGGGTCCGTTGGTCTGATAGGTGAAAACGACCGACGACGGGCTCACGCGGAGGAGCGGGTCGTTGGTGACGCGCAGAGTCACAGGCACGTCGATGGGGCTGTTGGAGGCGCCGGTGGCGGTTAGACGGATGGTTCCATTGTAGGTGCCGGGGGTGAGGCCGCCGGGGTTGGCGGTGACGGACATGTTGAGAGGGGAATTGCCGCTGGGGGGGCGACACTGAGCCAATTGCCGCCACTGACCGTGCTGACGGTAGCCGAGGTGAGGATGGGGATCCCGCTGGTGGAGGCGGAGAGAATGCGATCGGGTGGGTTGGGTCCGCCGACCTGATAGTCAAACTGGAGCGAGGCGGGGGTAACGCTCAACTGCAACTGGTCAATGATGCGGAGCGTGACTGGGACCCGGACGGTGTTTCCGGCGCCAGCGGCGGCGACCACGATTTCACCGCCATAGGTGCCGACGGGAAGCCCGGACGGGTTGGCGGAAGCGGTCAACTGGGCGGCGGTGGTGGCGGATGTGGGGGTGATGCTGAGCCAGGCTCCGCCGCTACCGGTGGTGGCAGCGGCGGTGAAGGCGATGCCAGGGGTTGTGCTACCGATGTCGAGGGTTTGGGTGGGCGGAGGAGCGCCGCCGGCGGCGAAGACGAATTCAACGGGAAGCCTTATTGGAAATCAGGAGCGGCTGGGTGCTGACGGTGAGGGTGACAGGAATCACGAGCGAGCCAGCGCCCGGGCGGTGATGGTGATCTGTGCCTGATACACGCCAACGGGTGAAACTGCCGGGCACGGTAGGGATCACGGTCAAAGAGTATCCGGCGCTCACCGGCTGAGGGCCGGTGGCGCTGACGAACAGCCACCCGGTTTGTCCTGAGAAACTGAGGGTAACGGTGGTGGCGAGTTGACTGGAGAAGGAGACGTTTACGGTCTTTTGGGGAGAGGATCCAAGGCCTACCTGGTGATAGAGATTGAGGGAGGAGGGGCTGGCTGTGATGGTTTGCGCGGCGGCCGGGATGGCCATACCCAGCAGTGCGATTGCGGAAAAAGCGAGAAGTTTTCGAGTCATCGGCGTGCTCCGGTCCATGTGCGTTTTACCTGACAGTAACTAGCAGACAATGCAATGTCTGCAACTAGAGTACCAATACTTTTTGTCTATTGGAATCAGACGGTTTGGCTTGCCGGTCGCCCGCAAGGGTGTGGAACTATGACACGGGGATGGGCCAATTCGTGCCGGGGGGGCTATGGAATATCGTCGCGGAGTTCCTTGAAAAAGCGGCCGCGCATGTCACCGAGCCACGGGTCGGCATAGCGGCGATTGAGGTCGATGGTGGCGAGGGCGGCGCTGCCGGTAGTTGGAGCGATGGCGAGAATCTCGCCGTCGGGATCCATGACGTAGGTGGGGTAGTCGTAGCCGGAGGAGGCGACGAAGACGCGATTCTCGATGGCGCGGGCTTTGCCGAGGGTTTCATTGCCGCCCCAGATGGGGACCAGGAGAAGTTCGGCGCCGCGGCGGGCTAACTGGCGCGCGGGGTCGGCGTATTGGAGATCCCAACAGATCATGATTCCGATTTTGCCGAAGTCAGTGTGGAAGACGGGATAGTCGCTGCCAGGGGTAAGGCCGCCTTCGACTTCTTCGCGCGGGAGGTAGACTTTGCGGTATTTGCCGGCGACGTTACCGGCGCGATCGATGAGGATGGCGGTGTTGTAGATGGCCGGTCCTTCGCGTTCGTAGATGCCGGCGACGACCCAGGCGCTTTTTGTGCGGGCGAGTTCGCCGAGTTTTTCGGAGGTGGGGCCGGGAATGGTCTCGGCGACTTCCGCGTAGTTCTTGCCGGTGCCGACGATCGAGATGCCTTCCGGGAGGAGGATGACGTCGGCAGAGGGTTGGACCTTTGCCTGGACGAGGTCAAAAAACTGCTGGACGCTGGCTTGGCGGGATCCGGTTTTTTGCGGGCGGAGGTTGATGGCGGCGACGGTCACTTTGCGGGGTCCGGGGGCGGGGATGGGCTGGAAAGACAGGTCGTCCCACCAGACGACGCCCTGAGCGGCGTTTTGGAGATAGAGTTGAATGGCAGCGGAGTCGGCTTCGGGAGGAGCGGGCGCTTCGAGGGTGAGTTCGGACCAATCGCCGGCAGGTTGGATTCGATAGCCGTAGTCGGGCTGTCCGGTGCGTTTGCCGCCTGGGCGGCGCCAATCGAGGCGGGCAAGGATGCGGAGGCTGGCGTCGGGCACCGATTGGGATTTGAAGAAAGCGCGGAGGCGATACCACTGCCCGGGTTGGACCGGTTGTGTCAGGTGCTCCCAGCCTCCGGCGGCGGCCTGATTGGAGTTGCCGGAGATGGCGAGCGAGGGTCCGGCGGTGCGGAAGACGTGAGTGTCTTTCCATGTGCGAGGGGCGATTTCGTCGCGGGCGGCCCAGGGCCTCCAGGCGGGGTCGGATTCGAAAGTGGCGGCGAGGGTGGGGAGGGCGATGGCGAGGACCAGGAGTATGGATCGCATGAACTCCATTTTAGGCTCGCTGGTGTAGGCTCGCTGGTGCTGGCTGGCCGGTGTAGGCTTGCCGGGCGGGCAGGAGGAACGAAAGCCCAGCCGCGAGCTGAAACTTGCACGACATTGTTACAGTGGTCTGTTATGCCTGAACAGCCTAAGAGGACGCTTCGCAGTACGACTTGGTTTGACTCACTCGAGTACTACAGTTTTGCCCGGCGCGCTTATGTGCGCAGCGAGGGGCTGACGCGGGAGAGTTTTCTCGGCAAACCGGTGATCGGCATTTGCAATTCGTGGAGCGAACTGAACCACTGCAACATCCACTTGCGTACGGTAGCGGAGGCTGTGAAGCGGGGCGTCTGGCAGGCGGGCGGGGTTCCGTTCGAGTTTCCGACCATTTCGCTCGGCGAAGTATTCATGAAGCCGACGACGATGCTGTTCCGGAATCTGATGGCGATGGACGTGGAAGAGTGCATTCGCGCGAATCCGCTGGATGGAGTGGTATTGCTTTGCGGGTGCGACAAGACGACGCCGGCGCAGTTGATGGGTGCGGCGAGCGCGGACATTCCGGCCATCATGGTGCCTGGCGGGCCGATGTTATCGGGGCAATACCGCGGGAGCGAGATCGGGTCCGGCACGGACATGAGGAAGCTGTTCGATAAATACCGGGCGGGGGAAATGACCGATGAAGGGCTGTGCGAGGTGGAGGCGTGTTCGGCGCGGAGCCATGGCCATTGCATGGTGATGGGCACGGCGTCGACGATGACGTCGATCGCGGAGGCGCTGGGGATGACGCTCACCGGGTGTGCGAGTGTTCCGGCGCCGGATTCGCGGCGGTTGGCGATGGCGGAACAAAGCGGGCGGCGGATTGTGGACATGGTGTGGGAAGACCTGCGGCCGTCGCAAATCATGACGCGCGAGGCGATTGAGAATGCGATGACGGTGGACATGGCGATCGGAGGGTCCACGAACGCGGTGGTGCATCTGATCGCGATCGCGGGGCGGTTGGGGATCGAGTTGAAGCTCGAGGACTTCCATACAATTTCGAAGAAGACGCCGTACATCGCTAACGTGCGCCCGTCGGGGGCGTACTTGATGGAGGACTTTTTCTATGCGGGCGGGCTGCCGGCGGTGATGCGGGAACTGCTGCCCCTGCTGCACAAGGACTGCATCACGGTGACCGGGAAGGCGATTGGGGAAAACGTGGCGGAGGCGGAGTGTTTCAACGCCGATGTGATCCGGCCGCTGGACAAGGCGCTGGCTCCCGAGGGCGGGACGTTGGTGCTGTATGGGAATCTGGCGCCGGGCGGGGCGGTGATCAAGCATACGGCGGCGACGGCGGAGTTGTTGACGCATCGCGGACCGGCGTACGTTTTCGACAACTACTACACGATGCTGGAGGAGTTGAATCGCGACGATTTGCCGGTGGATGAAAATACGGTGCTGGTGTTGAAGAACGGCGGTCCGCATGGTGGGCCCGGATTCCCGGAATGGGGCCACATCCCGATGCCGAAGGTGTTGCTGCAGCGCGGGGTGAAGGATATGGTGCGGATATCGGATTCGCGGATGAGCGGGACGAGTTTCGGGACGGTGGTGCTGCACATGACGCCGGAGTCGGCGATTGGGGGTCCGCTGGCGGCGGTGGAAACGGGGGATGAGATCGTGCTGGACGCGGCGAACCGGCGGATCGACGTGAATCTGCCGCAAGAAGAGATCGACCGCCGGCTGGCGGCGTTCGAGCGGCCGAAGCCGCACTACACGCGCGGGTATGGGAAGCTGTTTCTGGATCACGTGACGCAAGCGGATCTGGGCTGTGACTTCGATTTTCTCCGGAAGTAGCGCGCGGGGATGGGTGTTCCGGCTGGTTGCCGGGGCGTCGTTGATCGTATTGTTCCTGATCGCGAACCGGGCGGCGTATAAGGGGTACTTTTCGTCGGACGATTTGGACAACATCGCGTGGACGCGGAACGGGTCCGCACGGATGTTCGCGGAGGGGTTGGCGACGCCGTTCTACATGCCGCAACACTTCCGGCCGCCGGGCCACTTCCTGTTTTATGCGTTGGGCGGCGAAGTGGGATTGAACTATCCGTGGTATGTGGCGGTGGTTCACGCGGCGCATTTTCTGAATGTGCTGTTGGTATATCTGCTTTTGCGCCGATTGGGATTGGGGGTGTGGGGCGCGCTGTTTTTCGCGTTTCCGATGGCGGCGTTCGAAGCGCTTTGGAAGCCGATGTACATCTTCGACGTCTTGTGCGGGACCTTCGTGGCGCTGACGCTTCTCGAGTACGTGTCGGGGAGGACGATTTTGGCGCTTGTTTGTTGCTGGCTGGCGTACAAATCCAAAGAGAACGGCGTGATGGTGGCGTTCGCGGTGGTGGCTTACGAGTACTGGATCGGCGGACGGAACTGGAAGAGGACGATGCCGTTCGTGGCGGTGGCGTTGTGGTTCATGGGGCAGGCGGTGCTCGCGAATCGGGGAGAGGCGGGCGGGGAATATGAACTGAAGCTGACGGCGGAGGCGGTTTGGACGACGGTGAGTTTCTATGGGAGGCGAGCGCTGCTGAGTGGGTGGGCGCTGGCGGCGTTGGTGTGCGCGGCGGCCTATCTGCGGGACCGGCGGGCGGCGTTCGGGCTGACGGCGGCGGTGCTGTTGCTGGGTCCGCTTTTGCTGCTGCCGGGGCGGCTCTACGGGGCGTATCTGTATGTGCCGATGATCGGGCTGTCGGTGGCCGTGGGAACGTTGTGGGACCGGATTGGGAAGCGGCCGATCGCGGCGGCGGTGGCGATGATGATATGGTGGGGCGTCAATTTTCAAGTGATGCGCCTCGAACGCAACCCGACGCTGGCCGAAGCCGATCTCAATCGCGTGTATGTGGCGAAAGTGATGAGGGCAGCGCAGGAGCATCCGGACGCGCAGCATTTTCTTTACGACGGGTCGCCTTCCGGGATGCATTGGTGGGGGATCGAGGGGGCGCTGCGATTGGCGTACCAGCGGAATGAAGTGGAACTGAAGCAGGCGCATCAGGGCGCCAATGCCGAGCGTACCCTGGTGCTGAGCTGGAACGAAGGTCTCCGGATCCTGGAGACGGCATACCGGGATGGATCGACGGCGCTGCGTCCGGCGGTGCGGATGAGCCAGACGGTGAGTGTATTTCAGTTGGACGGCGGATGGCATCCGAAAGAGGGCGACGCGCGATGGTCCGAGCCGTTGGCCAAGGTGCGGCTGTGGCGTCCGGCGGGGGCGCGGTTTTTCGAGATGGAGGCAGCGGCTCCGGAACGGGCGACGGTGGAGGTGCGGGTGGACGGCGCGCCGATCGGCAAAGCGGAGATGGAGGAATCGGTCTGGAGGGATCTGCGGATTCCAGTGGCGGAGACGAAGGAGGGTCCGGTGACGGTGGAATTGCGGGTGACGCCGCCGCATCATCCGGGGCATGGGGATACGCGTGTGTTAGGAGTGCTGGTGAGGCGGCTCGGGTTTTCGATGGAGGACGGGCGATGAAGATTCCGCGGATGCAGTGGGTGGTGGCGGGGCTGTTGTTCCTGGCGACGACGATCAATTACGTGGACCGCGTGGCGCTGGGCGTGGTGTCGGTGGAGATCCGGCGGGAGTTCGGGATGGACGAGCAGGATTATTCGCACATCCTGGCGGTGTTCATGTTCGCCTACGCGGTGATGTACGCGGGATCGGGTCCGATTGTGGACCGGTTGGGGACCAAGCGCGGGTATGGGGTGTTCATCCTGGCGTGGTCGATCGCGCAGACGCTGCATGGATGGACGGTGGGGAAATGGTCGCTCGCCGGGTCGCGATTCGTGTTGGGGTTGTGCGAGCCGGGGAACTGGCCGGCGGCGGCGAAGGCGATCGCGGAGTGGTTTCCGCCGAACCGGCGGGCGTTGGGGGTGGGGATCTTCAATGCGGGGGCGACGATGGGGTCCGCGATTGCACAGCCGCTGGTGGGGGGATTGACGATCTGGTTCGGATGGCGGGGGGCGTTTGTGGTGACGGGCGCTCTGGGGCTGATCTGGCTGGCGCTGTGGACGTTGCTGTACGATCCGCCGCACAAGAACCGGTGGCTTCGGGAGGAGGAGTATGCGGAGATCAAGGATCACGTGCGTCCTCCGGAGGAGGCGGCTCCGTCGAAAGAGGGTGTGGATTGGCTGCGAGTGCTGCGGGCGCGAGGGTGCTGGAGTTTGATCCTGGCGCGCTTTTTCACCGATCCGGTGATGTACTTCGTGATCTTCTGGCTGCCGGAGTATCTGCGAAAGGAGCGGGGGTTCGATCTGGCGATGGTGGCGACGTATGCATGGGTGCCGTACGTGTTCGGGGACGCGGCCTACGTGTTCGGGGGATGGCTATCGGGCAAATTGATGGAGCGTGGCTGGGATCTGCACAAGGCGCGCAAGACGGTGCTGGTGTTGGGGGCGTGTTGCATGCCGGTGGGGATCCTGGCGCCGATGGCTCCGTCGGGGTATTGGGCGATCGCGGCGACGTGCTGCATGATGGCGGGGCATTCGCTGTGGATTTCGAATCTGCTGGCGCTGCCGACGGATCTGTTCCGGGCGAACGAGGTGGGTACGGCGTCGGGGTTTACGGGGATGGGCGGCGCGGTGGGCGGAATCGTGGCGAATCTGGGGACGGGGTACCTGGTTGCGCACTTTTCGTATGCGCCGGTGTTCTGGATCGCGGGACTTATGCATCCGGTGGCGTTGTTGCTGGTTCTGCTGCTACTGCCGGCGCGTCAGTTTCGTACTCTACATTGAGCAGGAAGAGTCCGGACGCGGGAACGCGGGGGCCGGCTTTTCCGGGAAATCCGGGTTGGAGAAACATTTCGATGCCGGGGAGCGTCAGATTCTTCTTACCCGCTTCGAGTAGTGTACCCATGATTAAGCGGACCATATGTTTGAGGAAACCACTGCCGCGGACGCGGTAAAACAGGAGGTCGCCGGACTCCCAGACGGAGGAGGAAAAGATGGTCCGCACCTTGGAGCGTCCGAGGGCGTCGGCGCCATCGGCGGCGGCGAAGGCGGAAAAGTCGTGTGTGCCTTGAAAAAGTCTCGCGGCGGCGGCCATGAAAGGGACATCGAGGGGATAGGGATGATGATGGGTGTAGAGCCGCTCGAACGGGGGGCGGACTTCGGTCCGCCAGATGCGATATTCGTACGTTTTGGCGAGGGCGTCGTAGCGGGGATGAAAGCCTCGGGGTGCCTGGGTGACATCGAGGATGCGGATGTCGGGGGGAAGAAGCCGATTCATGGCGCGGCGGAGATTGGCTTCGGGGATCGGATTGACGAGATCGAACGCGGCGACCTGGGCGAGCGCGTGGACGCCGGCGTCGGTGCGTCCAGAAGCGGAGACGTGGACCGGTGCGCCCTCGATCTCTGTGAGAACGGCCTCGACGGTGGACTGGATCGTGGGGACGCCGGGTTGAACCTGCCAACCGTGGTAGCAGGCTCCGTCGTAGGAAACAGTGACTTTGATGCGCCGCAAGAAGGATTCCGGCTCTAAATGATACCATTGAACTTTCGCCTGCTTAAGGTCGTCTTGTACTCATGAACTCTATGCGTTCTCTCGTAGCCCAACTGTGTGTTGCCGTTCTGCTTGCCTCGCCGGTGGCGGGGCAGAATATCGTGGTAGACAAGCCTCCGCAAGGTTTTGTGGAGAAGATCACCCACAGTTACCGGGAAAAAGAAGTTGCGCCGATCCGGCTTCAGAATTCGAGCCGTCTGGATGCGTTGATCCGGGCAGGGAAGCTGTATTTATCGCTGCAGGACACCATCGCGCTGACGCTCGAGAACAATCTGGACATCGAGTTGCAGCGGTACGGTCCGGAGACGTCGAAGGCGAGTTTGATGCGCGCGCAGGCGGGCGGACTGCTTCGCGGCGTCCCGCCGGTGGTGCAGGGCGGCGCGGCGAGCGCGCAGGCGCAGGTTGTGGGCAGCCAGACCGGTGGCGCACCGGTGGTGCAGGGCGGCGGGCGGCGGACGACGGCGGATGCCGGCGGGGGGGGAACGGGCGGAACGATCATCACGGCGACGGGTACGGCGCTGCAGAATCTGGATCCGGTTTTCGTGTCGACGTTCAACATGGGGCACACGACGCGGCCGCAGTCCAACACGGTGACGACGGGATTGACGTCGACGATTTTCGATTCGACGTCGCATAGTTACGCGGTGCAGAAAAGCTGGCTGACGGGTACGACGGCGAGCCTGGGATGGAACAATCTTTATTCGCGCGGCAACAATCCGCTGAGCGACATCAACCCCTTGAATTCAGCGAACATTCAATTGCAGATCAGTCAGCGGCTGCTGCAGGGATTCGGGGTGGCGGTGAACGACCGTAATATCCGGATCGCGAAAAACAATATGAAGGTGAGCGACCTGCAGTTCCGGAATCAGTTGATCACGACGGTGGCGGCGGTGGTGGGACTGTATTGGGATCTGGTGAGCTACAACGAGGATTTGAAGGTGAAGGAGCAGGCGTTGGCGCTTGCCAAGAAGCTGTACGAGGACAACAAGAAGCAGGTGGAGATCGGCACACTGGCGCCGATCGAGATCGTGAACGCGGAAGCGCAAGTGGCGGCGCGGGAGCAGGATCTGATCGTTTCTCAGACGGTGCTGCTGCAGCAGGAGACGATTCTGAAGAACGTGCTGAGCCGGACGGGGGTGGCCAGTTCGATGGTGGCCGATGCACGAATCGTGCCGACCGACAAGATGGCGATTCCCGACGTGGATCCGGTGCAGCCGGTGCAGGACTTGTATGCCGCCGCGGTGGCGGACCGTCCGGACCTCGAGCAAACGCGGATCAACATCGAGAACGCAAGGATCGGCTTGAAGGGGAGCAGGAGCCAGTTGTTGCCGTCGCTCGACGTTCAGGCGTCGTTCCAGAACAATGCGTTGTCGGGCGCGATCAACGATCTGTTGCTGCGCGGTCAGCCGATCGTGCGGCGAGTGGACGACTTTTTCGTGGGCGGGTACGGGACGGCTCTCGGGCAACTGGCGCGGCGGAACTTTCCCGACTATTCGGTTGGCTTCCAGTTGAACATTCCGCTGCGGAACCGGTCCGCGCAGGCCGATATGATCATCGACACGATCAACCTGCGGCAGCAGGAATTGCAGGAGCAGCGGGCGCTGAATCAGCTTCGAGTGGACATCCAGAACTCGGTAGTGGCGCTGCAGCAGACGCGGGCGCGGTATCAATCGGCGCTAAAGCAGCGGGAACTGCAGGAGCAAACGTTGGCCGCCGAGCAGAAAAAGTACGAACTGGGCGCGTCGACGGTGTATCTGATCATTCAGTACCAGCGGGATCTGGCGCAGGCGGAGTCAAATTTAGTGTCGGCGATGAGCGGCTATCAGAAAGCCAAAGTGGATCTGGACCGGGTGACCGGGCAGACACTGAAGGCATACAACATCGATGTGGTGGAGGCGATGGCTGGGAGCGTCAGCCGGCCGCCGGATATGATCCGGGCGCAACCGTAGGCCGGCGCCGGGGCCGGGGTTGAGATTCGATGAACGACCTGGTACCGATGCTGTTGTGCCGCGATGCCCAGGCGGCGATCCGGTTCTATGTGGACGTCCTGGGCTTCGAAGTGATGAGCCGGATGGACGATGTGGGCCGGTCCGGGTTCGCCAGCTTGCGGCGGGGCAAGGCGCAGATCATGCTGGCCAGCCCGACATCCGTACCGGAGGCGCCCCGGATCGGGGGACGCTACACACAGGCGGTCTACTATTTCTATCCGGCCGATGTCGTCGCGCTGCGCGAAGAGGTGATGGCGGCGGGTGGAGCTCCGAGCGAGCTGGCGGTACGATTTTACGGGATGAAGGAATTCGAGTTGGTGGACCCGGAGGGGCACGTGCTCGTCTTCGGGCAGGCCACCGATGAGCCGGTGACGCCGGAATCCCGATGATCGAGGGCAGGGAACGAGTCTGGGTTCCGTGGCCTCACTTCCGCACCAACAGCAGCGCTGGCGCCTGGCCAAATGCTTCCGGTTTGCGGATCTTGAAGACGGATTTGCCGACGAGGTTCGCCGGCTCGCGCGCCCCGGTCCAGGTGTCGATCCACTCTGCCTTGGCGAGTGCGGGATCGGCGAGCCCGCGGAGATGAACCGCCAACTGCTGGCCTTCCGAATAGAACGCATAAGCGTCGCCTTCCAGCGCGAGGCAGGGGCCGCTCGATAGTTCGTTGGACGGCGTCATTCGCCAGTACGGCAACGAGGAGAGTGTCTCGGAGAGAAGTTGGAACGGTTTCATACCCGGCGGTTCCGGATCGATCTTCACGAGGTCCCAGGCTGTGTTGTTGTAGTAGTAGACGCCATAGCCGCCGGCCAAGTAGATGTGCCAAGCCCGGCGCAACTGCTCCTGCCAATCGTTCTCCCTGCGGTAGGTTGGAAGCTTGTCCACGCCACGCTCATAGGCGAACTCCGAGTTGACAACCGGATAGGCGCGGCGAGCGCGGTCAAAGGCGATCATGGCGGCGAAGTCCGTGTGCTGCTGATCGGTGCGGAAATCGAGGTTCCGGCTCAACTCGGGGTCCCATTCGTAGACCTCGTCGTCATGCGCGGTGGTGAGCCTGTGATAGGCGTCGGTATCGCGCACAAGGTCGATGAGGCGCGCCTGGAGGGTTTCATTCTTCTCGTTGTAGGCCTCTTTCGAGAAGTCCCAGACCACGTTCGAAAACGCCTGATAGCGGGCAGTGACATAGCGGAAGTACCGTGCTTCGTCGTCACTCCCCGGCGGCGGCCACTTCACCATCTTGTTATAGACCTTTAGCATGATGTGCGCGACGATGCCCTTGTCTCGCAGAGCCGTCATCATGCCGTCGTAGAGCTGAAAGAACCGCACGTTGAATCGCGAGTGATCCGGCTTCTCATTGGTTCCTTCCCACGCGTACATCTCCGGAGGTCCGAAGTCCCACTGATTTTGCTTGCCCGGGCTCCAAGCGGTGTCGTGAGCGTAGATGTTCACCATCACGTGGTTAAAGCGGCGCTCCGCCATCTGGTTAATCAACCGGCGCATCGTAGTGCGCTCGGGGTCGCTCATATCGAGGGCCCACAGCCAATCGGCTTCGTAGCCCATCAGGAAGTAGCGTGTTCCGTCCTCGTACACGAAGTGATGCGGATGAACGGCATCGACGCGCAGTCCGCCGTGAATATTCGGATTGCGGTTGGCAACGCACTGGATGGCTGTTTCCGAGTGGCCGCTGAGCGCAGCCAGGGGCGAGGCTGTGCGGAGCGACCAGGCCCCAATGGCCGGGGGCGAGAAGCGGATCTTCCAAGTGCCGTCACCGTCATAGAAGCCTGGAACGCGAAGGCGCTGCCCGTTCGGGCCTGAGAACTCGCCGGTCAATTCGACGTCGAACGGATTGCCCGGCACGGTGGCGCGAAACGAGAAGTCGTGCGTCTGATACTGCTCGATTGAAACGGCCCCTGGCAGGGTTTGGATCGCGAGGGCGCTAACGACGGCAAGGTGACGCAAATTCATGATTTTCTCCTCTACCAGGTCTGCAGTTGGCTCTCCGCCCCGATGGGCGCCCATGGACGCTCGCCGAGGCCCAGCCGGTAGCGGTGTCCGGGGCGGAAGTTGTGATGGCCCCAGAGGCCGTCCGGACGATTGAAAGCGGACTCGGGCGAATCGGCAAATCTGAGCCGGGCCGGGGGCCCGCACAGGAGAGCGAATCCCGCGGACGTGGCGAGGCCATGGCAAAGAGGAGATCCGAGGGCCATGCTTGCCTAGGCTCCCTCGACCCGGAACGCAACGGCATGTTCGCAGGGCCGGGCCGGCGGCAGCCCGATGCGAAGGCCCGCGCTTTCCTGCTTCCACTCGAGACTCCCCCGGTGCCCGAGCAACACCACGCGTCCGATGTTCCCCACCTTGCCTGCCGCCAGTTCTGGAAACAGCGCGCTGTGGCCGCCCCAGCCCATCGAGAAGGCGTACACGGCACCGGCCTTGCTGGTGTAGCGCACGTCGGCGGCAACCAAATCCTTGCGCGACCGCTCGTTAAAAGCCGCTGCGTTGTGGTGCGCACTCTGTCCGCCGCCCTCGGAGGGAGTCTTTTCGGTGGAGGGGCCGCCGCCGAACGCTTTCCACGGGCGCGTGCCGTAAATGGCTTCTCCGTTGATGGCCATCCA
This sequence comes from Bryobacteraceae bacterium, assembly GCA_041394885.1. Taxonomy (GTDB): domain Bacteria; phylum Acidobacteriota; class Terriglobia; order Bryobacterales; family Bryobacteraceae; genus DSOI01. Next base: position 26,948 of record JAWKHI010000001.1, on the reverse strand, counting down.
GCGGGAGATCTCGTCGAGGATCTTCAACTCTTCCGGATCGAGCATGCCGCTCGATGGCAGCGGGAAATTCAGCAGCAGGTTTCCGTTTCGGCTGACGATATCGACGAGCATGTCGATCACGATCTTGGGCGATTTGTACCTGGCTTCCTTGTCGTAGTGCCATCGGCCGACGCAGGTGTCGGTTTGCCAGGGTTCGTCCCAAATCCGGTCGACGACGCCCCGCTCGAGATCGAGCACGCAAGTGCCGTTGACACAATCGGTTTTGCCCTTGTTGGCGTAGACGCCCTCGACTGCGCCGCCGGCCCTTGCCGCGCTCTTGTTGTAGTGATGAGCGGCCACCGCAAGGCCCCAGTCCTCGAAGAAGATCGGACCATCGGTGTAGAGCAGGTCGGGCTCATACCGATCGAGGAGATCTTTGACGCGATCGAAATAGTGCTGCTTCCATTTCAGGGGCACACCCTGGGGCTCCCAGGCGTTCTTTGGAGCTTCATGCGTCTCCAGGTAGTAATCCGCGAACTTCGGGTCTGCGCCGTCGTAGGGGACGCCCGCGAAAGGTCCGCTCTTGTCGGCGCCATGGCTGGTCTGAAACCAATGGTAGGTGACCGCCAAGTGCTCGCTGACGCCGAACCGCAGCCCTTGCCGCGAGGCTTCGCGGCGAAACTCGCCGACGATGTCGCGCTTCGGCCCCATGTTGACCGAGTTCCAGCGATTGTGCCTCGACTTCCACAAATCGAAGTTGTCGTGATGCACACCCATGCTGACGAAGTATTTGGCGCCCGCCTTCTTGTAGAGCGATATCAGGGCCGCGGGATCGAACTTCTCAGCTTTCCACGTGGGAATGATGTCCTTGAAGCCGAACTTCGAGGGATGGCCGTATGTCGCGATGTGATACTTGTACTGGCGGTGCCCTTCTATGTACATGTTGCGCGCGTACCAATCGCCAAACTCCGGCGCTGACTGCGGACCCCAGTGCGCCCAGATCCCGAACTTGGCATCGCGAAACCAATCGGGGACGCGGTAGGCGCGCAGCGAATCGCGCGAGGCGGAAAAGGGTCCCTGCGCGATGCGGGGCCTGGCTTCGGCCGCACGCATCCGAAGGGTGGGGGCAGCGCCGGCGAGGCCGGCCAGGGCGCTTCGTCGTGTGATCATCGTTTAACGCTCCCTGCCTTCATTTCAGAACTTCCGGTGGTTGGGAGTTCGCCACAAACCGCCGCGGACGGGGGAGTGGATAGGACAGTGCGGCGGGTCAAGACTCGACTCCCGGGCCCCGCTCTACCTGGGCGGCGGATTAGCAAGCTTCCTCCAGACCTCCCAGAACCCGGTGAGCACCTTGCGCGTTACCCGCCTTGCTTCCTTCCGATTGCCGCTCAGAATCGCGGACACGAAAACCTGGTGCTGTTCGGCCTGCTGAACAAGGTCCCGCGGATGCGTCTGCATGAACACCAATTCGGCGAACGCGAAAAAGGGGATGCTGATCTGGCTGAGAGCCTTTTCGAGGAACGGGTTGTCGGCGAGCCGCCACAACGTCCGATGGAACTCCAGATCCCGGCGATGCCAGAGTTCGATGTTTCCCGACGTCGCGGCTTTGCGCAGTCCCGCCTGGGCTTGTTCGAGGACCTTGCGATCCCAATTCTTTGCGTTGCCGACGGCGAGTTCGGCAGCCAGGGGTTCGAGTTCCACGCGCACGCAGTAGATCTGGTCGATCTGCTTCAAGGTGAGCGAAGTGACCGAGCACCCGCGGTTCGGACTGCGCTGGACGAGGCCTTCTGTTTCGAGGATCAGCAGAGCCTCGCGCGCGGTCGGCTGACCGATGCCGAGTTGCCGTGCGATCTTGAGTTCGACAATGCGCTCGCCCGGGCGAAGCTGCCCGCTCAGGATCAGATTGCGCAGACCGCCTGCTACCTGTACGGGAATTGGCATAGCGTCGCGCAAATTGCTCGCGACCATGTTCAGCGTGTTGTCGAGAAGGTCCGCGCCGTTGCCAGCTTCCTGAGGGATACCCGATCCGGAAGATGTCATTCTGTAATCTATTATCCGCCAAGATCATTGGCCACCCCGAAGACGGTCGCGCTGCCGCTTGCTCAGCCCAAATTTGAAGTAGACGTCGGGGTTGACGAACAATGTCCGTCTCTTTCATTTCTGGGTTGCCGGTATCGAGGCTGAGGTCGCAGGCGTTATCGATGCCGCGGCTGGCGAAAGCCTTCATGACTGGTTCCCCCAAAGGGAAGCTTGCGTCGGCCATTTCGGCGAGCCGCCCGCGTCCCACCTCCGAGAGAATCGCAAGAATCGCAGCCGCGATGGACGGCACCGCGAACATGGTGAGAGGTAAGAATAGCGCCCGAGTGTTCTCGAAACGGAAGTCGCGAATGTAGTTCGCGGGCAAGGCATAAAGCCCCAGCATCAATCCGGCGATCACGGCCCACGTGATTCCATCGGCCATGGCTATTCGTAGGTGATCTTGTTCAGAAACTGGTTCTTGCGCGTCTCGTCGACGGCGAACGACCGCACGTAACCCCAGCCTCCACGGCCAAAGGCATGGCACAGTCCCCAGCGCAGTCCCTCGAGAGGCCCCTTGTCGTGATTCGGGGTGCGAAACAATCCGGCCGCGATCGGGGGATCCTTGATCACGGCTTCAATTTCGAAGTTGATCCCGTCTGGGGCGTACTGGATCGTGTTCTTCTCCGGACCGTCCGTGCTCAGCAGTGCGGCGATTCCGCCGCGGTAGTGCCAGACCATCACTTCGTGCCCGCTGTTGGTGATCGGATTGTACGGTGACTTGACGTAGGGGCCCTCAGGCTTGTCCGCGATGGCGACGCCCCAGGCAATCTCACGCCCGCCGAAGGTCATCTGCTCGCCCATGATCTCGCCCTTGTAATAGAGCCAGAATTCATTCTTGTAGAACATCAGGCAGGGGTCGTGGGTCTTGTGGCTGTCGAAACTGCCCTTCTTCTTCACGAGGAACCGGTTGTCCTGTTCGCCGAGCCATTCGCCGTCGTTTGAAGGTTCGATGAGCGGCTTCGGTACTTTGCGCCACGGACCCTCGGGTGAATCGGCCACCGCCATCGCCACCTTCTCTTTCACGCGTCTCGTGTAGGGCGCCTGCACCACCTGGTAGACCAAATAGTATTTGCCTGCATGCGCGAGGATCTCGGGCGTGAACACGCTGCGATCGTCGAATGAACCTGCGGGGCCGCGTCCTACGGCGAGCCCCTGTTCCTTCCAGGTGACACGATCGGTGGACGTGGCATGCCACACCTCGGAAAGGTCCCAAGGAAATACCTTCTTCGCCGGATCGCCGTTGGCGAACCCCGCCGATGGCCCCGGCGACTTGGAGTACCAGCAGTGGTAGACGCCGTTCACTTCGATGATGGCGCTCGGATCGCGGCGATGGACTCCTTCCTCGTAGGCAAGGTCGCCCTTGATGTCCTGGATCCGGAACGCGCAAAACCATTCCGGGCCCTTTTTGTAGTTGAGCGCGCGTCGCGATGCGGCGCTCATTTTCCGCGCGGGTGCGGCGGCGACGGGCGCAGCGGCGGCAAGGGCAAGGCAGGCGCGTCGCGAGAGCCCACCTTTAGCCCGCACGGTGTGCCTCCAAGCGGTCCCAGTTCAGTTCCACGCCGTGGCCAGGTACGTTCGCGGGAATCGCCACGCCATCATCGATTGCGAACGGCCGGTCCATGAATTTCTCCAGGCTGAATCCGTGGACCTCCAGATAGGAGGGATTCGGCACGGCGGCCAGCAGCGACAGATGCAGATCGTGAACGCCGTGGCTGGTGACGGGAAGATTGTGTGCTTCGGCGAGGTGGGCCACCTTCATCCACCCGGTGACGCCGCCGATGTTGGTCAAGTCCGGCTCCGGGAACGAGACTCCGCCCACGGCCATGAGTTTCTGAAACTCGTAGATCGTGTGCAGGTTTTCACCGGCGGCAACCGGCAGCGGCCCTTCGGACTCGATGCGGCGATGTCCCTCCACGTCGTCGGGGATCGTCGGTTCTTCGAGCCAGAAGACATCGTGCCCGGCGAAGGCGTGGGAAGCGCGAATGGCCTGATCCACCGTCCAGCGCATGTTGGCGTCGACCATGAGCGGAATGTCGGGACCGATCAGTTTGCGGACGGCCGCTACCCGCTCGACATCCTCGCGCAGGCGAGCGCGGCCGACTTTCATCTTGATCGCACGGAAGCCACGATGGAGGTTGGTTTCCGTCTTTTTCAGAAGGTCGTCCAGCGGGAGTTCGAGGTCGATCCCGCCGGCGTAGACTCTTACCCGCGGATCGTGCCCGCCCAGCAGGCGCCACAGGGGTTCACCGGCGAGCTTCGCCTTGAGATCCCAGAGCGCGGTGTCGACCGCGGAGATGGCGAACGAAGCGATACCCCCGCGGCCGACGTAGTGAACGTGCCACCACATCCGTTCCCAAAGATGCTCGATCCTCCGCGGATCGGCGCCGGTGATCAACGGAGCGAGGCTGTCGGCGACGAGAGAGTGCACGGCGCGGCCGCCGGTTTGACCCACGGTGTAGCTGTATCCGATGCCTTCGACTCCGTCGCGGGTTCGGATCTTCACGGTGATCACCGCGAAGTCCCGCATGATGCCGTGCCGGGCGTCGGTCATCTCCGTGGCCAGCGGCACATGGTAGAGATTGGTCTCGACCGACTCGATCTCGACCTGTGCCGTAGCGCTACTTTGTTCCGCCAAATCTACCGATTTTGGTTGTTCCATCGTTATCGCATCATAGCCATTGACGTGGACACGAGCGCCGGCAGCATCTGCATCGTACGAGGGCGCCGCGTGACATCGGGCCTACCTCAATACAAGATTATAGATTATTGGCAGTGTATGCGGGCAGCGAGAGCCGCGTCAAGCTGCGACGGGCTTTGGCCGGTGTGACGGGCCGATGGTCAGAAGTAGATTTTCAGGCCGAACTGGACGATCCGCATCGGCAACCGCAGCGAACGGATTTCGGCCATGCGCGGACCATCCGGCACAATCGAATCGAGCGACGCGAAGCTGATCCCGGTGGGTTGTCCGAATTGCGGGGTGTTGAAGACGTTGAAGAACTCAGCCCGGAACTGCAGCCGGCCCGCTTCGCCGAGCGGCGTCAGCTTCCAGTTCTTGTAGAGAGACAGGTCAAAATTGCGCTGGCCAGGAGTGGTGAGCGAATTATTGGCCGCGTTGCCGTAGTGACACAGATCCGGACGGCCGGGGATGTTGCAGTCCACGCGGCGAAACGCGGTGGGGTCGTACCATCGCGCGCGAGTCGCCTGATCTCCGAGACGTCCGTCGGCGACGCGATCGGGACGCGTCCCGCTGCCGGTGTTCAGGTTTCCACCCGCCACGCTGAACGGGAATCCGGTCCTGAGCGTGATGATTCCGTTGGTTTGCCATCCCGCCAGGAACGCCCCCGCAACGCCGTGGAAGCGGTTCAAGAAGGGCATTTCGTAGACGTAGTGGAGGACGCCATTGTGAGTTACATCGAAGGGATAGCGGCCGCGGTCAGCCCGCCGGTTGCGTGGATTCTGATAGGTCACCCCGGAGTTGCGTTCGTAGCCTTCGCCGAGAGCCTTGCTGTAGACATAGGAAAGCCCGAGGACGAGGCCGCTGCTGTATCGCTTCTCGACGCTGGTCTGGAGCCCGTGATAGGAACCGTTGCCATAGCTGTCGAGATAGCGGATTGCTCCGAGCCCCTGGGCATTGGGACTCACGCCCTGGTCCACCCATGCCTGATACGGCCGCCGCGCGTTGATGTTGGTGTCCGAACTCGGGTCCGGGCTATTGAAGTTCGAGATGTTGTTATCCAGATGAGTGGTCTTGGATCCCACGTAGCCGATCGTGAGGAACGTGTTGAAGGGAAGGGCGCGCTGTACATCCAGGCTCCATTGGACGTGGCTCGAGTTCTTGTTGTCCGGGGCCATGGCGATCAGGTTCGCGCGGGGCGGCGCGTTCGCCGTGCCTGGAAAGATCGTGTCGAGTGTGATAACGGGTGTGCCTGGGCGGATGCGCCGTGTTTGGACGTTGTAGTTCTGCCCGGCGTAGCTATACGGGAGCACCTGGGCCACGTCGGTCACCTGGTTGAAGGTGAACGCGGCGCCGTAGGGTGGCTGGCGGCCGAGGATCTGGTAGTTGTCGAGCTGCTGCGCATTGACGAACCAGCCGGAGCCGGCGCGGATGACCCACTTGTCGGTCACGCGATAGGCGAGGCCAACGCGCGGCATCACGTAGCGATTGTCGGTGTTGGCAAGCGCGAAGCTTGGCGTATCCGGCGCGGGCACCAGCGTGGGAAGCCGCCGTCCGTCGGGAACCTGCGTGAGCACGTCGAGGCGGAGAGACCGCAGCACGCCGTCCGGATCGGTGGGAATCGCGAAGTAGTCCCAGCGGACGCCCATGTTGACCGTCAGCTTGCGCGTGGCTTTCCAGTTGTCCAGCAAGTAGGCGCTGTAGCGGCCTCCCTGCGGCGTCCGGAGGGGCTTGCCCTCCGGTGAAGTCGACGCCGATGGGTAGCCCATGAGCCAGCCAGCCAGACTGTAGCCGCCGGCGCAGCAGGCAACGGTACCGCGCGGGTTGTTCGCGGCACGGATGGCGACGCGAGCCCAGCGGTATTCGCCGCCCATCTTCAAACTGTGGCTGCCGCGGATCAAGGTGAAATTGTCGGCGAGCTGGTAGGTGCGGTCTTCATTGAAACTGCTGCCGGCAACGTCACGGTCGCCGGGCAGAATCGTGGTGGGGAGGCCGATCTCGTCGCCGCGCAGAGAACGGTTGTTGTCGGAAATGACCCGGTAGAGCCCGATTCCCAGCGAGTCGAGATCGAAATTGGTGCCGGTGCGCGGATTCTGGAAGTCCCAGTCGGCTTTGTTCAGGCCGAAGCGAAACTCGTTAAGCGAGCGCTCGCTGAACAGGTGGATGTGCTGGAAGGCCATGTTTGTCGACGGCGCCTGGCCGGTGAGCAGAAAGTTGGGATTGATGTCGCCGCGGTTGAGCTTGGACCGATCCGTGGCATACCGGAAGAACACCTTGTCCTGGGTGCGGAACTGGTGGTCGATCCGGAAGAAGTATTGATCCGAACTGGTAGTGTCCGGTACCGATGCTTTGGTGTTGACGTCGAGGATATCTTCGGGCTGGAACTGCGGGAGCGGCATGAACTGGTTGATGAACCGCTGGGCGTTCCGGTTGATCCGGCTCGCCGGAATGATGTTGGTGATGTTGCCCGCGGTGTCGCGGAAGGGCTGGCCGGTGGTTGGATCGTAGATGATAATCGGGGCGCGGATGGGGCGCCCGTTGCGGACCAGGGGCTGCAGGAGCGCCGAAAAGTCGCCATTGCGGAACGCTTCCGGGAAGAAGAATGCTTCGCGCGCGGCCTCGACGGTTTGGCGAAGGCCTTCGAAGTTGAAGCTCCAGAATGTCTTGTCCCGGCCGTTGTATACCTTGGGCATGTAGACAGGGCCGCCGGCGAATATGCCAAACTGGTTGCGCCGCAGCCGGTTTTTCTCGGCCTGCCGGGCGTTCGCTGGTGTCTGGAAATTCAGGAAGTAGTCTGTGGCTGCGAGTTTGTCGTTGCGCAGAAACTCGAACAGGGTACCGCGGAGTTGGTTGGTTCCGCTCTTCAGGGCGATCTGCACCACGGCGCCATTGTTCTGTCCGTACTCGGCGGAGTAGGAACTGGTTTGCACCTTGAACTCTTCGATGGCGTCGATTGACGGCGTGAAGATCATCACGTTGACCCTGGAATTGGTTGCGGTGACGCCGTCGAGCGAGATCTGCTGATTGTTCTCGCGCTGCCCGTTGGCGGTTAGGGCGACACTGCGGCCGGGGATCGGCGAACCAGCGGAGCCGTCCAGCCCCTGCCGGAGGCCGAACTGTACTCCGGGAGTGAGAACGGCGAGCATCGCGACGTTCCGCCCGTTCAGGGGAAGCTCCACGACTCGCTTGTTGTCGATCACCTGGCCGACGGCGGCATCTTCGGTCTTGAGTTGGATTCCGCTGGCGGCAACCTCAATGGTCTCCTTGGTATCTCCGACGCGGATGACAAAATCGACCCGAACCTTCTGCTGGAGCTGCACCCGGACGCCCGTTTTTTCCTGCGTCTGGAAGCCGGGCAGTTCGACGGTGACCCGATAGTCGCCGATTTCAATGAGCGGGAACGAGTAATCGCCGCTGGTGGTGGTGGTCGTAGTGCGGCGTTCGCCGGTGGCTACACGAAGCAAGGTGACGCGAGCGCCCACGACAACGGCATCACTGGGATCAATGACGGTTCCGAGGATTTCGGTGGACGTGGTTTGCGCGGTAACCGGAGCGATCGCGAGCACCGGCGTCAATAGTAGTAAGAGGGCCCAGGAGCGCCTGACGGCATACACGAGCGGAGCGCAGGACTGAATCATGGACGTGACCTCACCTCTTTGAAGCAGATTATAGATTTTAAGGAATAGTACTCTGGCTGTTCGAGCGTGTCAAGCTATCCCGCCAGAGAATTTCAGTCTCGATGCTCTGCCGTGGGCGCCTTTACGGGCTTCAACCCGCCCATCAGCAAATGAACGCAGGCAAACCCGAAGAGATGGAACGAGCCCAGAATGACGAACACGGGCGCATAGCCGAAGTGCGAGATCAGATAGCCGGGGAGTAAGGAAGAGAAGATGATTCCCCCGACGCTGGCGAGCGCCTGGCCGATCCCGATGACGCTGCCCACCGCGGTTGCTGGATACACGTCTGAGACGGTGGTGAACAGATTCGCCGACCAACCCTGGTGGCCCATGGTGCCCAACGAGATCAGAAAGACCGTGAGGGGAATGTTCGGCGCGAAGACCGCCAAGGCAGCGAGCGGCATCCAGACCACGCAGGCGGCCATGGCGGTCTTGCGGGCCCGAACCGGAGCCCACCCGCGCCGGATGAGGTATCCCGGCAGCCATCCGCCTGCAACGCTGCCGAAGTCCGCCATGAGGTAGATTACCGGCAGTGCCCAGCCGATCTCATTCAGCGCGAGATGCCGGACGTCGAATAGGTAGAGCGGCAGCCAATAGATGTAGAACCACCAGACCGGGTCCGTGAAGAACTTGGCGAACGCGAATCCCCAAGTCTCGCGATGGCTGAGCGCCGCGCGCCATGAGATCGCTGGAGCCGCCTCTTCCGATTCTCCCGATTCGATGTAGTCGAGTTCCGCGCGGTTGACGCCATGATGCTGCCGCGGACTGCGGTAGAGCAGGCCCCAGGCCAGCGCGACGGCGAGTCCGGCGGCGCCGGCGGCGATGAAGGTGGAGCGCCACCCGTAGGCGGCGCTCAGGGCGATGAACAGCGGCGGACCGATCATCGCGGCGACGTTGGTGCTTGCGACGCACACACCCATCGCGAGTGCACGGTCCTTTTTGGGGAACCACTCGGCGACGGTCTTCACCGCGGCCGGGAAATTTCCCGCTTCGCCAAGTCCAAGCGCGGCGCGCCAGATTCCGAGGTCGATAGCGCGCTGGCTGAGGGCGTGGCACGCCGCGGCCACCGACCACCAGGTCACCGAGAGCAGGTAGCCGAACCGGCTGCCGATGACGTCCACGAGTTTGCCCAGGGCTAGATTACCGATTCCGTAGGCGGCCTGAAACGCGGCCGTGAGATAGCCGTACTCCTGTTCGGAGACAGGAATGTCTTTGCGGATTACCGGCATGAGAACCGCGAAGATGATGCGGTCCATGTAGTTCAGACTTGTGCCCAGGAAGAGCAGCCCGAGAAAGAGCCAGCGATAGCGGGTCATCGGGGCGGCTCACGTCCGATCATCCCGTCATGGTCCCACACTCTATAATCTAGACTCAGAACCGACCCTTCAGCCCTGGATGATCCCGTGAGTATTTGTAGATCCGGCATATGCGACCGTTGCGCGGCAGTCGGAGTCTTCCACGCGTTCGCCGCCGGCCGTGACCTCGATGATCCGCTTGTCGAACGAACTCACGAGGATTGTGTTTGCCGTTGGGAAGCCGGCTCACGCCGCTCATAAAGGGTGAGTAATGTTCTTCGCGGGCATCTCGATTCCAGGACCACACCGTCTTCGGCTCACGTGTCCAGTCGTAAGTTCTTCCGGCCGCGGCGGGCAGTTCGAGCTCCAACAAGTTCGAGTAGGCAGTACCGAAGCCTCCATTCGGCTGGTTCAGATATCGTTGAGTCAGCCGGTTTTGGTTGCCGCCGGGTTTCCGAACCGGTATAGGAAGTCGCCTTTGCGCGTTGCCGCTTCGGCCATGGTCGTGCGGTGATCGATGATCCAGAATTCACCGAAAGCCGGGACGCTGAGAACGATCTGATCGAGCCTGGCGTTGTAGTCGACCCAATTCGTGTGGAGCATCTGGCCGGTGTTGAAGCTCACCATTCCGTCGCGAAGGTAGTTGATGTCGATTCTGCCGTGTTCCTTGGAAACGTCACCATAATTGAGACGGTCCGGGAACTGATCCTGGACGAGGTGATCCCACGAATTCCACTGCCATACGATTTCCGTAGTGCCGTCGGTGGGGTTGGGCTCGAGTTCCAGAACTTTGCCCATCCAGATCGAGCCCCTTGCCGGGTAGACGCCGTCCCATCCCATGGCCTTCATTTCCTCGCGCGAGAAGGCGTGATAGGCAATGGCCAGGATGTTGCCGTTCGGTACGTGGTCGACTTCATGATGAAAAACCGTTTCTGGCGGGCACGTCGAGATCGTATTCCCAAACGACTTTGCCGTCCCAGTCGACCAGTTGCACGGTGCCGGTGGCGCCGACCGGGTAGACGGCCGGATGCAGCCAGTCGCGTTTCGAGTCGGTCCGCAAGAGCAGTCCGTGCTCGAGCGTTTGGGTCGTCAGGGTTTCTCACCCGCGTGGCGAGCTCGCTCGCGCTGAGCATCCAGTCGCCGTCCCGGTCAAGGCGCTTGAGCGCGGCGCTTGCGCCATCGATCTCGTTGGGCGAGAGGGTGCTGTCTCCGGCGGTGTCCATCACACGCACAACAGCCTGCCCGCGAATCGCGAGGGAGCCCCCTCCGCCCATCTCCCGTTCGCTCAGGCGGCCGTCGCCGTCGGCGTCGAGCGACATGAGGCGTCCCGCAGCGCGGGCGATCTCGTCGTAGGAGAGTTGCTGGTTCGAATCGGCGTCCAGCGCAAGGAATACCGTGCGCAACGCCGCTATCGGCTGCGCGCCTGGCGGACTGGGTTGCGGGAGGCCGATCGCCGGACAGGCAAGCAGGATCGTGAGAGTCGTTCGCAGGGTCATTCCAGCCGTTTCCTCGATGTGGGCAGTATGCGTCACTAGCAGGCACCGGCGAAAGGTCTTGGAGTGACTTGTGATGGTAGAGACTGGACAACATGGAATCCGGCGAGTCCGATTCGCCAGCGGCATCCACCCTATGCTGCCCGTCGAGGTTATCGACCGCTCGGAGCTGATTCGCAGACTGGGGCGCGCGCTGCTGGCCTCGCCCGAGCGGCCCGAGTTTGAGTCGTTCCTGTTGGTTCGCAGCGGGACCGGGTTGCACACGGTTGACTTCACTGAGACCCCGCTCAAGCCGGGCCGCGTTGTGCGAGTGCGGCCGGGACAGGTCCAAATCTGGGACACCCAAAGCATCTTCGAGGCGACGCTCGTGTTGGCCCGGTACACGACTCCACGGGTTGGCATGACGGACGTCTGGCAGGAGACGTGCCGGGATTTGGATCGGGGATCGCAAGCCGCGAAGGAAATCGAGGACGTACTTCGACGTGAGCAACGGCGGTTCGCGGGCGATGGGGTGACGATTGCACTGATGCAATCGCTGTTCGACGCGTTGAGCTGCCTCTTCCATCGTGCGGCGGGTGCATCGTCCAGACATATGCCGAAGTCCTGCGTCGCATTCCTCGAGGCGGTCGAGGCTAATTTTTCCTGGGGCCATACGGTCAGGCAACTCGCCGCTGGTCTCGGCTACTCCGAACGAACGATCACCCGCGCCTGTCTCAAGGTCTCCGGCCGAAGCGCGCGGGAGGTTTTGAACCGCCGGGTTCTACTCGAAGCCAAGCGGATGCTCGCGCATACCCACCGTCCTGCTTCCGAGATTGGTAAGGAACTCGGGTTTTCGGAGGCGACCAACTTTCACCAGTTCTTCAAGCGTCACGCCGGGGTGCGCCCTGGCGATTTCCGCGCTCTCTCAGACGCCTCGGGAAACACTCGGCGATGAGGCCTTTGAGCGGATGCAAAGCGAGCGTTCATCGGCTATTTCGAGCGGAAGCGTGCGAAGGCCCGTCCAGAAAGATTTCTTGACCCGAGCATCGTCTTCGGCGATGGGGGGCCGTTCTGTGATCGGCAAGTGATTGCAAACAGTGGTGGGCGCGACAGGACTCGAACCTGTGACCTCCTGCGTGTGAAGCAGGCGCTCTAACCAACTGAGCTACGCGCCCTAACCTTCCGATTATAGACGGAAACGGGCAGCCGCGTCTCGACTTCGCGGGTCGGCCCCGCCCGGAAATTTATGCCACATCCGAACGGGATCCTCATTCCCGCTTGGATCGGGCGTGGCCGGTTCTTCGGGATGGCGATGGAGCCGAAGAACGCCTCGTCGAGTCCTCGCTGGCAACCATCGGTTTGGGGTCGGCTACACTGAAGAACAATACCGACGCATGAGCCGTTTTCCCGCCGTAGCCTTGAACACGCCGATTGACGCCTCACCGGTGCAGACCGGCACCGCGGGGCTGGTGCTTCTCTCAGTGGGCCACTTCTTCATCGATCTGTACGCCGGGGCTTTGGGAGCGCTACAACCATATCTGGTTGACAAGCTGGGGATGTCGCTGGCGCAGGCGGGCTGGCTTGGGGGTATCCTGCTGCTTTCTTCGTCGGTGTCGCAGCCGGTGTGGGGCTACCTGTCTGACCGGTTCCGATCCCGTCTGTTCACCGTGCTTGCGCCCGCGGTGGCGGGTGTGTTTCTTTCCGCGCTTCCATCGGCCCCCACCTATTTGTGGGCGCTGTTGCTGGTGGCGCTTGGGGGAGCGGGCGTGGCGTCGTTCCACCCGCAGGCGTCCGCGCGGGTGACTCACGGCGTCGCCGTGTCGCGGGCCACTTGGATGGCGTTTTTCATCAGCGCCGGAACGCTCGGCATGGCGTTTGGACCCACCTATTTCTCGCTGACGCCATTATTCATCGGGTTTCCGAATACATGGCTTGCGTGCCTGCCGGGGATCGCGTGCTCGGCGTTCTTGTGGTTTTTTCTCGAACCGGCTCCCGACGCGGGGAGACGCGGCGCGCGGCTGGACCTGGCCGCCCTTCATGCGGTTTGGCGGCCACTCGCCGTGCTGTATTTCTGTGTGTTCATCCGGTCGATCGTGCAGGTTACGTTCGCGCAATTACTTCCGCTCTATCTGAATCGGGAGCGGGGGTTCAGCATACCCCATGCCAACTACACGCTCTCGGTCTATCTGGCGTTTGGCGCGATTGGAGGCTTGCTGGGAGGCCGCCTGGCGGACCGGATCGGTGGGCGCGGCGTGATCATGGTGTCGATGATCGGGTGCGTTCCGTTTTTGCTTCTCTTCTTTTTGGCGCGAGGCTGGCCTTCGATAGCCGGACTGATGATTGGCGGCTTGATCCTGCTGTTCACGATTCCTGTGAACGTCATCATGGCGCAAGAACTCGCGCCCGGGCAGACTGGTACGGTCTCGGCGTTGATGATGGGGTTCGCGTGGGGGCTGCCGGCCCTGATCTTCGTGCCGCTGACCGGCTGGGCCTCGGACCTCTATTCGATGCACTCGGTGCTGACGGCGCTGGTGCTCACTCCTCTGGCGGGCTTCTTTCTGGCGCGGGTGCTGCCGGACACACGGGGCGCGCACCGTGCCTGAGCGCGCGGTCTGCCTACTCAGCGGCGGATTGGACTCGGCGACTTGTCTGGCTTGGGCCCACGCGCGGGGTTACGCCTGCCACGCAATGTCGTTTGACTACGGACAGCGGCACAAGGTGGAACTCGATGCCGCGCGGCGGGTTGCCGCCGCTCTGGGCGTAGCCGGCCATGTCACGGTGCCGATTGATCTGCGTGTGTTCGGCGGGAGCGCGCTCACGGCTGACGTGAGGGTGCCGAAACACAGGTCCGCGGAGGCGATGAGCGAGGGGATTCCGGTGACCTACGTTCCTGCGCGCAACACGATTTTTCTCTCGTTTGCGCTGGCGTGGGCGGAGGTGCTGGAGGCGTCGAATATCGTCATCGGTGTGAATGCGGTGGATTATTCCGGCTACCCCGATTGCCGTCCGGAGTTCATCGACGCATTCGCGCGCATGGCCAACCTGGCCACCAAGGCGGGGGTGGAAGGCCGCACCCGGATCCAGATTCATACGCCTCTGCTCGAGTTGTCCAAGGCCGGGATTATTGCCTTGGGGCGCGAATTAGGCGTCGACTACGGGTTGACGCATTCCTGCTACGACCCGTTGCCCGGAGGCCGGCCATGCGGCGGCTGCGACTCCTGCCTGTTGCGAAAAAAAGGATTCGCCGAAGCCGGTCTGGAAGACCCGCTGCCCTATCCGTGATGTTCATCTCCGAGTTGTTCTATTCGATTCAAGGCGAGGGCATGTTGGCGGGCGTGCCGTCGGTATTCATTCGGACCAGCGGCTGCAACCTGCGATGCGTTTGGTGCGATACGCCCTATACTTCCTGGAATCCTGAGGGAACGCACGAGACGGTCGATGAAGTTTGCAGCTACGTGCGGGAACACTCCACCGGACACACCGTCATCACGGGGGGCGAACCGATGCTCGCGCCCGAGATCGGGGAATTGACCCAGCGGCTACGGCAGAGCGGCCAACACATCACCATCGAAACCGCTGGTACGGTTTGGGCGGAAGTGGAGTGTGACCTGATGAGCGTATCGCCGAAGTTGGCTAATTCGACGCCACGCGACGCCGGCGCCTGGACGGAGCGTCACGAGGCGACGCGTATCCAGACGGATGTGCTGCGGAGGCTGACGGAAAGGCATCCTTACCAGATCAAGTTCGTGGTGCGGGACGAACGGGATCTACTGGAAATCGAGCAGATACTTGCGGCGGTGCCGCATGAGCGTTCGCGTGTGCTGCTGATGCCGGAAGGCACCCAAGAGCGGGTGTTGCAGGCGCGTTCCCAAGAGCTGGGTGAGATCTGCAAGAAGCGAGGGTTTCGCCTTAGCCCGCGATGGCATGTATACCTTTACGGGAACCGAAGAGGAACTTAGTGCTGCAGTTTCCGCTTGGGAGGACTGTGGAGTTTCGCGGCGGAGGTCGATCACCCGCCTATGAGGAACAGAACAGTATCGCGATTCCGGTGGGGGCTTTCGCTGATGTGGTTCGGCGCGGCGATGGCGCTGGTGTTGGCGCAGATCGTGTTGGTGGCAGCGAGCCGGTATATGCGGCCGGATTTGGCTGTACTGTTGGCGATCCCCGTGATGGTGACCGCGGCTGGGGCGTTTTTGATTCTGATCGCGGTGCCCGTGGTCGCGATTTTGGCGGGGTCCGTGAAGGTGTTGCCGGAGATCCGGCGGGCGATTGAGGGCCGGGATTTCGAATGGGCGCAGCGGTTGATCGGATTGGCACGGCGTTCCGCCCGGTCCGGACGGGCGGAATCCGCCTGGAGCGTGGAGTTGAACTGTCTGGAAGGTGCGTTTTTGTACAAACAGGGGGACTACAACGGCTGCCTGGACCGCGTGACGCCGGTGTTTCGCTGGGCGGCGGCTGCTGGGGACGTGGCGCTGGCACGTGATTCCGGGTATTATTTGATGGCGGCGATGGCGGCGATGGAGAGGCACTACGATGTATTGAGCCTGTCGGCGCGCGTGGAGGCCTACTTCACGCTACATCGCGAGCCATACGACGCGCGGAGGCTGGCACAGATCCAGTATCTGGCGGCGCAATCGGTGGCGGCGCTCGATCGCAGCGGCGAGGGCGGGTGGCTGGAGCGGCGATTGTTCGACAGTCCGGCTGAGGCGTAGCGTCTCAGGCGAGGTGGCTTTCGAGTGCTCCAAGAAATTGATCGGGGGCTATCGTTTCTCCGTCGTTCATGCGGGCCAGCAGTTGGTCGATCACCACTTTTGCGTCTTCCTTGGTGCTGTCCTTGATGAACCCGTCGACGAAATGTTCACCCGCCATAGCGCGGTTAATCTCTGATTCTTTGTTGTGGTCCTGCAACTCCGTGAAGAAGACCACCCGGTATTTCATGCCGTAGGTGGTCTCGCGATAGACCTCGAACATCGTTTTTTCGAACTCGAACGCCATGAGGTAGATGGTAGCGCGATCAGGCGCGGCGGCAGGCTTCGCCGATGGCGGCAAGCTTCTCGTCACTCAGATAGGCGTAGCGATTCACCCATACGCCATGGCGCGAAGCCTGCCAGGCAACTTCGATGCGGCGCCGGAAATCGTCGAGGGGACCATAGCCATGGGCGAGCGTGAGGACGGGAGTCGAGCCCGCTTCCTGCTGTGCCTGGATGATCTTCCGCGCCTGCGCACGCAGGCCCACCGGATGGGGCTCGTCGGGTTCGGGGTAGCGGTAGTTGCGCAGTTCGCCGAGGCCATCGTCGTCGGCGAGATCGAGCCAGCTGACGAGGGCTCGTGTGAGCATTCGATCGGAAAGCCCGGGGTTGGTGCGGAGGATCGCATCACCGTAGAAGCGGAGCATGAGCGGCCAGTGCATGGTGTAGAGCTTGACGCTGAAGGCGGTGACGTGGCGGGCTGCGCGGCCGAAGTCCATACCGGAAGGCAGGGTCCAGGGCGGGGGAAAGGCGTTGGGCATGAGTTCCATCCGCGTGGCGCCGGCCTCATTCATGGTTCTCCGAAAGCCCCCCAGCAGTTCATCGACGAGCGTCGCTTTGAAGCGCAGCCAGTCGAGCAGTGCGGGACGGTCCGCGAGGAGGCGCAGCAGGCGGTGGCGGCCGGCGTCGGGCTCGGTCCACAGGGTGAGGTCTTCGTCTTTGAGTCCGCCGTGGAGTTTCTGATAGAGATCGGAAGCGGCGCGGCGCATGACGTCGAAATCGAAACCGAGACGCTGGGCTGCGGCCTCGGCGTGCGGGCTGAAGTCGAAGAAGCAATCGTCGAGAAAGTAGGGCGGGTACTCGGGCCAATCCACCCGGATGCCGTCGATGTCGGGATAGGCGGCGATGACGTCGCGCAGCAGGGCGTGGGTGTAGCCGGCGATGTGCGGACTGGCGAGGCTGCCATTGTTGGCCAGGCGGCGGGGGGCGACGCGGCCGTCCGGGAGCAGAGGACGATCGTCGGGTTGAGGACCGCCGAACTGGACGCGATAGCCTGGCGGAATCGCGGCCTGCACCTGGAGGTAGACCTTGATGTGACGGGCTTGCGCGGCTCGGATGAAGGCCTTTAACAGCGGACCCTGCTTCTGAGTGAGGGCGGTGGGCCTGGGCCGGCTGATAGCGAAGTCCGTGGTAGAACCGTGTCGGGGGCGAAGCTGGGCGCGGTGCGGACGAACAATTCGCGTTTGCCCCACAGGGGCGGTCCAGCAGACGAACTGATCCGGCGCCGGCGTCGGCGGGTGGTTCCCGGGAGCTGCAGGCTTCGTCGGCCGGCTCCATGACCGTGGGTGAGGTGGCGATGGCGGTGACGCCTGCCTTGTAGACGAGGTTATCGAGCAGCTTTCTCGATGCCCTCGTTTTGGATGTACTGGGAAGGACGGTGATTCCGACAAAGTCTTTGGGGCATGGCTCGTTTCTTACGTGGCCGGATGCCAATCGGCGAATGCAGCGCAAATTGCAACGTCGAGGCTTTCAAGAATAGCGCGGCTGTCGGCGCCCCTCACGCCGGTGGCCGCGCAGGCACAGGGCCAGACGGTTCCGGTGTCCGCCTATGACGATCATGGCGGGACTGGTGATCGAGGCAGAGGCCGCGCGCGGGCAAGCCCCCACGCGGCAAAGTGTTGGCAGCCATACAGCCGCATTCGGATGACATCCCGATCCTTGCCGCCGGCACGGTGATGAAGCTCGTGGACGAAGGCTGGGCACGGGCTATCTGATTCGTGTGACCAATGATCGATATGGCGGCCTGGCACCATCGCCGACACGGTGATGGCCAACCAGCGGGACAACTCGCGGTAGCGCGGGCGATGGGACTGAAGAAGGTATTTGACCTCAACTACAACAACCACATGATGGACACCACCCGCGCAGCGAACTGCGGGCGAGGCTGATCTTTCTGTTCCGGCTGCTGAAGGTGGACACGATCATCCACTATGACCCGTGGGGCCACTATGAGGAGAATCCGACCACTATGTCACTAGCGCGTGCGTGGAAGCGGCGGCCTGGATGGCGGCGGAGCAAGGACCATCCGGAGCACTTCTGAAGCGGGCTGAAGACGCACGGGTGAAGGGAGAAATACCATTTCGCGCGATTTCAGCAGCGGGTGAATCGCGTAGTGGACATCGCGACCACGATAGAGCGAAAGATCGACGTCAACGTGGAGAACAAAGCACAGGGGCCGGGGAGAAACCGGAGCGCGGCTCCGCCGGCGGCTCCTGGCGGAAGGCAAGCGGTTGCCGCTACTCGGCGCCGACGATGCGTCCGCCAACAGGAACTACGTGCGCGAGTTCACGCTGGAACGGGATCGGGAGACGGGCCGGCGGCATGGGCTCGAGTGGGCCGAGCAGTTCCACTACATCGGTCCGGAGGAAACGCGGGTGAGCGAGTACGTGACCCGAAACGCGGTGCCGCTATGACGCGGGCTGGAGTTCGCGGGTAAACAAGGAGGTTCCGGCGGAATCGCGCAAGGTGACGCTCATGGTGCGTGACCGGCCTTCGATTTCCACTTCGCCGAAGAATTGAAGTCCGGCGCTCGGTGGCAGGTTCGATTGCCCTCGCGGTGGCGCTTTTTGAAAAACGACGTCGATGCCGAAGGTGTTGTCGGTAGCGCCCGGTCCGAACGTTCCCGCGTTGAGGGGACCGCTGACGAATTCCCAGAACGGATCAAAGTCTCGAAACCGGGCGCGATCGGGGTGATAGTGATGAGCGGCGGTGTAGTGGACGTCGGCGGTGAGCCACACAACGTTGCGGACGCGGCTGCGCTTCATCGAGGCCAATAGGCGGGCGATCTCGAGTTCGCGGCCGAGCGCGGGTCCATCGCCGTTGGCGCTGTTCTCGAAACGGGGTTGGCCATCGGCGTCTTTGCCATCGCCCACGATCAATCCGAGCGGCATGTCCGCGGCGATGATCTTCCAAGCGGCCGTTGACCGCGCGAGGTCCCGGGCGAGCCATCGCACCTGTTGGTTCCCGAGAAACGGTTGCAGAGACGTCTGGCGGTTGGCATCGTTGGCCCCCCGGAAGGTCCGCATGTCGATCACGAAAACATCGAGCAGGGGGCCGTAGGAGACCCGCCGGTAGATGCGGCCGTGCGGCAGGGACGGGATGGGCGCGTGTTCGAGAAAGGCCCGGCGGCCTCGCTCCACAAGCCGACGGATGTCCTTTTCGCGGTAACGCGCGTCGTCACGGAGATCCTTGCCGGGGGACCAATTGTTCGTGACTTCGTGATCGTCCCACTGCCAAATCTGAGGGACCTCCTGATTGAAGCGGCGAACGGCCGCGTCCTGCAGGTTGTAGAGGTAGTTGCCACGGAACTCGTCGAGTGTTTCCGCCACCTTGCTCTTGGCCTCGGTGGTGAGGTTCTTCCATGGCGTCCCGTCGGCTAGTGTGACTTCGGCCGGCACCGGGCTGTCGGCGTAGATGGTGTCACCAGAGTGAAGGAAAAAATCGGGCTCGCGGCGGCGCATGGCGTCGAAGATGGGAATCCCGTCCTGGCCGAGGCGGATGCCCCACCCTTGGCCCACCATGTCCCCGGACCACAGCAGGCGCACGCTCCGATGGCCCGCGGGCGCTGTGCGAAATCGTCCTTGCGTGGGTTCGCCGCTCCCAAAGCGCGCACGGTAGAAGATGGTTTGGTCCGGCGGGAGGCCGGCGAGGGGGAGCTTCGCGGTGAGTCCTGATTCCGGGGTGGCGAAGGCGCCGGTTTGTTTTCGCGAGTCGCGGAAATCCTCGCGGGTGGACCATTCCACGGAAAGTGCGCCGGGCGCCGATGCGCGGCTCCATACCAGCGCGGACGCCGCGGAGACATCGCCCACCATGGCGCCGAACGGGGGACTGGTGTCCTGTCCGAGCGCGCGTACGACTGCCGGAAACCACAACAGTGACCTGCGGGCCACGCCTTCGGCGACCGGATTCAGTGCTATTCTTTGGAAATCTTGACTATGCATCGATCGATGTTCTTTTCGATTGTAGCCTTGGTGGTTGCGCAGCCGTGTTTGTCCCAGGCCGCCAACACAACTCGCCCGGAGGCGATGCCGGCGGTGGACGCGGCCCTGCAACGGTCTCTCGAGACGTCGCTCCGCCAGATGGGCCTTCGCGCGCCACTCGATCAAGGCCGTCTGGCCGTATCGTTGATGGACGTGACGGATCCGGAGAAGCCCCGCTACGCCGGGCTGAATGACCGCCGGATGATGTACGCGGCGAGTCTGCCCAAGATCGCCATCGTGCTGGCCGGTTTTGAAGCAATCAGCCAGGGGATGCTCGAGTACAATCCGGCGGTGAAGGAGATGTTCACGCGATTGATCCGGTTTTCGTCGAACCTCGATGCTTCTCGCGCCATCCGGGCGGTTGGGTTCGACTATATCGCGAAGGTGCTCACGAGTCCGATTTACCGGTTGTACGATCCGGTGCTGAATGGCGGCTTGTGGATCGGGAAGTCCTACGGCGCGGGCGGGGCGTCGGAGTATTGGAAGCGGGACCCGGTGGCGAACCTGTCGCATGCGGCCAACAGCCTGCAGGTGGCTCGATTTTTCTGGCTGCTGGACCAAGGCCGGCTGGTGAATCCGCAAATGAGCGCGGAGATGAAAGAGATCTTTTCCAAGCCGGGCATCCACCATAAGTTTGTAAAGGGTCTGGAGACGCTGCCGGGCGTGCGTGAGATTTACCGGAAGTCCGGAAGCTGGCAGGACTCTCACTGCGACGCCGCGCTGGTGGAGCACGCCGGCCACAAATACATCGCCGTTGCTTTGATGAAGGACACGCGGGGCGGGGAAGTGTTGTCGAAGCTGATTGTGAAGCTGGACGAACTGATCCTGCGCAGCGGTTCGAACGGCTCACTCGCCGGGGGCTTGGATTAGGCGTTCGATCAAAGTGCCGATGGTCTGATGCTCGTAGGCGGAATTGAGCTTGAGCACGTTCGAGGTGAGAGCCACCAGATAGACCTTGGCGCCCGATTCCACGATGGCCACCGAGTGCATGAGGTTCAGCTTGTTTCCGCGATACTGTCCGCACTGGAAGCCGGGTTCCGGCGCGCACTCGAACAGCGATCCCGATTTGAAGTAAACGGCGGCCTCGGAGAGCGCCGGCGACGACGAGTATCGATACCGTGGCCGCGAGAAGTAGAGCAGCTTCTTGATTTCCAGGCTGGACCACGGGTCCACGATCTTACCCTGTTCGAGCTTTACCAGCCATCGCAGCAGTTCCCCAGGCGAGGCGTAGCTGGCCGTTCCGGGCACGGCGCGGCCCCCATTGCGAGTGAAGAACGTCCCGATGCGGAGGTTATCCGTATTGAGGCCCGCGGCGCGCAAGGCGTCTTCATTCACCGATAGCGACTGTGCGGCCAGTTCCGTCTTTGGCGTCTCCTGGAAGTAGCGATCGATTTCCGCCTTCGGAAGCGGGTATTGCTTCGGAAACCGGTCAAGCAGCATGGTCTGCTTCCATGTTTCGGCGGCGGCGGCGTTTGAGCTTTGGCTCAGCATGTGATCGAGCCATTCGTAAAGGTTGAACCGGTCACCGGTCTGGAGACGGCGGTTGATCAGTGTCTTCTTGGCCGGATCGTAGAAAGGGACGGTCTTGCCGTCGACATGAACGAAGTCACTGGCTTCGATGACGGTATCCCGGAGAAACGCTTCGCGCTCGGTGACAGGCGAGTGCGCGCGAGCCAACGCGGCGAAAAACCCTGTGGCGACGAACAGCTTGCCGACGCTGCCCGGGATGCGCTTCACGTCTTCCCGCAGCGCCGCGTATCGGGGATGGGCAGGATCGGTGATGTCGAGCAGGGCGAGGCTGTAGGAGCGGTCGCGTTTGGCGAAGATGGCCTCCAGGCCCTTCTGGAGGCGCGGATCGCGCGGCGTCTCCGCGGCGATATCGAAGGATGGAAATGCCGCGAGGTGGAGCTTGACGCGGTCGCTGGTGAGTAAGGCGCCGGGCGGCAGCTTGATTTTTTCCTTGTATCCAACGAGGCGGCGAATGCCGGTCTTGGCGGCCCCGTCGAGGGGATAGGAGAGGGCCGCGACTGGGATCAGGGCAGCGAGGGCGATGGCTTTGGTCATGGTGTGGCATCCAGACTCACGCGGACGCTCGCGTTTGGCGATTCGAGCGACGCCAAGGCGGCGAGCGTGGCCAGTTCCTGAAAGCGGACGAGCGGGCGGATTTGAAACAGGCGCAGGGCGCCCTTTTCAAAGCCGAATTCTATGTCCCACGGGAGCACCGCACCGTTGGCTGCGCGCGCCGGCGGATACTTGCGCTTCACGTCGGCCACCATCGCCCGGAGCTGGGCGATCTCGGCGGAATCGAGCAATGTGTCACCCCCGAGGGGCGGGAGGTTGAGGAAACCACCCTTGGCGCCGAGCGTCTTGCGATACGTCGCCCTGCATTGCTGCAGCAGCCGGACACCTCCGTCAGGGGAAATGAGAATGGACTCGGCCACCCCGCCGTCCACCACCGCGCTGACACCTTCGCTGAGGTTCACGGTAATGGTCTCCGGATCGCCGGTCTCGAGATCCGCGGTGGCAATGACGCCGGATTTGTCGCTGGGCACGGCCCGCATCACGATCACGGAAGGATAGACTTTGTCGGTGCCGATGAGAGCGCGGCTGCGCCAATCGTGCGCGCGCTCGGTGAACGGGGACGCCCAAACCGCGCGCAAGGCCCGGAGAATCGTTTTCGCGCCCACCTGGTTGGCGAGCGTGAGGTTGAGGCCGGCCCCGGTAAATTCGGGGAGATCCTCCGCATTGGTGTCGCTGCGGACGAACACGCCATAGGACCCATCGGGACCGAACATCGCGTCCATGCGCGCGGTGATTTCCTTTTCGAACGCCGGCAGCAACGGCATGGCCTCAATCACCTTGCGGAAGTGCGCCAACCGCGGGTAGACGTAGGCGTTGATTTCGGCGGGTTCCGCGTTGCGCTCCCGCATCTTCTCGGCCTCGCCAACCATTTCGGTGATCTGCGCTTGCAGGGTCCGGCCGCTTCCGTCGAGGTCGCGATCGATGTGCTGATGAAAGATGCCGAAAGGCACAACCAAACCGGCGGCCACTTTATCCGGAAAGTATCCGGCAAGCTGGCCAAGGTTAGCGGCTTTGGGTCCGCAGACCACGCCGGAGTCTGCCGCCGACACGTTCGACAGAGAACGCAACTGGCGGTCATCGAGGCGCAGGCGGGAGGTGTCGAGTTGGATGCGTTTACGCGCCGCGGCGGGTTGCGCGGCCCATAGCTTTCGCTCGGCGGCAGTGAGCGCGTCCTTTTCCTTTAGCACCACGACGCCTTTGGGCGTGACGGCGTAGAAGACCTCCTTGCCTGCCATGGCCTCGAGATCCGGGAGCAGCGTGGATGGGATGGTCGCGTTGGGAATGCCCAAATTGGCCGCGAGGAGTTGCGCGTGCGACAGCATGTTGCCGCTGTCGAGCGTGAGGATGCCGGCCATCGGCTTCAAGTCCGACGCGGTTTGCGGGATGACGTAGATGCTGCGGGGGTCCACGTTGGCGGACTCCTCGCCCTCGCGGAGGATGCCGAAGCGCCCGGTGGCGATGCCCGGATTGAGGCCCGCGACACCGGCAGAGGCCTCTTGTCCGAACAAGGAATGGCGGAGTCCGGATTGGCGGTCCGCGTCGGTGGCGAGCACTTCGATCAGATTGGCGAGGGGAAGCGCGGCGGAGCCACGAACCAGACTGTCGGTGAACCCGGCCGCTGCGGGCTCCGCGGGGAGGTAGTGCGCGGCCACCGGTCCAAAATCGCGCTGGACGGTTGCACGGCACCACTCCACCGCTCGATTGAGGTAGCGCAGTGAGCGGCGATAGGCCGCGGCGTCCATTTCTTTGTTCGCCGTCAAGGCCGCGATTTCCTTCTCGATGGCGTCCAATTGGCGCGGGGACAGCAGGCCGGCTCCGGCGGCGAGACGGACGTGCTCGAACCAATGCGCGAGCATGGCACGGCGCGAAGTCACCGAGGGCGGCCGGCGCATCTCGAATGCCTTCTCCTGAATCATACTGTTGAGGTCCAGCAGAAGCAGGTTGCGTCGCCCGTTGTTCGCCGTCGTGACGGTGTCTCGGATGGCGATTGTGAGGTCCGCTGCTCGCGTGAGGGCGGTTTCGCGGCCTCCTTCGCGAAACGCGGTTTCGAGTTCCGCGATGAGGCCGGGAAAAGGCGTAGCCTTCAACTGGCGGGCGATGGCTTGCAGCCTGGGGATCCAACGGGCCGGGTCCTGCTGGGTGCGGAGAAGCGCGGCGAGGGACTGCAGCGTCTGTACCGCATCCGCCGGTGGCGACTTATCCTTGATGAAAGCCTGGACCGCGGCGAGGTCTTCCACGCCCGGATGGGAGTGAATCTTGGCGCGCAGGTTTTGAAATCGGGGGTCCTGTTCGGCAGCCACGGCAGCCAAGGCCCTCGCCTTTTGGATTGTCGAATCAGCCACACCATGCGGCAAAACACGCACAAGCTGCGTGGCGAGGTGATAGTTTCTCGCGGTCCATTGCGGGTCCGCGAGCAGCCGGGTGAGAAAATCGCGGCCGGCTTGCTCCTCGTCTTCGATTTGGCGCGCGCCCCGGTAGCTGACAGCTTTGCGATAGATCCAGCCCTGGTCCACTTCGATGAGATACTGCTCGAGGACGAGTTCCTTCAGCCGGTGATGGTAGTGACCGGCGTCGAGCAGTTCTTCGTAGGGCAAGCCCGTGAGAATCGTCCCCGCGTGTATGTTCCAGGCTGCGAGTTGGCGGGCGGCCGGACCCATCTCGGCGTGCTGCACACCGCCGCCTTTATCCTTGCAGGGATTGTCTTGCGGGGGCAGGATGGAGCCATCCTTGCAATACCAGCGGATGCGTAGGTAGGGGCCGCGAATGTTGGCTTTGAATTCGGCGATGGCCCTTCGCGTTACCTCGGCCTGTTTGGAATCGAGGGGAGGGATCAGGCTATCGGCCGGCAGCACGGCCGCGCACGCCAACAGGATTGCAAGCGCTCGCAGCAACCCGAGTCCCCCTAAAGCCGAGCCGCTTCGGGCTTTTCGGGGAAGCGGCCCTGATCGTCGGCGGCTGCCAGCCACCGGTCCAGGTGCGCAGCCAGTTTGTGCTTCTCGCCCTGCACGGCGGCAACGCCGGCGAGATTGTTTACTTCATGCGGATCCTTGGTCAGGTCGTACAACTCTTCCTCTGGTTTTCGTGACGCCATGAACAACGATTGCGTTGCATTCAGCTTGCCACTGGCGTAGAGCTCCTTCATGACGCCGAGCGTGGGATAGCTGGTTTCAATGTATTCGTTGTGCTGGGTATAGGGGCGATCGGGCATGTAGTTGCGGATGTATTTCCACTTGTGAGTGCGCACGCAGCGGATGCGATCGACGGTCATATCGCAGCGGTCCCTGGCGGCAAAGATCTGCGCGCGATCACGGTGACTGGGGCCGAACAGGGGTTGGCCGTCCATGCGATCGCCTTCGGGAATCCGAACGCCGGCCATCTCGAGCGTGGAGGCCGTGAGGTCGATGGCCATCGCCAGATCGTCACGCACCGATCCGGGCTTGATGTCGCTCCCGGGCCAACGGACCACCAGCGGCACGTGGATTCCGGCATCGTAGAGCCATTGCTTGCCGCGAATCAGGCAGCGTCCATTGTCGCCGAAGAAGGCGATGATGGTGTTGTCGAGCAGCCCATCCTTCTCGAGAGCGTCGAGGGTGACGCCGATGTCCTGGTCCAGGAGATTGACGGCGTCGAGGAAGTTCGCATACTCGTCCCGCACCACGGGGTGGTCCGGCCAGTAGGGGGGCAGTTCGATCTTGGCAGGATCCACAAGCGGCTTCATGAGCTTGCGGGCGCGGGGGAATTGAGGGCCTTTGTGAGGGGCCTGATAGTTGATGTGGGCGAAGAAGGGCTGTCCGGCGGCGCGCTGGTTCCAGTGCGTACCGTCGAACGGTTTGCGGACGTCCCAATTGAAGTCCGTTTTGCCTTTGCCGCCGACGCCAGGAGCCACCTCCAGCACGTTGCAGGTGAAGTATCCCTTTTCGCGGAGACGATCCGTCATGAGGCGTATGCCGGAGGGCAGTTTGTAGCCGTCCTTGCGATGGCTGCGATGGTGATGCGCGCCGGAGGTGATCTGAAACACGCCGGTCATGAACGCGGAGCGGCTGGCCGAGCAAACCGGCGCCGTAGTGAAAGCATTGTTGAATCGGACGCCTTCGCCGGCGAGCCGGTCAATATTGGGCGTGCGTACCTGGGGAAACCCGTAGCAGCCCAACTGATTGCCCATGTCTTCGCCCGTGAGCCAGATGATGTTCGGCGGCTGGTTGACGCGCTGGAGAAACGCCGGCGCGGCGAGCAAATTACGGCGGGAAATCGAGGTTGCGGATGTCTGCGAAATAGGCATGGCGATGGTCCCCTAATGATACGATGAAAGATTCCCGCGATGATCCAAGCCGTCCCTGACGTATTGAACCGGATTGTAGAGCACAAGCGCGCCGAAATGGCCGAGCGTGCGCCCGGGTTGGATCGCCTCGCGGTTCGGGCGGAGGCTGGACGCGGCAGCCGGCGTGACTTTCACGGCGCGCTCGCGGCGCAGCGCCCGTCCATCATCGCGGAGGT
This sequence comes from Bryobacteraceae bacterium, assembly GCA_041394885.1. Taxonomy (GTDB): domain Bacteria; phylum Acidobacteriota; class Terriglobia; order Bryobacterales; family Bryobacteraceae; genus DSOI01. The sequence continues at coordinate 189 of JAWKHI010000001.1, read as the reverse complement.
AAAGAAGGCATCGCCCAGCAAAGGCGTGCTGGCGCCGGATTTCGATCCCGCCCGCATCGCGCGGATTTATGCCGGCGGCGGCGCGGCGTGTCTTTCGGTGCTGACCGATGAACGATTCTTCCAAGGCTCATTGGCTGACCTCGAATCGGCGCGCGCGCAGTCCGGCTTGCCTGTGTTGCGCAAGGATTT